>JAQGHU010000065.1 GCA_028291515.1 Schlesneria sp.
GGACGGTTCCGCAGACTCGCACGTGACTATGAACGACTGGCTGAGACACTGGTCAATTGGCACTGGCTCGCTTACATCGCACTGCTCATCGCCAAAATCGGAATCCAAAGTGCATAACAGGCTCTAGCACTCCACAATTTCCACGACACGTACCTCCGGTTCCCGCCCGGTGCTGCGAATGACAAAATTCCATTTGGCACCACGACAGGTGGGGGAGGCTGGGGTTCGTCCTGGAAGGTCTACATCCTGCCCTACGTTGATCAGGCACCGATTTATACGAAGTGGTTGTTCGACGGCAACAATAGCGGGTACGTCAGTTCCAACAACATGCCGCTCATCAATGGCATCACAATCCCTTCGTACCGCTGCCCGTCATCCACAACGCCAGATAAGTACACTTCGTCCAACAATGGTGGCGCCATCGAGATGTTCACGAGCTACAGCGGCACATCGGGCGCTTATGACGGTACGTCGGGATCTCCCACGAACAAGGTGCCGTTTACTTCCGTGGCGACCAACGGATGCTGCGATTCTGGCGGGGACGGGGTCACGTTAGCCAGCGGCCTGCTCTATGCGAATAGCTCTGCCAACATGAAGGATTGCACCGACGGAACCAGCAATACCTTCCTTGTTCACGAGGAAAGTGATCACTTGCGTGATGCGAATGGGATCAAGGTGACCGGGGCCTTTGGAGCTATTACTAGTCAAGGTCCGCACGGTTGGACAATGGGAACCGGGAATGCGAACGTCGGATTGGCCTATGGCGATCGGATCTTCAATTGCTCGACGATTCGATACAACATCAATCAGCGAGGAATGTCCAATAGCGGGACGGCCGGAACAGGGGAAAACGCGGGGAGCAACATCCCAATGAGTTCCCAGCATGTTGGTGGAGCTCATGCGTTGCTGGCGGACGGGTCTGTCCGATTTCTCTCCCAGAACATGAGCATCAACACACTTCTTCGTCTGGCGGTTGCCAGCGACAACGATACTATTGGTGACTTCTAGAGTTGTAATCTCGGTCGATAAGCATTGCCTTTGCGAGGCAGTCGAGTGCTATGCGATTCCCCTGAATTGCCTGGCGAAATGATTATCCATCACAGGACCGAATATCACATTCGATCCTGTGATGGCCTTTTTATTGGGTCAATTTCGGCCCAGTGTTCGCATTCAGAAACAATTGAACTGAGAGTCAGAAAAAGATGAGAAACTTGGTCGTGGCAGGTGTTTTGGCGATCCTGGTTGCTCTGCCGGGATGTTCACAATCTGCGGGCCCTAAGATCGCTCCAACGTCGATTGTCGCTGGCACTGTTCTTCTTGATGGCGCGCCCATGAATGAAGACGATGGTGAGATTTCGTTCGCAGTGGCAGGAGAAGGGCCGATTACATTGCCGATCAAAGCTGGAAAATTTGAGGGCAAAGGTCCCGTCGGCCAAGCTCGAATCGAGATCCGCGCCTGGCGTAAAGGTGAACCGGTCATGATGGACGGTAAGCCATTCGGGAATCCTATCAAAGAAAACTACATTGCGCCCGAGTTCAACGAACAGAGCAAGCTGAGCGAAAAGATCGAACCCAGTGGAGCGAAATCTCTGAAGTTCGAAGTTCGGAAGAAGAAATAGGCGAATCGTTGGTAGGGTACCACCAGATGATGGTGCGTTCCGAAGACTGCACGCACCCTACCAAAGAGGGCCTACAGCGGCCTTCGTTCGTAGAAGCGGCTTAGCGCTCGGACGCGGTGAACTTGGAAGCTGGTGGCGGCTCCGACTGCTATTAGCGTGATCATGACCAGGGCGGGGTAGTGCCAGGGTTTGGTGAGGTTGGGGCGGTCGAGGAGGAGCAGGGCGAAGGCGACTTCGGAGATGCCGGTGGACCACCAGACGAGCTTTTCCTGGAACCAGAGGCCGGAGACGACGATTAAGAGCGCGTAGACGATCACCAGGGTGCCGCTGTCGTCGTAGGCGTGCGTGAACAGGGCAGTCAGGATGCTGGCGTCGGTGAGCATCGTGCCGACTCGGGCCACGTTTGCGAGTGATTCGTGATTGAGAAGGAGCTGCAGGATGATCGACATCACGATCCAGAGGCTGAGCAGGGACATCACCTGCACGTGATAAGCCAGCGTCGTGCCGTTGGTCATGAAGTAGGTCTGGATGATCACCACGCCGGGGACGAGCATGGCGAGGCGGCTGGCGAGGCCCGGTTGGCGGCGGACCCAGCGCTGGACTTTGTGAAAGACTCCGCCTGACTGGGCTTCGACGCTTTCGCCTTGTAGATACCTGGTCAGATCGGCGGCGAGGTCTGCGGCGGTGGCGTAGCGGCGTTCGGGGTCTTTTTCGAGGCACTTGAAGCAGATCAGCTCTAGAGCAGGGGGTATGTTCGCGACCAATCGGCGTAAGAGCGTTGGCTCGCCTTCGAGGACCTGGACCAGTGTGTCGAGTGGATTGTCTTCTTTGAACGGAGGCCGGCCCGACAGCATTTCGTACAGCATCGCTCCCAGGCTGTAGACGTCGCTGCGAACTCCGACCAGTGCATTGCGGCCCGAGGCTTGTTCGGGGGACATGTAGCTGGGCGTGCCGAGGATCGCGCCGGTTCGCGTGCCGCCTCCGTCGGTATCAAAGGCTTTGGCCAAACCGAAGTCGGTGACCATCGGTTCGCCTTCGGCATCGATCAAGATGTTAGAGGGCTTCAGGTCACGATGAATCAACCCTTGAGTGTGCAGGTGGTCGACCGCATGCGCGATCAGAACCATCCAGCGGGCGGCTTGCTCGGGGGGCATTGGTTTGCGAGCGATCACGGCCGATAGGCTTTGGCCTTCGATGAAATCCATCGCAAAAAAGTGGCGGCCCGCTTCTTCGCCGACTTCATAGATGCCAACGATATTGCGATGCCGCAACCGCGCGGCGGCTCGGGCTTCGACCTGGAACCGCGCGATCTCTTCGGCCGACGCCCATTCGCTGGCCAGGATCATCTTGAGGGCGACGATACGATTGAGGTCTCGTTGGCGAGCCTTATAGACAACGCCCATGCCGCCGCGTCCGATTTCGCCGAGCAGGTCGTACTTGCCGAATTGACCGGTGATGGATGAGCCGGAACCCGAGGGCGCAGCGGCTCCGGCCAGCATGGTGGGGGCGAATTCGGGGGCCACCACTTCGGATACCGGGGCGAAACTGTCGAGCGACTTGAGGCAGTCGACCCACTCGCGCAGATGCGGATGCTGCCGCAGAAGAGCGTCCTGTTTCACGATGTCATTGGCTTGAACGGCGTGGACGAGTTCGTCCATCAGTTCCGCATCGCCGATCTGATCGGCGTCGATGTCGTCCGGCACTGGCGATCCCGTCACGAAGGCGACTCCATTCATAACCTGCTGACATCGGAAACATGCAGCAGCGACTTCAATTTCTGGATCGCTCGCCACCACAGCATCTGTGTGGCAGGCCCGGTTCGGCCGAGTTGCTCGGCGACCACATCAAACGGCAATCGCTGAATGTTGCGCAGGATGATCACTTCACGATAGTCGGGAGGAAGCCGATCCATCGCCTCGGCCAGTAACAGTTCGTTTTCGTGCTGAACGGCGATCTGGCTGGGGCTGTCGGCAGGGGATTGCGGATCGATGCCAGGGGCTCGCGAATCGTCGGTGCCGACAATGGCAACCTCGCGCCGGACGGCTCGTTTGCCGTTGGCTCCATATCGCCGCGCGACGTCACACGCGTTGTTCTTTAAGATCTGACGCAGCCACGCCAGCCACTCTTGATCGGTGCGGCCTTGAAAGCGATCGAAGTCGCGATGCGCGTCGAGCATGGTCTGCTGCACGAGGTCCGACGCATCGACCTTGGCCTTCATCCAGCCATCGACATTGGCGCGGGCGAGCAACCCCAGGTAGCTGCGACAGGCGGCAAACAATCGATCCCGCGCCGCCAGATCGCCGGCCCGAGCCTGAGCCAGGCAGTCTCGCAAAATGATCGACGGAGAAGTATCGGACATCAGAATCCGCAGGCCTGGTGAAATGGAAGGCTCGCACGATCGCACCCGCAAAGTTTAGCGGTGAGGAGGGGAAGTTGGAATGGTGCGGAAACATGTGGGGACGTGCCACACATTTGCCTACCATCTCGCCTGAGTGCCGAACACGGATTTGATATTCTGCATTACGATGCAACGAATTCGATCTTTCTCCAAGGGTGCCGCCATGTTCTGGAAGTATCTTCTCGATTCAGAATTCAGCCAGCGAAGCGACATTGAATCTCAGCGTGAAGAACTCGACGAACTCAAGAAACAACTGCGAGGGAGGTCTCGTTCGGCATCGGACACGAAAGACCTGCAAGAAGAGATTGGAAAGCTGAAGCTGTATATTGCCGTGATCTTCCGGCTGCTGGTCTCCAAAGGGATTGTGGACCGCGACGAGTTGTACGAATTGGTTGAACAGATCGACGAGGAAGACGGCCGAAGTGATGATTCACACAGCGGAAAGGTGCTGCCGTAGGACTAAGACTTTACAGAGACCTCACTCATGTCGACACGAGCAACGGAAACAAAGTGGCGAAGCTGTCTGGCAGTGGCATTGATCTTTGTGGCAATCATTGCAGTAGGCACCTACGTGCTGCGGCCTCCGATCTCGAACCGAATTCTGCTGGTCGAATGGGGTCACTCCAGTCAATGCATCGAGTCTCTAGAAATCCAGTTTACGTCGTGGAAGTGGAGGTCTACTACCCTCTCTGCCGGCGGCCCCAAGGGACGCATTACCATTCTCGATTTTCCTCACCAGTGGACGCACGGCGATATGGAAGTGACTGTTCACATTGTCCGACCATCAGGCCGAACCATGGAGAGACATCAGTTACGGTCCCACGGCCGAGGAGGTCATCAGTTGTGTGTGGAACTCCATGATGACGGAAGTGTCGATGTCGGCTGGGACAAACTGCAAGGTCATGAGGAGCGCGGCCGAGTTGAGAAGACCCACGTCGAGGAGGGGCTCATGCCCCAAGAGCCAAGAGGCTGACGCCGCCCCGCTCAGAATGGATGATTGAGAAAGGTTTCGTTCACGCCCCGGCAACAAAAAACCCCTGCTGTTGGGCAGGGGTTTGATGCAGATGCTGTTGATCGCGATCTGTTCAAGCCTTTTTGGTGGCTTTCTTGGCGGCTTTTTTCGCGACCTTCTTGGCTGGCTTGGCAGCGGCGGCGGCAGGTGCGGCTACTTTCTTGGGGGCGGCTTTCTTCTTGCTGAAGATGCTGTCGTAGTTCTTCCAGTACTCGGGGGTTGTTCCGGTTCGCACGATTGGTCCGCTCATCGTTCAGTCTCCTCGTTAGATCAAAAAATCATCGCATTGGATTAACACAGCCAGGCCGTCACACGACGGGGGCCTTGTGATTCGTGAGAAACAACTCCCCGACTTGATCACGTGAGATCGGGGACCATCATAGACGACTCAGTTGGCGTGAGCGTCTTCGGCAGCAAGTTCATGTCATCGACAGTTGGCTGCGTGATTCTTCTGATGCATGCGAATGCTGTCAAGGTTCATTGCTGCGGTAGATGGATTTTGCGAGCGGTTGCTGCCGACCTGGAAGTCGAACGCCGCCAACAATGTCGCCACAATGCGCCGCCGAGGAGTCCCATCGCATCCCACTTCGTGACCTTGGGGCGTGTTTCCCAGACGCGATAGCCGATGTGCTCGATCCGTTGGAGGATCTTGAGGCCTCCTCGCGCGAACAGGTCGATGTCGATCTGCAACTGGCCGGGAAGCTGTTCGATCAGCGGCAAGCCGTCGATCAGGAACTGACGGGCGCGATCGACTTCGAACTTCATCAGGTCCAGGAACGGCTGATTGATGGTGCGGCTGTCGAAGTCGGTTCGTCCGTAACCAAATCGCTCGTAATCTTCTCGCGGGAGATAAATCCGGCCGATGTCAAAGTCGCGGGAGACATCTTGCCAGAAGTTTGCCAATTGCAGGCCGGTGCAGATTGAGTCGGACCAGACGACGTTCTGCTCGTTGAACTGGCGGCAGAGGTACAGCACCAGTCGGCCGACGGGGTCGGCGCTGCGGCGGCAGTAGTCTCGCAGACGATCGAACGTGTCGTACTCGCGGATCGATTGATCCTGTTCAAACGCCGAGATCAGGTCCTCGAACGGTTGCTGGGGGATCGAAAACTGTTGAATGGTGTCGCCGAGAGCCACGAACACCGGATGCCGGGCCTGATGGGCATAGCAGGCATTCAATTCCCCTCGCCACCACGTCAGCAATTCGAGCGATTTGGCGGTGTCGCCGACTTCGTCGCCCAGATCATCGGCCCAGCGGCAATAGGCATAAACATTGTAGAAGTGCTGATGTAAGTCCTTGGGCAGCAACCACGAAACGAGCGGAAAGTTCTCGTAATGTGATGTCGCCAAGGTCCGGCAATAGGCCTCGGCTGCGGCACGCGTCGGGGTCGGTTGCGACGACTTCGGGCCCCAAATTTCCAGTTCTCTGGAAAACAATCTGCTGCTCCTGACTGAAGAGTCTTCGATTTATCGCTATGATAACGGCCATGTATCGCCTCTGCGCCGCAGGACGCCTGTCGCGAAGGGCCGAAAACTCGAAAGAGGTTGAAACCAGAGGCACAGAGATAACAGAGGAGAGTAGAAGCAGGAAAGAGACGAAAATCACTGGTTTTCTACTCTGTTTCCTCTGTGCCTCTGTGTTTCAATCACTTCTTCAATAGACGTTGCAAAGCCGCGCGAAGCGGCGTGATCCGAAAGAACCTCGATCGTCGAGGCAATTGTTGATTCGTCCGGGAACCTCCAGGTCGGACGAAATCATCTGAAATCAGGGACTTTGAGACGGGGCTGGAGACCTGTCCTAGAAAAGTCGCAGTCATGTCTGTTCCGAAAGTGGCCATCGTTGGCCGGCCCAATGTGGGCAAAAGCTCGATCATGAATTGGTTGGCGCACAAGCGCGTGTCGGTTGTCGATCCGATGGCGGGAGTGACTCGAGATCGCGTTTCCTATCTGATGCATGTCAGCGAGCGGTATTTCGAACTGGTCGACACCGGCGGGATCGGAATCGTCGATGTGGGCGACCTGTCCGAGGAAATCGATACTCAGATTCGTATCGGTATTGAAGAAGCGGACCTGATTCTGTTCGTGGTCGATGGTTCGGGCGGAATTACAGCGCTGGATGAAGAGGTGTCTCGCCGCCTGCGCAAAATCGACAAGCCGAAGATCATCGTCGTCAACAAATGCGATTCCCCCAAGCTCGATCGTGAAGCGGCCGAGTTCTTCAAACTGGCCGATTGCCCGATGGTGATGGTCAGCGTGAAAGGGAACCGCAACCAGGAAGAACTGCTGAAAGTCACGCTGAATTGCCTTCCCGATCCGGACGAGACCGAGGCAGAGCAGGGCGAGGATCTGGACGAAGATCCCGAACTGAAGCTGGCGATCGTCGGTCGACGAAATGTCGGCAAGAGCACATTTATCAATCAATTGGCGGAAACCGATCGCGTGATTGTCAGCGAGATCCCCGGGACGACTCGCGACAGTATCGACGTTCGTTTTCAAATGGACAGTAAATCGTTCGTCGCGATCGACACCCCCGGGGTTCGCAAACGAAAGAGTCTGGCAAACACCGTCGAGTGGTACGGCCTGGTTCGAGCCAAACGGAGCATTCGCCGTGCGAATGTGTCGCTGATGTTTTTTGACTGTCTGGAGACGATTTCACGCGTCGACAAGCAGTTGGTTGGCGAGATTCACGAAGAATGCAAACCGTGCATTTTTGTCGTGAATAAATGGGATTTGGCGGGCGATGCCGAGATTGAGAAGTGGGCTAACTACCTGTTCAAAAGCTTTGCTCACATGCGGCACGTACCGATCGCGGTGATCACGGCCAAGACCGGCCGCAATGTGAAGAAGCTGATCAATCTGGCTCAATCGATTTATAAGCAGGCGAGAACTCGCGTTCCGACCGGCGAGTTGAATCGCGTCGTCCGGGCGGCGATCAAGAACTGGCCGCCCCCGTCTCGAATGAACCGCACGCCGCGAATTCTGTTCGCCACGCAAGTCGCGACTGAACCACCGACGATCGTGATCAAGTGCAATGCCGCCGAGTTGTTCGACGAAGACTACAAGCGCTATCTGCTGGGTGTGCTGCGCGAGCAGCTTCCATTCAAGGAAGTTCCGATCAAGCTGTACTTCCGATCCAAAGATACGGATCCGGGCAAGGCTGAGCGTGAAGAAGCGAAGGCAAAGGCAGTTGAAGAGGGGATGAATCCCGAGGAGTTTACTGATGACATGGGATTTGAAGACGAATCCCTCGCCAATGCCGAATTTGAAGAGTGACTGCGTTCCCGCGACACCGGTCCGAATGCTTTCGGCCGGTGTTTGTGAAGGTGTCGATTTTGAGATCTCTTCCTGCGGGCACGATTTTCGCAAATTCTCTCGTAGGGAGTCGAGTGCGGTCGACGTATAATAGGTAGTGGACTGAACGCTTGGCTGAGTGTACGGGTCAGGTAAGGCGGGCCAGCCTCCTTTCGACTTTGAGGGTCGCCAACAGGCAACGAACATGGCAGAGGTGCCGCGCAGCACAAGTCATTCTCCGGAAAGTCATGTCGACCACGACACCGGATTAGCGGAAGCTGTGCCTACGTGGATGGCCGCCCGCCGCTCGCGAGCAGCTACGGGCGAAGTTGAGTCAACGGAACCCGAGCCGGACGTTGAGTTTGAGGCGGTCCCTGACTCGGAGAACTCGGTTCTTGAGCCCGAATCTTTTGTCGCCACCGATACCGAAATCGGCCTGCCTGCGTTCGCCCCGGTGACCACGATCATTAAGAAGAAGGCACAAAAACCCAAGATCGTTCCCGTGGTGAAAGCACTGGGTGTCAACGACAAGGCGAAACAAGATAATTCTATTCGCGGTATGTGGTTGCGTTTTTATTACAGCGCTTTGATGAAGGGAATTCTGGTTTCGCTCACCGTGCATTCGGTGGTGCTCATCATCTTGGGGATGCTGGTCATTAGCGGTGCCGTGATGCGTCCCAACTTGGATGTGTTCGGCGTGGTGGGAGAGGACGGAGAATCTGCACCGGGCGGGCTCGATATCGATACGACCTTGCCCCTTGGTGAACCTCCACCCGAAGGAACGGCAATTGAGTTCCCCGATGCGTCATCGCTCTTAGCAGCGATGCCAACTACCGACTTCGATCCAAACTCCACAGTGCGCGGAGTTTCCGGTGGAACAGGGAATGGAACTGGTGGCGGAGCTGATGGCGATGGCAACGGGGTGATCATGGGACCCATCGGCATTCCCAAATATGCCGTCACCAAGGGAAGCTACTCAGTCTGGACCGATCCAAAGGATCCGGAACCGGGCGTTTCGTATCAAATCGTGATCCAGTTTCGGCTGCCTCGCAATGTGGAAACGTACCGCGGCAGCGACCTTTCGGGGATGGTGATCGGGACGGATGGCTACAAACAGGCGATCCGCTTCAGTCGAACCGAGTCATTTCCAGTTCATGATGGCAGCGTCCAAGTGCGAATTCGCGTCCCCGGCGCAGACCGGCTGGTGCGCGATACGATTCGAATCGAATCCAAACTGCTTCGCGAAAAGCAGGTGATCGAGATCGAATTCTAGCAATTTACTAGGTACTAAACGTTTGTGGCGACTTCCGGTCTTAGGTTAGACTTATCCGGAAGAAAAAATGGTATCTCGTGCGTCTCTAGCAGCGCACCCAGTGTCTTTCGATTGCTTAAGCCGCGCGTTCGAGCCAAGGGCCCATCTGTGTCGTATCGATTCTCGTTCACGTGCCTGTTGGCCGGCTTGGTGATCTGGTTGGCTTTTGGCCAATCAGATGTCGTCGCTCAACCGCCTGTTGCGTCACCCACGGCTCCTGCTGCCACATCGGGTTCCGCTCTGCGCGATCCGAATGCGTATCCCCCTTATCCGACGGCTTTCCATCGCGGCAGCTATCCGACGCGGCGCGAGTGGGCCGGATACTATCTGCACACGGGCAAGTTCCTGTATCTGCTGGCACTGTTCGTCCTGTGGACTTGGACAGCCGGATGGATTGATAACGACGCAGGCAATCTGAAGGTTCGCCCCGACATGTGGAACACGATCGTTCTACTGGCAGGAACGGTCGGTTTTGTCGCGGCGCTTTGCGCGCCCAGTTTTGCACTCTCGTTTATCGCGATGACGACGGGCTATGCCTTGCCGATGGGGCTGTACGTTGCCGAACGTAACAAACGCGTCCCTGATTCTGCGAAAGTGCTGACGCCACGCCATATTCGTTCGGTCACATTGCGAGCGATGTCAAAGCTGGGCTTGAAAGTGGGGTCACGCGAGACTCGCGAAGCAGTCTCCGGCCCGCCAATTCGGTTGATTGGAAAGTCCGGTGGCAAGTCCGGTGAAGTCGATCGCTCACGACAAGTGGAAAGCTCACGCGGTTACCTCGCCGCGAAAGAGTTGATCTACGATGCCATCCTGCGTCGTACGACCGACATCCACATGGAGCCCAAAGAAGACGAGACCTCGGTCCGACTGCGTATCGACGGTGTGATGTATCCGGCCGAAGCATTCGACCGTCCGACCGGCGATTCGCTGGTGAACATCTTCAAAGTGTTGTCATCAATGGACATCACTGAGCGCCGTAAGCCGCAGGACGGCAGCTTCCGTGCCGAAATGGAAGGGCGACAGATCGACTTCCGCGTAGCGACTCAAGGCCTTCAAGGCGGCGAGAAGATGGTGATTCGTATCCTTGATAAGGGTTCCAGCGCGAAGACGCTGGCTGACCTCGGGATGCGCAAGCAGATGGTCGAGCAACTGCAGGAAGTCATTCATCAGCCACACGGCATGCTGATCACTTGCGGTCCGACTGGTGCGGGTAAGTCCACGACTCTGTATGCCGCATTGCAAGAGATTGACGCCTACGAGAACAATATCATCACGATCGAAGATCCCGTCGAATACAAGATGGCGAACGTGACGCAGATCGAGATCAACAGCAAGGCGGGTCAGACCTTCGCTGGATCACTGCGCAGCGTGCTGCGTCAGGACCCCGACATCGTGATGGTCGGTGAAATTCGTGACGGCGAAACCGCCAAGATCGCGTGTCAGGCGGCGAATACCGGTCACATGGTGTTCTCGACATTGCATGCCAACGACACTATTGCCGCGATGTTCCGCCTGATCGATCTGGAAGTGGAACCGTTCCTGCTATCGAGTTCGATCTCGTCGATCCTTGGTCAGCGCCTGGTCCGCAAGCTTTGTACGGAGTGTAAGGAAGCGTACCGGCCCACGGCCGACATGCTGCAGAAGATTGGACTGCCGGCCGAGAAGGTCGACAAGTTCTATCGTCCCCCGGCGAATCGCGAAGCGACATGCCCGACGTGTAATGACCTGGGCTATGTCGGTCGAATCGGCGTGTACGAACTGCTGGTCATCACCGATCGGCTGCGAGACCTGATTCGAGACAATCCGAATTTGACTGCGATCAAAGCCGAAGCTCGTAAGAACGGCATGCTGTATATGAAAGAAGAAGGACTGCGGCTGGTCGTCAAGGGGATTACCTCGGTCGACGAAATGCTGCGCGTCGTCAAGTAGTGGCCTTACAAGTTCTCGTTCATTTGTTCTTATCGAACATCAAATAAGCCGAGTTTTAAATGATCGACATTGCGTGCCTGGCCGTCGTCGGCGTCGTGATCTGGTGTGTGGCCAGTGAAGGGCTGTGGGGTTCCGCGCACACGTTTCTGTGCGTGCTGCTGTCGGGCCTGCTGGCAATGAACTACTTCGAGCCTGTGGCGGGATTTCTGGACGGCATGCTGGGTGGCTTCCGAAACTATTCGGACATTATCGCGCTAGTAGGATTGTTCGCGGCGTTCATCTTCGCGCTGCGATTGGGGACGGAACAGTTGTCACCCGTGTTTATCCAGTTGCCGAACATGGCCGATCAGATCGGTCGCTGGGTCTTCGCCGCGCTGACGGGCTACCTGACGATGGCGGTGCTGTTGACGGCGATGCATACAGCTCCGCTGCCGCGCGAGTTCGCGGGCTTCAAGCCAGAACGAGCGAACTTTTTCGGCATGGCTCCGGATCGGCAATGGCTGGGGTTCACACAGTATGTGACCGAAAGACCATTCGGCTGGATCGAATTCCAGGATCGAAACACGAAAGAACTGGTGGCGCACGCATTTGACGGCAAGTACGAACTACTGGGCGACATGTCTCAGCCGTACCCCAACACGATCTGGCCATCGTTTCCAATTCGCTATGCCACTCGACGTGGCCAGATCGGCGGCACGACAAAGCCAGCCGCCGCAGTTCCGGTCGCCATTCCGGCCGCAACGCCTGCAACCGGCGGTGGTGGCAGCGCTGCGCCGAGCAATCCAGGATTCTAAGATTGCGATTCGCTCATCGGGGTTTTCAGTTGGTTGAAGCGCGACACACTTGATGCGTGATTTTCCGGGGTTCTCGCATCGACACCGCTTGGACGATTCGCTGGATTCCCGCCTGCGCGGGAATGACGGAGAAAGCGGCCTTCACGCCGAATCTATGTTATCTCGGGAATCTAAATGACCCTGCACAATTTTGCTCGTTTTGGATTTCAGGTAGTGTGCCACTCAACGCAGGTAACGAATTTATAGATGTGAATATGACTCGGGGATATCGCACTTGGCGGTATCCCAAGAGTCATCGGATCTGAAAGTGCATCTTGCTTCGTGTCCGAAAAGGCCTGAAAGGCCGCAAT
>JAQGHU010000087.1 GCA_028291515.1 Schlesneria sp.
CAAGCGGAGGTTGTGTCGGACAAGCGGAGGTTGTGTCGGACAAGCGGAGGTTGTGTCGGACAAGCGGAGGTTGTGTCGGACAAGCGGAGGTTGTGTCGGACAAGCGGAGGTTGTGTCGGACAAGACAGGCGGGCTTTCCCATTCTGTCCCTTGGCCCTCAGCACTTAGCCCTCAGCCGCCCAAGTTTCGTCAGACCACTGAGAATTCCGCAGAATATTGACAGCCTGACGCAGACCCCATAGCTTGCGTTGGAACATCGCTTTGCCCGAACCTCGGAAGGGATTCCTGAATGATCGTCGACAACATTGAGAACTACGCCAAGTACGCCAATCTGCCCGAACCTCTGTATCGCGCGATCGAATACATCGGCAGCACCGATTTCAATCACGTTGAAAGTGGCCAGTACGAACTGGACGGCAAGCAGATGGTCAGCATCGTCAATCGGTATCAAACCAAGACGATGGACAAGGCCGTGTGGGAATCACATCGCAAATACATCGACGTGCAGTTCGTCGCTGGCGGCCACGAACGCTTCGGGCTGATTTCGCTCGACAAAGCCCCTGCGGTCACCACTCCCTATGACGAAAAGAAGGACGTCATCTTTTACGAACCGGGGACGGATACCTTCGATGCCCCCGCCGGAACGTTCATGATTTTCTACCCCGACGACATCCACGCGCCTGGGCTGGCAACAGGAGCTCCTCCCAAGCCGAAAGAAGTCGTCAAGGTCGTCGTTAAAGTGGCCGTCGACAGTATTTGATCGTCGCTCAGACTTTAGGTGATACAAAAAAGGACGGCCAATTCAGGCCGTCCTCAGCGACGCAAAGCTTAGAGCGCATCCTAACTGTGGCGTCCCGCGAGCCGAAACCCACTGTGTCTAACCTGCTTCAACGCGACACGGAAGTGCGACCCGCACTAGCGCTGCAATCTCGAATCACCTGGGCAGGGCAGGCATCCACGAGCACAGGTACATCGCGCGGGGCACGCTGGCCTCCACGACAATTCGCCAGGGGTCGACTGGTTGCTTGGCCTGCATGCTGCCCAGCAGTTGTTCGACCAAAGTCGTCTGCGACTGATAACTGACGACGCGGGCCTTGGTCAGCCCCAGCTTGGTCTTCAATGCCGCCAGGGCATCTTCTTCATAGCCGATCTCGTCGACTAGTTTATTCGCCACGGCATCATCGGCGGTGTAGATCTGTCCCGTCGCGAGCACCTTCACGGCGTCGGCATCTAGATCTTTTCGATTCTCATCGATGACTTTGATGAACTTCTGAAATGACTGATCCAGGATATTGGCCCACAGCTTGTGTTCGCCTTCAGTCAATGGACGAAACGGGCTGAGGGCGTCTTTGAACTCACCCGTCTTCAGCGGTTCCGAGTGAATCCCAAATTTGTCCGCGAGTTGGCTGACATCGTAGTGCGGGATGATGACCCCGATCGATCCGGTCCATGTGGTCGGCTCGGCATAAATGCGACCATCCACGCCAGCACCCATCGCAATGTAGTATCCACCGGAAGCGGCCATACGCTTCATCTGGACATAAATCGGCTTCCCTTTTTCTTCCAGCTTCTTCAATCGGTGATAGATTTCGTGACTGTCGGCCACCAACCCGCCAGGGCTGTCGACGACCAGTAGCACACCTTTGACCTTGTCATCCTTAATGACGTGATCGATCTGCTTGATCAGCCGTTCGGTAAACGGCGGCATGATCGTCCCCTCGCACGACAGCACAGCGATCTTGTCGCTGGCGAATTCGTCTCCCGAGTGGAAGCGCTCGTGCGGTGGATCGGTGGTGGCATAGTACTCGTGGTAAGCGCCAAACAGCCCGATGTTAAACAGCACTGACAGGCCGAGCGCACCCAGCAGCAGTCGAGCACCCCAACTTCGCCAAATGCTGGACGGCTGCACGATGATCGTCTGAGAACCGCCACCGTTGGCTGAGGATGTAAACGTCTTCGAATCATTCATGTCTAGATTTTCCCAACCGACAGGTATGAAAGCCGTACCACATCAACCACCCACGTCGCCACAGAGTCTGAGGCGGGACAGACAATCTCGCGCCTGCAAAATCCACATCTTCGTCACGGTCAGCGTAGTGTGACACATGACAAACGTCCAGCATCGGCGCCGCGCCGCTGGTTGACAACCGACAGCGAGAAGAACGGCGTCCATTGATGTTAAGGTACGAGGATTGAGTAAAGTCTGTCCTAAATTCCGATCGTTACGCCCGAACGTTTGCTACTACCCGAATCCGCGACACAGGCGTCAGAACCGTCACACCTCGAACAATTGTTGCGACGATGACATACGTAACCAACGGAGTCTGGTATCGACGGCAAGTTTCCCAGCAGGTGACAACTTGCTGGTGAGGAATCGGCGGATTTCGCCGCTGCCCCTGCCGTCGATCAAGAGTGCTACAGGACGCGGTTGCGACCGGTCCCAGGGGAGGAATGCGCGATGAATTTGCGAGGCAATAGCCGCCTGCGAGTACTATTGATGGGTGCTGTGGCTGCGGGAGTTTTCGGGCCACAAACGATTCAGGCAGGGCCATTCTCTGTTTGGAAGAAACCATCAGGAGCCGCAGCAAAGCAGCCGGCGCCGACCGTCCCGCCCGAATTGCTGTCCGCCCCTCCCAGCGACGTTGTTGTCATTCAACCCGTCGTTCAAACCGTGACGCCCGCCGCGGCCACGACCGGCAACAAGTCGGAAGTGATGCGGCAGCTCGAACTGCTCTACGAAAAAGACGGGCGCGAGATGCCCGAACTGAACACGGACATCCGGCCCGTCCCGACCAATCCGACCGGAACTGCTCCGAATGGCGCCGCGGCCACGTCGGGGGCACCCGCCGCACCAGCGCTGCGAACGCAGCAGCCCGCCGCACAGTATCAGCAGCCTCAACAGCAGTACCAACCTGCTCCTGCTCAGCAACAATACCAGCCAGCTCAAGCACGTCAGTCTGGTCAGCAGTACCTGCCGGCTCAACAGCAGCCACCTGCGGCACAACCGCCACAACAGGCCGCCGCTCAACCCGAAGCGAAGAAGTATCCGGTCGCGTCATTCTTTAAGAAGCTGGTCGCGGGAAACAAAGATCCGAAACCGACCAAGCCATCCACAGACTACCGACCAGACGTGGCACCCGTACCACCAATGATGTTGACCCAGCCGCAAACCCAGCTGCAAGTTCAAGCCGCACCGCTGCGACCTGAATATCAGTTCCTGGTTGGGGCCACCCCAGCCGCAACTGTGGATGCGACTTTGCCACGGCTCGACGGCCAGGCACGTTCGCCATTCATGGTGACAGTTCAGACCACGCCTGAAGCGCAACCGCGATCGCTGAACGATCTGCCACCGGCCCCAGAGTCTGAATTTTTGCCGCCACTGCGATCCAACGAGATGCCATTACTGGCGGGCGCGGCGGAATTGCCACAACTGAACGGGATCCCCACCGCTGCCCCCGCAGTCAATCCTCTTGCAGCCATCCCCGCCGCCCCTGCAACGGACGCCAGTCCGTTTTCGGAAATGTCCGAAGCGGCCGCGGATGAGAAACTCGAGTCGAATCCATTCACGGGACTCACGCTGAAGGAGGATGCGGGTTCGGCCAACGCTCCGAAAGTTCAGCCGCCTGAATCTGCGGACGCGTCCAAAGAAGATCCGTTTGCGGCCGAACTGAAGGAAATGGGAATCGTCCCGCCAGACGCTGCCCCTGCGACTCTCACACCACCCGCTGCAGAGAAACCCGCTGATGCAGGGAAGCCACAAAAGATTGCTTTGGAAGCGCCTTCCTTCGACGGAATTGAAGACCAGGCCACTCGTGAAAAGATGAAGAAGATTCACGAGCGCGGCAGCATGAAGGGCCTAAAGGGATTCTGCCCTGTCACCCTGCGAGATCAACGAGAACTGATCGACGCCAAGCCTGATTTCCACTCCACGTTCCGTGGCCAGAAGTTTCACTTTGCGAGTGCGGAAGCCAAGCTGAAGTTCGACGACGAGCCAGCACGATACGCTCCAGCCGCCTATGGAGCCGACGTGGTCGCGTTGACTCGCGATAAGGATGTTGTCGAAGGAACTCTGGACTTCGCTGCTTGGTTCAAAGGCCGACTGTATATGTTCGGCAGCCAGGAAACGCACGACACCTTCGTAACGAATCCATCTCAATTTGCGACCCCCGTCGGGATCGAGTGACCTCGACGACGAGGACGGATATGAAATCGAAATGATAGGGGGGAGCAGTGCCAGCCACTGCTCCCTTTTTGTTTTTCTCACAGAGAACAATCGAAAGGCAAAGAGATTTTGAGGCACAGAGGGAACAGAGGAAAACCAAAGGAACTTTCCGAATTAAACGCCTTGGTTTCTACCTCTCTGTTTCCTCTGTGCCTCTGTGTTTCAAAATCTCTTCTCTTCCCACTTCAAGATTTCAACGTCAGCTTTGACCGCAGGACCGCGCGCCCGGCGAACCATAGCTTTTTCCATTTCGCCAGCGAGACTCGTTGCGAGAAGACGTCAAAATCGCGTCGTTTGATCTCTTTGAGCAAGCCGCCATAGATATCCAGCATCGCGCGCAGGATGGGTCTGCCGTGAGGTTCCAGATGTTGGAAGAGTTGCTCCGCTCGTTCATAGTACGAACGAGCCCGGTCGACCTGGAATCGCATCATCGACTGGAATCGCTCGTCGCACACGCGGGCTCGCAAGTCATCCGCGGAGTACTCGAATCGCTGTAGGTCCTCTTGAGGCAGATAGATTCGTCCCAGCGATGCGTCCTCACCAAGATCCCGCAGGATGTTGGTGAGCTGCAGCGCCAAACCACAGTCGACGGCCACGACCTTGGCTTGCTCATCGCGAAATCCCCAGACGTGAATGCAGCACAGTCCCACAGCGCCGGCGACGCGATAGCAGTACTTTTCCAAGTCGGCGAACGTCTTGATTTCGTGCGGATGCAGATCCATCTCGACACCGTCAATCACGGCAAACAAGTATTCGTGCGGGATGTGATAACGAGCCACCATGTCGGCCACCGCCGGCAGCGCGGGGTGACTGTAGAGCGTGGCGACCTCGGAGGTTTTGGGCAGATCGTCGACTCGAACATCATCGCGCGGATTCCACAGCACCGCCTTCAACGACTGTCGCCAGGCCGTTAGCCGTGTGCGGCGCAGGTCGAGCGACACCGTGGGATCGTCGCCGAAATCATCCGAAATCCGATTGAACGCATACAACGCATTCATGGCCCGACGTTTCTCGTTGGGCAGCGTCATAAATGAGAAGCGAAAATTATGAGCAGTCCGCTGAGTCAACTCGCGGCAGTAGTCGTAAGATTTATCGATGTACTGCATGAGACTCTTCGGTATCAACGTTCGCAACGAGAAGACAAGTCCAGGGGACTGACGTCGGAACTGCTATTCTGCCCTCCGACACGTCGATTGAAAACCGAGTCGCCAGAATCGAGGCCGGTCGGTAGTGGATCAGTTTGAATTAAGATTCAAATTCGCAGGTGGTGCGGATGATTCCCGTCCCAGTGGCTTCCAGAGAATCAGGTAGGCGGAGAGAAGGGTAAGGGGGATCGTGATTGACCAGTATGGGATCTGCCAGAGTGCGAACTCTTGCGTGTACGGTGGGACACCAGCCCCCGTCTCCAGTTTGGAGAAAGCTCGGAAGTCGAACCCAAATCCAGTGATGTTCCAATGGACATCACAGTCACTATCTGGATCGTTGGGTCCGACAATTCTGTTGCGCTTATGCACCCATCGTGATCGTCTGGGAGTAGGTATTGGCCAGATTCTTTCCCAACTGATATTGCCGTCTACCGAGGCAACAAGATGTGTGTCATTTTCATTTAACCTGAACAGTGCCTGCATCTCAGTCAAACTTCCCACCCAAGCCGCTGCAAACACGCACGCCATCACCAGCGTGACTCCCCCCGCCTTTCGTCGCCAACCGTAGAAGAATGACCACATGATTCGCTCCCTGTAAAACGAACAAGCCCCAGCTTATCGCTGAGGCTGTTCTGTTTCGATGGCAATCGAGCCGTCAGGCCAGATTGTAGGTCCGAAGCAACCCGACCATTTCTTCGATTGTCCAGACGTGATCGCTAACGCCAGCGCCGGACCGATGAATTAGGCGTTCCAGAGACGGCTTCACTTGATCCATTGGTGTGCTCGACTGTTGTTTGGATCGAGAGAGATGCATTTGGCGTAAGCTTGCTGAGCGGTTTCATCCTGGCCGGCGGCGCGGTTGATTTGACCGACATAGAACCAGACGTCGGCGTCATCGGGGGCCGACTTGGCGGCCTGGTTGATCTGGAGGAGTGCCGCCTGGAGATCGTTATTGCGGTAGCAATCGCGCGCTTGAAGCAAGTGAGACTGGGCGCGGTGTTGATGGCATTGCGGCAGGTCTCCTTTCGATTCAAACCATTTTGCCAGTCGCTCGTGCAGCGATGCGTTGGGTGACATGGTGACGGATCGCTGCCACAGAGGGATCGCTTTTTCGGTCTGGCCCTGCAGGTCGAGGGCGGTCCCTTCAATCCAAAGGATGTGTGCGTTGTCGACCTTAAAGTCGTGCAACTGCTGGACACTTTTCAGGACCGCCTCGGGGAGACGTCGATCGAGGTCGACCTGGGCGAGGTTGAGCAACATCGCCTTATATTGAGGGAGCTGTTTGTGTTCGACGAGGGGCCGCAGTTCTTCGAGCTTGGCTGCCATCCGATCGTTGTTCTTCGTGTCGAAGATCTTTGAGTAGTCCTCGAAGATGCGATCGAAGCCATAGAGAACGCGATAGCTGTGAATGAAGTCCGGTGCGAAGTTGGTTCGAATTGTCGTCTGAGATCGTTCCAGTAAATCCGCTGAAAGGCGAGCTTCGTCAACGAGTTGCTTGGCGATCTTCGCACGGTACTCGAGGAATCGGAATTCCTTCGACTGCGGAGATTCCTGGAGTGGTGCTCTGATGAGTGAGAGCCCGGCGTCGATCCAACCGGATCGGATGAGCAATTTCGCTCGCTGGTAGTCGGCCGGCAGAAAATTGGGAAGCTGTTCAAATGTCTTCAGCGCTTCTTCCGCACGTTCTGCTCGCAGATGATTCTTGCCGGTATCGTAAATGCTGAATTGGCCAAGGGTCTGCAGGTGGCCGGATTCATCGATCAACTCGGTCAACTGCTGATAATGCTGACTGCTTTCGTCCAAGTGCCCTGTCCGTTCGAGGCAGAATGCCAGCCCAAAACTGGCGTCGAAGTTTTTAGGGTCCAGTTCAAGTGCATGGCGATAGCATGCCAGAGCGTGATCGTAGTGGCCGTGCCCGACGAGTGCCTGGGCGACCTTCAACCATTGTTGGCTGCCGCCATTGCGAGCGTCTCGAGCGAGTTTGTGGAGATCGGCCGCGAAGAGAGGGTCATCGTCCAGCATCTTGGGGAGTGGCGGTTGTGGCCTGAGCATCTGATTCATGCAGAACACGCCGCAGACGACCAGATCAATTGCCAGCAATGCCTGCAGGCAGTGAATGACGAAGCGGTACGGTGACTTGGGAGCCGTGATGGTCGGTGCGCTCATCGGTCGGCCCTCTGAGTCCACGCGGTGACTCGCCCCAGCCTTTGAAACGGGGGCCGCAGATTCAGACAGCCACCGACGATGTCATCTTTTCCGTCACCGTCAATATCTCCGACGGCGACCGTCACGAGGTGGATCGGATGCGAATCGATCTGCCAGGTTTTGAAGTTCTGGCGGCCATCATTCTCCAACCAGACGACACTGGCGGCGCGGGGGTTGGTCCAGTCGTTCGTCATACTGGCCAACACGACATCGAGGTCGCCGTCATGGTCGAGGTCTGAAGTGGCTGCGGCATAGGTGCCAGGTAGATCTGCGATCCGATGCTCGACGAATTTCCAGTTGCCTTGATTCTCGAACCAGTAGCAACCGTGATACGGCTGGCCATAGGCATCGAAGTCCTCGAGATTGTCACCTGCGGGGAGTAGGAGGTCCATGTCTCCATCGCGGTCGAGGTCGGCCTGGACCAGCCCGGCGCTTCCCAGATCCAGGTTGACGGTCATCCAGAGTTGTCTTGCTTTGAACTTGCCACCACCCAGATTTTCGAAACCCCACAGCTCTTCTTCGTCCTGCGAGACGCCTGTCGCGATATCCAGATCGCCATCGCCATCGAAGTCGGCAATGGGGACATGGATCGCACCGGGTGCATTCAATAGTTCGTGCCGTTCGAATTGAAAATTCTGCTTGTTTTCCAGCCATAAAACGGCACCGCGACTATATCCAAACACGGCGACCGCCAGATCCGTATCGCCGTCTCCGTCGAGATCGCCTGCTTGAACATCGGCAACTCGTCTGACATCGTCGAGCAAGACGTGTCGCACATAGGAGCCGTCCTTGTGTTCGTACAGTTCGACGCGTCCGATAACCGAGTCGTCCGGGAGGAGATTTCCGAGGATCGAGACAATCAGGTCCTGGTCTCCATCGCGGTCGATATCGACCACTGTGACGTGAGCGGGTGCCGATAGATCTTTGATCAAGACCTGTTCCTGCCATTGGCCCGCTGGGTTCAATGTGAGTTGGATCAGACAACTGCGGCTGGAATCGCAGGCCAGGATCTCGTTGCGTTTATCGCCATCGAGATCGGCGATCTGCACGTTGGTGATTTCGGCCAATCCGACAGGCTGAGGATCAGCGGAAGTCCGCACGAAGGGGAGCGTGGATGGCGGATAAGATTTTCCGCTGCTCACAGGGACGGCAGGTCCCGCCGCGATCGAGGGGAGTTCCACGAGAAACATCCAGGTCGCGAGCGGCAAAGTCAGAATACTCACGCACAGCAGCGTGATCGTGAGCGCAGGTCGCATGGTGGGAAACTCGGCCAAAGTTCGGTCGCATCGATGTTGTGAGTGTCTCGGCGACAGCATTCGATCGTAGCGGGGCCGCAAGTCGAGTCCCAGCGATGTCAGTCGACTTCCGGGTCGCTCTTCGGGTAGCCGTCAGAGGACGCGTTCAGTCCATGAAGCGCGATCAAACTTCGGATGGATTCCACGGTCTGTGGATGACCGCACTTGCAGGGCGTGATGATGTTGGCGTAACGGACGCTCTGGCAGACAGGACACCGGCCGCAACAGTTGCAGAAAGGGGCTTTGCAGTTTGAGCAATTCGGCTCGTGCTGCATCCGTTTCTGACTACAAGCGAGACATCGTCCGCAGCCCGAGCAGACGGCGGCTGTGGCGTTCACGATGGCATCGCAGCTTGGGCAATAGATCAGATTCTCAATCTCGATCGACATTCCGGTCCTATCACGTGCCAGCGCTCGTTGTGTTCGCGTCGGTGGGCAGAGAGGTCGCGTGAGGTCTCGCTGCTATCATTCTCAGTAGAAATCTGCCTCAGCAGGAAGGGACATCCTGTCGCATCAGGAATTTCCGGATACATGACATTCCCGGCTCACAGCACTGACTTTGTTACCTACTGAACCATCAATAACATCGTGAAAATGTCCGCTTCGAATCCAAATTCTCGACAACGGCAGCGAGGTCACAAACGTGACGCAACCTTCGTCGGCCACGAAGTTTGGACGATCAGAAGTCAGCACGAGGGTTATGCTTTAGAATGGCGATACGATAGATTGAAAGGTAACGCTGAAGCGTAATCTACGAGTGAACGGCGATTTCCGTTACAATCGTTAAAATTGGCTTCGGGAAACTGCGTGATACGTCCATGGATTCTGGGAACTTTCGACCGTTCCCGTCGTCAAAATAGTCAGTGATCGTGAACGCTCCATCCGACCAAACGCTGATTGACCAATGCCTGGCTGGTCGGCGAGACGCCTTCGGGCAACTCGTCGAGCGGTACCAGCATCGTTTATATCATGGTTTGTGGCATGCATTGGGATCTGCCGAAGATGCTCAAGACGTGGCACAAGAGGCGTTCGTCAATGCCTTTGAGAAGCTATCGAGCTTCAAGGGGCAAGCGGCGTTTTATTCGTGGCTGTTCCGGATTGCTCTCAACGCCGCCACCAGTGCTCGGCGGAAGACGCGACGAATGACAGCCTCGGTGGAATCGCGACGCGAAGACTGCGGGCTGGAGCCGACCGACGAAAATCCCGCGAGCGAGCCGTCTTACGCGATGGATGTGTCGGACAGGCAGCGGCTGGTGCGGCAAGCGCTGTCCGAGATGTCGGCCGAGTTCCGCACCGCATTGGTGTTAAAAGAGATGGACGGAATGAGTTACGAAGAAATCGCCGAAGTCGTTGAGGTGCCGCTCGGAACAGTCCGCAGTCGCATCCATCGAGCCCGGTTGGAACTTCGGTCGAAGTTGTCGTTGTTGTTGAAGCCCGAGTTGTTATGAAGTCGAAAACCCTTGAGACAAGGCTCGCCGATCGTTTGCAGTCGAAGATGGTGAAGAGTGATGGTGGCCGAGCGTTCGGCAGGAAGAAGCAAGTACCATGAATTCGCAGGTTCCCGATGAATTGATCTCGGCCTATTTCGACGGCGAAGCTTCGCCCGAGGAACGTGCTGTGGTTGAGCGCCTGCTGGTCAGCAGTGACGAAGCGCAGCGTGAGCTGAGCGAAACGGCGAAACTGTCGGCGCTGCTGCATTCATTCCCTCGCGAATCGGCTCCGGCCGAATTGATTGGCAACGTCCTGCGACAGACCGAGCAGATGGCCACACCTGTGCAAGCGACGACTGTGGCGACGGCGGCACCGGTGCCGGTTCGAAACGTGTGGCGCGATTGGAAAGCCGGGTTCGTGGGAGCCGTCGTTTCGGCAGCAGCCATGGGACTGGTGATTGCCTTGACCAACCCGTCGGTCGATCATGCGGCGAAGCACGTCTTCATGGGGCCGGCCGAGAGTGATTCAACTTCAGTCTCGGGGCTTGAAGCAAAGCAAGATATGCCCCTGGCTGCGATGGACGATCAGTCAGGTGACCTGGATCGGCACGCGAAGACGCCATCCGCTGGGACCGAGCTCGCTGAGACAGAAGCGATTCACCCCGCTGGCAAGCAAGGTCCAAGTCAAGCAGTGCGAATGGTGGCACCGCGCGCCATGGGAGCGGCGATGCTGAAGTCCCAGAGCCCAGCCATGCCTGCCAAGATCGCTGCCGATGCCGTCGCACCCCCGTCACCGGTCGCTGATACAGCACCTGCCGAAGTGCAATCGCTGGTGCTGAATGAGTTGGGGCAAACGAACGACGAATTCTTGCAGAGCGTAAGTAAAGGTGAAGTGATCGCCTTGATGCCCAAGGCTGCAGACCCCAACAGCAACGTCGCGGTGGTCTATCTGGAAGTGGTTGACATCACTCGCAGTGCCGACCAGATCCAAGTGCTGTTGAAGAAGAATTCCATTGCGCCTCGGTCCTTCAAAAAAGATGGCGAAGCATCTCCTGACGATCTGGTGGTGATCTATCTGGAAGCGCCAGGTGAGAAGCTGGCGAACACACTGAAAGATGTTGATCGTCATCGCGATCTATTCGTGAAATGGAGTCCACAAGCTCCGCTGCAATTGGCGGCGAATAGTGACGAAGCAACGCAGACGCTGCGCAAGAAAGAATCCGCAGTTCGCGGGTCCACGGCAGATAAAGAGAAACAGTCGGACGCGAAGGATGCCGGGACAAAACCAGATGCCGAGATGCCCAATGTCGAGATTGTGCTCGAAGCTCTGGCTCAAAGGGACGGTTACCAGAACGCCAGCGGTGCAAACCAGGGAGTTTCGGATCTCACTAGTCAGAACGGCAATAGTCGGGATGGGATCGAGAAGCTGCAGCGTCAGCAGATCGCGAATTCGACCCGCGGCATGACTAGAAATGAATCGTACTCGCGAAACGGGAACGCCATGGGAAATGGGGGACAGTTAAAAGAACTGACGCGGATTGAGCCGGGGTATGATTTCGTCCGAATGAATAACTCGACCACGTTCGGTAATTCGGTTACTTCCAATGGCCTAAATCTGCCGCAGTCCAATACGACTGCGTTGAATCCGTTTCGCGCGGACCCGCAGCGTCGTACCGTGGCCAATTACGACGACGCGAAGCCCGCGAGTGGAGAGACGGGTAATCGTGCGTTGCGAATGCTGTTTGTGCTGCATCCGCAATCCGAAGGGACTCCGCCTCCCGCCGCAGCGGCTCCCGTGCCTGCCAAACCAGAATAGCCGCAGCCAACCAGTCACGATCCGCGTATCAGCAGGCTGCGCAAGTTTGCAAAGGCCGCAAGCGTTCCGCTGTCGGATGTCGTCACGGGTGAATCATGTGGATGTTCTTCCACGGCTGGCGACGGAAAATGGGATGCGTCACGCTGGTGATCGCGTGTGGGGTGGCGAGTGCGTGGGGGCGTAGCCTTATCGTTCGCGATACCATCACGTTTGAATTCGATGGATCGGGCCACTACATCGTCTGTACTGGAGGACGAATCGAGTGGTCCACCTGGTGGTATGCGGACGGCCATTCTCCATTGGCCGGGATGAGTTGGATCTCGGGGCCTGAATGGACGCAGCCGTGGATGTTCGTTGTTTCTAATAGTAGTCCCCCTCTTGTGGCTAGTTGGACCGTTCCCTATTGGTGGCTCGTCCTGCCCTGTTCAATGCTCTCGGCCTACCTGATTCTCGGGAAGCCTCGGAAGTGGGCGTGAACCTAGCAGAACGCCAATTTCGGTTCTGGTGAGCCAAGCCGCTCTGCAGTTGCGACTGCACAAGGGGCAGCAGGGACGCTTCTCATGCAAAGGCGCGATCTGATGTCATGGTCCTGATCCCAGTCTTCCCTTGTGTTCGATAGCACATTCGACTCAACTAATTGTTGGTGATTCTTCTGGGCCAAAGACTGCGGAGTGTGTGCGTGTTTTCCTTTGACGATTATGAGGACCAGCAGCGATTTCGCGCGGCGATGGAAGCGGTGCAGATTGCTCGTCCAGTCCACTATTCCCTGTTCACGTTTGGGCATTCGGATCTGCCGTATCTGTTGGTTCTTTCCGGTTTGGGCGAAGACAAGACAGTGAGCGTGACGAAGGGTGAGGTGAAGATCACGCGACCGTTGATCATCACACCCGATAACGCCCCGCCCGAATTCCAGAACTTCTTCGAAGATGATGACGATGCCTCGTTGGCTCAGTTTGCGATGAAAAGAACTGCTTCGTTTTCGAACTTGAAACTGCAGAATCAAAGTGGCCCCAAGCGGATCGTCAGCGATAGCATTGAAGAGGCCGTTGCCAAGTTGAACAAACAACTGGACGATGAGGAAGAAGACCGAATCGCCATCTTGACGGCTCCGGCACCGCTGGCCGGCTATGCGATTTTGCGATACGTGACCGACCGAATCTATCGCAGCATTCCAGACAATCTGCAGGAACTGCGCGAGAAAGGTTTTCTTCCCTAGTGCATTGTCCACACTTAAAGTTCGGGTAGGGTGGCCGGGGTTGGACTGGGTTGGACTGAGGCTTTGCGAAGGAAACCCCGGGGTTTCGCCGGAAGCGGCTCCAACCCCGGCCACTCGACGCAAGCTGAAACAGAGATTGGCTACCGCGATCATGAAACTTCTGCTGTTCAGTGATCTGCATTGTGATGCGACGGCTGCCCAGCGCCTCGTTGAGCAGTCTCGCCATGCCGATGTTGTGATCTGTGCCGGGGATCTGGCGAACACGCGCCGCAAGCTGCACGTCTGCCTGGATATTCTCAGAACGATCGCGCGTCCGACGATCCTGGTTCCTGGGAATAATGAATCGTTGGACGAGTTGAAGGAAGGTTGCCTGGGCTGGGCTACTGCTCATGTCCTGCATGGGCACGGCGTGACCATTGATGGCGTTGCCTTCTACGGGATTGGCGGCGGGATTCCGATGACTCCCTTTGGTGACTGGAGTTTCGATTTCACGGAACACCAGGCGACCGACTTGCTGGCGAACTGCCCCAACGGAGGAGTGCTCGTCACGCATTCACCTCCGACGGGAGCCGTTGATGTCGCATCCAATGGCCAGAGCCTGGGAAGCACGGCGATCCGGGCGGCGATCGAACGACTGCAGCCGAAGCTGGTTGTCTGCGGCCATATTCACGGCAGCGGAGGCCAGA
The DNA here is from genome assembly GCA_028291515.1 of Schlesneria sp. GTDB lineage: Bacteria > Planctomycetota > Planctomycetia > Planctomycetales > Planctomycetaceae > Schlesneria. The sequence continues at coordinate 14,015 of JAQGHU010000087.1, forward strand.
CCGCGAAAATCGGTCCCACCACAGTCATCAATGCCGGACCCGCTGGAATCGAGTGGCAGTTGACATGAACGACTCAGGTGAGCCGCGCTGCGTTAATACGAAGATAACTTCGTCTGTTCGATTAAGAAGAAAAGGCGTTTTTCACGCAAAGCCGCGGAGTCGCGAAGAAGAGGAAGAGCAGGAAAAGCGATAAAGGATGAAGGTTCAAGTGAGGATGTCGGGGCGAAGGCGGAAAGTGCGAATCTGACAAGACAACAGACTGGCCGACTCAATCCTCGTGGCTCATCCTGAAGGTGGACGATTAGCGTCGCCTCGAACTAACAATTGTGGACCAGGCGGATGTCGCATTCGCGGTCGATGTATTTCCACTCTTCGGAGGCTCGCCAGTCGGCGAGCAAGTCTTCGAAGGCAGAGGAATCTTGAGGCTCGTATTCGAACCAGGTGACGCAATCGAACTGGTCGCTCAGGTCCAAACGGTGCCGCCAGCGACGAACCATGGCACTCAGATAGCGCAGGCTGGACTGTTGAGACTGCTGGATCTCACGCCGGACGGCATCACCCAACTGCCACCATTCTTTTGATCGCCGCAAGGGGATCAAGGCAGCGCAGGTTCGAGGAGGGGGAGCAGTGAACGAACGGCGCGAACTTGGCGGCAGCAGCTCTTCACGCGAAACGTATCGAGTGTTCTGCACGAATCCGCTGAAGACCCATGTCGCACCCGAAGGGGTCCGTTCCATCGGACCGTTGATGATTTCCAGATGAGACACCGGGACAAGCGATTGTCCTCGGTGCGTTGTGAACTCGGAGACTTCCCACGCTCCAGCGGTGCCGCCAACATAGTTGTAACAGGTATCGTTACAGCGTCCCCACCAGAGTTCACGGGCCTTGCGCAACTGATTGGACCGACACGTGATGACACTCATCGTGTTCCTTCCATTCGCGAGGGTCAGGCCCGGGTCATCGTAAGCAGGGACTGTTTACAAATGAATTCCGCACGAGGGGAGTGCGGAATCGATCAATGCACTGAGTGTTACTCGATGGGCAACGGCAGGTTGAAGTTGGCGAAGACTTCGTACTGAGTCACCAGCCGAATCAACTCGGCATGTGACTTGGCACGCAGCTTCTTCATCAGACTGGCTCGCCGCATTTCGACGGCTCGTTCTGTCACTGACAGACGCAACGCGATTGATTTGTTTGGCAGGCCGGTCAGCAACAGGTCCAGGACCGCTCGGTCCTTCACAGTGAGGACTCGGAATCGTTCAGCAATTTCACGCCAGGCGGCGCGGCGTCGCAGACGTTCGGCGTCGGCGGCGATCGCACCTGTGACACGAGCCATGATCTCGTCCGAGTTGGCGGTCGCGTCGATGACTTCAACACGACCACTGGAGAGCGCCTTCAATAACCGTCCCACGTCGGGCGACGAGGCCAGGACGAGGAGTGGACGATCATCAGCACGAGAGAGCCAGCGAGCACAGGCATGCAGGCCGCTCAATTCACTGGATGAATTGAGAACCAGCAGCACGCAGCTCGGTATGGGCCCTTCTTCAGGGATTTCTGTAGTAGCTCGAACGATTCTCGGAGCGTAGCGATTCACCCGCAACAATGAGTCCCATTGTCGTGCGACTTCACCTTCGGCAACGAGGAAAACGTCCGGTTCATTCGACTGCGACATCGAATTCCATGCGATCGGCGGGGGGGATAATGTGACCATGCCGGGCATAGATTGCAACGACCGTGCCACGTCCCAAAGTGCGTGGTCGAATCGATAGAAACTTCGGGAAACCTCAAGTGATATCTATTGATATCGTGCGAAGTTGCATGACATAGGGCCCGGGTCACCCATCGGAATCAGGCAGATGTGACTGCAGTTCATGCAAATCACATCATCGGCAAGCCCCTGCAGGTCACCGTGGATTGCGACCATTTCAGGCAGTCGTGCGCGCGTTTCAGGTTTTCCCTGATACTGCGATCTCACCCAGCGACGGATCTTGGCTAGAAACCTCGGAGATCACGTCAATGTTCGTCACGATTCGCGATATCTGCGATATGAAGCGGCTTAAATGCAGCCTTGAGTCGCCAGCAATCGGCTCATGCGTCAATCCAGTGTTGCTTGAGTGACCCGTCTGACGCAGGCTCAGCCAATGATATGGAGGCTCGCTGGGGTAGCAGTCATGGTTGATTCAAATCGGGAAGAGCGGGGCGCGGAGCCAATAACCATGTTGCGACGGGCCATGTGACGGCTAGTCCAATCGCTGCGCCGGTCAGATCGGCGAGCCAATCTTCGATATCGGAATCACGCCCCACCAGCGGCTGCGTCATTTCGTCGAAAATGCCGTAGGCACCGATCATCAGCCAGAGCATAAGCAGCTGGCGGATGGAGACCCGGCCGCGCGTGATCCGCCATGACAACAGCAGGACGGCCAGGCCACCATACGCGCAGAAATGCAGCAACTTGTCGCTGTGACCAGCAAGACTCTGTGGCATCCGCGGCAGATGAGTTCCGAAAAACATCGAAGACCAATAGATCGCCAGCAGAGTGACCAACCCGATTCGGACAATGGTGACCAGACCACGGTTTGAACGGCGGCTGCGATCGTGCGACGACTGTATTTTGTCTGCATCGCTGCTCGCCGGTCCATCGGGCTTCATGAAATCGACTTTGTTGAGAATTAACCGAACAGAGCAATCGGTACGACCAGCGTCAGTACGACGAACAAAGCGACCCCGGTCAGGATCGCTCCCGTCATGTTGGCTCGCGCCTGCATCACTTCCAAATCTTCGGGAGTTGTCGCCTTTCGGGTCGAGGGGAAACAAGCAATCACAATCAATCCGATCGGCCCGCACGCAAACAGCCAGAAATAAGGAGCATACCCTTTTCGCCGCGCAATGAAGGGCGAGGCAATAAACGAGACAAACCAGATGCTGCTTAGAATCAAGAGCAACATCATTGGAAAGATCGGAGCCGGTCCCATCGTTCATTCCTCCGAAAGGAACCCCTGTTCTCAGATAGTCGGATAAGGATTCGCGAGGCGGAACTTGGGGTTTTTCTCCAGATACGCGGCAACTCGATCGGTCCGCGAGATTCCAACCGGCAGGAATTCCAGGGCCTGATGCAGGCGATCGTCGGGCTCGGCACAACTGAAGCGCAAGAATCCCGCCCCGGCCTCGCCGAAGCATTCGCCGCCCAAACAGGCGACCCCGAACTTGTCGTCGGCACCTTCTAACAGGTACAGGGCCAGACCGTGGCTGGTGATCCCCAGACGATTGCAGACTGGAGCGACATTCGGAAAGACGTAGAACGTTGCGGCCGGGTCGAGCGAGTGAAACCCGTCCAACTGGTTCAGACCGCTCGTCAGCAACTCCACCTTCTTGCGGAACTTCTGCATCACGCTATCACGTTCGGTGGTGTCGCGTTCCAAGGCCGCCTTGCCCGCCAATTGCACCAGCGGCGGCGTGCACGACAACGTCGTGTTAATCATCTTGCCAATCGCATCCGAAACTTCGACGGATGCCACAGAAAAGCCCAGTCGCCAGCCGCTCATGCTGTAGCTTTTGCTGAACGTGTACGCGGCCATCGACCGTTCGAGCATCCCCGGTTCGGACAACAGCGATTCGTGAGTCCCCTTCCAGACCATGTGGCAGTACGGTTCATCGCTGAACACGGCGACATTCGTTCCCCGCAGCAGATCGGCGACGTCTCGCAGATCCTGCCGCGTCATCACGCCGCCGGTGGGGTTGTGCGGTGAATTGAAGAAGATCGCCTTGGGCGACGGATCAGTCTTCAGGAAGTTTTCGATTGCCGACTTCTCGGGACGGAATCCGTTCGATTGCTTCAGAGGCACCAGGACCGGTCGAGCGTTGCGGCGCAGGATATTTGGCAGATATGTCGGAAAATAAGGGCTGAAGACCAGCACCCCGTCACCCGGATTCAAAAAGGCTTCGCAGAAATACTGTTCGAAGACCTTGGCTCCCGGTGCGACGACAATGTTTGCGGCCTGGGCCGGGATGCCGAATTCATGCTTCACAAAATTCGCGGCCGCTTCGCGAAACTCGGGCAATCCCGGCGAAGGGCAATAGTGCGACTTATTCTGCTGGATCGCTTCGACCCCCGTCGACTTCGCCGAGGCCGTGCTATCGAATGGGCTGTCCCCAATCTCGAGTTCCACAACGTCTTTGCCAGCCGCCTTCAACGTCTTGGCAATCGCCAGCACACTGAAGGCAGTTTCGACCGTAAGTGACTTCGCAAACTCGCTTAGTTGAACGGACATACGTCTGCACCTGGAAACAGAGGAGAATAGCCACGGATGAAGCACCGATTGAACACGGAACAAGAGGACAGAGCAATCCCTCGGCGCGAGGAATTGGGAATGTCATCCGAATGGACGATTGAGTTCATGATTCCACAGTCAAAGATTGGCCAACAAGCAAACGCTCGCTCAAAGTGTTCGCGACGATTGTCCAAGCGAACGTGACGGCCCTGACTGCTTAACACATTGATCGGATTGCCCGACGTGTTATAAGATTCCGTTCTGGGAACAACTGACTCCATCGGGAGCCCAACCAAATCATGGCTGATTTTCGAGCCATCACTGTTCTAACATACTTGGCATGCTTCGCGTGGTTGTCGACGCCGGCGAGGGGCGAGGACTTTGCGGAGACGGCTGATATTGCCAAGCTTCACGCGATCGTCAGATCCGTGAAACGAGATGCTGTGATCGCCGGTTCGCCGGTCGTGCATCTCGAGTTGGAAGCCGTCGGCGAGAACAAGCAGTCTTTTCGCGATGAACACATTCGTCTGCTGCAACAATACCCGCACCTGCGATCTTTGGGGCTGGACTGCCGAATCACCGATGCCGGGATCACGGAACTCTGCGAACTTAAAAACCTGACGAGCCTCGAATTGGGCAACTGTGACATCACGGACGCGGGCCTGTCGAAGTTGGCGGCACTCGAGAAGTTGAACGCCCTTCGCTTGTGGATGTGTCGTCAGATCACGGGCGAGACACTCGGCTCGCTCACACAGCTTTCTGAATTGCGGATCCGGTATTGCCCACGCATCACGGCCCTGCGAGTGGCTCCACTGCAGAAGTTGACCCACCTGGGAATCAGCGAGTGCGACAGTCTGACAGGAGCTGGATTGAACGAACTTCGCGAGCTTCCCAACCTCGCTCAATTGAAAGTGCTCGGATGCCCCTTCATCACTGATTCCAATCTGGACGCGGTCAAGGGCCTGCATCATTTACGGCATCTGACGTTGAGGTTTCATTACGAACAACCCGATGCAGGTCTTACGAACATCACCGACTTGCGGGGTCTCGAATCGCTGTCACTACATGGCAAGCTGATGCCCGATACGGGACTCGCCGAATTGGGGAAACTCCGCCAATTGAGCGAACTTCACTTTTCCGGTGCTGCGGTGACGAATGATGGAATCAAGGTGTTGGGAGAGCTACCCGAGTTGACTCGCGTGAGCCTCAATTGCGAAAAGCTGGATGGCTCTGGATTGCAGGTCCTGTCGCGACTTCCTCAATTGACGGACCTGGAATTTGAGGGCAATTTCAAAATCTCTGATGGCGAATTGAAATCAATCAAGGCCTGCACATCACTGAAGAAGCTGGCCTTGCTTCATGGCGGAAGGGACGTGTCGGCGGAGGGCATGGCAACACTCGGTGAGCTTCCCCATTTGGATATCTTGGCATTGGAGGGACACTTCTCAATCGAAGCGTTGCGCGAAATTCAAAAGCTGACGAGCCTGAAAGTGCTTCAGATCGATCTCTCCTCCAAGATGGAGATCGGCGAATTCAAAGCGGCACTCCCGATGACCGAGATCGTTTGGAGAAGGAGTCAAAAACATAGTTCTGGAAAGTGGCGTCTGGAATCATTCCCCCGTAATAAGTCACAGCCGTTCCCTGTCGGGTACCCATTTCCTTACCGGAGACGCCACTTCGAACCGCTCTGAGGATCTTTGAAGGAGATCGCCTCGACGATGGATTCTCTCGGCACGTCTTGCGTTAACAACGAGTCCACGCGAAGACAGCCAAAAGAAAACGCGGCCAAGTCGCGGACTCCAAGTCCGTGGCACCCCCGCTCCACCAGCTTTTGCGATCAACCTACTTCGCCGAAATCGCCTGCTGCAGCGGGCGAAGGACTTGATCGATGACGTGTGTTTCGAGAAGTTGCTCGGCGGTCGTCCGCAGTTGAGAGAACGTGTTTTCGTAAGACATCTCGGGCTCCAGGCTGCCGTACTGCCGCACCGCGAAGAAGACGACGATCGGCTCTTCGGGGAATTCGCCGCGACGCACCTGATAGGCGTTCGTTCGCGTTTCGATCGTCAGGCGGGCCTGGCGACGGCACGATTCATCGAGGGCAATCGTCATCATCGGTTCGTAGTTCAGGATCTTCGCACCCGGGACTTGCAGCATCCCATCGAGGGCCGAACTGACCCCGAGCGCTTCCGCAACCAGTTCGTCGTGGTTACCGCGATATGAAAATTCGAAGCCCATCATGAAGTCCAGGGCTTCGCAGTCCAACGGGCTGACCGACAGCATGAATGGGATCAGATCCAGGATCAGCGAGTGCTGTTCGACAGCCTGCTCGACATCGTCGGGATTGATCTGGCCACTACAAATCCGCCGCGGTTCCAGCGTGACCCAGCGCTGGTGGCCCATGTCCTTATCTTCTTCGAGGACAAAGTCGCCATTTTCGCGCGTGTAGAAGTTCCGCATTGTGGGATACTTCTTCTGGACCCGTTCAAAGAAGCCCAGAATGGTTTCGCGTCCCGCCGGAAGCTGCATTTCCGTGTTCAGGGTCATGTTGACGTAGTAGTCGTCAGCCAGGGACGAGTAGGGATTCATATCGCGGTTCCTCAAAGAACTAAACGTGCCGGGTGTCGAGCGAGGCCTTCTACAAGACATCGCCCGGCCGGCACGTCATTCCGAACTCCTGCTTGTACCTTGCGAGAAGGCCGCACCACAAAATCGTTTTCCACCATCTCTTCGTGGCATCAATTCCTCCGAATGGATGACTTGTCGATTGCAGCGATTCCGTGGACTTCTCAAACTGGATGTGATTGTATAGGCCCGCCGACCGGGGGTCAAAGAGGGAGTTCGCTGATGTCTCGTTCCGTGTCCACATTCCGAGCCGATTCTGACGTTGTTTCCGCCGACTTTGCCTGTATTTTCTCGACGGAAATCGGGTGGATGACAATCATTGGTCGTCACAATCTTGTCCAATCCGTCAGCATTGGACACGCCTCAGCCACTGCCGCCAAAAAAGCGTTGAAGCAGTCAGCAGGAAGCCTCAAAGAATCAGATTGGTCTCCAGAGCTGCGTGAAGCGTTGGAAGAGTATGCACGCGGCAAGCGGGTTCATTTTGACCAGTTCGACTTGCAGCTTCCCGATCGAACGCCATTCCGGGACCGCGTCCTCGCTGCGACGCGCCAGTTGGCCTATGGCCAGACCAGTACCTATGGCGCGTTAGCGCTACGAGTGGGACACCCGCGAGCGGCTCGGGCCGTTGGAACGGTGATGTCCACCAATCGTTTCCCGATCTTGATCCCCTGTCACCGAGTCCTGGCTTCGGGTGGAAAACTGGGCGGGTACTCTTCCCACGCGGGGACCAATCTGAAGCAAATCTTGTTGGATATGGAACGCGCCGGTTGAACTGGCTCACCTCGAAAGTCGTCTCTCAATGTCCCGCATTCTGTTTCAATTGACCGCCGTCGCCTCAATGGTGTTCGTGATCACGATTCTGGCGACCGTCGCTTTGCTGCTGAGCGACCCCGTGGCCCCCTTCAACGTCTGGTTCAATAGGCACGGGACCACCGTGTTGATTGTCGAAGTTGCGTTGATCGTCGTACTGGGCCTGGCGGCAATGACCGCCGACCGACGCGAGACCCTACGCGCAAAATCTGCGTCATCAGAACCCCAAGAGCCCCCGTCTCCGACGAACTGACGCCGACATCGGCAGTTTCCTGCAGTTCGCTCGTCCGCACGTCGACTTAGAGTAGAAGGCACACTCCGTGTGCCGTGAGCCCATCTGTCCGCAGTTCGGGCCTGCTGTGCTTCAGTCCATACCGAGACGGCATCGATGGAAACGTCACGCCTGACGAAACTGACGATCCAGGCCTCCGTCTGCCTCGGCAAGCAGCGAATCAAGCTGAAAGATCTCTGCCGGTTGAAGCCGGGTGAGATCATCTCGTTCGATGAACCCTGCGGTGACGTGGAACTCACGGTGAATGGATGCGCGCTGGGTACCGGCGAAGCGGTCAGTCGCGGCAGCCAGATCGGCTTTCGAGTCAATCGAATCGTCGGGCAGTCAGAGTAGAAAAACTGGCGCCGGCCCTAGGCGAGATAGACGAGCATGGCGTCATCAGCATCGGCGGCGGCTCGAAAGAAGCTGACCAACGCAGCGTAGTGCTGGCTAATGTATTCGCGTTCTTCAGGTCCGTCTCTCCAACCTTCCGGATAGATTTGTTCCTCATTCATCCGCTCAGCGTCGAACTTCTCGAGCAGTTCCCATACGGGAATCTCGTCGATGGCAGTCGCTACAGCCTTCACCTCTTCTGGTACGAGATAATGGGCTGGTCCATATCCAGTATCCTCGCTCCCAAGTTCTTCTCCACCGATGACCACGCTGTAGAGAGGATCTTCCCCTCCCCAAGCTGAATCGTTGAGCAAGAAATGGATGGCGTGCCAGGTTTTATCAATATTCAGCTCTCGACTGGCATCGGGTTCTTGGTCTGAATCTGGAAATAAGAATTCGAATACGGATGAGCCGATAACTCCTCGCTGGTCACGCGACGGTAGTATCCAATCATCGACATCGGTGGCCTCGTACTAACATGATGGCCTAAGGCGGAGTCGGGCTTTGGTCTACGACCCAGCCGAAGAACAGGTTGAACTCGCAATAAAAAAGGGCAGTATGGCCAGCCCTCAAAGGATTGGCCGCGCTGCCCAGAAACTATCGGTTCGCTTGAAGTTGCTCAAGTCCTCACTGACTTGTCACTTTGCCAGCGACTTGATGCGCACATTGCGGAACAACACCGCATCTCCGTGCCCGGCGAATCCAAAGTAGCCTTTGACTCGATCTTTGCCGGGGTGCGGCGAGTTCGCCATGTACTCGGTGATCTTGCTCAGGTCGGTATCGAGGATCACGTTACCGTTCAGTTCGACCTTGATCGTCGAGCCAACAACGGTCACTTCCTGATAGTTCCACTCGCCCGTCGGTCGCTGATATCCACGAGCAGCGGCCGCCATGCCATAGGCCGAACCGTGGTACTGACGCTTGTCGAGCGACGCGTAGTTCTTGTGATCGTTGTCCAGAACCTGCAGTTCGCACATGCCGACGTAGGCGGTATCCCCCTCGCCCGGATAGCGAATCGCCAGGCCGTTATTGCCCGAAGGAGGAACTTTGAATTCCAGGGCGACGAAGAAATCGCTGTACTCGTCCTTAGTATGCAACACGCCCCCCTTGCCGGGCTTGCAGCGGATGGCCCCGTCGGCGACTTCGTAGTTGTCGACAGCGCCGGCCCAGCCTGTCAGATCGGTGCCGTTGAAGATCGAAGTGGTCCCTTCAGAGGCCTTGTCCTTTTCCAGCATCTTGGTTGCTTCAGCAATCGGGATTTCTCGCAGGAAAATATTCTTCCAGCGAATCTCGCCCCCGTGCGTCTGCAACTCGATCGGGCCCTTGGGAATGAGCGGCAGGGCGCGATCGTAATAGTTTTCCAGGATCGCGTTGTCGACGACCAGTTTGTCGTTCAGATGAATCGTTGTGCGGGCACCAATCTGGACGATGTGGAACCGGTTCCATTCACCCAGTGGTTTATCCGCGAGGACGAGCGGGTCTTTTCCTGGCTTGCCGGCACTGTTGTTCCACAGCCCGCCCGAACCTTTGTTGGCTCCCAGGCTGAATTTGCCTTCATCGGTGAAGTCCCAGATCTGAACCTGAGGCGTCCCCTTCAAATAGATGCCGCTGTCCGCCTTGGGAACGGTCTTGTAGTCGATCCACAGTTCATAATCGCCGTAGTTTTTGTCGGTGGTCAAGTACAGACCGTGCCCGTCGTTGACCAGGTCCGCTCCGTCGATGCTCCAGTGCTTCTGGATGTCCTCCCGACTTTTGACTCGCTCGGCTTCCTGTTCTTCGGGGGTCAGGGCCTGAAATTTTCGCGGATCCTTCGTGTCGTAGCCGTGCCAGCCGGCCAGATCTTTCGCGGTAAACAGGGCGACAAACCCCTCCGGCGGTACGTTGTCGGCAGCCTGGACTATCCCAGCCAGTCCCACTGCGATCAGTGCAGCCAGACAGATTTGAAATCGAATCATCGTGAAACTCCTTCAGACTCAGGGTGCAGGACTTGCCAAGCGAATTCACCGCGCGGCATCATATCGACCGCCGTCGATGGGGGCCAGAAACCGAACCCAGAGGGGCTCGACCACTTGGCACGCTTCGCAATAATTCAGTTTTGGAATACCAGCATCTTCAATCTCATCGATCACCGACAGACGCCGTCAGCGTCGTCTGAATGTGCTGGCATAACCTTCACAGGCCGCATAATCCGATGCCCCGCCCGGTTCTGCAATGGGTTCCGAAAGGATTCCGGCGTGTATTTCGGATACCGACCGTGTTAAATTGCAGCGTGTTACGGTCTCTCATCTGTCGATACGAATGGTTGATTTTGTCGAGTTCATTTCCATTGATCCAGTCTTTTTAATTTCTTCTTCGCATCTGAATTCTCGGGGTTGCTCGCGTCATGGCCATTCAGATCATCAACTGTCCGGAGTGCGGCACTTTCCTGCTGGATGACACTGCCGAGTGTCACGCCTGCGGACATGTGCTGAACGCGGATCTCGCCGAGACGACGAGGCGAAGCTCATTGCCCACGGATCAGGCCGTCGACGACGATATGGACGTTTGCCCAACGTGCGGCGAGTCCTGCCGGAAGGGATTGGTCCGCTGCTGGAATTGCGGGTCGTTCACTCGCCCCGATATCGAGAAGGCGTATCGAAACAAGTCCGTCACCGACACGGTGACGGATAAATTCGATCTGCCGGAACTGGATGCGTCGTCGACGAACGAACAAGAATCGATGAAGCGACGAGCCTGGTCGACGCCGGAAAACTTCTTGTCGACCCTGCCTATGGGACGCGAAGAAGATGAGGGAGACGACTTCGAACTGTCCGATGACGTTCGCATGTCTGAGGTTGACGACTCCTCGTTCGATCTCGCCGATGAGATTTCTCTGCGGTCCGAAGGAGATCAATTCGACATCCCCGCTCCCGGTTACTCGCTGGCACCCTCCAACCCGACGCCGCGCGAAATGCCGACCATCTCCGAGGAATCCGCAGAAGCGATCCCACTGCTCTCCTCGCCCGCTCAAGAAGAACCTGAGGAAGCTGACGCCGAGATTCCAATCTCCTTAGAAACCAAGAAACCCGGCGCGAAGACCAAAGCCAAGCCAGTCCTGACGCCCGAAGAAGAGTTACTGAAGATCGCCGCCGACGAAGAAGCCGAGATCTCCAAACTTCGCAAGGGGTTCCGTTCGAAGGAAAGCTTCGTCGTCTTTTGCCCTCAAGGACATCGTATTCGAGTCCGCGAGAAGTTCCGCGGCAAGACAGGCAAATGCCCCCGCTGCGAATCGGTCTTTATCGTCCCGCAAAAATCGAGTCCCAAACCGAAGAAGAAGACCGATGTCGAGATCGCTACTGTCGGTGGCAGTGCCGTCGGCGGGGTCACCGGCCGCTACTCACGCTGGCTGAATGACGTGCATCTGCACACCGTCGTCCCTGAGAAGCTGAAGCTGAAGCCCGACAGCTTGCTGAGCGAGTTTCAGACGGTGGACCTTGGCTTCAATGCTGACGAAATCCTGATCGTCACCCTGGTGGCAGCGGGTGGTTTGTTCGGTGGTGCAGCGAAGAAAAAGCCAGCCGCCCGCACGGCGATGCTGGACTACTTTGCCAATCCCGCGGCAGCACCTGATGGTCTAACCGCCGCCGCCAAACGTGTCGTCCCGAAAGAGGCGTTCTCACAGTTGGTGCTGACGCAGCCGGTCACGCTGGGGGCCGAGTCGCTGTTCGGGAACATCCCCATCTTCGGAGTGGGACGCATCGCAGTCCGATTGCCGCGAGCTGCCGACGACAAGAACACGCAATACCTCTCGTTCGCCCTCTCGGAATTCCGCGCGTTCTCACTCGCCTTGCAAGCGGTCTGCGGCATCGAAGCGTTCGGCGTCAACTCCGAAATCCCGATGGTCGACCACTACGAAACGTTCAAGTGCCACTACAACGAAACCCCAGTCCGCTCGCTGCAGCAACTGGAGTACTATCAGAAAGACACCAATCTGAAGTTGGAAATCAGCGGGTGGCGCTGTTCCGGATGCAAGCTGATTGTCAGCGAAGAGGCTCGTAAGAAAGAAAAGATCGGTGGCCTGAACGGCAAGGCGATCGCCAAAGCCAAATGCCCCAAGTGTACTCAAAAATTCGGCAGCAACCCGATGTATGCGTTGCAGGAAACAGCCGCCCCCGCGCCATCAGAAGTTGTTGAAGTCACCGCCGAACAACCGGCACCTGGGGCCTGATTCACGCTCGGAACGTGAATCCCACAGCGATGCTTCCGTATCACCCGACCGAGGTTCAACGGCTCTTGGGCTATTCACGACGTGATCGCCGCAAACGATGTCGTGAAAGCTCCCTTCTCCCGTCATTCCCGCGCAGGCGGGAATCCAGTTCCTCGGCGACCGATTCGCCACTGACTTGGATCGGACGAGGATTCTCGCATCGACGCCGCGATGACGATTCGCTGGATTCCCGCCTGCGCGGGAATGACGAAACCAGTGTCCGGCAAAAATGCCCAGCTCATGACCAATCCGAGGTCGTGCGCATGATCCCGTATTGCACGCAAACAGAGTTGTATGTACAACTACGCAATAGGAGTACACATGACGCGGCGGTTTGAAGACATCGTAGCAGCAGACTGTTTCGCCGGCCGTATTCGAATTTTGAATCGGCTGGTGAGTGGCATCTATGATGGGAAACTGCGGGCGCACGGAATTCGCTCTAGTCAAATCAATATTCTGGTGGTCATCGCGACACAGGGACCGCTTGGGGCGTCAGAGATTTGTCGGCGACTCTGCCTGGAGAAGTCGACTCTCAGTCGTGATCTCGAGCGACTGGTGGCTCACCAGTGGGTGAATGTCGCACCGGCAGCAGGTCGCGTTCGGCCATTGCAGATTACGGACGCGGGTCGTCAGGTCATTCGCTCGTTAAGACCGGCTTGGGAAGAAGCCCAGGCCGAAACGCGAAAACTGTTAGGTGATGTTCTTTCGAACGAGTTGTTTCGAGTTGTTGATCGGTCGGTATGTCGTCGTGATGTCGAAAGTGCTATCGATCCGGAAGTGAGCAGGCGAAAATCAGTCAGCCCACGAGCGGCTGCGACCAATGGACTAGAGTGAAGTTCCAAAGTTGGTTCACTCTGGCCTGTCAGATCCGCAGAATGAAATTGCAAGGAGTCCATCAATGTCTCGACGAGTCGTGATCACGGGCGTGGGTTGTGTTTGCCCGGTCGGAAACACGGTGGCGGCATCATGGGAAGCATTGCTGAAAGGTCGGTCCGGCGTCGCCAGAACGACCCTCTTCGATGCATCGCAGTTTCCTTCGCGGATTGCCGCCGAAGTGAAGAACTTTGAACGCGATTTTCCAGAGCTCTGTGCGCAATATCCAAAGACAGGCCGCAACGTTCTGTTTGCCCTCGCGGCGGGAAGGCAGGCCGTGCAATCCTCCGGGTTACAGCACGCTGGATATGACCCTGTTCGCGTCGGCGTCTACACCGGCGCAGGCGAAGGAGGGTCGGACTTCCGACATTTCATGAGTCTCATCGCTCGCTCATCAAACGACGGCGACTGCCAGCTCGACCGCTTCACGGAACTCGGCCTGCAAGAACTGGATGCGGTCGTCGAAATGGAGCAGGAGCCCAGCATGGTTCCGGCACATCTGGCCGGCGAATTCGGCTTCGCCGGGCCCAACCTCAACACTCTGACTGCCTGCGCCGCCGCCGCACAAGCGATTGGCGAATCGGCCAAGGTGATCCAAGAGGGGACTGTCGATGCCATGTTGACCGGTGGCTCAAGCTCCATGATTCATCCGTTCGGTGTCAGTGGCTTCTGCCTGCTGACCACGTTATCGACTCGCAATGACGAACCAGAACGAGCGTCGCGACCGTTTGATCGGGATCGCAGTGGCTTTGTGCTCGGAGAAGGAGCAGGCATGCTGGTCCTCGAAGAATATGAATCCGCGAAAAAACGCGGTGCGACAATCTACGCCGAACTGGCTGGCTACGGTTCGACGGCCGATGCCTATCGGTTGACCGACATCCATCCCGAAGGTCGCGGTGCCGCCGAGGCCATGCGATTGGCGCTTCATGATGCTCAGTTGAATCCTGCCGACATCAACTATCTGAATGCGCACGGCACCAGCACCAAAGCGAACGACTCGATCGAGACCCTGGCCATCCACAAGATCTTCGGCTCTGCGGCCGATCGCCTCCCCATCAGCAGCACGAAAAGCATGACAGGGCATCTGGTCGCAGCAGGGGGCGGAATCGAAGCTGTTTTTGCGACGTTAGCACTGCGCGACGGCGTCGCCCCACCCACCATCAACTACGAAACACCCGACCCCGAATGCGATCTCGACTACATCCCCAATCAACCGCGTGAATTGCCCATTCGACACGTGCTGTCCAACAGCTTCGGTTTCGGCGGCCAGAATGTCTCGCTCCTGTTTTCGCGAGTCTGACTCTGAACGCTTCTGCATCGTCGATGATGCTTCAGCATCACTCTTGCGATGGCGCGCTTCGCAATGATTCGACAGGGTAGGGGCCTTCGGTGAATGGCTTCGCGTGATAACCCTTCGAGCCGATCAAGCTGGCCAGCAGGCTTTTCGGCCCTTCGCCTTGCTGAAGACGCTCAATCAAACTCGAAAAGTCATAGACCGGTTTCCAACCCAGTTCCTGGCGGGCCTTTGCGTTCACGTAGACACGATCGATGCTCGGAGCCATTCTCCATCCGCGGCGCGAGTACTCGGCCACGTATTCTGGAACGCGGCGCTCCGCAACTGATGGCGCATTGGTACGCAGAGCAGAGAGATCTTCCGGCACGAACGGTGTCGTCGCACTAATGATGTAGCGATCGAACCCAATCGTTGGGGCGCGGTCGACAGCAAGCAGATGCGCACTCACCACATCTTCGATGTCGACTCGTCGATAGAGGAACTCGTTGACTTTGAGGTTCTCGTCGGCGAACGAGTCTCTCGCAGCGGGGTTGTCATCCGCTTCAGGGAAAAAGCGAGATGTTCTCAACACGAGACAAGGAAGCCCGTGATTTCGATAGAACAACTGGCAAAGATCCTCGGCGGCAACCTTGGTGACACCATAGATGTTCTTGGGAACAGGCCGTACGTCTTCGGTGATCCAGGAGGCCGGAGCATCCGCGGGCGGGACCAGTGCATCACCAAATGTGCTCGTCGTACTCGTGAAGACGAACGACTTCACACCAGCAGCGACCGCGGCCTCAAGCAGATTGAGCGTCCCCGTGATGTTAGTGTCGACGAACTCCTGTCGACGATGAGTCGCCACGTGTGGCTTATGTAACGTGGCCGTATGAATGACCGCGTCGACCCCGCTCATGCACCGATCAACGACTGTTCGGTCAACGATCGAACCAACATTCGTCGTAAACGGACCCGGCAAAATATCGAGGCTAACGACCTCACGCCCTCTCTCCATCAGCCGACGCACCAATGCCTCACCCAGATGGCCGGAGCTTCCTGTGACCAAAACTCTCATTCGCCGATCCAATTTTCTTCGTATGTGATGCTTCAGCATCTCTTGATCGCGCTCACCCAGCGGCTGAACCCTCGTCTCCTGCACGTCATAGCATCATTGCGGGAGAGCGGACCGTCGGGCAAGCTTCGGTAACCTTCTTCTCGGTCTTGGACCGATTCGAGACGCCGAAGTTTGTGCCTCGTGGTCAAATAATTGCAATCTTGCACCATAAACCATTTTGGCGAAATACGTTATGCCTTTCTTAAGGCGCGGCACCTCTTCATTTCCCCTGTGAAAACCTATCTTCCCATGCCCGTCCGCGCGCTCAACTCCGTGCGGCTCATCTCTTCCTCACGACCGTCATAAATTGACGGACAGACTACGTATCCGTCGCATCGGGCAATTGCTTCCGACTTTTCCGCTGAGTACGATTAAATGGATGCCGATCTGTAGTAACGAAGCCCCTTGTTCGGCCAATCTTCTATAACCCGAAGTTTTGGCCACGATCGGCGTGCCTGCCTGCCCGTTGAAGCCCGCCTCACAAGTATCTCGCCCATGCCGTTGTCCTACTCACAAACCTGTGTCCTGCTGGCGACATCGCTCGCGATGGCCTTCGCTGGCGAAGTCCATGCGGCCAATGTCCGCGTGGAACCGGCGCAAGTGGCATTCCGTGACGCGTTTGCTCGCCGACAACTGCTGGTCAATGCCGACGGCCACGATGCCACCCGCCAGGCCCGCTACATCAGCCGCAAGCCGGAAGTCGCGTCCGTCGATGCCGGTGGTTATATCATTCCGCGTGCGAATGGAACGACCGACGTCGAGATCACTCTCAACGGACAGGTGACTGTCGTACCTGTTTCCGTCACCGGATTTGAAAGCATTCGCTCAGTCGATTTTGTGACCGAAGTGGAACCGCTGCTCAGTCGGTTCGGCTGTAACTCCGGCGGCTGCCACGGCAAGGCGAGCGGCCAGAACGGTTTCAAGCTGTCGCTGTTTGGATTTGACACCGACTTCGATTACCACACGCTGGTCAGCGAAGGTCGTGGCCGACGAGTCATGGTGTCGGCTCCCGAGAAGAGTCTGCTGTTGCTTAAGGGATCGGGAGCGGTTCCGCACGGCGGTGGTCGACGCCTGGACCCGAATTCCGAACCTTATCGCTTGATCCTCTCGTGGATCCAATCCGGCGCCCCCACCTCGGCCGCGAATGTCCCTCAAGTCGTGAAGCTCAAGATGATCCCGTCGGAACGGGTGATGACTACCAACGAACAGCAGCAACTGGCTGTGCTGGCCGAGTATTCGGACGGATCGCACCGCGACGTGACTCGCGAAGCTCAGTACTCGACGAACTTGGATGTGATCGCGGTCGTGAGTGATGACGGCTTGATTACCGCCAACGAACCAACAGGCGAAGCGGCAATCATGACTCGCTATATGGGTCAGGTTGCGGTCTGTCGCGTGTTGCGCCCGCAGGGATCCGCACTCGCCAGCTTGAATGACTTTGCACCGCGCAACTTCATCGATCAGCTTGCTGCCGACAAATGGAAGAAGCTGGGTCTGAAGCCGTCCACTGCTTGTGATGATCCCACATTCCTGCGTCGAGTCACCCTCGATCTGTGTGGCCGGTTGCCCACTGTCGACGAATCGCGAGCGTTCCTCGCTGACATGGGTAGTGACAAGCGCGACCGTGCGATTGAGCAACTGCTGGCGTCGCCTGACTATCCTGCGTACTTTGCTCTGAAGTGGGGATCGATCCTGCGGAACTCGAGCCTCGCTGGAGCGGATCGCGCCGCGTATGCCTTCCACAATTGGCTGAAAGACATGGTCGCTCGCAATCGTCCTTACGACGAGTTCGTACGCGGGATCGTCGCGGCCAGCGGTGAGTGGCCGGATGCACCCGCGATCAACTGGTTCTGGCAATCACGAGACGACCAGTTGCACCAGGTGACCGCCGATACGGCTCAGGTCTTCCTCGGACTGCGACTGCAATGTGCCAAATGCCATCATCATCCCTATGAACGATTCACTCAGGACGACTACTATGGCCTGGCTGGTTTCTACACGCGGTTGGGACGTAAATCGTTTGGCGAACCGCCCCCGTACTACACCTCGCCCAACGTCACACTGAGCGAACGCCATCCGATCACTGGCAAGCAGATCGAGCCCAAGTATCTGGATGGGGGACTGGCGAAGCTGTCGGCAGAAGAAGATCCACGACACGCCCTGGTCGACTGGATGGCCAAGCCCGAGAACCCGTTCTTTTCAAAAGCGCTTGTCAATCGGCTGTGGGGCCACTTCTACGGACGCGGCCTCGTCCATCAAGTGGATGACCTGCGTGAAACGAATCCGCCATCAAATCCGGAATTGCTGGATGCCCTCGCCAAAGAGTTCCGCGATCACAAGTTCGACATGAAGCACATGATTCGTCTGATGGTGCAAAGCCAGACGTATCAGTTATCCTCCGAACCGACTGACGACAACCGTAGCGACGTCCAGAACTTCGCTCGATTTTACGGTCGCCGATTGCCTGCCGAAGTCGCTCATGATGCCGTCGAACAAGCGACCGGATTCAAGACCAACTTCGGCAATATGAGTGCAAATTCTCGCGCGATCGATCTGCCGCATGAGCGATTTGGCTCGTACTTCCTGGATACGTTCGATCGCCCCAAGCGAGTCAGCGGGTGCGAGTGCGAACGATCGACCAGTGCCACGCTATCGCAAGTGCTGTTGCTGTCGAACTCGGACGAAGTCGAACAGAAGCTGCAGAACGGCAATGCTCGCATCGCCAAGATGTTCGAAGCGAAACGGTCTACCCCTCAAATGATTGAAGAGCTATACCTTGCTGCGTTTTCTCGATACCCCACACCAGCGGAAATCTTCAACTCGGCCAACTACATCGGCGTCGATACCGAGCCGCGGAAGGCTGTGGAAGACTTGTTGTGGTCGCTGCTGAATTCTCGCGAATTCCTGTTTACTCACTGATTGAAAATCCACGCTCGCTCGAAGCGGAGTTAGATCATGTTCGACATCCTTGGTTCCACCAATCGTAGCTGCGATGGTGTTTCGCGACGGAACTTCCTGCGAGTCGGCGGACTGGCCGTCGGCGGCCTGACGTTGCCCAATCTGCTGCGCAGCGAAGCAGTCGCGAAAGAAGCGGGGACATCCGCCAAGCGCAAAGCAGTGATCCTGGTCTGGCAAGCGGGCGGTCCCAGCCACCTCGATATGTACGACTTGAAGCCGACCGCTCCCGCCGAATATCGGGGCGAATTCAAGCCGATTCCGACCAATGTCTCTGGCATCGAGATCAGCGAGCATCTGCCATTGCAGGCCGCGATGTTCGACAAGTTCTCGGTCGTTCGCTCTGCGTTCCACACTAACGCCGGACACGGCATGGGTGCTCAGTGGATGCTGACCGGTTATCAGCCAACGATTGAAGTGAACGATAACATCTATCCGTCGTGCGGATCCATTGTCGCGGCATTGCGTGGACCGAACGAACCCGGGATGCCCGCTTACTGCAACGTTCCCAATCGCCTCGACCTTGGCAAAGCGGCTTACCTGGGTGCGTCGTACAACCCGTTCTCACCGGACAGCGATCCGAATTCGCAAGGCTTCCAGGTTCGCAACATGAAGTTGCCCGGCAACCTGACTTTGAACCGCCTTGAACGTCGCCAGCAGTTGCTTGGTCAGGTCGACACGATTCGCCGCGACATCGACACCAAGGGCGACATCGCGGGACTCGACAAGTTCTATCACGATGCCTTCGAGATGGTGACGAACGAAAAGGCACTGCGAGCGTTCGATATCCACAAGGAAGACCCCAAGCTGCGTGAGAAGTATGGCCGCAACGATCTCGGTCAAAGCTGCCTGCTGGCTCGCCGCCTGGTCGAGTCGGGCGTGACCTATATCACCGTGCAAGCGGGTGGCGGTTGGGACACTCACGCCAACAACTTTGCCGAACAGAAGAACCGACTGCTGCCACAATTCGACCGAGCTGTCGCCGCCCTCGTTGACGACTTGTTCGTTCGCGGACTTCAGGAAGAAGTTCTGGTGATGGCGATGGGTGAGTTCGGACGTACGCCACGCATCAATCCGCAAGCAGGCCGCGACCACTGGCCAGGTGCAATGAGCGTTCTATTCGCGGGCGGCGGACTGAAGATGGGCCAGGCAATCGGTACCACAGACTCCAAGGCCGAATACCCCACGAGCAAGCCCTATACGCCCGGCTGCGTTCTCTCCACGATGTATCACACGCTGGGAATCGATCATCAACACGTCTTCTACGACAACGGCCGCCGACCGATGCCGGTCCTCAGCGAAGGCCAGCCCATTACTGAGTTGGTTGGATAGAGATCGATCAATCACGTTCATGTAGCACCGCATCAACAGGCCGCAGTCTCAACTCCATGAGATTGCGGCCTGTTGTTCTTGCAACGACAAATACTTCGTGCTTCACCTCGCTCAGTTTGCGAAGTATCAAGTTGTCGACGTATCATTCGGCTATCACTTCGGACGAAGATTCGCCGCCACGATCAAAGCTTACTCACGGAAGTTGATGGACATGCACAACTCTTGGATACATCGTCCGTTTGTTTTCACCATAATGTTGGTAGCCTGCTACCTCGCATCAGCCGCAGATCAACCACCCATAGCCGACGCGAAAGCGACTGCTGGGGCGATCGAGTCCGGGCAGCGAGTACTGACCTGCGGGAACAGCTTTCATGCTTGGTTCGTGGCTCCCATCCTGAAAGATATGGCTCATGGGGCCGGAATCGAAGGACATGAAATCGTCGCCGAATCGAAGATTGGCGGCTCGCGAGCGATTCAGCATTGGGACGTACCCAACGATAAGAATCAGGCGAAAACGGCCTTGCGCGAAGGGAAGGTCGATGTCCTGACGTTGGCATGCATGCTTGAGCCAGACGAGGGGATTGAAAAATTCGCCCGACTGGGACTGGAGCATAACTCCAACTTCCGCGTCAGTTTGCAAGAGTTCTGGA
Organism: Schlesneria sp.; assembly: GCA_028291515.1. Lineage (GTDB taxonomy): Bacteria > Planctomycetota > Planctomycetia > Planctomycetales > Planctomycetaceae > Schlesneria. The sequence continues at coordinate 34,822 of JAQGHU010000087.1, forward strand.
TCCCCTTCGATAAGTTCGAATGGCCGTTTCAGGGAAGTCACGATTCGGTGGACTTCAATGCTGCCACATCGCAGAAGCTGCAGGATCTGCATCGTCCATACTTCAAATCGATGGACGAATACGTCCGCAAGCTGAACAGTCAACTGGGCAAGCAAGTCGTGTTTGTTGCGCCGGCCGGTCAAGCCGTCGTCGCCCTGCGAGAAAAAGTGATGGCGGGCAAAGTGCCAGGGATCAAGGATCAGGCGGAGTTGTTCACCGATAAGCTTGGCCACCCACAACACACGGTCGAAGCGTTGGTCAGCTATGTTCACTTTGCCGTCGTCTATCGTCGGTCGCCAGTTGGCCTGCCGATACCGGCCGTGCTCAAAAGAGGAAGTCATCCGCAGTGGGACGACAAGCTGAATCTCACGTTGCAGGAAATCGCCTGGCAGGCGGTGGTCGATCATCCCTTGAGTGGGCTCTCCGAGAAGTCCACAGAGGCGTTCTCGGGAGAAAAGACTTCCTGGCATGGTTTTGATCGCTACGATTTCCTGATGGATGAAGCGACGTTCGCGATCGAACCTCACAAAGCTGGACCGGACGAGCGAGACGGGATCAATGGCCAGGTGAAAGGGAAGCTGCGTTGCGTCGTCGTCGTTCCCAAGCAAGCGGCCGAAGGAAAGCCGTGGTCCTGGCAGGGCTATTACTTCAATCATGAACCGCAAGCCGAAGTCGAACTGTTGAAGCGAGGCTTTCACATTGGCTACGTCTTTTCCGACACGGGCAAATCGTGGGAAGCGTGGTACGACTTCCTAACTCAGAATTATGGCCTCTCGAAGAAGCCGTCGTTCGTCGGGATGAGTCGCGGTGGTCGCAACGCCTTCACGTGGGCGACAACCAATCCTGATAAGGTATCTTGCCTGTACGTCGATAATCCCGCGATCAGCCGCGAGAGCCTGATGAAGCTGGGTGCAATGGTTGAGCACGACATTCCGGTGCTAGACATCTGCGGCAGCCTCGATCCGATTCTGGGCAATCACACGTTGCCATTCGAGAGCTTGTATCAGCAACTTGGTGGTCGTGTTTCCGTAATGATCAAAGATGGGGCTGCTCACCACCCCCACAGCCTGCGCGATCCGTCGATCATCGCGGAATTTGTCGAGGGCAGCTTGCAGCCCGCTCGCGGGACGGCTCCCAAGTTCGCTGGCTCCAAGTTCACTCGCGCGTCGTTCTACAGCACGGAAAACATCTACCGGCACTTTCCCAAAGAGGGACAGTACATCTCGTGTCGCGGCCCGTGGTTTTCGGGTTCCTACGATCGCTACGAATTCCGCGTCGATGGAATTCGCGGTGCGGTCTCGGTAATCGCTCCGGCCAAGGCCGCATCTGGGACGCCTTGGGTCTATCGCCCCGACTTCGTCACACGAGATGCCCTTGTTGACATCGATCTGCTCGCGAAAGGATTTCACATCGTGGTCGGTCCCGTACCGACCGACACCGATGGCCCGCTGCTGGATCAATGGAATACGGTCTACAAATACTTGGTCGATCACGGCTTCTCAGCAAAACCAGTTCTGGAAGGTTCCGGAGGAGCAGCGGGCGATGCCTACGCCTGGGCGATCGCGAACCCCGACAAGGTCAGTTGTATCTATGCCGAAAACCCGATCCTGCACAGTCACATGACGAAAGAACAACCACTCGATCATCTGGCCCCCTTGGCCAAAGCGGGCGTTCCCATCCTTCACGTCTGCGGTACCGCCGATCCCTCGTTCGAGACTCAATCGAAAGTGGCCGAAAAGCGATACAAAGAACTGAACCGACCGATAACGGTCATCGAACAGCCTGGCAACGGACATTTCCCGCTGGCACCGAAAGACCGAACGCCGGTCGTTGATTTCATTGTCAAAGCGGCTGGCATCACCCAATAAAGGCCCTGTCCGGCGCGCACATCGATCAGCGTTGATATTGAATTGTGCCTTGTTTTGATGAGAAATTACGGTTCGCGGCCTGATGTTGCAGCCAGTCTGAACTGTCTGCTACAGTCGGTTGCCTCAAAGGACACTGCATACAAGAGTTGGAATTCGCATGGCCCGCTTTACGCAAGCCGATTTGTCGGAACTGAACAAGACATTTGAAGGACGCACGCCGGACGAACTGCTGCAGTGGGCAGGAGCGATTTTTGGGAAACGCGTCGCGGTCTTGTCGGCCATGCAGATGGCGGGAAGCGTTGTCTGCCATATGCTCAGCCGGTTGCAGGTCAACATCCCGGTGCTATTTGTTGATACCGGCGTTAACTTCCCCGAGACGATCGAAACGCGCGACCGGATCGCTCACGATTACAAACTCGATGTCATCACGTTGACTCCCAAGTTGACGATGGAAGAGCAGACCGCGAAGTATGGCATTCTGTACCTGACTCCCGAAGGACAGAAGGAATGCTGCGAGATGCGCAAGTCCGCTCCACTGCATGAAGCGCGTGGCCGCTTCGATTGCCTGGTCGGCAGTCTGCGCCGCGCGGAAGGGGGAGCTCGCAGCCGGTTCCAGATCCTGTCAGTCGATCCCGCGATGAATTGCATTCGCGTCAATCCGCTGGCCAACTTCGGCGACGAAGAAATGGAACGCTACATCGCTGACCACAAGGTGATTGTGAACCCGCTACACTATCAAGGGTTCTCGACAATCAGTTGCAATCGCTGCACGACCCCCGTCCTGCCGGGTGAACCGAAGCGAGCCGGTCGGTGGCGGCATCTGGGTCCGTGGTCGGTCTATTGCGGGATTAATCCCACCGACATGGACGGCGGCACGTCGCTGGCGATTGATCTGCCTCAAGAGTTGATCGATCGATTGCTCGGCCGCACGACCGACTTCAGCATCTGACGCAGAGGATGATGGGAGGGCGAGGCTCCTGCCGACACGCGCAGTTATTGTGCGTCCATCAACAATCACGGCTCGGCAGGAGCCTCGCCCTCCCAAGTTCTGGTCACACCTGCAGATGTTCGAGCGCTTCGACGGGCGACATCGGATAGCTGACGTAGAACGGGCCGAATTCGGCGTACTTCGCGGATGCCGTATCGAACCGCATCGTGTAAACGATGTCCTTGATGGACTCTGGATTGCGGCCCCACAGCGTGACGCCCCATTCCCAATCGTCCAGACCGGTTGATGCAGTGATCAGCTGCGAGACGCGACCGGCAAACTTGATTCCACTGGTCGCATGTTCGGCCATCAATGATGATCGGACGCTGAACGGTTCGGTGAACCAGTTCGCGATTGGATGGCGCGCCTTATTCATCGGATAGAAACAGGTGACTGGCCACGCTGGAAAATCGGGGCACAGGCGCTGCCGATTCATCATCGGCAAGCGTTGGCTATAGGCGTTGACCTTCGCCGCATAAGCCGGATCGTCGGGCGACACCCCTTCCAGCCGCAATCGCTCGGAATACTGTTCGATCGTGGGAACGTACTCGGAGATTTCGGTGATCGAAACGAACGAGTAGACCGGTTGCAGAGCGGCACCCAGCGGGCTTCCTCGCAGTCCTTGTCGCACGCCGTCGATCAGCAGGGGATCCGGATCCATGATCATCAGGCCGAGGTCCGCTTTATGACCCGACACGACTGATGTCTGCAGTCGAACCGGGGCACCCGGACGCGCAGGATCGAGCAGATGAGCGACGATTTCGCGTCCTTCTGCCAACTGCTTCGGATCCAACTTGTTCAGCGCGGCTTGATCGATGCGATAGTACAGGTGCAGGCAATGCCAGCCTTCAGCAAGTTTAGCACTCGGTTCGGGCAAGGCCTGCGGGGCATGACTCGGTCGATTCACTAATTCGTTCCCGTTGAAAAACTCGTTCGGATTTATCAGGTCAGCAACCGATTCGCGGTCGCATCATTCTTCCATCGGCAACTGTTCGGACTTGGGGTAACCCGTCCACAACAGCGGCTTGGCGGCCTTCGGCAATTCAGCTCGTTCCAATAACCCCAGGATCTGGATGACAGTGGGGTTCGTCGGCAGTTCTTTCTTCAGTCGCTGGACGATCTCAGTCGTTACCATCTTTTCGCCAGGACCGGAAGCACCTTCCAGGAAAGCTCGCTTCTGATCGTAGACCGCCCAGAAGATCGTTCGCTCGAAGTTTTTCACATTATCGCGAACTTTGGTCGCTTCGCCACCTTTGCAGCGTTGGCCGTTCACGCGGTACATCTCGCGACGCTCAAAAATGATCGCGATCACGTTCCAGTCTTTTGTGCTGAACAGACCCATGGCGCAGTTCCCAAGACGATTGTGCCGACACACGAGGATTTGTACCACGTGTGGTGCCGTTTCGCCATGAGAGCGTTTGGCGTGCGGGAAGCCCCAACCACGCATCGCCTGCGACTTTTGCAACAGGCGATGCAACACCGGATCGCTGTTGTTTAGGCCGGGTCAAAGCCACAACAGAGAAGGAGCGTCCGCACTGCCAATGCCGCGCGGACTCCCCTTGGCTTCTCAGGTCAACGACGATTCACCTTTCGCTCCATATGGGCGGCCGGCTTCGATCATTTGATCTTTTCGGCCGGGACACTGAACATCCCCATGCCTCCGCCCATGCCACCCATTCCCATGCCTCCCATGCCGCCTCCCATCCCCATGCCGCCACCCATCCCTCCGCCCATTCCACCACCCATGCCCCCCATCATGGGTGCTTGAGGAGTCCGAATCGGAATGACAAGATCCGCGACCGGATAGACTCGAGCCGACATCTTTTCGTCGGCCTTGGCCTGCGTCGTGATCTTCATCACTTCGTCTTCGATGATGTAAGTCAGACCGAGGGGTTCCAGCATCAGCCGCAAGGCGCTGCGCAGCGAAATACCGGTCATCACCAAGGTGATCTGTTGATCGGTGGCGACACCTTCGTCCTGCAAGGCCTGCTTATCCAACCAGATTTCGATATGGTGCAGATCCTCCAGATAGTTCAACGCCTCTTCGAGTGGGTTATCCGTAAACGAAACTTCAGTCGTCTCGGCCAATGATCTCTGAATGCGTTTTTCATTCGGCGTGCTTTTCTTCAGATCGACCGTCGCATGTTGTTTGCGACGTTCGGAAAGAGCCTTCCAGACTGAAGCCGGAGGGAACCGTAACGGCGGTTCGTCGGGGAAGGGAATGTGAGACACTTCGACCTGGTACAGTGTCTCGAGCAGTTCGTCGGCGCGTCGAGCACGCAGGCGGTACGCTCGAGTGAGCTGATGAGCGGACTCCGCATCGAAGCGAGCTGCGGTAGACGCTCCTTCTCCAGGTCGCATATCGATCGCGACATCGGCGACGAGTTGCGCTTCCGCATAAGCATCGTCACGACCGTGACGACCTTCCTGCATCAACGATCGGACTCGGTCGATCAGGTTCTCCAATCGTTCTTCATCGAGCATCGCCTGTTCCGACAGCCGGGCCTGAGCTTCCTGCTGAGCACGGCGTTCCAGCGCTCGAGTCAACTGCTGTTGCAGTTGATCTTGTTTGACCTCTTGCTGCTGAATAGTGCTCTCCAACTGCTTTTGCATGCGCAGTCGATCTTCGGGAGCAATATCGATCGCAGCCCTGACTGACCCGAGTGACTGCTTCAACGCCGCGAGTCCGAATGCGGGATCATCGCTTTCCCGGGCCGACTCGATCGAGTGACTGACTTCATTGCGAAGCTTCTCGGTCTGCAGTCGCGTCATTTCCTGCTGATTTTCCAACAGGCTTGCATTGGGATCCGGGGCAGCCTGCAATTCTTGATCGCTAGAGGGGACTGCCGCAGCGGCCTGCTTGGCCTGACGAATGACTGACTTGCCAGTCATAAACTTCGGGGGTCCGTCTGCAACAGCCGACCCCTCACACCATCCAGCCGCGACGAACGGCAACAACATCAGCGCCTTTGTCGAGTATCGAAGCATCTCACCTCACCCTAGCCCATGGAAGGAAAGAGTCGCAGCCCCGAGGAGGCCGCGAAGTAACGCACGCGGCTCGCCAATAGCATCGCCTATGCCAACTGAAATTCTTGCTAAGACTCTGTCAGAGAATTCAGTGGGAAGCATTCATCACGGGCCGCGGGATCCAAATTGGGCCAAAAGCTTACGATTTCGCAGAAATCTGAGGTCACCTGTCCAAAACAAGGCTCCCATCATCGGCAACACTCTTACCATAAGGCTGGATACGATGTTGCCGAATTGGCTAGTAGCTAGCTTCTTTATCATTACACTCTAGTAACAAAAGAGAAAAAAGCAGGCCTCAACCGAGGCCGCGTCACCGCTTGACCCGTCTCGCGCACGACCTGTATCGTGTGCCCAACTCCTTCCGATTCACTTCTACTTCTGAGGTTTCCACGATGAGATTGTCACAACGTCAGTCAGTGCTGTGGCTGTTTAGCTTGTTCGCTGTCGGCATCTTCGGCTGCGATGCCAGCGTGCCGAAATCCCCGTCCAACTCGTCGTCCGCCAAGCCGGGGGACACGATGAAGGGGAGTGGTGAGAAACGTCTCGTGATCTTGACGAACGGGGATTCGCCCTATTGGGATGCCTGCCGAGCCGGTTTGATGGCCGCCAACAGCGAACTCAAGCTGTCTGACAGCGGACTGAAGGCCGTCCTCGACGTCAATGACGGAACGCCTCAAGGTCAGTTGCAAAAGCTGCAGCAATACGGCACACAAAGCGACATTGCCGGTGTCGGCGTCTCTGCGATCGACGCGGATAACGTCGCGGTCGCAGACGAATTGCGAGCCCTGCAAAAGAAGGGAATCAAAGTTCTGACGATCGATTCGGATCTGAATCGCAAAGAATTCGCCGATTCCCGCTTCGCCTTCATCGGCACCGACAATCGCACCGGGGGCCAGGTCCTTGGTAAATGCGCGAAGGGCCTGCGAGCGGAAGGCGGCGACTATGTCACGTTCGTGGGACGGACGGGGGCTCAAAACGCGATCGAACGAATCGATGGATTCGCAGAAGGGGCGGGCGACAAATTCGCGATTAAAGACAAGATGGCCGACGGCACCGACAAAGCGGCCGCTCGCGATAATGTCCGCAATGCAATTCGTAATCATGAAGGACTGAAGGTCCTGGTCGGCATCTGGTCGTACAACGCCCCGGCGATCGTCGACGTCGTCCGCGAACTCGACCGCCGCAAGGATTTCACTGTGGTCGTGTTCGATGCCGAACCCGACGCGATCACCGCGATGAAAGACAGCCAGATCGACGCCATGGTCGTGCAGAACCCGTTCGACATGGGCTATCAAGGTGTCCGCCTGCTGCAAGCACTGGTGAAGGACGACAAAGAGACCATCAGCAGCATGCTGCCCAAGCACGGTGAACCGGGTGGAGACATCTACGACACCGGCCTGAAGGTCGTGGTCCCCAACGCCGAATCACCGCTCTCGGCCGATCAGTTCGACAAGTCGATCGAGTTCCAGGATCTGTCAACCTTCCAGAAGTGGATGGAAAAATATGGCCTGACCGGGTCTTGACCACTTTCGCCGTCACCTGATATTCGAGTCGGCGGCCATCGTTCTCGATCATCTTGCGAGCCCGCGTTCCCATGAGAACGCGGGCCGTTTTGCATTTGGTGGCCACAACGGGACGGCATGAACTGCAGATCATTCGTGCTCGTAATGAAATCAGATGTTGTCGACATCCAAACATGAGCGGTGCCCGAATGCTGCGTGTAAGACCTCTCAATATCGTAACAATGTTGCTGATATCGGGTCTATATTCGGTGCGATAGTGGGTGATCCGAAGGTTCTTCCACAACAACCCTTGCGTTATGGAAAGCCTTACGAGAACGAAATTGGTGTTGTTGCCGCCGTTCACCTATCCTCGCGCGTCACTCACGGCGGCGACGAGGTCACGCCGCATTACTCTTTCGAAATTCAGGTTGAAAGCTCCGTGCCCTATGCAGAACGCTTCCGGTCGACGACGAGGTTTCACGCTGATCGAATTGCTGGTCGTGATCGCGATCATCGCCGTGCTGATCGCTCTGCTGCTGCCTGCGGTTCAGCAGGCGCGTGAGGCGGCGCGTCGAACTCAATGCAAGAACAACCTGAAGCAAATGGGGCTGGGGCTGCACAATTACGAATCGACGAATCGCGTGTTCCCCTCTGCGGGGAAAGGCCCCGTGCAATCGGTTGCATCGTTGCCCACGGTCTTCTTCACAGCGTCCACGTTTTCGTTGATTCTGCCGTACATCGATCAAACGCCGGTCTATCAACAGATGAACTTTGGCGTTCACTACACGGACGATGCGTCTACGATTCTCGCAGGGAAGACGAAGATCACCGCGTTCTTGTGTCCCAGCAACGGAGTGACTCAGCCAGACCCGGTCGGCTTCGGATTGGTGGACTATATGCCCGTGGCCTATACCACACTGCCAACCCTGACTCAGTCGCCCGGCCCCAAGAAGGAAGGTGCGTTGGGAACGTTTGGCCATCCGATCTCTTTCGTGACTGACGGGACGAGCAACACAATTGCGATTTTCGAAGATTCGGGACGCGTCTCCGGCGGATTGAACGGCGCGGTCTCGATCACCACCTCCGCAATTCCGGGAGGAACAATTACTCAGGCCGGCATGATCACCAAGGGAACAGGAACTGGTCCGGTGTGTACCGGACCGAACGGGGGTAATACGTGCCCTGGCCGATGGATTGACGGTGACAACGGAAATGGGGTCACAGGTCCGCCGTTGGGCACTTTCACGGCGATCAACAACAACAAAAACCCCGCAGGAGCAACGGCCTGTCCTTACACGCAAGTGAATTGCGGACCGTTTGGCGAGCCGTTCAGCCTGCACACGGGCGGTTGCCACGCCCTGTTGTGCGATGGCTCTGTGAAATTCGTTTCGGAAAACATCGATATTCAAATCGTTCGTCGGCTGAGTGATCCCAGCGACGGCGAGGTGATCGGCGAGTTTTAGAGCGTAGCAACTCGATCCCGTCGCCGTAGCGCTGCCTCTCAACGTTTCGGCTGCGGCGGGGTGAAGTCCCATGAGTCTGTGATGATCAACCGATAGTTTTTCAGGTCGATTTCAAAATCATTCTTGAGAGATCGCGTGTTGGTACTTCGGTGGTCGACTTTGTAAACCGTTTCGGTTGTCCCATCCGCATCGAAGTATTTGACGGCCGACGTCTGCCACGTGGTGGCATCAATCACGATCCAGCACTCTGCCAGGAAGCTTTTGCAGGTCTCAGTGCGCGGGGTCGCGACGAGAATGACCGACTTACCGGTGCTGCCGCGCTGGGAAAACGACCAGTCGCGCACTAGTTCCGCTGGCTGGATATCGAGCAGAAATGGCAGCCAGTAGCGGCTGAGCAATTGAAACTCGACGAGAGGAACTCCTCCCATTTCTAGCGAGGCTATGATCTGATAGGACTTGTCGTCATCGTCCGTCTGAATGATCTCATGCTTCGTAGAGATGAACGAACAGGCACGGTCATGATTGATGGTAAATGGCTGACCTGACTTCCCGATTCGTTTGCCGGTCGGGGTCTGCCGTCGATTGAAATCGCCATGACGAATCACCAGCTTCACCTTGCCGCGAGCGTCGTAGGTGAGCTCGGCATTCGAAGTCAGTTCTTCTTCGGAGGCCAGGTTGTAGACGGTGCGATTGAATTGCACCTTCGTATTGGAATTGAGCATGGACGCGGTTTGCCAGTTCTTCAGGATCGCATCGATTGCATCTGGCGTGTTGAGTACGCCTTTGGCTGATCCGCCAGTCACGGCATCGTGTCTCTCGCCGCGTGGGTCGTCCGGCGGGCCTTCTAAATCGGCGTGATCGGCATACGGCGGGGTGCCATTAAGGCGAGCTGATGCCAGCAGGATTCGCTTGTTCTTAACGGCGGGCATCGGTCGAAATAGGACGGGAACTCCCTGGTGAGATCCGCGTTCTTTTTCATTCTGCACGACTTGTCTGATTGGGCGACCGAATTTGTCGACGGGGGGCGTCGGCGGAATCCCGTCATCGCCCAGTACGCCGGGAAGCACGGCGGCGAGATCGTTGGTCTCGGGAGCCGACCAGTGTGCGGTCGGTTCGCCATGACGATCGAAGGCCTGCATACGGACGAGTTGTGCGCTCGCCGTATTCAACCAGACACGGATCGATCCATAGAACAAGCGTTCTGTTTCATCCTTGGGGATTGCTTCTAGACAGGTTTCCCAGTTCGCGGTTTCGACGATTTGCCAATCGTGCGATTCGCGTAGTTGGCGAGCATCGATCTGTCCGAGAAACGTCCCCATCGCAGTGGCAGCGTGTCCGTTGAAGTGACTGGTCACATGAAATCGCAGAATCTCACGCTCGGCCCGCCAGGGCACGGTGTTGCGTGTGGCGACCGCTTCCCAACGACTCATGAGGGTCCGAACCGTTGCGACCTGTGGGTCTGTGGCGGTCGCGCAATGCCGTGGTGGAGTGATAACGTTCGCTAGTGGAGCCCCAATCATTTGGGCTTGGTGACCATCGAAGCAGAGCAAGTTGATCAGCACCAGGGCATGGAACATGGCATCACGTCCTTGTGACCGTCTCGATCAGTGGCATCGGTACTTGATTGTCCGAAGCGGCCAACGCAGTGGCACACCCCTCGTGATTGAGAGGCAAGAATCAAGACTCTGGCACGCGGCGACTGTAGTAGAACGAGACGATTCTGAGAAGATCGAACTCACCCAATTGAAGGCGGCGAGTTGTCGCACGAGCGATAACTCCTTACAGATCCTGCTACACTAATCAACGGGCGTGATTCTGCTCACCGGAATCGTGAACGCGGGTGCCACGGTTTTGGAGCATAGGTATCTACACATCTCACCCCAGAGGCAATCGGAATGATCGTCGGTCGGTTCATTGTCATCAGGCCCAAGGGGCCGGAACTTTGCCCAGCCAGGGCCCTTCGGCCCTGGAATTAGGCCCATAA
>JAQGHU010000095.1 GCA_028291515.1 Schlesneria sp.
CATAGGTATCTACACATCTTCGGTGGAGATGGTATAAGCGTCCGGATGCAATCAAAATTCCGGGCATGGATGCACGGCTGCAGAGTCGGTATTGGCAGTTGGTGCAAGTTCACATGAATTCTCCTCAGCAATTGGCACCCGGCCCGCGGGCGTTACCTGGGATTTGCCAGAGCTTTGCGACGACACAAGCGTTGTGGCGTTTTCTGGCGAACCCCAACGTGACTTTGCCTCAACTGGTCGTGCCCTTGCGTACGTTGGGTTGTCAGGGCGCTCAGGAGAGTTCCTCTCCCCATGTCTTGCTGGTTCATGATTGGTCGAAGCTGTCGTACAAGGGTCACGCCTCCAAAGCGGACCAGACGCAGTTGTCGCACGAGGACGATGTGGGATACGAGATGTACACGGCACTCCTGGTCGATGCGGCCCAGGGGAATCCGCTGGCCCCGATGGAACTGAACCTGCTGTCGGCTCGTGGCGTCGACACGACACGACGACAAACTCGCTTGAAACGAGTGCATCACTTGGAGCAGATCCTGCCGACCATGAGGGCCGCCAGAAAGTGGGAAGTCCCTCGTCAGATCGTGCATGTGATCGATTCGGAAGCCGATTCTCAGATCGATTTTCGCAGTTGGTCTGTGGAGAAGGAATTGTTTCTGGTCCGGGGTGACTTCACGCGCCATGTGACCTGGGACGACGAATCGTTCCCGCTGCCCGATCTGGCGCAAACGTGGCAGGATCGACAACTGTTTCGGGAAGCGGGAACCGTTCCGATTCGGGGTGCGACGGGGATTCGCCAGATTGCCGGAGCCGACATTCGATTGACCAATCCTGGTCGTAAACGAACAGAGGCTGGACGTATTAAAGTCAGTGGTCCCCTGAAACTGCGACTGGTGATCAGCCGGATCGTGGATGCTGATTCCCAGGTGCTGGCAGAGTGGTATCTGCTGACCAACGTGGGGGACGACGTCTCGGATGCCACCATTGCGGACTGGTACTACTGGCGTTGGAGAATCGAGTCCTATCACAAGTTGCTCAAAAGTGGTGGCCAGCAGTTGGAATCGTGGCAACAGGAATCTGCCACGGCCATCGCCAAACGTCTGCTGATCGCTTCCATGGTCTGTGTGTCGGCTTGGCAGTTGCAGGCTCAGGAAACGCCGGAATCGAAGGAATGCCAGCAGTTTCTGGTGAAACTGAGCGGTCGTCAGATGAAACGTCATCGTCCGATCACGACCTCGGCCCTCATCGCCGGCCTCCACCTCCTGATCCCGATGCTCGAACTTCTGGAACATCACTCACCGAACGAACTTCGCCAACTCGCAAAGACCGCCCTACCGCACCTTCATCGATCAGGATGAGTTGTGTAGATACCTATGCTCCAAAACCGTGGCACCCAAATCAGTGATCCCTGAATCGTACTATCAATGACCTCTGAATCATCCGTCGACAATCGATACAGCCGCCAGATCCGCTTTGCGGGGATCGGCGCTGCAGGGCAGCAACAGCTTGGTAATGCGAAGGTGTTGCTGTGCGGCTGCGGTGCGCTGGGGACCGTGGTAGCGGATACGCTGGCTCGCGCCGGAGTCGGTTTTTTGCGGATTGTGGATCGCGACTTTGTTGACCTCACGAATCTGCAGCGGCAAGTACTGTTCGACGAACAGGACGTTGCCGAGCACCTGCCAAAGGCCATCGTGGCCGCGACGAAGTTGTCGCGGATCAATTCACAGATCCAAATCGAACCGCATGTTGCCGATGTCGACTGGCGGAACATTCGCGGCTATGCCGAGGGAATGGATCTGATCCTGGATGGAACGGATAACTTCGAGACGCGATTCCTGATCAATGACGTGTCGCTGGAGTTGGGAATTCCCTGGGTCTATGCGGGAGTGGTGGGCAGCCACGGCCAGACGATGGCGATCTTTCCGAATGAGTCCGCCTGTTTGCGTTGCGTGATTGAATCGCCGCCTGATCCCGGGACGACGGAAACGTGCGATACCGCCGGAGTGATCGGGCCCGCCGTCCATATGGTGACCGCCTTGCAGGCGGCGACGGCCCTGAAAATCTTGTCCGGGCAGCGTCATCTGGTCTCGCCGCAGTTAACGATCGTCGATGTCTGGGAAGGGACGCTGCGTCAGATGAACTTGAGTGGTCTGCACGAGCGTGGCGAGTGCCCGGCGTGTGGATCGCAACGTCGCCGAGACTGGTTGCTGGGAAGCCAGGCATCGCATTCGACGATCTTGTGCGGCAGGAATTCGGTACAGGTCTCGCCCGCGGAACCGGCTCAGTTGTCATTAGAGGAGTTGGCGGCTGGTCTCGCGCCACTCGGCACAGTCGTCAGGAACGCTTTCTTGCTTCGATTCAGACCCGCGGAATCGGATCTGCAATTGACCATTTTCCGCGATGGACGAGCAATCGTGCAGGGAACGGAGGAAATTTCGGTCGCCCGCAGCCTGTATGCGCGATATCTCGGCAGTTGACTCGTTTTCGAACAGCGGGTGATCTGTCTAAGTAGAGGTCACCACAGTGGTTCTATTTGACAAGAGTGGCCACTGACCTAAGTTTAGCTCGTCGGGAAAATTTCGACGGCCTTCATTCTGAGTTCGCTTTGTCTCTTGAATCGGTCTCTTGCCATGCTGGTTTCACACGCCAATGGCTCACCTAAACCCGTTCGCCAGGGGTCGGTCATGCAACATCTCAACTACAGAATTCGTCGTCGCGGCTTTTCGCTGATTGAAGTGTTGATTGTGATTGTGATCCTGGGAATCCTGGCGGCCACCGTGCTGCCTCAATTCACGGAATCGAGTGCCAACGCCAATGAATCCGCCCTACGCGCCGATTTGACTCAATTGCGATCGCAGCTTCAGGTATTCCGATTCCAGCATGACGGTGCGTTTCCCAGTGGAACCGCCGACAACGTGATCAATCAGTTGACCCTGGCCAGCGACGCCGGCGGCAACACGGCTCGCGTGGGGACGGCTGGGTATCCCTTCGGTCCCTACTTGATGGGTCAGTTGCCGACGAACCCCTACAATGGCGGAAGCGGCCTCCTGGTGAAGTCGACCGCGATCAGCACGTCCGATGTCGACGCGACTGCGATGCACGGCACGGTGAAGGTCGGCTGGATCTACAGCACATTGACAGGCCAGATCATCGCCAACTCAACCGGCAAAGCGATCGACGGCACCGTCCTGAGTGCGCTGTAATCTCGCCGGGTGAATTCAAACTGTCGCCCGCCCAATAGTCCTCGGTGAGCCGCGCTGCGTCAGCACGCGGACCCAATGAACTAGCAACTGTGACAACCACGCAAGTGTTGGGTGCCACGATCTTGGAGTCTTCGACAAGGTCGTGCGCTTTTCTGTATTCCTAGATAAGACACGGCCTTGTCGAAGACTCCAAAACCGTGGCACCCCGAGCGAATAACTCGATTCAAATCAACAGGCTGCGTCAGCACGCGGACCGATTAACACAAGACCATGAAACCCAGATCGCGCCACCGATTTTCTCAGTGCCGACTGGACCGACCATTGCCGCAATCACTCCACAGTGAAGAGTCCGCGTGCTAACGCAGCGCGGCTCACCCGGCGTGTCGATAGTAATGCTCGCCGCGTCGCCGGATGCGTCCGCGATGGAAATGTGAGCAACGATCCGTCAGACTTCCGCGCGAAGCCTCGATAGGCACGCCGGATTGAAGTCGGCTGCGATTCGAGTGACTCGTTACTTTCCTCTCGTCACTTTTTCTTTCCCGACAATCCTTCCATGCCCGACTTTTCTGTGATGCAGTGGACGCTGATGATCATTGCGGCGTTCTGTGCCGGAGTATCGAAAGCGGGGCTGGCGGGGGTCGGACTGCTGGGAGTGACATTCATGGCGACCGCGGTGCCAGGCCGCAGTTCCAGCGGGATCGTGCTGCCGCTGCTGATCTTTGCCGACATCCTGGCGGCGTCAACATTTCGCGAGCACGTGCAATGGAGTCAGATCCGTCGACTGGCATGGCCGATCTGCGTGGGGATCTTTGTCGGCTGGGGCCTGCTGATGGTCATTCCGGATGTGGCGTTTCGACCGATCATCGGCAGCATTGTGTTGACGATGTTGGTGCTGCAAGTCGTACGGCAACGATTTCCCGGGTTCGACGCCGCGCTACCACACTCCAAGATCTTCGCGTGGTTCACGGGCTTGATGACGGGCACTGCAACCATGGTGGCCAATGCCGCCGGTCCGATCGCTTCGACGTATCTGATCATCTTGTCACTACCGAAGCATCAGTTCGTCCATACGATGGCTTGGCTGTTCCTCCTGGTAAACGTCTTCAAGGTTCCGTTCAGCATCCACTTGGGTCTGATCAACGTCGGTTCACTAACATTGAATGCGTGTCTGATCCCGGTGGTGGTGATTGGCCTGTGGGTCGGGAAGTGGCTGCTGGAAACGGTTCCTCAGCGAGCCTTCCAGATGATCGTGCTGTGGCTGGCGACCGGCAGCGCTGTATGGTTGATTGCATCAGCAATGATGTGATGCGGCGGCTGTGGCGCAGCTTCGTAGGTTATGCTTCAGCATAACTCTTCGATTCATCGTTAAGTTCCGCTGAAGCATAACCTACGAAGCTGGAGGTGAACCTTTCCACACGTTTGGTGTCGGAAGACTCATGAGCCTGCAATACTGTACACCAGACATGTCGAGTGATCAGGACTGGCAACAGCGCGTTAGGCGGCATCATGTCTGTGGGTCGCGTCAATTCCGTTGCGCACAACTTTGGTCACCATTTCTTGTGGTTTCGCAAAGGATTTGTTTACGAACACATTGTGCGTAGAGCGACGGAGGCAAAACTTGGCTCGGTGACCGTCGATATCTTGCGAGAGAGGATTAATCCCTCATCCGTGGAGACACCGGTCTTTCGGCATGTCAGCGCCGAGCTTCGCTCGAAGTTTTACAGTTGCCTGGATTCAGTTATGGTGAGCCATGACTACGTTACGGACGCCACGGTCTCAGTTGAGACCACCGACTATCCCAAGTTGCGTTGTCGGTGCACCATCCGTGACCGATATGGGCACACATATGCTCGCGAAGTTGAGATCGCGCAGTAATAAAATGTGTTGGCATGTCATCGAAAGTCGTTTTGTCTATCGCGGACAAGTTACCTTGAATGTTCGGCGGATCAGCACTCATAGAAATAAAAACCACGACAATCTATGACGTGCTGGATGAGTTTCGCAAAAGGCCAGCGCTATTTGTCGGAAACATGGTCCTCAAGGATCCCTTTCCGATTTTCCTCGGATTCCTTCAAGGCTTGCAGTTTTCAGATAAAGATCCCGGTAAGCCTTCCGTTTGGGAATTCAGTCGGTGGCTTACCGGCCGTGTCAGCAATATTTCGGTCAACATGCGGTTCGAATGGCTCCATGCGGAACTCGGCAGCAAAGCGGCATACGAGGCCTTCTTTGAATACCTCGACGAGTACCGAGCATGCAACGAAATCGAGGTCGCTACTGCACGCCCCGTAGAGTTCACGCCGACGTTCCACTTATTGGATAGCGAGGGCAATCGCAAGGCCCCACCACAACCGGACAGACTCTATGTCGGCCAGTTTTCGCCATCGGATGTCTACTTCCTTGGCGAGATATACGGGACAAGCACCGAGCACTGTTTTCCCTATCACAGGACTGCGAAAGCTGCAAAGGTTGAGGCGAAGGAGAAATGGGGTGTCCCCATGTCTGCTTGGCCGAGATGAACAGCACAGAAGCCCAGAGTCGATGCGCCGGTCGGGGCGATCAGGAACCGCAAGAAGGCTGACCTGCGCAGGCAGGCTCAGTGGCGTGGGATTCGCCGACCATCTGCATTCTTCGCTGCACAACGTGCTCATTGAGCATGCGGCGGATGTGGCGGTGGCAGGACATGCAACCGGCACCAGCCCCACAGGCTTGCGAGACACCGCGGATCGATTGCGGATCGTTCTCGGTGATCGTTTCGCGAATCTCGTGTTCTGTCACGTTTAGACAGTGACAAACGACGCGATGCGACTCGGCATGCACCGGATTCTGAATCAGACTTTGTGGAACACCGAAGTCCATGGCGGGCACTCAACTGGTCGAAGCAACCGAGGCAGGCCGGAAGTTGAATTTGAGATTCAGTCTCAACTCCGTAGCAGATTTTTGCCGTAGAGCTCTCACATGTCAATAGTCCTATGCTGAAATTATCGACGCTTTTTACCGTCAGCCTTGATTTTTTGCGGGTAAATCCCAGTCTGTTCTCAAGTTGCAACTTCCAACTTCGGACCGATTTTTGAACCCGATACGAGGCGGCAGGATGTCTAAGCGGCCATTCTTATTGCATTTGTGTACTTGGATGCTTGTCGGCGGACACCTGCTGACCGCTCTGGCGGATGGGCCGGCCGACAATCAGCCGGACAAGGTACGCCGCGTCCCCAAGATCGGCGTCGACGTTCCTGATGCCGATCGGCAGGAGTTGGAACAGGGTCTCAAGTCGCTTTCGGAACAGATCGAGCAACTCAAAATAGGGGATGCGACTGCTCAGAAACTGCTCCCAGACGTGCTGATCTTTCATCGCGCCGTCGATCAGGCGTTGCGGTACCGCGAGTTCTTCGACGTGAAAGAGATTCCCGTCGCAAAAATACTGCTGAAGCAAGGGCAACAGCGAGCCGAGGAACTGCTCGCTGGAAAGGCACCTTGGACGCAGCAAAAGGGTCTGGTCGTGCGGGGCTACATCTCCAAGATCGACAAGACCGTTCAGCCGATCGGGCTGGTAATCCCGCCTGAATACGACTTCGCCGCTCCAAAGCCTCACCGGCTGGACTTCTGGTTCCACGGGCGGGGTGAAAACCTGAGTGAACTCAACTTCCTCAACGATCGCATCAAAAACGTCGGAGCGATCAATCCGTCAGATACCATCGTGCTGCATCCGTATGGTCGGTACTGCAATGCCAACAAGTTTGCCGGCGAAGTCGATTCGTTCGAAGCACTTGAGTCCGTTCAGCAGCAGTATCGAATTGACCCCGATCGGATCTCCGTCCGCGGGTTTTCGATGGGCGGAGCCGCTGTCTGGCAGTTCGCAGTGCATTACCCGGATCGCTGGTTCGCCGCGAACCCGGGAGCAGGGTTTGCCGAGACGCCCGACTTCCTCAAGGTCTTCCAGAAAGAAACATTGAAACCAGCTTGGTACGAACAGAAGCTCTGGGAGATGTATGACTGCCCCGGCTATGCCGCCAATCTGGCTCACCTACCCACGATCGCCTACAGCGGCGAGATTGATAGTCAGAAACAGGCCGCCGATATCATGGCGGCCGCGTTCGAACGGGAAGGAATGAAGCTGCTGCATATCATCGGCCCCAAGACCGCGCACAGCATTCATCCCGAATCCAAGAAGGAGATCGAGGCCAAGCTGGCCGAATGGGCCGTGAAAGGAATCGACCACGCTCCGGCCAGTCTGCAGTTTGTCACGTTCACGCTCAGTTACAACCGCATGCATTGGCTGACCGTGGATGGACTGAAAGAACATTGGGAAGAGGCTCGTGTCACGGCGAAGCTTGCTGGCACTGAACTAGACGTGAAAACCAAGAACGTCTCTGCCCTGACATTACAGCCGCCCAAGGGATCACCACGCAAAGTTCGTCTGGATGGTGGTGCCGCTATCGAGCTTCCTGCAGATGGATCAGCAGGTTCTTTCGTGCTGGGAGCCAGTGGATGGCAGGCCGGCCAACTGAAGGGCTTGCACAAGCAGCATGGTTTGCAGGGACCGATCGACGACGCGTTTCTCGATTCATTCGTCTTCGTCAAACCAACCGGCAAAGCGAGCAGTGAAGCGGTCGACAAGTGGGTGCAATCGGAATTCGAACACGCCGTAACTCACTGGCGGCAGCAGATGCGAGGCGATGCCGTGGTGAAGTCTGACACCGACATCACCGAGCAGGACATCGCTTCATCGAACCTCGTCCTGTGGGGCGATGCTCAGTCCAACAAAGTTTTGGCAAAAATTGCAGATAAACTTCCAATCCGATGGACCGAAAAATCCGTTGTCGCAGGAGACCAGTCATTCGACGGTGCGAACCACGCGTTGATTGCGACCTATCCGAATCCTTTGAATCCCAAGAAGTACATCGTGCTGAACAGCAGCTTTACCTATCGCGAATACGACTATCTGAACAATGCTCGTCAGACGGCCAAGTTGCCCGATTGGGTGATCGTCGATGTGCGGACGCCGCCGAACAGCCGTTTTCCAGGCAAGATTGTCGCGGCCGATTTCTTCGATGAAGGCTGGCAGTTGAAGCCAGCGAAGACAAAATAAACGATTGGCTCTTCTGAGCGGGGGACGTAAGTCCCCTGGCCAGTTTGTCACGAGAGCATGCGTTGGGCGTGCGGAAGAAGTAGCAGGATTTTCCGCTTCGTTGGATGATGTGATCATGGCCGATCCACAAACTGATCAAGACGACGAGCCAACGAAGCAGGCGGGGGCCGGCGAAGCGATTGATTCTGGCAAGGGTCGGATTTTCCCCTGCGATGAATGCGGTGCGGATCTCGAGTTCTCGATCGGGACGCAAACGATGAAATGCCCCTATTGTGGGGCCGTCAAAACCATCGAGATCTCGGAAACGGCCGAAATCGTCGAGCATGATTTCCAGGCCATGCTGGAAGAGTTGAAGACGCAGCGTCTGGAAGGAAAGCCAGACGACGAAACGGCCGAGTCCGAGCATGCCATTCGCTGCAGCTCGTGCGGGGCCGAAGTGATCTTCCAGGGGACGCTCACCAGTTCGCAATGCCCGTACTGTGCCAACCCTCTGCAACGCGACAAGATCCACGACGCGCCGACGCGCATTGCTGTCGACGGAATGCTGCCGTTTCAGATTCCCGAGCGCGACGCAGCCGAGCAACTGCGCAATTGGGTGAAATCCCTGTGGTGGGCTCCGAACGAGTTCCTGAAGCAGGGAGCCAGCGGCAAGTTCAACGGCGTGTACCTTCCGTATTACACCTTCGATTCACAGACCGACACGAAGTACGCCGGCCAGCGTGGTGATCACTACTGGGTGACTGTTGGTGAAGGAAAAGATCAACGACGTGAAATGCGGACGAGTTGGAGTTTCCGGTCCGGCGAATTCCTGCGATTTTTTGACGACGTCTTGATCGTTGCTGCCAGCGATCAAAGTCGCGCGCTGATCGAAAGCCTGGAACCGTGGCCGCTGGAACAGTGCGTCCCCTTTACGCAGCAAATGCTGGCTGGCCTGTTCGCCCGGACCTACGACGTGACGCTGGATGCCGGATTCAGCGAGGCGCGGCTGCGGATCGAGAGCGCGCTCACTTCGGATATCCGTCAACGCATTGGCGGAGACGAACAGAGCATCACTTCTCAAAAAGTAAGCTACAGCGGCGTAACCTTTAAGCACCTGCTGTTGCCAGTCTGGCTGATGGCGTATCGCTACCAAGAGAAACCATACCGCGTTGTGATCAATGCGGTCACGGGCGAAGTCTCTGGCGAGCGACCTTATAGCGCGTTCAAAATCGCCAGCGCCATCCTGTTCGGAATCACTGTCGCGATCTCAATCTGGTTTGTGGTTCAGTCGCGCTAGCCCGGACAATTCACGGCAAAGAGCAGCGAAAAGCCCATTGGGATGCGATTGCCGAGCAGGCGGGAATCGATCCAGCCACCGTCCCACCGCTCTCTGGATTCTCGCCCACACGGGAATGACGAGAGAAGACAGCAGTCAGGCTGTGAATAATTTGCACCAGCTAAAGCAGCGATGCTGAGCGCGAATTCGTGGGGAGGGAGTTTGAATTCGCACTCAGCAGCGCGCGGATCATGCCAAGTGACTTAAAAATCACCAGTAATGTTGCCGTCACTGATGCGGGACAACGCACGATAGGTATTCATATCTACGTTTTCGCTAATGAATTTCACAGCACCATCACCCATCAGGAAGTGACATCCGCCGGTATGCATGCTGCCATATCCGGCAGTGTCGATCCGTGGCGCACCGCCAGCGGCTGACGAGTTTCCAAAGTTGATTTTCGTCGTACACTCGCCGACAACCAATGCCTGCAGCCAACTGCCCGATGTAGGAGAGGCTGCAAGAGGAACGCCCGCCCAGAAACAGTCACCTGCCCCAGCAGCCACGGCTGCACTGGATTCTTGTGGTGTGTAGCGTTCGCCAACCACAAGGCAGTTACTGGAACCGTCAGTCATATCGCGAATCCCTTTCCGGGTGTTTTCGCCGAAGCAACCGCCCCATTGTTGGGTCATTTGATCAACCCAAGCACTCCCCATCCGTTGCGAGTTGATTGGAGGAAGGGTTTGCGTTGCCGGCGACGGCCAATTCACCATGATGTTAAGTTGAGTGGGATCGAAGCCGCACACCGCCGGATAGTTTGATCGACCGTACTGGACGGCACTTCCCGCAGCGGCGACCCCTGTCGGTGGACCTGCATCTGAAGGACATCGCAAAGCGCCAAGCACAGCGTCCGTCGTTTTGACGGTCGCAGTGGTGTTCGCCGCCAGCCCGGTCAACATGTTCGGAATCCCACTTTGCGACAGGATGTTGTACAGCGGCCCTTGATCAACATAGGGCAGCAACATCGAATTCCAGCCAAAGCCAGAATAGTTGCCCGAGCTTTTGCCAATCCAACCAGGTGGGAAGGCGTTGGCAGTATCGTGATAGTTGTGCAATGCCAATCCGAGTTGCTTCAGATTGTTTTTGCATTGGGTGCGGCGCGCTGCTTCGCGTGCCTGCTGGACTGCGGGAAGCAACAGCGCAATCAGCACAGCGATAATTGCGATCACGACCAGCAACTCAATGAGCGTAAAAGCTTTTCTGCGGGATACAAGTTGTCCATTGGGCAAAACTTTGTGCTGTCTCGGTGACACCATCTTCTCATTCTCAAACACTGCGGTTCCTTTCGTTTGCGATAGAGTCCCTATCTCGTGCGGTGCATCATCACGTGGCCTAGCTTACACACGGAATTTGCGGCGGTTCATCAACAACAGCGACGCAACGAATGGGCCGCCAAATCATTATTCACGTGAAATTAAGTTGCACTTGTGGAATGCCCAACAAGTGCACACCTTGGCTTCGTCGACACTGTCGAAGTTGTCAGCAGCCATTACCGTTAGCCTCTTTGTCTTGCGTTTGCGCCACGATCACAACGTTCCATTGGGACATATCGGGATATACACGGGAACGGACCCAGGCCTTACAAGAATCTCGAGAAGGCCTCTGCAACTCGAAGACTCAGTCCCTTTTTTCAATGACCGCCCAAGTCCGTGCTGACGCCGCGTGTTCCTGATGCATCAAAATCACATCCGCTGATATACGCGTGATTTTGGCAACCCATTGGCTAGGATCAGTCTTGACGACCGGGCCGATTTCTGAGAACCCTTGCGCTGCGAAATTCCAAAAGGGAGTGACGGAATCGTCAGCGAAAGGATTGGGTTGCTGTCATGCATGTGTTCTTTTCCGTGGGTGAGCCCAGCGGCGACCAACATGCGGCGCATTTAATTGGTGAATTGCGACATCGGATCCCACAACTGCGTGTGTCGGGATTTGGCGGGCCGATGATGGAGCGCTCCGGTTGCCAGTTACTGTTTCCGCTGACGACGATGGCCGTGATGGGAATCTTCCAGGTCCTGCCCCTGATTGCCAAATTCTTCCGCCTGGTCAAAGAAGCGGACCAATACTTTGAACGGCACAAGCCTGATCTGGTTGTGCTGGTCGATTTTCCCGGTTTCAACTGGTGGATCGCTCATAAGGCGAAACGTCGAGGCATCCCCGTCATTTATTACCTGCCGCCGCAATTGTGGGCGTGGGCCCCCTGGCGCATTAAAAAAGTCCGTCGAAACATCGACCTGGTCCTGTCGGGCCTCAATTTCGAAACCGACTGGTACGCCGAACGTGGCATTCCCGTGATGTATGTCGGACACCCGTTCTTCGATGAAGTCGCCGACCACAAGTTGGACGCGTCATTTTGTCGCGAATGGAAGTCATCTAACGGACAGACTGTCGCACTGCTACCTGGATCACGTCGTCAAGAAGTCACTCGCAGTTGGCCGCTGGTTCTCGATGCCGCGCGACGCCTGCACGCCAAGCATCCGAATATCAACTTTCTGGTTGCCAACTACAAAGAGAGCCAGCGTCAGTTCTGTGTGGCGGAATACGAGAAGCTGCAGGAGACCCTGCCGATCTCGTTCTTTGTCGGCAAGACTCCAGAAATCATCGAACTGGCTGATTGTGCGATCATGGTTTCGGGCTCGGTCAGCCTGGAGATGCTCGCCCGTCGAACTCCAGCTGTGGTCCTGTATCGCACGACCTGGCCAACGTATTTGATCGCCAAGTCGTTGGTGACAGTGAATATGATGTCGCTCCCGAATCTGATTGCCGGACGAAAAGTGATGCCGGAATACCTGAGCGTCGGCAACCCGGCCCCTGTCATCAATTCCATCGTGGAAGATGTGGACCGCTGGTTAAGCGACAGTCAGAACTTGGCGAATGCTCGCCAGGAACTGGAACAGGTTCGCGAGCAGATCTATGTCACCGGGGCGACCGCTCGCACCGCCGAAGTGATTGCCGATCGATTGCTGCAATCGGTTGCCAAACGCGAATCGGTAGCGGCCTGAAGAAAATGAATCGCCGGTCGGATACTCTGCTCGTTCGGCGACTCACTCGTTGCGTCAGAGATGAGTCCGGCCGATCCTTGACGATTTCTTGTCGGATTGAGTTATGCCCGGAGCAACATTAGCCGCCGATCTATGGATCAGCGAATTCCTGACGCCGCACGATATCTGGCAGCATGGCATCGCCCAGGTTCTGACTCATCAGCAGACCCCCTTTCAAGATCTGTACATCGTCGACAGCGGCGCTTACGGCAAAGCGCTGGTGCTGGATGGTAAGTGGCAAACCTGCACGGGTGACGAATTCCTGTATCACGAACCGCTGGTCCATGTCCCGTTTGTATTGCACGGCAAACCTCGCCGCGTGCTGATTGCGGGCGGAGCGGACGGAGGAACTGCTCGCGAAGCCTTGAAGTGGCATGGGGTCGAAGAGATCGTCGTCGCAGACATCGACGGTGACGCCGTGGCGGCTTGTCGCCAATGGCTGCCCGAAGTGCATCAAGGGGCGTTCGATAATCCCAAGGTCAAGCTCGAGATCGGTGACGCGTATGACTACATCGCTAGGACTGGCGGCTGGGACGTGATCATCGCCGACCTGACCGATCCCATCGAAGAGGGGCCAGCCTACAAGCTGTTCACGCGTGAGTTCTTCGAACTGTGCCAACGAGCACTGGCACCGGGTGGAGTGTTCGTGAACCAGGCCGGCTCACTCTCACCTCCACTGATTGATCTTCTGGCCCGGACAGTGAAAACGATCAGTTCCGTGTTCGCACATACCACCGTCATCCAGGCGACTGTCCCTACGTACGGATCTCCATGGGGCCTGGCCGTCGCGAGCGAGAAGCCAATCAATGCACGACCCGATCCTGTGTTAGTCGACGCTCTCTTGGCCAAGGAAACGACAGGAGCGTTCCGAATGTTTGACGGCCAGACACTACTGGGCCTGCTGCAAACCCCGAAGTATGTCCGCGAACGAATCGCCGCCGAAACGACGATCTATTCGCTGGCCAACCCGCCCAAGTTCTTCGCCGGCGCGTAGGTTATGCTTCAGCATAACTTTCTTCGGCGGAGTCGACTGTCCCGATGGCGTCCATCCCCCATGCACATCTTCTTCTGCGGCTGGCGACGAAAAGCGGGTTGTGTCAGCCTGATAATGGCGTGCTGCCTGACATCGCTGTGGCTTCATTGCATCACTGGATACATTGCCACGAAGCTCATCGTGAACGACCGAGTGTATGTGTTGTTGTCACACCGCGGACAATTCGAATGCATCACCTTTGAGCCGCTCTTCGATCCCGTGAATTGGGTATTCTACGAGTCCCCGATATTGGCGAGGCGGCAGGGCGACCACGATCTGATGAATCTGCAGATGCAAATTCGTGGCTCCCTAGGACGAACAGTATTCCGATTGCAGTATCACTGGGTGATTCTCGCAACTGCCATGGTTTCCGCCTACCTGATCCTCTGGAAGCCACGGAAGCAGGCGTAAGCCGTGTCCAATTCGTGAGGACAGTACTTCAGATGCCCAACCCGTCTTCCGAACCGAGGACCACATCTTCATAGATGACCGCCAACGTCAGCGAACAAAGCGGTTGGAGTTTCAATTCGCTTTCCAAGCCCTTAAGCAGCGTCAAATTCCACGGGCAACTCTTCCTGGCCGGGACGTACGGCTTTGGATCGTCGCACGTTCAGGCAGAAGCCGTTTGCTGTTGAACCTGCGCCAGTAATTTGTCAGCCTGCGTGACGACTGCTTGATCTTCATCCTCCAGGCTTGATTGAAGGAGAGCGATCCCCAGTGTACCCATCTGGCCGAGGCATTTGACGGCGATTACGCGGATCGGCGCGTACGGATTTTCGAGCAATCGTTCCACGTGAGGAAGCATCGTGGTACCGAGTTCTGCAACGCATTTGATGTTGGCATCGGTGGGATCGTTCACCACCATTCGCAGACGGCCATCCACTCGATAGGCCTCCTTCAGCCCAGCGATACACAGGGATAACATCACGGCCGTGATAATTATGCTCAAGACCAATTGTGGAAGTTCCGAGCCGTTCGACGGCATGTTGGCTAGCAAACTTACTTCGCCTACGACCACGAACATTTCGAACGTCCAAAAGACCATGACTCGTCCAAGCTGGCGCGCATCGCATCTGGCCCACCCGGCAATGAACGCGATCAGGTAGCCGATGTTGAAGAACACCAGGAATAGCACGAACGGCACCGCATTCGTGGCCCCGAGCGTAAAGAACAATCGCTGGTAGGCGGTGAAATAGAAGGCCGCCAGGATGAACGCTTGAATGAGCACCAGCCCCAAGGCAAGAAAAAAGATTGCGTCAGACATCTCAATTTCCTGAGTCCCGGATCGATCTATCCGCCGTTCAAAGACACGGCCATGGCGAAGGCCTATGACCGTGACACATGAATCAAAATGGAATGACGTCGTCGCGACTCGAAACACTTCTTAATGCGAGATTATTTCTTCGCCAGATACCTATCAAACCAGTCACCAAACGTGATCGCGTCTTTATCCATGCCGGCCCAGCCGTGAGCGGCTCCCTTTTTGACGACGAGTTCCGCCGGGACATTCGCCTCTTTCAGTTTGGTGATGATGATCTCAGCCTGCTGGATCGGGACCAGAAAATCGGCATCGCCGTGAACGATCAAGGTTGGTGGGTCGTCTGAGGTGACATGGTTGATTGGCGAGATGATCTTGCCGATGGTCAGGATCCTCGCTTCATCAGTGATGGGGACAAACGCACGCGTCTTCCCGTCGAACTCGTGAAAATCGAATGGCGCTTTGAAGTCCTTCAGCACTCCGCGGCCCAATGCATTTTCATCGGGCTTGCCATAGTTCAGGAAGTCGGTTGGCGGAAAGAAGCAGGCGACGGCCTGCACGCGGCTGGAGAATTTGTCGACGGGATCCTTCGCGTCAGGATTGCCCAGGGTTCCCGCGGTTCCCTGCATCAATGACAAATGTCCGCCGGCGGAACCACCCGTAATGCCAATCCGGTCAGGGTCGATTTTGTATTCCGCGGCTCGGCTGCGGATGAATCGCACCGCGCGATGCATGTCTTCCAGCACTTCGGGAATCGTGTACTTGGGCTGGCTACCATGCACAACGGCGAAGACGGTATAGCCACGCTTCAAGTATTCGCCGATCGCTCCCGCGTTCACTGCGTCATGGCCCGAATACCAGCCCCCACTGACGACCCAGACAATCGCCGCCCCGTTGGCATTCTGCTTGGGCGTGAACACATCCAGCGTCAGCGCCGTGCCAAACTTCCGGCCGTAGATCACATCTTCCGTTCGGGTAAATGATTCATCGGCCGCTTGGACCCCGCTTCCGAATGAGAGACCGATCAGAGTGAACAAGAAGACGAGACGTGTCATGAGAAGCAATCCTTCGAAGGCAGTGATGTCAACACGCGGATCGGCAACAGTGTAGGATTTCGATGGCTAGATTGCATCTTCACCCTTACTCAACGATCCGTAGCGGATGCAGTCGTTCATTGGTGGGCCTGCAAAGACTGCATGTACGGGATGCCTTAGTCCCACCATCCTCGACGGTACCACAATTCCAATTCTGAAATTTGAGATCTCAGATTTGCAATCTCATCAGCACTTTTTCAGACCGACCATTGCAGTCGCCAAATCAACTGTCAGTAAACATGCACTTTTTTGAGGAAAACCGCCAAAAACAGGGCTGTTTTGTCCCCCAATGTCAAAAACTGTCTTGGGGTGTCAAAAGTTGTCAGTGAAATCTTCGAAGAAAGTTCCCAAGTTTTCCAAACGCCGCCTTGATCAGCGCACCGCAAAAGGGACAATCAGGGTCACGACGATCGTCGCAGGTGTACCGTAACCCACGGACACGCCTCTGGGCCGCTCTCTTAGCGGAAGATCAGAGGTTCTTGTTCCAAAGTTGATGACAACAACGACCACGTTGCCCCCACCTCTTCCTGAGCGGGGCGGCGTAAGCCCCCTGGCCCAACAACACACAACCCCACTTATCATATGGGTTCACATGACAACTCAATCGCCCTCGTTCGGCGCCTCTTTTTGTTCGGCGCGGGTCTCCCGACCCCGCCGAAACCGCCGACCGAAGGTCTCCAGTCCCGGGCACTTTCAGGCACTGTTTCTGCGCCAGGGAAAAGGAGACCTCCGGTCACACGTTTCGGCGGGGTCAGGAGACCCGCGCCGAACTGGGAGGATGAATATGCCCCCATGACGCCATACCATCACACAACCGCGCGAATCCTGATCGCCAGTCCGACGTCAGGAAGGCTCGCATTTGTCAGTGCCTTTCGCGATTTCCCTTGTTTTCAAGGGGCAAATCTTCCAACACCCCCAAAACCCTGCCATGGACTGACAAATTCTGCCAAATCGTAAGGAAACAGACCCCAATGATGCCTCTACACCTTTTCTTCAGCCCTTAATTGGCGACCACGAAACGACAGCCGCCATCAGTCGCGGCTTCCTCACGACAAAGTGCAGTACCGCCGTCCCGTCGAAGTGCTTACAGTAATTGGACGGAACAAAGCTGCAAATCGGTTGTCTGCTCGTTGGAACAGATCCGCAATGATTCAGCACCATGGACTACGGAAGCATCCCGCCACACGACCGCGCCAGCAGGCCGTTCGGTGCCTGTGCATTCTCGTACTGCTTTGCCTGAGCCCCGTCGCGAGAAGTGATGATGCCAAAGAAATTCAGTTCTTCCGCGATAAGATCGAGCCTGTCCTCAAGGCCGAGTGCTATAGCTGCCATTCTCACACCGCCAAGGACGTGCAGGGAGGCTTGCTACTCGACTCTCGGGCAGCTGTCCTGAAAGGGGGCGAGACCGGTCCTGCCGCTGTGCCGAATAAACCTGCGGAGAGCCTGCTAATTCAAGCACTGCGTCACGAAGGTGGGTTGGCAATGCCGCCTGACAAGCCTAAGCTGCCAGAAGCGACGATCGCCGATTTTATCCGCTGGGTCGACAAAGGTGTTGTCGATCCGCGACAGGGTGAAAAAGTCGAGGCTGATCCGTCCGGTGTGAAGGCGGCGCGAAACCATTGGGCGTTTCAGCTTCTTCAACCTGCGATCCCGCCGATCGTGTCGGAAGCAAATTGGCCGCGATCACCGATCGATACATTCGTGCTGGCGAAACTAGAGGCCGCACAGTTGCCGCATACGGCCGAAGCGAGCCGAGTCGAACTGATTCGTCGAGTCACCTTTGACCTGACCGGCCTGCCGCCGGAAGCAGATGACATCGACACGTTCGTCGCCGACACTTCACCCGATGCGTACGAACGAGTTGTGGATCGTCTGCTGGGAAGCTGGCAATACGGTGAGCGTTGGGCCCAGCATTGGCTCGATGTCGTTCGCTTCGCCGAGACTGAAGGCTATGAATATGACCGAACGATCCCCGACGCCTGGCGCTATCGCGACTATGTCATCGATTCATTGAACCAGGACAAGCCGTTTGACCGCTTTCTGGCCGAGCAGATTGCCGGGGACGAGATCGACCCCAAGGATCACGCCTGTTTGACGGCATCGATCTTTCATCGGTTGGGGCCGGTCCGGCGCAACGCGGGGAATCCCGACATCGCGCTCAGTCGCAACGAAGTGCTGACCGAACGAACCGATATCCTGGGTGCCGTGTTTCTCGGCCTGACCGTCGGGTGTGCTCGATGTCATAATCACAAGCTGGAACCGGTCACGCAGAAGGACTACTACCGCCTGCAGGCTTATCTGGCCGCGACGGACGAACGCAATCTCGTGCTGGCCGATACCGCGACGCAACACGAATGGGAGGCGACAACCAAGCGAATCAGGGACGAAATGGCGGCACTGCAAAAGCAGACACGCCTCTTGGCCGGCGCCGAACGAGTTCGACTCGCCGACATGATCGAAGTCCTTGAAGATCAGTTACCGCCACCATTGGCGATGATCCCCGGCACGCAGAACAATTTCGACAAGCGCACCGCGATCCATGTTCTGCGACGCGGCGTGTGGGAAAAGAAAGGTGAACCTGTTGGCCCACGCCCTCCCAGCGTTCTGATCCCGGATGACGTCCCGGAACTGAAGGCAGATTCCACGGATCCGCGCAGCCAACTGGCGACATGGCTGAATCGGACCGATCCACCGCTCACGCAACGTGTGCTCGTCAATCGCCTCTGGCAGCATCACTTTGGCATGGGCTTGGTGAAGACCGCGAATGACTTTGGGCTGAAGGGAGATCGACCCAGTCATCCGGAATTGCTGGACTGGCTCACGCAGACTTTTCTGGAAAGCGATCGACGCTGGAAGCCGATGCATCGTGCGATGGTCCTGAGTCAGACATACCGGCAATCGAGTCGTTCGAATCATTCACTCGCCGAACGGATCGATCCCGAGAACCGATTGTTGTCGCGATCCAATCGTCGTCGTCTGTCGGCCGAAGAACTGCGCGATGCGATGCTGGCTGCGTCCGGGCGATTGAATCAAAAGCAGGGCGGCTCCAGTGTGATCGTGCCGGTCGACAAGGAGCTTGTCCAACTGCTGTACAAACCATCGCAGTGGCAGGTGACACCGGACGTGCGTGAGCATGACCGACGCTCCATCTATCTGATCGCCAAACGCAATTTGCGACTCCCATTCCTGGAAAATCTGGACGCTCCGACGTTACAGAACAGTTGTGCGCGGCGTGATTCCAGCACTCACGCCCCGCAGGCTCTGGAACTGCTGAATGGCAACCTCTCGAATGGTCTGGCGAAGTCCTTTGCGGCTCGTCTGCAGACGTTCGCAGGTGGCGACCAAGAGCGTTTAGTCACGCTGGCGTTTCAATGGACCGTCGGCCGTTCGCCGAATCCCACCGAGCGACAGCGGTCGCTGGAATTCCTGCGCGACGAACCGCTGAACGAATTTGCCCTGGCGATGTTCAACCTGAACGAGTTCCTTTATGTTCCCTGAACAGTTTCCGCATTCGAAAGTCACCCGGACGCGGCGCGAATTCGTGCGCGATGCCTGCTGCGGATTTGGCGGGCTGGCTTTGGCGTCGCTATTGCACGACGAGCAATTGCGAGCGGCACCGATCAGTCCGCTGATGTCCAAGCAGGCTCATCATGCGGCGAAGGCCAAATCGGTCATCTTTCTCTTCATGGCGGGCGGGCCCAGCCATCTGGAGACATTCGACCCTAAGCCGCTGCTCAACAAGTTAAATGGCCAAGTACGACCCGCCGAATTCGGCGATGCGAAGTATCAGTTCATTCAGCGTGATGCGCGACTGCTGGGGACGAATCGCACGTTCCAAAAGTATGGCGAGAGTGGCATCGAAGTCTCGGATCTGTTTCCGAATGTGGCCACGTGCATCGACGACATCGCCGTGCTGCGGTCGTGTCACGGCGACATGGTGGTCCATTCGGCCGCGCAGTACGAACTCTTCTCGGGTCGGACGACACCGGGATTCCCCAGCATGGGATCGTGGATATTGTATGGACTCGGCTCCGAAAGTCAGTCGCTCCCCGCGTATGTCATGATGCCCGATCCGAAGGGGGCTCTCGAAGCGGGACAGCCGATGTACATGAATGGCTTTTTGCCCGCGATCTACCAGCCGACGATGTTTCGTCCGGGTGAGCGGCCCGTGTTGAACCTGGATCTTCCGCCGCACGTCAGCGCCAACCAACGAAAGCGAACGCTGCAGTTCATTCGCGATCTGAATGAATCGACACTCGATCCTGCCGACGAAGAATTTCATGCGCGGATCAACGCGTACGACGTTGCCTTCCGCATGCAGTCGGAAGCCCCCGAAATACTGGACCTCTCCAAAGAGCCGCAAGAAACGCTCGACCTCTATGGGATCGGGACCGAAACGACAAACGACTACGGTCGTCGCTGCCTGCTGGCGCGGAAGCTGGTCGAAAACGGCGTTCGTTTCGTCTGCGTCGTCTCCGGTGGCGGGGCCGGTAACTTGCAGTGGGACGCTCATGGTGACATCGAAGAGAATCATCTGCGCAAGGCCTCGGAAACGGATCAACCAATCGCCGCATTGCTGAAGGATCTCAAGCGCCGCGGCATGCTCGACAGCACGCTCGTCGTGTGGGGCGGTGAATTCGGACGCTCACCCGAAGCCGAAGGTGGCAAAGGCCGCGATCATCACAACCTCGGCTTCTCGATGTGGATGGCAGGTGGTGGCGTGAAAGGTGGCCAGGTGGTCGGAGCCACCGATGCCATCGGCCTGCACGCGATCGAACGCCCCTACCACTTCCGCGACATCCACGCGACAATCCTGCACCAACTGGGCCTGGACCAGCACCAACTGACCTACCCTCATCTCGGCCGCAACGAACGACTAACCTTCGTCGAAGGCAAGATCATCCGCGAAATCGTGGAATAAGTAACAGCACGACTGGATGGGATCGATCTGGCATACGTCCCTTAGATCGCATAAGTCCCATTTCGATGGGACAGATAGGACACAGGGGACTGATGTTGCCCGCAGCACAGGCAGCACAACACGCGATTCAGCAATTCTGATCCGTGTTTAATCTGTGTTCATCCGTGGCTAAAACTCCTCTCCCGCGCGAAGTCGGCGGTGCTTGGTTATGATCTGCGGCGGCTCAGGGATTGGTGGAACTTTCTGAAAGCGTCGTTCATGACAGTCAATCGGTTCAGCGCGCTGTTGGCAGTGGGCATTATCGCGGGGGCAGTCGGGTGTAGCGGTTCGACTCCGAAGCCGACCGTTCCCGAGGCATCGACTTCCGAGGCCACGCCAACCACGAAGCCTGTCGAAAAATCAGCCTCGACGACAGACGTGCCCAAGCCCAAAGAGCCGACCACTCCCGCAGTCCCTATGGCGATCGACGCGAATTCGGCGGCGGGTACGGTCACGAAGACGCTGCAGACACTCGAACAGGGAAACCTGGCCGAGGCCTATGATTTTCTGCCCCCTTCGTACCAAGCCGATATCGATGGACTGATTCATGAGTTTGCGAATCGGATGGATCCCGAGGTCTGGTCGCGGTTGATCGGGACGGCCCGCAAAACCATCAACGTGTTGAAGACGAAGAAGGATTTGATTCTCGATCTGGATCTGTTTCGCAATCGCCCCGAAGTGGAGCCGTATCGCAAGAGCTGGGATTCGTCACTGGAAATACTCAGTCATCTGTCAAACAGCGACGCGGCGGAACTGTCGACTCTGAAGAACGTGACGGCTCGGTCGTTGTTGCCTGGCAAGGTGTCGGCGACACCTCAGCAATTCGATGCGATCGGATTGGCACTGGGGGCGAACCTGGCTCGTCAATTTGCCGGAGTCACCGTCACGCCGGTCCGCACAGATGGGGCAGAGGAAGTCGTCGCGATTCGTGGGCCGATGGATGAGGAACCGTCCGAAGTTATTTACGTTAAACACGACGGCCGCTGGCTTCCCAAGTCGCTGGTTGACCATTGGGACGAAGGGATCAAAGCCGACCGCGTCTGGCTGGAAAAGCTGCCTGATCGCATCAAGGTCGTAAAGCCTCAGATCCTTGAGGCACTGTCGCAGGCCGATGAGATCCTGGATCAGCTGTTGGCCGCCGGCAACCGTGAACAGTTTGAGCAAGCCGCCGGGCCGGCGATCCTTTCACTGGCCACGGCCTGGCCCAATCTGCAATTGCTGGCTCGACAGGCAATGACCGGCGAAAGCACGTTGCCGAGTGTCACGATCACAATCAACCGACAACTCTCAGAAGCCGAAGCAGGCAAGTTCACCGCGACGGTGCTCAAGCCATTGAACGAAGCGGGCAGTGACTACACGTTCCTCGCCAATGACGGCCGCACATTTTGTCGCATCCAGCGGATTGACGACATGATCGCCCTCCAGGTCACGCTGGCGACGTACTTCAAGGTTCCCGCCGCTGATGTTCGATACGATCGCGATGCGGCGACGATCACCATCGATCTGGACCGTTAGGCGACTTCAATCCTTTGACCTGATGCTGGTCCTGCCATGCGTATCATCGCCGCTTCCGTTTCCATCGTCGTCGTTCTGCTGCTCAGGCTGCTGTGGACCACCGCCGCGGACTCGCCGAAACCAGATTCGTTTCCCGATCCGATCAACTCCGAGCAGGACACAACGACGAAGGCGTTGCCACCCGACGAGGCGGCTCGTGGGTTTCGAGTTCCAGACGGGTTCAACGTAACGGTCTTCGCTGCCGAGCCCGACGTGCAGAACCCGATCGCGATGGCATGGGATCATCGTGGCCGATTGTGGGTTGCCGAGAACTACACCTACGGTGATCGCACGAAGAAGTTCGACTTCAGCCTGCGAGATCGCGTCCTGATCCTGGAAGACACCGACGGAGATGGCCGCTTCGACAAGCGGACCGTCTTCACCGATGACGTGCAGATGCTGACTGGGATCGCCCTCGGCAATGACGGCGTCTGGCTGATGACTCCACCGCAGTTGATTTACATTCCCGATCGAGACGGCAACGACAAGCCGGATGGAGCTCCGGTCGTGATGCTCGACGGATTCACGCCCGCGACTGACAACCATCACACCTTTGCCAACGGTCCAAAGTGGGGCCCTGACGGCTGGCTATACGGTCGCTGTGGAGCGTCGAGTCCCGGTCGATTGGGAATTCCGGGAACTCCCGATGAAAAGCGAGTCCCGCTGTTCGGCGGCCTGTGGCGGTTCCGACCAGCAGCGATCGGAGCCACTCCAGAATCATCCCTGAGCGGGGGGCGTGAGCCCCCTGGCCCGATTCAAGTAGAGGTCCAAAGCAGTCCGCCGGATATCAAGAAGAATGCCAGGGGGTTGACACCCCCCGCTCAGAAAAGCGGCGCGGCGATCGTCGAAGTCTTGTGTCATGGCACGACCAATCCCTGGGGCCACGATTGGAACGAGCATGGCGAAGCCTTCTTCATCAACACGGTCAACGGCCACCTGTGGCATGCGATTCCGGGGGCTCACTTTCGTCGACCCCATAGCGAAGATCCCAACCCTTATGTCTACGCGACGATCGACACGCACGCTGATCACTACCACTGGGATACCGGCAAGGATTGGACCGATTCTCGAAACGTCAAAGGCGAACACGATCGACTGGGGGGCGGACACGCTCACAGTGGGATGACGATTTACCTCGGCGACAACTGGCCCGACGCTTATCGCGGCCGACTGCTGACGCTGAACCTGCATGGCCGACGAGTCAACGTCGAACGATTGGAACCGCATGGCGCGGGGTACGTGGGGCGACACGAACCCGACATGTTGTTCGCGGCCGATCCCTGGTTCCGTGGCATTGATTTAAGTTATGGGCCAGACGGGGCCATTTACGTTCTCGACTGGAGCGACACGGGCGAATGCCATGAACAGACCGGCGTGCATCGCAAATCGGGTCGCATTTATCGGGTCAGCTACGGCGAACCAAAGTCCAGCCGCTTCGATTTGAACACTCTCTCGGTCACTCAGTTGATCGCCCTGCATCGGCACCGCAATGAATGGTTCGTTCGCCAGGCACGTCGCCGCCTGATGGATCTCGCCAGCCACAGCGATTGGAACGCCACCACGCAGACGACTGCTCGCGACGAACTACTCGCCATGTTCAAGAGCGAGGCCACCGTGGAGTTGAAGCTACGAGCCCTCCACACGCTCTATGTGCTGGGCCTAGTCGATCAGCCGTTTTTGCTCGCAAACATGCGGCATCCGGAACCTCATGTCCGAGTCTGGGCCATCCGGCTGCTGACGGATGCGTGGCCCCTCGACACCATCATGGGCGAGCCACATCCACAGGCGACAGCCACAATTTCCGAAACGGTCTTCGCAGAACTGGTCCGCGCCGCAAACGACGACGAATCCCCTTTAATGTGGTTGGCACTGGCTTCAACGTTGCAGCGTCTTCCTGTCGATCATCGACTGAAACTCGCAGCGCCATTGGCTTCCCGCATGGATGATGCGTCCGATCACAATCTTCCGCTCATGATCTGGTACGGATTGATGCCCGTCGCGAAGTCGCACCCAGTGGAGCTCGCTCAATTCGCCGCGAGCTGCCGGTTCCCGACGACGCGCAGTCTGGTCGCACGACGACTGGCCGAGATGATCGATGAGCAGCCACGTGCCGTAGAAACCTTGCTGACTGCCGCCAGCGCTGATGCCGTGCTGCCTGACGTTCTGAAGGGCCTGTCCGAAGGCCTGGCAGGACGACATAAGGTCAAGGCACCTGCCAACTGGTCGACTCTGCAGAAAGAAGTGGCATCGCTGGATGACATCAAGCTGCACGACCAGGTACGTGACCTGAGCGTCCTATTTGGCGATGGACGGGCTCTCGACGAAGTGCAACGTATTGCCCTGGATAGCAAAGCGGAACTCGCCGCCCGGCGAGCAGCATTGCAGACGTTAATCGACAATCGAGCCCCCGATCGCCGCAAAGTCTGCGAACAACTGCTTGGCGTCCGCTACTTGAACACGACCGCCATTCGCGGTCTGACCGAGTTTGATGATGCGTCGATTGGAACGAAGCTCGCAATCAGCTATCGCAACTTCTTCCCCGTCGATCGCCCCGCGGTGATCGATGCACTCGTGACGCGACCGTCATTCGCTGCAGCGCTGCTCGATCAGATCGCGGCCGGCAAGATCGCCAAGACGGATCTGACGGTCCTGCACGCCCGACAAATCCTCAGTTTCGGAAATCCCAAACTCACGGCGCGACTGACCGAAACCTGGGGCGACTTGCGCGAGAGTTCGGCAGATCGACAGCAGTTGATCACCAAATGGAAGTCTCAGCTAACCCCCGAAGTCCTCGCCCAAGCCGACAAGCCGCAGGGCCGTGAAGTCTTCAACAAAGCCTGTGCGAGTTGTCATCGGCTGTACGGGCACGGTGGTCAGATCGGTCCAGACCTGACCGGATCAGGTCGCCAGAACCTGGACTATGTATTGATCAACCTCATCGACCCCAGTGCCGCCGTCGGAGCGGACTATCGCATGGCAGTTGTGGTGCTCGAAGATGGACGAGTGCTCAACGGAATCGTCGCGTCGAAGACAGAAAAGGTGCTCACACTGCAAACGGCTAAGGAACGACTGACACTGGAACTGTCGGACATCGACGAGATCCAAACTTCCTCACAGTCGCTAATGCCAGACGGTTTGCTGCAGCCGCTGACCGACGATCAGATTCGTGATCTAGTCGCCTACCTGATGTCGCCGACGCAGGTTCCGTTACCGGATGAGCAATGACGGCTGATCAAGCCGGTAACCGTACCGCCGGACTGTCATGACGAGACGGATTCAACGCAAAGTCGCCAAGGCGCGAAGACGCAAGGAGGAATACGAGAAATGCGAGTTCAATTTGGATGCTTCTCTTAGCGACTTCGCGCCTTGGCGACTTTGCGTTGATCACCGTCGCCACACCGGTTCGAGCGATGCTGCTAACCACCGCA
This sequence comes from Schlesneria sp., assembly GCA_028291515.1. Lineage (GTDB taxonomy): Bacteria > Planctomycetota > Planctomycetia > Planctomycetales > Planctomycetaceae > Schlesneria. Next base: position 25,964 of record JAQGHU010000095.1, read on the forward strand.
TCTTAAGTTCCGATGAATTTCACGAGATACTTTCTAGCCAGCATGGAACAGCACCGGGCGTTCTGGATTCCCAACCTCGGATTCGCTTCCCATACTGATGTCACTTGTGGTTCCCTCGAAAAGCTGTCTCGCGTGGCGAGTCGCGTGGGTGCTACCCGTTGGCAGAAGGAATGACGCATGCAACCTCGACGAATCTTCTCTTGTGCAATCGCTGGCTGGTTGTTGTCGATGTCTGTGGGACAAGCGGCCGAATGGGGTCTGAAGGAAGGTGATCCGGCGATCAAGTCAGCCACGGCACTCGCCTTTGGTCCCGACGGGATCGTGTTCGTGGGCGATGCCAAGGGCGCTGCGATCTTTGCGATTGGCACGGGCGACACCAAGGGCGATGCCGCGAAGGCCGAGCAAAACGTCGCGAACTTGAACGGCGAAGTGGCCAAGACGCTGGGCACGACTGCCGACAAGATCACGATCAACGATCTGGCTGTGAATCCGCTGACGGGCAATGTGTTTGTCGCCGTCACCAAAGGCCAGGGAGCCGACGCCGTTCCCGCATTGGTCAAAGTCGACGCGTCGGGCAAGCTGTCCGAAGTCTCGCTGAAGAAGATTGCTTTCCAGAAGGCCGAGTTGGCCGACGCTCCCGAAGATAAAGAAGTGAATCGCAACGGTCGCACGTCGAACCCGCGCAACGATGCGATCACCGATCTGGCCTATGCCGAAGGCAAGGTCTATGTCTCAGGCCTGGCTGCCGGACAATCGCCGTCCAGCGTTCATCAGATTCCATTCCCGTTCTCTGACGGCGTCAATGGGACCAGCGTCGAAATCTACCATGCGGCTCACGGTCGCAGCGAGGACACCTCCGCGATTCGTACGTTCGTGCCATTGAACATCAATGGCGAAGCCAGCTTGCTGGCTGGATTCATCTGCACGCCGCTGGTGAAGTTCCCGATCGACACTTTGAAGCCCGGCACGAAGACCAAGGGGACGACGGTCGCCGAACTGGGCAACCGCAACAAGCCACTCGACATGATCACCTATCAGAAGGACGGCAAGACCTTCTTGCTGATGTCGAACTCGGCCCGTGGCGTGATGAAGATCAGCACCGAAAACATCGCCAAGAACGAAGGCCTGACGACGCCAGTCACTGGTGGCGGTACCGCCGGTCAGTCGTTCGAAACGATCAAGGAACTCGATGGCGTCGTGCAATTGGATCGTCTGAACGATACGCACGCAGTCATTCTAGTTCAGTCGGGGACCGCTTCGCAGGATCTGCGAACGGTCTCGCTGCCATAGTCGTCGTGACTGAAGCTTGATTGTGAGTTCACATCACCTCATCGTGTGTCACACGCTGAGGTGATGTCGTTTCTTGGCCTGTATCGCCACGATCGATCTAAGTAGCCAGAGACATGGGAGAGCCAGAAGATGCCAAGTCTGACGCGACGCGCTGCCCTATTTCTATTTGCCGCATCTCTCGGACCGGGATATCTGCTGTGTCTCGCACAAGGACCACAAACGCCACCGGCCAAGAAATCCACCGCGGTTCCACAGTCACTGTTCGGCGCGGGACCGATCGAGCCGCTGCGGGATATGGCGGGGCAAGTGACAGTGGTCTTGCGCGAACTCAATTCGGACGGGAAACGCTTCGTCTTCGGCAGTCTGGTCGGATTGGATGGCCATTGGGTCGTTGTTCGCCAGGATTTCATCGGTGCCGACGAGAAGCCTTCCGAGTTTCAATGGATTCCGGTGAAAAACATCGAACGAATGGTCCAAACGACGGTGCATCCTGAACGTTTGAAACCAAGCTCGAAGTAAGCGTTCCGGCCGCTTTTCCCGTCATTCCCGCGCAGGCGGGAATCCAGTATATTCGCAGCGAATCATCACCATCCAAAGTCACCGGACGAGAACGTGGTTCCGACATTGATAAATTAGCACGACTCGCTGGATTCCCGCCTGCGCGGGAATGACGCGCTAGTGGGCTCCCGATCGCACTGGCATGCGTCCAAGTCAAGTTATTCGCGTGCCAACTCAGCGCGGTTCACTTGAAACACCGGACTAAGCGTTTGAACGCCTGGCTGATCTGGCTTTGGAAGCGATAAGGGTTCGACACGAGCACGATCTTGCGAGTCGGTTTTGGGCCTGCCAGCGATCGATAGAGCCGCCGGTGGCTGGTGTCCAACTTGGCTGCCATTACCGGGACCAGGCTGACTCCGTGATTAAGCGAGACCAGTTCCTGCACCGTCGCCAGTTGGCTGGTTCGTTCGACAGAGACCGGGTGAAACGACTTCTGCTGGCAGAACGACAGCACGTTGCCCGTCAGGCAGTGCGTTTCGCCCAGCAGCACGAACGGCAGCGACTCGATATCCGCGATCCGAATCTGCTTCTTATCGCGTAGAGGATGATCGGTCGACATCACCAGCAGCAGTTCCTCTTCGAACAGATCCTCCACGTCGAAGTACTTCGCATCGATTGGCCGAGCCAGAATCGCCGCGTCGATTTCTCCGTCGGAAAGTTGCTTCAGAAGTCGCTCGGTCGTGTCTTCCTGAACGATGACTGTCGCCCGCGGATATTGACTGCCGAACTCTTTCAATAGTTCTGGTAACAAAAAAGGAGCGATCGTGGGAATCGCAGCGATGCGCAGTCTTCCGTCATCGCCGTCGGTGAACTCGGCCGTCGCGTCCTCAACCAGCGAGAGAATCTGTCTCGCCTTTGCATGCAGTCGTTGTCCGGCGTCGGTCAGCGAAACTCGTTTCGTCTGACGTTCAAAGATCGGCTGGCCAAGCTCTTCTTCCAGGCGCGCCACGGATCGACTGAACGCCGGTTGCGAAAGTCCCACCGCTTCGGCAGCACGCGTAAAGTTGCCGACTTCTGCCAGCTTCAGAACATGTCGTAACTGATCCAATTCCATGATATTTGCCCTGGATGTCACCATGCACAGTATGCATCGATGACATTCTAACGATGCATTGGACAGATTTCTCAATCCAGCGACAATTGGCTTCGTTGAGAATCGAAAGCCACGCAACGTCTCCCAAGCTGAAGGGCAAAGTCATGAACGACAATTCGAACCAGAACCCACCGTTGACCACGACCGCGGGGGCACCCGTTTCAGACAACCAGAATGCGCTGACTGCCGGGCCGCGCGGACCGGTGCTGATGCAGGATTACCAGTTAATGGAGAAACTGGCTCATCAAAATCGCGAGCGGATTCCCGAGCGAACGGTACACGCTAAAGGCTGGGGTGCGTTCGGAACGTTTACCGTGACAAACGATATCACCCGGTACACGAAGGCGGCAATCTTTTCCTCGGTCGGCAAACAGACCCAGATGCTGACTCGATTCTCAACCGTGGCGGGCGAAGCGGGGGCGGCCGATGCCGAACGCGATGTACGCGGGTTCGCGTTGAAGTTCTACACGGAGCAGGGGAACTGGGATCTGGTTGGCAACAACACCCCGGTCTTCTTCATCCGCGATCCTCATAAGTTTCCGGACTTCATCCACACGCAAAAGCGACATCCGCGCTCAAACCTGCGTTCATCCACCGCGGCTTGGGACTTCTGGTCGTTGTCGCCCGAATCGCTGCATCAAGTCACGATCCTGTTCTCCGATCGCGGCCTGCCGACCGATACGCGTCATATGAATGGCTATGGCAGTCACACCTATAGCTTGCTGAACGAGAACAACGAACGATTCTGGGCGAAGTTTCATTTCAAGACGATGCAAGGACATCGGCACTACACGAATGCCGAAGCAGCGGCCATCGTCGGGCAAACTCGCGAGTCCTATCAGGAAGATCTGTTCGGCTCAATCGAACGACGCGACTTCCCGCGCTGGCACTGTTTCATTCAGGTGATGCCGGAAACCGATGCCAACCAAACACCCTACAACCCGTTCGATGTCACCAAGGTCTGGCCGCATGGGGACTATCCGTTGATCGAAGTCGGCATCATGGAGTTGAACCGTAACCCGGACAACTACTATGCGCAGATTGAGCAAGCGGCATTCTCGCCGTCGAACATCGTGCCGGGGATCAGCTTCTCACCCGACAAGATGCTGCAGGCGCGGATCTTCGCCTACGCCGATGCTCATCGGTACCGACTGGGAACTCACTACGAATCGATCCCGGTGAACGCCCCGAAGTGCCCGGTGCATCACTATCACAAAGACGGACCGATGCGATTCTTCGAGAACTCACCGAATCCCGATGCCTACTACGAACCGAACTCGTTCCACGGTCCTGTCGAACAACCGAACTTCGCCGAGCCGCCGCTGAAAATTGACGGCGATGCCGCGCGCTACGATCATCGCATCGGCAACGACGACTTCTCGCAACCGCGAGCACTATTCAATCTGTTCGATGCCGAGCAGAAGCAGCGACTGTTTAAGAACATGTCAGAATCGATGGCCAGCGTTCCCACTGAGATTGTCGAGCGACAACTGGGACTGCTGGAGCAGGTCCATCCCGAGTATGCCGCTGGCGTTCGCAATGCGTTATCGCTGACGCGACCCGCATGAGTCGTTACAATCTGCGGCGACTCTTACCAAGGAATAACGATGAATCCGACCAAGAATGATTTGCCTCTCGAAATTCGCTCGAAGCTGTGTCAGTTCATGAATGAACGACTGGCTGATTTGATCGACCTGCAGTTGCAGACAAAGCAAGCGCATTGGAATGTCAAAGGCCCCCAGTTCATCGCCTTGCACGAACTGTTCGATGACATCGCCGGTGAACTGCCGGAACATGTCGACACTCTGGCCGAACGAATTGTCGCGCTCGGTGGCATTGCCGAAGGGACGTTGGCACCCATCAGTTCGCGAACCAAGCTGGCCGCCTATCCGCTGACCATCACCAGCGGCAAAGACCACGTCGAAGCGCTCTCAACGGCACTCGCCGCGACCGGAAAGCTGATGCGAGCCGCCATCGATCACTCAAACGAACTGGGTGATGCCGACGCCGCAGACATCTTCACCGCGATCTCACGCGATCTTGATAAGAAGCTCTGGTTCGTCGAAGCGCATCTGCAGGGCTAATGAACCGTAGCGGGCAGCATTTTCCTAGCGCCGTGCCACTGGTTGGCCGCTTCGGACAACCAGTGCGATTGTTATCGCCGTGTTAAATGACGGCGCGGCTTCTTCTTCCTGGCTATTCGATTGGGTGCCTCTTTCGGGACACGTCGATTCGGACAGACCATCATGGTCAAATCACGTCGGCACTGGTTGTCCGAAGCGGCCAACGGAGTGGCACGTCTCTCGTAGCAGGAAGCGGGATGCCACCGACTGGTGAAGACCCAAGCTCTTGGCGAGATTGGCTACGAAGCCGACAGGCTAACCTTCCATCCACATGATCGCGCCCTCTTTGTCCTGGTTCCGGATGACCGTCGCGATCTCGCGACGAGCCTGATCCGCCTTGGAGGGGGTGACTCCCGAGAGCAGTTCCATTTCTTCGGTCAGCGCCAGCCGAACACGTTCGGACAGGTTCTTCATGATCTTCTCACGTAGATCGTCGGGCGCGGTCTTCAGCGCCATCGCGACGATCTTTTGTTCCAACTGCCCCAACAGCTTCTGGACCGATCGATCCTCGATTCTCAGCACGTCCGTGTAGTCGTACATCAAGTCGTCGACTTTGGCGGCCAGTTCGGGATCGCGTTCGGCCAGCGTTTCCATCAGGCGGATTTTTTCTTCACGTTCGACGGTCTGCAGGATGCCGATCAAAGTTGTCACGCGGCGGTCTGTCCGGGCGACGGCCGCCGGGTTGACCGTCCGGCAAACATCCAACACGCGCTGCAGCACGCGGCCCACGATCGCGGAACTGATCTGGATCTTGTCGGCCATCATCAGGAAGACGTTCTGTCGCTGCTCGGCTGGGAGCAGTTCCAGCACCTTGCCGCTCAGTTCGGCGGGCAACTGCTTCAGCACCGTCGCGATCATGCGCGGTGTTTCGGCCTTGAGCGCGGCACCAAGGACTGCCGGAGGAACCTTTTTCAATGAGGTCACTTCAGCACAGATCGCAGCGTCCTCGGGATCCTCGGCCGGCGGCGGCAGCATGTTCGGATCTTGCTGCGCTGTCGGTGGCGGAGCTGTTGGCGCAGCAGCCTCGGGGGTCGGGTTCTCATTCGAAGCAGACGAACCGCCTGGATGCTGACTCGATTGCAACTGTTGCTGCAGGACGGGGGCACCCATGACAGCGGCCTGAACATCCTGCTGCAGTTCTCGGAACTCTTGCAGCACTTGTTCGGTCAGCGCGGTAAAGTCTTTTCGCTTCGTCACGGCCGAGACGATCGGTCGCAGTTTGCCTGCGAACTCGGGCCCCAGCATCTCAAACACCTTGTCCAAAGCTTTCGGATCAAGTCGAGCCAGCAGGGTGGCTGCTTTATCAAGGTTGGTGATAGGGGCGGGGGCCTGAGCCATTTCAAAATCTGCTTTCGACAGTCCCGGAAGCGACGCCGGTCGCCGGTCTCACTAAAATCCAGACGAGATGTAGCATTCTCTGGCAATCTGGGGAAGATGAGCTCTGACCATATTCAAGGGCCGACGCGATGTTGACGTCCCCTTTTCCGCGCGTCATTCCCGCGCAGGCGGGAATCCAGCGAGTGATGGAACGCTGTCGATGCGGAAGAACTGGATTCCCGCCTGCGCGGGAATGACGGAAACGTCGGGCCCACGTAACGGCAACAGCCATGACAGATCAGCCACCGAACCCCGAGATTGAGGCCGCACGATTGCGGTCGAATGCCGAAGCGGCCGACGCGAGTTGGGCCGGCGTTGTAACGGCGTTAGTGGGAACGATCGCGATTCTGGTAACCGCGATGCTGGTTGACACGACAAAAAACCAGGACATGGTCGTGATCATTCTGATTTCGTCGGGATGCGGCTGCTTCTGGTTGCCGATCGGCCTTCTATCCGGCTGGTTGGCTCATAAATGCTTTGCGGGAACCGATTTCCCGCCGTCGTTTGTCGCCGTTATTTTGGCCTCCATCGGAATGCTATCGACCTTGGGCTGGGGATTTGTAGCGGTGCTATGAGGCTAAATTATTCGAAATCAAAAACTGGCCGATTGACGACGTGGGTCCGTGGGATACATTATCTACTGGATCACCCAACAAGGGAAATTGATGCACGCCCGCCATTCGCGACCTCACACCGCCAGACGATGGCTGTCCTTTTTCGGACGGTTGGCGCTGATTGTGTCGCTGTGGAATGGCCCGATTCCGCTGGTGCATGCTCACAGCGCGGATGTCGACGAAGCGGCCGCAACCGAGACATTTACGGGGCATCTGGCCCACTATCACTCCGATGTCACCATCAATTCTCACATCGATTTTGGGTGGCATTGGCATCTGATTCCGAAGCCAGCGCACCACCCCGGCGAGGAATCGCAGGATTGCCCCTGTCCGTTTTGCCCGCAGGACTCTCAGGACAGCCAGCTTCAGACTCAGCCGATCGCTAGTCCGTTGAACGTCGCCACTGCCTGCACGGTCACCACGTGGTTGTCGAGCTTTCCGGAAGTCGGTCCTCGACTGAAGCCGACTGCGTCGACGCAATTTCTCGATACGTATCTGGGCTCGGTCTCGCTGGGAACACTGTTGCGCGTTGCGCGTTGCTGATCTCGCAGACATTCTGAGCGTTTGATTCACGGTGCTTCTCACCCGAATCTTTCTGCATTGGTTCCTCAAGGCCAATCGCCCGACAACATGGCAATTTGCCAGTCGAACTCCGTCCTGCTGGGTCTGCTCCAGACACCTTGGACGTGAAGTTCCTGCAGAGACGGAGTTTCATCGTGAAACGGAAATTGATGACGGCAGTCGTTCTATTGTGTGCTACCGCTGGGGTCGCTGGTGGCTATCACCTGCTGACGACTCATCCTGAAGTCGGCGCCGAGGAAAAGCCGACCACGGCCGTTCGTCGTGATCACGTCACGTTGACAGATGCGAAGCTGGCGGCAGCGAAGATCCAGGTCGCCGCTGTCGAACAGCGAACACTGAACCCGGTGCGAACGGTGCCGGGGCGGATCGAATACAACGGCACACGGCACGTGTCGGTGAAATCTCCCGCCGACGGGTTGGTTCAGAAAATGGCCGTCACCGTCGGTGATCGTGTGGAAGCAGGACAACTGCTGGCCGTTGTGAACAGCCCCGAATTGGGCGAGCGTCGCGCCGATGTCTTGAAGCAGCAGGCCGATCTCGAATTGGCTCGACGCGACCGCGACTGGTGGCGGTCAATCCAGACGAACCTGATTGATCTGATGGCAAAATTGAAGCGGCCACAAGAGATCGCATCGCTCGAAGAAGAGTTCCAGGATCGTATCCTGGGAGACTATCGCCGCGATATTTTCTCGGCCTATTCCAAGTTCCGCACGGCAGAAGCCATCAATGCCAACTTGAAACCGTTGAGCGGCGGCGTCATCAGTCAGCGAATGGTCCTGGAACAAGCCTCGACGCGGGATTCTGCTTCGGCCACATTTCAGGCGGCGTGCGAGCAGGCCACCTTCGATGCTCGACAAAAAGTTGGCAAGGCCGACTCGATGTTTGATGACGCTTCGCGCCGGCTGGCCGTGGCTCGGCAGCGATTGACCTGGTTGACGGGTCAATCGCCAGATCAGATCGGCGACCTCTCCAAAGAGGAGACGCTCAGCACCTGGCCAGTGGTCGCCCCGTTTTCGGCCACGGTCGAGGAATTGATCGTTGCGGCCACCGAACGAGTTCGCCTCGGAGAAGATATTCTAGTTCTGGCCGATACCAGCAAACTGTGGGTTCAAGCCGATATTCGTGATAAGGACTGGTCGGCGTTGAAGCTGTCTCCCGGTCAAAAGATTCAGGTTCAAACACCCGCTCTACCAGATACGACGCTGGAATCGACGATTGCCTTCATCGGTCGCACGGTGAATCAAGAGACGCGCGCGACGCCTGTCGTGGCAGACATCTCAAATGCAGATCGCTTGTTGAAGCCGGGCATGTTCGTGCGCGTCCTGCTCCCCGACGGGCCGGCGGTCGAAACGATTGCCGTGCCTGAGTCGGCCGTGGTGCGGAGCGAAGGTCGAACCTACGTCTTCGTCGCGACTAGCAAGCACGAATTCACGCCGCGCGATGTGACATTGGGCATGACCGTCGACCCCTGGGTCGAAGTAAAAGCGGGATTAGCGGTGGGAGATCAGATCGCGATCAGCGGAACGTTTTTGCTGAAGTCCGAAATGCTCTTGGAACCCGAGGAATGATCTTGGGTTTGTTCGTGCATCTCTTTCTTCCGCTCGCTTCTTACAACTAAAGCCCATCATGCTCGCCTCGCTGATTGAAACATCGCTGAAGAACCGGATGCTGGTGATCTCGCTCGTATTCATCATGGGGGCGCTTGGTGTGTACGCAGCACTGGGCCTTCCGATCGATGCCGTCCCCGATCTGACAAATGTCCAGGTCCAGATCGTCACCGATGCCGGTGCCTTGTCGCCGCTGGAAGTCGAACAATATGTCAGTTATCCCGTCGAATTGACGATGAGCGGCCTGCCTAATGTCGAAGAAATCCGCAGCATTTCTCGACTGGGGATCTCGCTCGTAACGGTCGTGTTTCACGAAGGAACCGATATCTATCGGGCTCGACAACTGATTCAGGAGCGACTGGCCGACGCCGGTGAAAAGATCCCGCCAGGATACGGAACGCCGCGCCTCAATCCGCTGACAACAGCACTCGGCGAGATCCTGCAGTTCCAGGTGAAGTCCGAGACCATATCGCTGATGGATCTGCGGACGATCCTCGAATGGCAGATCGCACCGCGACTGCGGCAGGTGGCGGGCGTGACCGAAATCAATTCGCACGGCGGATACTACCAGTCGTACCAGGTACGGCCGGATCCCGATCGCATGGCCAGCTTCGGCGTGTCGCTATCGGAGATCTTCCTGGCGATGGAATCCAACAACTCGACCGCGGGGGGTGGCTACGTCGTCCACCACGATGAGCAACGGTTTATCCGCGGGCAGGCGTTACTGACATCCGTCAGCGACATTCAAAACGTGGTCATTCGAGCTGCCAAGAATGGTTCGCCAGTCCTGATCAAGGACGTGGCCGATGTCAGCATCCAGCCGATGACTCGGCAGGGTGCGGTAACTCGCGATGGCAAAGGGGAAGCCGTGACCGGAATGGTCATGATGCTGTTCGGTGCCAACTCACGCGAAGTGGTTCATGCCGCCAAAGCGCGACTCGACGAGATCAGTAAGACTCTTCCCGAGGGAGTCACGATCGAAGTGATCTATGACCGGGCCGACTTGATCGAGCGAACGCTACACACCGTCGAAAAGAATCTGCTCGAAGGAGGCGTCTTGGTCATCGTTGTGCTGCTGATCATGCTCGGCAGCCTGCGGGCCGGGATCGTAGTGGCACTCGCGATTCCACTATCGATGCTGTTCGCCGCCAATCTGATGTGGGCTTTCGGAGTCAGCGCGAGCCTGATGAGCCTGGGGGCGATTGACTTCGGGCTGATCGTCGATAGCTCGGTGATCATGATTGAGAACTGCGTGCGACGGATCTCGATGAATCACGAGGGCCGTCCACATGACGATGTGATTCGCGATGCGGCAATCGAAGTACGTAAGCCGACGATGTTCGGAGAACTGATTGTCGCCATCGTCTATGTGCCGCTGCTGGCGTTGCAAGGCTCCGAAGGAAAGCTGTTCCGGCCGATGGCACTGACGGTCCTGTTCGCCTTGGCAGGTTCGCTGGTGCTGTCGTTGACGCTGATGCCGGCACTCGCATCAATGGCCTTGCCCGCCAAGATGGAAGAGAAAGAAATCTGGCTGATTCGCGTGCTGCATCGGATCTATCATCCGCTGGTTCATCGCGTTGTCAGGAACCCGGTCATGACCGCGGTTGTGGCGTTCAGCGTGTTTCTGGCGAGTATTCCCGTGGCCATGCAACTCGGGGCAGAATTCATGCCTCGTCTAGACGAAGGTGATTTGTTGATCGAAATCACGCGGCTACCGAGCGCCACGCTCGAAGACGCCATCCCGATGGGCCAACAGGTGGAAAGCCTGTTAATGAAACTGCCCGAGGTGAAGACCGCCTTCTGCAAGACGGGGCGGCCCGAGATTGCCAACGATCTGATGGGCGTTCAACAAACAGATCTGTGGGTGCTGCTGAAGCCACATGGCGAGTGGCCGCGGCATAAGTCGCGCAACGAGTTGATCGAAGAGATCAAGGCCCTCTTGGGAGACAATGTGCCGGGGATCGTCTTCGGATTCACGCAACCGATCGAGATGCGTGTCGATGAACTGGTCGCGGGCGTGAAGGCCGACGTGGCGATCTTTGTTTATGGCGAGGATCTCGTGATCTTGGATCGACTTGGGAAAGAGATTGAATCGTTACTGAACTCGATTCCCGGAGCGGCCGATGTCAAAACGGAACATCAGGCCAACCTGCCGACGGTTCGCATCCAGGCTCAGCCCGAAGCGTTGGCTCGCTATGGAATCGACGCCGGGCGCGTGATGGAGACGGTGTCGGCCTTGGGTGGCCGGCGAGCGGGCCTGGTCTTCGATGGTCGCATGCGGTTCCCGATCACCGTTCGTTTTCCGCTCGAATGGCGAGCCGATGTCAATCGCCTGGAACAGTTGCCGATCACCGCTGCCGACGGTCGCCAGATTCCACTGGGGGAATTGGCCAGCGTCATTATCGAGGAGTCTCCACCCAGCATCGAACACGAAGGGACTCGCCGCCGCACATATGCTCAGGCGAATGTCCGCGATCGTGATGTCGCCAGCTTCGTGCGCGAAGCGCAAATCAAGATCGCCAAAGAGATCCGACTCCCCTCAGGCTACGAAATCAAATGGGGCGGCGACTTTGAAAATCTACAGTCAGCCAGTTTGCGTCTCGCTCTGGTCACTCCCGTCGTGCTACTGCTGATCTTCCTGCTGCTCCACACGACTTTCCATTCGTCTCGCCTGGCCGGTCTGATCTTCACCGCCGTGCCGATCGCCGCGTCGGGCGGAATCTTCGCCCTGGCGTTACGCGGAATGCCGTTCAGCATCTCCGCCGGGGTTGGCTTCATCGCGCTATTCGGTGTCGCGGTTCTGAACGGCTTGGTCTGGGTGAGTGCCGCGGAGCACTTGCGCGAGTCGGGCCAGGATCCCCGTACCGCCGCCGAAGAAGCAGCGATGAGTCGACTGCGTCCCGTGCTGATGACAGCCCTCGTCGCCAGCCTGGGATTCCTGCCAATGGCCCTCTCGACCACCTCCGGTGCGGAACTACAACGGCCACTGGCAACAGTCGTGATCGGTGGGTTGATCACATCGACGTTACTCACGACGCTGGTACTGCCGGCAGTCTACCCGTGGTTTGCAACGAAATCGGGACCCGAAGTCTCCTTGTGAGTTGCTGCCTCAGCAACATGGATACCTATTTGCTTCTCAAGGCGACGGAAAACATATGGTGGCTCACTACTGCGCTGACCCTACTGACTGGTCTTTGCCATTTTCGATCGCGCTCTCCTCCAGAATAGAAAAAGACCGAGTCCCACCAGACCGAGACTGACAGCCCATTCGATCAGGAAATACCAATTTCCTTCTCGGTATCGAACCTGAGGATCTTCCCTATAAAGGCGATCGAATTCCGCATCGACGTCGCCACCGGCCTGAATCCAGCCGATTTCCTTCTTTCGTAGCCACGAATACCAGGTATCTGCCTCGGCGAGTTCTGCGGTGAAAGTCGCTTCGAGGCGCTGCAAATCCTCACCTTTTTGACTGTGCAGTGCCGCCTCTGCGAGCGATCGATAGCTCTGCTTGGCGGCTTCGTCATCAACTTCGTGGGACGCCTTTAGGTAACAGCGCGCAGCCAGACGTTGGGCATTCGACGAGCGGTCTGAGAGAAGATCGCCGAGCGCTTCGAGCAGCAGCGGATTGCGATAGTCCGCGAATCGCATCATCCCTAAGATCCCTTTGACCGCTGGATGGATTTCCGCATCGGTCAATTGCGCTTTCCCCAGTCGCTCTTTCAGAAACACTGCGAATCCCGGCGAATAGTCACCTGGCTCTGAACTGAGCGGATGGCGCATGGGAAAGGACAACTCTCCGTCAACGTGTTGCCCGATGGCATATTCAACCAGCCACTTTTGATAGCGTTCCCGGCCAAAATGGGCATCGGGATTGATCTCTAACGCCTCGTCGATGAGGAGCAATCCTTTCTCCAAGTCGCCGCCCAGAATGTAGACCGTCCCCAGGTTGGACAACGTTTCATATCGTCCCCGGTCGGCCTCAAGCTGCGCGGTCGCTGTTTCGATCGCCAGATCATGTTGACCGGTCAACTGGTACGCGACAGTCAGATCATCCAGGTAGGCCATATTCGTTGGATCACCTGCCAACTTGGCTCGTCGATCTTGGATACGCCACTCGTAGAACTCTTTGGAATGTCGCAGGAACTTGCCTGTGATCAGTTCCAGAGTCGTCGGAAATCGAGACCGCTCCTGCCGGAGTGTGTCATAATCCCAAAGACACGCCCACAACGCGGATGGCATCGCCAGCAGGATCAGAAGTGTGATGAAGTTACGATAGGAGGAAGACATGGTCTCTCCGTTGCGGATTTCGGTTGCTTGCACCTGAAATGTGAATCAAAGGTTGTTGCTTCGCGTCACAGAAACGATTGCTTCACTCTATCTTTCTGTGGCGGTGTTCGTGGCTTCCCGAGGATCTCTCCCCCTCCCGCTTGCGTCCGCCTGGCGTCCCGATCACGATACCAACTTCCTGATCATCTCACTTCTGATATCCATCTACGAGGTTTGCCATGTCTGCATCACGTCGCGAATTCCTGGAAGCGTTGTCGTTGGGGTCGGCCGCGGGACTGAGCATGGGGATGCTGGGATGTGCTCAGCCAGCCAATGGGCCTGGTGCCGCCGGCAGCGTTGATCCGGCCTTGCGTCCGTTGAAGGCGGCGTTTTCGAATGCCGGACTGCAAAGCAGTTGGTGTGCGCTGGGGAAGCAAACCGCGGAACTGTGGGGTCGCCTGCTGAACGTCGAAATCACCTGGTTCGATGGCGAGATGAAGCCCGAGAAACAGCGAAACAAGATCGATGCGATTGTCGATCGTGACTGGGACTTCTGTTGCTTCCAGGCCTATCAATCCCAAACGCTGGCCGAGCCGACTCGTCGCCTGAAAGAACGCGGCATCCCGGTGATCTCGATGGATACGCTGCTGGTCGAGATGGACCAGATGCGCGACACGGGCGTCTGGACCGAAGTCACCCCCGATCACGTCAACATGGCTGAGATGGCGGTCGGCTACTTGATGGAGAAGGTCGGCGGCAAAGGGAAGGTAATTCATATCGGCGGGGCCGACGGTCACAGTGGCGCTCAAGGCCGAGCGAAAGGCTTCGACAACATCCTGAAGAAGTTTCCCGATGTCGAAGTCGTCGGCGGTGGTGTCCGCTGGTGCAACTGGGAAAAAGAAATCGCCCGTAATACGTTTGAATCCCTGCTGCAGCAGGAAACGACTCCGATTGCAGGAGCCTTCTTTCACAGTGACGACATGGCTCTGGGCTCGATCCCCGCTCTGAAAGGGACGATCCACGAAAAGATGCTGGTCGCGGCGGTCGATGGCCAGAAAGAAGGACTGGATGCCGTCAAGAACGGAGTGCTGGTCGCGACATCGGTGAACCCCGTGTGCCGCATTCATCGCACCGCCTTAATCCTGGGTCAGTTCTTCGCCAGGAACAAAGAGTCGATGGACAAGGTGCCGCTCGAGGTGATCACCCCCGGCCCGCTGGTGACTCTAGACCATCCACGAAACCTGGAAGCGATGTACTACATGGCCGACCCGGCCCACTGCATCATCTGATTGGATGAATGACGGTTTACGAGAAAACGCCGAATGCATCGAGAATATCGCTCTCGATCCATCCGGCGTTATTTTTCTTCGCGTGATAGCTCTTCTATGTGTCAGCCGGACTGAATCACGCCTTTTCGCGCTTCGCTTCCCAGTCGCGGCTTTGAGCCGTGCCGTTGCGTTCGCTTTCAGACTTACCCTTGATCGTGTCCCCTTCCAGCTTGCCCGTGTACTTGGTCGTGAACTTCTGGTTGTTCCGTTCACGAGTGACCGAGAACGAAACCTGACCGTCTTTGAAAGTGCCGTTTTCGATCGCGGTTTCGGTGTTGTCGCGACCGGGCATCGTTCCCGTCAGCTTGTCTCCGTCCAGCTTCAACTTCAGCGACATTTCCCGAGTCTGATCGTTGAACGTCACCGACCACTTCCAAGTTCCGGTAGGATCAGCTTTTTTGTCTTCGGCACGAACCTGGCTGACTAACCCCAGCACAGCCAATCCCAGCACCAACAATTCACGCCGTTTCATGTTAACTTCTTTCACCTGACAGGATTCTCGAGGGCTGCTTCGTCACGATGAGTCGCAGATGCTGTCCTTGTACCCGTCCTGCCGCTGACGCTGCAACAACCTTCAGGTAAGCTAAAGGAAGCATGAACTTGGATGTCGTGGAGCCAAATGCCTATAAAATGGACTATTGCGGACCTCAAATACAAAGGGGATTGCCGATGCGTGGGCATTTTAAGTGGCGGCCGGAGCAGGGTTTCCCTGTCAAAAACTGCAGGTCTTGCTAAACTGCGTTTTCCGCACAAGTTCCTGAAGGTTCCCACCTTTCGTTGATTATTTCGGCTGACAAGTAACGCCATCCGACAAGATATTCAGATAGACACCGTAGAGAAGGATCGCTCGATGCCGCTCGCTCCGTATGATCCGTGCCCTTGCGGCAGCGGAAAGAAGTTGAAGTTCTGCTGCCAGTCGATCGCCGACGAAATGGATCGCGCCCTGCGACTCATGGATGGCAACCAGCCGCGAATCGCTCTGCAGCAACTCGAAGTCCTCGCCCGCAAACACCCTACCAATACCTGGGTCGGCACGACACGAGCCCTGATCCTCATCGAACTGGGTGAAGCATCGGCCGCGCGAGATGTCTTGCGAGTGCTGTTGGAGCAAAACTCCGACCACGAGTTCTCGATCGTGCTGATGGCCGCGGCGATGATGCAGGCCGACGGCGTCGATGCCGCGAAGAAAGCCATTCACCGCGCGTTCCAACGGGGAGCCAAAAAGTTTCCTTCGATGGTCAGCGGTCTGGCAGCGACCATGGCCGCGATCCTGGGCCAGCGTCAACGGCTGATTGCCGCTCGCGAACATCTGGCTCTGGCATTGCGATTGTCGCCAGAAGAACGTCGACAAGAGCTGTTCGTTCAGTTGCTGGAATTCGACGGCGACAACGGCGTCCCCTATCCGATTCGCGGATCACACGCCTTGCCCGCGATCAGTGGCACCGAAGAACAGCAGAAAGAAATCAAAAAGGCGCAGAAGTATGCCGCCGTCGGCTGTTGGAGTACCTCGGCGGATCTGTTCCTGGCTCTGACGAAAACATTGCCTGAATCAGCAGAACTCTGGCATTCGGTCGGCCTCTGTCGTGCCTGGGACGGCGAAGAACTGACAGCCGCCGAGGCCCTGCATCGAGCCGCCCAACTGTACGGTGATTTCCCGACTGCCGTCGAATGCGAGACGCTGGCGCAACTGTTCGATCGCTACAACAGCACCGACGTGGTCGACATCTGCACCTATGAAGCCAAGGTGGAATCGATCGGACGGCTGCTGACCGTACTTGACGAACAACCTCGGTTCCTGCGATTCCCGGTCCCAAAAAGTTCCGAGAGCGAACCCAACGCACCCGTCGCTGCATACCAGATCCTGGACCGCCCCAAGTGGACGGGCACGGACTTCTCGCAGTTGACCTTGGATTCGATGCCGAAGTTCCAGGCTCACATTTCAATCTACGACGCCGTTGGTGATTCGCAAGATCCGCCCTCACTGTATCTGACCGGAGACCGCGGAGCCGATTTGGAAGATGCCCGGGCGCAGTTGGAATCCGCGTCGCAAGGTCAGATCCAGTGGAAGGCCGACAAGGCACAGCCCGAAGTCACCGGCGCGGTCCCTGCGGAATCGCAACCGTTGCGTTGGCGCTGGAGCCTGCCTGAACAGACGCCGATTCGCCTCAACCGCGAGTTGAAGCAGCAACAGTGGGAACGCATCCTCAACGACGGCTGGCTGAACGCAACTCAGAAGTGTCTCGGTGGGCAGTCACCGGCTCAAGCCGCGACGGATCCGCATCATAAAGTGGCCCTGGAAGCCGCCTATTATGTGCTCGATGCCCATTGCCAGCAGCAGTCGTACGATCTGGACCTGAAGGGAGCCCTGGGGCGGTTCGGCCTGGAGCCACTGGCGCCGCTGGAAGTCCACGAATCGACGCCGCTCAGCATGCTATCGGTGATGCAGATGCATCGCCTGCCCATCGAACAGTTGTCGGATGTGCAGTTGATCTCTGTCGTGAACCGAGCCTTGTTGACTCGTCACGAAGGCTTCCTGTATCGCGTCTTGAAGGCCGCGTTCGAGCGACCTGGTTGCGAAAACGAAATCGACCTGCCACGCAGCTTGCGAGCCATCGTCGAACTCTGTGCGACTCAAGGTCGTCGCGACGAAGCGTTGCACTGGATCGAAGTTGCGCGCAGCAAACCGACTGGCAGCAAGTCTCAATTCGAGTACCAATGGAATTGGGACATGACCGAGTTGGCACTGCGTCTGGAAGAGCCCAACGATCCGGCTCTGAAACCACTGCTCGATCGGTTCGTCCACTTCTATTCACCCAAGGTTCCGCAGATGCGCGGGTACATCGAAAACATGCTCGCGCAGTTCGGTGTCCCTTCACCATGGGAATCGATCAGCCTCGTCGGAGCAGGGGGTGTTCCGGCGGGTGGGCTCTGGAACCCCGATGCTCCAGCAGCCGCAGCAGCCGGCCCGTCCAAGCTTTGGCTACCAGGCCAGTAAGGTATGAACGAAACTCGGACAAACGACGAAGCTCTGATGCGCCGGGCGTTGGAGCTCGCTCGCCGAGGAACCGGCCATGTCGAACCGAATCCCACGGTGGGCGCGGTCATTGTCGATGACCAGGGCCAGATCGTCGGAGCAGGCTGGCACGAACGGTTCGGTGGTCCGCATGCGGAAGTCAACGCCTTGGCCGCAGCGGGCCCGGCCGCACGCGGAGCTTCGCTCTTCGTCACGCTGGAACCCTGTTGCCACTTCGGCAAAACACCCCCTTGCACGAAGGCCGTCATTGCCGCAGGTGTGCGCCGAGTGGTTATCGCAGCCACCGATCCCGCAGTCCACGGAGTGGGCCGCGGGATTGATGAGTTAAAAGCGGCCGGGATCGATGTCGAAGTGGGCTTGCTTGGTGAGCAAGGCCAGCGGCTGATCGCCCCCTTTACGCGATTGATGACGCGCGGTCTGCCGTGGGTCCATGCGAAGTGGGCGATGACGCTCGATGGCAAGATCGCGACGACGACAGGATCGTCTCAATGGATTACCAATCCATCATCGCGTGCCATCGTGCATGAACTGCGTGGCCGCATGGATGCGATCGTGACCGGGATCGGCACCGCAGTCGCCGACGACCCCTTGCTGACGGCGCGACCCGCCGGTCCACGAACCGCCGCCCGAGTTGTCCTCGATTCCCAATGCCGTCTCTCCGTCGATTCGCAACTGGTTCGCAGTGCTCTGGGTGTCCCGTTGCTGGTCATCACGACCGAATTCGCACCGCACGAGCGAATCGAGAGCTTGCGACAATCAGGAGTCGAAGTGCTGGTCGTCGCCGCATCAGCCCAACGACAACCAAACCTGTTAGAAGTAGCTCGCGAACTCGGACGGCGACGAATGACAAACGTTCTCGTGGAAGCGGGCGGGCAAGTGCTTGGCAGCTTCTTCGATCACGGCCTGGTCAATGAAGTGCATGCCTTCATCGCCCCGAAGCTGGTCGGCGGACAAAGTGCCCCCTCACCGATCGGTGGGATGGGCATTGGTGCGATGACGCGAGCGCTTCATCTGGGCTCGCCCGACATTCGAACTCTTGACGGCGATGTCTATCTCCACGGCGATATCACGTCGCCCGCGGACAATTAACCCCACGCCTGATCTGGATCTCTCTAGCGGAGCACCACCAGAGAGGTGAAGGCTGTCATCATATCCGTCATTCCCGCGCAGGCGGGAATCCAGCCACTACGCAGAGCTCCGTTTCCATCGCCGACAGGAAATAAGGTCCGTTGTCTCGCAGAACGCTGGATTCCCGCCTGCGCGGGAATGACTGGAGCGACCTGATTGCTGCCGCCGCCATCCAACGGTTCCAGACTTAGAGCGCATTCCACCTCACTGTGGCGTCCCGCGAGCGGAAAACCACTGAGTCTAACCCGTGTTTCAACGCGACACGGAAGTGCGACTCGCACTAGCGAGCCGGTGCTGGATCGAAGCTGCTTGTACGAGCGGGCTCGGTGTAGCTTGCCGGTTGCACGGCCGAAGGGACTCCCTGAGCTGGCGTCGTTGTCGGTGCAGGCGTCAGTCGAGGCCGCTGTGCCAGTTGTTTGCCCCCTTGACGTTCTTGCCGAACCGCCAGCAGCAAGCTTTGAGCCTGGGGTAGTTCTGGCTTCAATGAGAGAGCTCGTTGCAGATGCTCTTCCGCACCCGCCAAATCACCTCGCTCGTGCAACATGTATGCCAGGTTGTAGTGAGCTTCGGCCGGACCGACTGCTTCCGTAAAGTTTGCCAGGGCCGATGTCACGTCGCCCATTTTCGCCTGAATATGTCCCAGGTGATAAGCGAACGCGGGATCATACGGAGAGTGTGTACGGGCAAGTTGCATCTGCTCTAAAGCATGTGGCAAATCATTCTTGGCCGCGTAGTACTGACCAAGCGACACGGCGACTTGCGAATTCTTCGGTGCGATCTTCTGTGCTTTGAAGAGACGCTTCTCGGCATCGTCCATGCGGCCCAGAGCGATGTCCAATCGAGCCAGCCCGATCATGGCTTCCACGTTCTTGGAGTTTTCGTCCAGCACCTTCTCGTACGAGTTCCGTGCTCCGACCAGGTTCCCTTCTTGCTCTTCCCACAGCGCATACGCAAGATGCACCTTGGTCGGATTTTTCAGCGTCTTGCTGGTCGAAAAATCGAGCGACCCCGGGGTCGCGACGGCGGGCGTCGTCGCCGGGGCTGGCGTTTGTTGCTTGGCAGCAGTCATCGGGTTCTTCGGCGTCGAATTGCAGCCGGATGCCAAAGCCGCCAGGCTGACCGCACTGAACAACCAGGCATTGAGACGAGATGAATGGATCACAGCAAACTCCCCTGCAACGGCAGGTTGGATGACGAGAGGCAAGTATCTTTATTCGCAGTAATATCGATAATCGTTCAGCTGGTACTGGGGATCGTCAAAGGTGGCCGAAGAAGCGACGGGCCGCTTCGTCAATCAGTCTTTCATCCAACATCACAGGTCGTTCATAGAAGCGGCAAATGGAATCGACAATCTGCAACAGGTCGCGTGGGTCGCTTGATCGCGGGGTTCGTCCCTGGTCGTAGTATTTGCGAAACAGCAGTTCGACGACTTCTGGTTTGAACTCCAACTTCTGCTGCAGGCAGATCAGTCGAAAGATTTCGGTATACATGTCTCGATCTGGCGATTCGATCTTCACCTTGTGCCGGATACGTCGCAGGAAGGCGTCGTCCACCAGTTCGCGCGGATCCAGGTTCGTCGAGAAGATGATCAACTGTTCGAACGGCACCATGAACTTGCGGCCCGTCGTCAGCGTCAGGTAATCGACACGTTCCTCCAGCGGCACGATCCAACGATTCAGCAGATCTTTCGGGCGAACCAGTTGTCGTCCAAAATCGTCAATTAAAAACACTCCACCATTCGCTTTGATATGCATGGGAGCGTTATAGAAATTGCCGCTTTCGTTGTACTGCAGTTCCAGCATCTCCAGTGTCAGTTCACCGCCGGTGACGACGACTGGTCGGCGAATGCGTCGCCAGCGAGTATCAAAATGCCCTTCAGGGACGACATACGAGGGGGTCTCAGCGACCCCTTCAGCGCGCGGTGTCGGCAGGTCGTCGGTCGTGCGATGAATTCCCGGATCAAACAGCGTGATGATGCTGCTTTCGGCCTGAATCGCATAAGGAACGTAGATCTCGCCCCCATTCTCGTTCAGGAATCGCCCCAGGCCCTTCGACACCAGCGTCTTGCCGTTGCCCGCCGGACCGTGGACAAAGATCGAAGTCCCGCTGCAGACCGCAGGACCAAGCTCGTCCAATAACGAAGGACGAATCACGCTATCGCGAAAAGTGGCTTGCAACCCCGTCATCGTACAAGACGCACCCGTCACATGCTGCAACAGGCATTGCTCGACGTATTGTTCCAGCGGCACGGGAGCGGGCCCGACGTAGCGACAATGTTCGAACAGCTCGCGTGCTCGCGCTCGGCCCAGTTCTGTCAGGGCGAATCGATAAGACACTCGCCCGACAAGATCGCCGGAAGCAACTTCGATGCACTTCTGATCCCTGAGGCCTCGCAACGCTTCATCGACGATCGAAAATGGCAACCGCGTCGCACGGGCGATATCGCCACCCAGCAGTGTTCCATGCAGATACAACTGCTTCAGAACCAGGTCGGCAATATGTCCCAATTGAAGACCGCACTCCGCCAAGGAGGTCGGTGTCCGCGGTGCCGGAACGGATGGGGAGATCGGACTAGCAGGCTTCTCGTTGGATCGACCTTTTTCCGGCGAAGTTTGCTTCGTAAACAGATCCGCATACAACTGACCCACCTGCGACGAGGCGTTGGATCGCGGCGCGCCAACCCCAGGCTCGCCAAACGCAGCCTTGGGATCACCGACACTTGTGGAAAAAGTTGTATCCGGCATGGGACCGATCAAATCTGAGTAACACTGGCCATCACGGACTGGATTGCCATCAGGACAATCCGCTCCACGTGATGGCTTCTAAATCAAACCGTTAGCGAGTGGTCGTGCTCCCTGTGCTGGATCCTGTTGCGCCGCCGCCGCTGCTGGGACCGGCACCACCCGAGACGCCACCACCGCCGCCGCCGCCCTGGCGTCCAGCGATACCAATCAGGAACAGGCGTGGACGTGGAATCGATTGCAACTCCAGGGTTCTGATCCGATCGACTTCGTTGGCAGGACGACCATTGAACAGTTCGTACTTGGCGACGATCGGTGGAATGTTCGTCGCGCCCGTTTCTTGCATGAATTTCTGGGCAGTCGCCACGCGAATCTGGCCCATCTCAGCAGTCACGCCCTGCGACACATAGACCGTGCGATACTGCATCGGCACCGTGTTCAAGACCCAGATCAAGTGACTGCGTCCGGCGTCCGTCAACTGCTGAGTATCACCGTCGAAGTGATAGTCGTGCAAAGTCGTCGCCTCGGCCCAACCGGCACCCGATTGAGCTTCCAGCAGGTTGGTCACGTCGGCCCGATCCTGGCAATTGTAAGGATGTGGCCAGTAGTGAGCCGAATGGTACGCTTGGACAAAAGGCTGCTTGGGCCCCTGGACACGCGGATAGGGGGGCCAGTACTTGCCGTCCTTATAGATCTGCCGAGACCCCGGCGGATCATTGGACCGCTCCTCGTACCAGGCTTGGGTAAAGGGAAACGGACCGCCAGCCAGAGCGACTCCGGACGACAATGCCGCGGCTGCGAACAGCCCCTGAACACAATACCGCCAGTGAATCCTTCGCATCCCGCCCCCTCATTCCCTTGAAGTCCGAGATCACGCCGCTGTCACGATCGAATCGTTCCGAAACGAACCGCCGGCGCGCAGTTCTCGTAGCCGATCAACTGTCTTATCGGCCATCGACTGGAGCGGTCATAACGGAAAGATCGATTATGCAGGCGACCAACGGCACGTTCTGCCGATGCTGCCTGTTCAGGATTGTGGGTACCACGGACTTGGAGTTCCGAGTCCGTGGCATCCGAGTTGGGGGCAAAAATCTTTTTTCGAATCACGATATTTCGTGAGACGATTCGAGAACGGCGTCGCATGGTATGGTAAGAACCTCTGGGAGCCAGCCATGTCTTATGAACCGATCAGTGCGAAATCGTTATTCCTGCAAGCGATGGAACTGCCGACGGCGGCGGAACGTGCGGCGTTTCTTGACCGCGCCTGTGGCGGGCAGGCGGCGCTGAAGGCGCGGGTCGAAGGGCTGATCCGGACGGCCGAAGAGGCTGACAGTCTGCTCGACAATCCCGCGACGCAGATCGGGTCGGATATCTCCGACCGATCGAGCGTGTCGCTCGATTTTCTCAAGCCGTGCAATACCCCCGGCAGTCTTGGTTGCCTGGGTGGTTATGCCGTGCTGGATGTCATCGGCCGCGGCGGGATGGGGATTGTGTTGCGGGCGATGGATTCCAAGCTGAATCGCATCGTCGCGATCAAGGTGCTGGTCCCCGAGTTCGCGGGCAGCCCGCAGGCTCGGAAGCGGTTCGCTCGTGAGGCGCAGGCGGCGGCGGCGGTCAGCCATGATCACATCGTGACGATTCACGCGGTCGATGATCAGGGGCAAGTTCCGTACATCGTGATGGAATGTGTGGTCGGGCAATCGCTGCAGCAGAAGATCGACAAGTGCGGCGCCCTGGGCCTGAAAGAGATCCTGCGAATCGGCATGCAGATGGCGTCGGGACTGGCGGCTGCTCACAAGCAGGGGCTGGTGCATCGCGATATCAAGCCGGCGAACATTCTGCTGGAGAATGGGATCGAACGAGTCAAGATCACCGACTTCGGCCTGGCCCGTGCAACCGATGATGTCGGGATGACGCAATCCGGGCAGATCGCGGGAACTCCGCAATACATGTCTCCCGAACAGGCGATGGGGCAGCAGGTTGATACTCGCAGCGATCTATTCAGCCTGGGGAGCGTGCTGTACACGCTGTGTACCGGTCGACCCGCCTTTCGAGCCGATTCGACCCTGGCCGTGATGCGGCGCGTCTGCGACGACTCTCCACGTCCGATCGGCGAGATGAACCCTGAGATCCCGGAATGGCTGATTGAGATCATTGACCGGTTGTTGATGAAGAAGCCCGAGGATCGGTTTCAAACTGCGAATGAAGTGGCCGAGTTGCTGAACCAGCATCTGGCTCATCTGCAACAACCGGCGAGCGTCCCTCGACCTGCTCGACTGCAGTCGCCTGTCGCAAAAGGGTCAACAAATCGACTGCCGGCGGTCCTGATCGCCACGGTGTTCATGATTCTACCAGCGGTTGCCCTAGTCGCCACGGCGTTCGTGATTCTGCTGGGGGCGACGTTCTACGGGTCTAGCGATCAGCAGGGCTCACCCGCGAAGGCCTCACAACGGGTCGTGGCCACGCAGGCACCAATGGTGCCGGTTGTGATCCTCAATTCCAACGCAGAGAAACCTCTGGTCCGACAAGTGCCCGCTGAGCAGCCAGTCCCTGACACCGCTTTGACCGAAGAATCGCTGCAGTCGCCGACTGTTTTTCCGTTTGATCAGGCGAAGGCCCTGGCTTATCAGGAAGCTTGGTCAAAGCGATTGAACGTCCCTGTCGAGCGGAGCAACTCACTAGACATGACGTTGCGACTGATCCCGCCCGGCAAGTTTCAAATGGGGAGTACAGCCGACGAGTTGGCTCAGTTGAAGCGCGAACTGGAAGAGCGAGGGGCTTCTGACTTCGACAAGTTTGTGGCGATTTCGAGTTCCCCCCGGCACACAGTCGAACTGTCGCAGCCATTCTATATGAGTGCTTACGAAGTTACCGTCGCACAGTTTCAAGCGTTCGTGCAGGAAACCAATCACCGCGCCACGGCCGATCAAGCGGGTAATCCTCGCTTCACTTGGAAGACATTCGTTCCCGATGTCGATCTGACAAGGCAACCTGTTGCCGGAGTCAGTTGGGAAGATGCCGACGCGTTCTGCAGATGGCTCAGCAAGAAAGCACCCGCTGGCGAAGAGCCGCAACAATACGACCTTCCGACCGAAGCACAGTGGGAATACGCCTGCCGCGCGGGAACTGAAACACTGTGGTCCTGTGCCGCAATGCCACTCTCCGAGCATGCGATCGTCGAGCAACAGGGGCAGCCCTTTCCTACTCAAGTCGGCCTTCGACGACCCAATGCCTTCGGGTTGTTCGACATGCATGGGAATGTCGACGAGTGGTGCCGCGATTGGCATAACCATAACTTCTACGCCCGGTCGCCATTGATCGATCCTGTCTACCTGGAAGCACCTGTCGATGCTGGCTCCGGCCGGGTCGCTCGTGGGGGAGCTTGGAACGCACTGGCCTGGTGGTCACGCTCGGCCACGCGAACGTATGACTTTCCGGTCTCGCCCACGTTCGCCAAAGGGTTTCGCGTCGTCTGTCGCATTCAGCCACGACCAGCCAGCCAAGTGACACAATTTCCAAATGGAGCAAATTAGCTCTGGAATCAGTCTTTCCATTCAAAACTGGTGCTGCAACACTAAGCCGCTCAATCATTTCCGTCACGCAGTTTCTGCCGATCACGGCAGATATCGCAAACCGCCCGAACAGCGTCGTCGACCCAGTTATCTGATCAGTCTTAAACCGATCTGTCCACGTTTTGACGGCGTCAATATGATCCCTAGCGATTGCGTTAGGTACGGGTACCAAGGTTGAAGATTCGGCGAGAAGCGACCGAATCAGTAGCGATGCCGGTCGTCTGGTTGAGGGCCAAAATCCCATCCGCGACTTCGCATCTTCCCGGAATGGATTCCGCGGAGTGATCAGAGAAACGACGGAGACAGCCATGGACAGGCGACGGTTTCTGACTGGGATGGGTCAACTGGCAATGGGCGGCTGGGTCGCGCAGGCTATTGGCTGCCGCACCAACAAGCAAACCGCTCATGTGTTGAATGAGACCGACCGTGATATGGTTGGCAGCCACACCGCCGGGGCCGAGACCTGGGAACCGCTGATTCACGGCTCGGTCGATAAGCTGCTCTGCCGCCAGATGACCGACATCAAGACGGTTTCGCATGACGGCACACCTCCCCGCAAGCGCATCTGCTTCGTCGGCCTGGAAAATAAAAGCATCGAAGAACTCGGTGACTTTGGCGAACAGATCTACGAAAAAATCGACACCTCGATCAATGAATCGCAGATGTTCGAAGTGATCAATCGCCGGTTCGTCGAGGCGGGTCTGCGCGAATGCCGCCTGCGACCCGATGAGCTGTTCGTTCCCAGTAAGTTGCGGTCGTTCACTGGTGCGATGGAGAAGCAGGATCAGCCTTTCGACTATCTGCTGTATGCCAAGATCACCTCGGGGACGACTCGCAGCAACAACAAAGATTATCAGCGCGACTACGTGCTGACGCTGGAACTGGTGGACATGGCCAGCGGTCATGCAGACAAAGAACGAGCCGAGTTGCGCAAGGGCTATCACAAGTCGATGTTGGGCAAAGTCAAGCACTACGGCTGATCGGCGCGGAAGGCAGAAATGTTGGTGAGCGTCCCAGACCCGGACGGATCGGCGAGTCTTTTGAAATCGCAATCCGAAGCGATGCAATCTGAAACCTGCGAACGACAGTGCGCAGGTTCTGATCGGGTATTGCCGACAGGGCAGCGCGCCGCAAGATTCGCCTGGATGACCTGTGCCGTTCTTCTGATCAGCCTCCTATCGGGTTGTGCCTCGCACTACAACCGCGTCTGGGTCGTTCGCGAAGAGTTCCATGCCGGCCATCTGGATCTGGCGCGAGCAGCCATTGACAATCAACTGAAGAAGCACAAGGGCGAATCGGACGTCTTCCTGCTCGACAAGGCGATGATCGAGCTGACGTCAGGAAACCCCAAAGAAGCAGAGAAGATCCTGCGCGGCGTTCGCGACCGTTTCGACAACTACGAACAAAAAGATCTGGGCGAGATCACGAAGTCGATGCTGACGGATGACAATGCTCAGGCCTATGCGGGCGAAGACTACGAAAAAGTTCTGATCCGCGCAATGCTCGCCTTGTCGAACCTGATGACCACCGGCAGTGATTCCAGTGCCTACGCGCTGCAGATCGTCGACAAGCAACAGCAGATTATTGAGAAGGTCAAAATCAAGCAGCAGAAGCACATTGACAAGCTGCGAGAGAAAGAAGAGGCGGGCAAGGAGTCGCCGTTCCTTCCCGCCGAAATGGCCTACAAGCAGGTGGCACTCGGGCCGTACATTCGAGCCATGCTAGCCGAAGAATCGCCCCTGACGCTCGATGAAGCGGCTCGGGCTCGCGTGCAGGTCGCCAGCTTCGAACCTGGCTTCCGCGATGCAAATGCGGACCTGCAGCGAGCTCAATACGAAACGCCGATCGCGCCCGGTCGCGGAGTGCTGTACGTGTTTGCATTGGTCGGGCGTGGGCCGATCAAGCAGGAACGAGAAGAGATTGCGACGCACGTTTCGCTGTTCATTGCGGACCGTATCGTCAACGCCTTCTCGAATCGAGCGATTCCGCCAACCATCGCGCCGGTAAAAGTTCCCTTTGTGATCGACTTCCCAAGTCGCTCTGAAGGAGTTTCGGTCCGCGTTGACGGTCAGCAGGTCGGGACCACGGCCACGATTGTCGATGTCGGGGAAATGGCTAAAAACCAGCAAAAGGCGCTGTACCCCGAGGTGATCGCTCGCGCGGTGGCTCGACGAGTCGTGAAGAAGGGGATCATCTATGCGGCCCAGGAAGTCGCCGACGTGCAGCAGGGAAGCCTGCTAAGCTTTGGTGCGATGGCGGCGGGCGTCGCATGGGAAGCAACGGAGACCGCGGACACCCGCTGTTGGGCTCTCTTGCCCGATACGATTCAGGTCATGCGTGTGGAACTGCCTGTGGGCGAGCACGAAATCGTGCTGCGTCCGATGGGAGCGGGCGGAGAACTGTTGTCTGCCGCCAACGCCAAAGTCACGATCGCCGATGGACGCAACACGTACCTGATGGGGACGCTGCCGACGACTCAATTTGTGGGCAAGCTGATCACCAGCGGCGGCGAATAGGCAGCGTTATCGACTTGCCTGTGAAGCCGCCACATCGCGGAAAAGCGAAGAGTATTAGCCACGGATGAAACCTAGTGCGGGCGTGCCCGCAACCCAATGAAAAAGCGTGAGACCAGTTGGTAGAGTGGTGTTTACAACGGACAACACTTTCCCAACGAGGACTCACGCCATGTCCA
>JAQGHU010000029.1 GCA_028291515.1 Schlesneria sp.
TTGCTTTCGTCCATTGAACATGTGTCACGGTTTCTCTCCCTTAGCATCGACCGGATTCGCGGTCGTCTTTTTGGGCTTGGCTTTCGCGGCGGGCTTGGTCGCGGGCAACGTCTTTCTCAAATCCACAAACTGCTTCTCAACGATGCTGTCTGCTTTTGAGGTCATCTCTTCAATCTGCGAATCAAGCTTGTTGACTCGTCCCTGCATCCGATCTCGTTCGGTTCGCTGGGACGCGATGCGGAATTCCAATCGCTCCCGCAGCGCATGACGTAGATCGGTCTCGACGGCCGGGTCTGAATACATCGATAGTCGGGCGGCCAGCAGGCGGATGCGCGATGTCATCTTCCATTCGGCCAGTTCAATTTCATATCGTTCGGGAGACTTCCCTTTGATCTTGGCCAACTGATCGACGGCTCGATCCAACTCGACTAATGCTGCCTGATATTCCTTCGGAGCGTTTCGCTTCAGGCCTTCCAGCAACGAGGCGAGTTCCGGATGGTTTTCCTGCGCAAACGCGATGGCGGCCACTTCACGTTCGGGGGTCACGACTACAACTGGAGGCTTGGCGGCGACCTTCTCAACCTTGGCAGCGGCCCGCGGTCGTTCTTTGGTAGCTTTCTCCGTCTTGTCATCAGCGCGACCAGAGGAAACGCTTATGAAGCTGGTGGCGATGGCTATTACGGGGATGGCCAACCAGGACAACGTGTTCGTTTGGTGCAGTTTCATCGTTAGTTCTCCTGCACCTGATCGGACGGAGCATTGATGGCGTGGCCCGCTTCGATCGAGACCGCAGCCAGCATCCAACTGGGGACAGCCACATCGGCCGCATCATCCATGATGTCGTCCACATCATCTGAGTCGTCATCGCTGGAGTCCGATCCCGATCGCCAGAGCGAAACCAGTTCGGCTGCTTGCGGACTATCGTTTGCCACGCGACCGTCGGTCGGAGATTTGACTGGGATGCGTACGACCAGCAACAACGCCATTGCCATGGCAGTTGCTGTTGCGACCACGGCTGACCACGAACGACCGGGTGTCAGTCGGTTGGAATCGCGTCGAATGGAGATGGATGAGCTATTAGCCTCAATGGCGGCGTGTGCTGTCAGCATGAGGCGGCTGGCGGCGGTCACGGCCTCGCAGAGATCCACGTCCGATGGAAGTCGCTCTTCAAAGGCGTTTCGTTCAGTATCGGAAAGCTCGCCGAGCACGTACTGCATGGCCAGCCAATCTCGATCATTACTATCAACCGACATGGACCACCGACCTCTCAACCAAACCACATTTGTAACTTCTGGATTGCCAGCCGCATTCGCGTGAGGACCGTCCCGAGCGGGAGATTCTGTTCAGCGGCAATCTGAGCAAACGTTTTGTCTTCCTGAATTCGCTGCCTGACCACCAATTGTTGTTCCGTCGGTAGGTCCTGCAGCAGCCGCTTTAACTTCTCGATCTCTTCTGTTCGCACCAGTGACTGCACTGGCAGCTCGATATTTGCTTGATCAGCCGTCGCGGCCGTGTTCCGATGTAACTTGTCTCGTTGTGATTCTTTTCGTCGCCACGCCAAGGCTTCGTTGAAACCGACTTTGAAGAGCCAACCGCGAGTCGTTTCCTCTTTTGCCTCGTGCCCGGATTCGAGTAAACGCTGAAACGTGGCCTGGCAAACGTCCTGAGCCGCGTCGCTGTTCTTGAGTACTCCGGTCAAAAACAATTGCAGATCTCGACCATGCAGCAGGTACAAAGCGCGGACGGCATCTGCCGACAGCCGCTCTGGTGAGCCCGGCTGTCCCGAGTGGGTCGGGTCGCCGTCGTCACTCACCAACGTTCCCTCCTGCGTGGGTTGCTGATCGTGTTGCAAGAAGAACGATGCTGCAGCCGTCGCGATTATTCTTTGAAATCCGGTAGCCGAAAAAAGAAAAAGCCCCGGATCTGTGTAAAGATCTTCGGGGCAATCATTTCCGTCGACGAACCGAATCGCAAGCCTAGGGGGCAGTCCCCTCGATCGGGCCTTGTTGTTGCTTGAGCAGATCGCGAATTTCCGTGAGTAACTTTTCAGAAGCGGTCAACGGCGGCGGCGTCGGATCTGGCTTTCGTGACAGGGCATTCATCCCCTTGACGACCAGGAAGATACAGATCGCAATGATTAGAAAATCGAACGTCGTTTGAAGGAACGCACCGTAGTTGATCGTGGCGGGTTGAAGCTTGTCATTCAGCAACTTGACCGGCGGAAGCTCGACATGGAGATCTTTAAAGTTGACGCCGCCAATCACATACCCGATGGGGGGCATGATGATATCTGCGACCAGCGACGTCACGATCTTGCCAAAAGCGGCTCCCATGATCACGCCGACGGCCAGATCGACGACATTTCCGCGCTGAACGAACTGCCGGAACTCTTGCACGATTTTCATGACAACCGCCCCTCTGTAGAAATGAAGTCGATTGCGCCGCGAGCACGGCTGGGTCGATGCGACAATGAATAACCTGCAATCGTCGCAGTGACAAGTCTTTTGTCACTAACGGGAATGTGGTTCTTTGCCGCTCGCAGTCAGGGGGCGACTCGTCGAGGGGAACGACTGCAGCAACTGACGCCATTGCTCGATGTCGCGCAGCTCTTTTTCGGAGTCGACGTTGGATAGCTCCAAGAACCCCTGCACGATCAAGCCACGACCGTCTTTCTCCGGTTCACCGATCTCGGCACTGCCTGATCCCGCGGTGGGGACCAGTAGCGTGCTGCCAACTGGACGCAGCCGCGCGGGATTTGGGAATCTGGCGATCTTGATTTGTCCAATCGCTTCGGCTGCGACGTTGGCGTTTCGGAATGCCGAGACGGCACCGCCGGCCGAAATCTGGACTTCAATGCAATTGGCAGGGATCGTGACCACCGGTTCCAGCAAAAGTGATCCTTCGGGCAATGCCAGGCAAATCCGGCGCTGACCATCCAACGTCAATGAGCCGCAACGGGTATAGACGAGCTTATCGTTACGAGTTGCGATGAAGAATCCATCTCCCTGGATAGCGAGATCCAAGTCATTGCCGGTGTTCTCTTCGACTCCTTCACTCATATCCAGCAGAATCTCACTAAGTTGGCATCCTTGGACGGGGAGCAGATTCAGGGGGGTTGGTTCGGCAACATCGGACCTTCGCTCTGCCGCGTCATGCCAACCTTCTTCGTAGGCGTCGACAAGATTAATGCGTAGCCGCTTGTACCCAGGAGTCGTTGAATTGGCGATGTTGTGTCTGGCCAGCGTGCTGGCCTGGTCCAATGCCGTCATCGTCGGAACCCAATCGGGCAGTGTCTGACGTCGCGTTTGCGAGGCGGGCTCGGCTGGCAATTCCGCGATTCTTGGAGCTGCGACCGCCGGGGCATCTTGCTTATGCAGGGCCCGTGGCAGAGATCGAAGCTGCTTCCGCACTTGCAGCAGATCGCGCACCACGCCGGCTGGCAGGGTCTTCAACTCGTCGAACCAGATATCGCGTTCTTCGCGTGATGATTCTGATAACTCGTCTTCGATGACACTTCGGACGGCCTGATGTTCAAAACTGGCTTTGCCGTGAGGCTCGTCGGAAGGTTCGTTTTCTTCGATGGGGACCGCTTCTTGAGGTAGCGGAACTGGCTTGGGGATGGATTGCCCGTTGGCGTCGTCCGTTTCCACAGATTGTAGTGCGAGGGTCAGTAGTCCTTTTGGCCGCGTCAGTTCCAGATCTTCGAGTGATCGTGGAATGGGGGACGCTTTGCCATCGTCAGGGATTGCCGATGGGGCATCGAAAATCAATGCTCCGGGATACGGCTCCGCCGCTGTCGTCAATCGCTGGGCGCGATCTTCGAAATGGCGATGTACAGCAATGTTCGCGACGACCGATGCCAGAACGGCCAGCGAAACAACGGTCCCCGTATTCCGGGTCCAGCCCATCGTCGACTCCCTTCGACGCCAATAATCAAGCAGTCATCTCAACTGCCGCCATTCTTCGATTTGACAGATTGACGGTCCGAAACAGTAGTCGAAATTGGCAGGTTCGGCAAGACGCAGTCTTACGTCCGATTATTAACGGACTTCCCGCCTCCGTCATTCCCGCGCAGGCGGGAATCCAGTCTTTCCGCACCAATTTTCACCCACTCTGAAGATCGGCCGACGGATTCGTCGTCCCGAGATCAATTCTGCCCGTTCATTCGCTGGATTCCCGCCTCCGCGGGAATGACGAGGGAGTTGGCGTCAGTAAAAGAAAAAAGCCGGCTCTCCACACACAAAGCGCTGTGGCGAAGAGTCCGGCTTGAATCAATGTCTCGAATTAGTAGTTGCCTAACGCTTTACGATCGCCGCGGAACTGAAAGCTGGACGGCGTTCGTTGATAGGATTGCGGAGCCACCGGAAAACCAGTCACTTGGCTGTTCGCGATGGGGGCCGCGGCAGGTTCATAGGAGTAGCTTTGGTACGTATTCGCGCTGGTCGTCTGTTGCGGTGGCGGTGGTGCCGTGTTCGGATCGGTCACCTGTCCGGAGCCATTGTAATTCGGCGCGACGGCATTGCAGCCATTCGAACACGAGTTACATGTCGACGCACACGTATTGCAGGCGGATGCGCACCCACAATTTTGCTGAGCACGACAACATCGTCGACCCGCCTGAACGTTGTCAGCTGTGAAACTCAATCCAACCATTGCCAATGCGGCAACCAACAAAGGCTTCATCATGATGCAGTTCCTTTAATCCACGGTTGAGCACAAACGAAACATATGGACCGCTGTCCAAAGCGTAGCGCGCCTCAAGCGTTCTGGCAACAACATTTCCAGATCTTAAGCCTGGAGAGGCCAAAGCGATGCCACTGTCAGAAGTGGTGAATGACACCTGGTGGAGTTGATCAGCTCAATGACTGGTCTGTTCATTCGAGCATTGAGGCCACCGCTGGCACCTTGCCGACTTGAATCGGCAGGCTGACAAATGAGACTGACTGAGGCTGCTTCACCCAGTCGTTCCATTCTTGCTGCAAGGCGGTCACGCCGTTGAGCGAGTAGTGATTCTTCAAGGCCTGGTCGTGTCCAATCCGAATCGACTCTTCGATGAAATCCGCAAATTTCGCGGGGGTCGACTTGCGAACGAGCAGCGACGACAATGCGAGGCTCTGCCCGTAGAACGCATCGCGAAGATGCGGGGCAGGCATTCCCTTCGCGGCGACGAGATCACTGATCTTGAAGGTAGCCCTTGTCGTCAACACGCTTTGAAAATTCTCAAGTCGCTCGCGGTGCTTGTCGGCAGATTCGCTGAGCATAGCGATTCCTTCATCAGCCCAGCGGGGTAACGTATGACCGCCGAAACGCTCGCCCAGGACTACGTGAGTTAGTTCGTGAGGCAAGGCGGCGTTCGACCAGTCGCTCGCATCGGCTCGGACATCGATGCGACGATAGACCGTTCGACCCTGATCGAAATTCATGGAGGTTGAGCCGACAGAGGCATCGCCGGGACGCCGCAGTGTCTGGTTGTAGGCGGCCTGGTTCGCATGCACGTAAACTTCACACTTCGGCGTCCAATCAGTTCGATCGGCCTCTATAATCCAAGAGGCTCGTA
Source organism: Schlesneria sp. (assembly GCA_028291515.1). Lineage (GTDB taxonomy): Bacteria > Planctomycetota > Planctomycetia > Planctomycetales > Planctomycetaceae > Schlesneria. The sequence goes on from JAQGHU010000029.1 coordinate 5,558, forward strand.
GACGTGAACGCCAAGTTTCGCAGCTTTCGGTGAGTTGTCGGGCTTCCGTTTCGGGAAACTGACACCAGCAACGGAAATTCGGCGACTCAACGATCTTCCACGCGCCCGATGTCTTCAGCGTGAGTGGGATGGGCTGTGATCGAGATGAGTTTTCAACGGGGGATTCCGCCAACGCCGACCCGAAGGAAAACAGTCCAAACAGACTGAACCAACAGGTCAGATGGGTCATCCACTTCATCTCAAGCTCCTTGCCAAATACAAATCGGCCGTTGTCGCTCATATCGGAAATGCCGTGCCGCAGACGTTTGCGACGGTTGCGTTTGCCGCAACTCCAATAAGAGGCATGGATTGTGAAGGAGTGTCGGGGATGAGTTGGCGGTGATGCCCTCCTCCATTGTTGCCTGCACGTTTGGCTCTCATGCTTGGTTCTTAAGCCACACCGCTTCGTAGAAGAACGGAAAGTGACCTTGTTTCCGCCGCCCCAAGCCCTGTTGCGACAAGCCGAAGAGACCGGTAGCCTAGGTGAATCGACTCTTGTTGATTGGTGGCGGAGGTTGCTGATGCGAAGACCAATTCGAACGTCAATTGTCCGCTGCCTGACGGCGATGATCGCGATGACCTCGATCGCGGTCGCAGCCGATGTTCCGTTAGGCCAATTCGAGAAGTCGATCGCCCCGTTGCTAATGTCCAAATGCCTGGCTTGCCATTCGGGTGACGAGGCCAAAGGGGGCTTGGATCTGATTTCTGCCGAGAAGCTGCGGGCAGGCGGTGAAAGTGGTGCGGGTATCGTTCCTGGCAAGCCGGACGACAGTCCGATCTGGCAGCGCATTTCGGCCGATGAAATGCCCCCCAAGCATCCGCTATCGGATAAGGAGAAGGCGACTCTCAAGTCTTGGATCGAAGCCGGTGCCATCTGGACCGGTGGGGATCTCAATCCCCTGAAGGTGTCAACCGAGCAGCGTGCCGGTTACGACTGGTGGTCGCTGCAACCCCTGTCAAAGGTGGTCTGCCCCACTGTTCGCGATGTGTCGCAAGTCCGCGAACCGATCGATTCCTTCATCGTCGCTCAACTGAATGCGCGCGGATTCGATCCCGCCCGCCCTGCGGATCCCCGAGTCCTCATTCGTCGCGTCACATTCGATCTGCTTGGCCTTCCCCCTGCCCCGGAAGAGATCAGCGAGTTTCTCGCCGATGATCGTCCCGATGCCTATGAACGCCTGATCGATCGGTTGTTGGCGTCACCTCATTATGGCGAGCGGTGGGCGCGGCACTGGCTGGATATCGTTCGCTTCGGCGAGAGCAATGGGTTCGAACGCGATCTGCCGCGCCCGAATGCCTGGCCCTATCGTGACTGGGTGCTGCAAGCCCTGAATCGGGACATGCCGTACGACGAGTTTGTCCGCTGGCAGTTGGCGGGTGACATCATCGCTCCCAATAGCGTGGCTGCGATGCAGGCGGTCGGATTCCTTGTCGCTGGACCGCATGACACTGTCGTGCCCGTCGTCGATCGCATGCGCGCGACCATGCGGCAGGATGAACTGGAAGATACGATCGGTGTCGTCGGGCAAACGTTTCTGGGGCTGACAGTGAACTGTGCCCGTTGCCATGATCACAAGTTTGATCCCATCACCGCCAAAGAGTACTACCAGATCGCATCTGCCTTGGCCGGCGCGGATCACGGCGAGCGCGAGTTCACTCCACCTGAAACCACACGGCAATTAGCGGTCTGGCAAGCTCGAATCGACCTGCTCACTAAGCAACTGCAGGAACAGGATTCGCCGATCCGCGAGAAAATCTTAGCGGAACGGAGTCGCACACCGGGGGATGTTCCATCACCCAATATTCCCGTTCCGATCGCCGCATGGGATTTTACTCGTGATGCGAAAGACCAGGTCGGTCGGATGCATGCGCGATTGGTGGGGACGGCGAAGCTGGAACGCGAGGGACTGGTTGTCGACGGCAATTCATTCGCGATGACGGCCCCTTTGGAAAAAGATCTTGCCGAAAAGACGCTGCAGGTCCGAGTACGGTTGCAGTCGCTGCAGCAATCAGGCGGTGGGGCGATCAGCTTGCAAACAGTCGACGGACAGACATTTGATGCGATCGTCTTTGGCGAGCTGGAACCAAATCGTTGGATGCCGGGCAGCACCGGTTTTCAACGAACGGCGTCGTACGGTGGGACGGCTGAAGAACAAGCTGACAAGCAGTTTATCACGATCACGCAGGTTCATCGCGACGATGGGACGATCGTTTGCTACCGCAATGGCCAGCCTTATGGCAAACCCGTTCGCAAGGACCAGGCGGTCCGCTACGGCTCCGGGAAGGCCCAGATCGTGTTTGGGCTGCGTCATGGGATTGATGCCGGTGGCAACCGCATGCTGAATGGCACAATCGCCAGTGCCCGATTATATGACCGAGCGTTGTCTGCGGAAGAAGTGGCCGCCAGCGCCGATTCCACGAACACCTATATCACCGAAACCGAGATCGCATCCAAGTTGTCTCCTGATCAACGCGTCGCGCGAACGTCGCAGCAGAACGAACTGACCGATTTGCGATTGAAGCATGCACAAGTCACGAAAGCGGGGCCGCTGAAGATCTACTCGGCGATTGCGACTCAACCTCCCGCGATGAAGATTCATAAACGCGGCAGTGTCAGTTTGCTCGGTGACGAAGTGGCTGCCGCCGGATTGGTTGCCTTACAAGGAGTCGACCCGAATTTCGGCTTGAAGCCTGATGCCATTGAATCGCATCGTCGACTGAAGCTGGCCAACTGGATCACCGACGCCAATAACCCGTTGTTTGCGCGAGTGCTAACGAACCGTCTGTGGCACTATCACTTCGGGGCCGGGCTGATCGAGACCCCGAGCGATCTGGGTTTCAACGGGGGCAAGCCGAGCCATCCTGAACTACTCGAATGGCTCGCTGGAGAGTTCGCCGCGGCTGACGGTCCCCGGCGCTTCTCGATCAAACGCCTGCATCGGTTGATGGTGAGTTCGGCGACCTATCGACAATCGTCACAATTGAATCCGCAGGCGTCCGCCGTTGACGCGGGCAATCGATTACTGTGGCGAATGAACCCACATCGATTGGAGGCCGAATCGGTCCGCGATGCGATCCTGTGTGTGGCGGGGCAGCTCAATACGGAGCTTGGTGGCAAAGGCTATGCAGACGTGAATTCGTACTTCTTCAAAGGGACGCAGTTTTACGATCCGATCGATCCCCCTGGCTTCGCCAACAATCGTCGCACGCTCTATCGCATGTGGGCTCGCGGAGGCCGCAGCCCGTTCCTCGACACGTTTGATTGCCCCGATCCGTCGACAACCACACCGCGGCGATCCGCCACCGTCACGCCACTGCAAGCATTATCACTCTTGAATCATTCCTTCAGCCTGCGAATGGCTGAGCAGTTCGCTCAGCGACTGAAGGCCGATGTTGGCGATACATCTGCCGATCAGATTCGTCGAGCCTACCTGTTGTTATTCGGACGCGAAGCGACGGTTGACGAAGTGACGTTCAGTCAGACCTTCGTCCAGCGGCGCGGATTGCCTGCGTTTTGCCGAGCGATGTGGAATTCATCCGAGTTTCTGTTTGTCGACTGATCGCGATGGCCGTTGGAGATGAGACAATGAATATTCCGAACCGCCGCGATTTCTTGTCCTGGTCGTCGCATGGTCTGACGTTGTCGGCGTTCATGCATTTGCTCCAGAAGGACGGCGGAGCTCATGCTGCGGGAACGCCCGGTGAATCAGCGGATCCACCGCCGCACCTGATGCCGAAGTGTCGTCGCGTCATTCATTTGTACATGTGCGGCGGGCTCAGTCACCTCGATTCTTTCGACTACAAGCCGCAACTCGAAAAGTACCACGGCCAGGCGCTGACATCCGCCGAAAAGCCCGAGACCTTTTTCGGCCAGGTGGGACTGCTGCGGAAGAACGATTGGGCGTTCAAGCAGCGCGGGGAGAGTGGGCTGTGGATATCGGAGTTGTTTCCGCATCTGGCTGGTGTGGCTGACGAGCTGACCGTGATCAATTCGATGATCGCCGATTCGGCCAATCACACTCCAGCGACGTTTCAGGCCAACACCGGTTTTCGCTTGAACGGCTTCCCGGTACTTGGTTCCTGGCTGTCGTACGGAATGGGTTGCGAGACCGAAGACCTGCCGGCCTATATCGTGCTTCCCGATCCGCGCGGGTTTCCCGCCGGTGGCACCATCAACTGGACGAACGGCTTCCTGCCCGCTCGGCATCAGGGAGTGGCCTTTCGCACGAAGGGGCAACCGATCGAGGATTTGTTTCCAGAATGGCACGACGCGACAGAAAATCACGATGCCGACTCGGAAGACGATGTCCGCGCGTTTGTCGCGGAGATCAATAAGCGGCACCTGGCGTCTCGCCCGGAAAGTGATCTGTCCGCGCGAATTCGCAGCTATGAACTGGCCGCACGGATGCAGCTCTCGATTCCTCGCGTGACGGATCTGTCGGGAGAAACGCAGGAGACGCAGGCGGCCTACGGACTTCAACGCGAAGAAACCGCCGACTTCGGTCGAAGCTGCCTGCTGGCTCGACGCATGCTCGAACAGGGTGTGCGGTTTGTTCAATTGTTTTCGGGTGGCTCGTTCGGGTCGCCGCGAATCAATTGGGACGGCCATGAGAACATGAAAGAAAACCACGCGCAGGAAGCATTGCGAGTCGACCAGCCGATCGCCGCCCTGCTCCGCGACTTGCGTCAGCGTGGGATGTTAGATGACACGCTGGTGTTGTTCACGACCGAATTCGGCCGCACACCATTTACACAGTCGGCCGCGAACGTTGTGGGCGGTGGTCGCGATCACAACATGTACGGCTTCAGCGTCTGGATGGCAGGCGGGGGCCTGAAGCACGGGATCAGTTACGGAGCGACGGACGATGTCGGCTGGAAGTCCGTCGATCGGCCTGTCTACTGGCACGACTTCCATGCGACCGTGCTGCACCTGTTGGGGATCGATCACACACGTCTGACTTATTACCACAACGGAATCCCACGTCGGCTAACGAATGTTCACGGCGAAGTCGTTCGTGACTTATTGGCGTAATTTGATGATCCGATTTCCGGTCATCACGTTTACGAGGGACGCGCGCGTGAATTCCGCGCTAACCCCGCTGTCGATCAGTTTCTTACCGAAGGAGTTAATATGAAAACTCAATTACAAAATGGATTGCTGTGTGCCGCGATTGGTATTGGAGCCAGTTGCTTTGTGCTTTCGGCAAGTTCCGCCAGGCACGCTGCGGCCCAAACCGACCCCGCCAGGATCACCTGGGAATATACGACCGCCAACATCGATACCGGTTCATTGCAAACCAAATTGACGGAACTCGGCAACGCTGGTTGGGATGTCTTCGCCGTGAGTGCCGCGGACAGCAAAGTGGAAACCGGTGCCGATGGAACGCCGCACGTGGCCGTCTTGCGAATGGATGTCACTGCAAAACGTTCCAAGCTGAAATGATCGATTGCTGGCCCCGTTGAATCTCGGGGCTACCAATTTGACGTAGTCGGCCTCCCTTGTCATTCTTTCGCTCAACAAGAGACCTACAGCAGGTCTCTTGTTGAATCGACAACAGGAGGTTGAAGATGAACGTCTACGGAATCATTCCGGCTCGGTTGCAGTCGACACGGCTCCCTCGCAAGCTGCTGCTGGCCGAGACTGGCAAGCCGCTGATTGAATACACGTGGCGAGCGGCGTCGCAGGCAAAGTCGCTGAAGCAGATCCTGATCGCGGCCGATAGTGACGAAATCCGGCGGATTGCACGGGGTTTCGGAGCGATCTGTGAGTTAACGGGCGAGCATCCCAGCGGGACCGATCGGGTCGCGGAAGTCGCGTCGCGGCGATGTGCCGACGGCGACATCTTCGTCAACATTCAGGGGGATGAGCCCGAGATCGACCCTGCCAATATTGATGCGGTGGTCTCGGCGCTGGTCGATTGCCCCGGAGCCGAAATGGCGACGCTGGCCACGCCGATGACCAGTTTGGAGCAGGTTCAGGCATCATCGTGCGTCAAAGTCGTGGTCGGTGGAGATGGACGTGCGTTGTACTTCAGCCGCGCTGCGATTCCGTTCTGCCGCGATCGCGATTCCGCCGAAGCCCTCGCCACGGATCAGCCGTGGCTGTTGCATTTGGGGATTTACGCATACCGGGCTGATTTCTTGCGAAAATTAACGACATTACCGCCGTCACGCTTGGAACAACTCGAAAAACTCGAGCAATTACGAGCTCTGGAAGCGGGAGCCCGCATCCAAGTCGCAGTTGTCCAGCATCACTCGGTTGGCATCGACACGCCGGAGGATTATGCTCGGTTCGTCGCGCGACAACGCTCGACGGCTGCCAAGTGATTCCGCCCATGACGTTTCTCCAAGACTGGCAATCGTAACTGCCGTCTTTCGCAATCTTGTTCCGAGTTCCATTTTTCCTCGATCGCCTTACGTTCGCTTTCGGACGTGGCGACGGGGGGCAGAATGTATTGATGACCAAGCATATTTTTGTGACTGGTGGCGTGGTAAGTTCGCTCGGCAAGGGCCTGACCTCGGCGTCGATCGGCACGATTCTCGAACGCCGCGGCCTCCGCGTCCGCATGCAGAAGTTGGATCCCTACATCAACGTCGACCCCGGCACGATGAGCCCCTTTCAGCACGGCGAAGTCTACGTCCTTGACGATGGTGCAGAGACGGATCTGGATCTGGGCCACTACGAACGATTTACCAATAGTCCCCTCTCGCGTGAGTCCAACTACACATCGGGCCGAATCTATCTGAAGGTGATTCAGAAGGAACGCGAAGGCAAATACCTGGGCAAGACCGTGCAGGTCGTGCCGCACATTACCGACGAAATCAAAGCGGCGGTGCTCGGCCTGGCATCACCTGATGTCGACGTGGTCATCACGGAACTGGGCGGAACGGTCGGCGACATCGAAGGTCTGCCTTTTCTGGAAGCGATCCGACAGATTCCATTGGACATCGGTCGTCAGAACTGTCTGTTCGTCCACCTGACGCTGGTGCCGTATCTGAAAGCGGCTCGCGAACTGAAGACGAAGCCGACGCAGCACAGTGTTCAGCAGTTGCGCGAGATCGGGATTCAACCCGACATCCTGATCGTGCGGACCGAGCGGCCACTCGGTCGCGAAAACGCCGATAAGATCGCTCTGTTCTGCAACGTCGAAAAGCATGCGGTCATCGAAGAGCAGGACAAAGAGTTTTCGATCTACGAAGTGCCGGTTGGACTGATCCAATATGGCTTGGACAAGCTGATTCTGGATCGCCTGAATCTTCCTTCCGGTCCACTGAACATGGATGACTGGGAAGAACTGGTTCGGCGGATCAAGAATCCACAGCACGAAGTGACAATTGCGGTTGTCGGCAAGTACATCGAACACCGCGATGCCTACAAATCGATCTACGAAGCGCTCGATCACGCTGGCATTGCTCATTCGACGCGAGTGATCATCAAGCGAATCGAAGCGGAACAACTGGAACGACAAGACGCGGCGTCGGCACTGGCTGGCGTTGACGGCTTGCTGGTTCCCGGCGGATTCGGACATCGCGGGATCGAAGGCAAAATCCAAGCGGTGCGGTTCGCTCGCGAAAACAAGTTGCCGTACTTCGGCATTTGCCTGGGGATGCAGGTCGCAGTGATCGAATACGCGCGGCATGTCCTCGGACTGGCGGAAGCCAACAGTACGGAATTCGATACGGAATCGAGCGACCCGGTGATCTGCCTGCTGGAAGATCAGCGAACGATCAACGAGAAGGGTGGCACGATGCGGTTGGGTGCTCAACCTTGCGTGCTGAAGGAGGGATCACTGCTCGCCAAAAGTTACAAAGCGTCGGAGATCTCCGAACGTCATCGCCATCGCTACGAATTCAATCCCGAATATCGCAGCCGATTCACCGACGCGGGGATGTCGCTGAGCGGTCTCAGTCCGAATGGGACGCTGGTCGAAGCGATCGAGTTGCCAACGCATCCTTGGTTCGTGGCCGTGCAGTTCCATCCGGAATTCAAGTCCAAGCCGAACCTGACTCACCCGCTGTTCGATGGATTCATCGCTGCTGCATTGAAGCGTCGTCAGAGCCGAGTGTGATCGTGTGAAGACGAAGATCTTAGCCACGGATGAAACACGGATTGAACACGGATAAAACCAGCAGCACTGCTGTGTGATGATAAACATCAGTCCTCTCGGTCTTATCAGTCCCATTTCCATGGGATTGATAAAGAGGTTCAAATGAAGAAGAAAGCCGCGATCCCCGCCAACAATCGTCGCTATTGGCTGTTCAAGTCCGAGCCCTCGGCGTTTGGTATCGAAACTCTGGCCAAAGCTGCGCAGCAGACGGCTCCGTGGGATGGCGTGCGAAACTATCAGGCTCGCAATTTTCTGCGAGATGATGTCAGCGTCGGCGACTACGTCTTCTTTTATCACAGCCGCGAAGAGCCGTTGGGGATCTTTGGCACGATGGAAGTTGTTCGAGCCGGATATCCGGACCACACGGCGTTCGATCCGAAGAGCAAGTACTACGATGCGAAGAGTGATCCGGACAACCCGCGATGGATCATGGTCGACGTGAAGCTGATGCAGAAGTTCGACTCGCCGATTACGCGCGAGCAACTGCAGCAGGAACCCACGACCGCCGGGATGCTCGTCCTAAAGCGAGGCATGCGCCTTTCGATTCAACCCGTGACGACCGCCGAATGGCAGGCTGTGATGAAGTTGGTCAAGTAATCTCGACTGCTGCGTTCGTGCTCGAGCGCTATAGCCGCTTCTGAAAATAGCGGATGACTGGGCTGACCGTTCCCAGCAGGGCACCCATGGCAAGTCCACCTCCGTGGACCCAATTGGCGACTCCCTGTATCGCGAAGATACATAGGAAGAACCAGAGCATCATGGATGTGACCAAATTCCGGTTGAGCCCCAACCCGCTGTCGGGTTCTAACCGGCCACGAATCCACGCGTAACCGAATAGCCCGTAGACCACGCCAGACATTCCGACAAACTGACTGTGTGTCATGACGAATTCCAATGAATTCGACACGACCGCGATGACCAGCACCATAGCCATGAATTTCAGTGAACCGGTGCGCGATTCAACAAGCAATCCCAGGCTGTGAAGCCACAGTGCGTTGAAGAAAAAATGGAGAAAGTTCCCGTGTAAGAAGATTGGCGTCACTAGACGCCATACCTCGCCCGCGCGGATCAGGTTCAACGTTCCATCCGGGGCATAAGCAAATTGCAGATAGACCTGAACGTATTTCGCGGAATCGAGGTGCTGCACCAGCATCGCCAGTGTCATCAAGCTCAATAGTCCGACAGTGACGGGGCATTGATTTACGGTTGGTTGCTTCCACCGCTCCCTTAAATCAATCGTGCGTCGACTGATCTCTTTGGCTTGCTGCAACTGTTGGCGCAGCACAATCTCGGCTTGAGCGAGCGCATTTCGATAGCGTTCGTGGTTGGGGTCAGCTCGGAACTGATCCAGTTCTGTTTTCGCTGTCGCGACATCATCTTCCTCCTGAATCCAAATCCTCCAGGACGAGTCGCTGCCATCGAACGAACTTGGAATTCTCTTGCCAATCAGATACGCCACGAAGCGCTCGGCCTGTTGACGATCTTCAATCGATCCAATCTGTCTCACAACTCACATCCTTGATGGAATCCGCGGCAACGAGCGAATTGTAGCGTCTCGCTTGGATCAGGTATGTAGCTCAACCAGATCCTTGTCCGCAAGGACATGGTCGCGTCCGACACTTTGGCCATCGGCGGCACTGGTTCCCCAGATCTTGGCGAACTTCAATTTGTCAGCGAGATCGCGGTGTACTTTGGATGCCAGATCCTCGACGGTGCCGCCGATCGGAATCGTAAACGGCGATGAAAAGTCGGCCGGCTTGCCGGGAGCCTTTGTGTACAGGCGGATCAGGCCTAACGCCTCGAAGATCGACTTCCGCAGCAGTTCGCGATCGGGGGGGTGATCTAAATCGATATGGACAGTCGCGAACGACGTCGGGACCATTTCGCGGAAGAAGTCGAAGCGATCGCGCACTTCGGAATCGTGACCGTGAGTGACGACCAGCAGCGTCTTCACGTTCAATTTCGAAAAGTCATCTTCGTCGAATCCGGTCGTCGTCGAGAGCGATGTCGCTCGTTGTCGGAACTGGTCGATGACGGTCGTGGTGGCTTCCGGGGAATCATCTGATGCGCCATCGAATGTCAGGACCACCAGATCCGCCGATCGAACGAAGTTCAGCAGGTATGGTTCGAACAGGCTGTCTGTGATCGGCGGCGTATCGATCAGTTGAACCGTGACATCTTCCCACGCCATCATGCCCGGCATCGGTTCTCGAGTGGTAAATGGATAGTCGGCCACTTCCGGTTCGGCCTTGGTCAGGTCCCGCAGGATGCGGCTTTTTCCTGAGTTTGGCCCACCAACAAGGATGACCTGTGCCGCCCCCTGTCGCGGAAACCGATAGACCTTGCCTCCCTTGGGGGCCGTCTTTTCGACTTGAATATCGGCTTTGGTTTCTTTGAGCTTCGTTTTCAGATCGGCTTGAAGCTTCTCGGTCCCTTTGTGTTTAGGAATCAGCACCAGCATCCGCTCGAGGATCTCAAAGCGTTCGGCTGCCGACTGTGCTTTGCGATATTCTTCTTCGGCTTTTTGATACTGGGGCGGGAGATTGGCTGGCATGAATGATCTTGTTCAAAGTGGCGCGGCAATGATGACTATTTCTGAGAATCTCTGTCGATGGCGCGGTCCAAGTCGTCGATCGCCTGGTCGCTGAGGTTTGTTTCGTGCTCACGCAACCACTGCACATCGGCCCGGGCCTGTTCCCATTGCTGAGTTCGATAGCAGAGGACCGCTCGGAAAAAGCGATCGCGATCTGAATCTGGTTTGATGATGAGCGTGGCTTGCACATACCGCAACATGCGCTCGGCATCTTGAATTTCGGCCGCGGTACTTAACAAGTTCCGCAGCATCCGTTCCAAGATCGAGCGTGGCGGTGTGGTATCCAGGTAAGAGTCTCGCCAGGGCTCATCACTGAGCGACTCGAAGATCTTCCTCGCGTCCTCTTTCGATAGCAATTTTCCCCGATCAAAAACGTCGACCAATTGCGGGGTCCCCTCCCGCGGTTCGTGACGCACCATGAATTGTTGAGGTAACCCAACACCGACGACGTTCAACCCCATCTGTTGTGCGATCTCGATGTACAGGACCGACAAACTAATCGGCAGTCCTTCGCGATCGTCCAGTACTTCGTTCAGATAGCTATTTGATCTATTGTCATAGTCCGTGCGGCTACCGTGAAAGCCTTGTTCATCGAACAGGTATCGATTCAACGCCGTGAGCTTTGCCGCCTCGGTGGCGTCCTTCGGAAGATCTGTTTGAGCCCGGCGCGCGTGACGTTCCACATCTTTGATATAGGCCTCAATCTCCAATTCGGGATTGTCCAATCGCGAAATCAATAGCCCGGCTTTCAACAGATCGATTTTCTCATCCTTGGATGTCACCACCTTCTGGAATTCGGTCAGCGTCCGCTTCAATTGCAGATTGGCGGCCAGCTTTCGCGCTCGCGCGGCTTGCTGCTCCAACTTGACCGCTTGTGCCTCCAAGACGGCAATCCCGTCCTCACCTTCAGAAGTCAGCGACTCGGCGACGGTCGAGAGATTCGCATCCGATGACAACTGAGCGATCACTTTCGAAACGCGGTCGATAGTCTCCGCCGTGGGTTGTGACCGAGAGATTGTCGGGGCGACGTGAAAGCCCTTGAACTCGGCTTCCGTCTGTCGAAACTTGCAGAGTCCCACTTTGCCTGTCGTGTACTCCTTGTCGGCCTCATCAATGACCGGTTCATCGTTGACGAAGCACTGAATGCGACCTTTCTCCACGCGAACCTTTAGCCAGTTCCACCCCGACTTGTTGAGGTAGGGGGTCTGTATCTCGCGCAAGACCTTCCACGTGTTGAAATCAGGGCCATCGAAGCGGCTCAGACGCACACCGCCGTTGCTGGGATAGAAGCCATAGTGCTTGTCATTGCCATCGGCATGAAACACCAGGCCCGCCGCTCCATCATTGGGATCGAACTTCACTTCGACTGCCATTTCGAAGGGGATCGTGGGGGAATCCATAGTCGACAAACACAATGACCGACCGCCAAGTCCCCCGCCGCGGCCATCGACCAGCAGTCGACCTGCTCGCTGGCGCCAACGGCCGCCGGGCAATGCCCTCCACTCATCGGGGTCCAGCACTCCGATCGTGAACCAACGGCTCATCGGGACCGGATTTGGGGAGCTCAGCAATGGCTTTAGCGCATTGACCGGCATGGCAAAGCCCAGGTTCTCGGTCTTCAGGGATTTCAAAGTCAGGATGCCGTGGACGTGGCCTCGCAGATCCAATAGCGGACCACCGCTGTTGCCCCGTTCGATCGGCATCGCCACTTGCAGCATGGTCCGTCCATCAATCTCGCGCCGCCCCGACAATACGCCGCTGACAACGCTACGCTCCAATCCAACAGGATTGCCGATCGCGACAATTGGTTGTCCGTCTTGAAGTTCGTCTGAGTTGCCAAGTGGTAACGCGGGCAGGTGATTGGCATCGATCCGCAGAATCGCCAGATCGTGGGATCGCTCGGTCGCTTCGACAGCAGTCACATCGAATTTACGACCATCCTGCAATTCGACACTGATCGGTCTTCCTTCACCGATCACATGCAGGTTCGTCGCAATCAGCCCGTTGGGGTCGACAATGAATCCGGATCCCAATCCCTGACGCTCGCCATCGCGTCCTCGAAACGTCACCACGACGACCGATTTCTTGACGAGGGCCGCCAACTGCTGGACTGACTTCTCCATGCTGGCGTCAGAATTGGCGACCGCTGTCGCATCGGCCGGTTTGTCCTGTGCATACGAAACGCTTGCCAGACCCAAGATTCCGACAGCGATCACTCGGCAAATCCATTGAATCATGCCAGCTTCCTCAAGGGACTTCGTCAACATCACCGGATCGATTCTATGTTGGTCGCCAGGGATCGTCGATATCACCGAGCGACGAAGAACGCGAATCTGTGGACCTTGCGGCTTTATCATGTGCCCCACTTCGGCTGTCACAGATTGAGGGAATAAACATTCACGCAGCCGTCGTCGCTAAGGATTGCAAAGTGGCCAAGGTGATTTGTGGTCGTCACCGCGACGGTGGGACTGACCAAGGCGATCTGTCCAATCTCATGAACCGATTTGTCGTCGAAACGGTAGATGCGGCATTCTTTGCGTCCCGCTACGACGAATGTTCCATCAGCCAGAAAGACCCCCTTGGGTGATTCGATCCCATCGGCCAGGGGTTGGGGTTTGCTGCGGCGAATCGGTTCTGGAATCATGACACCACCCGCATCGAACAACGCGACAACGCAATCGGTGTGGCTGTCGCGATGGTTGTGCAGCGACTCGATCTCGGCGGCCAGTTGCAAGACTTGCTCTGCAATGTCAGGTCGCTCCTGCTGGCGTGCGCTGGTTGGTGTTCCAAATAACGGCTGACACAAAAATCGTCCCACACCGATTCGCATCGGACGGGTATCGACGCAGATAGATATTGGGAGTTCGTGCAACTGTTGCTCGGTGATTCCAACCCGCAGCATTCCGTTGTTGATCTCATCACCCGTCTGACTGAAAGCAGCGAGTTCCAGGATTCCAAAGGTCGTACGCACTCGCCAGCTAATTCCTTGATCACTGCACGCAAACGCTGTCGTGGAACTTGTTGCCCAAACGGGCGAACCCGCCTGTTCGGCACTGGCCGTCGTGAGTTGACTGAGGAATGGCTTCACGCTTAATGGTTCATGTCCGACGGCATGGATTAGAATTGGTGCCGTCGTTCCTTTGGGAATCTCGAGCAAGATGCGATGGTCATTGGAGACGTTGGCCCAGACAATATCCTGATAGTTGGAGAACCCATTCGTTTGCCAGGTGACACGCCGCAACAGCAATCCACCGGCAAAAAAGCCCGCCCTGTACAGCACTTCGCCGCGAGACTTCGCCACGCGCCATGCGCCGGAGCTACCGAGGTCGATGGTCTGCACATGCGTGATCTTCGCCACACGACGTACGCGCTTTTGCGACGCCACGGCTTCTTTCTGACGCACAAAACGGTCGCAGTCGCGACCAAGCAATCGGTCTTGTGGTGCCAGTGAACGCAGCACGTTAAGCAAGGCGGTTCGCTCTTCTGTCGCGTCCCGTAAATGGCGCGCGACGATCACTTGCGTCGCTTCTTCGGCGTCACGTTGAACAGTTCGATCAACATAGCTCGTGGCGACGTTGGCGATCGCCCGCGCCGCACTGGTCGCGACCCGTGTCGCCAGCGTCGCCTCACGTAGATCCTGGATTCGTTCTCGGGCGTTGTCGTGGCGGGCGAACTGGCCGAGCAACTGAAAGGTCTGTTTCAAGCACGATTCTGCATCGGGGGCCTGATATGCCCAACCGCGATCAAGCGTGATTAATGCTTCGTCGACATCCTTCAGTTTCTCATGAAATACAGCGCTGGCCCGGATGTGATGACCCGAGTGAGTCAATTGCACGGCCCAGTTTCGCAGCAGACGCTCGGCCTCATCGGGGCGCTCCAACCGGTAATAAAGGTCGGCGGCGTTCTCCATCATGCCTTGTTCGATGTAAAGTTCCGCGGCTTCGTCTAGCAGACCACCTCGTTCCAGGCATCGAGCGGCGTCGAGTGGCCGTTTGAGTCGTTCGCGATACAGAACGGCGGCTTCGCGATAGTGCTGTCCCAATTCCAGCGTGTTGGCGGCCCCCTGGAGATCTCCCAGCAACTCGGCAAAGATATAGGCGGCGCGACGATGGCGCCCCATCCGAATTTCGCGAGTGGCGAGTTCGCGGTAGCGTTGAATCAGCAGCAGTTGCTGACCGGGTGGAATGTCCCAGGGGTCAACAGGTCCACTGGCAAACAGTTTTCCCAAGCCGAAACTAGTGTCGCGACCGACCAGTTGATTTCCTGATTGCCCGGCACCGCGCGCGGCCGCCTGCCCGCCCATCGGCAATGCGAACTTCAATCCTGCATCGGGATCATCGTTCAAGAGATGCAACAGACGATCGATCTCACGCAGTCGCTTCGTCTGATCGACGAGTGATTTTGGGATCATTTTCGCCGCCAAACCGCCCAACGCTGCGAATGGAGCGGCTGCAGCCAAACCGAGCCACGATAGCCAAGTTGAGCCCCTTGAATTACCGGTCGAATTTTGCGATCCGGCCGTCGCATCCGCTGGTTTCGCAAGCGGACGCTTCCAGAATGATTTCCAGGCCTGACGCAATGGCGTCGTCCATTGGTAAAGCTGGCCCGCAAGTCCCTCGCCCGGAGCGGGTGGCAACTCCCCAATCGAATTCTGCTGGGTGCCGATGTCCTCGCCCGCCATGCGCATGATATCGTCGGCTGTCGGGACATCTGTGGGCTCGATCGATAGCAGTCGATTGCGAATCGCGATACCGGGAACAGCGCGATCCCAATCTGAAGATGTCGACGTTCGCGGACGCACAAGGTCCAGGACTGTCAGTTGTTCTGAGCTTTCACAGCGGACGAGTCCGACGGCAGGGTGCCAGATAAAATCGGAATCGTCGGTCGGCAGCAATCCGATCAATTCCGCATCGGTCACGATCGGGACGACACTGGCTTCGACGGGGAGATACAGCCTGCCGCCGATGCATCCGAACGGCAGGGCCTGTGCTCTCTCATCCGCGGCCTTGGCGATGTCGGCGTGGTTGGTGGTGACCAGGACGCCCAAAGGTTGCCGGTTGTCGAACGAGGTTGGAATCGGTCGCAGGATCAGCGATGTCAGTGGCAGGTTCCATCTCGCTAGCTGCGAGATCCAAGCTGCCGGATCGCTGCCAGTCACGAACCACGCCGCGATCGGACGCCGCGTGTTGTTCGTGCGAGCAATCTTGAGCGCAATCTGCATTTGGCAATGAACCTCGAAAATGGAATGACGATCTTACGTTAATCTCGCGATGAATGGCTTGAGAATCTGATCCAGAAACTGTTCCGCGCTCATGTTGCTTTCATCCAGAAAGTAATGCGATCCGTAGGTTTGCCCGTTGTTGGTCCAGGCGGCGATATCGCCCTCCTTCAATGTGAGTGTCGCTTCGGGAATCTCGCGATCGGCACTTTGCAGATGCAGCAGCCCGCGCGAATCAATAAACGCGCGACTTCCGTCCGGCCAGGTGGCGACTGACATCGAACAGCCGGAATCAGGATGACGAGTCGGTTCCAGCGAGGCGACACAACGTCGACCTGACGCGTCGGTGATGCGCGAGATTTGGCTGATTCGCAGCGTTTTACTATGAAGGCCAATCTGCCAGCCGGTCTGCGACTTGGAAACCAGCGTCATCGTGCCGTCATGTTCGATGCGGATGCGCGAGAACCGATGCATGACATTGCCGCCACGATGCATCTGCTGCAAATCCCATTCTCTGAGAGACTGAATATACGGTCCCACGTCTTCGACTGCTTCCGATTCAAGATGCACGATGCGACGACCTCGGCGATTGATGCTTCCGTCTGATTCTTGCTCGATCAGCAGTCGATGACCGGACTCCTCGATATCCAGCACCTTGGGATTGGCACGCGAATTATCTGTCCACCGCCATTCCGTATGGTCCGCCAGATTGGCAATGGAACCGCGAAGGTGGACTCCGAACGGTCCGCCTCTGCCAACTCGCTCGAACAACGCCAGCAATGCTCCAGTACGTTCAGGACCGTGCAGTACGATCGGTTCGAATTGCAGGTGAGTTCCATTCGAGGTCAGCAATCGCCATTCGTCGTAAGCGTCTGCCAGCGAGTCCTCAAAAAACAGACCGCGATTCCATTTCAGATGCGAGTCATAGTCCCGGCACTGCAGGAACTGACCACTACTCAGTTCAAAGGCTTCGACCTTGCTTTGATAGATCACGTACACGACGCCGTGACGACATGTCGCACCAAGAACTCGGGATCCAGGACCGGAATGGGCCAGGAACTGTGACGCCAGTTTTCGGGTCGCCACCAAATGACGCAACGCGGTATTCAACACGAGCAGGTGAAACGCCGGTTCGGCGGAACGATGAATCAACGCATAGTTGAGATTCACGTCGGCAAACGACGCACTCCAGAGACAAGGGCCGAACGGAACATCCGTCGCCACTTGGACAGCACCGCGCTGAAATTCGTCATAGAACATCAGGCGACGGTCACGCATCAGAATCATGACGCCACGTGGATGACTGCCTACAGATGCTGGCAACCGCACGCTCCAGATCGGGCCCGTTTTCTGATTGGATGCCAATGCACAAGGCAAGCGAAACGGGAACCGCGAGGTGTGAAAAATCGCCGGCAGGTTCGGATCAATCCCCTTGTCGACGAGGCGGACTTGGTGAGGTGATTTTGGCTTCAGGAGCGTGTCCAAGTCCAAAGTCAGCGACATCAGGGATTTCGTTCCGCGCTCCCCTCGCGACAGCAGTTGAAGTTCCCCTTCTCGATTCACGGCGGCGAGATAGCAGCTTGGTGCTGCCGCATCGGCGAGTGCCCGTTGAAACTCCGCGTCGCTTGCGGTTGTGTCGCTCGTCACGATGATGATTTCGGCGGGCAGATCCTCTTCCGCAATCTTCTGGAAGAACTCGGCCAGCGACGCTCCGGGATGCAGGTCTGGTTCGAGCATCTCGAGATGCCGCACGAGGCCGTCGCGAC
The DNA here is from genome assembly GCA_028291515.1 of Schlesneria sp. GTDB lineage: Bacteria > Planctomycetota > Planctomycetia > Planctomycetales > Planctomycetaceae > Schlesneria. The sequence goes on from JAQGHU010000029.1 coordinate 23,282, forward strand.
TCGAGAGATCATTCAATTCGATGCCGGTTCCAGTTGCCCGATAGGCAACTAGTGATCCCCCCGCGGGCGCGGTGGCAGCCAGAGACAACACCGTTGCAGCGGCAAACACGCGAGGAACGCCCCACATTCGGATACCTGAATCGATCAACACATACCGACGCTGTGGTGGCGGACCGGGTGGTGTTTCGCGACGCAGATACAGCGCCTCATTCAACGCCACTCGCGTCGCCAGCATCAGGTCCTCATGAGCCAGTTCGCTCAGCAGCAGCCGATCCAGTGTGCCGCGATTGCTGATATCCGAGACGCCACCCAAGGGCAACTCGTCCGAGGCGGTGATCGGTCGTGGCAACAACAACACCGCGGAGAGGCTGCGCGCGACGCGAGACAGCCCGCTCAAGTCTTCATCCAGAGCAAGCGTTTGCAAGAGTGCTCGGACTGCGGCAGGTTCGGCAGGAACGATCGTGTCGGCAGGCAGTGGGAGTTCGTCCAATCCCGTCTTTAGTCTCAGGCGAAGAGATTGTTCTGTGACTTGGGATAGTCCGTGTTTTAGCGAGAGCAGTTCGCTCGTCATTGAAAGAGTTGTCTGAACACGGCCTCCGCGAAGATTCGGCAGAAACGGGATCACGTTTTGTTCGCGCACTAATCCATGTGTCAGAATCTCGCACGCATAGCGGGCCGCGTTTCCGGTTAAGGTCGGCGGTATCGCTTCGAATACGATCTCGGCCAAGGCCGCCTTCGCGTCGACCGACTGGATCAGATCGATCGGCAGCTTATGGATTCGATCCAAGACCTCAAAAACGGTTTGTTTGCCAGCAACCAAGTGCGGCATTTGCCGCTGAATCTGTTGCGCAGCGAGATCGATGACCTGCAGCTGGTTGCGCCAGGCCACGGAATCTTCAGGCCAGTAGTGGCGAGTCGCTGCCAGTAGAACCAGGACCGAATCAAACGGCGGCAATCCACGGACCAGCAGTCGCTCGAGAACCGCTCCGACTTCTTCGCGGAAGGCGACTGTCGCCCCATGTTTCCAGGCAACGACCCTTCCTTCGTCCACCCATTTCCAGAAGGAACCGGCTGGTGTCGATAAGTATTTCATCGCGGTCCGAACTTCGTCGTCCATTGCAGCCTTCTAATCTGTTACTTCAATGTTTCCTGTAACCATTGATAGGCTTCGTGACGCTGAGGTTCGGGAAAATCGTGCGGAGCGTCCGGTGTCACCAGCTTCAGTTGTGACTTGGCGTCGAACAGCGAATAGACCTCGCCAGCCTTTTGAAAGGCCTTTCGAACTCCGCCGACATCAAAGTTATCGTCGCGAAGGGGCGAATTCGAATACACGCCTCGTGGTGCCAGCGCGGCCAGGATTTCATAGAAATCGAAGGGGACGCGATCAGCACTGTTGCCGTAGACATCTCGAATGCGAGGCATGTAGCGATCACTGGTCCAGCCGACTAACTTGCCGCCGTAGTAATCGTGGAAGGGAGTAAACCCACAACTGGTCACGAGCGCTTTCAGACGTTCATCGAAAACGGCCGTGAACAGCGCATTGTGCCCGCCCAGCGAATGACCGATGACGCCGATTTTGCGCTTGTCGACCTGCGGTAGCGACTCCAACACGTCGACCGCTCGAATATTGTTCCAGACCGCCTTCATCGATCCGCTGGCATAATGTGCCCCCTGCTTTTTGAAGTCGTACTTGTATTCGCCGAAGGAAGGGTAGTCCGGCACGATGCAGATGAATCCACGCTCGGCCAGTTCGTGAGCGTAGTGCAATGATTTCAGGCCTCCCAGACCGGCGGGCTCGTCCTTCCCAATTCCGGTCGTTTGATGCAGGCAGAGCATTGCGGGTGCTTTGCCGTCTGCCCGCAGATCAATTGGGATCAGCAGCCACGCGGGAACCCGATCGTTTGGTTCCGGTGAGAACTTGACCTTCCGTCGGACGTACTTATCCGTCCGCTCCTCGGAAACGGTCTCGATGTCGAGCGGAACTCGTTGGGAATTGTCCGGCAGCGGCCCCATCACAAGCTGCATGTTGGCGTGAATATGGCTGACTCGGGTTGCCCATTCGTTCTTGGTGGTCACTGGTTTCTCGTTGCCAACCGCGTCTCTCACTATGAGCAACTTCGAATGGTCTGGATATTCGATCGGCGCTAGCGCATCCGCAGCAACCGAGATACCGAACGTCAGTCCGTACAGTAGGCCGAAGATGATGAAGTTGCCCCCAACTGCTCGCATCAGTACGCCCTCGATATGACGGTGAAACCTTCGTCTGGAAAAGCCCCTGCTCGGCGGAATGGGTATCGCTTGCATATGCTACTCGGAACGCCGTTGCCGGCGACAGAATTTGCAACGTCCGATTGTTCCCTCGTTCGGTGATCCGTCGCGTGACGGCAATACCGAGATCAAGTAAAGTGAGCGGGCTGCAACGTTGCAGGATCCGCTCCCTCACTTATGACTTTGTTGCTCGTATGCCTATCGAATTCAACTGTCCTGGCTGTGATGCGGTTATTCGCGTTCCCGATAATGCTGCTGGCGGCAAGGGCAAGTGCCCTCGTTGTTCCAGGCGACTTACAGTTCCAAAAACTTCGACGCGGACCGAACCGAAGCCGCCTGCTCCCGAACTGGCAGGATTGTTTCCGAGTCCCGAGCCGGTGGCAACGGCACCCGCACCGACTCGCGACCCCGATGCCGTGATCTTCGAAGAGGCCGAACCAGAATTTGATCCCGCGAATCCCATCGACTTCATGTCGCAGCCAGATCAAAAACTGGGCCAGTTGCCCGAGGTGACTTCGCGGCCCATCTCACGCGGCTCGGTCGGCCGAAAGGTGAGCGGTAAATCAAGCGGCACGATGTGGTTGATTCCAGTCGCTGTCGGTCTGCTCTGCGGGCTCATCGGCTGGTCTTACTGGCAGCGATTCCAGGCCGATAAGTTAGTTGGCGAACTGACCGCGGAATCCGCGCCGACTTTGGAACTCCCTTCAGTGGAAATTCCGAGTTCCCTGTTTCGGCAATCTCCAGATGAAATGAAAGCTGTGCTGGAAGGGCTGGAGAAGTCCTCCGTTCGCATCCCAAGTGCTCTGATGCAGGTGCAGATTAGCGCCACCAAGCGAGCCGTGACTGTCAGTGTCAATGCGGGCCCGCAGACCTCGTTCTACCGTGTCGATACGCAAAGCGATCCCCCGTTAGTCCAGTATCGAAGGACAAACGCTGTGAATCTAGAGCAGATGCGCGAGGCTGAGGTGGAGACCGCGGCGAATCTATTTGTCAGTGAATATCAGCGCGTGAAGGAGAAAAAAGTCGGGCCGAACGCCCTGAATGACTTCCGAAATTCGCTGGCTCTGCCCGCCATGGTCCGCGGGTTGGGGCATCAGGTCGTTGCTGTCTCTGGTCAGACGATCTACCGCTGCGTTTATGAAGATGGTGACGGCGGGTTGTACTTCCTGTTGCCGCCTGGAATCCAATCCTTTGAGTTGGCCGGTAACAAAGACAAAGCAGGCAAAGCGACCTTCCTCGGGAAATACGGCGTAAAGGTCACGGGCGAAATGAAAATCGCCGCGAAAGAAGAGCCCAAGCCGACCGACAAGAAGAAATCGAAAAAGACCGAGTCTATGGACGACGCCGAGAAACCCGGAATGAGCGAATCGATGGATGAGGACGAGATGAAGAAACCGAAACCGAAAAAATGATTCGGATTTCTCCGCCCCGCAGCTTGCTGAATGTTAATTTAGAGCGCATCCAACCAAACTGTGGCGTCCCGCGGGCAGGAAACCGCTTAGTCTAACCCATGTTTCAACGCGACACGCATGTGCGACACGCACTAATCTGCTCGCGACATTTTCTATCGACCTGAGGACAGTGACAATGACGGGAAAAGACACTTGGCCGGAAGATCCGAATACTCAATCGCCGACCCCGGCAAAGAAGAGTTCCGGCTGCGGGAAGGTGATTCTGATTGTCGGCGGGTTGATGTTCCTGCTGATGCTGGTCTGCGGCGGCGGGATCGGTTTCTTCGCGTATTCGTTCTGGCCGAAGATCGCGACGCAGCCAGCCGAAGTGGCGGCGATCAGCAAAGAGATTCTGGATCTCGACATTCCGGAAGGATTCGTGCCCGAGAATGCGATCAGCATGAATAATTTCATGATGACCATGCGTATGGCGACGTATCGCCATCCCGATGGCAAAGGCGATCTGATGCTCGGCAACTTTCAGGTGAAAGTTGGCAAACCCGATCAAAGTCAAAAGCCTGATTTTTCTGGCAGCGACAATAAATCGAAGAAATTGACGATTGGCGAAACGGAGATCAAAGAGTTCCCTGTCCGCGGGAAACAAGTTCCCTTCCGCTTCTCTGATGCCGTCGATGAAGAGTCGAACGAAAAATACCGAGTGGTCGAAGCCGAATTTGGCGACGCGGGCGTGACGACGTTCCTGAAGCTCTCTGTGCCTGAAGACAGCTACGACGAAGAGGCCGTAGTGAAGATGATTGAATCGATCCGTTAGCGTTCACGTTGACCGGGCGATGGCTTGCCGCAATTCGGCGATCACGCCCGGTTCCATTTCGATTTCCAGGCGCGCTTTCAATGCCGCAGTCGCTTGTTCGTCACGGAGTTGTCCCAGCGACCAACTCGCCATACCGCGAACGACGGCAGAATCGTCATCCAGCGCTTTGATCAGCGGTGTAACTGCCGCCTGATCGCCACGGTTACCAAGGACAATCGCTGCATTGCGGCGCAAGCCTTCGTATCCTGGGCGCTCTAGCGGCGTCTTGGCAAACCGTGCGTCAAACTGCTCGCGAGTCATCTCCAAAATCGCGATGCAATCGGCGGGGTTCAAATCCGGCTGCGGCTGAAACGCCGCTGCCGAACTTGTCGGAGCCTTCTTGTTCCACGGACAAACGTCCTGACACAGGTCGCAACCGAACATCCATTCCCCGATTCCCGTTCGCAACTCTGTCGGGATAGGGCCCTTCAGTTCGATGGTCAGGTAAGAGATGCACTTTCTGGCGTCCAGAACATGTGGCCCTGCGAATGCATCCGTGGGGCAGATTTCCAGGCATCGCGTGCAGGTGCCGCAGTGCGAGGTAGAATGAGCGGCATCTTCGATCAAGTCCAGGTCGGTTAACAACGCCGCCAGCAAGAGCCAGCTTCCGGCCTGCTTGTTAATGAGCATGGTGTTTTTGCCGAACCAGCCCAATCCTGCCAGGCGAGCGAAGTCGCGTTCCAGCAACGGAGCCGTATCGACCACGCCGCGTGTCGTGCATCCGGGATGCTGCTTGTGGAGTTCGTTCGCGAGTTCTTTTAGCTTGTCACGCAGCAGATCGTGATAATCGGATGTTCCCCACGCATAGCGGGCGACCCGGCCAGTGTTCGCCGGGGGCGGGACTGGCTCTTCAGTCCGATAGTTGATCCCCAGCATGACGACGCTGCGAACCGATGCCGACACGTTGCGAGGATGCTCATATGCAGCCTCGCGTCGCGGCATATACTGCATCTCGCCAGCGAATCCGGCCCGCAACCATTCCTGTAACTTGGGGAAACCCGCCGGTGAAATGGCAGGTGCGATGCCGACCAGATCGAAGCCCACTTGCCGAGCGGCAGCCTTCACCGCGTCAGTCAGTTCGCGGCGGTCAGCGAGTTCCCCTGTGGACACGGGACAAGTCTTTCGATTGAGACGTTCGTAGTCACAGTCGCCAGCGTTAATCTTCGTCGCCGGTATCCAGCACCGCCAGGAACGCCTTCTGCGGAATTTCGACCTGACCGAACTGCTTCATCCGCTTCTTGCCTTCTTTTTGCTTTTCCAGCAACTTGCGTTTTCGGCTGATGTCCCCGCCATAGCATTTGGCGGTCACATCTTTTCGGACGGCAGAAATCGTTTCGCGAGCGATGATCCGAGCACTCAGCGCTGCCTGAATCGGGATCTCGAACTGGTGTCGCGAGATCTGTTCTTTCAGCTTCTTACAAAGCTGTCGACCACGACGTTCGGCCTGCGATCGGTGCACGATGCAGGCGAGAGCGTCGACCTTTTCGCTCTTTACCATAATATCCATCTTCACGAGGTCTGCGGGACGGTATCCGATGACTTCGTAATTCATCGTGCCATACCCAGCCGTGATGCTCTTCAGCTTGTCGTACATGTCGAACACGATTTCGGCCAGCGGCAATTCGTAAACCAACTGAGCTCGATTTGGACCGAGGTACTCGGTCGTCTTGTAGACGCCGCGACGGTCGGCAGACAATTTCATGATCGAGCCGATGCGATCGGTCGGCAGGATGAACTGGACCTTGGCAATCGGCTCTCGAAACTCTTCGATATTGCCGGTGTCAGGAACTTGCTGTGGGTTGTCGATCAGAATCGTCGTGCCGTCGCGCAGCAGCAGTTCATAAGTCACGTTCGGAGCGGTCTGAATCAGATCGACGTCCGCTTCCTGCTCAAGCCGCTGCTGGATGATCTCCATGTGCAGCATGCCCAGGAACCCGCAGCGGAATCCGAAGCCAAGTGCTTCTGATGTGTCTGGCGCGAACGAGAAGCTCGCGTCGTTCAGACTCATCTTCTGCAACTCTTCGCGCAGCTTTTCAAAGTCGGTCGCATCGATCGGGTACATCCCGCAGAACACCATCTGCTGCGGAATCTCGTAGCCTGGCAGTGGGGCAGGAGCTCGATTGTGGAAGTCGGTGACAGTATCCCCGACATGCACGTTGCCCAGGACCTTGATCCCCGTGACGATGTAACCGACTTGCCCAGGACCCATATCTTCGCACGGGACCATGTTGGGCCGGAACTGTCCAAGCTCCAACACTTCATGAGCCGTTCCGGCCTTCATGAAGTAGACCTTCTGGCCTTTGCGCAGCGATCCCGCCTTGATTCGGATGTAGGTCACCACGCCCCGGTAGTGATCGTACTTGCTATCGAATACGAGTGCTTGCAACGGATCAGTTGGCTTACCGCCCGGCGCTGGGATCCGTTTGATGATCGCGGCGAAGACGTCGTCGATACCGATACCCGCTTTGCCACTGACCCGTAGGCAATCTTCGGTATCCAGTCCGACCACAGTCTCGATTTCCTCCAGCACTTCGTCGACACGAGTGACCGGCAGGTCGATCTTATTCAGAGCGGGAATGATTTCCAGGTTGGCATTGATCGCCGCGTAAGCATTCGCCACAGTCTGGGCCTGGACACCTTGGAAGGCGTCGACCAGCAGCAACGCCCCTTCGCAAGCGGCCAGACTGCGTGAAACTTCATAGTGGAAGTCGACGTGGCCGGGTGTGTCGATCAGATTCAGTTCGTAAGTCTGGCCATCGACCGTGTAGTTGATTGCCACGGCGCGGGCCTTCACCGTGATCCCGCGTTCGCGTTCGACTGCCAGATCGTCCAGAATTTGCTCACGGAACTCGCGTTGAGTAATCGCGCCGCTCTTCAAGAGCAGTTGGTCCGCGAGGGTACTCTTGCCGTGGTCGATGTGTGCGATGATCGAAAAATTGCGGATGTAGCGTTGATCGAACATGGAGCAATCAGGCGGGAAGCTGTCGGGGCAGATGAAAACGTCGCAAGCAGTTGCCTCCGTTGACGAAGCCTGCGATCAGACACTCGATTCTATAGGTAACCAGCATCGGCTGAAAGAGATGTGCCAAGCGGGTGCCTGAAATCACCCATTTTTGATCCCACGTTGCGTCATAAGGCGGGGCTGAATCTCGTGTAGCAGCGTTTTTCGTTCTTCTTTCGTAGCCCAGGTCGCCAAGACCTTGGGTGGGTGTCTTTTGACGTTCTTGGCACATCAACTTCTCCTAATCTTTTGGCGAAATTAGCTGCGACAGTGCCACGTTTGGCTGCTCGGAACGACATTGCCGATCCGTCTTTATCCTGATACAAGCCGAAAGTGCCGGTGTGAATTTTCGTATCTGTCATGGACGACTGATATGCAGTTTTTCAAAACGCCATTCCTGGCCATGCTTGTCTTTGGCGTAGGAATGGGAATTGGTTTGGCTTGGAAAAATGGTTGGATTCCCGTCGAACTCGGGGCCGCCAACACGGGCATCCTCAGTGGCGATCGTGACGATTCCGCCGAATTCGGACAGCCGCCACAGGTTCCGGTCGAGCCCGCCGACGATCCCGACCTGTTCGCCTCGCAGGCCACCACTCCCGTTGCGGCCGAGCCGAAGGCGGAATGGGAACAGGGCGAGCCACCGGGGCGAGCCACCGTCGCCAGTCGCGTTGTCCCTGAACCAGAGCCGATCGAAGCCGAAACGGTCAGAGAACCCAAAAAACTCGATTGGGCCGCAGAAACACGACCACCGCAGAAATTGACCGAGCCCCCCCGTCGCTTCAATCGCGATATCAAACTCGCCGCCGCGGAAGAGCCTGCTGGGTCGAACCTTGAGCCCTCACGCCCCGCCTCTGTTCCCCTGGCGGACGAATTGAAGGCGATCGATGAACAGATCGCCAACGATGAAATCCTGCCTGCGCACCGCGCTCTGTCGAAGTTGTACTGGAATCACGAAGAAGCTCGTGGCGAGTTGCTGCAGCGTCTGGAGCAGACCTCGCGGACGATTTTCTTCGAACCACGTCCTCATCTGATTGAGCCCTACGTCGTTCAGCCAAATGACCAGTTGCGCCCGATTGCCAACAAGTATCAACTGACGTGGGAGTATCTCGCCAAGCTCAATCGTACCGAGCCAAAGCGAATTCAACTCGGACAGAAGTTGAAGGTCTTGAAGGGACCGTTTGCGGGCGTCGTGGACCTCAGCAACTATGCCCTGACGATTCATCTGCAAGGCTACTACGTCCGGCGTTACCAGGTTGGCATTGGAAAAGACGGCGCTTCACCGATTGGCAAGTTCGCCGTGCAGAACAAAGTCGACAATCCGCAGTACACCGGCCCCGATGGCAAAGTGATCTCTGCCGATGATCCCTCCAATCCGCTGGGCGAACGCTGGATCGACCTGGGGGACAGCTATGGGATTCATGGCACCATCGAGCCAGATTCGATTGGAAAGGCAGCGTCGCGCGGATGCATTCGCATGCGAGAGAAGGACGTGATCGAAGTCTATGATTTTCTGGTCAAAGGATCTGAGGTCGTCATCCGCAAATAGTGATTCGGTGTAGCCAATCTCGCCAAGAGATTGGGTCTTCAAAGCGAATGACAACGCAAACGTTGATTCATGTTTTGACGAGATTCCAAGCTTAATCGGAAGCGATTCGTGGGCCGCGACTTCTACCGATGGATCTTGTTCGCCCTGTCGCTACCTGGGTGCGCGGCGACATCTGGCGGAACTCTCACTGCGAAAGCGGACCTTCCGATCGTGACTCGGGCGGAAAGCGAACACCTTAGCGAACTGGGCAGCGCCGCGCGTGAATCGAAGCCGAAAAAAGAAAAACACGAAAAGCGCGAGCGGCATGAGCGCCATTCGGGATCGTCCTGCACTCGCTGCAATGCCTCACCCTGTACCTGCGATTCGAGCAGCAGCCTGTTTGGCGACCTGTCCGGCCAGGCGTTTTTGGCCGCGCTCTCCGCGCCCTTCACCGTTCCCATCGCAGTGCTCGGCGATCAGTACGAAAGCGACACGCGATTCCCAACCTATCCCTACGCCGACGATTTGCCCGGCTCACTGGTTCTCACCACTCCGCATGAGGGATCAACCAAGGATTGGGCCGCAAATCTGCAGTTCTTCGCCATCCCGGAGACTTCGGATCTCAATCGTTACGGCGGCCGGTTAGTTCTGGATTCGGCCAGCCGGTTGGGAATCGACACTGAATCCAACTACTGGATGGAATCTTCGTCGGCGGGGGCGGATCACTTGTGGACTGGCGACGCCAATCTGATCTTTCGGTTTGCACAAAGCGAACATACGCAAATGCGTGCCGGTCTCGGGGTCAATTGGTTGTCCGATCGCGTCGGCACCAACGCCGGGATGAACTTCACCTACGGCTTAGATTGGTTTCCCCGCAAGCCGTGGACTATCTCGACCGTGTTTGATGTGGGATCAATTGGCCGTGGGACGCTGTTCCACAACCGCACCACCGCCGGTGTGATGCTGGGACCTGTCGAAGCATTCGCTGGATACGATTACTTCCAGATTGGATCGACGAACTTTCACGGACCCGTTGCCGGCTTGGGATTTCGGTTTTGAAGGCGGTGCCGAACTATCGCCCTGAGGCAGCCGTCAGACTCGTCGCCGTGTCCGCCTTGTCACTTGCCTCGGATGGAACACCAGGCTGAGATGAGTTCTGTGCCAGCGGCAGCCGAACTTCGATTGTTGTGCCGACGTGCAGTTCACTAAACGCGGAGATCGATCCGTGGTGAGCATCAACGATCGTCTGACAGATCGACAAGCCTAAGCCGCAGCCTCCTTCCGCCGTCGTCCTCGCTTTGTCGACCCGGTAGAAGCGATTGAACACATGCTGCAATTCGTCGGTAGGAATGCCCACTCCTGAATCCACCACGCGGATGATCGCCGATTGCTCATCACTGGTCACGTCCACGTCGACACGACCCTCCGGTTTGTTATATCGGATGGCATTGCTCAGCAAATTTGTGAGGACTTGGAAGAGTCGATCGTGATCGGCATCGATCGTCAATGCCTCGGCCCGACAACTCAGTTTGACATGTCGCTCGTCGGCCAGCGGTTGCAGCATCTCGATAGCATCCACAGCCAGTCGATCGAGTTCGACAGGTCGCAGCTCGATTTCGGGTTCGCCGGAATCGAAGCGAGCCAGCAGTAGCAACGAATCGATCAACGTTTTCATTCGCAAAGCCGCACGCCGACAAGCTTGGATCGTGTTTTGATAGTCGCCCACGGCTCGCGGTCGTGACAGCGCCAACTCCGCGTGTGACAAGATCACCGCCACCGGTGTTCGTAACTCATGAGACGCGTCCGCCGTGAACTGGCCCTGTCGCTCGAAGGCCGATTGCAATCGATCGAATGTCCGGTTCAGCACTGTCCCGAGTTGCTCAAGTTCCGTCGCGGTCGAGCTCACATTGATACGAGTCGAAAGATTTTTGACTGAAATCGACTCCGCAATCGCAGACATTTCTGCAATCGGGCGAATGGCGCGCGAGGAAAACCACCAACCTCCGGCCAGGCCGATTGACAACACTCCCAGGCCGGTCAGGATCAGGCGGAACGCGTTTCGGTGCAACGCGGAGAGGTCGGGAACCAGCGATCGCCCCACCAGCACATTGATTTCGAAACGCGAAACGTGAATCACTTCACGCTGCATGTCGCGCATCCGCGCTTGTCGGACAGGAAGTCCATCGGCTTGCGTGTGAAGATCTGGAAACGGGATCTCTTCGACAGATTTTGACTTCTCCAGGACCGTCCCGTTTCGATCCCAGATGATGAAGTAAAAGCTGTGCTCATCACCCTCAAACAGGTGATTAAATTCATCTGGCAGACCCAAACCAGGTGCCGGGCTGAACCAACGCCCAGCCTGATCGCGAGTAGAATCCCGCGGCCCAGCCGATCCATCGCGTGGTGGTTCTGGTGGACCGCCACGCTGACCGTCGCGAGCCTGTTCGTTCCGTCCGCTGCGATTTCCCTCTTCTCGGTTTCCATCGCGCGATCCCCCACGCGATGGACCTCGATTTTCGCGGCGACGCGCGTCGCTCTGATCTTCCTGCTGCTGGTCATCGCGAGGACGGGCGATCAGCCAGGGCGGTGGCACCGGAAGCGGAACATTGGCCGGCAACAGCGCGTCCGCAATCAGCGGACTTCCACGATCCTCAGTCTGTTCGGGCGGGCGCGAAGATCCCGGCCCACGGTTGGGCGGTCGCCATGGTCCGGGGTTCGGAGATCGTGGGACTGGAAATAGACCTCGCAGACGCGATGTCAGCACCGACGCAACTCGATCGAGTTCCGCGTCGGCCTGCTGCAATCGGGTTTGCCACTGCAATGCATACACGACCCCGCCGAAAATAATCAGCACGGTCGTCAGCAGCAGCGCGTGCCACAACTGCAGACGCCAGCGAAGCGACTTAATCATTAATCATATACCCTTGACCGCGACGGGTGGTGATGAACTCGTGACCAAGTTTGCGGCGGATGTTCGAGACGTGAACGTCGACAAGATTCGAAAGTGTATCATCATCTTCGTCGTACAGCTTGTCATAAATCATCGATCGCGTGACAAGTTTTCCGCGATGCAGCGCCAGCAATTCGACCAGCGAATATTCCATGGCGGTCAGCGGGATCAGCGACCCAATTCGCGTGACCGTACGAGACACGGTGTCGATGTGGGTGTCGCCGATTTCGATGACCGGCTGGGACTGGCCCGCCGCCCGGCGAATGAGCGCTCGCAGGCGAGCCAGTAGTTCCGCCAATTGAAATGGTTTGACCAGATAATCGTCAGCACCCGCATCAAGGCCTTTGACCCGGTCGTGGACGGTGTCGCGTGCGGTTAGCATCAACACCGGTGTCGCCTTGAGTTTGCGCAGCCGGGCCAGCACCTGCCAGCCGTCGAGTTTGGGCAACATGACATCCAGGACAATCACGTCATAGTCCCAGTTCGCGGCTTTATACAGTCCTTCTTCCCCATCGCTGGCGGCATCGACGACGTACCCTTCTTCCTGCAGGCAAGTCCAGACAACTCGCTGCAGATCCGGTTCATCCTCGACAATCAAGACTCGCATATCTTTCGGTCCTTCTGCGATCATTTTGTGAAACCTTGGTGATTGCGAAAGTAGACGGGTCATCTGCGGCCCAAGTCGCCTTGTGGTCGACCACGTCACATCGAATTCCAACTCCCGAATCTTAGCGAACGTTGCCAATGATCCGGCACAACTTCATCTGTCATTAAGGTTTGCCTTCGTATGCTCTTGCTCCATCTGAATGGAGGCGCGGACAGTGTCTTCATGGGGAGTCAGATATCTTTGATGCGGACGCATCGCGGCGTAAAGTGCTCTCTCGAAATTGATCGAAGCACGGTGCCGAGTCGATTTGCCGATCGCGGTGTTGGATGCTGGGCGGAGCGTTGCGGGTGCGACGACTGATTTCGTCCTTCCTTATTTCATAAAGGGGTGGAATGATGCGTTTGGGGTCATGGACAGGTCTAGCAGCATTGGGAATGGCAGCATTGATGGCCTCGAGTGCGTTCGCGCAGCCCGGTGGCGCTGGTGGTCGCGGGGGTCGAGGTGCCGGTGGCGGGATGGGTGGTCGACAGACAGCGGTCACGTTGGCTGGAAACGAAGCGGTCCAGAAGGAACTGGCCCTGACTGACGATCAAATCGCCAAGGTCAAGACTCTCGGCGAAGAAGCTCGCGCCGAACTGCGACCTAGCGGCGACGGTTTCGCTGGTTTGCGCGATCTTCCCGAGAGCGAACGCCGCGCGAAAATGACCGAGTTGATGGCCAAGCAAGCCGAAGCCAGCAAAGCCGCTGCTGAAAAGTACAAGCCAAAACTGGCCGCTGTTCTCGACGCCAAGCAAATCGAACGACTGGACCAGATCGCCGTGCAGGCTGCTGGCTCACAAGCCTACGCCGATCCAGCCGTGGTGAAGGCTCTCAAGCTGACACAAGATCAGCAGGACAAGATCGCTTCCATCAACAAAGAAGCGGGCGAGAAGACCCGTGAACTGTTCGGTGCTGCAGGTGGTGGCGGCGGCGGTGCTGGCGCTGGAAACGGCGAGAAGATCCGCGAGTTGAATCAGACCCGCGATAAGGACGTGGCCGCTGTGCTGACCGCTGACCAAACGGCCGCGTTTGCCAAGCTCAAGGGCAAAGAATTCGACGTCGCCCAACTGCGTCGCGGCCCAGGTGGTGGTGGTCAGGGCGGCAACCGACCGGCTGGCGGTCGTCAACGTCCTGCTCAGTAATCTACGTTAGCGACAAGCGACAACATCAACGCATCATGTCTCATCAACAGGCATGATGCGTTTTGTTTTTGACAGACCTTCCGCTGGCCAATCGGCGTCCCGTAGCTAATCTCGCCAAGAGATTGGGCGAAGTCGCTGTGCGAACGATGATTCAAGGATTTCGTCCCACTCTTATGATTTACCCAGGATCAATTGCTGCGTCACTGCGGGATTTGGTTCTTCGAATGATTTGTGACAAGTCGATCTGATTCGAATGTCAGTTCCATGTTGTAACGCTTGGAATACCACCAATCCTCGCGAGAACTGCCATTGGCTTGATCCAACGTGGCCACTGCATCGGGTTCTCCCAGGATCTCACGCACGCTCTTCGTCGACATCCCGATCCGCAATTTGTCCTCTGGGCGAGTGAGACCATAGCCGAGGGTTCGGAGTGCGAATCCGCCCACTAGCGCGCTGCCAAAGAAGCACACGGGTATTGCCGCAAGCAGGCCGACAACTCGCACTGAGTTGAACTCCATTTTGAAGGAAATCCATCTTTTCATCGCAGAACTCCCTCTGTAGCAAGATCGGTGAATGCGCCTTCAGTCAGACATCGGAGTCTTGATGGGGAACCATTTACGGTAGCGACGACGAATCATCGAGAACCAAGCAACTGCGACCATCCCCAATCCAATCGTCGGCAGGACAATTCCGATGCCGACCGTAACGGGCTGGTTCTCAAAGAACGCACGGCAAACCTTCCTCAACCCCCACGCCGCATCGTCCACCAAGACACTGGATCCACCGGGTTGGATCAATAACAGCAGGTTCTCGATAATCGTCACCAGTACAAGCGGAGTGATCATCAGACAGAGCCCATAGACGCTGAGCATGAAACGACGGTCTTCAAACAGCCGTTTGCGAGGCTCAATCATGGACCGCGACGCTGGACTGGTGACGGTGACGGTTGTCGCAGGATCAAGTAGCCGGAGATCAAAGTCAAAGGAAGAACCAGCGACCAGTACGGGACCATCCACATTTCAATTTCAATGCGGGAAGCCTGATGCTTAAGTGTTCCCGATTCGAAGCGAAATCCGGCCCATCTCCAGCAGACTTGCAGATCGCAAGTCTCCCGCGTATCCAGCACATTCATCCTGGTCATATTGAACGAATGCCATTCGGCAAGTTGCGATGAGTGTGACGGTGTCTGCCAACCGCAGCCGACCCTTGCTTGCAACGAACTGGCGAAATATGTCACTTGTCCGTGGGGAAGTGTTAGCTCATCGCAATAGATGTAGCTGCGCGCCCACGCCACAGCCACGATCAGCGCCAACAACAGCGCGCCGCACCCCGCTTTTCGTCTCCAACCAATAAAGAACTCACGCATCAAGTTTTACCCCGTTTCGTGACTTCCGAAGAATCAGCTGAGCGGAGAAACGTCGAAGAACTCTTGAGGATCAAATAATTTCTGAACCCCATGAACTTCCACATTGTCGAACAGTGTCTGCGGCCCGTTCTATGGCTGCGGTTCCTGCCACTCGCTTGAGATGGCAACGTGGTCGACGGCTGTGTGAATGGCGAGTGCCCGCTGTCGTCTGAAGGCGATCCAGATGTGATCCTCGTAGAAGTAGCTCCGTCCCCATACGACCACCAACATCAATGCCATGAGTAGTGTGATGCTGCCCGCTTTTCTTCGCCAACTATTGAAGAGAGTCAGCATGGATCGCACGGCACTCAGTGAAGTGTTGTTATTCCCGTAGCATTTCCAACTGCAGTACTCGATCTACGCAGCACGATTGGCCGCGCGAGCTTGGGCGAAGAATCCAACACGATCTGTGTTCGCTTCATCCAAGGGACCGCTGCGACGCACGGAGAGCCTTGCGCCGAAGGCGAATGCTGCGGCGACACGGATCTCCAGATCCGATCCCTCCAGGTCTTCGGTTTCGATCTCAGGGATGCCTGGTAATGGCGGGCAAAACGCCACGTGGATCATTGCCTCTCGTTGGCCGGCCGCGAATTCAACTCGAACCCACCCCTCGACCTGTTCGGTCTCGTCAGTTGTGCGGCGGGACAGCCACAGCGTCTGACCCTCGTCGACGTCGCCTGCCCCTTCATCAGTGAACTCGGTCTCTTCGACGAATGCGTTATCGCTTTTGACAGAGAATGTTGGCTCCGCAATGGGGGTCGTGGCAGGGGTGGGCATCGCCGACATGGACGGAGGTTCAGGATGCGACACTTGAGGCGGACCTTCGCTCCACGCCAGATCTGATGAAGCTGCGAGCACACCTAGCTGTAGCAGAACGATGGAGAACAACATGCCTGCAGCCAGCGGACTGGTGGCGACGGAGAGTGCCCAGCACCAGATCGCAGTGATCATCAACGAGATTGCATGCGGAGCAACCGAGAGCATCTTTGTTGTCTGCGGCCTTGGGATCGACGTGTACAAAGACCACGCGGCCAACGATGTGATCGCGACGATCAGGCTGCTGAAGATAGCGAGCGGTGCCGGTAGCGGTTCCGTGAACTGGCCCGAAAGGCGACGAGTCGCCAGCACCGCATCGGCGACCAGTAATGCCGACCAGATCCATACGGCCAATGAATGCCGCCGTGGGCCTGCGAGCGTCAAAGCTCTGAAAGCGTCTTGATCCGGCATGGACTCCCTTCCATCCGACAGTCGCAAATTGATCTAGTCATCACGATGAACCAACCCGCGTTCGGGAGGGATTCTCCCGAACGCGATGTTGATGTCATCTGCTGTTGCAGCTTAGATTCCAGCCGCCTTCTTCAAATCAGCAGCCTTGTTCGTCGCTTCCCAGGAGAAGTCGGCGTCGTTACGTCCAAAGTGGCCGCCGCTGGCGGTTTTGCGGTAGATCGGACGACGCAGCTTCAAGTACTCAATGATGCCCAGTGGCGTCAGCTTGAAGTGTTCGCGAACCAGGCCAACGATCTTGTCTTCACTGATGACACTGGTGCCATTGGTGGAGACGCGGATGCTGACTGGATCGGCCACACCGATCGCGTAGGCCAGTTGAACTTCGCATTCCGAGGCCAGGCCGGCGGCGACAATGTTCTTGGCAACGTGACGAGCCATGTAGGCTGCGGAACGATCGACCTTGGTTGGATCCTTACCGCTGAAGGCACCGCCACCGTGACGACCCCAGCCGCCGTAGGTGTCGACGATGATCTTGCGACCCGTCAGGCCGGTGTCACCGTGAGGACCACCCACCACGAAGTTGCCCGTGGGGTTGATGTGGTACTTGGTCTTCGAGGACAGCAGTTCGGCGGGAACTGACTTATTCACGACTTCATTCGTCACGAACTTAGCAATGTCGGCTTGCGAGACGTCTTGATGATGCTGAGTCGAGACCACAACGGCCGAGATACCGACCGGCTTGTTGTTCGCATCGTATTCCACGGTGACCTGACTCTTGGCGTCGGGACGCAGCCAGTCGACTTCCTTCTTCTGACGCGCTTCCGTCAGGCGGTTGATGATGCGGTGCGACAAGGCGATCGGCAGCGGCATCAGTTCAGGAGTCTGGTTGCAGGCATAGCCAAACATCAAACCCTGATCACCGGCCCCTTCGCGATCGACACCCATGGCGATGTCTGGGCTCTGGCTGTGGATTGCAACCAGCACTTTGCAAGTTTCGTGATGGAAACCGACGTTATCGAAGGTGTAGCCGATGTCTTTGACGACATCGCGAGCGATTTGCGTGTAATCGATCTTGCCCTGTGTCGTGATTTCACCAGACAGAACGACCAGATCCGTGGTACACAGTGTTTCACAGGCCACGCGCGAACGGGGGTCCTGAGCCAGCAGGGCATCCAGCACCCCATCGGAAATCTGGTCGGCCACCTTGTCGGGGTGGCCCATGCTGACCGATTCACTGGTGAAAAGATAATTCGACATCAAACAGGCACTCCGTGTAGCTCGCGACGTTCCAGTCAACGGAATCTTGGGAAGGTCTGCCAGCCGGAACGGACCGCAGGTCAGCTTCCAAACGAACGAAGATTCTACGATTCCTGTGGTTTTGCCTCAACCCGCTTGTTGGATTATGGCCGAAGTGATTCCGATTATGACCGATCGGCAATTGCCGATGACGTTTAGAGCACCTCTGTTTTGTCGAGAACCCCATGTTATTGTGATGAATTGCCCGCGTCTGGCAGCTTGCGGTCCGTCAAGATCGCTAGTCCTGCGGCAACTTGAAGGATGGCCGTTAGCGACCCTAAACAGAGGATCTTCGTTTGCAAGATCCGTTGAATATCGCGCGCAGTGACTGTCTCCGCATAAGACACGAATGCTTCCGAAATGAGCCAAAGCGTCAGTATCAGAGCGAGTGACTGAGCCACCAAGGCTAAGCGGCGTCCTGTCATTTTGACCCTCCACAGAGCTCTAACTCGTCCCCAGGTCACTCATAAGTCCACTTCAATTCCCACGGGTCTTGCGTCTGCTTTTGCCAGGCCCGCAGCTTCGATTGAAGAGTCTCCAAGGTCTCTTTGTGATCTGGATCAGTAGCAAGATTGCGTGTCTCGTTGTGGTCTGCTTGCAGATCGAACAGTTCGAAACGAGGGCGATGCACATATTCCTGCACTGTGCGATGGCCATAGACTTCCGTCGGTGTCTTTCGTTGAACGACCGCCTGCCACGTCGGTGAGTCGTACAAATCCGAGGCAAATGGATAGGGGAGCGGGTTCGCGATGTTGAAGATTAACTTGTACTTGCCGCTGCGAATCGCCCGCATCGGATAGTAATTCGTGATCTCGTGAAAGGTATGGGAGAGGAAGATCTCGTCTGGTGAGATCGATGATGATGCTTCTTCGAGTCGACTCAGGAACGATCGTCCGTGGAAATAATACGGCTTGGCCGGTCCCGTGGTTTGAACGCGACCGACATTCTCGGCGGGACGGACGACCGGTGCTGCTTTGGGCTCGACCTCGCAGTAGTCGAGGATCGTCGGCGTGATATCGGCCCACGTGACGAGTGCGTCGCTGGTTTTGCCCTGCTGCTTTAGTCGAGGATCCCGAACGATCAGCGGCAGATTTGCACCCGGTTCATAGAGCGTGGTCTTCGCTCCAGGAAATGGTGGGCCGTTGTCGCTGAGGAACAGGACCAACGTATCGTCCCAGTGCCCAGTCTCTTTCAAGGCATTCATCAGGTCGCCCATTCCCGCATCCAAACGAGCGATCGCCTGATAGTATTCGGCCAGTTCCTGCCGGACTTCGGGGCGATCTGGAAGCCAAGACGGGACTTTGACATCTTCCGGTCGATAGGTCGCCGGCTTAATTCCTGCATAGAAATCAGGCTGGTTGGGACGATTGGCAAAGCCGCCTGGACCCGCTCCGCGGTGCGGATCGGTGGGGCAGAAGTACAGGAAGAACGGCTTGTCGCTCGACTCGGCTAGCCATGTCTTCGCGTTTTGTGCCATCCTGACCGTGTTGCGACCCCCTTGAGTCCCCTCCTGCCGTTCGGTCTCGAACTTGTAGACATAGTCGGGAGCCAGATGATACTTGCCGATCAGGCAGGTCCGATATCCCGCTTCGCTCAGCATCACGGGGAGTGATCGGACGGATTCGTAAGTACTGAAGTGGCTATATCCATGGGCATGCCCGAAGTGGCCAGTCGCGTGGTTGTAAAGACCGCTCAGCAACACCGAGCGACTGGCACTACAGCTTGCCGTGGTGCAGTAGGCTCGTTTGAAGCGAGTGCCGTCAGCCGCAAGCCGATCCAGGTTCGGCGTGTGCGCGACCGAGTCACCGTAGCAGCCCAGTTGAAAGCCCAAGTCGTCAGCCACGATCAGGACCACATTACGATGAGCTGCCGCTGCCGTCAGCGACAAGCTCAGCAAGGCCCAGGCAAATAGACCAGCGGAGTGACACAGACGCATGAATGAAGATCCCTCGGGGAAGTGACGTGCGCGATGTCAGGAGTCTTGGGTGCCACGGTTTTGGAGGTTTTGGAGTCTTCGACAAGGCCGTGCTGGCTCGGAATTCAACTGCAACGTGATCGTTTTCGGTCGAGTGTGATTCGCAAGTACGCAGTTCAACGGGACAGAGAAGACACGGCCTTGTCGAGGACTCCAAAACCGTGGCACCCGGTGAGACGAACCATTAACGTTGTGGAAGAGGAGGTGGTAACGGCAGGCCACGGCGTTCCAGTCGCTGACGTCGCTTCTCTTCGTTTAATTTCCGTCGTTCTTCTCGCATCTGCAACACTTCGGGTGATGGTGGCTGAAAGGCTTCGTCCGGGATCATGACTTGGACGCCGTCAGGGACGAGGGCCCTCAATAGTAACGGCGTGACGCGTCGCGCGACGGCTCCAGCCATAGGCTCTTTCGGTGCTTCTGGCTTCACGGCCGCGGCGGGGACAACCTGGCCGTCGGGACTGCCGAGGCCAGCGTGTTCCACGGAATGGGCTCGTTGCCGCTTCGCTTCCAGCAACATTTCATACTCACCACGAAACAACGATTTGACCGATCCGAGTGCCATCACCAACGCAATCGCGAGTTGTGGATTCTTCGACTCCACCATCAATCCGTCCTTTTGGCGAGCGATCGATGTCGTCACATCACCTGCATAAGGAGCCAGTGCTGCTGTGGATGGAATCACAAAGGGATCAAATTCCACTCCGTGGCTGTGGGCCATGTCGGTGAGGGTTTGCGCCAAAAAAGGAGCCAAACCGCTGAGGTTTCTTGTGGATCGCGCCCCATCCAGATATCCCGCAAACAACAACTCCTGATCAGACAGAGACAGCTTGGTGCGAGCGACCGTTTCAAAGCCTGGACGCGGCTGGCTGAGATATCGCAGATGCGATTTGATCGCTTGCGGATGCAGCGCAAACAAGATGTGGCCGCGCGTCAGGCAGAACGATGGTGAAGTCGAAACCGTGGGCCCAAACGACCCACCCGCTCGGCGAATGTAGCTGATGCCGTGCCCCATGAATTCGTGTTGCTTCAACTCGGCCGTCGAACCATAATCGGCGTCATTTTCCGACGACAGCGATTGCTCCAGCAGTTGCATCAGTCGATCGAGGACGATCTGGGCTTTGACGGGGTCTCTCACTTCCAGAGCCACAATTGTATTGCTGCCGAACATCCCACCTTCGAGTGGTGAGTTGAAGACGGTCCACGCGTTTCCGAAGGCGGGATACAGATCGGCCGCCAGGCTCAAGCCGAGTTCCGCTTCAAATTCGCGAGTCGCTTGATCGAACACCTTCAGCGACAGCGGATTCGTCTTTGCGACCAGTTCTCGAACTCCATTCACCAACTGCCCCAGATCCAAGCTGGTGGCCAGCACCATGTCGCTATCCGCTGGAATATGAGCAAACTGCTCTGGCTTGAGAGCCAGATTCTTGGCGAGCATCAGCACCCCATCAGACCGTCCGCCAGTGGAGATGAATGTCCGTTGAATGACGTTCCCATTCACCACTCCTGTTCCGGCGACGATGCAGTCGATCGCATCGATCCCGGCCCCGCGCAAGACGGTTTGGGCGATCAGTCCGGCTGGACCGAGCGATTGAATCGCCGCGTCCGTTGTTCCCTTGGTATCAATCCAGGCCAGCGACCCGACGCGTTCTGTCGCGACGCGTTTCCAGCCCGCAGCAAACCGAGGATTGGCATCCAAGCCAGGGCCTGCACCCGACAGGCCAGCTAAAGCTCGTTCGATCGTTCCCTGGCCGAATCCGACCAACAATCGATCACCTTGCTGATGGACAGTCAGTTTCACTCCCTTGGGGCCAGGAACCTGAACCATCTGCGGCTGCGCCGGAACTTGGTTCCGCGTGGCTCGATTGAACGCGTCAACGATGCCGGCCGCATCGGCCCCGGTGTTTACCACCAGGCAGGCGTGAAACTGAGACAATGCGTCACCGGGCTTCAAGACATCCAGCAATCCCTTCGGGGCCCGTGGCGGATCGGCAAACACAAACAGACACCCCGAGTGAGCCGTCACGAGTTTGGCCAACCGCAACGCGTCTCGATTGAGAGGTTGCTGATCAACTTCGATCTCCGTTCCGGGAGGCGAGCTGGCTTCGGTCGGGGCCAGTAGCTGATCGATCGCCTGAAGTAGGGCGACGATCTCAGGATCGGCCACGAATCCATCAATGCCTGGGGCTCCAGGCTTTCCTGGCCCGCGTGCCGCCCATTCCACATAGGCGAGGCTATTCTGAGGCGCTGCCTTAAGAAAGGCGGGGTCGCGATCAGAGGGAGGTGTCCCCAGCAGGCCGCCGCCCCCCAGCACGAGCAGCAAAATCTCGATCCATCCCATGCCAACACTTGTTGCCGTCATCATCGCTCCTTCTGGCTCTGCCTGGTCGGGCAGTCCTTAATTTTGTCATGTCGCCGACCGCCGAATCGTACCGTGTCAGGCAAGGTCTCTCCAGCGGGTGCCGCCTTGGTCTCCAGCTGTCTGCCAGCCAATGTCATCGTTTTTTGGATCCTCGGGTCGACTTGTTTTGACTAAAAGATTGCCAATGACCTATAATCGCGATCATTACAGAATAGTCATTTTAACTCCGCTCTTTTTCCCCCTTGAGCGGAAGCCGGTTCCGGCACCTTCACAAGGAATTCGCCATGAGCGGACCAGACGTCGTCCAACTGTGCGACCGGGCGCGAGATCAATTGCACAAGCGAGATCTCGCCGCTGCGAAGGAACTGTTTTCTGAAGCGATCGCGCTTGATCTCGATTGCTGTGAAGCTCACGAAGGCTTGGCGACCTGTGCTTACATGAGCGAAGACTATCCGACGGCGATTGCCGAGTTCCTGCGACTCACGCTGCTACAGCCGATGGAGGGTCGGCACCTGACCAATCTCGGAGCGATCCACAACCGGATCGGTGAACACATGAAGGCGGCGGATTACCTGCGAAAGGCGATCACGCGCAACAAGAAGTGCGCCGAGTCCTTCTACAATCTGGGGATCGCTCAACGAAAACTCAAGCAAAACGCGATGGCTGTCTCGGCGTATAAGGAAGCCATCAAACTCGCCCCCAACATGGCCGAAGCGTATCAGAACCTGGGCAACGTCTACGTTGACATGGGCAACCTGCAGATGGCGATTATGAATTTCAACAAGGCACTCGAAATTCGGCCCAACTTCGACAAAGCCCGCGCCGGCTTGGAGAAGGCCGAACAGCAGTTGGTTGAAGCGAAGAACCGCAACAATCAAATGGGTCGGCTTAACGCGATGACATCCACGGTAACCTCCGTCGCGGCCGTCTGCACGCGGGAGTTGCGTAATGACGAACGGTACGAAGACCGCAAGTGCATCAAGCAACTGGCCGATGAAATCGAACGTCTGGCCCAAGGGTGCGTCAACCACCTGAAGCACAACGTCGTCCCCGCGATCCTGGAAGTCGAACGCGCGATGGGTCATGGTGCCGATGAAGCCGCCATCCTGACCGAAGCGGCCGATTTGTTTCGCACCGCCACATCGCAGTGGGCGACCTTACGTCGCTCGTTAAAGCGAAAGGTCGCCGAACTGGCCGAGCACGAACAGTTCATCAATGAACCGGTCGCGAAGTCATAGAACGAGTGGCTAAGGGGCGAGTGCTGAGGGCCAAGCGACAGAAATTGGATTCAAGAGAAGGCGAGCCACGGATCGACTCGGATTTTGATGTGTGTTTCGGTGAGGGAGGCGAGACGATTATGTACGCAGTACTGAGTGTGGAGTACTCAGTATAATGGGCCGCATGACACAACCCCGGCCGCATGACACAACCCCGGCCGCATGACACAACCCCGGCCGCATGACACAACCCCGGCCGCATGACACAACCCCGGCCGCATGACACAAACCCGGCCGCATGACACAA
>JAQGHU010000074.1 GCA_028291515.1 Schlesneria sp.
GATACGGCACAAGCATTCGAAAACGCTTGCAAACGTACCGCTTGGATTCGTACTACGTACGTCCAGCAACCGCTTCAATACTGCAAAGCTGAATTCTCAGAACCATCCAACCAGATTGTCAAAGAGCTACCCGCTGCGTCAGTTACTTTTGCGTTTCGTTCGCGGCGGGGAGGAAAGAAGATATCTGGATCGGCCTCGTTCGTCAATCAACTGGGACAAGATTCTCGGAAGGATTTTAAAACGGTTTATTGCCATCAATTCAGTCCACGCCTTTGACTTCTTTGATGATTTTTCGTCAAAAGAGAAAGTGGTCGTGATCCGCGGAATCTTTTCGTCGTTGTGGCCCTTGATGGTTGTCCGCCGGATACTCTACGCCGGAGGTCGCCCCTCTCTCACTTCGCCTCGCACTCGTCGGCAATTCGGAATGACAGCCTCAGATCACAACTCTGATTCGCTCCCGATCTCTCGTGATGACGCTGCCGTTATCCTTGAGCAAGCCGATCTCGCAGTGCAGGCTGGAGCTCCGTTGGCGGTAGGCCTGCGAGCCATGGCATCGGAAGCGGTGTCCGGATCGTCGGTCACCATGCCAGTGACATTTGGCGTCTTGATGCTCGTCGGACTAGTTGTGCTGGTCGCAACTGCGTGGATGCCATATCTGACCATTGTTCTCGCTGTCTGTGTCGCAATGTGCGCGGCCACAATCTGCTTCTGCCTGTTGTCGTACGCTCGTGAATTGCGATCTCAAATTGCACTCCGTGAAATGGCCAGGCGACTTGAAGAGGGTACCCCGCTTCCCCAAGTCCTGGCATCATTGAAGTCACGAGTTTCG
The DNA here is from genome assembly GCA_028291515.1 of Schlesneria sp. Classification (GTDB taxonomy): domain Bacteria; phylum Planctomycetota; class Planctomycetia; order Planctomycetales; family Planctomycetaceae; genus Schlesneria. The sequence continues at coordinate 830 of JAQGHU010000074.1, forward strand.
CCGCTGATTCTGATATTGCTTGAGCGTGGCTTTGAACTCGGGCGTTTCGACACCGTCTTGCACTGGGCCGCTGAACAGGGGCGTCGGCGTCGCGGCCTGCACTGGACCTTAGGGTTCGCGCTGACCTACCCGATGTTTCTATTAGGCGTGGGATTTGTCGTCGGCTCATTCTTGCTCATTGGAATTGTGCCGAGCTTTCGCAAAATCTTCGACGATTTTGGCACCGAGTTGCCGGTCTTGACCAAGGTCATCATCGAGATCAGCAGCTACCTGGTGAACTACTGGCCCTGGATCCTTGGCTTTCTGCTACTCACCAGCATTGCCGTTGGCGTGGCCGCCTCTGTTGCGGGGAGTTGGCTGGTGACTCGCAAGTGGTCTCCTTTCATCCCGGTGATTGGCCCCTTATTTCATTTGGAGACGTTGTCAGAATTCTGCAGTTTGATGGCAATTTTCGTGGAATGCCAGATGCCGATTCCGAAGTCGCTGCGATTGGCCAGCCGAGCGACGCACGATCAATGGTTGCAATCGGCATGTGACAACCTGGCCACCGACATCGAACGCGGCCATTCAAGCGATACGTCAGCCCTGATTGTTGGAATTCCCGTCGCGATTTCTCAGTTGATTCGCGAGGGATCAAGCTCTCAATCGATGGCAGAAGCCTTGCGCGGCGTGGGTGATCTTTATTCCACACGAGCCGAAGTCAATTCGAAGCTGGTCGCCGTGATTTCGGAACCGTTTATTATCATCGTGACCGCCATCGGGGTCGGCAGTACCGTCGCAGCGCTTTACCTTCCCTTGATCAAACTCTTAAACGATCTTTCCTAACGGCAAGGTGTTCGCTTTGGACATTGGGCTTACAGTTTTGATCCTGCTCGCTCCCGTCGTGATCTTCATGACGGCGTTAGCTGTTCGCATCGCTGCGGACTCGCAGCCCGAGTCATTCTCAGCGGCACCCATGCGCCTGCTGATGGTGGCCATCAGCTATGCTTTGTTCGGAATTGGCTTCGTGGCCCTGCTGTTTATGCTCTTTGTTAACATCGGCGCGGCAATTTCCGAATTGATCTTGTTTGCACTGGCACTCTCACAGCTAGTCGATGTCGAATTGAAAGTCGCGGGGAAGCGGCGACAGGCCCAACAGGCCGAACTCTTATGGTTACTGGCGACGACCGTGAGCAGCGGCAGCAATCTTGCGACCGACATTGAAAGCTATGCCAAAGGATGTTGGGGGGTGCGACGCCGGCGTCTCAATCTGTTGGCGAAACGTATCCGTCAGGGAACTCCTCTGAGTGAAATTGTGGTGCCTCAGGGACTGTTAGCTCGTTCTGCAACGCTCGAAATTCAGGCGGGAATGCGATCGGGACGCTTGTATGAATCATTGCGTTCCGCCGCTTTGCGGCAGACAAGAGAACTGATCGACGATTCTCAGTCGGGACGAGCCCAACTGGCGCTGATGTATCCCGCGGTCATGATCACGTCGGCGTCTTTGCTCGTCGGTTTTTTGATGTACTACATCGTGCCGAAGTTCAAAAAAATCTTCGACGACTTCGGGACGGAACTTCCGGAGATTACGAAAACGCTCATCTCAGCATCCGACAATGTGTTGCATTTCGGCATCTTGATCTGGCCGCTGGTCGTGCTGCCTGTCCTTCTATTTGCGGTGACGTCCATCGCACAGTTTTATGGATGGCGTGTCGTCTCGCAAAAGCTGGTTGGCTTCTGGTTTGCCCGTGCTCACGCGGCGGATTTGTTGAGGTTCATGTCACAGGCCGTCGCCTCGGGACGCCCCTTGCATCAATCCCTCGAAGGCTTGGCTTATATGGGGGTACCACAACTAATGCAGCGCCGAGTCTCCTTGATGACATCAGCCATCATGCAAGGAGATTCGTGCTGGCAGCAATTGCGCCGTCAGCGTTTTCTACGCCACAACGAAGTTGTGTTACTGGAAACGGCCGAAAAAGTTGGCAACTTGCCTTGGGCGATGAATGCAATCGCGGACGGAATCGAACGCCGTTGGACCTACCGACTGCGTGGGCTGATGGAGATTTTTGGGCCCTTGGTCGTCGTGTTGATGGGAATGGCAGTCGGATTCATCGCGTTAGGGATGTTCATGCCATTGATCAAATTATTGAACGACCTGTCGTAAGTATTGACCTCAGAATTGGATAGGCTTGATAGATGTTCCTGAGACGGCATTGTTGCGATCGCCGCGGTACACCGATATGGACGAACAGTTCTCGTTCCCCAGATCGTCGTCGAGCGTTCACGATCGTCGAACTGATCGGCACGCTGATTCTGTTGGGGGTCGTGTTTACCGTTTCAATTTCCGTGTTGGTAGCAGTGGCTCGAGAGCGCAAAAACACCTCTCAACGACAGCACGCATTGCAACATGCCAACAGTTTGCTGGAGCATGCAACGGCCAGCAACTGGTCGGATCTGGCGGTGGGCGTTCAAGAGATCCCACCTGCCTCGTCGGATCTACAAGCGCTCCTCCCTGGTATCGACCAACGATTCGAAGTGTCAGAACCGGGGGTTGATCGTTCCAAGCAACTCACGGTGTCGATTCGCTGGAAAAACCAGCAGGGCCAAGCGGTCACGCCGATCCAACTCGTGGCCTGGGTCTATCCTTCCGAGGAGCCACAGCCATGAATCGTCGCCGTGGAGCGTCCTTGATTGAATTGATGGTCGTGATCTCGATATTGACTGTCATTCTTGGATTAGTCGGAGTGCTGTTTCATCGATTGTTCCAGGCCGAACAATTGTCCACTCGTACGACCGTTGCCGAAATCACGACGATGCGACTGGCGGATCAGTTTCGACGCGATATCCATGCCGCCCAATCCGCGAAACGGTCGGACGCAACCAGTGAGGCTCTGCCAACATTGGAGCTGAAAAATCCGGGCGATGCACCGACGATTCTGTACACCGGCGGTCTCAATAAAATTCAGCGAGATGTGATGCGGGGGCAGAAGTCCGTCGCACACGAAACGTATCGACTGCCGAGTTGCCGTATCACATTCCCCAAGTCGCAGACGGAGCCCGAGATCGAAGAATCGGACAAGCACACGTCGTTTGTCACCCTGTATCTTGAACGTCCTCAGGCACCAGTGACAGTCTCGGCGCAGGCTCGACCGCCGTTACGGGGCATTGTCATTGACGCGGAACTGGGGCGAGATCAGCGGTTGGCCGCCACCCTGTCGCGGCCACAGCGTGCTGAGGACAAAACCCCATGAAAAACAGCATTCAAGCCTGCTCTCCACGTCCCCAGCGTCGTGGCTCCGCTTTAGTGTTCGCGATGATTGCCCTGCTGGTGTCTTCTCTAATTGGAGCGTCGTTGCTGCGAAGCTCATTCTTGTCGATGCAGCAAGTCAAACGAGAACAATTGCATCTGCAAGCCAATTGGCTGGCCGAATCAGGTTGCCGACGAGCGATCAGTCGGCTGCAAGCAGATCCTGCTTACACGGGTGAGGAGTGGGTTGTTCCGGCTGAGCAATTGAAGTCACCGCATTCGGCAACGGTGACGATTGCGGTTTCGGATGCAGCCGGGGAGTCGGACCAAACGATTACTGCCATTGCCTTCTATCCACAGCAATCCACCACTCAGTTTCGCATCACGAAGGGACTGACGATTCGTCAGCAGGCGGATACGAAATGAACATCGCACAAGATTTGTCTTTGATTACATCTGATCTTGAGGAGTCAAACATGTCTCTCGGTACTACTTTCCATCCGACAGATCGGGCAGTTGAGCGCAAGTCACGTCATGGATTCACGCTGATTGAGTTACTGGTCGTCATCGCGATTATCGCAGTCCTCATTGCCCTGTTGCTGCCCGCTGTGCAGCAGGCTCGCGAAGCTGCCAGGCGTACTCAATGCAAAAACAACATGATGCAAATCGGCTTGGCACTGCAAAACTACGTCATGGCTCACGATGTCTTGCCGCCGGGGACACAGAACGCAACCGGACCGATCCGGAGTGTTGAAGATCTGGATCAGTATCATATGGGCTGGATCGTGCAAGTCCTCCCCTATATCGATCAGGGAAATGTCTACAACCATGTCGACTTCAAAAACAGTGTGTACGCACCGCAGAATGCCGCAGTGCGATCTAGACGACTGAATGTCTTGAACTGTTCCTCCGATCCCGGCATGCGCGTCGGTTTGACAATCGCCACGACAAACTACAACGGCGTTCACAATGACTATGAAACGCCAATTGACGTGAACCAGAACGGGGTTCTGTTCTTGAACAGTTCCATTCGGTACGACCAAATCACAGACGGAAGCTCGAACACTTTTTTCGTGATGGAATCACGCCTGGTGATGGGTAGCGATTTAGGTTGGATGTCGGGGACACGTTCGTCACTACGGAATGCCGTCGTTTGGTCCAACAAACCTGCTGCTGCACCAGCGAACGGACCAGTGAATCCGGAAGCCACTCCTCCCGGCGCGGTCACAGATGGAGCGACTACGCCCGCGCCATTCTATGAATCGCACGTGGTCTATAGCGGCGGCACGGCAGACATACAACAACAGCTAGCTAATCTGCAAAACAAAACAGAGTATGTTGGCGGCGCGAGTTCCCATCATACTGGCGGATACCACGTCGTGCTTGGTGATGGCTCTGTTCGATTCGTGAGCCAGAACGTGAGTGTGTCTGTCCTGCGAAACTTGGCCAATCGCGCAGATGGCGAAATGCTAGATGACTTCTAACTCACCCCCCGGCGCTTTCAACGAACAAACAAACGCGTAACCTTTTGTCACATAATTGGTAATGTTCTTTCAACGGTGCCCCGGCGGAGGCCGGGCGGCTGTTCCATCCGGACTAATCGCGATCTCTTTTTCAGACCTCAGCCAGAATGTGCGAACCTGATTGGAGTGCGCAGTTGGGGCTGACTATGATGGCATGTCTCGCGCGCTCCGACGGGTCACGAATCGGCCGCGCCTTTTCGGACTTGCCGCGACAGCTTCGGGATCACCATGCCTGGGACAGACAACTCGGAACGGATCGCCATCGTCGGCGTCGGCGGTATCTTTCCGGGAGCACCAGATCTAGACACATTCTGGCATAACATCTCACACGGAATCGATGCGGGCCGACAGGTGCCCGATGGCCGCTGGTACTTGTCTCCCGATAAGGCCTATGCCTCTTGGCCGCCTCAACCGGACCGAGTCTATTCGACATGGGGCTGCTTCATTGAGGGGTTTCAGTTCGATCCAGCAGGCTTGGATCTGGATCGCGATTTATTGTCGCATCTCGATCCAATGTTTCATCTGGGACTGCACGCAGCACGAGCGGCCTATCGCGATGCCCGTCAACTGGCCGGCATTGAGCACTCCCGGGTCGGCGTCATCCTCGGCAATATTGCGTTGCCGACGGAATCCACATCGGCGATTTGCCGGGATATCCTGGGCCGCACATTTGTGGAGAAGCTGATTGATACGGCTGCCACTGCGGCTCAACAGGATCCTTCGACTCCGTGGGCGACTGCTCTCTGCGACCCTGCGAAAGTGGAATCGTTGAAGGCCGGCCTGAAACGCAGTCACTGGGATCCCCGCAATCGCTTCGCCGCCGGTTTGCCAAGTAGCCTGATCGCTCAAGGCCTGGGTTTCGGAGGGATCGCGTTCACGCTGGACGCGGCCTGCGCATCGTCACTTTATTCGCTGAAGTTCGCCGCGGAAGAACTGCTTTCCCATCGAGCCGACGCGATGCTCGCCGGAGGGATGTCGCGACCGGATTGCCAGTACACACAGATGGGATTCTCGCAACTCCAAGCGCTCTCTCGAAAAGGCCGCTGCGCGCCGCTCAGTTCCCAGGCCGATGGACTGGTCGTCGGTGAAGGGGCTGGAGTGTTCGTCCTGAAACGTCTCAGCGACGCCGTCACTCAAGGTGATCATATTTACGGCGTCATCGCGGGAATCGGCCTGTCGAACGATCGCGGCGCCAATCTGCTCGCCCCACATTCCGAAGGCCAACTCCGCGCGATGCGATCCGCCTACGAGCAAGCAGGATGGAAGCCCAGCGATGTCGATCTGATCGAATGCCATGCAACCGGCACGCCGGTTGGCGATGCCGTCGAAATCTCCAGCCTGCATCAACTGTGGGAAGGTGAATCGGCACACCCTCGACAATGCGTGATTGGTGGCGTGAAATCCAACGTCGGCCACTTGCTGACAGGAGCCGGAGCCGCCGGCCTGATGAAGGTCCTGTACTCGCTCAAGCATCAAACCCTCCCTCCGACAGCCAACTTTGCTCAACCGGCCGAACGCCTTTCCGCCAGCGATAGCCCCTTCCGAGTCCTCAGCCATTCCGAACCCTGGCAGCGCCGTGCCCCAGACGGCTCGTCAAACGCAACCGCGATTCCTCGACGAGCCACCATCAACGCGTTCGGCTTCGGCGGAATCAACGCTCATGTGCTGATTGAGGAATGGAACGGCGTTTCTGAATCGCGCAGCTCTTCCGTAGGACGGATTTCCAATCCGTCCGAAATGAATTCCCTGCCGGACGGAGTGGAAATCCGTCCTACGAAACAGTCACACGCCAGTGAAATCGCCATCGTCGGCATGGACATTCACATCGGCACCTGGGGCAGCAAGCAAGCGTTTCAGGAAAACGACTTCCAAGGGAAACCATTCGAATTTGCAGAATTAAACTGGTGGGGCGTCGAGCAATCATCGTGGTTTCAGCGAGAACAAATCGCAGACGATTTTGGCAACGTGCCTGCGCAGCCCGCCCGACCTGTCGGCAAAGCGATCACTGAAGTCCGCTTGCCGATGGGCCAGTTTCGCATCCCCCCGCTTGAAATGCGTGACATGTTGCCTCAACAGCAGGTCATGCTGAAGGTCGTTGCCGGTGCCCTTCGCGATGCAGAATTACCGCATCTTCAAGAAATAGGTGACTCAAAGCCAGATCCCATATCAGACGAGTTGGCCAATCGAACGGGCGTCATTATCGGCATTGAACTCGATCCGAATACAACCAACTTTCACTTTCGCTGGTCTATCGAACAAGATGCAGAGCACTGGGCCGAATTGCTCGGGCTGGACCTGACACCTGATGAATCAGCCTCATGGGTGAAGAGCCTGAAAGATGCTGCCGGTCCGCCACTGACTCCGAATGGGGTCATGGGAAACCTCGGCGGAATTGTCGCCAGTCGACTGGCTCGCGAATTTGACGTGGGGGGGCCGAGTTTCACAGTTTCGTGCGGCGGGCTCTCGGATGTTGTCGCGAGGGAACTTGGCACTCAAGCTCTGCAGCGGCGTGAATTGGATCGCGTCATCGCTGGCGGTGTGTTGCTTTCAACAGATCCGAGATGGCACGCATTTTCGAGACAACCCGTCTCAAGGTCGGCGGAGGAATCCGAGCAACCTCCCGAGAATTTCAAATGCGAATTCCCTGACGTTGCAGAGGCAATTGTTCTTTGTCGGCACGAAGACGCGACTCAACACGGCGACCGCAGTTACGCTGTGATCAAGAAAACCGACTTCAAGTTCGCGCCGCGTGACAATAGCTGGGTTGGCCTCAAAAGGCAGTTTTGTCGCGCCGGCGGCACGAACGTTACTAGCAATACGGTTGTCCTTTTATCTGATCTCTACCACGGCTATGGCCGCACCGCTCGCTTCATCGATGTGTTGAACACTCATGATTGGCCTTTCGGCGTAATGTCCCCCTTCATTCCGCGCCTCAAAGGTTCACTCGCCCATTTTCGCAGCTTGGATGCGCGTGGCGTCTCGAAGCGAGATATGATTTTGGAGGAACCGAAAGCGACGGACAACGCATTCATCGCAAATGAAAAACGTCGGTCCATTGGAGAACTTCCGTTTGGACTTTTCTTCGCCCAAGGGCAGAGCGTTATTGATCTGCTTCAGCAGTTCGACCAACTTATTCAATTAGCAGAGCAGCCGCAGTCGATCGAGCAACTAGCCAGGGCTTGGTTTCATCGTCATCAGACAACCCAACCCCAACCACACAGGATCGTCTTCATCGCGACGACCGCTGGCGACCTGAGATCGTCCGTCGAACAAGGCCGTCGGCATATCCTGAATGACGCGAATACTCCGCTTGCGTCAAAGCAGATTTTCTATTCACCAAATCACTTGAACACCTCAGCCCGGTTCGCTTTCGTCTTCCCCGGATCTGGCAACGCCTTCCCGGGAATGGGGCGAACATTGCTGTCTGTCTTTCCCGACGTACTTCGACGCCAGCAAGCGGAAAATGACGACCTGCCCGCCCAACTCGCGATGAAGTACTACTGGTTTCGATGGGGAAAGGGAAAAGTTGTCGACCACAAATCAATGATCTTCGCACAGGTCGCGATCGGTGCGGCCATCTGCGATTTACTGGCATTGTTCGGTGTGCGTCCCTCAGCCAGCATCGGTTACAGCTTGGGGGAATCCGCTGCGTTCTTCGGATTGCGAGCGTGGACAGATCGCGACGACATGCTGGCCCGAATGGAACGGGCGAGTTTGTTCGGGAGCGATCTAGTCGCGCCATTTGATGCGGCGCGACGGGCGTGGCAGATTCCTGAGGGGCAGGAAGTACCGTGGCTGTCGGGTGTGATCGATCGTTCTGCCGGAAATGTCCGAGCTGCAATGGATCAAATGCGCAGTGTCGCTTCGGAATTGCGTTTATATCTGTTGATCGTCAATACGCCGAATCAATGCGTGATCGGAGGCGAACGAACGCAGGTGGAGCAGTTGGTTCGCGATCTCAACGCCAACTTTGTTCCGCTGCCGTCACCGAGCACTGTCCATTGCAATGTGCTTCGCCAAGTCGAAGAGGCTTATCGCGAACTGCATCTGATGCCGACCACCGTGCCGATGATCGAGACGCCTGATGGAGCGAAGCCGATTGATTTTTACAGTGCAGCGTGGGGGCACAAGTACGCTCTTTCTCGCGAGTCTGCCGCTGAGGCGATTGTGGCTCAGGCGGTCGATACGATCGACTTCCCCCGTGTGATCGAACAGGCGTATACCGACGGCGTGCGAACCTTTATTGAAATCGGCCCCGGCTCGTCCTGCACGAAGATGATTGACGAGATCTTAGGGGATCGGCCGCATCTGGCTCGGCCCGCACTGCCTAATACGTCCCGTCCCGTGGAAGCCTTTTTCGAATTGCTGGCCGCGTTGATCGCGGCAGGGGTGCCGGTCGATTTGTCGTATTTGTACGGCCAATCATCGCCGGGTTCGGAAACTTCACCAATCTCGTCACCGCGTGACGTTGTCACCAAAGTCGGCGGCGCACCGTTTCAGATCCCTGCTCCTCCCGGGGGTTGGAAATTCCGTCCGCTGCCGGTCGAAACGCCGTTAGCCATCGCCGAAGTGCCGCTCAGCCTGCCATCGGAAGTCTATAGCCACTCGTCTGCCGAGCCGGCGTGCGACTACATTCCGTCACAATGGCATGTTTCCAGCGGAGACGATGTCGACAACACGATGCTGTCGCCACCCCAGAACGAATCACTCAACAGTCTTTGGGATCAGTTCCAACTCATGAACGATCAGCGTACACGAGCTCACGAAGCCTTCTTGCGACTTTCTGCGAAGTTCGAACATTTGGCCGCCGAGCAATTGGCGATACTCGCCAAGGCGGGAGTTGCCATTGCAGAGCCTCCAGTTGCAGAACCGCCCGTGGCGACGAGTGCAACGCAGTGGCCTGACGCGCAACAGGGGCTGCAGCCTCAATCCAGTACTCAGTACTCAGTACTCAGTACTGCGAATCGCGAGCTTGGCGGTAGTGGACATCGTGGTGAGACCGAAAGTCGTGGGAATGCGGAACGGCTCGGCGGGAGCCTCGCCCTCCCAGAACCGTTTCCGGTGATGCCAGTCGAACCACCTACCTCGCTGAACCGCGAGCAGTGCATTGAGTTCGCCATCGGCAAGATAGGCCGTGTGCTGGGGCAAAAATTTTCCGAGATCGACAAGCACCCGACTCGTGTGCGGCTGCCCGACGAACCGCTGATGCTCGTCGACCGTATTCTGTCGATTGAGGGCGAGCCGTTGTCGATGACTTCAGGACGAGTCGTCACCGAGCATGATATTCATCCGGGCGCGTGGTACCTCGACTGCGGACGGATCCCGACTTGCATTGCTGTGGAATCCGGACAGGCTGACCTGTTTCTCTCGGGCTGGCTGGGAATCGACTTCGAAACTAAGGGTCTGGCCAGCTATCGGTTGCTCGATGCGGTCGTCACGTTTCACGATGCCCTGCCAGGGCCGGGACAAGTCATCCATTATGATATTAAGGTGTTGAACTTCTTCCGGCAGGGGAGCACCTATCTCTTCCGCTTTGAGTTTGATGCGACTGTCAACGGTAAACCCTTGCTTACAATGCGAGAAGGCTGTGCCGGATTCTTTACTGAAGCTGAATTGGCGGGCGGCAAGGGGATCATTCATACGGCACTTGATAAGCGACCGCGGCCAGGAGTGCGTCCTGCTGATTGGAGCGATCCGGTACCAATGTCGGTCGAAAGTTTCGACGACAGCCAACTGCTGGCGCTGCGTCGCGGCGATCTGGCGGTATGCTTCGGACCTGCGTTTGCGGGCCTACCGCTGCAACACCCGGTGACGTTGCCGGGGCTTCCATCGAATTCGAACGACCAGCCCAAGCCCGGCCTGGAGCGAAGCCGAATGTGGTTGATTGATCGCGTCTTGAAGCTCGATCCTTCCGCAGGCAAGTTCGGAATGGGGACGATTCTCGGTGAGTTGGATATTCATCCTGACGATTGGTTCTTGACGTGCCACTTCTGCGACGATCAGGTGATGCCGGGCACGTTGATGTATGAATGCTGCCTGCACACCTTGCGCATCTATCTGTTGCGTATGGGCTGGATCGGTGAAGCGGGTTCCATCGCCTACGAACCGATCACAGGGATTCGCAGTCGCCTGAAGTGCCGCGGCCAAGTTCTGGCGGGAACCAAAAAGGTCTGGTACGAAGTCACTTTGAAAGAAATCGGATACGGAAAAGACTCCAATGGCTCCGCGTACTGCCTAGCCGATGCTTTGATGTATGCTGACGGGAAGCCGATCGTCGAGATCACCGACATGTCGGTGCAACTGACGGGGCTGACAAATGCGGCGGTCGAGCGATTGTGGGCTCGGCAACACGTGACCGTGACTGTTCCTGCTGGTCCTCAATACGATCAACGAACCGCGATCTTCGATACGGATCGGATCACTGCCTTCGCGGTTGGTAAGCCGTCCGATGCCTTCGGCGATCGCTACATCCCATTCGACGAACAGCGCAAGATCGCTCGACTGCCTGGTCCGCCATTTCAGTTTTTGGACCGCGTCGTCTCCATCGAGAACTGCGAACCGTGGGTACTGCAAGCAGGCGGAGAAATCGTCGCTCAATACGATGTGCCACAGGACGCGTGGTACTTCGCGTCCAATCGGCAGCGAACCATGCCGTTCGCCGTGCTGCTCGAGACCGCACTGCAGCCGTGCGGATGGTTGGCGGGATACTTGGGGTCAGCATTGACCAGCGAGACCGATCTTTCGTTCCGCAATCTGGGTGGCACGGCCACTCAATATCGCGACGTAACACCCCAGTCGGGCACGCTGTCGACGACCGTAAAGATGACGCGTGTGTCGAATTCCGCCGGCATGATCATTCAGCACTACGATTTCAATCTGCGGTGTGACGGTGAGCCGGTCTACGTCGGCAATACCTATTTCGGCTTCTTCTCGAAGGCCGCGCTGTCCAATCAGATCGGCATTCGTGACGCGATTCCCTATCAGCCGACCCAGCCAGAACTCGCAGTCGCAAAGCGAGGCCCATACCCTCAGGAGCGGCCGTTTTCGGATGACCAGTTCCGGATGATCAAGACAATCGAAAGTCTCGTTCCGAACGGCGGCCCTTATGGCAAAGGGTGCATCGTCGGGACGATGCCCGTCGATCCTTCTACATGGTTTTTCAAGGCTCATTTCTATCAGGACCCCGTCGTGCCCGGATCACTCGGGCTCGAATCGTTCTGGCAATTGCTGAAAGTCTTCGCGGCGGACCGATGGCAACTGGGCAGTGATGCCGAGTTCTCGACGCCGATTTGCGAATCGTCTGTACAGACATCCAAGCACGAGTGGGTCTACCGCGGCCAAGTCGTGCCTGCCGACAGACTCGTCACGGTCACTGCGGTGATCCGCGAGATTGACGACAATCGTCGAACGTTGATCGCCGAAGGCTATCTGACAGTGGACGGTCGGGTCATTTATCAGATGAAGAACTTCACTTTGGGATGCCAATAATTTGGTAAGATCCTCGATGTGTTTTTGGACTTCATCTTGAGAGTGTTCCATGCCCTTCCTTCGACGTGATTTCCTGAGGCAGGCGGCTGACGGCTTTGGCGGCCTGGCACTTGCCTACTTGCTGAATCGCGAAGGGCTCGCGGCGTCGCCTCCGTCACAAAATCCACTGGGGGCGAAGACACCTCAGACGGCTGCGAAGGCAACCAGCGTCATTCAGATCTTCTGTCCTGGCGGATTGAGTCACGTCGACACGTGGGACTATAAGCCGGAACTCGAGCGACACCACGGTGAGCCATTTGACTCGGAGCTTGGAAAGCAGACGTTCGCCGGTGTGGCGGGGAATTATGCGGGCAGCTTCTGGAAGTTCCGGCAGCACGGCCAGTGTGGACGCTGGCTGAGTGATTTGTTTCCTCGCTTAGCCAGCCATGTCGATGACATGTCGTTCCTGCATTCGATGCAAAGCAAGTCAGCATTGCATGGCCCCGCCATGTTCATGGCCAACAGTGGATTTATCCGACCCGGATTCCCGAGCATGGGGGCCTGGGTGACGTATGGCCTGGGAAGCGAGAGCGACGATCTGCCCGCATTTGTCGTATTGCCAGACCCGCGCGGACTTCCGCCCGGTGGATTGGCAAACTGGTCGGCGGGATTTCTTCCCGCCTTGCATCAGGGAACAACGATCGAGGCCGCAGCCGGTCGGCCGCCCATCGCCGACTTGTTTCCTCCGGCGGATCGAGCAATCGCTGCCGACGCGGAACGCGAAGGACTTGGCTTTTTGTGGATGCTGAATTCCACCCACGCCTCGTCACGAACAGATTCACTGCTTGAGGCACGAATCACCGCTTACGAACTCGCCGCTCGACTCCAACTGAGTGCCCCGGAAGCGGTTGACCTGGCCAGCGAATCGGCGGCCACGTTGAAGCCTTACAGCTTGGATGATCCTGATGTCGGATCATTCGGACGACAATGCTTGTTGGCACGGCGTTTTGTGGAGCGTGGCGTGCGGTTCGTGCAGATCTTTTGCGGTGCGGAAAACACGTCGTCGAAAAAGATTCGCCCGAATTGGGACAGCCACGAGGACATCGTGCGCGATCACGGCTATTGGGGCCGAATCTTGGACACCGGAGCCAGTGCGCTGTTGGCGGATCTCAAACAACGCGGACTGCTGGAATCGACCCTGGTAATCTGCACATCCGAATTTGGACGGCAGCCGTTTATGCAGGGATCACAAAAAGGTCGCGATCACAATCCCGGCGTATTTACAGCTTGGCTGGCTGGCGGCGGCGTTCAGGGCGGAACGAGCTACGGAACTAGTGACGAACTTGGCTTGAAAGCTGCCGAAAATCCGTGCTACAGCTACGACCTGCACGCGACCGCCCTGCATTTGCTGGGTCTGAACCACGAAAAGCTGACCTTCTATCACAACGGCATCCAACGTCGACTGACCGATGTCCATGGCCACGTGATCCACGAGATTCTTGCATAGAGTTCAGCACATCCCGAAGTCGGCGTCAGGAATCTTGCCCCCATGCGGAAAAGCCCGTAGACTTGCCGGGGTAATCAGTTGGGTGAAATTTGCCGAGTGACCACATCGACGGGTCAAGCGCTTCACACGGTTGGTGAAGTTAGCGGCCTTTCGCGAAGGGAGACGACGATGGTGAGGCGTGCATCTGTTCTGGCTCTATTCCTCATGTTGGGCCTTTGTTTCTCGGTTTCCAAACCGGTCCAGGCCGCAACCGAGGATGAATACTTTGAATTGATGAAGCTGTTCGTCGATTCGTTCGAGCAGATTGATCGCAACTTCGTCGAGAAGGTCGATCGCCGAGAACTGGTCGAAGCCGCGATGCGTGGCATGATCATGAAACTCGATCCTTATTCGTCGTACATCGACACGACCGAGTTGAAGCAGTTCAACGAATCGGTTGATCAAGAATTCGGCGGGATTGGAATTCAAGTCACTGTCGAGCCGAAGACTCGCCAACTGATGGTGATGACCCCACTGCCGGGCACTCCTGCCTACAAGGCCGGGATTCGCGCGGGCGACCATATCGTCGAGATCGATGGCAAGCCGACAGCGGAATTCGTCGAAGGCCGCGAAATGGATACTGCGGTCAAGATGATGCGCGGTAAAGCGGGCGACACCGTCAAGGTTAAGATTCAACATACGGGCGAGGCCACGTCCGAGACGCTGGATATCGTTCGTGCCGTCATCAAGACCCCCACAGTCCAGGGTGATCACTACGACTCGATGGGCAACTGGTCGTATATGCTCGAAGGCGACGACAAGATTGGCTACATCCGCCTGACCAGCTTCGGACGCAACAGCGTCGAAGAGGTTCACGACGCCTTGGATACGCTGAAGAAGGAGGGGATGAAGGCTCTCATTCTGGATCTGCGATTCAATCCGGGTGGTCTCCTCACCGCCGCGACGGCGATCTCAGACTTCTTCGTGGAAAGCGGCGTCATCGTCAGCACGAAGGGTCGCAACACCGAAGAGCAAGTTTTTAAGGCCAAGCGAGCGGGAACGTTCAGCGGATTTCCGATGGTGGTCCTCGTGAATCGATACAGTGCTTCGGCCAGCGAAATCGTCAGTGCCTGCCTGCAGGACCACAAACGAGCGATCGTGATTGGCGAGCGAACCTGGGGTAAGGGAAGCGTTCAAAACGTGATCGAACTGGAAGGTGGCAAGAGCGCCCTGAAGCTGACCACGGCCAGCTATCATCGCCCCAGCGGAAAGAATATCCACCGCTTGCCGAAGGCGACTGAAAAAGACGAATGGGGCGTGATGCCTGACGAGGGATACGAAGTCAAACTGTCGAACGAAGAGATGGGCAAGTTGTTTGATGCTCGCCGCGAACGCGAAGTTGTCCGCGGTGCCGATGCCCCGAAGTCGACGTACGTTGATACTCAGTTGGCGAAGGGTATCACGTACTTGAAGGGACAACTCACTGAAAAGAAGCCAGAGGCGGATAAACCCGAAAACGGCGAGAAGAAGGATGCAGCGGAAGCCAAGCCTGACGCGAAGAAAGAAGGAGCCGGCATCGAAAGCCGCTTCGGTCGATCCTTCGTCGAAGCCTTCCTCGAGTGGATGGCTGCTCAGCCGGGCCGAGTCGTTCGAGCCGTATGAGGTCGGCCCAACCGAGAATGGGTGCCACGGTCATGGAGTCTTCGACATGGCCGTGTGTCTTTGAAGCGATTTTGCCGCACCGCCAAAACAAGCCCGTGATTTGCATCACGGGCTCGTCCGTTTAGAGAGTCGTTCTTGAATCCTGCTGAGCCCCTACGACGCCTTCTTCTGGCTTTGGAATCATCTTGCGATGAAACCGCTGCTGCTGTCATCGACCAGCAGCGGCGAGTTTTGTCGAACGTTGTGGCAACTCAGCACGAATTGCACGAGCGATTCGGTGGTGTCGTTCCCGAGATTGCGTCGCGGGCTCACGTCGAGCGCATCCTGCCAGTGATCGACGAGGCCCTGCGTCAAGCCAATGTGACGCTCGACGAGATCGGCGCGATTGCCGTTGCCACTCATCCTGGTTTGGTCGGATCGCTGTTGGTCGGACTGACTGCTGCCAAGACCTTGGCATTGGTTCTAGATGTCCCGCTGCTGGCGGTCAACCATATTGAAGCGCATCTGTACGCCTGTCAGATTGCCGCCCAATCAAGCGTTTTTCCGGCAGTCGGAATGGTTGTCAGCGGTGGCCATAGCAATCTTTACGACTGCCGATCTCCCGTCGAATTCGATTTGCTCGGTTCCACCACGGATGACGCTGCTGGCGAGGCATTCGATAAGGTGGCCCAGGTACTGGGACTGGAATATCCAGGCGGGCCACGCATCGAAGAAGTGGCTCGTAGCGGCAACCCCCAGGCATTTCCATTTCCGCGCACGTTTCTCAACGAATCCCGCCTGGACTTTAGTTTCAGTGGGTTGAAGACGGCAGTGTTGTACGCGGCGAAGGGGATTCCCGGGGCTCGCATTCAGCCACCTCCGCTTGATTCGCAACGAATCTGTGATCTGGCGGCCAGCTTCCAAGCGGCGGTCATTGACGTGTTGGTCGGCAAATGCGAACAGGCACTTCGTCAAACCGGTCGCACGACGTTGCTGGTTGGCGGCGGAGTTGCGGCCAACTCGTGCTTTCGCCAGCGGTTGGAAGAAATGGCTGCTCGACAACGAGTTAGCCTGGTGATTTCGCCGCGTGAATACTGCACGGACAACGCAGCAATGGGGGCGATTGGTTGGGAGTTGTGGGAGCGAGGCTTGTTCGCGCCGCTCGATGCTGATGTGATTCCCGGCCTGGTTCGGAAGCAGCCCGCCACTCGCTGAACTGCTGTTGTCCGCTCGGCGTCATCGAACGAAGCTGAACGTGAAGACATCCGTGATCGACGAAAATACGGGTGCCGCATTGATGCGGACGTAGCGTCGGTCACCCGAAACTGTGGCCATCGCATTCATGGCGATGCCTTCGCTGATGACGCTAATGACTGGCTGGTATCCGACCGCGCCACCTCCGCCGACGTTGGGGATGACTCCACCGGCTGCTGTGCTGATCTGCGCCAAAATCGCCGTCCCTGCCGTATTGCGTTTGTTGGACGACTTGTTTGGTTTTGGAACGTCGGCGTTGGCCTGAGCCCGACGCCCCTGTGAGAGCGAGATCCTGACGATCGCGTCGGCCTGGCCCAAAACAACAGTCTGCGATTCAGTTTCTTCAGCGGGAGTATTCTTCCCGCGAGTGATGATCAGACGAGCTCGTTTGGCGACGACATCACCACGGATGTGACGCACTCGCAGGCGATATTCTCCCTGCATCGCCGACGGACAAACGTATTCGTCGTAGCAGTTCGCCTGCCTCGGTCCATAGCCGTCGTGAATGAAAGCACCACCTCCAGGGGTAAAGGGGGTGCTCATCGAGCAAACCGCACCCGAGGGTTCTTCGACCAGCAGATCAACGTCACCTTGACCGTTCCATTCCAGCCGCACAACCAGATCAAGTCGTCGCGCCTTGCTCATGGCCTCCTGAAGCTGCAGGGCTTTGGCGATCTTCCCTTCCTTCATCAATTGCGGAATCGCGTCGGCAGCCGCTTGCTCGGCCTTCAGCCGCAGCGGTTCGCGATCTTTTCCCCAGGCATAAGCGACGACTTCAGGGGCACTCCAGACCACTGCTTCGGGATTTCGAGTCCGGCGAGCGAGCTCTAGTGCGAAAACGAACGGCTCGGGACTTTGGGGGTTCAGAAAGGCCGCTTGTCGGTACATTTCAATCGCGCGGTCAAACCGCTCAAATTTGGCGAGATAGGCCGCCAATTTCATGGTCGATTCGACATCGGCATCGATCAGATCCTGACTCGACATCAGCACTCGTTCGATATCAGTCTTGGGGCGTCCGGCGGATTCCATCGCCAGCGCCAAGGCCTCGTGCATCCACGGCTCGATAAATTCCCCGCTGATAATCGCCTGTTCCAGGCAGGCGACCAGTTCTTCGTATTGCTTACTTTTGACGAGGTCGGCAACCACGACCTCGATGGTGATCGCCGTGACATTATTGGATTCGAAACGCTGGCGCCATCGCTTTGCTCGCTCGAGTCGTGCTTGCAGCACATCGGGACTGGAAACGACGGAAGCGGAAGGTGCGACAGGCACCTTCCGCTTCTCTGGTGGATTGTCATTACCTGCAGGGGCAGGCTGATCATTTTGAGCGATTAGAAATTCAGCTGCGCTTTTTTTTTGGTGGTCGCGTCGGGCTGAATGGCGTCAAGAGGTTCAGCTGGGATGCTGAACATTCCACCGCCCATCCCACCCATGCCTCCACCCATCCCACCCATCCCCATGCCGCCGCCCATACCACCCATACCACCGCCGCCCATGCCTCCCATACCACCACCCATCCCGCCGCCCATGCCTCCACCCATCCCGCCCATACCCATCGGGGGTTGAATGGGGATGACGAGGTCAGCAACAGGATAGACGCGGGTCGACATCTTTTCGTCGGCCTTAGCTTGCGTCGTGATCTTCATCACTTCGTCTTCGATGATGTAGGTCAAACCAAGTGGTTCCAACATCAGTCTCAGAGCACTACGAAGAGAGATACCAGTCATGACCAGAGTAATCTGTTGGTCAGTGGCCACGCCTTCGTCCTGCAAAGCCTGCTTATCCAGCCAGATTTCGATGTGATGCAGGTCTTCCAAGTAGTTCAGGGCTTCTTCGAGCGGGTTGTCGGTGAACGAGACTTCGGTTGTTTCGGTCAGCGCCTTTTGGATTCGTTTTTCGTTCGGTGTGCTCTTCTTCAAGTCGACAGTCGCATGTTGTTTGCGGCGTTCGGAGAGAGCTTTCCAGACTGAGGCCGGAGGGAACCGCAACGGCGGCTCATCAGGAAACGGAACGTGCGAGAGTTCGACCTGATACAGAGTTTCGAGCAGTTCGTCGGCACGGCGAGCTCGCAAGCGATAGGCTCGGGTGAGCTGATGCGCGGATTCGGCGTCGAACCGAGCCGCAGTGGAAGCTCCTTCACCGGGTCGCATGTCAATTGCGACATCCGCAACAAGCTGTGCCTCGGCGTAGGCTTCGTCGCGTCCGTGGCGACCTTCCTGCATCAGGGAGCGCACACGGTCGATCAAGTTCTCGAGTCGTTCTTCATCGAGAGTTGCTTGATCGGCGAGCCGTGTGATTGCTTCCTGTTGGGCCCGGCGCTCGAGAGCGCGGACCAATCCCTGGTTCATCACGTCCTTCTTGTTTTCATGGACCTGGATTTCGGACTCCAGGCGCTTCTGCAGTCCCTGTCGATCTTCGGGGGAGATGTCGAGTGCGGACTTCACTGCTCCCAACGCTTGCTTGAGGGCGCTGATCCCAATCTCGGGATCATCCATGCGTCGCGCTGTTTCGACGGCATTGCTGACTTCGTTCCGCAGCTTCTGAGTCTGCAGAATGATCATTTGTCGCTGATCAGAAAGCAGACTGGCGTTCGCGTTGGGAGTCGGTTCCAACGATTGGTCAGGCATCGGCTCTGGCGGCTCTTCGGTCTGCTTGACGACACGGACATTCAATCGGCCATGCTTGGCACTTCCAACGTTCTGATCGGCTCCCTGTAGAGAGACACTCAGGCATGCCACAGACACCGTCGGCACAATCAACTGCTTGAAGAGCTTTACCATTGCTGATTACCTCGCGTCTGGGACGGAAATGAGCAAATTACTGAGCGAAAGTTTATGTAAGAGCAGTGACCATCTGCAGGGCAAAACTAGCCTGCTCGCCCACATTCTATAAGGCTAACGATCTTTTTGAAGAAAAATCTACGAGACAGTTCTCAAAATCTTAAACCTGTAAATCCTCAGCTGTCGCCGGAAACGATGCTGCTGAACAGCGCACTCCGAATTCTCAGTCAATCGACTGAGCGATCTGCCCGACTGATTTCTTTCTTTTCCGTCGATTTAATGCATGTGACTCATTTTCCTGATACCGCCGTTCCCCCTTTACATTACGGCGTGAAGACTTCCGCTCGTTCAGGCACAGGCTACCGTCGAATATCGCATCTCCTGTTGCAAACGTGCTTTACGGCAAAAGAACCCACGGCAAATTGCAGTCACCCAGCAAGGTCTCCGATTCGAGTGAACAAGTCAGCAGGTTCAATCCGATCAATCTGAATGAGTTTGCGGATTGTAACGATGTGCTGATGCCGCTTGCCTGAGTTTGCAGTGATGTTCCGATTTCAACTGAAGTTCTCCTGGTGTTGGTTCTGGATGCTCGCCGCGGCGGGGCTGTGCACAGTGGAAGTCTGCGCCACGAGTTACCGTGGTCATTCGCTTTTGCAGCGGGAAAAGAAGCCAGTCACCGAGGTCAAGGGGTCTGCAGGGTCAGACGAATGCGATTCAATCGCAATCGGAACGTTATCCGCTTCGGAATCGTCGAGCACCGTGCTTGTCCTGGGCAATCCCAACCCTGTCACCGATGGAGAGTGGGAAGTGACACTGCGAACGATTCCCGTTTCGCAGGGCGATCGCACACGAAGTCCAGCCTTGGTCCACCATGTGGTCCAGCGGGTCTCGACCCCAATGCCAGAAGCGTTGTTGCCTACGGCGAAGCCGACAACAACCTCAACAAAGGCACCGCAAGCAGAGCGTGTTTACTTTCTTCCGGCGACGATTCAGCCCACGCCGGGCTCCACTGCCCATGTTGCTGTTCCATGCAGCCTCGCAACTGTCAATGCGCGAACATTGATCTACATCGATCAACGAATCCGTCGTGACGAAGCGTTGATGGGTCTCGTGGCCGCGATTGATTCGGCATCCACATCCACGATGATTGAGACCGTCGAGCGACTCGTTGGAACTGTCGCAGACTTGGATCATGATGGCCACTTGACCATCGTGATCACGTCTGAAGTTGGACGGCTGGGTCAGCAGAATAATCCTGTCTATGGGATTACGCGACCCAGTGATTTCATCCGGGGGGTGGATCGCCCACATGGAAACAATTCAGATGTGATCTTCCTGAGTTCGTCACTGCCGGTCAGTAAGCAGTTACATGCCGTGCTCTGTCATGAATGGTGCCATGCTGCTGTCTTCAGCCGTCGCTTCGAAAATTCAGGCAATGCAGTCGAAGATCGCTACGACGAAGATTGGCTGAACGAAGCCATTGCTCATGTGGTCGAAGTCGCTTCCAGTGGCTCTGATAGCAACGTTGCGAATCGAATCCAAAAATACTGCGCCCGGCCTGGCAATTCGCCATTGGTCATTCGCGACTACTGCTTACCCGAGTACTGGCGAAATGACGGCGTTCGCGGTGCCGGATATCTGTTTCTCGATTGGTATCTGAAACGATCGGACGACAACGGACTGCAACATTTGCTCGGCACGCGTTCGCTGGATGTCGCCAGCCTTGAAGCCATCGAACGACAGAGTTTCGACGAACTCTTCAGGAGTTGGACCATTGGCATGGGTGAACAATTGGCGGGAGAGATTCGCGAGTGTGAGATGAACGGTGCGAAGTCGCCGCGGATGACTCATCATCGTTGGAAACTGGTTGCCGGCCAGGAACAGACATTGATTCTACGGATCGGCGGAACATGTGCCGACTTCGTTCGCATCGAATGCTCAGAAGATGGTGCGTGGCAACTGATCGCCACCCATTCAACGCGCGCACCAATTCAGGCGACCCTGCTCCCCATCGACGTTCAGTAATATCAGTTTACTGAGCGGCCTTGGCAGCTTTGATTTCGCCGAGCAGCACAAGGCGTTGGGCTCGCAGTTTCTTCAATCGCGACACCGGATAAATCCGCACAATCTTGCCGCCATAGGTCAGTCGGCCTTCGTTGTCATAATCGAGTTGCGAGATATCAACCCAGTCTGCCAACGAGTCGTCGCGCGCATTCAGCTTTTTCAGGTCATACGCTGCAGTGTAGAGAGCAGCAAACGTCTCGGGATCGACGCCGTGACCTGCCTCCAGATCTTCTTTGGCATTCAGCCCACCAACCAGGACGGCATACGAATTGATACCGCGCGTTGCTGATTCGTAGCGTGATTCCAGCTTCAGCGCCTCGACAGCGGCCTTCAATTTGTCGTTCGCGTCAACGATCTTTTTCGTGGTGTCTTCCGATGGTGCCGAGGCGGCCTCCTGAGCACGGGCGGGAGCAAAGGGGCTGTGTGTTCCAAGCACATAGCCTGTCGCAAGCAGCACGCCACAGAATGCCAGACGCTTTAACTGGATCATCAGACTTCCCTTGTTTGCCGCAGACTCACGCCGAATAACACGATCGCCAGAACCGTCGAGAGCCCGAAAGCTCGCCTAAGCTCGTACCTTGACTAGATAATCCAGCATTTGCTCTACGGTTCGCAAGATCATTGCTTCATCTCGGGGAGAGTTCTTACAGGATTCTTCGAGATGTCCTGCGAGATCGCTAAGTCCAGAGAAGCCGTATCCTCCAGCGCTGCCGCGAATTTTATGAGCTTCGCGTCCAACGCTGTCAAAGTCCTTGGCCTGGACGAACTCTTTGATTGCGACCCGCATTTCAGCGAGTCCGTCCACGAAAAATGGCAGCATCTCCGCGAAATCTGGATCGTCGGCATAGGACGAATAGACTCCCTCGGCATTCATTTGATCTTGGCCCTGGATAGTAGTGAATTCTCGACGCCAGCGAGCCCACAATCGATAAGTGGAATCGATTACGCGGCGCGTTCGCGAGTCGAATCGACGACAGGACGCATCGGCATCTGTCGCAGAGCTGAGTTCGGTGTACTGGCTTGAGCCTGTTTACGGTTGGCCGGTCCAACGAAGAAACTCAAGTACATCAGACCCGCAGAGCTGACCAAAGCGAACAAACATCCAATCAAAGCAACCTGATCGTCACTGGCACCTTGCAGCAAATTCATCATGTCATCACTCCATTCTCGAAAACTGACCGAGCGTCATCAAGTTTTCGGCTGACGGAGGGCAATCCACGCAGTCGCCTCGCACTGCTGCGGCCAGATTGACACGAACTGCAGGGAACGAGCACATTGGGACGACCTTGTTTGACGCACCAGTTGACGAGACAAGCGAAGAGTTTCCCACTGCGGTGACTTTGACGCCATCGGCTCAAACCCCGCCTTGACGAAGATTGGTAATTTCTTCTATAGCTTGCGTTTAAGAACGGAACGGCCGTATGGATGCGGCCTGCAATTTGCCGTCTTTCCCCTGTCTGCCATCGGTTGGATCCCATGCGGCTGCTGGAACGCTATGTCCTCGGCGAACTGCTGCGCGTGTTCGGGATTCTCGTGACCATTGCGACATCGCTGCTGGTCTTCGTTGGAGTCTTCGGCCAGGCGAAAGAGCACGATCTAGGCTACTGGCAGATTTTCCAAATCCTGCCGTTCGTCCTGCCAATGCTGTTGCCGTACACGATCCCGGCAACCTTGTTACTGAGTGCCTGCGTCGTCTATGGCCGGATGGCAGGTGACAACGAAATCATCGCTGCTCGCGCCGCCGGAATTAATGTGATGGTCCTGATGTGGCCCTCATTTTTCCTGGCTGGGGCGTTAAGCGTGCTCTCTTTGCTGGTCAGCGATCAAGTCATTCCGTGGGCTTCAAGCAACATCGAACGCGTGATCACGCTGGCCATGGAAGACATTTTTATCGATCGCCTGCGAACGCAGTCCCAGATCAACGTGCGTGAGAGCGGCCTCTCCATTACGGTCACTGGAGTGCGCGACCGAACCCTGATTGAACCTGTCATTCGCTACACACCACGCGGTGGCAAGACGATCACGGTGCAAGCCAGCGAGGCGCGGCTGACATTTGACCTGCCCAAGCAGGTGGCGTTGCTCGAACTGCGAGGAGCACAATCGAATCTGCCGGGTGAACACAACAGCCTCTATCTCGAGCGTGACAAATTTGCATTTCCATTGCCGAAACAAAGTCGCGCCCTGCGGGGCTCAAACCTCAGCATTCGTAATCTGCAACACGAAATGAAGCGCGCCGACGAGGATCGTCGGAAGGCGCAGCAAGCTCAGGCGGTCGAATCCGCCTTCGCACTTGCCACAGGAAATTTCGAGCGACTGAACGAAGTCGAATTTGTCCAGCACTATTACCGCGAGGCGGCTGCAAAAGATACCAAACTGCGACTGAACAGCGACTTGCACAATCGCTTTGCGATGGCTGTCAGTTGCCTGTTCTTCGTCCTGCTGGGCAGCCCGTTTGCGATCGTGATGGCCCGCAAACAGATTCTGACCTGCTTCCTGTTCTGCTTCCTGCCGATTCTGACGGTGTATTATCCAATCACGATGATGACCCAGAATCTGTCAAAAATCGGAACTCTCGACCCCAGTTGGGCCGTCTGGAGCGCCAACGGCGTAATGGGACTCGCCGCCACCTACTTCATGCGAAGAGTCATGCACACTTGATCGCGACTGCGGATGTCATCGAATCACGCAGTTCCAGGTTGCGGAGTTTGTGATCCAACAGGTGTCTTGAAGGATTGCAGTTAAGACGCCACAATCCATCCCGCGCCGCAACGTCAATTGTTGCCTCGCCCAATCAATCGAAGATCACTCAGGCCGAGTGGCGAAACAGGCAGACGCATCGGACTTAAAATCCGGTGGGAGTTAAATCCCGTGCGGGTTCGAACCCCGCCTCGGCCAATCCTTACAGGCAAATGAGTTGCAACGATTTCGAAGCAGCTCGAAATTGGCTAGGATTGCTCATCATGGTAACAAATTGGTAACAGCGTTGCGGTGACATTGGAGAGGCATCATGGCCGGACTTCAGCACCGAAATGGCAGCTATCGGGTTTTGTTTCGTTACCACGGCAAGCAACACGCCTTCACTCTTGGTGAAGTCTCTCAGGACGAAGCCGAAACAAAAGCCGCACAGGTTGATTACCTGCTGATGCGGTTGCAACAGCGACTCGCGTCAATTCCTGCGGGCATGACGATTTTGGACTATGTCCAGTTCGACGGTCGTCCCGAGGAAACGCCGGTCGCTGAGAAGGTCACGCTTGGCACACTCCGCGACCGCTACATCGCGACGCACGAAAGTTCTCTCGAAGCAACGACGGTCAAGGGAATTCGTTCGCATTTCAAGCATCTGGTGACGGCTCTGGGAGAGCAGTTCCCAATTGCCGAGTTGTCTCTCGCGGACCTGCAAGGCTATGTCGACCGGCGGCTCAAAGCGGCCGGTAGGAAGGGCCGCAAACTTTCACCGGCAACTATCCAAAAGGAAATCATCAGCCTGCGAACAGCCTGGAACTGGGGTTCCAAGATGAAGCTGGTGGTGGGACGGTTTCCCAATCACGGACTTCGCTATCCCAAGACGGTCGAGAAGCCGCCGTTCATGACGCGGGAAGAGATCGAACGCCGGATTGCTGCTGGCAATTTGACCAAGGTGCAGATCAGCGACCTTTACGACAGCATGTACCTGACTGTCACCGAACTGGATGAAATGCTCCAGCATGTGAAAATAAGCGCCAGCCGACCGTTTCTATACCCAATGGTCTGCTTTGCTGCCCATACCGGAGCAAGGCGTTCCGAGATCATTCGCACGCAACTGACCGACGTCGATTTCAAGGGGAGGGTGGTCACGATCCACGAGAAGAAGCGTGTTCGTGGAAAAGCAACGACCCGACGCGTGCCGATGTCGCCATTCCTGATCGGTGCCCTGGAGGACTGGCTCAAAGTTCACCCCGGTGGCCCGTATCTGTTTGTACAGCAAGCCATCGTCGAACGTAGCAGGACACGCAGTCCGACAACCGGGCACAAAGGACAGAAGACCCGTTCCAAATCTCCCACCGAGCGGGCAGCGAACGTGAAGGTCAGGCAATCGCATCCCGCCGGACCGATCACTCCGACTGAGGCACATGACCACCTTCGCCGGACACTCGCAGAAAGCAAGTGGTCAGTCCTCAAAGGCTGGCATGTCTGCCGACACTCATTTGTTTCCGCCTGTGCCAGCAAGGGAGTCGATCAACGGCTCGTTGAAAGCTGGGCGGGCCACATGTCGGCGGAGATGTCCCGCCGCTACAGCCACCTGTACCCGTCCACCCAGCAAGCAGCGATTGCGACGGTGTTCGGATAGGACAAAAAGGGCCTGCTGGTTTTTACCGGCAGGCCCTTGGTTATCGCATCGAGGTAAACTCAAGACTACACGAGGTGCAGATCACCCGTCCCCTGAGGTCGGGGCCGCTTGTGTGCAGGATCGAACTGATCGATCTTGACCGTTCCTTTTGGGAACTTCGCCAGGACCTCCAGCTTGCCGCCCAGAGCCGCCACGATTTTTTGCAGGGTGGAAATATGCATGTCGCCCTGCTTTTCCAGTTTTGACAGACTCGGTTGCTTGATGCCAAGCGCATCGGCAACCTGCTGCTGACTCTTGCCCGTCAGTTGCCGGACTTCGCTCAGGAGCAGCTCTCCGAGCAGTTCCTGAGTGCGGCGAGCCGCTTTGGCCTGCGTTTTCTTTGTGGTCGTCCGTTTGACGAGTTCGTCGAATGACTTGGCCATAGTGTTTACTCCTTACCCTTCTTCTTTGCTTTCAATGCCGCCAGATGCGCATCGAATAATTCATCGGCCTTGGCAATCAGTTGCTTGTAGAACCGTTTTTGACTGACTCCCGATTTGTCACCGGCCACCAGGAGGATGGCCGCACGCTCGGGGTCGAACGCGAAGGCGATCCGCATTACCTTGTCCGACGTGTCAGCCCGAAGCTCCTTCATATTGGCATGCTTCGCCCCGTTGAGCGTATCCGCATGCGGACGGGCCAGTTTTGGTCCCAGGAGTTTCAGCAATTCCACTTTGGCAATGATTTCGGCCTGGCCGTCTTCGTCCAGTTCGGTAAACCACTCATCAAAACCATCGGTCGTCGCCACATGCCACATGAGACAATCATAGCCCAGAGGCTATGCTCCGTCAATAGCTTTGAAGCTATACCACGTTTCCGGGTGGACGACACCGTCCACACCACAATTAGCGCCCGTCGTTTGGTTGGAGAGGCAGCAATCCCTCGCGTTGCAGTCGCAACACTTCGGCATGGCTGATGACCCAACTGGCGTGTGCTCCCCGGCCGGACCGTCGTTTTTCTGCCCGGATTCTCTTCAGTCGAGCCCATTCGCGCACCGTGAAGTCCGACTTTCCGACGATCTGCGCCACCTGTTCGGTGGAATACCACTCGCGGACCGTCTGCTGTTCGACGAGCGTTTCCAGCATCGATTCGATTTTTTCGAGTCGTTCGTCAAGCGTCACGTTACACATTCCCCCAATCAATCAGAAACTTGATGTCCAGTTCATCGAACTTGACCATCGGATTTCGGGTCAGCGGTCATTCTCTCTGGAGTCTCGGGCCGCCTGGCCGCGACTGGCATGCCGTTCGAGCATGTCGTTGTAACTGTTGCCCGCGCCCATCTCCTGAGTGACAATCTGAGGAGTCGGATTGCCAAATAATCCCGGCTCTTCCACCGGACGAATGTTGCTGGTCGGCAGTGCAGGCAGCGCTTGGGCAAGTTCCTTGAAGCCTGCTCTGCCCATAGCTGCGAGATGTCCTTCTCCGATCTTTGCCGGTCTGCCTCCGTTTTCTTCTGACATGCATCATTCCTCAAAGGGGTTCCTGAAACGTCTTGAATAATATTCCTGCTCGATGTGGGCATCCCGCATCAATTGCAACCGCCTGCGAACAATTTCCGATTCGATGCCATCCCTCACCATGAGTGAGACAGAGCACGTCATCACCAGAAGTGCCAGGTGCGATGAAACCGGGACGAACAGCAAGCCCACGAGAGGGCAAAGCTCCAACTCAATCAAGGCTGTGGCCGTGGATAACTTCCGCACAAAAGGAACCTTCATGGCCAGCCACGGATAACCGGGATATCGACTGTGAACCACCATTTTCCTGACCAGTCTAAGAGTCTCGATTCGCCGATAAACAAGGGCGCTTAACCAGACGCAGAAGTACATGAACGTCACGCCGGTCATGTCCAACGCGGCAATTCCCAAGATCAAAGCACCTGACCAGAATCCGTAGATGCCGGGATGTTCCAGTCCGAAGCCGCAACGGATGAATGGCGTAAGGCATGTGGCATGGACATTCGCGCAGAAATACACGAGGCCGAGAGCATCGCCCCGGCTCATCGAACTGGACTCTTGTTGCTGCTTCTCTGGCATGACAACGACTTTCAGCGAGAACTGTGTTTCTCAGGCGCTGATCTCACAGGGATATGAAAAGACGACCCGCGTGATCGCGTCCCACGACTGGACTAATTCTTACTGGGATTCATTGCCATCCGTGCCGCAGCAATTCCGGTCACCGCTGCCCCGATGTCCTCGAAATAGCCAAACGGGCCAAGGACAACTTCTGGTAAGAGGTCCACCGGCGAAATGCAGTAGATGCCGCAAAAGATCGCCACGCACCAGCCGACGATTGGCAGGAGGAATTCCCGCAGCTTGCACTGTGGAATGGACAGCAACACGATGAAGCTCACGGCAAGAATGGTTCCGCACGTAAGCATCATCTCCATGGTATCGAACAGGCTTTGCATTGAACTGATCCTTAACTTGATGGATTGAGCGTCGATGCCAGCGTGAGCGGCAGTGATTTCGCAGACAATGCCCGGCCGTGATGCCGGTAAGCGCCACGGCCGGACGTATGGGAAACGGTCGAGTTAATCGTTTCTCTGTGAATTACGGCTGTCCGGTCAGGATTGCCCGGATAATTCCATACATCAATTCCCCGAAGAAGAAGCACAGCGCGTCCATGATTGGTCTTTCTGAAAGGCGAGTCGAATCTGTCCACCCCGCACATTGCGAGCGTGACAATCAATGTTTGAGTGTGATTGGCAGAAGACCGGGTTGGTTCATGAGATATTTCGCATTGGTCATTCCTCCTACTGGCGGTGAATCGTTTCGCTTTTCCTGAACCGACACGGGAACGGAAGGTCGCTTCGGCGCGTACCGCGAGCGCCGGGCAAACACGTTGGGATAGTCTTTCGCCGAAGGAGCGGATGACTGACGGCATCCGCAGGGCTCCAAATCTCAGTAGGCACTCGGCCTTGCAGGACGATTACCCGACCGGGTCCTTCTGTGAGAACGTTACTTCCAGCCAGTTGGCCCCATTTGAAAACGGCTCACCCGACCGGATCACAATGCCGTCGCAGATCAGGCCGTTCACGTGCCCCCCGGTACGTAATCCGTTCAAGAGCACGGCAGGCTGCAATTCCGATTCGTAGTGCTCCGTGGTGGACATGGTGACCTTGCCGCGCCCGTTCATCTCTTCCCAGATATTTTCTACGGGACCGGTAGTGACTCCGAAAAAGGTCTGGAGGTTCTTACCGATCAGGCCAGATGCCCATTCCGCCGATTTCAGATCACCCAGGGCGTGAAAAATCTTTGTGCCAAAGTTGGGGAGTAACGCATCAGCCAGATTCTTACCGGCATCTCCCTTGAGGGCCGCGTAGTAAGAGGAGAGGGATTGACTGAGCACCACCATGCAGCCGAGATGTGAACGGCACTGTGCGATGTAGTACGAATCAAAGGAATTGACGAACTGGTGATACTCGTCGGCCCAGATCACGTTGATGAAGTCATCCGGTTGTGCATGGCGACGGAGCACTCTGCGCTGCGTCAGGTATTTCCACCCGGCGGCAACCAGCGTTCCCATGTCGCCCCATTCCGCCGGAGCCATGTCCACGAACACCCATTTGCCCGAAAGCATGTCGTCCGGAGTAACATTCGTTGTCGTGGAAACCAGCTCGCGGACGACTCCGACATTGAATACATGCAGGAGGCCCATCACGCCGGTCAGGATGCTGGATCGAGTCTTTTCGGACATGATCGGGAATTCGGAAAGCCAGTAGTCCGACGCAAGCTGAAAATCATGGGCCTCGACGGCTGACTTTTCCACATTGAACGCTGTGGCCATGCACTGATTACAGAACTCGGCCCGCCAGGCTTCCGTCATGATCTCTGCCGGACACTGCGGTGCGCTGGTGATGAATCGCTGGATGTCGGGAGCGGATACGGTTCCCTTCGCCTGTTTGATGATTTCCACTGCGTTGTAGATCATCCGTTCCTGCTCGCGTTCCCAGAAATCCGCGTTCTCTCCACCCGACGTATCACTGGAGCGAAGCGTCTCGGCGATCATGGTAATGCACCGCGTCACGTCCCGCGTATGGCCACCTGACTCCAGCACGTAACCCAGGAAATTGAACCGCAACGGCGAATCAGGAGCAAAGACCAGAAGGTCATGCGAGCGTCCCGCCGATGCAAACATTGATTTCCAATTGCCGAGGTCCTCTGGCTTGGCCCCCAAGATCAAGCCGCCGGACAGGTCATGGCCGATGATGGCATTGCCGATCAGTCTGCCACTGGAACTCGTTTTTCCAGAACCTGCCCGTCCCGTCACGCAGACGCCACCATTCAGCAGGTGACGTTTCGTGAACCTGTCCATGTCGTTCCAATTCAGCAACGTCATATCCAACGGATCAAACGGCTTTGGCACCCCTGGCCGCACGCTGATCATCGGAAAGAACCATCTGGCGATCGCAGATTCAATCATTGTTTTCATTGATTCCGTGCTCATGGGATTCAGCTCCAGATGCAACGCAGTAAACAGTGGATAATCATGAGAACGGTCATGATGCCCTCGCTTGATCGCGAAGAACCGCCTGAAATGTCTTTGCGTCCAGTCCTTGGTCTCTAGCTCTCCGTGCCTGCTTTCCGGCGTCAGCAAGCGCCTCGATTAGGTCAGAGAGCGACAACTCGTCCCCGCTGGCAACGATGCTGATCCCGCTGGGCAGCAGGCACTTGATCCTGCTGCTACGCACTGCGGGGACATTGCCGTTGCGGCTCTTCCTGCTTGCGGACTCGATGGCATCACGGCTTGCCCCGGACAGTTTCAACGCCAGGAGCCCGGCCTGATCGGCGAGCGGCAGCTTTGAAGCGGCATAGAGATCCGATATTCCGACGGCACCATCCTTTAACGCATCCTGCCATTCGCCGGAGCATTTCGATGGCGACAGCAGTCTGACAATCATGCTGTCAGACAAGTGCAAATGTTCAGCGAGGTCTTTTTGCTGCCATGCCGGATTCATGCACATAAGTTCGGCACAACCCAGCCACTTCTCGTACCCGGACAAATCTTCCCTCAGCATGTTCTCGGTGAGTTGCCAGACCTTGATCTGGCAATCAGAAAGCTGCTCGTCAGCAATCTTGACTTCAAGATGCGTCATTCCGACCAGCGTCGCCGCGCGGTAGCGGCGTTCGCCCGCTATTAGCGTCCCATCCGGCTGGCAGAGCACAGGCTGAAGTTGCCTTTCCTTAAGCGAAGCTCCGAGCCGAAGTAGATCCGCCTCGTCGAACTGCTTCCGAACCTGCGGGTTCGTTTTGAACCAACTCAAATTCTTTGTCACGACCTGCGGCATGATGACTCCACCGTAGATTTGAAAGCTCACTTCGCAATGGGGTGGAGCCGCATCGCAATTGCGATGCGACTCCATTTCCCATTTCCAAGTCATTCGCGATACCTGACAAAACACTCCTCACTTCGCATGACGCTTCAACCGCCGGAAAGCGCAATCAGCGCGAGCTGAAAAAGGGCAGTGAGAACGATCACGGTTGCGGGGCAGAATCCAAGAATCATGATTTTTCCTTCCAACAAAGAGGACTTACAAACATGCTTTGCTGCCGTGGTAACACTGCACGGAACAGCGTCCATTCGATGCACTTGCGCGATGTCCCGCTTCGCATTCAACCCGTATTTTCTGGCATGCTGTCCCTCCCTTCCACAATGTGTACAGAACCGAGATCGGACGCCGACATCAGCGCGCACGTTGAGCGCAGAACACATGAGACTGGTACAAAGCACTGAATGACGAACGCGCTATCCGAAGACAACGCATCGACGACGCTCGTCGCCGCTCGCAGGATTGCAGCACATCGCTCGCACTTGGACGGCTGAACAAACATTCGTACAGCCGCAGGTCCACTTCTTCAGCTTTTGCAGGGCAGGCTGATCATAATTCCGCGCCACACCTGCCACCCGGAATTGCGAATTCCGCGTAACCCTCGGCAACCATTATTACAACGTACGACACGCAGACGCCGATTCATCACAAATACGATCTCGATCTACTGTGCCTGACAGCCAATATAAATTGGGCACTGCCCCACGCAAACTCCGATTGCCACTCGATATCACGCTTCACATCAGCGCAACGAGCAGGATCATCTGAAATCCCGAGATAACGATTCAACTCTCCGAAATCGCATCCTCCGAACTCAACTAGCAACAAACGTTCGCGATTGCGCATCCGCTCCCGCTCTTCGGCAATCGATGCACAATGCACCTCTGTGTATAGCAGTGTGTCAATATATGCATTCACTTCTTCCGGGTGACTCGCTGCGAGAGAAAAACACATTGGTTTCCCACGCGCTACGCCGATATCAGTAGTATCATCACACTGAGAGTCCGCTCTGCGGCGAGTCGCTTCCGACATTGCATAGTCGCCGATCGCTTCAACCATCACTTTACTGGCCATTTGCAGGAAGCGAAGCAATTGATCCACCGTAAGTGGACGTGAACCACAAATCCGTTGCAACACGCGCGACACAATGGTTCGATTGTCGTCTTTGTCCGAAGAAGATTGGCTTTCGCGGTCAATGCATTGACGAATCAGTTGGCTCAGTTCTAACGCAGGACTGCTGGAGTCTTCCACAAGATAGCGGAAGGGAAACTCGAATTGGGTTGCTCCGACATCGGCGGCACAATTATTTGAGAGAGGAATGCGATCGCCATCAAGCAACGCGAACTGCGATCGCGCGTACGCCGCCAAGAACGACGGTTCAACTTCGAAGAACATCCCCTGTGCGCCATCAGAGGCAACACCGTCTGTTGATTTACTAGGTCCGTGTAACATATTCACCTCTCGGAAGTAGGCCATCAACCACTCGTCGTGTCACACTGTGCTATTCAGAAAAATCGCAATTCATGCGACTAGCCGATTTGCATGGCCAGCTCTTCACTCAAGTCATCTACAATGGCCAACATGTATTTGTGATGACAGTTCCAGAACAATGCCAACGTGCTAACGAAGGTGCGTGCCGATAGGGCCGAAATCCATCGTGGGTGGGCCCCTTGTTGCTCAATCAACTCAGCCATTTCTGTTATTATTTCCTGCACACTTCGCATGCCAAACATTTGCGACGCGTTTCCATCTGTTATCTCGATAATGTCAAGCCATCGGGGCAAGAGACCAAACACTGGAGCGACGAGGAGTGTTAACACCTCGGTCCATTCGTGTGCGATCGGAACATGTTCGTAACGAATTGAGTGAATGTCATTCGGTGCCATTCCATGAGTTGCGAGAGTGGAGACTCTCGAAATCTCCGACAGCAGATTCGAGATCTCTGCGATAATTGCCTTCCAATGCCAGCATGCGAGTTGTCGAGCATTCGGAGGTGTCCCCTGTTGGCTGGCGATGACGGCGGCGAAATCCTCATCGACTAACCCCCCATGCAGACGCCGACGGTAGATGTCGGCTCCGATTTCGCGTTCGCCGTTTACGACTGTCTCGCTGGTGGGCACGTGCCGTTGCGAGAGGCGTTGTTTAATGGCGATAAGAATGCGTTCAGGGTTGAAATCCAAAAATGCAATGGCTTGCGTCCGATGCCGCACCAAGCGGCTCAGTGGCACTTCCAAAATCCTTGATAGCGTCATTTTCTGCGAGTGAATTATTGCATCGACTTGCAGCAAGTCTTGCATATCGTCAACTCGAAGATTGAATTCAGATTGCGACAACCCCGGGAGATCCGGTTTGCCAGATTCTCCGTCGAGACCGTCTCCCGCAAAGACCGATATTGCTGCTGCACATTGCAGATGACGCATCTCCTCGGCATTTCGCCGTCTCCCTTCGGCCTTGCTTGCGCGTTGAAATTCAGGCAGGGGCGGATGAAGGGTCAAGCTCAGAGAACTGGCAGCCTCAGTGTGCAAGCTCATTTCAGTGTTACTCCCACTTACCAAAAAGTGCACTGCAGTGACCGTCTAGCAACTTTCCGTTTGAACGAGAGAGATCGTACCACGCCGAAGACCAATTTGTCCGAAACCGCGCACATCCGACATTTTTTTAGCGGTCAAGTTCGAAACCTCCTGAACCAAGTTCCGGGGGTTTGTCTGCCAGTTCCGGATGCATCGCAATGATGGCTTCACGAAGTTCGTGGTTTGCCTGTTTCAATACCCCAGCGTAAGCAGAGCAGTAGACTCGAGACGATGCCCGACCAGCGAATTCTGTGACACGGATGCCGCTATTCCAAAGCGTTTCGCTCCAGAGTAAATCCAATTGCGATCGCTCGTGGAACGGGAAGATATGCCTCCGCTCCGAGACGAATTTACGAAGGGATCGCCAATCCTGCAAATGGGCTTTGACAATTGGTTTCCAGTATTCTGGATCATCTCCAGGTGTGAATTCCGTATCCGATTCTGTCATCGGTCAAAGATGACACAAAATTGTTACCCAATCCTTAATGAGGATAACAGCATATCTGCGAGCGATCCCCAAAATCGCCGGAGGGAGCGTGTCACGATCCCAAATGGCCAATGCGGGCGTAATATCTGGATCGTATTGATTTGTGCCCTGATGTCTGGTGTGTCGTTTTTAATTCCTGAGCCATTACATCTCCTTCTGGCACTCGAAGTCTCGATTCCGGATTCTGTGTCCGGCGGTTCTAACTACCTTGGCTTCAAGCTATCAAGATACTCGCCCCACCATTGCATCATCTCACTGTGAGCCAGTTGACGTTCGATGACATCCGCTCGAAACCCGTTCTCATTGAGAATGGTGCTGGCGGTACTGCGGAAGCCATGCCCAGTCGTGCGAGAATGGTATCCCATGCGGTAAAGGGCATACAGCATGGTATTCTCGCTCATGAACATTGCCGGGTTCTGCTGGTTTGAAAGAAGGTATTTCCGATATCTTCTGCAATTCCCGGAAAACCGCCACCGCCTGTTTCTACAACTGGACGGCTCTCTTCGACCAGATGTACTTGCACTTCACTTGCACTCATCTGTAAGTCATTGAATTATAATGGAGCGGGTGAAGGGAATCGAACCCTCGTATGCAGTGCAGTGGTTTACAGTGGTGTCATGTGCTGAATTTCCTTGGCTGATCGCATCAAGTGGCGTATACTTACTTGCACTACTTGCACTGTGTACGTCTTGGGGTTATGGCTTATTTGTACAAAAAATCTCGGTCGCCTTTTTGGTACGTCGTTTATTTTGACGCCGATAGGAAAGAAGTACATCGCTCTACCGGCCTCCGTGCGGACGATCCGAACGATACGGCCAAAGCAAAGGCTTTGCGTGCGGAACTCGAAGCAAAAGAACACCATCGCGTGCCGGTGGTCAACAAAGAAAGTTGGGATGCCTGGGTTCCTAAGTATCTGGAACGGCACTGCGAGACGAAGCGGACGTTGGAACGCTACACAGGCAATTGGAAGTGGCTTTCACTCTGGCTCCAGACCCAACGTCTGCACTCCTCGCGAGCCATCACGTACCGCAACGCTCTTGAATACATTGAGTGGCGCACAACCTTCAAGAAGAAGAGCGGAAGAAGTGTTGGACGTAACACGGCGGTCATGGAATTGAAGCTGCTTGCGATGATTTTGGGCGAAGCTGTGCGGCTGGGCCATGCTGAATCGAATCCGCTTTTGAGCCTCAAACTAAAGCGAGACAAATCCGCGAAGAAGCCGGAATTGACCGATGAGGATATCACCGTAATCAGGGAAGCCCTGAAAACCGAGCCAGTATGGATGCAGTTCGCATTTGAAATCTCACTACACACCGGTTGTCGGTTGCGAGAAACACGACTGCCTCTGGAGTGCCTGGATTTTGCGGAGAACAAGATTACGTTTCCATCCCCCAAGGGTGGTGAAGATCGGGCCTTCTCAATTCCGATGCCATCCGCCCTGCGTCCGTTATTGGAACGCATTCGCAAGTCCAAGCGGAAATTCACCCTGGAACTTCCCTTTCAGCCATCACGTCGCTGGCAGCAATTCTTCAT
Source organism: Schlesneria sp. (assembly GCA_028291515.1). GTDB lineage: Bacteria > Planctomycetota > Planctomycetia > Planctomycetales > Planctomycetaceae > Schlesneria. Next base: position 36,559 of record JAQGHU010000074.1, read on the forward strand.
CAAAATCAAAAAACCACACCTGTGTTTTCACTGTCTGCGAGTCACGTATGTCAATCGTCTGCGCCGTGCCGGAGTCCCCCGCGAAGTGGCCATGCGGCTGGTGAACCATGCGTCGGAACTAGTTCATCAGGTGTATCAGCGCGAAAAAGTCGATGATGTGGCACAGTGGCGTGACGCGGTACAGTTTCCCGCGTGACAGTTCACGAGTGGCCGATCAACGCTCCATGTGTCGGCTGTCGATCAGACGTCGAGCAAAATCTGTGCTGCACGCGGGGGCAAGGTTGAAGCGGAGTCAGTGTCGCTTTGATGGTGCGGCAGTTCTTCGTGCTGGCTGGCAAATCCAGTTTGGCCCGTGCGCCACTGAACGAAATCCTGCCAGAAGATGACACCGCGAAAGGCTGGAAAACCGGCAAGGTGAAACCAGCAGCGAGCCGTTGAATAGGATACTCCGGCGCAAACGGCGAACTCCTTTGCGTTCAACGCCTGATCCAGGCGGCGTTTTTCCAAGACGGATTCAAGCGAGATGCCTTGCAGTTGCTTGTCCTCTGTGTGGTGCGATTTCATAGTGGTACTTCCGTCCTCTCCTCAATGTAAAAACGATGGTGCTTTCTTCTGGAGCCACTCGTTGAGTGACTCCTGTGTTTCAAATTGTTCGATTTGAATGCTGTCGATTGTCGGCCCGGTCTCACCCACTTGACGGATTTCTTCGTCGGTCATTTCTCGTATCCAGACGATGCGATGACGTTGCAGGCCGGAAGTGGTGAGGTTCGTATTGGTGTCGGCCAGCGGCTGGTCGAGATTGCTTCCCCGGATGAGGACGAGATAAACGACATCACCCGAGAACTTCAGCAGCAGCCCGTCTGAGGGGTTGAACTGCCAGTTTCCCAGCCAGGTATAAGGAAACCAAATACTGTTTCCACTCTGGAAGCGGACCTCGATGGCTTCGGCGCGATCGCGGATGCCGCGCAGATAGCCAAACGCGGCACATGATCCCTCGCCAGCTTCGTCATCTGATTCCTTCGCTCGTACACGCGGGAGATGTCCCGCGAGATGCCCGTTGTTACGCGCGCCATCCTGATGATGCTTTCTGTCATCGGTCATGGTCCATCTCCCGTATTGTTGGGGACACTTTTACTGGTTGCAATCCATCATTTCGTGCGGCGAGCAGACCGCGTGTAGCTGGCCGTCGTTTCGATGGCCGACTACGCGGCCGAGGTTTTTCTGGCGGGATACCGGCAAGCTCGCTTGCGGAAATCGAGTTGTCCTGCCTGCTCATCGCCCGGAGTAACTCGTTTCTGTCATCGGTGAATATTTCGGCCCTTTCCTTGCCACGTGTCAGCGCAACGTAAGCCGTGCGCTGATCGGTGGCCGGTAACGATTCACTGGACAGCCCGACGAATACCTTATCCACCGTCACGCCCTGGCTGGCGTGGCTGGTGGCGACGTAACCGTGAGTCATGTGGCCGAAGTCGTGGTCGACGATCCAGCCGTGATCGACGATCACGTCACCTTGTTTTGTAAAGCCCTGAATGGTCATGAGCGATCCGTTCGACAATCGATGTTTCCCATCCTTTGTCTTGCCACCCGCCGTCATGCGAATCCGGTCACCAATGCCCAGGGAAAGTTGGATCGGCCGGTAGACCTCGAAACGATTCGCCAGTTCGACGGGCGGGTTTTCTGAATCGCTGACGAGCAGGCGGGAGCCTTTATTGAAGCCCTTCGCATTCTGCTGAAACTGCACCAAGTCCCCAGGTGAATACTCCGTGGGGTCCGATTTCTGCGCATCGGTCAAGTGGGCAGGGACCCAGGCTGTCACGACGCGCTCGTTGCCGATCCTTCCCTGTGCTTTCAGCCCGTCGCGGATTGAATCCGTGATGCGATCACCTTCCGCGTGCGTCGGTGATACCACCAGCGCCGATTTGAATTCACCGCCCTTTTTCTTTTCCTGTGTGGCGGACAGGTACGCCGCCGCGAGTTGCAGGTTACGGTCCTTGTCCGCCACCTGCTTGATCCAGCCGAGTTTATCCAATTCATTGAACGCATCTTCCGTCCGACCTTCGCTCAGCGCTTGTGCCGCCACCTTATAGTCTCCCTGCTGGCGCAGGATTTCCGTGACTTCCGCCACCGGCAATCCTGCCCGTTGCTCCAGCAGCTTGAGCGGTTCCCCTGCTGTCACACTCCGGTGTTGCCTGCGATCTCCCACAAGAATCAGCCGAGCATTGACGCCTTCTGCCACGTCAAAGACGTTTTTCATGTCGCGAGTCCCGAGAAGACTGGCTTCATCGATGAGGATCACGCCGTCTCGGGCAGACTGTTGCATCTCTGGATCTTTGAGAAATCGCGCGACGGTATCGGCGTTGGCGAAACCCGCTTCACCGCGTAGCACATCGCGGCTGGCCTTCACGGACTGCGCCAGGGCGACCACAGGCCGACCGGTTTCGGCCAGCGCCTCACCGATTTCCTGTTCCAGGGTGGTTTTGCCCGTTCCAGCCACACCACGGATAATCATCACCCGGTCACGCGATCCCAGCACGTGGGAGACAGCCGCCTTTTGCCCGTCATTGAACCAGGTGCGTGAACACGGTCGCTCGGGATTGCCGAGCGGCCTGCACCGGCCTCGGGAATTCTTGGCAAAGTCGACGACCCGTGTCTCCAGTGACAACATCTCCTGTGTCGTCGCCATGTCTCGCCCGTCGATACCGCTGCGAACCAGGGGACGGGCGCGAAGTTCCTTCGTGGCATCCTCGACGGTCACGGAACCCAGCCCGCGTTTCAGTGCTTCGGTCAGCAGCTTGCGTTCCGGCACCACTGCGTCGCGCTCGAAACTGTGCTCGATCGCGTGATCAACTGCCCGACCCTCATTCCGTTCGGGGCGGTCTGCCGCCCGTTCGCGGCGATGAATCGCCGCCAGCGTTTCGCGTTCGCTGTCCGACATGCGGGCATTCCATTCCTTGCGAAGCGATGCCCAGTTCAACGCCTTACCTTTTTTCTCCCGCGTTTCCGCTCCCAATTCTGCCTTGCGGTCGGGATCGAGAATGCCCCGTTGCTCGGCTACCTTTTCAATCAGGGCCGTCCGACGGGAAAAACGTTTCAAGACGTCCGCCGGTACTCCGGCGATTTCAAAATCGTCACGTTTCCTTGTGACACCAAATCCCAAATCCTGGAGATTATTGGCGAGGCGGACACGGAAGGCCGACTGAAAATACGGTGCGTCGCGTTTCAGCTCCCGGAATTGACCGGCTTTCCAGCGGTCTTCTTGCTGGTCCCAAGTGGTGTTGAACACGAAGGCGTGAGCGTGGAGTTGTGGGTCGGGGAGCCCATCCACCGGGCGCGACGTCGTATGAATGAATTCCGCCCAGACCATGTTGCCAGTCGTGCGGTTCAAATCCTGATGGCCCCTGCGGACCCGCGTTTTCATCTCAGTTTCCATCTCGCGCATCGTGTCATCGACCGCGCCGCGAAATGCGTTCAAGATGTCTTCATCGCCACTCATCGCGTACAGCACGGAGACCGACTTCGGCACCGAAAAGGTGAAGTCGTACCCTACAGTTCTCTCGGTGCGCGTTCGTACCGTCAGAGGTTCGCCAGTCCGAGGGTCGAGATTGTCGCAAAGCCGTTCAAAAGAGAATTTGTCTACCGTCCCTGACAGCCCCAGGCGATCTGCGCCCTTGCCGCCCCAGGAACCCACGAGTTCCTGCCCCTCGCTGTAATAATCCGCCGTCGCGTAATAGCGTTTGGCGTCCTTGGCACTTTCCTGTTGCGAGATACGGATCATGCCTCATTTTAGAATAACACAGATTCGTTAATGAGAAGTTAACGGATTTGCTCTAAGCCATAGCCAGCCTTTGTTTCCAGCGTTTGCACTTCTCGCGATGCGACCGAATTGTGATTGAAATGCCACCCTTGGGCGATCGACAAGTCACCCGCAACTGCAACCCATTTGCAGTTTTTCTGAACTGCTCTTGCAGGACACTTGGGCCGAGAAACGTATGACTCGGGGGAACAGTCGGGCATCAGTAACGATGCCGGTCTCCCGATCGGATTGTTGGCTTCGATTGCTACCATGCCAACCCGAACCGCCGTGTACAATAAAGTGTCCTCCCCTTCGAACGGCAGATGGTCGATCATTCCCGACTGAAGAAATACAATGGAATTACTACATCTTGGAAGCCTCTGCTTCGACGGAGATGCGTTGGTCACGGCAATTCGATTGGTTGACTTGACCCGGTTCGAGCATCCAACATGCGACCACTTTGCAATTGCATTTGCTCAGCAAATCGGCCACTCCGCCGACCTGGCCGATCCACTACGGTTTCTCGGCGTAGTCTGTAGCTGGCGGCTTCGTCCTGATGATCAGCATCAGCCGTTTGATTTTCTCTGGGGCCCATTCAATTCAGACCAACTCACGGCCGAGCAATTAGAGGCATTGTCCTTGGCGGCTTCCCAGGATTTAGACCCGGAATTGCGATCGTTGTTCGCAGACCTGGTCTGGCTTCGTCAGCGAAAACACCAATTTGCGCGAATGGCAGCAGAGCAGTATCTGGCCTCTGCCGAGCGGCTCATTGCCGGGGAAAAAATACTGGGAGAGGCCGAGCGAATGACCCGAGCGATTCAGCTCGCCAGGACGGTCGGACGCTCCGATGGATTCTTGGCAATCATCGTCGAACGCCTCACGCAGATTGCCGAACGACCATCCCTCTTAAACTGTACCCTGAACTCCTGCCTGCAAGCCTTGTCCAGGTCACCGAAAACGGACCCGCGGTGGCTATACGGTATCGCTGTTGACCGCGCCCGGTCGATTCCAGACGAAGTTTCCCAGATCCATTGGGAACGGTGTTTCTGGGAGCATGCTGCGAATTACGCGAGGCAGATGAAAGATGACACCGCTGCACGAGATGCTCTTTTGGCTGCGGCCCGTACCTATGAACGCGAGGCTCAGCTTGCGCCTCTGCAGGCAATCGCGGCCCATTTCTGGCATCTGGCCCTCAATGCCTACCGCAACATACAGGGTGCTGATGCTGATCGCGAAAGGGTCCACAAACTTCACTTGGCGGCTCAGTCTCACATCAAGAACGAAATGGTTTGCATCGATGATTTTTCAGATGACATTTCCGAACTCGTTATGGCCGCACGTGACCGAATAACCGGAAAGGAAAAGCGGCAGGCAATCGCTGAATTGGTGCTCGCGTCGCACTGGCTTCCCAAGAATTACCTCAGGAATCAAGCCATTGACGCCTCAAGACGGTATGTGTTGCAGCACGTATTTGGGACGGTCCGTTTCGGAAGCACTTGGAAGACTGCTGCAATCGCTCCTGGGGGCTCGACTGATGCTGCCGAACCTGCCCAGCAACGGCTCCATGCGGACATGTGTCAGCAGTATCGGATTCAACTCCCATACTTGGCTTTCGCAACGATCGAACCCATGCGGGATGAACTTGTCAAGTTGCATTCTATCACTCTGGATGATATCGCCGAGTTCGTGGCCAGTAGCCCCTTCGTCCCTGCCGGGCATGAATCCATCTTCATCGTCGGACTGCATGCGGGGATTCACGGAAAGTTCATCGAAGCGATTCACGTGCTGATTCCTCAACTTGAAGAATTACTTCGCTGCCAACTCAACCTAAGGCATGTCATCACCTCAAGTATCGACGCCGACGGAATCCAGCTGGAGTTCGACTTGAATCGACTTTTGCTCATGCCGGAAACAGAGTCGTTGCTCGGCGAAGACCTGTGCTTCACCTGTCGGTTTCTCTTTACGGAAAAGCACGGCTACAACCTGCGAAACGAAATGGCCCACGGCATGAGATCTTCTGCAACTTTCTTTTCCGCCGAAGGAGTGTATGCCTGGTGGCTTGTCCTGCACCTCGTCGCCAGTCAATACGCGAACGCGCTCCTGAGCACGGGTCCTACAAAGGGAACTGAAACCGAGATGGATGATTTTGCGATTTAGTGGCTTAAGCTTCATATCTTCTCACTTCAAACCTGCATGCTGGCACCTCGCCGAAGCGTCGACCGCGTGACTCCAGGCTCCGCTTCGCTGCGGTTCTCGAAGCGAGGAACGGCTATCGCCCCTTGCATCCCACTGGTGCAGTCGGCCTGGCGGCCTCATACGGTCGCCGTTCGGCGCGACTGAGTTTGTTTAGGAGGGGGGATTCCCCCCGTGCCGTCAAGGATTCCCTGCGGCGACCGACGCGGCACCTCCCCATCTTCCGCGCTCCCCAAACCTCGCTTGTGCAGACAGGTCCCCTCCACATCGGTCGTCCCTGACTGCACGTCCCCCTGCCTTTGGCTCTTTGTTCCGTTCGCCAAAAGCATAGCCGTTTGGCTCGCGGACAAATCCATTTTTGAAGAAGGGGAACCAGACCATGACGACCGCCACCACCGCCGCCCGTGTTGATGTTTACACCCGAGTGACCACCCGCATCATTGAAGAGCTTGAGCGCGGCGTCCGGCCTTGGCTCAAGCCTTGGAACGCTGAACACGCTGCCGGACGCATCACCCGCCCGCTCAGACACAATGCCCAGCCCTACAAAGGGATTAACATCCTGATGCTGTGGGCATCGGCTGAGATTTCTGGTTTTGTGTCCCCGTTCTGGATGACCTTCCAGCAGGCGAAGGAACTCGGCGGACACGTCAAGAAAGGCGAGCACGGCTCGCCCGTTGTCTACGCCTCGACCTTCAAGAAGAGCGACACCAACGACGCAGGCGAAGAAGTCGAAGCGGATATTCCGTTCCTCAAGGAATACACCGTCTTTTGTGCTGACCAGTGCGAAGGACTGCCAGAACATTTCTACGCGACCGTTGAAGCACCCAAACAGACGATGCAACGCATCGAGCAGGCCGAGACGTTTTTCGCCAACACGAAAGCGGACATCCGCACCGGAGGCAACCGGGCATTTTATGCGATCGATGCCGATTACGTCCGAATGCCACCCTTTGAGAGTTTTCGCGATGCCGAATCACACGCCGCTACGCTGTCCCATGAACTGACGCACTGGACGCGGCACGCCTCGCGGCTTGATCGCGATTTCGGCCGGAAACGCTGGGGCGATGAAGGCTACGCGATGGAGGAACTGGTCGCCGAACTGGGATCGGCCTTCCTGTGTGCCGACCTGCACATCACGCCCGAGGTTCGCGACGACCACGCCAGCTATATCGACTCATGGCTCAAGGTTCTGAAGGACGACAAGCGGGCGGTTTTCTCCGCCGCTTCCCATGCCTCAAAGGCAGTTGACTTCCTGCACTCGCTGCAACCGCAGCCTGCTGCCTGACGGCTCACGACACACACCGCCCGCCGGAATCCCGGCGGGCGGATTTCTCTTGCTCATTCTTATTCTGGAGTTTTGCACATGGACCCCAACCAAACCTTTCTGGATATGTTCGCGGCGATGAAGGACAAGGACTTCGAGACCGCACGAGAACTGGCCCTTGCACTGAAAGGCTGGTTCGCCAACGGCGGATTCTATCCGCACCAGTACACCCCCGAGGCGATGCACTGCTATATCGCGTCGGTACTCCGCCGCACGTTCGGACATGGCCCCGATCCGGTCTTCTCTCTTGTCTGCCGGTATTGTGACGCAGGGGAGGGGATCGCCACCGAAGAGGACGCGATCGGCGAAGGCTGGAGCGAGATCGAACCGGCCTTCGCCCTTCCGCAGGCGAACTATTGCGGAGTCTGTCCCGACTGCCGCATCACTGCCGACAACTGACCGGACGACAATCAGGGATTACGCCTCCGCTCGACGAGACGACTCGTCGAGCGGCCTCGTTTGTTTGGAAAAATCCGGGCGCGGCACTCAGAGCGCCACGCCCGGATGCCATCCCTGGCTAAACCTGTGCCCGCCGTCCTGGCGGGCATGGTCATCCAATACCTGCACGCTTCCCGTTGCCACTCATCCGCTGGGCTACGCTCCGATTTATCAGCGACGCCCTCATTCGCCACGTCGAGCCTGTCCCCCCATAGGCTGAAGCCGTCCCTCGCTGAATCGTACCATTGGCGATCTTGCCAACCGGGTTTTCTCCCCCGTATCCGCCACAACACACGCCCTTTGTCACGTCACGCGTAAAGCCGCCGCCGGTCCGCTCAAGCAGAAAATCGGTTCCCCCTGAAGGTCTCCCCCGATTTTCCGCTTGCCCGGTCGCTGGCGCTCGCTTCGCCCCGGACTAGAGCGGCTTTCTCCGCAGTGCCATCAGGTCGCGATGGTCGCGGCCGGTAACTGAAGAAAAGGAGAAACACCATGTCCGACACCAACAGCAATGAAACCACCGCGAAGACTCCCAGCCATATCGCTTACCAGGTCCGCGACCGCGAGGGAAAGAAGGGCTTCTGGACCCGCATCGGTAGCGTCTGGCCACATGCTGATGGCAAGGGCTTCAGCATCCAACTTGAGGCATTGCCCATCGACGGACGGATCACACTCCGCGTCGCCACCGAAACCAAGGAATAACGGCAACAACCGGGCGGGCCGCAGTGCCCGCCCATCAACCATAAGGAATCCTCTTATGACCCAATCAAAAGAAGCTACTGCTCCCAACCTTCGATTCGCTACCGGACAGGTCGTCATCACCACGAATGCTGCTGGCCGTCTCAGTCCCGCCGAGATCAACCAGGGATTTGCCCGGCACATTTCTGGAGACTGGGGCAACGTCTGCTCTGACGATGCCCAGGCCAACGTGGACGCTTTAGAGCATGGCGACCGGCTGCTTTCTGCATACGGCGAAGGTGACCACCGATTCTGGATCATCACCGAGTCCGACCGCTCGGTGACGACGATCCTGTTGCCTGAAGACTACTGACAATCAGAAAACATCGTCTGTCAGATCACCCGGCCGCAGCGTCTCGTTGCGATCGGGTGAATTCTGATTCATTCCCTCGATCAAAGATCTGATGGCCAGCCATCATCCTTTCGTTCTCCTTCATCCGAAAACGCGACCGCGTTTTTGGTCATCAGACAGTTCACAAGACCGGCATCACCCGCATCCTGGCCGCAGGCAGCGGCTGGGCTTGTCTTCCATATCAAGACTTCGCTCCGTTCCACTTCTCGAAATCCCTTTCTTGGCTTTCAAAACTGGATGGATTCCATGTTCGGAACCCATCCAGTTTTGACCCCCTTGGGCTGATTGCTTCCGTTGGTTTCTGGAAGCAATCAGCCCAATCATGATGTTCAGGCGTCTTCCCTATGCACTGCATAGGTCCGCTGGAACCGTTCCATCCGGTTCCAGCACGTGACTTCGGCACGTCCGTGGCCTGAGATTCGGCTTTCCGGCCGAGTAAGTCGCTATACCCATATGCATGTCCATTTTTGCTACTCCGGTGACCAAAAAACTGATTCGGTCGCATCGGCGGCAAACGCAATACCGCGAGTGAATATGTCTTAAGTCCTTTTCCGACAAGCGATTCCTTGACAGCAGCGCTATCGGCGGATAGACCGTAAGACTGAAAAAGGGGTTGCCGATGGGGTATCAGCGTTCACTCGAAATTGAACAGTGGCTTCATGCCATTTTTACCCTGATCCCATCGATTTCCTGGATTACCACTTCCATTCCGGCTGGAGATCGCCTGTCGATTTCCGCATTCGAACCGTGCCCGACCTAAGTCATCACTAAATCAAAGTAATAGTAGTCTGACACATGGGAATCAAAAAATCCGAACTGTACTCGTCCCTGTGGTCAAGCTGCGACGAGTTGCGCGGAGGAATGGACGCCAGCCAGTACAAGGACTATGTCCTCGTGCTTCTGTTCATCAAATATGTCAGCGACAAATTCGCAGGCCAGCCGTACACGCCAATCACCATTCCCGAAGGTGCAACCTTTAAGGACATGGTGGCTCTCAAGGGCAAGTCCGACATCGGCGACCAGATCAACAAGAAAATCATCGCGCCGCTTGCCAGCGCGAACAAACTGTCCGACATGCCGGATTTCAACGACGCCACAAAGCTCGGCAGCGGCAAGGAAATGGTGGATCGGCTCACCAATCTGATCGCCATCTTCGAAAACAAAGCACTCGATTTCTCCAAAAACCGCGCCGATGGCGACGACATTCTCGGCGACGCCTACGAATACCTGATGAGGCACTTTGCCACCGAAAGTGGCAAGAGCAAGGGGCAATTCTATACCCCCGCTGAAGTCAGTCGCATCATGGCCCAGATTCTTGGTATCCACGATGCCAAAACCAGTTCCGCAACTACCGTCTATGATCCGACCTGCGGTTCTGGCTCATTGCTGCTGAAAGTGGGCGACGCGGCCACTTCCAAGGTCACGCTCTACGGGCAGGAAAAAGATGCTGCCACAAGCGGTCTCGCACGCATGAACATGATCCTGCACAACTACCCAACTGCGCTTATTGTGCAAGGAAACACACTGACCGACCCCAAGTTCAAAGATGGCGACACACTCAAAACCTTCGACTACGTAGTCGCAAATCCCCCCTTCAGTGACAAACGTTGGAGTACCGGTATTGATCCATTGTACGATCAATACCAGCGGTTCCAGCCGTTTGGCACGCCGCCAGGAAAGCAGGGCGACTACGCATACCTCTTGCATATCGTTCGCTCGCTCAAAAGCACTGGCCAGGGCGCGTGCATCCTGCCGCACGGAGTACTCTTCCGCAGCAATGCCGAGGGCGACATCCGTCGCAACCTCGTGCGAAAAGGGTATATCAAGGGCATCATCGGTTTGCCTGGAAATCTCTTTTACGGAACTGGTATTCCAGCCTGCATCATCCTCGTAGACAAGAAGGATGCTCATACCCGAAAAGGTATCTTCATGATCGATGCCAGCAAGGGTTTCATGAAGGACGGCCCCAAGAACCGGCTTCGCGAGCGTGACCTGCACAAGATCGTAGATGTCTTCTCGAACGCCGAGGAGCACCCCGGCTACTCCCGCCTCGTGTCGCACGATGAGATTGAGAAGAACGATTTCAATCTCAACCTCCCGCGCTACATAGACACGCAGGAACCCGAGGACATTCAAGACATCGGTGGCCACCTGCACGGCGGTATTCCCACGCGGGACATCGAGGCCCTCGATGACTACTGGCAGGTTTCCCCGACGCTTCGTGCTGCGTTGTTCAAGGCCAACCGCCCCGGCTACCACGATCTTCTTGTAGAAGCCGCGCAGCTCAAGACCACCATCCACGAACATCCGCAGTTCGTCGCCTTCATCGCCGGACTGGAGACGCATTTTGCCAAGTGGCGAAAGACCGCCGCCATCAGCCTGCGGAAGCTCAAACCGGAATGCCACCCCAAGGAAGCTATCCGCGATTTGTCCGAGAACCTGCTCGCCCACGCCGAGGGGCAGCCGCTGATTGACCCATACGCGGTCTATCAGCACCTCCTGGACTACTGGGCCGAGACCATGCAGGACGATTGCTATCTCATCTCGGTCGATGGCTGGGTGGCCAAGACCGCCCGCATCGTCGAGATCGACAAGAAGGGGAAGACTAAGGACAAGGGCTGGACCTGCGACCTCGTGCCAAAGCCGCTCATCCTCACGCGCTTCTTTGCGATGGAGCAGGCCGCCATCGAAACACAGCAGACAGCGTTGGAAGCCGCGACTGCCAGCCTTGCCGAACTAGAGGAGGAACACGGCGGCGAAGAAGGTTTTCTGGGAACATTGGACAAGATTGCAAAGGCCGAGGTCACCGCAAGGCTTAAGGAGATCAAAGGGGATAAGGACGCTAGGGAAGAGGCCACTGTCCTCCAGCAATGGCTGAAGCTCAACACTGAGGAAGCGGACCTCAAGCGTGCAATCCGCGAAGCCGAGGCTGCGCTCGACCAACTTGCCTATGACAAGTATCCGCACCTCACCGAGGCCGAGATTCAGACCCTCGTCGTGAACGACAAATGGCTGACCACTCTCGCCGCCGCCGTACAGGGCGAACTGGACCGCGTCTCGCAGTCCCTGACGGGCCGCATCCGGCTACTCGCCGACCGCTACGCTGTCCCGCTGCCGCAGATCGTGAGTGAAGTCGCCGCTATGACAAGTCGCGTGAATGGACACCTCAAGAAGATGGAAGGTGCCTTCCGATGAAACCCGGTTACAAAAGAAGCGATGCTGGCCTCATCCCAGCAGACTGGGCGGCGCATACAGTGGGCCAGCTCATCGAATTTCATGGTGGTTCACAGCCGGACAAGAGTTTTTTCAGTGCAACACCCCGGCCAGGGTATGTTCGGCTGATCCAGATTCGTGACTACAAGTCGGACAAGTTTGAGGTTTTTGCTCCAACGGCTTTGCTACGCCGTTTTTGTCATGAGGACGACATCATGATTGGGCGATACGGCCCGCCCATCTTCCAGATTCTGCGTGGACTAACTGGCGCATACAATGTGGCACTGATAAAGGCCAAACCTTGCACGGCGATTGATCGCGACTTCGCCTACTACTTCTTGAAGCAGGATTCACTGTTCGCTTTCATTGAGAAGCTTTCGAGGCGTTCGTCAGGTCAAACTGGTGTGGATCTCGTCGAGTTGCGCACTTACCCGTTGCCACTCCCACCACTTCCCGAACAACGGGCCATCGCGGAGGCTTTGAACGATGCGGATGCACTGCTGGGGGCGCTGGACCAGCTCATCGCGAAGAAGCGCGACCTTAAACAAGCGGCCATGCAGCAAATCCTCACCGGCCAAACCCGTCTCACGGGCTTTGCACCAGTTAACCCGCGATTTCGGCAGACCGATCTGGGACGCTACCCATCGGACTGGAATTTGAAGCGGCTTGGGCAGTTGGTCGATAAATCGCGCTCGATCCGGTACGGAATTGTTCAGCCCGGTAAATACGACGCACGTGGTCGACTTATGATTCGTGGCCAAGACTACTCAAAGGGATGGGTCGAACCGACAGAGATGTTTCGGGTCAGTGACCCGATCGAAGAACGCTACAGGAATGCTCGCGTCCGATCCGGAGATCTAATCATCACAATTGTCGGAGCTGGGACTGGAACCGTTGAATCAATTCCGGATTGGCTCAATGGTGCAAACCTCACCCAAACGACAGCGCGAATCGCGATCGACGGCAATGAAGCTTGTTCCGGTTTCTGCAAGTACATCCTTCAAACCAAAGTCGGCACGCAACAAGTTGCCAGCTTCATCAAAGGCGGAGCGCAGCCCGGCTTGAACTGTGGTGATATCGAGAAATTTGACATCCCTATGCCGACAACTGTTGCAGAACAGACGGCGATCGCCGAAGTGCTTTCGGACATGGACGCGGAGTTGGCTGGCTTGGAGCAGCGGCGGGAGAAGACCCGCGCCATCAAGCAGGGGATGATGCAGGACCTTCTTCCGGGAAGGATTCGACTCGTATGAGCACAATTACGCCCCACTACCGCACCGTGAAGGACTTGCTGCAAAGCCAGTCGTTTTGCATCGACGAATACCAGCGGGAGTACAAGTGGGAAACGGATAATATCGAAGAGCTGCTCTCGGACCTGCGGGACAAATTCTTCAATTGCTATCAGCCCGGCGACGAACTGAAGAAGGTCAATGCTTACGAGGATTATTTCCTTGGTTCGATCATCGTCAGTAAGCGAAACGGGAAGAGCTACCTCGTTGATGGGCAACAGCGCGTTACCTCGTTGACGCTACTCCTGATTTACCTTTACCAACAGGCTAAGGCGATGGAAATGCCGGTTGTCGGCAGCCTTGCTCCATTGATTTACTCAGACAATTTTGGCGAACCACGCTTCAATTTGGACATCGCTGAACGCCTGCCCGTAATTGAGGCCTTGTTCAAAGCGCAGCCATTTAACCCTGACGGGAAAGAAGAGTCGATCCAAACGATGTACGCCAGATACCAGGACATCGAGCGGATTGATTTGGTCGATGAACTGAAAGACGCGCTGCCGCATTTCATTTATTGGCTGATGAACAAGGTCGGGCTGATTGAGATCGCCACCGACAATGACAATTATGCCTATTCGATTTTTGAAACGATGAATGATCGCGGCAAGCCGCTGAGTCCAGTGGACATGCTGAAAGCATACCTGCTCGCCCCGATTGAGGCCGAAGACAAACGCCGCAATGCCAATCAGGTCTGGAAGAAACAGGTGTTGGAACTGATCTCATGGAGAGGAGAGCATGAAGCTGAAAGGGATGCTAACTGCATCAAGGCATGGTTCCGTTCCCAGTACGCCGAAAGTATCCGTGACCGAAAGGCAGGCGCAACTGACAAAGATTGGGAATTGATTGGCTCAAGCTTCCATCGTTGGGTCAGGGATAACCAGGCCCGGTTGAAGGTTGGCGGCGAGGCCGACAATTTGACTCTGATCACCGAGAGCTTCCCATTCTTCAGTAGAGCTTATCGGACTGTTCTTGATGCGAGCCGGAATTATACCAAGGGGTTGGAAGCTGTCTTTTACAACGCCCACAACGAATTCACCTGGCAGAATACGATTCTGCTGGCCCCACTCGTGACCCAGGACGATGACGACACGATGCGGCGAAAAATCGGGGTGACGGCAACATACCTTGATATTTGGTTGATGCGCAGAACCGCCAATTACATCCGCGTTGGTTATTCGAGCACGAGCTACGCGATGTATCTGCTGTGCAAGGATATTCGCGGCAAATCGTTGCAAGAGCTGATTCCGATTCTATCGGATAAGTTGGCTGAGGACGATGTCACCTTCGATGGAAGCGCCAGTAAGGGAAGGTCAGGGATCGACCGGCTTGGCCTCAACCAGTTCAGTCGTCGGTACATCTATCATCTACTCGCACGCGTCACCGCGTATGTCGAGGTTGGGGCTGGCCAGCCCGATTTGTTTGACAAATACGTTGACCGCGCCAGTAAGAATCCATGCGATATTGAGCACATCTGGGCTGATGACTTCTCTCAGTACAAGGATGACTGCGTCTCCGAACAGGAGTTTCAGGAATGGCGCAACCATGCTGCCGGGTTGCTGTTGCTTCCTGCCGATGTGAATCGGAGTCTTCAGGACAAAGTCTTTAAGGACAAGTCGCCGCATTACGCCAAGCAGAATCTGTATGCAGCAAGCCTGACGGCCAGCACGTATCAGCATCAGCCGCAGTTCGAACAGTTTAGGAAAGCTCAAGGCCTCCCGTTCAAACCCTACGAGAAATTCGGGAAAGCGGAGCAGCTGGAACGTCGGTCACTCGTTAAGCAGTTGGCCAACAAAATCTGGTCACCCGAGCGTTTGAAGGATTTTCTTCCATGAGCGACGTCGGCCGTCCTGAACGTGATACACAAAACCGGATCATCACTCTGTTCTGCGATGAGTTGAAGTATCGCTATCTGGGCGATTGGTCCGACCGCAGCGGCAACAGCAACCTTGAGGAAAATCTGCTCTCAGAATGGCTGACGAAGTCTGGTTACACACAGCCGCAGATCAGCGTTGCGCTTCACAAGCTCCGCATTGAGGCGGACAACCACAATCGTACACTCTACGGAAACAACCAGGCGGTCTACACGCTTCTCCGCTATGGAGTTCCCGTGAAGATCGAGGCGGGCAAGGTGACGGAAACCGTTCACCTCATCGACTGGAAAACTCCCGGCAATAACGACTTTGCCATCACTGAGGAGGTAACGCTCCATGGGAATCTCGAACGCCGTCCGGACATCGTGCTTTACGTCAATGGTATCGCCATTGGCGTGCTGGAGCTGAAGAACAGCCGCGTAAGTATCGGCGACGGCATCCGCCAGAACCTCTCAAACCAGCAACCCGAATTCAATTCGTGGTTTTTCAGCACGATCCAATTCATTTTTGCTGGCAACGATTCCGAAGGTCTCCAATACGGAACGATCGGCACGGCGGAGAAGTATTTCCTCAAATGGAAAGAGGACGAAGAGGATAACACTCGGTTCAAGCTGGACAAGTACCTGCTCAAGATTTGTGAGAAGAACCGGCTCATCGAGCTGATGCACGATTTTATACTCTTCGACAGCGGGGTGAAGAAACTGCCGCGTGTCCATCAGTATTTCGGTATCAAGGCTGCACAGGAACAGGTTCGCCAAAAGAAGGGTGGTATCATTTGGCACACTCAGGGAAGTGGCAAAAGCATTGTCATGGTGTTGCTCGCCAAATGGATTCTGGAGAACAATCCGAACGCCCGTGTCGCCATCATCACCGATCGCGATGAACTTGATAAGCAAATCGAGCGTGTATTCACCGAGGTGGGTGAAACAATCAAGCGAACGAGCAGCGGACGCGATCTGATGGGCCAACTCGGCCAAGCCAAGCCACGATTGCTCTGTTCGCTGGTGCATAAATTCGGCCGAAAGGACGTGGACGATTTTGAGGCCTTCATCAAAGAGATTGAAGCCCAACCGAGTCCAACCGTCGGCGAGGTGTTCGTGTTCGTGGACGAATGCCACCGAACACAAACCGGCAAACTTCATCGCGTAATGAAGGCCATGATGCCAAACGCGGTGTTCATCGGCTTCACGGGGACGCCACTGCTGAAGAAAGACAAAGCCACGAGCATGGAAGTCTTTGGCGGATATATCCATACATACAAGTTCAGCGAGGCGGTGGAAGACGAGGTCGTGCTCGACCTCGTCTATGAAGCGAGGGACATTGACCAGCGGCTCGGTTCCGAAGACAAGATCGACGCATGGTTCGATGCAAAGACCAAAGGTCTCAACGACTGGCAGAAGGAGGAGTTGAAGCACAAGTGGGGCACGATGCAGACTGTGCTTAGTTCCCGCTCGCGTATGGACCGTGTGGTCGCAGACATCGTATTCGACTTCAGCGTGAAGCCCCGTCTTTCCAGCGAACGCGGTAACGCGATCCTCGTGGCTTCGAGCATTTATGAGGCTTGCAAGTATTTTTCTCTGTTTCAGAAAACGCCGTTCAAAGGCAAGTGCGCCGTGGTCACTTCGTACAACCCGTTGACGAAGGACGTGACCAAGGAGGAAGTGGGCGCAAATACGGAAACCGATAAGCAATTCATCTTCAACATTTACACAGACTTGCTGAAAGACGTGGAAGCTAAGCCAAACATGACCAAGACCGAGACCTACGAGGAGAATGCCAAAGCATTGTTCACGAAGGAACCGGCTAACATGAAGCTCCTGGTGGTAGTGGATAAACTGCTCACCGGCTTTGACGCGCCGCCTTGTTCCTATCTTTACATCGACAAGTCGATGCAGGATCACGGCCTGTTTCAAGCCATCTGCCGAACGAACCGGCTCGATGGAGAAGACAAAGACTTCGGTTACATCGTTGACTACAAAGACCTGTTCAAGAAGGTCGAGAACGCGATTGCCGTTTACACGTCCGAACTCGACAACAGCACAGGCGGAGCAAGCCCTGACGTACTTTTGCAGGATCGATTGAAGAAGGGCAAGGAACGTCTCGACACCGCAATCGAGGCGCTTGTCCTGCTTTGTGAGCCGGTCAAACCGCCACAAGGCGAACTTGAACACATCCACTATTTCTGCGGCAACACCGAAATCGCTTCCGACCTGAAGGACCGCGAGCCGCAGCGGGCCGCACTCTACAAGGCAACCGTGGCCCTCGTGCGAGCCTATGCGAACATTGCGGACGAATTGGAACCGGCTGGTTACAGCACTTCGGATGTTGCACGAATCAAACAGCAACTCGAACATTTCCTGAATGTCCGAGAGATCATCCGCAAGGCCAGCGGCGAGACGCTCGACCTGAAAGCCTACGAGGCTGACATGCGGCATCTCATTGACACCTACATCGAGGCGGATGAACCGCGCAAGATTTCGCCGTTCGATAACATGGGCCTGTTGGATTTGATCGTGAAGACCGGCATCGCGAATGCCATCGCCATGCAGCTTGGCGGAATGAAAGGCAACAAGAGCGCCATCGCAGAGACGATTGAAAACAATGTCCGAAAGAAAATCATCAAGGAGCACCTGAACGATCCCGCGTTCTACGACACGATGTCCAAATTGCTCGACGAGATCATCACTGCGAGGAAGGCCAAGGCCATCGAGTATGAGGAATACCTCAAACGCATCGCGGAACTGGCGAAGAAAGTCGACGTGGGACAAGCGGAAGGGACGCCCGAAACTCTCGATACGCCGGGTAAGCGAGCCCTTTACAACAATCTTGGGCCAAGCGAAGACATGGCGATACGGATCGATGACGCGGTTAAGCAGGTACGCCCCGATGGGTGGCGCGGAGTCCAGGCTCGTGAACAAGTCATCAAGGCGGCGCTCTACGGCGTGCTCCATGATATCGCGGAAGTGGAGAGAATCTTTCTCATCATCAAAGCACAGGCAGAATACTGATGAGTACAACCATTCAGCTTGGAGACATCGCCGTCGATGTGGTTCTCAAGAACATCAAGAACATTCACTTGAGCGTCTATCCACCTGCTGGCAAAGTGCGCATTTCGGCACCCACGCGAATGAGGATTGACACCATTCGTCTGTATGCCATTTCGAAGCTCGACTGGATTAAGCAACAGCAACGAAAACTGCGTGAGCAAGAACGTGAGACTCCCCGAGAGTTCCTCGACCGCGAAAGCCATTACGTTTGGGGAAAGCGTTACCTGTTGGTTTTGGTCGAGAAAGAGGCAGCGCCAGAGCTTGAGCTGAAACACGACAAAATCCTTCTCACCGCTCGTCCCGGCGCGAATGAGGAAAAGAAGCAAGAGATTCTTGAGGCGTGGTATCGCGACCAACTTAAAGCTGCCGTCCCGCCCTTGATCACCAAATGGGAACCGCTCCTCGGCGTGAACGTTGCCGGGTTTCTAGTGCGAACGATGAAAACAAAGTGGGGCTCTTGCAGCCCTGGGATCGGGACGATCCGCCTCAATACGGAGTTAGCCAAAAAGCCGCCTGAATGCTTGGAATACATTGTCGTTCACGAAATGATCCACCTGCTTGAACCCACCCACAACAGTCGTTTCGTGAGTTTGATGGACAAGTACATGCCCAAATGGCAGTTTCATCGGGACGCACTCAACCGTCTTCCGATCCGGCATGAGCAATGGGAATACTGAAGAAACGCTGTTCTCACGAAGAAAGCTATCCCAGCATCGGGAAGGTGAAGTGGCTCAAGTCTACGTCCCAGAAGCGATAACGGATCAGGATGAGGGAATTTGAAGCCGCCGTTTTCGATGTCGAAGCCCGAGTTGCAAACAATATTTGAAGGTCAAGGTGATGATTCAGCCAACGCAACTCCTCATTCGACTTACCCCAGGAACGCTGAGGTCGCCGCTTGGCGTGCCTAGGATCAACGAGCTTCGCGGCGGTCCCGACACACTGCTTCGCTGGCTCGAAACGCAGTTGGGACTTCCAGTCCCCGACATCCATCGATCAAGCTGCGTGACGGAATATGCGGCGGCGCTGGACTCCATCGTTGATTCCACAATTTCTGATAGCATGAAGACAGATCGCTGGGCGACCGCATCCGAATTGCTTTCCCGGCGCGACGAGCTATTGATTTCCGGCTGGGATCAATCTGATTCTGACTCTCTTCCAGAAGTGGTGCGGGATCTGGCACGTGCCGCAAAGGAGCGGGTCTATGTATTTCCCTCTATTGCCGATCGACTCCAGCGCGTTTTGCTGGCACTGAATACCGGGCAACAGCTTCCGGCTCACCAGTGCGTTCTCCTTGATCCGATTGAGGTCTGGCCTTTACGCTGGCAAGACGTTCTCGCAAGACTTTCCACTGCCCCTGCAGGGCAAGCATCACCAGCGTCGCGAAAGGAAACTTCGCTGAATATCGCTCAACGCGTTGTCCTTGGCGGTGATATTCATGAAATTACGCAGGATGAGAGTTTTCGTTATGTCCATACGCTCAGCCAATCTGCAGCTATAGAATTCATTGCCGCAACGCTGGCAAACGATGCCAGCGAATTGCCGAGAACCGTCATCGTCTGTGAAAATGATTTTCTGGCACTGCAACTTGACGCATGTCTCAGCCGCGTCGGCTTGCCAACGATGGGTGCAACAGCATATTCCAAGGCACATCCGGCACTTCAGGTTTTGCCTCTTACCCTAGCCTTGTGTTGGGAGCCAGTGAACCCGCAGGCTCTGCTCGATTTTCTCACCCTGCCGATTTCGCCAATCCCGCGACGCGCAGCATCGAAGCTCGCCAACGCACTGGCCAAGCAACCGGGACTGGGCAGCGACAGTTGGGAGACAGCTCTGCAGGAATTATGTTCTGCAGACAGTGACAATGATGGCAAGCTCAGAGAACGCCTCAATTCCTGGTTGTTTTGCGAACGCACCGGTTTGGGCGGAGCCATCGCATCGCGACTGATCCGTTCTCGCTGCGGCACTGTTGCGCAATGGGCATCCGGCCGAGCGGTTGCGATGGCAAAGGAAGCGCAACCAAATCTTCCGCTGATTCAAGCATTACAGGTAGCTGCTGGCCAAGCGTCGTTGCTTGGCGAGTTGGCTGAAACTCAAGGTGCACATTTAACGGAACCACAGTTGGGGCGATTGCTTGAAGAGGCACTCGGCA
Organism: Schlesneria sp.; assembly: GCA_028291515.1. Lineage (GTDB taxonomy): Bacteria > Planctomycetota > Planctomycetia > Planctomycetales > Planctomycetaceae > Schlesneria. The sequence continues at coordinate 56,960 of JAQGHU010000074.1, forward strand.
GCGGTGTCGAGACCAAGGGTTTTATTGAGGCCGACGGAGGTCCCACCCGCGTCCGATCACTTGCGGAGATTGATCACCCATGCCATCGCTTGATCTGGTTGGGAGTAGGTACAGCTGACGCTACGCCCTCACGTTGGTCGGCCGACCAGCTTGCAATGTTGCAATCCGCCGGAGTAGATATCGATGATGGCAGCAAGACGCTTACCTCGCTTCGCTCAGCTGAAGCGAACGGCATTTGTCAGGTGGAGGACTCGCTTCTGGCGGTGCTGCTGCCACAAGACATTGAAAAGAGATGGCATCCGATCTGGTTGGCGATTCGTGGATTGCTTTCCAATCGCGACCATGAAAATCCGCTAGTCCTCGAAAGCCTCATCAGCCAAGGCAATGTGACAGCACTGTCACCGTTTATTCTTCCCATTCAAGTCACGGAAATCCAGCCGCCACAAGGCCATCGACCACTGTGGGAAGTTCCCAAAGAGTTGCTTTGCGACCGGGATAGTGCATCCGCTACTGAATTGGAGGATCGGCTCGCCTGCCCGCTGAAGTGGGTGCTGAACTATCAGGCACAGCTTCGTTCAAGTCCGATTGCTCGCCTGCCCGCCGATTTTCAACTTAAGGGGAGTTTCTGTCACAGTGTTCTCGAACGCGTTTTCGATTGCGGTAGCGATCTTCCCCCAGTGAACACCGCGATTGAAAGGGTGCTTGAAGTCTTTGACCATCGAATTGCCTTAGACGCCGCTCCCCTTGCTCAGCCCGACAGATATCTGGAACGACAGAAGCTTCGCACTGAGCTCGAACATGCAACGCGAGTACTCATAGGTACGCTGGCAAGCGGCGGGTACCGGATCAAAGGCATTGAGGTGGACGTATCAGGCGAGGCCTTTGGCAAGCCGTTGGCAGGATCGATCGATTGCCTTGCAGAGCGGGACGGTTGTGAAGAAGTGATCATCGACTTCAAGTATGGCGGAAGGTCGAAGTATTACTCGAAAATCGAAGATGGAAAAGCCGTACAGCTCGCAACCTACGCATACGGTCGATTCACATCCAGCGGAAGATTCCCGGCGATTGCATACCTTATTCTTTCTGACGGATTGCTCTACACACCATCAGGCAGTCCGATTGCAGGTGACGGTGATCGTTCTGTGATTGACGGACCCGCGATTCAGGACGTCTGGAATTCGTTTGCCCATGCAATTGAAAATGCTGACGACTGGCTCACCGGAGACGCACCGATTCCTGCGCGGCCATTGCTCAGCCCAGAGAATTGGCCAACGGGAGCGAACATGGTCCTTGAGACAAGCCTGAAAACGAACGACATCCAGCCTGTGTGTAAATATTGCCAATACAAAAACATTTGCGGCCTGCAGGAGACGACATGAAACATTCGCTCGAAGTCGTCCGCGCTGGCGCGGGATCAGGTAAAACCACCGATCTTTGTCAAACTGTGGCAGACGCGGTTGCCAACGGGTTGGACCCGGCTCGTATTCTGGCCACCACGTTTACCAAAAAGGCTGCTGCTGAGTTAAAGGGGCGCATCCAGGCCAAGCTACTGTCCGGCGACGGCGGACGCGCCGCCGCTCGTCGCCATGCGGACCGATTGGAATTGGCGGCCATTGGTACTGTTCACAGTGTAGCCCTTCAACTCCTTGCTCGTTACGCCATCGAGCTGGGTCTCTCGCCCCGACTTGAAGTTATTACGGAACATGGAAGTGATCGAGCGCTTCGCGACCTGCTCGGCGCAATTCCCCTTGATCGTTGGCAATTATTGGCCGATCACGCAGAGCGACTTGGTATCACCGACTTTGACAAGAAGAGTCTTGCCCTGCTTGCCGCCAAGCGTGGCAATCGCATCTCCGATGCCGGATTCCGCGACCAAATGGCAGCAAGCGCCGAGCGTGTGTGCCAGCTACTCGCACTCCAAGGTGTCACAGAGACAGACACCCCAGCAGATTTGTTGGTCGAGCTCGCAAAAGAAGCGTTGGAAAAAATTAATACGCTGACGAATGATACCTACAAAAACACGAAAACGGCGAAGCAGGATCTGAGGCGACTCCAATCAAGGAGCCTTCCATTATGGGGAAAATACCTGGAAGCAGCAAACATCAGCGCAAGCAAGAAATCAGGCGCCGACACGATGCTAGATGCATTGCGAATTCATGCTTCCAGTGTTGGGAATAACCCACGTTTGCATTCCGACATTCGCACGTTTGCATCGTTACTTACAGAGGAGACGCTTCGCCTGGAATCGCAATACATCGCGTATAAAGCCGAACGCGGACTGGTTGACTTCACAGACCTTGAGACCCTGCTGCTTGATTTGCTGGAAACGAAAGAGCTCGCGCCTCGCTTGGCCAAGGATTTTGATCTTGTGCTTGTCGATGAATTTCAGGACACAAATCCTTTGCAATTGGCCATATTCCAACGTCTTCGAGCGTTCGTATCACGCAACCGCTGGGTTGGAGATCCGAAGCAAGCGATTTACGGTTTTCGCGACACTGACCCGCAACTGGTAAACGACATTTGGGACCGCGCACCACAGGAATGCCGCACAAAGTTGCCAAACAACCACCGCAGCCAGAAAGGGCTGGTTCAGGTTGTTGGGACGCTGTTTGCCTCCGCGTTTGGAGACGACGCACAACAGGTTCCGCAACAGGCAGCTATTCCACGAGGCGTCGAGCGATGGATTTATGATTCAACAAACCAACAAGACGACGCAACCGCACTCGCATGCGGAATCTCAGAACTTCATGCGGAGGGTATTCGCTTCGGTGACATTGCCGTTCTTGAGCGAGCAAATCGCTCTCTTCGTGCGCTTGCCAGTGCGCTTGATTCACTCAGAATTCCGTATTTAATTGAAAACCCCGGCCTGTTTTCGTCTCGCGAAGGAGCAATGCTTCTGGCCGGGTTACGCCTCGTCGCCGACCGAAGCGATTCTCTGGCTGCAGCAACAGTCATGCATCTATTGGCCGATCCATCTCAAGCCACGCCACAGTGGATCACAGATCGACTGACAGCCTTACGCGCAGACGATCACCAGAATGATGATACAGATGAATCCGGGCATGATGTCACACGACATATCCCGTGGGAATCCGATCCGATTCTTGCGCGCCTCGAACATATTGATCGAACCCTCTTGTCGCCGTCCCTGCTCGCCCAAGTCGTAATTGAAGCGTTGGAGTTACCCAGACTTCTCCAGAAATGGGGGGACCCCGCGCGTCGATGCTCAAATCTCGATTCTGCCTTAAGTCACGCCAACAATTACGAAGAGCTTGCATTTAGTAGTGGAAAAGCCGCCACGCTCAGCGGATTGATATTGCACCTTGAAGAACTCGCTACCGAAGCGAAGGACATGCGATACACCTCGCAGGGGCATGATGCGGTAACGTTGATGACCTATCACGGGGCGAAGGGACTTGAATGGCCAGTCGTCGTGTTGAGTGGCCTCAATTCAGGTCGCGCCCCATACATGTGGTCCCCCGTTGTCACAGGGTCTGCGATCACTGAAGAAGAACCGCTTGCAGGGCGTACATTGCGATGCTGGACATGGCCATTCGGGATGACGGACGGAGACTTTCCGAAGTTGCGAACTGGAAGCAATCTTGAAACAGACGCCCTTCAGTCACCAGAGGGAGCTGAGCGGTCGCAGCGAGAAACCAATGAAAATCTGCGTCTTCTATATGTAGGCTGTACGCGTGCCAAGCAGAAACTCGTCTTCGCTCACCGCGCCGGTGCGTATGGGTGGCTGAATCAACTCGCCGACGTAGATATCCTCTTCGATCCGAATCGTGGCGTTGGCGAATATGAACTCCACGGCATCGACACCACCTTCGTTATCAGGCATCTGAATGCTGGTATGGCGGCAAACTCAATGCTCCCGCAACGACTGCAGGAGCTGTGGATTGCCTGCGGGCCAAGCGGTAACGCTGCGGATGCGCGGCAGCGGATTCATTCTCCAAGCAAGGTTGAAACGGCCACCGACAAGCATCCTTTCGAGATTACAGTATTGCCCGGCCAATCCTACTTTCCGACGGGCATTGACGAATCACAATACTCGGCCATCGGTGATGCAGTACACAGTTACATGGCAGCACTTCCTTCAATGCAGTCGCTCACAGAAACCGAGAAGAATCGTATCGCTGAACGGTGTCTCTCGGCCTATTCGATGACCGGAATTATCCCGCCATCCGTACTTGTATCATCAGGCGAACGCTTTTGTCGTTGGGTCGACTCTACTTATCCAGCAGCACAATGGCATGTAGAGTTCTCCGTCAGCGGTCCGCGTTCAGAAGGCGGAGATTGGGCTGGCACAATTGATCTTGCACTTCAGTTACCAACCGGCGAGGTCGTCATTGTTGACCACAAAAGTGCGCCGATCCGAAGAGATTATTGTGCAGCTAAGGCCGCCTCTTTCTCCGCCCAGCTAGATGCATATCGCGAAATCATGATCGGTTCAGGCGCTCCCGTCGCATCTTGCTGGATTCACTTCCCCTTCGCGGGCGTCGTCGCGAAGCAGAACTGACATCACTATTCGAATTTGACACTTAACAGAAAGAACACGTATGCATCTACATTCATGCATCCTTAAGAACTATCGGAGAATGAAGGATGTGCGTATTGAACTCGCGTCCGACATTTCAATTTTCGTTGGATCAAACAACAGTGGTAAAACTTCGGCGACTCAGGCCATCCATGCATTTGCTTCGGGATCTAAAGATAAATTCTCGCTCTATGATTTCAGCTCCTCCTGCTGGAAGGAGTTTGACAGGCTGGGAAGCCCACCTGTCGGAGGTGGAGAGGAACCGGAGTTACCTTCAATCAGCCTCGACCTCTGGTTCGAAGTGGCGGCCAGTGATCTGGTTCTTGTGATACCATTATTGCCCAGCACTGATTGGCAGAATTCGCAAGTCGGTATTCGTATCGAGTTCGCGGCGCGCAGTCAGACAGATCTTCTAAAGAATTTCCGCGCAGTTCGCCAAGAAGCTCAGGCTAAGGCAGCTGCTTTGCAAAAGCGGGAAAAAGACAAGTACGTTCCGTGGCCAAAGAGTCTGACCGACTATTTGACGAGGGAGCTTCTAAATGAATTCGAGTTTAAATACTTCGTTCTCGACCGAGCTCAATTCGACATCGCTCACAAACCCAAGGAGGGCTATAAACCATTGCCATTGGGCAATGATCCTGGCGGTGCAGCTCTCTTGAGATCCATCCTCAAAGTCGACAATCTCAGCGCCCAAAGGCACCTGGCCGATCCGTCATCCGGCAGCGGGGTTGGTGCAGGACGATCCGAGGATCTCTCGAAACGACTGAGTAGGTTTTACAAGCGGAACCTGGATCAGAGGAAGGAAGACCATAACGCATTGAGGGCTCTGTTTGACTCGGAGACAGGCCTGAACGAGCATTTAGACGATGTATTCAAAGGCACACTTGATCGTCTCTCGAAGCTTGGGTATCCAGGACTCAACAATCCCAGATTAGAAATTAAGTCCGCTCTGAATCCTGCAACAATAATGAGCAGCCAAGACGCTCGCGTGCATTACGTCGTCGGAGATGGTGAGGATGCTCTACGGCTTCCCGATTCCTACAACGGTCTCGGCTTCAAGAATCTCATCTATATGGTGGTCGAGATATTGGATGTGCACGCTGCATGGATGGCTGACAAGGAAAAACGGGCTCCATTGCACTTGATTTTCATCGAAGAGCCGGAGGCGCACATGCACGCTCAGCTCCAGCAAGTGTTCATCCGAAATGTGCTGGACTTAGTGAAAGTGAGCGACGACGACGTCGGTGCTTTCCATTGCCAGACAGTAGTAACCACGCATTCGCCTCATATTCTGTACGAGAGAGGCTTTCAACCCATACGATACTTCCGGCGACAGAGTACCGGTGGCGAGCAGACCACGGAGGTCTTGAACCTGTCGGCATTCTATGATCAAAACCCGGACGATCGAGACTTCCTTAGGCGATATCTGAAACTCACCCACTGTGATTTGTTTTTCGCCGATGCTGCTATCCTGGTCGAAGGCAATGTCGAGCGGCTCTTGCTGCCTGTTATGATTGAAAAGGAAGCCATTTCCTTGCGATCAGCGTGCCTTAGCATCCTGGAGGTCGGAGGTGCGTTCGGACACCGATTCAAGTCATTGATCGAGTTCCTCGGTCTTGTGGCCCTCGTCATCACTGACCTGGATAGTGTCGACCTTGTAGCGAATGCTGCTGAAGAGAATGAAGATGAGAATACGGAATTCGAGGTCCCAAATGACGAGGAGGATCACCCCCCCGTGCGCAAGAAAGGTAAGACGTGTCTGCCTTCCAAAGAAGGTGCTCTCACATCGAACCAAACCTTGATCCAGTGGCTTCCGAAGAAACAAACGATCGCAGAGCTGCTCGCTGCAAAGGAGGCTGACAAGGTACAGGAAGCAACTGGTGGCAACGGCTTCAAAGTCCGTGTGACCTATCAAGTTCCGACCAATCTGACTTGGAATGAATCGACAGCAATGGTGTGCGGCCGAACACTTGAAGAGGATTTCGGTCTTGCAAATGCAAACTGGTGTCAGGCACTGGCGCAGCGTCATATCGGTCTTAAGTTGCGAACAAACCCTGCGACTCCTGCTGATCTCGCTTCTGGTCTTCACAATCGAGTGACAGGAAGATCGTTCGATAAAACAAAATTCGCCTTGGGGGTCTTGACTGAGTTGCCGACGAGTTGGAGCGTTCCCTTGTACATCAAAGAGGGATTGCAGTGGCTGAATGGCAAAGTCAGTCTTGAACTGGCTGTCTCGCTGACTGAGCCTGTGGGCGCGGCAGCGGTCGACGAGGTTGCTCTTCTGGAACCAGCGGAGGCAGCCGAATGACCAGTCGTGCTCAACAAAAGGATACCGATGCGGACCGTGACCTTTACGGCTGTTTGAATTCGACGCCTCCGCAAAGCTTTTTGATGATTGCAGGGGCCGGATCTGGGAAGACCACATCTTTGATAAAGGGACTGACCGAGATCCTCGCCAAACACGGCGAACGGCTAAAGCTCCGCCACCAAAAGGCTGCCTGCATCACATACACCGAAATCGCCGCCGGTGAGATATGGGCAGACGTAGGGAACAACCCTCTTGTTCATGTTTCAACGATTCACAGCTTCCTCTGGTCACTCGTTCGTACTTTCCAATCCGATATCCAAGATTGGGTGACAAGACGAATTGACGAAAAGCTCGTCGAATTGAGGCAAGCTGCAGCCTCTTTCGGCCCGCGTGTGCAGCAACGCACTCGCGACAAGAACCAGAGCGATATAGTTCGATACGAGCAGCAGCGGGCGCGGATTGGCCGCGTCCGATCGTTCACGTACGGCACCGGAAGTGATTATATCAACGGCATCTTGGGGCACGACGACATTATCAAAATGGTGCCGCAAATCCTCGTTGAACGCCCACTGATGAGAATTCTTCTAGTTCAACAGTTTCCATTTCTGTTCGTTGATGAGAGTCAAGATACGACCGAAAACGTGGTGGCGGCTCTAACAGCGGTGGATAGGGAACTTGGAGATCGGTTTTGTCTGGGCTTCTTTGGCGATTCGATGCAGCGCATTTATCAGACAGGAATCGGGGAGATCCCAGCGGCTGATGGCTGGGTCACGATCACGAAGGCCGAGAATTTCCGGTGTCCAACCTCAGTGCTCACTGTCGCTAACGCAATCAGGCGAGACGGCGACGGCCTGGAGCAAACGCGAGGGCGAATGACGGGACCTGAAAATGCTCAGGTAAGCGTGATTGGCAGCGCCAATATCTTCATACTTCCGGCTGATGAAAGACGCGACCAACGTATAGCGCAGGTTCGCGCGTGGATCGCGGATAACAATGATGATCCCGAATGGCTGCACGGTGACAAGGTTAAGCTCCTAGTCATCGTCCATCGAATGGCCGCCAACCGGCTCGGCTTCGGCGAATTGTATTCGGCACTGAATGATAGAGCCCCTGAGAAATTCAAAAACGGATTTCTGGATGGCAGTGCCTGGCCGGTTCGCCCGTTCAATAGCTTCGTTCTTCCGCTTGTGGACGCAGCCAAGAATGGGCGAGAATTCGAGGTGATGCAAGTACTCAGACAATCGCCACTCTTGGATCGCAAGATGCTGAGCGGAGTTAACGTAGCTAAGTTGCTCGCGGAGTTGCGGCACTTAGCAGGTACTTTGCAAAAGATGATGGAGCACGGATCAGGGGCAACAAATGCTGATGTCCTACGCCTGCTTCATGAGTCCAAAAGCATATTGCTAGATCCAAGGATCTTGTCGTATCTCAATCTGAAGCCACCAAATGAGGATGAGGAAGTTGACAACATGGAGGCAGCCGACGACGAGGCTGACGGAGAGGAGTTGACGAAAGAAGTCGCAGCGATGGACGCATTTCTCGCATGCGCGGCATCACAATTTTGGGGCTATTACGGATACGTCAACGACGAATCCCCGTTCTCCACACACCAAGGGATAAAGGGTGCGGAATTCGAACGTGTTCTTGTCGTCCTCGACGATGATGAAGGAACCCACTCACTGTTCTCCTACGACAAATATCTAGGCATTCGGGCACTATCAGACCGAGATGAAGCGAACAGGCAAGAGGGGAAGGAAACCATCGTTGAAAGGACGAGACGCCTATTCTACGTTTGTTGCACACGCGCAAAGAAGGATTTAGTCGTTGTACTCTTTACGCATGACATTGCGGCTGCCGAGCATCAAATATCATCGCTTGGCCTGTTTCAGGTGGAATCAATCCACTTGGAAGCCGAGATCGCAAGATTGGAAACCATTGCAGGGTAAGTTATGCGAAACTGTGAAAGCGAATTGGTAACACAATGGTAACAACATTGGCCATGTCAGGGCGACGTGAGTACAATGCCAACTCGGAGAGCCAGCGACGTAACTGGCTGAAACCACAGGTTCTTAAGCATCACCCCAGCGTATTTGCCATGCTACCGCGATGGAGCATCAATCGGACTTAAAATCCGGTGGGAGTTAAATCCCGTGCGGGTTCGAACCCCGCCTCGGCCAATCTTCTAAGAAGCTTGTGCTTCAAAGTCTTGCGACAACTCCCCGAAAACGTCATTCGGGAAGTTACGTCAAGTCATCTCATCCCCAGACGCTCCAAGATCGCTTGGGATGCAAACAAACGATCATGGGTCTGGATAGATTTTGCAGTTCGGGAGCGACTTGCGAAGACTGGATCTGCCTGCCTCCGTGGTTTGTGTGTCGACCAGGTAGAGTAGTTCAAGGCTGGTCAGCCCATTGAGATGCTGTAGTCCTGCGTCGGTGATTTGCGTATTGATTACGCTGAGCACCTTAAGTTTGGTCAAACACTTCAGAAGTTCCAGTCCTCCATTGGTGACTTGAGTATCATTGAGGAACAACTCTTCAAGTCGCTTCGATCCCATTATGGATTCTAGTCCGCCATCGGTGATTTGTGTGCCATTGAGGCTGAGTACTTTAAGACTCGTCAGTCCCTTAAGATGTTTCAGTCCCGCATCGTTGCCCCCGGCTCTCTTGAGCAGGAGGTCTTCGAGATTCGTGAGCGAGCCAACGTCCGAAAGCGGTGGGTCGGGTGAACCAGTAAGATCAATCCATACAATGCGGTCAAGAAACGGCCGGTCCTCATTGGTCAGCAGTGGCAGCCAGTCCAGACCGCAGTATCGAAAGCCTGCTATCCCGCCAAGTGATTCAATTCGCTTTGCGATCCGCTGTTCTCGCTGATAATTGGCGTAGACACCCACAGCCCAGAAAGACGCCAGCGCCAGAACCGCACAAATTACGATTCTGACGAAATGTCGTCGAATGTATTGCCACGCCTTCATGGGGTGTTTCTTTGCACAACACACAGTTCACAGATCAGCCGATTGACGATAACCTTTGGACAAGGGAAACGCAGCCCTGTTCAAAACGCTCGATCATTTCTAGTGCCCACCATTGATGCTAAGACTTTCGGCTCTTTTCTCGTGCTGGTTGTTGCTCAGTGTGATGCAACTTTGTGCGGCTGAGCGACCAAATATTCTGTTGATTCTAGTTGACGATCTGAAACCCGCACTGGGTTGCTACGGCGACCCACTGGCGAAGTCGCCAAATATTGATTCGCTGGCAACTCGGTCGATACGGTTCGATCTCGCGTATTGCAATCAGGCGGTCTGCGCGCCGTCGCGATTCACGTTGATGCTCGGAGCGCATTCGACTTCGACGGGGCTTTACGGACTTGGCAGTCGTCTACGTGATGTCGTTCCTGATGCGGTGACGATGCCGCAATACTTTGCGCGATACGGCTACCACACTGAATCTCTTGGCAAAGTGTTTCACATCGGACATGGAAATCTGGGAGATCCCGATTCGTTTAGCGTGCCTCATTTCAAAGACAAGGTGATTGAGTACGTTGACCCGGCCAGCACCGGCGGTCAGTTGACGCGCGAAGAAGCATTCTTTGAGAATCGAATGCTCGGAGCGATCGGAACCCTGCCGCGCGGAGCGGCCTTTGAGTCGCCGGTCGTTGATGATGACGCCTATGCCGACGGTCGCGTCGCGATGGAAACCGTCCAGCGTTTGAAAGCAGCGAAGAAGCGTCGTGACGAACAGAGGATCCCGTTTTTTATGGCGGTCGGCTTTGCCCGCCCTCATCTGCCCTTCAGCGTTCCCAAGAAATATTGGGATCTGCACGATCCCTCACAATTCATTCTCGCCAAACATCAAGCATTGCCTGTGGGTTCACCGCCAGTCGCCGGCAAACGCGGCGGTGAGATCACCAATTACCTTCCCGTCCCCGAACGAGGTCCGCTCGATCCGGATCTACAACGTCAGCTCATTCACGGCTACTACGCCAGCACCAGTTATGTTGACGCTCAAATCGGCAAGGTTCTGCAGGAATTGGATCGGCTCGAACTGTCATCCAATACAATAGTGGTGCTGTGGGGTGACCATGGGTTCCACCTGGGAGATTTGGGCATCTGGACCAAGCACACTAATTACGAGCAGGCGACCCGAATTCCCTTGCTGATCAGTGCTCCAGGCGTCACAGCGGCCAATTCTTCGACACGGCAACTGGCAGAAAGCGTCGATCTTTTTCCCACTTTGGCCGAACTTGCGGCTCTCCCCGCGCCTCAGGTACCTCAGCCACTTGATGGGAAAAGTCTGGTTCCGGTCCTGAAAAACTCTGAGGCACGGGTTCGCGAGCATGCGTTCCACGCCTACCCCAATGCCCGCTTGGGTCGAGCGATCCGAACCGAACGATTTCGATTCGTCGAGTGGCGAAGAACTGATGAAAAAGAAGAGGACGCGGCTCTTGAACTCTACGACTATGAGTTGGATCCCTTGGAAACTCGCAACTACGCTTCCGAATTGCCGGAAGTGGTGGCGGAACTTCGTCAAAAGCTGCGGCAATATCCTGCGCCTGTCGATCCACGGGCGAATAATCGGAAGCCTGGCCCCAAGCCGCAGCCTTGAGACAGCGAGTTTTCCCGAGCGCGTTGACCTCGGGTGGCGACCCATGAATAATCGCGGATACCGACGGCTGCTGTCCTGCTTCGAGAATCAGAAAAAGAGTTTTCATGTCCAATACTGCGGTGAAAATGGGAGCCAGCTCCAACGTTCCTGACGCTCAAGGGCGTTTTGGTGAATTCGGGCGGCGATTTGTTCCCGAAACTCTCATGCATGCTCTCGAGGAACTGACGATTGAGTATGCCAGTGCGAAGGCGGACCCCGCCTTCAATCAACGCCTCGATGAATTGATGCAGACGTTCGTCGGTCGCCCTAATCCGCTGTACTTCGCGGAACGGCTGACCGAACTGTGCGGCGGAGCCCAGATTTACTTCAAGCGTGAAGACCTGAATCACACGGGTGCTCATAAGATCAACAACACCATGGGCCAGGCGCTGCTGACCCTGCGAATGGGCAAGAAACGCGTCATCGCCGAAACCGGTGCCGGACAACACGGAGTCGCCACCGCAACCGCATGTGCTCGATTCGGTCTGCCCTGCGTGGTCTACATGGGCGAAGAAGACATCCGCCGCCAGAAGCTGAACGTCTTCATCATGCGTACGATGGGCGCCGAAGTGCGACCTGTCACTAGCGGATCGCGAACGCTTCGCGATGCAATCAACGAAGCGATGCGAGACTGGATGTCGTCCGTGGAAGACACGCATTACATCCTGGGATCCGTCGTCGGACCCCATCCCTTCCCGATGATTGTCCGCGACTTCCAATCTGTAATTGGTCGCGAATCTCGCCAGCAATGTCTGGACAAAGTTGGCCGACTCCCCGATGAGGTAATTGCTTGTGTTGGGGGCGGATCCAACTCGGCCGGGATGTTCTATCCGTTCGTGGATGACAGCGGCGTTCAATTAACCGGTGTCGAAGCGGGTGGCCGTGGCGACAAGCCGGGCGAACATGCCAGCACTCTGACCTACGGAACCAAGGGCGTGTTGCATGGCAGCTACAGCTATGTGCTGCAAGATCCCGATGGCCAAACGATGGATGTGCATTCGATCTCGGCGGGACTCGACTATCCGGGCGTTGGTCCCGAGCACAGCTACTGGCGCGATTCCGGTCGCGTGAACTATGTGAGCGTTCGCGACCACCAAGCATTGGAAACGGTGTCTCTGGTCGCTCGCACGGAAGGGATTCTGCCGGCGCTCGAAAGCTCGCACGCGATCGCCTACGCCATGGATTGTGCCCGCAAACGTGATCCCGACGATATCATTGTCGTCTGCCTGTCAGGTCGAGGTGACAAAGACGTGAACGAGGTCGCGAGATTGACTGGCCAAGACCTCTAATTCCCGTAGGTTATGCTTCAGCATAACTCTTGGTTTAGTTCGCATCGCCGGTTGCCTTCAAAGTTGGAAGGCGAGTTATGCTGAAGCATAACCTACGCAAGATTGACGCCCTGCAGACAATCACATTTGAAAGAGATCCGGTGCCTTCACCTTCCCGTATTGCCGATGTCTTTGCCGCTCGCCAGAAACAACAGCAAATGGCGTTCATGCCATTTTTGACGGCGGGCGATCCAGATCTGGCTATGACCGCGCGACTGGTCGAAGAGCTTTCCAAAGCGGGAGCCGACTTGATCGAAATTGGATTCCCGTACAGCGATCCCATCGCCGATGGACCGGTGATCCAGGCGTCATATACGCGGGCCTTAGGGAAAAAACTGCAGATCCCTGCCATTTTTTCCACGCTGAAGCCGGTTGCTCAGAAGATCAAGACGCCGCTGGTTGCGATGGTGTCGTACGCGATCATCTTCCGGATTGGCACACTCGAGTTCGTGCGACAAGCCGCCGACGCAGGATTCGCAGGCTTGATTGTTCCTGATCTGCCTGGCGACGAAGCCGACGAGTTTCAGCAACTCGTGACCGGCAGCAATATGGACCTGATCCAATTGATCGCTCCCACAACCCCCCCTGCCCGTTCCGCTCGTATCTTGAAGAACGCCAGCGGCTTCGTCTATTGCATCGCGGTGGCGGGGACAACAGGTGCCCGAGCCGAGCTTGCTCCGCAACTGGCCGACATGTTGAAGACACTTCGTACGCAGACCAAGCTTCCCCTGGCGGTCGGCTTTGGGTTAAGTCGTCCTGATCAAGTCGAGCAACTTCGCGGATTGGCTGATGGTGCGATTGTCGGTTCCGCGATCGTCAAGCACCTCGATGAACTGTCAGCCGATTCTGGTAAAGCGGACGAGGTGATTCGGAAGCTGGTTCAGTACGCGGGAAGCATCGCTGCAGCGGCTCATTCGAGTCGCTAAGCGGCACGGGCTGAAACGGACCGAAGTGAGCATTCACTCCCATCGAGAAATGGGCCACATCGGGAACGAGTAGTAGATTCAGCCCAATGTTGCGGCCGAAGTTGTTGACAGCCGCCTCAACAGCAACGTGTTGAACGACCCATCTGGGATGGGCAACCTCTGCTCGCATCAATCCTTTGTCGGAATCGATGAAGAGTCGATAGCGCTCCAGTAGCCATTCGTCTAATGAGTCTTTTCGACATTCAACCTGCGATCCGCTCGGACAGAATGCCAGATCACAAAGTGGCTTGAGGGAACCAGCTTCTGCTTGAAACAGACGTTGATTTCCAATGCTATCGTACTGCATTGCCGCGTGCTCATAGGGTAGCGGAGTCAGCAACCGAGCCAGAGCCATCGCGGGCCGGTTGTTCGCGTGGACACTCAGGAACCAGATCCCCGGTTGTCCATTGCACGTGACATAGGTGCGAAGATTTACTTCCACCAGGCTTGAGATCCATGGCACAAAGGGCAGCCAACGTGGACGGACTCTCAATCGGAATAGCACCAAACTGACCCAAGCCGAGCCATCGTAGGTAGCCACGGTCACCGGTTCAGGAAGGCACGCCTGAATGGTGGCCGGGTCGACTCGCCAATGCAGGAACAACATCTCAGTCCAATGCTGCGACCAGACCCAGGACTGCATCGCGATTGGCTTGCCGGCATCGATCGGATCCTGATTCACGACGAATCCACCTTTCAACCGTAGCCACTCGGGATGACATCACAAACCATTGGACAGATGACCGCAGTCACGCAGAAACGTTAACTGGGCCGCAGCGAAATTGAGTAAGAGACTCGACTACTGACGAGGGCAACCTTGTCATAGCAGCGGGCTGACCAGACGCAACGAGTTCTCCAGCAGTCGATGTTGAAAGGGACGTTGTTTCCAGGTTTCAGGGTCCAGTCGAACTGATTCGCCGAGATAGCGCTGCTGCAGTTCGGATAAGGTTTCCGCAAATTCTCGGTCGAAGACAAATAGCGACACTTCGTAATTCAGCCACAAGCTGCGCATATCCAGGTTCACGGTCCCAAACATCGACATGCTTCGGTCGACAACGATCGACTTCGTGTGCAGCAGGCCGCCTCGAAAGAGATGAATCTCGACACCAACGTCCAGCAAATCGTCGTAATAAGAACGACTAGCGAAGCGGGTCAGGAATGAATCCACCTTCTCGGGAACGATCAGCGACACTTTAACACCGCGCCCAGCCGCACCCCGGACCGCCCGCAGAAGGGACTCGTCCGGCACAAAGTAAGGGGTCGTCAACACGAGTTCTTTTTCGGCGGAATTGATGAGAGCCAGCAGTAGCTGCAGCAAACCGTCAGCGGTCTCACCGGGCCCCGAAGGGACAACCAGGATGTCGGCGGGACCGTCTGGTTTGATCAGCGCCAATTCCGCACTTTCGATGAGCGCATGAATCGGATCGCCCGTTTCCAGCATCCAGTCGCCGATCATCGTGGCCGCTAATGGAGCGACGACGGCACCGCGTACGCGAACCATCGCATCCACCCATTGTCCCACGCCCGAGCTCTGTTTGAAGCAGCTCGGGTCGACAAGATTCATGCTGCCGGTCCAGGCGATTTCGCCGTCGATGATGACGATCTTGCGGTGTAAGCGCAGGTCGGATCGACCACCAATCGCGGGGACAATTGCCACAGGGAGCGCTGGCCGCAGTTCAACGCCCGCCTCCTGCAACCTGTGGGGTTGCTGCCCCTTCCACCAGGGCCGACCGCCAATCGCGTCGACCAGCAATCGGCAGCGCACTCCGCGTTTTGCGGCGCGAATGAGTGCCTCCAAGACTTCGTCGGCCAAGCCGCCTTCGTTCCAGATGTAAAACTCAATCAGCAGACTCTTCCGTGACGCATCAATATCCCTGGCAATCGCTTTTAGAATCGAATCCGAGTCGGCAAACAGCTCCAATCGACTGCCGCAGACTGTGAGGCTGCCTGCCATAGATCGACCGAGGTGAGCCATTCCGCTGGCAATATGAGGATGCTTGCTCCAGTCGACATTGGTCAGCAGATCGCGGACGGCGATGTCGGAGATCTCCTGGTAGCTGGTCCGCAAGCGCGCGATACGTTTTGCACGCCTCTCTCCAATGCGACGCTCGCCGACCAGGATGTAAAGTACAATGCCGATCGCAGGCAACAATGAAACGATCAGCAACCACGCCAGCGCCACTCCCGTCGCCGGACGCTTCATGACGACGCGGATCATCACGCCCAGGACGATCCCCCAGTGCAGGAAGCCCGTCAGCGTGGAAACTTGCTGCAGAAACGACACACGACACCTTGCTGACCATGAAATGACGAGAGCTCAGACATCCCAGACGCGGGGAGCGAGCAGTCTATGACGAAGTCGTGACTAAGTGCGACTGACGAGCCACTTTTCGGCGGGTCGTCACCGCTGGATGTCATCGTCAAAGTAGACATGGTGCCGGATTGCACAGGCGATCGATGGCTGGCGATAGTAATGAGGCCAGACGTGACGACAGCCGATCAACGACGTGACATCACAGTCGACAATCCGGCAGACATCCTGCCCCAGTCGCCACTGATCGAACCACGTGACGCCGGCGCGGCCAAGCGAGCGACTGGCGAACAATTGATGCGTCGGGTGAAAAATCAGCGGGAAATCGTGACGATTGCGTAGATTGATAATTGACTCGGCGCGGCACAAGGCCATGTCATAACGCTCGCCAGGGTCAAACCAGTCATGATCCATTGCAGCCGCGGCCAGGACCGCACGAATCCGCTGATGGTTGTGCTTCCCGCCGACAAAATAACGGTCTTCGACGCAACCACCTCCCAGCAGATGCAGTGTCGCCGAGACCATGCGAGCCCCGTGGCTATGCCCGATCAAGCTGATGGGGTGTGAATCTGGCACTCGCGAGATCAACTCAGCCAGGTAAACGGAATTCAAACCCGCCATGCGTCCGAGCCGCCGAGCATCAGCTGTATCGATCGAATTGGGGATCCACGTCGATGTGTCATCGCTGGGCCACGTGAAAAAGATCATCTGCACAGGCCGGTCCGGTGCGGCGTTCCGCAGCCAACGATAAGTTCCGGCACTGTCCCGCAACATCGAGTCCCAAACGACAAAGCTGCCGTGGACCATGAAGCACACTGGCACTCCCGGCTGCAGCGATGCGTACAATTCGTCGAGACTGCTCGCTCGACCTGCCCCCGGACCGTCGAAGCGGTAGACGCCGAAGTTGCAGTTCTGATTGCACTCGAGCTGTTGCTTGCAGCAACGAGAGCTGACAATCCAATAGTCGGGATCGCAGGGGCCACGAACGGTGACGGAGTGACCGGCCGCTGGAAGTGATGGAGCGGGCTGCTCGGCAATCGGCTGCAATGTGGTGGTGGGCGCAGCGCCTTGTGGCCACGCGACATTGACCAGGGACAGGCATACCCATGCACACAGCACCAACCTCGCAAGGTTGATCGATAAGCGGCAAAAGGGGGATGCTGGCATCGCGAGAGTATTCTCGACGAAACGGGATTCGGTTGGGCACCCGAGCGAGGTGCGGTTGCACATATCAAACAAGCGGCCTCCGACGGGGACCGTCGGAGGCACACTAATTACCATCGTGTTGACGAATCAACGACGAATTCTAACTATTCGCGAGCAGCTTCAGGAGCCTTTGCGGCCGTTCGGGCAGGTGCCTTCGCAGCTTCAGGAGCCTTTGCGGCTGGGGCCGACGGAGCTGGCTTCTTTTCACGGTAAGCCTTGATCACGTCATCGGTGATATCGACACCGGGATCAACAGCCAGCAACAGGCCGTCGTTCTTCGGAATAACGATCGCCAGACCTCGTTTCGCGGCCGCTTCTTGCAGAATCGGCTTCAGTTCAGCGCGGAACTTGGCAATTTGCTCTTGCTTATAGACACCCAGCTTGGATCCGGCGGCATTCTGAGCCTGAGCCAACGCCTTGTTGGCGTTCAGTTGGAACTGGCCAACTTCACGCTTGGCTTCGTCAGTGACTTCGTCACCTTTGTCTTGCAGATCCTTGACCTTCTCTTGCAACTTGGCAGTGGCATCGGCCTGGAACTTGAGCAGAGCTTGCTTGTACGAGTTTTCTTGAAGCTCGTACTGCTCCTTCATTTCGAAGCTTTTGTTGGTTTCGGCGGCTACCTTATCCAGATCCACCACCGCGATGCCACCGCGCGACGAGGACGAGCTGCCGAACTGCATGCCGCAACCCGTCATTCCAACGGCGGCACCCATCAACGCGAGACATACACCAAACTTGCGCATCCAAAACTCCTTCTTTGAAAGGCGGTGGTAGCTGATTCCAGTCAGCAAGTGGGCGGAAATTATTTCAAACGGTCAAATGCGTAAAGTCCAAGGTTTCCGCTTTACTGGGCATTTTCGCCCAAAGTCGCCATAACGTTCGCAACATCGGCTGGAACTGCCACACAGGCAGTCGCCCGCCAGGAAAGCCCAAGCCTGACTGGAAACGGGAGTTACGATCCGTTCCAATCCCTTTTCCAAGCGCTCGCTCGATCCGACTCGTACTTGCCGAAGAGGGCTGCATGTCGACAGAAACCACGTTGCCGCGTACGACCACTCCCACCTTCATGGGACATCCCAGCGGGTTGTTTCTGCTGTTTTTCGTCGAAATGTGGGAGCGGTTCTCCTATTACGGGATGCGGTCGCTGCTGGTCTTCTACATGACCAAGGGCTTCCTGAAGCTCGACGACAACTCCGCCTACGCGATCTATGGAGCCTACACGGCTCTCGTCTATGCGACACCATTTATTGGCGGCATGCTCGCCGACAAGCTCCTTGGCTCGCGGCGAGCCGTCATTCTGGGCGGCATGTTGATGGCCGCAGGTCACTTGTTGATGACCATCGAAGACAAAACGGCATTCTCGGTTGCGTTGGGATTGCTGATCTGTGGTAACGGCTTTTTCAAGCCGAATATCTCGACCATGGTGGGCGCGATGTACCCCCCTGGAAGCCCTCGTCGCGACAGCGGTTTCACGATTTTCTATATGGGTATCAATCTGGGCGCTGCCATGTCGCCGCTGATTTGTGGTTACGTCGGAGAGACGTTTGGCTGGCACTACGGCTTTGGGTTGGCCACCATTGGAATGCTCAGCGGGCTGATTACGTTTGTCGCCGATCGTCGACTTTCTCAGATCCTCATCGGACTAACGGCACTGGGAACTGCGGGAAGCATGGTCTGGTTCCATGCCAGCGATCCAACTCAGTTAATTGTGAATGCTCCTGTTGGAATCGCACTGGTCGTCGCGGCGTTTATCACCATCGCTGCATTGGCGGGCGGCGGACTGCCAGAACATGTGGGCGAGGTCAGAAATGCAAATCGGCTTAAGGAGACTGCGGTTCCCCAATTACAGCCGCAATTGCAATCATTCTATTTGGCAGTCATCGCAGCGATCATGCTCATTCAACATGTCGTTGTCGCGCAGTCAGAGTCCGCGATCATCCTCATGATTGTGGTGGGTTTCATCGTGCTGCTTCCTTGGCTTCGGGCCGATGCGGCCATCTATCTGGGGACTGCCGCCGCTGTTCCTGTCGCCGCCATCCTGATTCAAAACTCCAAGGTCGCGGGATTGTTGCTCAGTTTGTTTGGAGGCGCAGCGTTGTTGCTGCTGGTCGCAGACGCTGTGAGAGCGGAACGCGTCGAGCGAGAGCGAATGTACGTCGTACTGACCCTCATGTTCTTCTCAATGCTCTTCTGGTCGTTCTTCGAACAGGCAGGCAGTTCGGTTAATAACTTTACGGATCGCAATGTCGATCGAATTATTGGCGGACGAGTTTTGACGGCGGCGGATGTCGGCCAGAAGCTCGAACGTCTGCCGATCAATTCCGCGCTGCTGGGACGCAAGATTGACGGGCGGACCTGGAACTTGAAGATGATTGACCTGGCTCACACGGTCGCCCGCGAAACAATAGCGACCGCCCCGGAGGACGCCACGAATGTGGACATCCAGGCGGAGGTTGACCAAGCGGCATTGAAGGCAGTGGACAAGCCGACTGAGAAGAAAGCATCGCCTGCGACCGAAAGCCCAGCTGAATCGGATTCAGCCCCCGCCGGCGACCATGACCAGAAGCCGCAGCAACAGACAATGAATCTGCAGCGAGCACTGCTCGCGAAAGAATTGCAGCCAGCATTGAAAGATGTCGTTGTCACCGAGCAATTAGTCGGCATGAAGCTGGCCGGCAAGGAAGTCAAAGCCAGCATCTTTCAGGCAGTAAATCCGATGGGGATTCTGCTGTTGGGCCTGCCATTGACGTTCGTCTGGACATTCCTTGGCAAACGGCGACTGGAGCCGAATACCGCCATCAAGTTTGCCTTGGGCTTGCTGCTACTTGGCTCAGGGTTTGGCGCGTTTTGGATGGGGGCCAAGACTTCATCTACTGTAGGTATCGTAGCGATGCAGTGGTTGCTGCTGGGCTATATTCTGCAGACGACAGGCGAGCTTTGTTTGTCGCCGGTCGGCCTGTCGATGGTGACGAGATTGTCCCCCGCGCGAATGGTCAGCACAGTCATGGGGGCCTGGTTCCTCGCCACGGCGTTTTCAAACTACCTCGCAGGAATGATTGCCGGGTTAACGGGGATTCATGAAGGGGGAGGGGCGGGAGGAAGTCTGCCACTCGACACGGTCAATGTCTACGGAGATGTCTTCGGCAAGATCGCCATTGCTGGCTGCATCTCAGGTCTGGTGCTACTCGCCCTGTCACCGCTCCTGGTGCGATGGATGCACGAAGATGAGCAGACTGCGGAACTGCCTGCAGGCCATCACGCCTGATCACGGGTCGCGATCCAATTCAGCGCGCGATGTGACTGGCTCGTTTGACGAGCGTGACTTCATTGCCACGCTCGTTGTAGCGCACTTCGTCCAGAAACGTGCGCATCAACAACAATCCCCGCCCGTGCGGTCGGTCCAGATACATCGGATCGCGTGGGTCGGGCAAGCTGGCGATATCAAAGCCCGGCCCGTCGTCGCGAATCGTAAAGGTCGCCTCCACATGCGAGTACTTGGCGGAAACCCCAATGCGTCGCTCTTTGTAGGGAGACTCCTTTGATCGACGCTCCGCAAGATCGAAGAACTCGTGATAGTTCGTCTCGCGCAGCTTCGACGAGACTTCCATATTGCCGTGGAAATAGGCGTTGAGCAGGGCTTCATCGAGAGCCACGCCGACCCGCAATTGTTCTGCCGTACTACAGATTTGCAAACCGTTGAAGCTTTGCATCAGGTAAGTCGACAGGGCCGTGATGAGTTCCAGATCATTCTCGATCGAGAAGTCTGTTTCCCACAGTTGCAGGCGATTCAGAACCCGCGCCTGATTGCGACGCTCCAGCGAAACTCGCAGGACGTGCGCCAAAGTATTCCACAGCTCATTGGAGAGATTCCTCTTCGAGACATAACTGGCAGCCCCCGCCTGCAACGCCTTCACCGCGACTTCTTCACTGCCAGCCGCAGTCATCAACACGACCGGAATTGCCGGAAGTGAATCTTTGAGACGACTGACAAGCTCCAACCCATCCATTCGAGGCATGTCCAAGTCGGTCAGGACAACATCGGGCGGGTCTCTCTGGATGACGGCGAAGGCATCCAGCCCGTCGATGGCCAGCGAGATTTCAACCCCCGGAATTTTTTCCAGCAGGCCGCTGACTAATCGGCGGTCGAGAGCGGAGTCATCAACGATCAGGATTTTCGGCATGAGCAATTGCCTTCGCGGGCGAGAACCGATGGTGCTGATTTATCGGTGATTCACTGGCGAAACCTGTGCGGCGAGGGTGGCTGCCCGATGGTAGCCTTCCTCCGCAGTGATTGGCAACATCTGATAAAGTACTGGAAGTAATTCGCCATTGTCATTAATCAGATTACGATACCTTAATCTTCCTGAAAGAGTGAAACGATCGATTTACGATTCGGGCTCTCGCAATTCAGCATTCGGTTTCGGTGGATGACTGAAAAGGATTCAGTCAGTACAAGCGATGTTGATCTATGAGACCCGTGCATCCTGAAGTCGTACACAGAGAGGATCAAATTCAATGACGAAGCCCCCCCGTTGCTGCCGTCGACCCAGCGGAACTTCCCGCACTGGCCTTGCGCGTCGTCCAGTCAGATCGATTTCCTTATTTGGCAACAATGGATGGGGATCAGCCAAGACTGCGGCCGGTTTCGCCGGTGCGAACCGATGGATTCGTCGTGTATGTCGCCAATTTGAAGTCGTATCACAAGACCGCCGAGATCGCGGCGAATCCAAAAGTCGAACTCTGCTATCTCGACGCCACTCACGATCAGGTCCGAATTACAGGTGTGGCCGAGATCGTAACCGATCGCAATTTGCTGCAGGAAATCTGGGATACCAACCCGCTGCTAAGACAGTACCTCGGAACGATTGATAACCCACTCTTGGTCGTCTATTGCATCACGCCGACCTCGGTCCGATTCATGCGCGAATGGGCGTTGGAATACCATCAGATTCCCCTAACGTAGAAAAGCGAGATTTCGTTCAGCGTAATCGCCCTCTCGAGCGATCTTTTCGCCTGGATGGGCAACGTCGTGAACGAACTATTTGCCTCGATACACGAGAGATGTGCCACTGGTTGGCCGCTTCGGACACCCAGTGCCAACACCACTTGACGCATGGCGGTAATCTCTTTTGCCAGTGGATTCCCCTCGGCCCTCGTGTCACCGCAACTTGCGGCTTGCGAACTCTCTTCACCGGCACTCGAGCACTTTTCAGACCGACCTTCAGTCGCCAAAAGCAACTGTCAGTAAACATGCACTTTTTTGAGGAAAACCGCCAAAAACAGGGCTGTTTTGTCCCCCAATGTCAAAAACTGTCCTGGGGTGTCAAAATTTGTCAGTAAAATCTTCGAAGAAAGATCCCGAGTTTTCCAAACACCATCTTGTTCAGCGCACAACAAAAGGGACAATCCTCCTCACGACAATAGTCGCAGGTGTACCGTAACCAACGGACACGCCTCTGGGCCGCTCTCTTAGCGGAAGATCAGAGGTTCTTGTTCCTCAGTTGATGACCACAACGACCACGTTGCCCCCACCTCATTTCTGAGGGGGGCGTAAGCCCCCTGGCCCAACAACACACAACCCCACTTATCATCTGGGTTCACATGACAACTCAGAGAAAGCATCCTCCCCTCTTGTTCGGCGCGGGTCTCCCGACCCCGCCGAAACCGCCGACCGAAGGTCTCCAGTCCCGGGCACTTTCAGGCGCTGTTTCGGCGCCAGGGAATAAGGAGACCTCCGGTCACACGTTTCGGCGGGGTCAGAGACCGCGCCGAACTGCCAGTCCGATGTCAGGAAGGCTCGCATTTGTCAGTACCTTTCGCGATTTCCCTTGTTTTCAAGGGGCAAATCTTCCAAAACCCCCAAAACCCTGCCATGGACTGACAAATTCTGCCAAATCGTAAGGAAGCAGAACCCAACGATGTCTATACCCCCTCTCCTGCTCTCAGTTGACCACTACGAAACGACTGCACCCATGTTGGCACTCGAAAGGGTCGTCCCTCCGTACTGGGGACAAAAGTGGGAACTTTCTGTATGCCGGCACGTCACAGACGTCATAACACCGCAGGCTTTCACGCCTCAATCGAGTCGCCGAGATACACATCGCCGGGCCTATAGCCCGAAGTCCTCACTTCGACAGGAGTTAAATATGCGCCGCATCCTTCCCGCGGGATTTTTATTGCTGGCGATGGCTTCATTTGGACTTGGCGGTGAGATTCAGTTCGTCGAAGACTTCTCGTTGGCTCCCGATCGCACTGCCGTCCTGAAGCAACTGGTCCCCGGCACCGAGGATTACTACTACTTTCACGCCCTGCACTATCTGAACACCGAGCAATTCGGAAAAGTCCGCGAGCTGTTTGCGACATGGCACCAGCGGCATGGGCAGTCCGCGCGACTGACTGAAATCCAAACACGACTCGCCCTCTTGAGCTATGAGAAAAATCCCGAGGATTCGCTGAACTATCTTCGACAGCGATTGGGTTTGCACTACGGACACCAGCGCGAGCAATTGGGAGTCGAACCCAATCTGCCAATGGCCCTCGATCAAAAGAATATCAGCCGCGATGAATACACGAAGCGCGCGGACGGACACTCCGTCGACAATCTGGACGCCTTCGAAGACTCGGCACTGGATTGGCTGTCACAAGCGGCAATGAACCCCAATCGCCGCCGCAACTACATCTCGCGACTGCAGCGTCCCGATTACGACACTCTCGTCAAACTGGTCGTGGATGACTTCCATTATCCGAACTCCGGCGGTTTCGGTTCGATGGGCATCCATCGTCAGCTACTGCTGACCCAGCTTGAAGAAATGCTGAAGCTGCTGCCAGACCTGCTGGATCAACAGAACTTTGTGGTTGCCTATCTGACAAAGCTCCAACCCGGCGCTGATGAAGGGTGGCGACACGATCCCAAGTTGCTGGAAGCGTATCTGAATCGCCTGACCGCATTCGCAAATCGGCTTGCCCCCGTTCACAACTCACTGAAAGCGCACGTGCTCTATCACCGGCTGGTCCTCGGTCAATTGCGAGGTCAGTACAACCAGCAACTGCTGATCGAGTATCTCAAATTGCCTCGTCATGTCGGCTATCTGTCGAAGGCGATGCAGGAGTCCGATGACCTCAAGCGTTACGCCTGCGATCTGAACTCCAATTATGGAGGAGCAACCTTGCTTGCTCCCATTGGCAACGATGAACCCCTGGTTCGAGCCTATCTCTCGCAAATCTTCATCGATGCCGCGAATGCCAAAGCCTTTGAACCCTACGTCAACGACATCTATCTACGACATCTGTTCGCCGAAACAAAAATTGTCAACGGGTTAGGCGAGCCGGAGCAGTGGGCTTCTCTGCTTCCTCCCGAACTGTTCCAGCAACTCAAGGAACGGATCGATATCGACTTTGTTCCCACAAACAAAACGCAATTCAGTCCTGATGAAGCAGCGACATTGGACTTGAACGTCAAAAATGTCGGCACGCTGATCGTCAAAGTCTTCGAGGTGAATACGCGAAACTACTATCGAGAACATTTGCGAGAAGTCGATACCGACGTGAACTTGGACGGCCTGGTGGCAAACGTCGAAAAGACATACTCGTACAACGAGGCTCCACTACGTCGAGTCGCCCGAAAGTATGAATTTCCGCAATTGACCAAGCCGGGTGTCTATGTCGTCGACTTCATCGGAAACGGCCGCAGCAGTCGAGCCTTGATCCGCAAAGGCCGACTTCGCCATCTGGTACGAACCGGCAGCGCCGGGCAAGTCTTTACGATTCTTGACGAACAAAATAAGCAGGTGAATGACGCTTCCCTCTGGATGGCCGGTCATGAGTTCACGGCGTCGAAGGATGGAACAATCGTAGTCCCCTTCAGCGCGGCACCGGTGACTCAGCCCATCGTGATCTCGCGCGGAGAATTCTCGTCACTCGATACGTTCATCCACGAAGGCGAAAACTATGGTTTGACCGCCGGGATCTACGTCGATCGCGAATCGCTGCTGAAACGCAAGACCGCCGAAGTCGTGATTCGCCCCAGTCTGGGACTGAACGGAACCCCCGTCTCCTTGAAGCTGCTCGAAGAGGTGAAGCTCACCATGACGAGCACCGATCTTGATGGCATCGCGTCCTCTCAAGAGATTCCCGACTTCAAATTGTTCGAAGACCGCGAATCCACACATGAATTCCAAGTCCCGGCACGTCTGGCAGCGATCTCATTTGCATTGACCGCGAAGGTCAAACGCCTGAGCACCGGCGGACAGAAGATCGATCTTGCCGCCAGCGACACGTTCGCGCTCAATGAGATTGACCGCACGGAAAAAGTCGAAGACCTGCATCTGCTGAAGGCCGCCGCGGGATACATCCTGGAAATACGAGGCAAAACTGGCGAATCCCGCGCCTCGCGACCGGTCTCATTCGCGGTCAAGCATCGCGATTTCCGTCATCCGTTCAATGTCGTGCTGAAGACCGACCCTGCAGGTCGTATTGCTTTGGGCTCTCTGGTCGACATTGCCTCGATTGCGGCCACCGGCCCCGAAGGAACGTCGCACTCATGGTACTTGCGATCGGACGAACATACCTATTCGCAAACGCTGCATGGTCGGGTCGGCGAAGCACTGTCACTACCTTATCTGCCGCGCAGTGGCGGCAATAAGCCGGAACGAAGCGAAGTGTCGTTGCTGGAACTTCGCGGTGATACCTATGTGGTGGATCGCTTCAGCAATCTCAGCGTCAAAGAAGGAATGCTGGTCCTCGATAAGCTATCGGCGGGCGACTTTGAACTACTGCTGAAATCGTCAGGGACACGGATCCGCGTCCGACTGACGGCAGGAGAATATCTCGGG
The DNA here is from genome assembly GCA_028291515.1 of Schlesneria sp. Classification (GTDB taxonomy): domain Bacteria; phylum Planctomycetota; class Planctomycetia; order Planctomycetales; family Planctomycetaceae; genus Schlesneria. The sequence goes on from JAQGHU010000074.1 coordinate 83,092, forward strand.
CGATTTGTCGTGGGTTCACGCCGTCAATTGGAAACGCCCGCCTTGCCTCCCGTGCAGATTGAATCGATCACAACCGGTGAAGGCAAAGTCGTCGTCAAGCTTCACAACGCGAACAAGTTCACTCGCGTTCACGTCTTCGCCACCAGATACGTCCCGGAATATGGCGTCTATGCACACCTCAGCCGCGTTCGTGGGCCGGAACCTTATCTCTTCTCGCAGTCTCCCGCGCAATCGGTTTATCTGACGGGCAGAAACATCGGAGATGAATATCGTTACATCATCGATCGAAAATACGCGAACAAGTTTCCAGGCAACATGCTTGATCGGCCTTCCTTGTTGCTGAACCCTTGGGCTATTCGTGAAACGCAGACGGGCGAACAAGTCGCAGCAGGTGGTGAAGTGTTCGGATCGGCCGGTGGTAAAGCGGGCAGCGCGATGGACAGGTCACCTGCCCCTGGCCCCAAATCGGATGAAGCGCAAAGCCACTTCGCGAATCTCGATTTCCTGCGTGAAGGAGCAGTAGTCCTAGGCAATCTCACTCCCGACGATAAGGGAATGATTGAGATCAAGAACGAGGCGTTGGGAACACACCAGCACTTGCATGTCGTTGCGGTTGATCCGATCAACACGACCTATCGCAGCACCGCGCTGGCCGAACCTCAACCCACTTTCATCGACTTGCGATTATTAGCGGGACTGAACCCCAAGGGGAATTTCACGCAGCAAAAGCAGATCACCGTGGTTCCAGACGGGCAGCCATTCAGTCTGGCCGATATCACCACGTCGAAATTTGAAGCCTACGATAGCCTGAGTCGCGTCTACGCGCTGTACGCCACGCTCAATCGCGATCCCAAACTGATCGAGTTCGCCTTTCTAATGAATTGGCCCAAGCTAAAGCCGACAGAAAAGCAAACTCTCTATTCCAAGCATGCCAGCCATGAACTCAGCATGTTCCTCTCCAAAAAGGATCCGGAATTCTTCAAAGCGGTGATCCTGCCATACCTGGCGAACAAGAAGGACCAAACGTTCATCGATCATTATCTGCTGGGGCACGATCTGTCAGCGTTTTTGCTTCCGTGGAATCACGAGCAACTGAACGTCGTTGAGCGAATCCTGTTGGCGCAACGCGTTCAAGGCCAACGGCCAAAGACGGCTCGGCATGTGGGCGATCTTTACTCTCTGCTGCCGCCGAACATCGACAACTTCAACCGACTGTTTGATACCGCCGTGAAGCGTAGTTCGCTGGATCTCAATGACGCGTTAGGACTGCGCGAAGCGATGGACGAGGCGATGCCCCAAAGCGAACTGAAGGCTTCTACCGGGAACGGTTCGTTTGGGGTGGCAGCGGCTGCACCGAGTCCGCCGGTGACATCAAGTCCGAGCAGCGGTCGCCGAGAATTGGCGGAATCGGAGCAGCTTCATCGTAAAAAACAGATGGTCATGGAAAAGGCCAAGCAGGATGTGTCAGCAAAAGATGGAAAGAGTTCGTTGCGTCGATCCGCAGATCGGGACAACGCTGCTGGCGATGCTAAAGAACGGCAACTCAGCTACTTCGACGACATGGCAGAAGTTCGTGATGGCATCCGTCAGCTCTATCGCAAGCTGGACAAGACCTGGGAATGGGCCGAAAACAACTATCATCATCTGACAATTGATCAGCAGAATGGCGCACTCGTAACGGTCAACGCTTTCTGGAAAGACTTCGCGCAACATGACCCCGCCACGCCGTTCCTCTCGCGGAACTTGGCAGAAGCATCTCGCAACTTTCCCGAAATGTTGATGGCACTCGCAGTGCTCGACCTTCCATTCGAGTCGGGCAAGCATGAATCGAAATTTGATGGCATCAAGATGACGCTGACGCCAGCGAACTCTGTCGTCGTCTTTCACGAAGAAATTCGCAGTGTTGGTGCTCCCCCAGCACAGGCAGGTGGCATTCTGGTCAGTGAGAACTTCTTCCGACACGGTGATCGCACGCGGCAGGAGAATGGCGAAACCATCGACAAGTATATCGTCGATGAATTCCTGGTCCACACTGTGTATGGCTGCCAGGTCGTCATTACCAATCCGACATCGTCGCGACAGAAGATCAACGTCTTGCTGCAGATTCCACAAGGAGCCATGCCCGTTCTGAATAGTCAGGCGACACGAACGGTCCATCTGAATCTGGAGCCATATCACACGCAGACGGTCGAATACCATTTCTATTTTCCAACGGCAGGTCAGGCACCTCATTTCCCGGTCCATGTGGCAAAGAACGAAGCGTTGATCGCCGCAGCCGCGCCCGTGACGCTGAACGTGGTCGACAAAGCGACGAAGATCGACACTCAGTCGTGGGACTACGTCTCGCAACATGCCTCCGATGACGAAGTGCTGGCTTTTCTGGATAAGCACAACATCAACGAACTGAACATGGACAAGATCGCGTGGCGCATGAACGACGTGAAGATGTTCGAAGCGGTGATCTCCAAGCTGGCATCGCGACACGTTTACCAACAGACGCTCTGGTCATATTCCCTGAAGCACAACATCGCGGCCGCCGCCCGAGAATTCCTGCAACATGTCGATCAAATCGTCAACGAAGCCGGAGGCCGGCTAACCAGTCCACTCCTGATCGTCGATCTGGTCAAAAGACGAGTCTACGAGCACTTGGAATATAAACCGCTGGTCAACGCCCGAGCTCACTCACTTGGCAAACGACGCCAGATCGTCAACGACCGGCAATACTGGCAATACCACCGGTTGCTGCGAGAACTGAGCTACGAGCGGCAACTCGACGACGACGATTTGCTGGCAGTCACATACCACTTGTTGTTGCAAGATCGCTTGGAAGATGCACTGGCGACTTTTGCTCGGGTGAACGTGGACAAGGTGGCAACGCACCTGCAGTACGACTACTGCGCCGCCTACCTGGATTTCTTCACTGATGCTCATGCCAAGGCACGGGGTATCGCGGCTAAGTATGCGGATCATCCAGTCGATCGTTGGCGAAATACGTTCAATACGATTGCTGCACAACTCGATGAGGCCGAAGGAAAGGGACCAGATGCCAAGCCCGTTGATCTGGAAGATCGCGGTCAGCAGCAGACAGCATTAGCCGCGACCGAGCCCAACTTCGACTTCAAGGTCGAGACCAAGCAGATCACGCTGAACTTCCAGAATATCAAAGAGGCTCGTGTCAACTTCTATGAGATGGATGTTGAATTGCTCTTCAGCCGCAATCCATTCGTGCAGCAGTTCAGCGATCAGTTCAGTTCGATCAAGCCCAATCTCTCGGTCGAATCCAAGTTGGAACTCGCCGACGGCAAAACGCGAGGAACGACATCGATCCCGTTACCAGAGTCACTCCACAACAAGAATGTCCTGGTTGAAATTGTCGCGGCAGGTCAGACCAAGGCTCAGGCCTACTACTCGAATTCTCTGGCCATTCAGATCATTGAAAACTACGGTCAAATCAAGGTCACTCATCAGGTGACCGGCAAGCCGATCGCCAAATCGTATGTGAAAGTCTACGCTCAAATGAACGACGGCAGTGTGAAGTTCTACAAAGACGGCTACACGGATATTCGCGGCCGCTTCGATTACGCCTCACTAAGCACCAGCGATCTGGAACGCGCCGGCAAGTTCTCGATCCTCGTCATCTCGGAAATGAACGGAGCCCTGGTGCGAGAAGCATCGCCGCCGAAGCAATGATTGCAATCGAACACTTGTTATTCAATTCTGACACTGAGCAGAGCGGCGTGAACGACGACGTGCCGATGGCACAATGCGGTTTCGGTCGTATCGACCGGCCAAATCAATTTGACTGTAAAAAAGGCATAAATATTTCCATCCGGAACTGCTTGTGCCTTAAGAGTTTCTGAAGATTTCCTGAGTTTTACCTTTGTTGTTGGACAATCTCCACCAAACCGATGTTGGACTGCCTAAACTTCACCGTAAATTCACAACCCCTTTATGCGCCCTTCGGATTGACTGACTATTCAGTCAACACGAACTGGACGGTGTAGAGCGTCCGGACCGCTTCCCCCAAGGGATCAGCGGATTCTGTTGAAGTCTTGGAGGTTGACCACCAAGTACTTTGCATGACAAGAGTTGTGATTGATTATCGGAGTTTGAGTGTATGTTGACGTCGAAACGTTCCAAAACCGGATTTACACTGATTGAGCTGTTGGTCGTGATCGCGATCATCGCCGTTCTAATCGCTCTGCTACTGCCAGCCGTCCAACAGGCGCGTGAGGCTTCTCGACGAACTCAATGCAAGAATAACCTCAAGCAGTTCGGGCTGGCACTGCACAACTACCACGATGTTTACAGCAACTTCCCGTTTTTCGGCGGAGGAACGGGAAACCTAAGCAGTGGTGGCCAACATACCCGTCTGAGTGGAATTGCCTGCCTCTTGCCGTTCGTTGATCAGACGGGCATCTACCAGGAAATTCAATCTCTTACAGGGGACAACCCTCCGTACAACGGCAATCTTCCCTGGACGCGAGTGATTCCTGTACTGCAATGCCCCAGTGATGGAGGACAACAGGATCCGAATAGTGGGTCGAGCACGCGTGGCAAGAAGAACTACATGTTCTGCGCCGGAGACAGCCACGCCGGTAACGGTTGCGCAAGGCCGACGCATCCCGTTCCGACGCTGAGCCGAGGGATGTTTGCCGCTTTGACGTGTTATGGAATCCGCGATGCGCAGGACGGGACCAGCAATACCATTGCCATGGCAGAAATGGTGGCTGCAACCTCGACGAATGGTCCCGGGATCATTGCCAAGACCGTGTTGCCAGCTGGAAGTGTCAGCCCTGCCGCATGCGCAGCACTCTGGAATCCCACCACAAAGTCTTATCCAGGGGGCCCCTATACGAGTGAACCCGCGCGAGCTTACCGCTGGGCTGATGGAGCAGGTTCATTCACGGCATTCTCGACTGCGACTCGACCAAATTCGGCCAGCTGTTTCAGCAACGGTGGTGGGACCTCCTACTGCGACGGCATCTACAGCGCCGAGAGCCGTCACTCCGGTGGTGTGCAGGTCTTGATGGCCGATGGAGCGGTTCGTTTCGTTAGTGACAATATCGACGCCGGAAACCAGGCGGCGCTACTGCCGGCCGTATCGACCCAATCCGCGAGTCCATACGGTGTTTGGGGAGCGTTGGGAACGCGTGCGGGTGGAGAAATCGTCGGCGACTTCTAGTCGTCTGAGTTCTCAACCGAGTTCGCTGACATTTGCACAGCGAACAGTCGTCCGCTGTGCTGGTCGCCCGCCCCCTATTGGGACGACGATCTGGTCATGGATAGAAACGAAACTTGTCTTTGAAAGAAAGTTGAAGAGAGATGTCTCGAGCGCAAGCTCAATTATTTACCGCCTTCGTTGCGCTGCTGGTTATCTCCGGGTGCGGAACGCAGAAGGATCGTTGGTTGGCCGCTCGCCCGGCAACTGCGTTGGCTCGTGGCGAAGTGACGTTCCAAGGAAAACCTTTGGAAGGAGCCGTTGTCGTGTTCCAGCCAATGGCTCCGGGTGGAATCGGTGCGTCCGCAGTGACCGATTTTCAAGGCAAATTCGAACTGAGTACGTTCCCACCCAAGGCCGGAGTGGTACCCGGAAGGTATGCCGTTTCCGTCATGAAAACTGCGATGCCTTCAGAGGTCGCAGGACACGCGGATGATCCGTCGCCAATTCATGCCATCTCGCTGATCCCAGAGAAGTATGCGGTGCCAACCATGTCAGAATTGAGCGCTAACATCCCAGAGGATGGCACGGAGGATCTTGTCTTTCATCTCAAACCATGACAGCTCACTGGTTTTTTTGCATATCAGATTCGTACTCGTGTTGCTGATGTCTCGGCAGCACATTGTGGACTTCGCCAGTAGCGATCTTGCGATCGGCCAATTGCGATGTCGAAGTTACGCAGTCGCTTAGGCGGCATCTCGGACAGGGTCGGATGTGCTGAGTGCTCCGTCAATCAATCGCAACCGCCGCGCAGCACGCGCGGCGGCGGCGGGGTCGTGCGTCACCATCACGATCGTACGGCCGTCGCGGATGAATCCATCGAACATCGAGAGTATTGCTTCGCGGCTGTCCGGGTCGAGGTTGCCCGTCGGTTCGTCGGCCAGGATCAACTGCGGATTGTTCGCCAGCGTTCTCGCCAGGGCCACTCGCTGTTGCTGGCCGGTGCTCAGTTCGCACGGCTTATGATCCAGTCGGTTTGCGAGTCCGACCTGTTCGAGCAGCGCGATCGCACGGTCGCGCTGTTCAACAGGCGCGATTCCCGCGAGATAAAGCGGGATCTGCACATTCTCCAGGGCACTCAAGTAAGGAACCAGATTGAATGTCTGGAACACGAAACCAATCCGATCGCGCCGCAGCTTCGTCCTGTCATTCAACGGCAGATCGTAGAGTGACTGACCATCAAACAGCACCTGTCCTGAGTCGGGTGACAACATGCCGCCCAGCAGCGACAACAATGTTGTCTTGCCGCTGCCGCTGGGACCGACGACAGCGACATACTCGCCTTTCGCGATGTCGAGCAGATCGGTTCGAAACGCGATGACTTCCTGGGTTCGCTTTCGATAGATCTTGGTAATATCTTGCAGATGAAACATAAGTCTACGGCTCCTGGCGTTGTTGCTGATGATGATTCGAATCAGGCAACGACGAGGCATTCTCAAGCGAAGTTCAAATCAGACATCCGAGAAACAACTACAAGGATCCAACCTCGCTGCGGATCGAGCGGGCCAGTAGGCCGCTAATGTCGTGATCGCGAGTGCGGCGGCAACGGCGATGAACAGCAAATCGGGAAGGGGAGTGACAGTCACTCCGGCCCATTGCGAACCGAGCAGCATTGCCACGACGAGCCCGAGCGCACAACCTCCGACTCCGCCGACAAGACCCAGTGCCAGCGCTTTGAACAGAAACATACGTGTGACCAGTCCCGGTGTGGCACCCAACGCCATCAGTGTCCCGACTTCACGACGCCGTTCGCGCACGTTCGATGAAATCGTGCTGGCGACGCTCGCCCCTCCCACGATGACCAGGATGCTCAGCACGAACAGAGACATCTGGCTCATCAGTCGGTTGATTCCGACCTGTGTCGAGACGACTTGCGAGATCGTGACCACCTTCGCATCTGGCAGCAGGGCCGTCAGGCTCGGGACCAGGCCACCGGCAGCGTCTTCGCAGCAACCCATCACTTCGATCGCGTTGACGACCTCTCCTGCATTCGTCATCCGTTGAACGGTATGCAGATGAGCGAAAACGCGACCGTCATCGACGGTTCCCGTTCGAGGGAGCACAGCTAGCACCTGCAGCGACTCGCCTAGCACTTCGACCGATTTACCCGGCTTCAGTTTCGAGAATTCGGCCACATCAGCACCGATGATGGCTTCGTTTCCCTTCAACTGGTCGATCGTGCGTTCGGTGGCAAGAGCCTCGGGGGCTCCATCATATGTCTTTGGTCCGCAAGCCGCTTTTTTGCACCCGTCGTGCTTGTTGCTGAATAGCGACACTGACTGCCATACCGCTTTGGCTTGAAACTCACTTTGGGGCAGGATCCCTGTCAGCGTGACGGCGCGATCGCCGACTTTGGCTGCCACGCACAGCTTTGGTGACAAGCGTTCCACGCCGGGCAGATTTGCCAGCAGGATGCTCGACACATGTGACTCGGGCAGCGTTTGCAAAGTGAGGTCTGCGGAGTAGTAATCCTGTAGCGTCGCTGCCTTCGGCAACACCAGAACATTGGCACCGAGCGATTGCAGTTGCTGCCCGACTTCACGTTCTGAGAAGACGGTCACGTGACGAATCGCGACGAGGGCAGTCACGCCCAATAAGATTGCCAGCGTGCTGGTAAGCATGGCCGACGGTCGCTCGCTCAACTCTCGCCAGACGAGTGTTCTGAGATTCATGCTCTTCCTTGAACTGCTGTGACTGAAGGCGATCCGTCGCCGCGATTTCTATTTTTCAGCGACCTATCGTCGTGCTGCGGGCGGTACTGAAGTCGTTCGTGGTGCCGGTTGATGTTGGTGATGTTTGCAGTTCGGGTCGTCGCAGCACTTGCCGGCTTTGGCCAAGGCGGCTGCGATCTCGTCCTTTGAGGCGAATTCATCGAACTTTCCGACCAGGACACCAGGCGGGGCCAGTAGCACGGTCGTTGTTCCCTTTGCCTTCGCGGGATCAATCTGCATCTGCGTCAGGAATTTGCCTTCGGCAGTGTCTGCGGCGAGCATCGAGTAGGCGACCAGTCGATCTTTGAAATGGGGATCGGCCTGAAAATCTTTGAGCGATGCCGGTGCGGCAGCTTTTGCCGATCCTTGCACACATACGAAAACCAACTTACCTTCTTGAAGCGATTTCATGCAACGCATCATAGTGGGGGTGACAAACGCGTTCTCGATGAGTTCGGGCGTCAATTTCTGTGCAAACAGCCCCGTCATTGCTCCATTGGGGGCGACGGCAATCGTCATCGGCATGGGGGCTCGGCTGACGTCGTACTTGTCGACCAATGCCTGCTCGGCCGGTTGACCGACTTGGACGTAGGCTCCCACTGCCAATTCACTTCGCTTCACCAGCGCGTCTTTTAGCGTAGCCCCAACGGTCTGGGTCGCAGCGTCATTGGTCTTGTAAAACACGAGAAACGTGTATTTTCCCTCAGCGGCGGCTTTTTCCAGCGTGGCTTCCGCCTGGCTGGGCGACGCTGGCCTGACTGTGGTCACTTGCTGCGCTTGAACCACATTCGGGGCATTGGCTGCAAGCAAGCACGAGGCAAATACAAGGCGACGTGACATGACGAATCCTTTCGTAAAATTATCTTCGGGCTTTAATCAAGATTCTCGATTGTGCCCGAGTAGCGTTCTTACTTGAAACTACGTTCGTTGAAGAATGAAGTGATCTGGTCAATGCTCATCCAATGCTGTCTCATCCAGACTACCGCCTATTGAATATCGGCGGCATTTGACGAGGTCGCCAGGCGCTTTGCGGCCGATCCACTGAACCGCCAGAAAAGCCCAGGGTGAACGACGTATTCGCAAATCGTGGACGTGATTAGCCCCCCCAAAATGACGGTGGCAACGGGATACAGAATTTCCTTCCCAGGCTGTTGGCCCCCCAAAACCAGTGGTACCAGACCGATGCCAGCAGTCAGCGCCGTCATCAGCACAGGAGCCAGGCGTTCGAGGCTGCCGCGGAGGATCATGGCTTCGGTAAACCCTTCGCCTTCTTCCTTCATCAGATGCAGGTAGTGGGCGACCAACAAGATGCCGTTTCTGGCGGCGATACCGCCCAATGAGATGAAACCGACCATCCCCGCGACGGTCAGAGTTTGATTCGTCAGCCACAGGGCGACCGCGCCACCGACAAATGCGGTCGGCAGTGCAAGCATGATTTGCAGGACGATTCTGGTGGATGGAAACTGAGTGAAGAGGACGAGAAAAACCCCGGCGAGCGACACCAGGCTGAGCAGCGAGATCAATCGCGTCGCTTCCTGCTGTGCTTCAAACTGACCACCATATTCGATGAAGTAACCTTCGGGGAGTTTGACCTTCTGCTTGACGGCGGCCTGAATGTCGGCCACGACACTGCCCAGATCGCGATCGGTCGTATTGCCACGAATCGTGATGCGGCGTTTGGTTCGTTCGTGGCTGATCGTGTTGGGGCCAGCACCGTCGTAGATGCGAGCAACGGCCAGCAGCGGCACTCGACCGCCGCCCGGCAAGTCGATCACCATCCGCTCAATCGCCCTCACATCGGAGCGATATTCGTCATCCATTCGGACCACCAGATCAAAGGTCCGCGAACCTTCCAGGATCGTCGATACAGTGCGACCGTTCAGTGCTGTTTCGACAAGACGATTCACATGGCCGGGGGTCAGTCCGTGTAGGGCCAGCTTCTCGCGATTCAGTTCGATCCGCAATTGCGGAATCAGTGTTTGCGGTTCGACGACAGGAGGAGCCAGTCCTGGAATGCCGGTGATTGCCGCTTTGATCTCGTTCGCCTTCTTCCTAAGGACGTCGAGATCATCACCGAAGACTTTAATCGCGATCTGAGCCGACACGCCTGACAACATGTGGCTGATGAGATGCGCCAGCGGCTGTTCGACCTCGTACTCGATGCCCGGAATCGCTTCGAGATCCTTTCGCAGAATCGCCAGTGCCTCCTGTCGCGTGACACCGCTGTGAGGATTCATCGAGACAATGTACTCCGTCACGTTGACCCCTTCGGCGTGCTCGTCCATCTCCGCTCGACCGCTGCGACGAACGAGGGCTTTAATCAGTGACTTGTCGTTCGTGTCGCCGCTTTCCGTACCGGAGAATAGATTGAAAGGGAACGAGGGCTTGGTCGTGTGACCCATTGTGGTTGTGTCCGGGCTCTTGTCCGCTGTCATGTGTTTGCGAAATGCCTTGTCGACCATGCCGCTGACTCGGTTAGACGTCTCCAGTGACGATCCAGGCGGCAAGAAGATGTTGACCTGCGCAGCCCCTTCATCGAACGGCGGCAGAAAGTCTGTGCCGAGATTGACGACCAGCACGCCGCTGCCGGCAATCGCCACCGCGACGATTAACAGAATCAACTTCAGTCCGGTCGCATTCATGCTGAAGCGAATGACCGGTGCAATACCTCGCTTCAAAATGCGAAGCAGAAAGCTGTCCGCTTCGTGTGATGCGACTCCATGTGCAGCGGTATCGCTGCCAGAAGTGGAGTTCGCCGCGGCGAGTTTTCCCTGACGTTCGATTTGTTTCGCCAACAACAAGCTGCCGAGGACAGGAGTGACAGTCAACGAAACCAACAACGACGCCAGGATCGACACGATATAAGCTACGCCTAGTGGAGCGAACAAGCGGCCTTCAACCCCTGACAACGCGAAGAGTGGCAGGAACACCAGGATCACCAGCATGGTACCGAACACAATGCACCCGCGGACTTCGATGCTGGCATGATAGATTACATCCAGGGAACGCTTGGGGTGTGGCAGCCGCGCGTTCAGATGCAGTCGGCGAAAGACGTTCTCGATATCGACGATGGCGTCATCCACCAATTCGCCCATCGCGACAGCAAGGCCACCCAAGGTCATCACATTAATCGACTGGCCAGCGAAGTAAAAAACGAGTCCGGTAATGACGATCGATAGCGGAATCGCCGTGAGGGTGATGAATGTCGTGCGGACGTTCATCAGAAACAGGAACAGAATGATCAGGACCAGCACAGCCCCATCACGGAGTGCCTCCAGCACGTTGTGGATCCCCAAGTCGATGAACTTCCGCTGCTGAAAAATCGACGAATCAATCTCGATGTCGTCCGGCAATGAACCCTTGAGATCCTGCAGAGCTCGTTCGATCTGATCAGTGAGAGAGCGTGTGTCGCCGGTGGGTTGCTTGGCAATGGTGAGCACGACGGAGGGATGGCCATTCACGGAAGAGTCACCTCGTTTCACCTGTGGACCTTCGACAACTCTGGCCACATCGCGCAGCAGAACAGAACGCTCGCCATGCGATTTAACAACAGTTTGTTCCAGATCACCGATCGACTGGACTCGCCCAATTCCGCGCACCAGAAACTCCAGCGAACCGCGTTCGAGGTAGCCGCCCGTGGCGTTCTGGTTGCTTTCGATCAGAGCCTGCTCGACTTCATCCAGCGTCACGTTGTAGGCCTGCAAATTCGCAGCGTCCACTTTGACCTGATACTGTTTGCGTCCACCACCCATCGTGATGACTTGGGCCACTCCAGGGATCGTCAGTAACCGGGGACGCACCGCCCAATCGGCTAACGTGCGGACATCCATCGGTTGGGTCGATCCGTCTTTGCTGTACATGCCGACCATCATGATCTGGCCCATGATGGACGAGATCGGAGCCAGTTCGGGCTTGACCGTTTCGGGCAGACGATCGCGCACGATGGCGATGCGTTCGTTGACGATCTGGCGTGCGATATAGATGTTGGTGTTCCAGCTAAATTCTACATAGATCACCGACAGGCCGATGCCCGACGAACTGCGCACCGCTTCCACACCGGTGGCTCCGTTGAAAGCGACCTCCAACGGTAGCGTGACCAGCGTTTCGACTTCCTCAGGGGAAAGGCCGGGACACTCGGTCATCACTGTCACGCGAGGTCGCGTTAAGGAAGGAAAGATGTCGATCGGTAGCGACGCCATCGTCATCGATCCCGCCACCAGTGTGACGAGAGCCAGACAGACGATCAGCATCCGATTGTGCAGAGCAAACTTGATGAGTGCATTCATGGTCAACGCCAGCCGGTTATCGAACCAATGTCAGGTCAAAAGGAGATTCGTTTTGAGTTCGGTCGGGGTGCCACGGTCTCACCGTCTTCGGTGTGGCCTGTCCTCGATCAAAGACACGGCCATGTCGAGGACCCCATTTCGATCATTTAGTGATTGTGACCTTCGTGGCTGTGACCTCCGCCACCACCTTCGCCCATCTTCTTTTTTAGTTCGAGATTCAGTTGATAGGCATGATTCTTCGCGACGAGATCAAAACCAGGCGTCAACGTTCCGTCGTTCTTGATCACCGCCGTGCGTGCGTCAAGAAACTCAACAACGATGGCGACTCGCTCCAGCAGCTTTCCATTCGCGCGGAACACATAGGCGTCGGCACCCTCCTGAATCACGGCCTCGGCGGGAAGCACAATTCGCTGTGTGAGCTTCTCGACGGGAACTGATAACCGAACCCGTTGACCCGGCCGAAACAGCCAGGCGTGATAGATGATGCCGTCATCGCCTGTTGTGGCACGAAGAACCTGGTTGACCAGTGGAATATGAAACTTTTGAATGCGACTCAGTCCATCGACCGAGCTTTCCAGGTAGCGTATTTTTAGCCCCTCTCGCTTCAGCGGAGTTCCATCCGATGTTTCAAATGTTGCCTCGACAGGCCAGTTCTCCTGGAGTGTTCGCAAGATCAACGGGGAATCTCGTTCGAAGGCCTGACCTGTTAGATCGAGAATGGTATGTAAGGCAAGTTCCACCAATGCCTCGCCCGGTTGAACGAGCTTGCCGGGATAGACCGCGACAGACTCGACCGAGTAAATCCGGTCTTTGGGATCCGTCGGCTGGGGTTCGACGTTGACCAAACGAGCAGGGACGATCGCCGGAGAGTGAGCATCTGATGCCCGCGACATTGGTTCGACTGGCTTCTCTGGAGCGACACCGCCGGGGACGCGGACCGTGAATTGCCTGATCAGTGTTTTGGAATCGACGATCGTGTTGATCTGCTCCGGAGACAACCCTCGCACCAGGAGTTCCTGAGTTTGGACGAGTTGCATCGCCTCGAGTCTGCGGCGCTCGTATTCCTTTTCGAGCTTGGTTTTTGCAGGCAGCGACCCACTTTCCACAAACGGTGCGATTCGCTTCAATTCCAGGTCGATCAGTTCAATGTCTTTCAGCGTGCGCAATAAAGACGCCTGCGTCGTCGTCAGCAATTCACTAGTCGGTTGAATATCCATCAGGGCATCGCCCGGGCGGACTGACTGCCCCGGGAAGATGTGAAGCTTCGTGACAATCCCCGAAACCGTGGCCGGAATGCGCCGTTCGCTATGACCCTGTTGCTCCGCGACGATTCCCGGGATCTGGATTGTCCGCCAGTAGTCGGTCAACTGGATTTCAGTCATCTCGAGACCGAGATTCTCGCGCGCTTGCTCGGACAGGGTGAGAACCGGCTTGGTGTCCCCACCACCATGGTCATGGCCTTCATGCCCCTGCCCGGCGTGGACATCAGCAGCATGACCATCGTCCTTCGAATCGGCTGCTGCACCGTTGACCCACTTGCCCCACTGCGGCCGAGTCGCGACCGCAGTTGCTCCGCAGACGGTAAGCAACAGCAAGCCGATCACGATTCGTTTCAGTCCAATCTTCATGGACGTAGTCCTCATAAATTGCAGCCGGATCTCCGGCTCTATGCCTGTCTCTTACTTCTTCACGTTGCGATCTTTTCGCGATTTTGCAGGAACGTCATTCGTCAAGAAAAGCAGCGCTGCAATGAACAGCCCCGTGGTAACCCATAATTCATAAGTCATAGTCATCTCTCGAACTCGAATCGCGCTGATTCCGAATGAAACAGAATCCCATCCGGCGGCAACGTCTGGCTGGACTGCAGCCGCCGAGTGGGTCGGTCTCCGTGTCACATCGGAGTCAGCATTCAGTCTTTAGCGGCGGGCATTGGTGCGAGCACAATCTTCGCCGAGTACGGCTTTCCATCGATCTTAAGCATCAAACGTGGATCGCCGGATTGGCGGCGCAAATCATGAACCAGTTCGCGATCCTTCAATCTAAACATCGAGGACTGGCCAGCTGGATCGGTCTTCTGCGGAACAGCCTTCAGCTTGAACGTCTCGGACTTACCGTCGTGCTTCAGGGTGATCGTGATGTCCTTCGCGGGAATCGGGACAGATTCCTTCACGGCACCGTCGAGCAGATAAATAGTCGTGGTGTGAGTCTTCTCGTCGTTCACAAGCTCGGCGTGATATTCTTCTTCGCCGAGCTCAATCAGCGTTCCCTTGTGAGGGCCGAGCTCGGCATGGGCATCAGGGTTGGGAGTTTCGGCGATCGGCGGAGCACCAAATGCCTGAACGGCCAATGAAACCGCGCAAATGGACGCCAGAAACAGCGCGTCCAGTTTCTGGATTGCTTGAAAATACATCGCTTATCCTTGGTAAAAAAACTTCGCAATGACGTGTTCCACGATGCTTTTGTCAGACGACAAAGACGGATTCCACATCTTCGCGATTGTTCATCGAAGCCCGAACGTCCTGTGATCGTACGATAAACGGATGCGATCACTGGAGGGCAGACTCGTCGCGTCAACAAACAGTGGCAGCGCGACGACACGACAAGGAGAGCGGATTGCTAAATCCGATAGACGCAAAGCGCGGAACGCCGCGCCTGCGCAGTCAGTGGCGGACCGCAGTCGACGCCATCATGAATTGCGATCGTCAGCGAATCGAACGAGACCAGAACCGATGATGCGGTTGGCCAGAGACCGAAGTCGTGACAGTCCATTGACGGTGGCAATGCCGCACGCGGCGTGGGGACAAAAAAGACGTGTGATGCGACGCACAGATGATGCCCATGCGAGCCATGGCTCGGGGATTCCTCATCATATGCGTGACCACCATCGCATGGTTCGCGATGTTCGTGACAACAGTGTTCGTCGCCACAGTCCGAACTCGATTCGTCGGACACCGTTGCAATCGCGCAAACAGGTTGCGATGCAGAGTGGTCTTGATCGCAGGCGTGCCCGCCCAATTCACAGCAACAGCACATAAAGTGCTGCGCAGCGAACACGGCAAGCATCAGCGTCGAGACCAAGCGATTCACAAGTCCACTCCTATCGGCAACTCTCGCCGATTATCGGCCGTTGCCAGTTCCTGTCAACTGCGTTTCCGCTGTCACGGCGTACCAAGCAGTATCCATACCAATCGGAATAGCTTGCCACAGTCCTTGAATTTCATGGATAGAAACAACCCGGAATAGAGATGTCACCGATTATTCCGAACCGCGATGTCGTCGTTCTGACACGACTGCGCTCACGTCGACAACACCATTTCGCCTTGCCATGTCTGGTGACTTGAAGATGATCCACGCCGACAGTGCGGAAGCCAGTCGCAGGAGCGACGATGATGGCGGACGTTACAAGCTCGGAGACGCGATCACCCGCACGGAGAGATGCCATCAATCGTTGGCATTCGGCCTTAAAGCGAGCACGATGTGTCGCATGCGGCCGGCGAATGTTCTGTTTCGATTAGTGGCCGCAGAATGACAGGAAAGCAGGATCTCGTACGATTCCGTGGTGACCACAAGTAATACGCGGGTCGCCACGTTCTCATGGAATGTCCTCAGTAGCAGGCACACGAACGTGTGTTGTTATCTGTACCGCAAATGATGCCATGGCACAGCGGTATACAGCATCAACTTGCAGTGCTCCGCCTCCGCTCTCAAGCGAGGTGTCCAATCTCGAGGCCCGATTCTGCTTCGCGCCATCCCCGAACCGCAGCGAAAACCTTTTTTTCCTGACGGAAGGAAGCAGCACGTTGCTATTTCGAATCTATATTGAGGTTACTGATCTAATCTTGTGGCAGCTCAATCTCACCGATGGTGTGACGCTGCATCTGTTACCCCGAAGGACGTTCAAATGGTGGCACTGAAGGCATTGGTTGTCGACGATTCCGGCGTCATGCGCAAGATGGTGATGAAGGGATTGACGGAATCGAAACTAGCGGAATTCGAGTTTATTGAAGCCGTAGACGGCAAAGATGCTTTAGCAAAGTTCGATCCTAAGCAAGTCGACATCGGCTTCATTGATTGGAACATGCCGAATATGACGGGCATCGAGTTTGTCCGTGAGATTCGTGCCCTCTATGGGACCGAATCAACGGGCGTGCCGCTAGTCATGATCACAAGTGAAAAAACCATGGGGAAAATTCAGGAAGCGCTGGACGAAGCGGGTGCCGATGCCTTTATCTGCAAGCCCTTTACCGTTGCCGAATTGCAATCAAAACTGAAGAAGTCCGTCGAACGTGCGGGAATTCGGCGATTGCGTCGTGAACGAGCACAAAAGCAACAGCAGCCGAGCGGCGGGATCTTCTCCAAGTTGTTTGGCTAAGCGGCAAATTGAACCGACATCCCATAATCTTCTCGTTTGGTAGACGTGACATGATTTCTTCTGCGCCTGATGACTTTCCTGCAATCGTCGCCGGTGCGGTCCAAGCCGCAGTTGAATTAACGTTCGCGTCGATCTTTGGAGAGCCACCGGCATCCACACAGGTTGACAATCAAGGTACGTCATTTGCGCGCGTGGCCAGCGTCATTTCGTTCTTCGGGACCCAACCGTGGGCGTTGACGCTAGTCGTTCCAGAGCAGACGGCTGTTGCAATGGCTCTGAAGTTCACAGGATTCGAGGTGACCTTTGACAGCGCAGACATGGGTGATGTTGTCGGGGAACTGACTAACGTGATGGCTGGCGAGGTGGTCGCACAACTTGCTCGGCGCAGCATTCAGGCACAAATGTCGTTGCCCACGGTGGCCCGTGGCCAGGATGTCGAACTATTACGAGGCAAAGGAGCTGCGACACAGCGTTTGAGTTACGATTCGTCTCAGGGCCAATTCTGGTTTGAACTCTCGACTGCACAAAGTGTTCAGCGGCTGTGCAGAACACCTGGGACTGCGGCTTGATCCTGGGGCATTGCCGAAGCGACCTGCAACTTGTTGAAATACAACGGCGAGCGGCTTGGTCGAACAGCAAGTTGGGCTGCAGGCTTAGTTCGATTCCGACAGTGTGACGATCAGCGGTTCGTCAGAGCATGCTATTCGAACAACAGTGGCTCGGCCAACAGCAATCGCTGTCTGGGCACCACGTTCCGCAACGCTCGGCAGAGACAGATCGAGTTCACCGTTCATGATTCCCTTCACATTGCCACCCACCATATTGGCCATTTCACCGAGCGCGTCATAAAGATCGTCGGTTTGGATCTGGCTTGGATCGAGCGAGAACATTCGAACCGCGATCAACATCGCCAGTTGACGTGTCGTCGCAATTTCCACTGTCGCATTCCATTCGCCGGAAATGCGCACTTGCGCCGTAAGTGGCAGTTGCTCGACTGGGTCGTCAGACACCGGGGACAGAGGCAATCCGAGCATCGTGTCACAAATGTCAGACGTCACCTGGGTCAGCGTTTCTTCGTCAAGGCACAGCATCGTCGTCTGCTCCATTCCGGTTGTGAGTGTTGAGTGTGCGAATCGAGTTGAGTCGGCCGGGCGAATGATGGTTCAGGAAAGAAGAGAGATGGCGATCACGTCATCCGCCAAGTCTGGGTAGACGCCTAGAAGGTCAACATGTCTTTCGCATCGCGATGTGCCATCTCCATCAGGGTCAGCGCGGATCCACCAAAGAAAGTTACGATGTGCGGCACTCCAGAATCTGCCAGCAGTTGGATTGCTCCGTTCTGGCCAGGGTCGTAGCCATCGGCTTCATCATGTGTTTGCAGATGATTGGCCATATGATCGCAGGCGGCGATGAGAGCGACATATCGACGGTGTTCGGGCGCGGCCCGTTCGGGAGCGTGGTGAAACCGGACCGCCGCACACAATTGCTCCGGCAGTGCATTGGCAATCATAAACCAGGCACCCACCTCGCAGTGGTTCGTGCAGATCAATGCTTCTTCGGCGGGCAAGGTTTCGATTCCTTCGTCGAATTCCATCGGATCGATTTCAGCAAAGCGATCCGTGTAGCAGGATGCCAATAGCATTCGGCCGACGTCATGCATCAGCCCGCCTGTAAACTCTTCGCCCTGAAATCCAAGCTGGAACGCCCGATTGAGATGCATGCCGAGCAGTCCGGTGGTGAAGCTGTGTCGCAGCAGCAGTTCGCGAATCCATTCCTCGTCAAGGGACATGGACTTGATCATGCTATTGAAACTGCTGGTCATGATGAGATGCTTGCACTGCCGAAAGCCGAGTCGCACCACGGCCTGGCGCAGATCCATCACCTGCCTGCCGGTGGAGAACAGGACGCTATTCGCCAGCCGCAGGAAGCTGGTGGCGAGGCTGAGATCGCGTTCCACCACAGCCGCGAAGTCATTGAGGTTGCAGTCCGAATCCTTCGCCAGCTCCAAGGCATGCGAGGCGATCGCAGGGAGCATCCGTTGCCCGTGCAATTGAGCCCGCAACGGTTCTAGAACTGCTGCCGGTAGCACGATGTCTTCGTCGGACTCGGTGTCTGAAAGCTCGGTGATGATTCTCATCGTGTCACGCTTCGTGGTGCAGTACGCGGTGGCGGATTTTCGTCAAAAAGATCTGTTTCTGAAGTCTTGCTCGATGTGAGTGCGATCCGTCTCGCCCCGGAATTCACCGACTAAAAGGTGCCGGCACCGATGAGACGCAGTTTGTCGACCAGGATGTCACTGGTGAACGGTTTCATGACGAATTCGTCGACGCCGGCCATAAGAGCCCGTGCCATCTTCATTGGTTCGGTCTCGGTGGTGACCATGACCAGCTTCAGGTCGCGCCGCTTGGTGTCCGCGCGGACGGCGTGAACGAACTCGATCCCGTTCATCACGGGCATGTTCCAATCGACAAGGATCAGATCGACCGCCTCCATCGCACGGAGTTGGCTAAGTCCCTCGCGCCCGTCGCCCGCTTCCGTGACGGCAAATCCGAGGGGTTCGACAATTCGTCGCAGCACGCGTCGCATGGCACGCGAATCGTCAATGATCAGGGCATTCATGGTGCTCTTTCCAGGGGACTATCGCAGCCGATAAACACTGGTTCTCTCAACTTCGACACGACCGAAGGCATCATCAAGATTGACGGTGCTTTCGGCACTGCCCAAAAACAAAACCCCATCGGGGCGCATCAGCTTTCGAATCTTCCCTAAAATGGTCTTCCTGGTCTGTACGTCGAAATAAATCAGCACGTTACGGATCAGGACGATGTCCATCGTGGTCATCGCTGGCCAGCTGTCGATCAGGTTCAAAGGCCGAAAATCGATCATCTGACGGATCGACTCTTTGATTTGCCAAGTCGGCCCCTGGCGATCGAAATATTTCAAAAGTAGAGGGGGCGGCAGACCGCGGCTGATCTCAATCTGATTGAAACAACCAGCACGCGCTTTCTCGAGAACTTGCGTCGAGAGATCGGTCGCCAGGATCTTCACGTCCCAAGTCGCCAGTCCTGTGAAATGCTCTCTCAGCAGCATGGCCAAACTGTAGGGCTCCTGGCCGGTCGAACTGGCGGCACACCAGATACAAAGTTGCTTCGTGCCGGTACGCTTGGCGATCAACTCCGGGAGGATCACTTTACGCAGAGCTTCAAACGGCTGGACATCGCGATAGAACGACGTTTCGTTTGTCGTCATCGCTTCGACAACCTTGCCGTGCAACGGGCTGAATCCATTTGAACGCAGCTTGGTCACCAGTTCGGCAATGCCAACAAACCCCTCGCGGCGAGCAAGTGGTTGTAAGCGTGATTCCACGAGATAGTTTTTCTCGTCCTCCAGCACGATCGCAGATCGCGACCGCACCATCTCACGCACAAAGTTGAAATCCTGAACGTCCATCGATGCGATGCCTCACCTGTCTGTGATCACCAGTCACTCACAGCTTGTTGCTCACACGAACATACACCGCGTTTGCCGATCAGGTCGGTGATGTTGTTGAACAGTGAGCACCGAGCGGCTCAGGTTCGTTGAGAAGCCGTGGGTAACCACGGCGATATGCGCCGTCGGAGCCGTAGATAAGCCGGACTTGTTGGTCCACGGTCGTTGCGTATCGCCTGAATGCACTGGAAGACTCCCGATCGATCACCACCGTGGTATTCCACGGATTCGTGTCGGGACGCAAGTTTTTACGGAAAGCTTCGATTTGAGAGGGAAAGACCAACAGCGAACATCCATTTCACCCCCCTCTGTCAAATCCGCTTCACAGTCAAGGATCACTCCGAATGCCCACTCAAGTCACTCGCCGATCGAGCGGAAAAGCGACTCGCAAAAATGGAGCGGCCATTCTTGAGACTCGCGCAGTCGATTCTGCGGCTGAGTTGGAACGAGCGGACTTCGCTGGCAAAGTCGCCGCGATCAGCAGATCCCTGGCGGTGATCGAGTTCACTCTGGATGGAACGATCATCACGGCGAACGACAATTTCTTGAATACGCTTGGCTATCGTCTAGATGAGGTGCAGGGCAAACATCACGGCATGTTCGTGGAATCAGACTATCGGCACAGCGGCGACTACAAAGAGTTCTGGGCGAAGCTGAATCGAGGAGAGTTTCAAGCAGGCGAATTCAAACGAGTCGGCAAGGGCGGCAAAGAGGTCTGGATTCAAGCATCGTACAATCCCATTCTCGATCTGCGCGGCAAGCCAGTCAAAGTGGTGAAGTTCGCCGCCGATGTGACAGCCGCCAAGCTGAAGAATGCTGACTACCAGGGGCAACTCGACGCCATCAACAAGTCGCAGGCCGTCATCGAATTCAATCTCGATGGAACGATCTTGAAGGCCAATGAAAACTTCTTGAAGACGCTGGGTTACTCATTGGACGAAATCCAGGGTCGCCACCACAGTCTGTTTGTCGACGAATCGACGCGCTATAGCCATGACTACAAGGAGTTCTGGGCGAAACTGAACCGCGGTGAGCTTCAAGCGGGCGTATTCAAGCGGGTCGGCAAGGGTGGCAAAGAGGTCTGGATTCAGGCGTCGTACAGCCCCATCCTGGATTTGAATGGGAAGCCGGCCAAGCTGGTGAAGTACGCTTCCGATGTGTCCGCACAAGTCGCCATGCGTCAGAACCTGGAAGTCATTCTGCGGAAGGTCAGTGAGAATTCGACCGCCATGGCAGCCGCGTCCGAAGAGCTGTCTTCAGTCAGCACGCAGATGAGTGCCAACGCCGAAGAAACCGCCGTTCAGTCGGGTGTCGTCTCTGCCGCGTCGGAAGAAGTCAGCAAGAACACGCAAATTGTCGCGACTGGCATCGAAGAAATGAGTGCCAGCATCAAGGAAATCGCCAAGAACGCGACGGATGCCGCTCGTGTGGCCACGTCGGCGGTGAAAGTCGCCGAGATGACCAATGCGACAATTACCAAATTGGGGGTGTCGAGTGCCGATATCGGCAAAGTCATCAAGGTGATTACATCGATCGCTCAACAGACAAACCTGTTGGCCTTGAACGCCACGATCGAGGCTGCTCGTGCCGGCGAAGCGGGCAAGGGATTCGCGGTGGTCGCGAACGAAGTGAAAGAGCTCGCCAAAGAAACCGCCAAAGCCACCGAAGATATCAGCCAACGGATTGAAGCGATCCAGGGCGATACCAAAGGTGCGATCGAAGCGATCGCCGAGATCAGTGGAATCATCAATCAAATCAACGACATCTCCAGTACCATCGCCAGCGCCGTAGAAGAGCAAACGGCCTGTACGAATGAGATCGCTCGCAACATCTCGGAAGCGTCGCGAGGAACTTCAGAGATCGCTCAGAACATCACGTCCGTCGCCGAAGCCGCTCGCAGCACGACGGAAGGTGCGAACAATAGCCAACGCGCGGCGGAAGAGTTGGCATGCATGGCGGCCGAACTTCACGGCATCGTCAGTGAGTTTAACTGCGGCGACACAGAGCAAACGCCCCATAAGCGATCCGCTCCGACGGAACGGGGCGTCGCTAACGGACGTCCAACAACGACCCGTTCTGTCAAAGGTGCCAGAGTCTAAGCTCTGTGAACATGTGCGGTGCCGGCCCGAGTACCAACGTCCGCCACGATCTCGCAAACCGGTTGTGGCGGGGGTTGGAACTGCGGGCCGGAGCCTTTGTGGAGAAAGCAACCAGAGTTCGTGATTGACTGATTCCGCGGTTTTGATCGCGGGGCGATACTTTCCCGTTCCACCACATCTCCAGGCCGGCCCTGCTTCAATAATGAGCACAATCCGCGTTTTAGTTGTTGATGACGCCGTCGTCGTTCGTCGGATCGTCAGCGACGTATTGAGCGCTGATCCCGAGCTTGAAGTGTTTACCGCGGCGAACGGCAAGATCGGATTGGCCAAGATTCTGCAAGTGAATCCCGATGTGGTCATGCTGGATATCGAGATGCCCGAGATGGATGGGCTGGAGACTCTGGTCGAGATTCGCAAGCTGTATCCGAAGCTGATCGTGATCATGTTCAGCACGTTGACGCAACGGGGGGCGATGGCAACACTCGACGCACTGGCGCGCGGAGCCAATGACTATGTCACGAAGCCCGCGAACGTCGGCGGCGTGGCTGCGGCCCAACAGGCGATCCGAGAACAACTAATCCCCAAGATCAAGACGCTTTGTGGAAAGTTGGAACGCGCGGTGGCGTTGCCGGCCAAGCCGAACAGCGTTCGACCGACGGCGACACCTCGGCCCGCTTCCTTCATCGCCGCACCAATCGACATTGTGGCGATCGGCGTTTCGACAGGGGGGCCCAATGCGCTCGCCGAAGTTCTTCCCGCCATCCCGACCAACTTCCCCGTGCCGATCGTCATCGTGCAGCACATGCCGCCGATGTTTACCAAGATGTTGGCGGACCGACTTGATGCTCAATGTCAAATTGAGGTGCTCGAGGGTGCCACCGGAGATGTTCTGCGGCCTGGCCGCGCGTATGTGGCTCCCGGCGGCCATCACATGGTCGTCAAACGCGAACGAACGAACGTCGCCCTGATCACGAACCAGGATCCACCGGAAAACTCGTGTCGACCGGCGGTCGATGTCTTGTTTCGATCGGTCGTACAAATCTACGGAGCCAGTGTTCTCGGGGTCATTCTGACGGGAATGGGCCAGGATGGCTTGCGCGGCTGCGAATTCATTCGCGATGCTCAGGGACAGGTCATCGCGCAGGACGAACAGAGCAGCGTGGTCTGGGGGATGCCAGGATTTGTCGTCAGGGCCGGACTCGCCGATCAAGTCATGCCGTTGAATCTGATCGCCGCCGAGATTGTCAAACGCGTCGCCAAACCACGGCGCGCGGCAGAATAGTTTATCCGATCTGCGGGCAGCTCCATGATTCAGACGGATTGATTCGTCGTCCCGACTCTCGCCATTGCGGCCGCGACTCGCGGGACCGCTGCCAGTGGTTGCTCGCATTCTTGATCGAGGACGCGGCCACCCCGAAGCGGTGAGACAATGGCACCCAAACAGAAATCCAAAACAACCATCATCGCGCACGGTCATCTAGCTGGCGGTGACGTTAACGGCCCGATCGCTGTCGAGTGTCAGCAATAAGCGACCGTTCAGCTGATAGGCTCCCTTGATCAAATCCCGCAGTGGACCTCGTAGTGTTTCTGGCAGCGCATCGTAAGTCTCTTCGTCCACTTCCAAGACGTCGCCAATTTCATCGACCAGAAGGCTGACGGGGCCGTCGTCGGTGCGAATCACGACATTCATCGGCAATCGGTCAGCAGACAGAGCGGGCAAGCCCAATCGGCGACGCATATCGATGGCGGTGACGATTTGTCCTCGCAAATTGATCAGTCCGCGAACGACCGGCGGGGCTAGCGGCACACGAGTCATTTCCTGATATCGAAGCACTTCCTGCACCTTCTGGACTTCAACTCCGAAATAGAGGTCGTCCAGGAAGAATGTGCAAAGTTGTTGTCGTACGGACATGAAGGTTTCCTTTCAACGCTGTTGTGCGGTGCCTGCCCCGTGGATGTGAAGACGACCAACTCTCTGTGGCGGAATTCACCAGCCACGGAAAGGTCGATCGACTCAGACCGCCAGCGTGGTGGAGGGGGGTGAGAAATAGTCTCCGTAGGAGGAGAGTATCAGGTTGTGAATATCCAGCAGATCGGTGACGCGATTCTGGATCACAGCCGAGCCCAGCACGCCCATCCGTTTACCAGCCTGTTGGATGATGAGTGTTGTTTCCACAATATCGAGGATGCGATCGACGACCAACCCGACGCTGCGGCCGTTTTCGGAGTAGACCACGACTTGCAGCATTGTCGCTTCGAGGTGAGGCGAACCCGTATTCAGCACATCGCCCAGGTGCAGAAGCGGCATGATCTGGCCGCCGTACTGCACGACTTGCTGTCCGTCCGCTCGCTCCACTGAACTC
The DNA here is from genome assembly GCA_028291515.1 of Schlesneria sp. GTDB lineage: Bacteria > Planctomycetota > Planctomycetia > Planctomycetales > Planctomycetaceae > Schlesneria. The sequence goes on from JAQGHU010000074.1 coordinate 107,633, forward strand.
AGCGGGATCTCTTCCAACCGAGAGACCGATGAGAGTGGAAGTGCCAGCTGATGCGTTTCTCCCAGGCCGAGCAGCAGCAGTGTCTGCTTCAAATCGCCGGTTACCGCTTCGTTGGTCTTGGCTGGTGTTATGTGACGTTCACGAGCTTCCGACACCACGCCAGATCGCTTGGCGATGCCGACGACATCCAGAATTAAGGCCACGGCACCGTCTCCCATGATCGTGACACCGGCGTAGATCGAAATGTCTTTCAGGTGCGGGCCCAGCGGTTTGACGACGATTTCCTGCGTGTCATCGATTCGATCAACGACAAGTCCAAATCGGCGATCCTCGGCAGTGAGCACGACAATGTTGACGACAGAGTCCGGGCTCAACTTCGCCCCCTTGCGCGCGGGCCTGAGATTGAGTTGCTCGTCGAGATAAAGGAGCGGCAACAAGTTGCCTCGCAAGCGGTAGACGGGAACATCGTGAATATGTTCGATCTCGCGAAGCACACGATCGCCTTCCAACCGCACAAGTTCAACCAGATTATTCTGCGGAATGGCATAACGATCCGCGCCCGCAGTGACCATCAGCGCGGGAACGATGGCTAAGGTCAGCGGGATCTTGATCCGCAGAGTCGTTCCTTTGCCGAACACACTGAAGATGTCCAGGGTGCCGCCGATTTTCTCGACGTTGGTTTTGACGACATCCATTCCGACGCCGCGACCAGAGACGTTGGTCACTGTGAGTGCCGTCGAAAATCCTGGCAGCAGGATGATATTCATCAGCTCACGTTCGGACATCGAGGCCGCCTGGTCGGGAGTAATCAGCCCCTGGCTCAGGCCTTTTTGTCGAACTCGCTCCAGATTAATTCCGCCGCCGTCATCACCGATTTCGATAATGACCTGTCCACCTTCGTGGAACGCACGCAGCAGCAGCGTTCCCTCTGCCGGTTTGCCTTTTGCTTGCCGGATCTCCGGAGGCTCAATGCCGTGATCGACCGAGTTCCGCACGATATGCATGAGCGGATCTTTGATCGCTTCCAGGATCGTCTTGTCGAGTTCCGTCTCGGCCCCTTCCATTTTGACCTGAACCTTTTTGCCGCACTGCAGCGACAGATCTCGCACAACGCGAGGAAGCTTGGCCCAGGCGTTCTGAATCGGCTGCATCCGCGTCTTCATCACCCCTTCCTGCAATTCGGAAGTGATCAGATTCAGCCGCTGACTGGCGGCGATCAAGGTCGCATCTTCAGTCGTACGGCTGTATTGCAGAATCTGATTGCGAGCCAGGACCAGTTCGCCCACCAGGTTCATCAGCCTGTCAAGTAGTGCGACATCCAAACGAACGGTCGTCTCGGGGCCGATTTGGTTCTTCTCATTCGAGTCGGGTAGCGCCTGCCCGTCGGCATCGACCCGACGGACCCCTGGCGCCGTGGCGGCGACTGTCGGCAATGCGATCTCGACCGTTTCAACAGCGGGCGGTATTTGAGCCACCGCAGTTTTGGTGGCAGCGACCTTCGCCTTTCTCGGTCCCTTGGCTTTGGGAACCTGTGCCAGCTTCGGCTTTGATTCTACTCTAACCTTAGGTGCAGGCTTCGTTTTCGCGACAGGCCTGGATTTGGCAGCGGCTGGCGTCTTTGACTTCTTCCTGACGGCAACCGCTTCCGAGTCATTCGCGAGGCCAGCGACCATCGACTCCAGATCGCCGAGTGTGGCTTCAACCCCATGATCTTCAGCGGATGAACCTGATTGAAGGCGATGACCGGCCGGGACGGCTCTCCCGGCAGAGAAAGCCGCAACGGCTGCGGGCTGCATCCTCGTCCCAAGGCTCAATTGTTCGAGGACTTCCACGAGTGACTCGTAGTGGTCTTCGCCTTCGGTGTTGGTGTTGGCAATGCTGGACAGCATCTTTCGCACGGCGTCCACCATCTGCAGCAGGGCCGTCGTTATGGTGGCGTCGAGTCGCAATTCGCCATCGCGCAACTTCACCAGCAGGCTCTCGCCGACATGGGTGACGTGCTCCAGGATCGGAAATGCCAAAAAACCGCAGGTTCCCTTAATAGTATGAATCGTACGAAACACGCTCGACAAAAGGTTGCGATCGTCGGGTGCATCTTCGAGCGACAAAAGGTCGTGGTCGAGTTGATCAAGGTTCTCGTAGCTCTCGACGAGAAATTCCTTGATGATGTCTTCGAGGTCATCCATCGATGCCGAGTCCTTGGAATGAGTGTCGCATCCGCACGGGGGGGACACGCGGATGCGACACTGAATGAAAGGGGAAAACGATCCCCGACCGGAAGACTCATCGAAGAGCGTCGCTCCCACTTGCTTCAGCCACCGCAATCATTACGGCTTTTGTATGTGGCCCTGATAGATTTAGCGGTGGTACAAGTCTTGCCGGATGATGCGCGTGTGATCTCCGCGTTGCCGTGGCTTTCCACGGTTTACGATTTGATCGCAGATGCTGCTGGCGTCGTGGCAGCTCGAGCGGAATAGCGAGGTCGCCAATCTCGCCAAGAGATTGGGGGCTTCACGATTGACGACACCTGCCAATCTGTTATTTCCACTCTGATCGAGCACTAGCGAATTCGGGATCTCATGCGGGACGACGAACCTGCGGCAATGGAGGGCAGCGCCTCTTTGGCTCTCGTCGTTTGACACTGGGCGCTCGCAATTCCATCATCCACGTCAGTGTTATTTCGCGTGATCGTGCGCGAAGAGTTTTGGCTTTGATTTGTCTGAATTCGTGCGTACTGACAGCAATTGGTTCTGATGGATCGCTTTCAACATTATCTGGCTTGGTATCTTGGCCTGAAGACTCCGGCACCCGGAGAAGGGGTACTGTGGCGTCTCGATTGGCGATCACCCGCCCCCCCTTGGGTGATCGTGATTGCCGCCCTCGGATTGCTGATTGCCGTCACCTGGATCTACCGCCGCGACGGCGAATCCTTGAACTTGCGGCAGCGGCTGACCCTGACGGTATTACGACTGTTGGTCTTCGCCGTCATTCTGGCGATGCTCACGGAATTGAGTCTGACGGTCGAACGGACGGGGTTGCCGAGCGTGGCGGTCATGATCGACACGTCCGCCAGCATGTCGCTTCAGGATCAGTATCCCGCCGGTTCCGCGGCGACCAACATGGCGAAATCAATTTCACTGCAACCAGGTCGCGATGCCCACCGTTTGGGACTGACGCAAGAAGTTCTCACGCGGAACGGTGGTCAGTTTCTGAAAGATCTGCAGCGCAATCACCAAGTCAAGTTGTACCGTTTCTCTGACACCGCCACGCTCCTCGATTCAGGCAATTTGGAAGCCACCGACGATGCGCGGGCGTTCGAATCAACTGAAAATGAGACTGGATCGACGGCCCCCTCAAGTAAACCAAAGCTTCCGCCGTTTCAGGCAGCACTGGTTGAGATTTCGTCATTGCATGCGGATGGCGAGCAAACTCGTCCGGCCCCGTCCGTAAAGAAAGTGCTGGCGGACTTAAGGGGGACCCCACCAGCAGCGTTGATCCTGTTCACCGATGGTGTCGCCAGTGTTTCAGAAGTTGATAAGTTATCGACAATCGCCGAATCGGTTCGTCGCAAGGGAACTCAACTGCACATTGTCGGCCTCGGTAGCGACGAAGCATCGAAAGACGTTCTGATCTATGACACGCTTGTCGACGAGGTTGCGTTTGTCGGAGACCCGATGTCATTTACCGCCAAAGTGAAAAGCTTTGGCTATGCCGGAAAGAAGTTGACGTTGCGACTGCGCAAAGAGGGCGAAGAAGGAGTTATAGCAACGCAAGAGATCAAAGCTCCGCCTGACGGACAACCGTTGAAGGTTGAGTTGTCCTATACCTCCAGCAAGCCCGGCGAATTTGACCTCATCCTGGAAGTCGTGCCACAGTCCGACGAAACCAATAAGCAAAACAACGCGGAAATGCGGCACGTCAGCGTTCGCGAAGAAAAGATCCGCGTCCTGCTGGTCGACGGCGTTCCCCGCTATGAGTTCCGCTATCTGAAGCAATTGTTCGAACGCGACAAATCGACAGAATTGAGCACTCTTTTGCAGGACGCCGATCTGGAATATTCGCAGGAAGACCGGACTGCTCTGGAACACTTTCCGGTCAAGAAAGAGGATCTCGCCAAGTTCGATGTCATTATTTTCGGGGATCTAAACCCCGGAGTCCTCGGCCCATCCGTGCTGGAGAATCTGCGAGACTTCGTGCGGGAGAAGGGAGGCAGCATTGTCTTCATCGCAGGGCCGCAAGCGAATCCTGCCGCGCTCAATGGAACGCCGCTGGAAGCGGTTCTGCCCTTCGAACCCGCGGATGTCCGCGTTCCTGCTCCCGATGCTGCGTCATACGACAGTTTCCATCCCGTGCTCACGTTGGAAGGCCAAAAGGGGAACAGTCTGTTCCGATTGGGTGACGGCGAAGCCGATAGCCTGCGAATCTGGAACAGCTTGCCCAGCCTGTACTGGTTTGTTGAGATCCCCAAAACGAAGGCGGGCGTCCGTGTCTTTGCCGAGCATCCTCTGAAGTCGGGGAGCAATGGCCGCTTGCCGATCATCATGCTGCAGCAGGTGGGAGCTGGAAAAGTGCTGTACCACGCCACCGATGAATCGTGGCGGTGGCGGTTTCGACGTGGCGACCTCTACTACGGAAGATATTGGATCCAGGCGATTCGATACCTCAGTCGCGGTCGATTGATTGGTAAAGACCGCACAGCGGAACTGAGTGTCGATCAATTGGTCTATCAACGCGGTCAACCGGTGACGTTACGAGTCCGATTCGTCGATGAAAAGTTCCTGCCGACGGATCCGAGTGGCGTCACTGTCATGGTCGAACGGAAAGGAGAAGGTCGTCAACCGGTGAAGCTGACCCGATTACGGGAAGCGCCGACGATGTTCGAAGGGCAGTTGGCACGTCTCTCCGACGGATCCTATCACGCCTGGATTTCGCAACCCGCATTCAACGAAGCACCGCCATCAACGGATTTTCGCGTGGAAGCGCCCTTGCGCGAACTGCAACGCCGAGGTATGGACAAGGCCGATTTGCAACTGGCAGCGAAGCAATCCAATGGTCGGCTGTACTCGCTCGACAACGTGGATACCCTTCCCGGAGAGATCCCATTGGGAACGCCCATTCCACTTCAGACTGACAATCCAATCCCCTTGTGGAACCGCTGGGAGGTTCTCTCGCTGTTCGCCATGTTGCTGACGACGGAATGGATGCTTCGCAAACGCTGGCGTTTGATCTGATTGCTGTGCAACACACGTCGGGGATTGGAAAATTACTTTAGATGCCTAATGAGTCTCAGCAGGTTGAATCGTTGGTTCGAGATGCCGAGCACGATCCTGTCGTATCAAGCCTCGCACGACTGTTGGCAATCGGCGTGTTGGCTTTAGTTGGTGTGACTTGGAAGCTATGGACTCCGCAGACTGTCTTCCCGCAAGTCCCGCTCGTTCGACTCGCTTGCGATTGGCCCGGTTGGTGTGACTGGATCTGTCTGGCAGCACTTGTCACGAGTGCCGCGACGCTGCTATGTGTGGGGCGATGGGGTTTGCCAAGTCGTCTCGCCAGTGCAGGGATCGCGATTTCATTGTCAGGTTTCTTCATTCTCGACCAGCACCGACTGCAACCGTGGGCATGGCAGTTCTTTCTACTGTCGGCCCTGCTGTCGCTTGCGGACGATACGACAGTTCGGCAGGGATGGATCTGGTTGACGGTCTCGATCTATTTCTGGTCAGCGGTTTCCAAATTCGACTACAACTTTTTCCAAGATCAGGGCCCGGTACTCGTGGAGGGGTTTAAGCATGCCATCGGTATCCGCCAGACAATGAATCGATGGACAGAATCGTTCGATGTCTGGTCCGTATTCGTTTTGGCTGTCGGCGAGTTGTCTGTTGCTGTTCTCTTGTCAATACGCCGGACGCGGCTAACGGGAGTCTGTCTCGCCGTTTTAATGCACGGGGCGCTGCTCGTGGCGCTCGGACCATTGGGCCTGAAGCATACATGGGGCGTGCTGCTTTGGAATCTGTTCTTTGCTGGCCAGACCTGGTTGCTGTTTCGAGTCGTTTCGACACCACGAAGCGACGAAGCAGGTTCACGAGCCACTCAACGCGTTGGATTGATCAGCTGTAGAAGCAATGGTGTTGCCACCGGAATCATCCTTGGCGCGGTGCTCTGGCCGATCTTGGAGCCTGTCGATGGCTGCGATCATTGGCTGGCATGGGCCGTCTATTCGGCGCGCGCTGGTCAGCTTGAAATACTCATCACGTCAGACGAACCACCTCCCAGTAGTCCCGTCGACTACGAGCAAATTCTCAGAACGATCGATGGAGTGAGCGGTGTTTACTATCGTCCGAACGTGTCTGCCTGGTCATTGAAAGAACTCAGTGTCCCGATTTATCCCCAGTACAGATTTCAAGTCGCTGTCGGAAAAGATCTGAAACGTCGATTTCAACTCGAAAACATGCAGGTCGTCTGTTGGAGACGCAATCGATGGAACGGAAAGCCAACTGACGAGCGAGTCGTCGATCTGTTAGCCGGCAACAACTCCGGTCCATCGATTTGGAACACTCAACCTCGCTGGAGCAACCGCGAGTGAGTCGCCGCAGCTCTCTGCGGCAAACTCATCGCTGTCACCGGCTTCTCACTTGGCCTTCTTCGCGAACGTGTAGATCCCCTTGCCTGAGGGGCTGACGATCATGAAGTAAGTTTCACCGGCTTCGTCTTCACCAAAGCTCATTACGGGCAGGTTCGCTCCGGTGTAAGGAATGGGTTGATTGGCAACGACGGCTTTCTTCGCTTCATCGTATTTCAATGCCCAGATCTTTCCTGACACGTAGTCAGCATACAGATAGGCACCGGCCAATTCAGAATGCTTCTTGCCGCGATAGACATTGCCGCCGGTGATCGATTTGCCAACGTCGTGGTTGTATTCCCAAATCGGCTCGATCAATACTGATGAAGCACTCAGGCTATTCGGGGCGAATTCGTGCTTGGCTTCCCGCAGGTTCCAGCCGTAGTTTCCGCCCTTTACTCCGAGATTGATTTCTTCCCAGACGTTTTGCCCTACGTCCGCAATCCACAATAGCCCGGTCTGACGATCGAACGACATCCGCCAGACGTTGCGAAGGCCATAGCAGTAGACCTCTGGCAACGCGATGGGCTTGTTTCCGGCCGTCTTGTTGATGAACGGGTTGTCCTTCGGAATGCCATACTTCAAGTTGCCGTCTTTCTTGTCGACATCGATTCGCAGAATCTTGCCAAGCAGCGTCTGCAGGTTCTGACCATTGTTGTGTGGGTCGTTGCCGGCTCCGCCATCGCCAATCGTAATGTAGAGATAACCGTCCGGGCCAAAGCAGATTGTCCCGCCCTTGTGGTTCCAATAAGGATGCTCCACCCGCAGCAGTTCTTCTTCGCTACTTGGGTCGGCTTTGTTGGGATCGTCCTTCGAGACCTTGAAGCGCGAAATCACCGTCGTGTGCGGATGACTGGTCGTCGTGTAGAACACGAAGAATTCGCCGTTGGTCTTGTACTTGGGATGAAATGCCATCCCCAGGAAACCTTCTTCGTTTTCCTTGTCGACATAGACGACTTTCTTGGACAGATCAAGGAAGATTTTTGTCTCTTTCGACTCCGGGGTGAAGACGTGAACAATCCCCTGCTGCTGAGGCACAAAGATGCGTCCTGAACCATCGCCGGCGTTGGTCAACAGGATGGGGCGAAGCGGTGTCGGGACGCCGTCCTTGTCAGATTCCCAACCGGTCCACTTCAAATCGCCAAAGGCGACCACCGGTTCGAGACCCAACGGCGTCTCAACGACTTGAGCAATGGTTGTTCGGCCGAGGCCGAGTAGCGCAGTCAATACGAGCAGATAACGAATCACGATGAGGCGGTTCCTATTGAAGAGGGTGTGAACAATCGAGCTTAGAGACTGAGCGTCTCGAAACGGATAGCCAGCGCGGTCAGGACAATTCGGCCCGAACGGTTTCCAACAGCTTCTTGGTCAGCTTGATTCCATCGGCTTCGCTGTGCTTGCCACCTTCGTATTCGACACCGATCCAACCGCGGTATCCGTAAGACAGCACGATCGGCAGAATCTTGCGATAGTCGGTCTTGGTCTCGTTTCCGGCTTCGTCGAACTCATGCGACTTCGCACTGACGCCCTTGGCAAACGGCATCAATTCTTCGGTCCCCTTGTAGCGGTCGTACCAAATCTTGTCGGCGACGCGGAAGTTGCCGAAGTCAGGTAGCGTGCCGCAGCCGGGATGCTGCACAGTATGAATCACCGAGGACAGCCAGGTCCCGTTCGACGACAGACCACCGTGGTTCTCGACGATGACGCTGATGTTGTGCGCCGTGGCGAACTCGGTCAGCTTGCGCAGGCCATCGGCGGCCAGCTTCATCTGTTCCCAATAAGTGCCACTCGACTGGGCGTTGACGCGGATGGCATGGCATCCCAAAAACTTAGCTGCTTCGACCCATTTGTGGTGATTTTCTACGGCCTGCTTGCGTTTTGCTTCATCAGGGTCACCCAGGGCCCCTTCACCGTCGCACATGATCAGGACGCTAGTCACCCCGTTGTCTTCCGCTCGCTTTTTCAGTTCCCCCAGATAGGCCTGATCTTTGGCCTTGTCTTTGAAGAACTGATTGACGTATTCGATCCCCTCGATCCCAAATTCGTTCTTTGCCATCGCGGCAAATTCGCGTGGATCGGCCTTATCATTGAAGAACCGGCGATGCAATGACCATTGAGCCAGCGAAATCTTGAATAGCGGGGCCTTGGCCGGAGGGTCGGCGGCAAACGCGATCGGATTCCACGAAGTCGCGCCGGCGGCAATCAATCCGGCGGACGCAGACAGGAAATGGCGACGAGACAACGGTTGCGACATCAGTTGATCCTTAAGGCGATGACTGACCAGGTTGTGAATGCAGCCGGAATTCTAGTCACCCATTTCGCCGAATGCGAAGCATGCGTCTTGTTCCTTGTCTGAAAAAGCCGCCAATTCAGAATCAAGGGCGGAACAATGTCGTTCTCGCCGCTTCCGACATCGCGACCACAGCGGGATGCTTCAGGCGCTTCTCGACCGAGACCGCATAGAATCGCTCACGTAGAGATGGCTGATGTCCGACGACGGCTACGCGATACATCCGTTTCACGTCGTCCTCAACCGCGCTGGGGGCGGCGAATAGGCCGTCACCAAACTGACCGAACGCTTCGAGTAGTGCGCTGTCTGCAAACTCGCCGCGAATACGCGGCCGGATCCCCAACTCATCAAACCACTGCTCCAGTGATCGACGCATGGCGGCGTTACCACTGGGCAACAGGAATGGAGCGCCGTCCAAAGACTCTGGAAACCCTGCTCGATACCGCGTGGCCAGGTCTTCAGTTCCAAAGAATGTCAGCCCGCATTCACCGAGCAAGTGATTGAACGCCTTGAAGCCTAGTCGCGGATTGGCGGGAATATCACTCAGCACCAGATCGAGTTCGTGCAACGCGAGTTGCGCCATCAGACTGTCTGGCTCGCCATCAATGCAGGTGATCCGGACTTCTTCCGGCAGACGAAGAATCGGTTCCAACAGACGATGAACCATCAGTTTCGGAAGGGCATCGACGACGCCTACGACCACTTGGATCGGTTGTCCCGTTGGCTGAGTCCGAATGGCATCCTGTAGTTCTCGACCCAGCGAGAAGATTTCGTCGGCATAGCGATAGACCATGCGACCCGTTTCGGTCAGCACGAGGTTTCGCCCCGACCGCTCGAATAGTGCTGTCTTGAGCGACTTCTCCAGTTCACGAATCTGGCCGCTGATCGTGGGCTGCGCCAATCGAAGCTGCTTGCAGGCCTTCGCAACGCTCCCTTCGCGAGCCACAACCCAGAAGTACATCAAATGGTGATAATTCAGCCAGTCCATCGCGATTTTCATTCATCGGTTTTTCCGATGCATTGTAGTCAAACAATCTATTAGTCCGCTACCGCGATCCTGCGTAGAAATACCTGTGCGTGATGAACGAATGTTGAAAGGCAAATCACAACGAGGAGACATCACATGTTGTTAGAAATGCATGCCAGTGGCGTCGATGTGGATCACGGTCTGCGTGAGTATGTCGAACGGAGACTTGACTTTGCGTTGTCTCGGTTCGGATCGCAGATTACCAAGGCTGCGGTCCATTTGACTGATACAAACGGCCCCAAGGGCGGAATCGACAAATCGTGTCAAATCGTCATTCGCCTGAAAGGGTTGGGTGACATCGTGGCTGAAGTCGAGGATGCGGAATGGCCAGTTACAATTGACCGAGCCGCCGCGCGAATCGGTCAGAACGCTCGTCGCAGCCTGGAACGGCGACGACAATTCGATCGAAGTCGCCCGCAAGAATGAATGAATCGTTTCACCATTGAAATACGGAGGATGATCAACAGATCGAGCCATGTTTTTTGACCCCCTTTATCTATTGTTCGCGTTGCCCGGCGTCTTGTTGTCGATGTGGGCGAGCTTTCGAGTCCGCTCCGCTTTCGCGAAGTACTCGCAAGTACCAAGCTCCCGTGGATATAGCGGAGCACAAGCGGCACGGCGTTTACTTGATGACGCCGGTTTGCATGAGGTCGACATCGTCGAAGTTTCAGGGGAATTGTCGGATCACTACGATCCTTCGAACCGCCAGCTAGCCCTGTCTAGCGATGTGTATCGCAGCCATTCGATCGCTTCTGTCGGCGTGGCCTGCCACGAAGCAGGTCATGCTTTGCAGCATGCGACCGGGTACGCGCCGCTGGGTCTGCGTTCCGCCTTGGTTCCGACGGTCGGTATCGGCACGAACATTGGGATGCTGATGATGGGGATCGGACTATTTCTGTCCCCGTGGGTCGTGCTGCTGGGGGCCGCTCTGTTTTCGATGGTACTGTTATTTCAGGTCGTCACACTGCCCGTGGAGTTCGATGCTTCGAACCGAGCGAAGCGGCTGGTGGTCGAAGCGGGTATCATCGAGCCCTACGAACGCGAAGGTATTGATCGCGTGTTGAATGCGGCTGCACTGACTTACGTGGCGGCGGTATTCAGCACGCTGATGGTGCTCGTGTACTATCTGTTTCGCGCGGGCCTCCTGGGTGGCCGGTCGCACGACGACTAATTAAGGAAGGCCTATGCAGCCGGAGGACCTCGGGGAAATCCGGCACTGGCTTTGAACGTCTTCGAGGTGGCCGTGTCCTCCATAAAAGGCACGGCCATGTCGAAGACTCAAAGTCCGTGGCTTCCCAGGCTCCTGATTTTCATTGAGCAGAATCTGGCACGGTCAGTTAGAGAAATGTCTTCAGGACCGATGCCATCAGTTGGTTGATCTGCTCGAACTTTTCAGGTGACTGGAGCATTTCGGACGGAGTCTGGACAAACGTACCGGGAGCCAAGTCGCTATGGCATTCGTCGATTAGCGCCTGTGTGCTTCGGGGTGTGGTTTCTAAGTGAAACTGTAATGCGAGGACGTGAGTTCCAACAGCGAATGCCTGGTTGATGCAGCCGCGGCTTTCTGCCAGTCGGATCGCGCCAGTTGGCAAATCGAATGTATCGCCATGCCAATGGAAGACATCGACTCTGTCCGGGAGTGCCGTACCAAGCGAATGCTGGGCCGCTTCCGCAGTACGACGGATCTCAAACCAGCCAATCTCGCGATGGGTATTGGGAAAGACGCGAGCGCCGAGCACTGCTGCAATTAGTTGTGCGCCGAGGCAGATCCCCAGCACGCGTTTGTCAGCATCGATTGCTTTCCGGATTAGAACCTTCTCGGGACCGAGCCACGACAGGCGAGCGTCATCATTGGCCCCCATAGGACCACCCATGACAATCAAGCATTCGAATTCGTCGACACTGGGAAGAGGGTCGTTGGAATACAAGCGTGTGCAGGTGATGGTGTGACCGGTCCCCAACAGCGACGCTTCGATGCTTCCCAGCCCCTCGAATGGGACGTGCTGAAGATAGTGAACTCGCATTATCATTAGCCTCAAATGTGTGTGCCGAATCTCGAACAGATCAGATATCCGAACCTTGCAGCAGCCGACTCGCAACCTCTTCCAGTCGGGTTGCATCGACATCATCAAACCGCGAGAGAATCGGGCTGTCGACATCGAGAACTCCCAGCACTCGACCAGCGTGCATAAGCGGGATCACGATCTCGGATCTCGATCCGACATCGCAGGCAATGTGGCCAGGGAATTCATGCACATCCGGCACCACGACAGTTTCTTTTCGTAGTGCGGCGGCTCCGCAGACACCTCGGCCGGGACCGATTCGCGTGCACGCGGGCTTCCCTTGGAATGGTCCGAGAACCAGATCGTTGCCCTTGGATAAATAGAAGCCCGCCCAATTGACCTGTGATAGATTCCAGAACAAAATCGCGGCACAATTGGACATGTTGGCCAAGAAGTCCCGCTCGCCCTCCATGATTGCCTGGAGGTCTGCCAGGATGCGGTTGTATTCTTCAGTTTTCTCCATGGCATCGTCTCTGAACCCGCAGCAAGGATTGATAGTCATCGAAAACTTAGAGAATCACCACTCGGGCCGCTATCTGCAACCGAAGACGCTGGCAGATGCCGAGAACCTGATTCTGTCACGGGTGCAGCCGCTGGGTTCCGAGGTAATTCCGGTGAATTCTGGTCGCAATCGCGTCCTGGCTTCATCGATTACTTCGTCCTATGCGATCCCTCAATTCGACCGATCGGCCATGGATGGATTTGCGGTTCGATCTGAAGACGTAATGGCAGCATCGATTGACCGTCCGATTCAATTGAGGGTGGTTGGGCGTTCGCTTCCCAACAATCCATATATTCCGTCGCTGTTGGGTGGCGAAGCGGTCCAGATTACCACGGGAGCACCGTTACCAGCCGGGGCCGATGCGGTTGCGATTCAAGAAGCGGTAAAGGTCGATCTCGACCAGATCAGGTTGCCGTCGTCGCTGACGCCGTGGACGAATGTCAGCCGTGCTGGTGAGGATATCAAAAAGGGAGAGCTGCTGTTTGAGATTGGTCGAGTGCTGCGTCCACAGGACCTGGGTGTCCTGACGTCAATCGGTATCGCTCAGGTTGAAGTGACGCGCCGGCCTCGTGTTTCGATTTTTGTGACCGGCAATGAAGTACTTCCTTGTGGTTCACAGCCGACTGGATTTCAGATCGTCGACAGTTCATCGACCATGCTGCGGGCTCTGATTGAGCGCGATGGAGGCGTCGCAGATTCGCCTAAACATCTCTCGGACAATCTGCCGACGATTGAACAGGAGATGTGCTCGACAACTTCGGACCTGATCATTATCACTGGCGGTACGTCGTTGGGAGTCGAAGACTATGCGCCGATGGCGCTCCGCAACGTCGGAGAGTTGCTGGTGCATGGCGTGCAACTTCGCCCAGCTCGCCCTATCGGATTCGGGCTGATCCATGGTCGCCCGGTGTATCTGTTGCCAGGCAACCCACTCTCGTGCTTATGTGCTTACGATCTGCTCGTTCGCCTGGCGCTGCAGCAACTGGCGTCACAACCGTTGATGATGCCCTATCCTCGCGTAGCGCTCCCTTTGGGGCAACCACTTTCGTCTGTCGCAGGTCGAGTGGACTATGTGCGAGTTGTTATTCGCGACAATCTTGTTATTCCTGTGAAGCACGGACCGGGTTCGGGGGCATCGGTTCTGTCCGCCGCGTCGCGAGCCGATGGATTCGTTTTAGTCGCGGCAGCACAGACAGCGGTATCTGCGTTTGAGGTTGTCGATGTGAACCTGTACGACGGTTAGTGCGACCGAACTGGTTGTTCAATAGTCTACAAGCGCTTATTTCACAGGGAATTCTTCATTGAGTACGTCAGTTGAAGCCGCGCCGGAAGCCAAGAAGGCCACGGGAATCATTCAATCAGAGGATTGGCTGGCCGTGTTGCTGGGAGGCTTGGTGCTGTTCGTTACGGCCACTACGTTGTTCACCTCACCTGCGCGGGACTTTCCAGATCGATTGAAAGCGATCGAACAAGGTCAGCAAGACCTCAAGTCGCTGGAGTCCAGTGAAGCTCCTCGCACAGAGGAAACGGCGAAGCAGTTGAAGGACAAGGCAAAGGAGTTGAAGAAACTCACCTCGGGATTGTTTAACAATCCGTTCAAACCTTACGTGGCCGACGTTGGCGAGTGGAAAGCCAATCCGATGGATGCCTTCGCAGTGGAGAATAAGTCCATCGCCAAGGGGCTGGCGGGTGTCTTCGTGATTTCGGTGGTGCTGTTCAGCCTGGGAAGCGTCCTTCGTGGTGAGGCGCTCTTTCCATTCGTGGGAGCGTTTCTCATTCTGTTCGTGCTGGCCACGCTTTCTTATGTGCTGGCGGGTCAAAACGTCATCAAGTATTACAACCTGGAATATGCCTTGTGGGCACTGATGACGGGGATGGTGATCAGTAACACGATTGGTACGCCTCAGTTCATGCTGCCAGCCATCAGGACAGAGCTTTACATCAAGACGGGATTGGTGCTGCTGGGGGCGGAAGTGCTGCTGAGTCGACTGCTGGCCCTGGGCTTGCCCGGAGTTTGTGTCTCATGGGTTGTGACCCCGATCACCTTGATCACGACCTATATGTTCGGCCAGTACGTACTGCAGATTCCGTCGAAGTCGTTGAATATGGTGATTTCGGCGGATATGTCAGTTTGTGGCGTTTCAGCGGCGATTGCCACGGGAGCTGCATGTCGAGCGAAAAAGGAAGAACTGTCGCTGGCGATTGGTATTTCGCTGGCGTTCACCGCAGTCATGATGGTCGTGATGCCGATGCTCATTAAGTCCTGGGGCATGAGTCAGGTGTTGGCCGGCGCTTGGCTGGGTGGGACGATCGATTCCACGGGTGCTGTCGCCGCAGCGGGAGGAATGTTGGGGCCTGTCGCTTTGGAAGTGGCCGTCACGATCAAGATGATCCAGAACATTCTGATCGGTGTCGTCGCATTTGGAGTCGCCGTCTATTGGGTGACTTATGTGGAACGCGAAAACAAGGACGAGGGGCCTCGGTTGGGACTGATGGAGATCTGGTATCGATTTCCCAAGTTCGTGCTGGGGTTCGTCGCCGCGTCGATTGTCTTCTCCGCAATTTACACGAACGGCATTGGAGGCCGAGCGCTGGTGGATTCAACCATCGGGATTGGAAAAGTACTGCGAGGCTGGTTCTTCTGCCTGGCATTCGTCAGCATCGGTTTGGAAACCAATTTTCGAGAACTGTCGCATTATCTGAGAGACGGCAAGGCGATTACGCTGTACGTGTGCGGGCAGACACTGAATCTGGCACTGACGCTGCTGATGGCCTGGGTGATGTTCGAAGTGGTGTTTCCGCAAGTAACTCAAACATTAAGCCGGTAGTTGTGCGGATTTGACTGGAGCATGACTTTGCAAGATCTGCGAATACAGCGCTGGGCCTGGCTTGCCGCCGCGATAATCGCGATTGGGACAGTATGGCTGGTGTTGCTGCCCTTCATCGGTGGACAACAAGATGTGGCGGCGCACATCGCAAATCAACAGCGGTTAGGAATTGATCCCAGCGCCATGTTCTACACCGAACTCGAGGTTGCCCCCGTGTTGACCGATCACGTCGAACTACTGCGAGAAACATTTCCAGACCGGTTCTGGAAATGACAACAACTCCAGATCCATTACCTCACACAGTCGGAAGCGGCCTATTTATTGCGAATTAGCCAGTGGCTGACTTCAGTCCCACCAGCAATTGCTCGAGTGTTGCAGGATCGACGGGTTTCACGACATGACCATCAAAGCCCGATTCTTGCGAGCGTTGTTTGTCCTCATCCTGTCCCCAGCCGGTTAAGGCGACAATCATCACATTTTTTCCCCAGGGCTGTTCCCGGATCCGTCGGCAGGTGTCAAAGCCGTTTAGCTTCGGCATACCGATATCGAGTAGGATCAGTTCCGGAACAAATGTCTCTGCAACTTGAATCCCTGCCAGGCCGTCGTGAGCAGTGCGAACGTCATTGCCCATCATCTGCAGCATCATGGCCATACTGCTCGCCGCGTCGCGATTGTCATCGACGACCAGAATTCGGTGGCGAATTGAAGTCACCACGGGTTCATCGCCGCTTGAGTCCTGTTGTTGATGTACGGCGAGAACGACGGGCAAGTGGATCGAGAACTCGCTTCCTTTGCCTAGTCCCGCGCTGCGTGCGGCCACAGTACCGCCATGCATTTCGACCAGTTGCTTGACGATATTTAGTCCGACACCGAGACCGCCCTGCGATTGTTCCAGGGAACGATCGATCTGCGTGAACATGTCGAACACTTTACCCAACATCGCGGTTTCGATCCCAATACCATTGTCCTTAACCGTAATCACGGCCTCATTGCCACGATGTTCTGCAGTCACCCAGATTTGACTTCCCGGGTCGCTGTACTTAATGGCGTTGTTGACGAGGTTCGAGATTGCTTGAGCCAGTCGCGTCTTATCGGCATCCACGTACGTAGGTTCTTCGGGCACCTTGACCGTTAATTCATGGTGTCCATGGTCGGTGTGCTGGCCGATCACCTCGAGAGCGTGAGCCACGACGGCACCCAGAGATAACCGCTCTTTCCGGAGTTGCAGCTTCCCCTGGCTGATCCGGCTGACATCGAGCAGATCGTCGACGAGTCTGACGAGATGCTGGAGTTGGCGTTCCATCATCGGTCGAGCTTGAGCCAATGCCGCTCGATCATTGTCCGCCAATCGTAAGACCTGCAACCCGTTTCGCAGTGAAGCAAGTGGGTTTCGTAACTCGTGGGCCAGGACCGCAAGGAATTCGTTCTTCCGCCGGTCTTCCAGTTTACGAGCGGAAACGTCGCGTGCAATTTTGGAGGCACCGACGACTTTTCCTTCGGCGTTCAAGATCGGAGAGATCGTCAAGGCCACATCAACCAGACTTCCGTCCTTGCGAACACGCTGAGTTTCGAAATGCTCAACACTCTCAGCTCGCGCAATTCTTTCCATCAGGTCTGGTAACTCGTCCGGGTGATCTCCAGGAATAAGAATTGATAGCGGCTGTCCGATGGCCTCGTTGGCAGAATAGCCATACAGTTGTTGTGCCCCTTTGTTCCAGCTCGAAATCTTGCCATCGAGCGTCTCGCCGATAATGGCATCGTCAGAGGATTCGACGATCGCGGCCAGGCGCAGTCGCGTTTCGACCGCACGACGCATCTCTGTCACATCGCGAAAGACGAGGACCGCGCCTTCAATTTCGCCGCTCTTGCTACGGATCGGTGCCGCTGAATCTTCAATAGGGATCGTCCTGCCATTTTTGGCGATCAAGGCGGTGTCATTGGCCAGGGTGACGACGTTCCCCTTGAGAAAGACCAACTTCACTGGATTGGCGATCGGTTCACCTGTCGTGTCGTTGACGACGCGAAAGACCGACTCCAACGGCTTGTTGGTTGCCTCTTCCAGATCCCAACCAGTCAGCTCGGACGCCACCGGATTCAGGAACGTGATGATCCCCTCGCCGTCGGTCACGATGACGGCGTCGCCGATGCTGGAGAGAGTGACGTGCAACTGTTCTCGTTGCCGATCGACCTCGTGTGCCCACTGTTCCGCTGCGCGACGTGCGACTTCTTCCATCAACAACCGACGCTGATTTTCTTCGGCCGCTTGTCGCTCGGTCAAATCGCGGGTGACCTTCGCATACCCGCGCAGAATTCCAGACTCGTCTTTCACGGACGTAATGACAACATTCGCCCAAAACGTCGTTCCATCCTTCCGAACGCGCAATCCTTCGTCCTCAAAACGCCCCACCGCTGCAGCGGTTCTCAGTTCCTCAGCCGGCCAGTCTCGCTCGATGTCTGCCTTCGTATAGAACTTTGAAAAATGCTGCCCGATAATTTCTTCGGCAGTGTATTGCTTCAGACGTTGAGCTCCCACGTTCCAAGTTGCGATTCGTCCGTCCGGGTCGAGCATGAAAACCGCGTAGTCCGAGACGCCATCAACGAGCAGTCGGAACCGTTCTTCACTCAGTTTCAGCCGCTCTTCCGTCTGCTTGCGGTCGGTGAGATCGCGCGTAATCTTGAGGAAGCCGCGCACTTCCTGATCGGGCCCCCGCAGAGCGGTGATCACCACGCTGGCCCAGAATTTCGATCCGTCTTTTCGCAGACGCCAGTTTTCTTCTTCAAAGCGTCCGGTCTCAGTAGCGACTTTCAATTCGTGGGTTGGCCAGCCTGCTGACACAGACTCACGCGGGTAAAAACGAGAGAAATGCTGGCCGATGATTTCCTCAGGACGATATCCCTTCAGCCGCTCGGCACCCGCATTCCACGTCAGGATGACTCCGTTTCGGTCCAATAGTAATACGGAATAGTCTCGGACCCCGGCCACCAATTGAGCAAAGTGTTCTTCGCTCTGCCGCAGTCCTGCCTCCGCCATATTTTGGCTCTCGACGGCCGCTTCCAATGAGGCGACCGAAGTCGGAAACATTTTTGGCTTCGCAGGCTGTTGGGGCGGTTTCGCAAACAGTCGCTGCAAGTATTCGAACATTGGTGGCGGCATCCCGGAAAGGCGGATCTCTGTACCCTAGATAGTAACCTACCCGGCTACCGTTAGCGCCTTGATAACAAATAGCCACTTGAATCCGAGCCGAATGAGTCTGTTGTCGGAGCGATTCTGCACTTAGGAACGGTCTCAACTCGATGCTGACAAGACAGTCCCCTTCCTCGACTGCGGGACTTCCAGACCACATCGCGTACAATCCGCTGACGACTATGGGGCAAGGAACGAACGAAAGCCGCGATATGACCAGCAATGAACGATATGTGACCGTCAGTGTTGTCCAAGCGGGATCGGTCCTGTTCGACACACCACGGACCTTGGAGAAACTCGCGGACCTTGCTGCGCAGGCCCACGCGACAGAGGCGCAACTCGCGGTGTTTCCCGAGGCCTTCGTCGGCGGTTATCCTAAGGGGAGCCAATTTGGAATCAGCCTAGGGCGGCGCACTGCCGAAGGTCGCGAGGAGTTTCAACGCTACTTTGAAAACGCGATCGAGATTCCCGGACCGGATATCGATTTTCTGGCGAGAGTGGCTCGCGAAAACCAGTTCTATCTGGTCTGCGGCGTGATCGAACGCAGTGGCGGCACACTGTATTGCACGGCGGTCTTCTTCGATCCGCTGGGGACTTATCTGAGGAAGCATCGCAAAGTGATGCCGACGGCATTGGAACGGGCCCTGTGGGGTTGCGGCGACGGTTCGACCTTGCCGGTGTTGCAGACGCCGCACGGTAAGCTGGGAGCCGTCATCTGCTGGGAGAACTACATGCCTCTACTGCGGACCGCCATGTATGCCAAGGGGATTGAACTCTACTGTGCGCCGACAGTCGACGATCGCGATATGTGGATCCCCACGATGCGGCATATCGCCTGCGAAGGGCGCTGCTTCGTCCTGTCGGCCTGTCAGTATCTGCCGCGAGAAGGCCAATCAGACGCGAGCGGAACGCCGCTGATTCGTGGCGGAAGCTGCATCGTTTCGCCATTCGGCGATCTGCTCGCCGGCCCGATCTATGGATCCGAACAAATCCTGACGGCCGAACTCGATCTGCGTGACATCGTCAAAGGAAAGTTCGATCTGGACGTCGTCGGTCACTATTCTCGGCCGGACATTTTCCAGTTCCGAGTCGATGAGCGGGAGCAGTCGCGGGGCGTTAAAACTCCGTGAAGATTACAGCCACGAAAGCTGCGATGGTGTGAATCGAAGAGAAGTCGAAGAGACCAAGTTGAATCGGCTGATTTGGCGATTCGTCCAGACATTGCACTGCTGACCATAACGGATCAGAATATCGCGACGTTTTTTTATCACCTCACAGATCGAGTCACGAGATGATCCAGTCCCCGCTTGCACTGCCCCGCCTCAAGAAACTTGTCGGTCAGATCCAATCTGACTCATCGACAGAGTCAAACGCTGCATATGCCGCGGCGATGGCGATTACTGGGCAACTCCTCGCCAGACTCGATCACTTCCACCCTGCCGTGGGAAAGCTGAATGAGTTTGTCACTCGTCTGAACGCCCTATTTGGCGTGGAGATTTCCACAGACGCCACCCTACAGAGGAATCGGGCGATTGAAGCTCTGGAACTGTTGTCTGAGGCTTGGATGTTAGGGGCGTCGAAGTGAGCCACGTTTGAAGCCCGGACCGCTCACCCTCTGTCACCACGAAACAGTCGACTGCGCGTCAGCCAAATCAGCTTGGCTGACGCCCGAAAAGGCCAGAGGCCTGACGCAGCCCGCATCAGGCGAGACTGCGATGCGGCCTCTTTT
The DNA here is from genome assembly GCA_028291515.1 of Schlesneria sp. Classification (GTDB taxonomy): domain Bacteria; phylum Planctomycetota; class Planctomycetia; order Planctomycetales; family Planctomycetaceae; genus Schlesneria. The sequence continues at coordinate 127,872 of JAQGHU010000074.1, forward strand.
CAGCCCGTTGTATTATCACAACCAACAAACTCACTTGCTGTTTTTCTTGTCAGCCTTTGCCTTGCGCTTCTCTTTCAGACTCAGCACGGCCTTCTTCTGAGGTTCCTTCTTGCCTTTATCGCCTTTTCCTTTTTCCGCCATTTGAATTAATCCTTTGTTGTGATGACCCGTAACGCAGAGCAAATCTGCCTTGGGAAACATACGGTGTCGGAGGGACTCGCGTCAAACCTTCGGTCAACCGCGACTGACATCAGTTGTGATCGATCAGGCCGGGAACGTCTGGGCGGTCAATAACTGGAAGCCAGATTTCAACACCGACGTGACCACAAACCCCGGTGGTGATGGCGTCGTGATTTTCGTGGGGTTGGCTCCGCCACCGAAGAAATAACTGAGAGTCAGACTCGATCCGGACAGGTCAGGTAGAGTTGCATGGGGAATGCGGCCCGCCAAATTATGGCGGGCCGCATTTTTTGCTCTTGGCATTTCCGCGGAGGCGGGAATCCAGTGAGTCGCAGGACATTGTTGAGGAGTGCCGTTGTGACACAACGGATTCCTGCCTGCGCGGGAATAACAGAAGTGAGCGATGATCAAGCGGTGGAGCGATCCGAGTTAGTAGGCTCGACGCTGGCGTGATGATGGAATGTCGAGCGCCTTGCGGTACTTGGTCACTGTGCGGCGAGCCAGGTTGTAGCCGTGCTTGGCGAGTTCTTCGACCAGAGCATCGTCGCTGAGCGGATCGTTCTTGTCTTCCGCCTCGACGATCTCCTTCAGCTTGATGCGAATGATGTCCCAGGCGACTTCCTCGCCCGTTTCAGTCAAAGTACCGCCGCCGAAGAATCGCTTGAGCGGATAGAGACCACGCGGAGTCTGGATCCACTTGTCATCGACCGCTCGCGAAACTGTGGTCACGTGGACTTTCACCACATCAGCGATCTCTTGCATCTTCAGTGGCGAGATCGCTTCGGGGCCGTATTCGAGGAATCCATTCTGGCGATCGACGATGGCCTGAGCGACTCGCTTCAGCGTGTTGTGGCGTTGCTCGATACTTTCGATCAGCCACTTCGCCGAGTCAATTTTCCGCTTGATGTATTCCTTCGTCTTGGCATCGACGCCCGCTTTCAGCATTTCCTGATAGCGTTTGCTGATACGCAACCGAGGCGTGTATTCGTCTTCCAGTCTGACGATCCACTTGTCATCCGCCGTCTTATCGACGAAGACATCCGGTGTGACAGCCTGAGCCGGGCGCGCTTCGAAACCTTTGCCGGGATACGGATCCAGTTTCTTCAGTTCTTCGAATGCCTCTTTGATGGTCGGGATGGAATACCCTGTCTTGCGTTCGATGAGTGGCAGTCGATTTTGAGCCAAGTCTTCGAAGTGAGACGTAATCAGCGTCGTCAGAACATCGCGATGCGGAGTCTCTTCAGTGACCTGCAGCAGCAGGCATTCGCGCCAATCGCGGGCGCCACAGCCGGGCGGATCAAGACGCTGAATCAGGTTCAAGGCGGCTTGAGCATCAGTGGGCGAGATCGGTCGACCGTAGACCTGAATCACTTCTGGCAGCGTCGTGGGGAGACGGCCGTTCGGGTCCAGGTTCTGGATCAGGAACTCACCAAAGTCTCGCACTTCAACCGGGGTATTGAAGTAGAAGAACTGCTCCAGCAGGTACTCAGTCAGTGATTGCGGCTTGATCGCGACGTTCGAGATCATGTCGTGCTGACGATCCGAATCATCTTCCATCCGGTTAGAGGATGGCTTACTGCCTGAGGTGTAGTTGTCTTCGGGCCAATCCTGCGAAATTTCCAGCAGGCGTTCGAAGTCGGCTTCGTTGTTATTGTTCGAATCGACCTGCAGGATCTCTTCGCCAACACTTTTCTCGGCGGCCTCTTCCCGCGCCTCTTCACGATTGTGTTCGGCTTCGGGGGCGTCGGGATCGGAAGCGAGTCGCTCCAAGCACGGATTTTCGCTGATTTCCTGTTCGATTCGTTCATCCAATGCCATTAGTGGCAACTGGAGAATTTCCATCGATTGAATCATGCGCGGAGCCAGCTTCATCTGCTGGCTCATCTTCATCTGCTGTGAAAAATTCAGATGCATGATTGGTTGCGGATCAAAGGTGTTGGACGATGCAAGTTGTTTGCAGTTTCATCCGCCTACCCTGTCCCCGCATGCTCCTGCGGAAAAGGTCACTGCTGATTCGACTGCGGTGTTCAAAACGACTGACGGCCCCGCAAGGCATCCGCCAGCATCTCTCGGTTGGCAAACTCTAGCACACTTCCCGACGCGATCCCGCGAGCGAGTCGCGTGATCTTCACATTGTCATTGGCCAGTAAATTCGAAATGAAAAGGGCAGTTCCATCCCCTTCCAATGTCGGATTTGTCGCCATCACAATCTCGCGAACTCCCTGAATGCGCACTCGCTTAACCAGGGCATTAATCGTCAATTCATCGGGACCGATTCCATTCAGCGGGGAAATACGCCCTCCCAGGACGTGATAGACGCCGCCAAAGATCCCGGCTGCTTCCAGTGCCAACAAATCGCGTGACTGTTCGACGACACACACCGCATGGTGGTCTCGTCGCGAGTCCGCACAGATGTCGCATTGGTCGTTCTCTGTCAGGTTGAAGCAAACAGAACAGCTATGGACTCGCGTTTTGACTTGCCGGATCGCTTCCGCAAGTGAATTGGCCTCGTCCGCGGGGCAGGAAAGCAAATGATTTGCCAGACGCTCCGCCGACTTGCGACCAATCCCGGGCAACGATGCCAGCCGGTTAATCAAGTTTCCCACGGCCTTGCCATAGGGGTGCCCAGTAGACTCTTCGAACTTCGCCATCCGTGTTATTTGACCTCATCGAGGACTGGACGCTTCCAGTAACCCCATTTTGTACTGCTACAACCCCAGACCAGACATCGCCGACGACAGGCCTGGAATATCGATCCCCCCTGTCACCGCCTGCATCTCTTTCATCTGGGCTTCGCGAATCTTGTCGAACGCTTGATTGGTGGCCGAGCAGACCAGTTCTTCCACCATTTCACGATCACCAGACTGGAACAGCGTCGGATCGATTCGGCAGCTCAAGACTTTCATCGAGCCGCTGACTTCGACTGTCACCATCCCAGCTCCGGCCTGACCTTCACTTTTCAGGCTGGCGATCCGATCTTTGACTTCCTGCAACTTGCCGCTCATCCCTTGTGCCTGTTTCAGCATGGATGCGACGGCTGCAAATTCTTTCAGCATGGCATTAACCCTCTCCCCCGGCCTTGTCGTCGGACTCGCGCCCGACATCAGCCGCATGGGATTGCATCTTCCATCCCTTGATTCCGAACACATTCATCATTTCTTGGAGATAGGGATCGTCCGTCTCTTCCACGACGCGTGATTTCACCGCAACCTTCGCTGGCGTTGCCACCGCTTTTGGTTCCGGCGCGACCGCTTCGGTGAGATGGAAGCGAACTCGAACTCGTTTTCCGACTAGATCGAAAACAATCTGTTCAAGTCGACTCACCACTTCCGGGCGATCACACTGCCGTCGATCTAGATCATAGTTCGCTGGGAACAAAAAATCCAGCTGACTTGGCCCAGAAATTGCAGTCTTTGCGACACGTCTGAGATGCGCGCCGATCATATCGCTCAAGCGGGTTAAAACGGCTGCGTGCAAGTCTTTCTCGCAACCGGGTTTCCAATCAATGACTGGAGCCTGTGGCGTTGCGGTTGGTGAAGCCTCTTCAGTCTCTGGCTCCCCGGCATCGTTCCTATCGAGGGCAACCTGCGCAATTTCGGATCGATCTGGTCGATTTACGTCATTTTTTTTTTCGCCTGTGACATCCGCTGGAGGCAATTCCCGAGCCGCTGGCAGCGATCGGGGCGGCGTGGACGGTAGACTGGCTCCGGCTCCTCCTCTAAGCTTCGCCACCAGATCGTCGATTCGGTCCAAATCCTCCAGCATCGAGATTCGAATGAGGGCGAGTTCCGTGAGGGCGCGACCGTAAGTGACTCGCTGCATCCGAGCCTTTGTTTCGGCCATGATCTGCATCGCCGCAACGATCGTTTGCAGCCCCCACTTCGATGCTTGGGCCAGCAACGCGGGGCGTTGATCAGTTCCAACACTGAGTAGCGGTGCGTCTGTCGCCCCGCACGCGGTGACCATCAGGTCCCGGAAATAGCCGATGAACTGGTCTGTTAGAGCCTCGAGTTGCACACCTTCATCGAGAGCCCCCTCAAGGCGCTGTAGAGTTCCCGCGCGATCGCGGTCGATCATCGCATTCATGATCCCGACGACGCGATCGTCTGGAGCGGTCCCCAACAGGCGGTGAACATCGGCCGATGTGATCTTTTCGGACCCAAATGCGAGCAATTGGTCGAACAGCGACTGACTGTCTCGCATCGATCCAGCAGCGCGACGAGCGACCAACTCCAACGCGTCGGGATCAACTTCAAACCCCTCCGCGTCGGCCAACTGCCCCAGTCGCAACTTGATGTTGTAGGTGGAAATCGTGCCGAAATCGAACCGCTGGCAACGCGACAGAATCGTGTCAGGAACTTTGTTGGGCTCCGTCGTACAGAAGACAAACTTCACGAGCGGGGGCGGTTCTTCCAACGTTTTCAAGAGGGCGTTGAACGCCTCTTTCGTCAGCATGTGAACTTCATCGATGATGTACACTTTGTACTTCGATCGCATCGACTTCACGCCGACGTTCGCTCGCAGCGAGCGGATATCATCGATCCCGCGGTTGGATGCGCCGTCGATTTCCGACACGTCCACGTCCTGCCCGGCACTGACACCATTGCAGATTTCACAATTATTACAAGGGACGCCGTCGGCATCCACGTTGGGGCAGTTCAGGGCTTTGGCGAAGATCCGCGCCATCGACGTTTTCCCAACGCCGCGAGCCCCCGTAAACAAATAAGCATGTGCGACCCGGTTCTCGCGAATCGCGTTGCGAAGCGTTTGAGCAATTCGTTCCTGGCCCACGACTTCCGTAAAAGTCTGCGGACGAAAACGTCGAGCTAAAACAGTGTATTGAGCGTCCATGATGAAGCCACTAAATCGTCAAGCTGGAAGGCACAGGCAGTCGTTCTGGGGCACACTATCCACTATCCCGAAGTGACTATCCACTCACCCCACCGCATCGGATTAGAATCTGCCGATTTGTTAATTGCGTATCGCGGAAGGTGCAGCCCACTCGCAGTTTCTATCGTGTTTCTTCAGTGATTGCTTGATGATTCAATGCCCTCGTTTCGATCGGACCACTCGATGGAACGAGGGGGTTTCGTTTGAGCCGATCATAAATTTGGCTGGATTTTAGACGAGGCCAATTTGAACGAATCCACTTGTCCATTCGACGCGGCCCTGCCAGACTTTCCAACGTAGATCTACTGACCGCGCGAACGAGAACGGAAGTCTCGCATGACAATCCTCTACACGGACGACGCCTTCCTGCAGCATAAAACTGGAACACACAACGAACGCCCTCAGCGGTTGTTGTCGATCACCGACGAACTGACCCGCACGGGCCTCGCAGCAAAGTGCAAACCCGCTGCAACGCGAGTCGCGACGGTTGAAGAGCTCTCTCGCATTCACGGCGTCATGTACATCGGTCGCGTCGACGAATATGCGAAAGCGGGCGGCGGTTGGATCGAGCAAGATACTTTCATGTCGCGCGAATCCTATGACGTGGCCTGTCGCGCGGCCGGGACCGGGATGGCCGCGGTCGATGCGGTCATGAAGGGGACTGACAAGTCGGCCCTGTGCCTGGTCAGGCCTCCGGGCCATCACGCACTCGCTCACGACGCGATGGGATTCTGCCTGTTCAACAACATTGCCGTGGCAGCGGACTACGCCATCAAGCAGCACAAGCTTGATCGGGTGCTGGTGATCGACTGGGACGTGCATCATGGCAACGGCACCCAGGACATTTTCTACGAACGAGAAGACGTCTGGTTTCTGTCCGCTCATCGATCTCCGTTTTATCCGGGTACAGGTGCCGAAGATGAAACGGGAAAGGGAAAGGGACTGGCGACGAAGTTCAATCTGCCAGTTACCTTTGGAACGTCGCGAAAAGATTACCTAACCCAGTTCGAGTCGTTGCTGACGGATGCCGCCACGAAATGTAAGCCGCAATTGATTCTGATCAGCGCAGGATTCGACGCTCACGCCGAGGACCCGATCGGGTCGCTGGGACTGCAGACCGAGGACTTCCAGACTCTGACGAAACTGGTTCAGCAGGTGGCGACCACGCACTGCAAGGGCCGGATCGTCAGTTGTCTTGAGGGCGGCTACAACGTGAAACGGCTCGCAGAGTCAGTCGCGTGTCACTTGGAAACGTTGCTGGCTGGCTGAGATCACCCAATCTCGGGTGCCACGGTTTTGGAGTCCTCGACATGGCCGTGTGGATGGGAGCGAACGCGTTCATCAACGACAGGGACGGCCGGAATTTGCAGTAGAAGTCATAACCAGCGTTCCACGAGTCACTTGCGATCCGCCGCGACGATCTGACTCGGCTCTCTGAACGGCCGAAACATGTTGACCGCTTCGGCAGATTCTGCCATACCTCGCCCCGGACGAGTGATTGGTCTTCAGCAGGGATGCGATGATGGTTGGGCGACGACGGATTGTCTCTCTCGGTGGCGTAGTTTTCTTTGCTGTTCTCGCGGTCCTTAACTACGCGATTGCGCAAAGTGTTGAACCAGCCGACGAGTTGACGCTCGCTGATTTGCAAATGCGACTGAAGCACGCGCAGTCCGAGATCGAACTGGCACCGAAGGTCAAACAGACCGTCATCGAAACATACCAGTCGGCGATCGAACGATTCGAGATTGCTGATGAAGCCGCTGTAGCAGCCAAATCGTATCTGCAGCGAATGAATACGGTCGCAGAGGACTTGCAGCAGGCCAAGCTGATGTTGGCCACCTTGCCGGATGCTCCCTCGCTTACCGTTTCAGCGACCGATGATATCGTCAGTCTTGAACGACAACTGACGGAACGTCGCCAACAGATCGACGATCCCGAGCACGGCCTGCGTGCAACTGCGGAAACGATCAAGAGGCAGCTTGCTTCCCGCAAGACGCGTCTGGAAGAGATCACTCATGAGCTCGCCGAAATCGACGAACGACTCACTTCGATCCAGGACGCACTCGATGCATCGCCGCCGCAAGATCAGCCCCGTGAACTGACGGCCGCATTGGATACGTTGCTGACTGTCCGCAAACTGAGAGCAACCGAAGAGCGGACGGCTCTGCGATCTGAGCAGACCTGGTGCGAATCTGAAGTGGTCAACGAATTGCTGCGTACTCAGCGTGACATGGCGACGAAGGAACTGGCACTCGCAGACGCCGAGGTCCAACTGATTCAGGATGCCGTCGACAAGCGGCGCGGTAGCGAAGCCGATCAGCGAGTGCGTGCGGCGGAACTGGTCGTAGCGCAGACAAAAAAGCCGTTCAAGCCGATTGCGGAGACCAATCTGGAACTGGCCAAAGAGAGCCACGACTTGACCACGGAACTGCATGACACGAATGAGCGACTGGATGCGGCCCGCGACAATTACAACACGCTCAAGGCTGACTTCGAACAATCGCAAACGATGGAGAAAGCGGTTGGACTGACGGAATCGATCGGCCTGCTACTGCGTCAACAACGAGCCAAGATCAGTGACACGCGCAGCCTGCACTCGCGATTGGCCCTACGCGGCGAGAAAGTTCGTCAGACCCGGATGCGACTGTTCCAAATCGAGACTGAGCTGACAGCTCTGCAAGATCTGGACGACGCGACGACGAAGACTGCCACGGAGTTAATCGGCGATGAATCGGCCTCACCGCAATCCAGCGTTAAGACGCTAGATCCCGCGATGATCGAAAAACTGGCCGTCGAAATTCGGCCGCTACTCGAACAGCGAACCGAACTGATTGAACGCCTGAACGCAGACTACGGGACCGGATTTGAAAAACTGGTGTTACTCGACAACGATGAGCGGAAGCTGCTGGATCTGACAGAAAAATATGCCGCCTACATCGACGAACGCGTGCTGTGGATTCGGACCGGCTCGATTTTCGGCGGTTCACACGTCGCGCGAGCCGTCGCCAATTCGACGTGGTTAGTCGACCGAGCCAACTGGTCGAAAGTTGTTGACGCGTTGCAAGTCAATTTTCAACGCGAACCGCTCCCCTACGCCTTTGCACTGGCCGGTTTCCTGTTGTGGATTGCCACTCGCTGGACGTTGCAGAGCCGACTTCGAAAAGAGGGAATAGCGGCCGCGGATCCAAGTTGCCGCAACATGCTGCCGACTCTGCAGGCCATCGTCATGACGGTCCTGCTGGCTGGCTTTGTCCCTGCTGCACTGGGATTTTTGAGTTGGCGATTGGACCATTGCGCTTCGATATCACGATTCGTTCATGCAGTCGCCTTCGGCCTGCGTCGAGCCGCCATTTTCGCGGCCTCATTGGAATTACTGCGGTTGATGGTGGCTCGCGGTGGACTGTGTGAGAAGCACTTCGACTGGTCAATGAACTCCTTGATTCGACTCCGCCGTCACCTGCACTGGTTCGTTCCGGTGGGAATCGCCCTCGTCGGCATTGCGGGGATGATCGAAGCCACATCCGACGAACAGCGGCTCGATACATTGGGACGAGTCGACTTTCTGGTCTTTGTCGGACTACTGGCCTTCTTCAGTCATCGCGCGTTCCCACGCTTTGAGGAAACACGACCCGATGCAGCGGCAGTCCCGCCAGCGGTACCTCAAGATCCTCGACGTAAGCAAGAGACCGAAGATGAAGTCTGGGTCCATCGACTGTCGCGATTCGGATCGTTCATGACCGTCGCGATTCCATTGGGGCTGCTAGTCCTGTGCTGGAGCGGCTACTTCTACACCGCGCTGCAACTCACCTGGCGTATCCAATCGAGTGCGTGGCTGGTGCTGGCGTTGGTTTTGTTGCGAGGGACGGTTCGACGCTGGATCACTCTGGAACGTCGTCGCATGGCTGTGCTGCAGGCTCAAGAATTACAAGCGATTGTCGGGGCCAGCAAGGATCCTGGTGCGGATGGTCATTCACCATTTCTGTTCCCACGCTGGACGTGGCCCGATTTCCGTTTGAATTTGACGCAGATTGTCACTCAGGTTCGCAGCTTGCTGGACACGGGATTGCTCACGCTTGCCGCGATTGGCTTATGGTTCATCTGGGCTGACGTCACACCAGCACTGAACATTCTCGATCACGCTAAGTTGTGGAAGACGACCGTGGAAGAAGTCGTGATATCCAAAGATGCGAACGAAAAGGACGTGGTCCAGATTGTGAAACGGCCGATGGACATTACTGTTGCGAATCTAGGTCTGGCCGCCTTGATCCTGTCGATCGCCATCATTGCTGGTCGCAACGTGCCTGGATTGGTGGAAGTGATCTTGCTCGAACATCTCTCGGTCGATGCGGGGGTTCGTTTTGCCACGACGTGCCTGGTGAGGTATGTCATTTTTACTTCTGGTGTGGTCCTGGCATTCAACGAGATTGGAATCGGCTGGAATAGTATGCAGTGGCTGGTGGCCGCGGCGTCTGTCGGGTTGGGATTTGGATTGCAAGAAATCTTTGCCAATTTTGTGTCTGGGATCATCCTGCTGTTTGAACGGCCCATGCGAGTCGGCGATGTGATTACGATCGGGGACACCACCGGGACCGTTTCGCGGATTCGCTTCCGAGCGACGACAATCGTCGATGGCGATCGTAAGGAACTGATCGTTCCCAACAAGTCGTTCATCACTGGCAACCTGCTGAACTGGACGCTCAGCGATAGCGTCAATCGCGTGGCTGTGAAGGTTGGAGTCGCCTATGGATCCGATCCTGACAGAGTGCGTGAATTACTGCTGAAGATCGCCTCGGAACACCCATCAATACTCAAAGATCCTGCTCCGACGGCATCGCTGGAAGAATTGGGTGATAGTGCCCTGATCTTCCAGATGCGCGCCTTCCTGCCCACATTGAAGGATCGTCAGAAGGCGACGCACGAACTGAATACAATGATTCACGATCGCTTCCGCGCGGCTGGAATCGACATTCCGTTCCCGCAGCAGGAAGTCACGATGAACGTCCGCAGCATGCCGCCTCGCAGCGAACCGTACACCGATTTGCATGGTTCGCTCGACGCCGCTCTGAAGCGTGCGGGTGTGAACGTCTGACGTATCGCAAAGCCTGTTTCCTCGAATCGGTTGCTGCTGCGTGTCGAATTCTGCACGATAGTCTCGCATTCCATGGCGGGACTATCGGCTTCACGGCCTGAAGGGCAACTCATGAACGGATTTTTGAGGGACGGTTCAACATTTCGGCTCGTGATCGCCGCCTTCTTGGGAATGCTAATTTCATCATTGGCAGTCGCGCAAGACACAACGGCGAAGCACGAATGGCCGCAGTTTCTTGGACCCGCTCGCAATGGGATCTCCAGCGAGACCGGCCTTCTGAACGAGTGGCCGCAGGACGGCCCCAAGGTCACCTGGAAAGTTCCAGGAGGCGTGGGAATGTCGGGCTTGGCCATCAGCCGCGGTCGCGTGATCACGCTTGTCCAACGGCAAGGAAAGCAATGGGCGACCTCGCTGGATGCGGAGACCGGTCAGACCCAATGGCAGACACCTCTAGCTCCTGCCTACAAGAACGGCATGGGGAATGGTCCCAGAGCAACACCAGCAATCGCTGCAGAGACCGTCTTCGTCTTTACCGGTGAGGGAATCCTGACAGCGCTCAATGTCACAGACGGCAAGCTCATCTGGTCGCACGATGTGATTGAAGATTCGCAGGGAACCATCGCAGAATATGGGATGGCCTCTTCGCCACTCGTGATCGGTAATCTGGTCGTGGTCACAGCGGGAGCGCCCGGCGCATCGGTTGTCGCCTATGACACGAAGACCGAAAAGCAGGCCTGGAAATCGGGCGACGATGCAGCGGGCTATTCATCACCGGCACTGCTGGAATTGTCGGGCCGCCAACAACTGGTCGTCTTCACAGGCGAAGCGACTGTCGGATTGATTCCCGAGTCGGGTAAACAACTGTGGCGTTTCCCTTACGAGACCAACTTCAACTGTAATATTGTCACTCCGATCGCGTTCAAAGATCAGGTCTTCATTTCGTCCGGCGAGAATCACGGTTGTGTGATGCTGTCCTTCAAGGGAGCAGGGGATCAGACGCAGGTCGGCCAGGCGTGGACTTCGCAAGGGTCACAAAGCGTCCTGCGAAATGAATGGCAGACTTCGATCTTGAGTGATGGCCATCTGTATGGATTCGACAATGTCGGAGCTGCAGGTCCGGTGACTCATCTCACTTGCATCAATGCAGAGACGGGCAAACGCGTCTGGCAGAAAACTCGCTTCGGCAAAGGGAACATGATCGCCGCTGACGGCAAGCTGTTCATCGCAACCATGAATGGCGAACTGGTCGCAGTGAAGCTCTCGCCCAAAGCATTCGAGGAAATTGGACGCGTCAAGTTGATTGGCCCCGCTCGACAGGCACCCGCCTTATCGAATGGCAAGTTATACCTGCGAGATGACGAAGAGGTTGTTTGCGTCGAAGTACGGGCCAAGTGATCTCAGCGGATAATCGGAGCTGACACCAATGGCAACGGCACCGACGCATGCAGCGTGATCGGGATCGACTTGAACGCTGGTGTTCTTGATCGAGGGTCCGATGAACGCGGCACCAGGACATTGCATTCGGGATAATACATCGCAACGTTCCCTGGGCGGATCTTGGGAAACGGCGTGAGCTGAATCCCGCGCATGGTTCCGGTGACGCTGGAAACGGTAACCACCTCATCCGGTTCAAAGCCAAGTCGAGCGATATCGTCCGGATGGATCAACATCACATTGCGACCCTCGATCCCGCGATACAGATCGTAGTCTTCATAAACGACAGTGTTGAATTGCCCCTCGCTGCGGATTGTCATCAGACGCAGTTCGTCACCTTCGCCCGCCAGCTCCGGCAAGGAATGGACTCGCAGTTGTGCTCGACCATTTTTGGTAGGGAATTCCGGCGTATAAAAAGTCCGTCCCGCGAGTTGGAATTCTTTCTTCGTCTCACCGATTGTCTTGATGTCATCGAAGCCAGGCACGACTCGGGCGATCGCATCACGGATGCGGTTGGTGTCCTGCATCAATTGCCAATCAATCGGCCCGTCGCGACCCAAGATCCCCTGCGCCACCGTGGCGATGATCTCGATTTCACTCTTCGGGCCGACATGCCGTGACGGACCGCCGTCACTGAGACGGACGTAATTGAACATTGATTCCTGAGTCGTTGCCTGCGGCTCTTCATCGCGAGCCAGCACTGGCAGGATAATCGTTTCATCGGCCAACCCGTGAGCGTGGCCGGTATTCAATGTCGTGTTCAAATAGACCAGCATCTCCAGCTGATCGAGCGAATGCTTCGCATACTCCGCGTCGGGATTGGAACCGTACAAGTTTCCACCGAGGCAGAATCCAAATTTCAGCTCGCGACGTTCCGCCGCTTCCATGCAGGCCATCGTGTCGAGACCCGCTGTCGTCGGCAGAGTCATCCCGAACTCGGACTGCAACTTATTGAAAATGGCATCCTTGAGTTTCGGAGTCACGCCGACTGAGCCGATTCCCTGCACATTCGAATGCCCGCGAATCGGCAACAAGCCCGCATTCGGCCGGCCGACCATACCTCGCAATAGTGCTAGATTGGCAATCGCCTCGACATTCTCAACGCCGTACGTGTGATGCGTAATCCCCATCGTCCAGGTGAAGACTACGTTTTCCGCAGCGGCGTAACGCGTGGCAATTGAGTTGATCCCGTCGGCTCCGACCCCCGACTTTTCGTAGATGTCGTTCCAGTCGGCATCTGCCAGGTTTTGCTTGAGCGCGGGCCAGTGATCGCAATACCGAGTCAGATAGGCTTCATCATGGGCGTTCATTTCGACAATGCGTTTGGCGACGCCGGTCAACAGTGCCAGATCGCCGCCGATGTGAGGTTGAATGTAGAGCGAGGCGATCTTCGTCCCGAACATCAGGCTCAAAGGATCACTGGGGACGCTGAAGCTGACTAGCCCCGTTTCCACAATCGGATTGATCACCACCACATGGCCGCCACTGCGTCGAATATGCTTCAGTGTGGTCATCAACCGAGGATGATTGCTGGCGGGATTGCCGCCAATGATGAAGACCAGATCGGCATGTTCGACATCTTCCAACTGTAACGTCGCAGTCCCCGTGCCAAGCACGCTGTTCAAGCCGACACCGCTCGCCTGATGACAGTAGAAACTGCAGTTGTTGACGTTGTTGGTGCCGTACATGCGAGCAAAGATTTGCAGCAGAAAGCCCGCCTCGTTGGAACTGCGGCCGCTGAAGTACCAGAAGGTCTCTTCTGCGGTTATCTTCTTCAACTTCGCAATGATCTTCTTGAACGCTTCGTCCCAACTGATCTGCTGATAGCCGTTCTCACCGCGCCGATAGATCATCGGTTGCGTCAAGCGACCGCTCGTTTCCAGCTCGCGGGGTGTGAACGTCTGCAGTTGGGGAACAGAATACGTACTGAAATAGTCGGGCTTGATGGCCCCTTGCATGTCCGAGACCATCGCCTGCAGCGACTTTTTGCAGACTTCAGGAAAGACACCGCGTTCGTTGACCATTCCCCCCTGTTGACCGCCCATGCCAACAGCGCAGGTCTTGCAGGCATTTTTCGACCGCATGGCTTTCCAAAGCTTCCACAGCCCACCCGCTTCCCGTGCTTTGCGAAAGGTGTAGAAGACGGCAGGCCAGCCACCACCGGTTTTGACTCGACGCATGATGCAGAGTACCCAGAAGGCTCAACGAAGATCGTCAACAGCGAAGGCCCAATTGTAGGCCCGTTTGCGCAGGGCCTCAATCACGGATCGCGTGAAGACTCACTTTGCGGAACAATCGAGAAATCGAGAAACACCGTTCGGCACTCGTCGTGATTGTCATAGGACATCGATCGAATGGCGAACATGCCGATCGTCGGAAGCTTTCTCCGAGTGCTCACGTGTACCGCGCAGCGTCAAAGGGCTCGCGTCGCACCCAGCGGTCGAGCCTCTGAAATCCTGACACCAAGCGGTACCAGCGGCACCGTTTGGCGGAGGATTAGTGAAAAATGTTGGAAGGCGGCGGCGGCGAGACTTCAGTCAACCAATTCGATCTTAATATCCGCGATTCCTGCCTCGGGAACCTTCAGTGTCAGGCCAGACGTTTCGATTTTGCCGTACTTTGCTGGAATGAGTGGTCGTGGCGGAGGTGGTGCCGGGACATCGTGAGCGGGAACCCCTGGAGGAGGTGCAGGTCGGGCCTCTGCCGGCGCATTTTTCTGGATCGTGATCTGATAATCGCCCGGCACGGCCCCTTTCTCGGGCGGATAGGCTTCCAGGCTGAAGTTACCATTCGCATCGGTGTACGCGGACGCGGCGACGGCTTTGTCTCCGGCGAGCGTTGGAAAACAGACAATGACCGCGTCCGCCAAAGGCTGCCCGCGATACATCACTGCGCCAGTAGCCTTTGCCGTCTTCTGCCGTGCCTTCTTGAACTTGTCGGACGCTCCGCCACCGCAACCGATGACAAGCGATAAGAGGAGGCAGAGCAATGCTGAAGCCGCGCGGCGAGACATTACGAATTCCCTTTCAACAACAAGATTAAAGGAGAGGATTTGCAAAAGCAGGACTCAGCCCCAGCTTCGGCAGAGGCCGTATTGGAAACATGCTGGCAACCAGACATGAGAAATGAAGACAACCCGAATGTTAATCCAGGGCTATCTCAGAATCAACGAGCGATTGAGCGAGTTTTCGTGTGTGCCCAATTGGTTTCCGAACCCCACTGAAGTCTGGCGGAGGCAAGACGTCGCTTCGCCTACCAGCCGAATAGTCGAGAAAATGCCATCTGCGGCGGCGATTCGAGCCAGCCGATCAAGGTCATTACGCCAGATAACAGTGCGATCATCAGTGCCATCAGGACTTCGACTTCCCGGACACACATATGAGGCCGCGAAAGAGGGCGCTGGTAGTAGATCCAAACTGCGGCAACCAACAGGACCAGCGACCAGAACAGTCCGATTGCGTTCGAGTGAAAGAAATAGTATGCGATCCACGACGCCGAGAATGGCGTGAACAGCAGGAACCCCAAGATAAAATTTGTGGGGCCACTCGTCAGGTCAATGCGAGCGGGCGAGACACTCCACCTTGCATGGCGCGGAAGTCGCGAGCGAACCAGCTTGATGAACTCGGTCATCTGGTCCAGCCCGCGAACCAGCACAACGCCTTTTTCGCTTTGAGTGATTCTCAAGCTGCTGCGAACCACATCGGCGTGCGGGCGTTCGTCGACCGTCTGGATCAAATCCCAGCTCACTTCGCGAGTGAATCGCCGCCACCGCATCCGCAGTTTGTCGGCCGACATCTCATAGCGAATGGCCACCCACGATGAGAAGTCGGCCAGACCGCTGATCAGAGCACAGAAAGCCATGGCGGGCCCTGTCCCGAAGCGGATGAGTTCGCGAATCTCTTCACTTGCGGGCATCATCCACAAGCGAGGATCGTTGAAGATTCGAATCGGCAGTTGCCAAAGCTGGTCGAGGGGAATGGCAGGGACAAACCAGAGTGACACGAGCAGAAACAGGCCCCAACTGACCAGAATGCCGCCGCCCCCGCAAAGGGCCTGCAGCCAGAGGTTCCTGAGATAGCGCGGTGAGATCGAGTCACTGCGACTGATGTCGTTCATAATTAACCTCGCCGATTCGCGAGGAACAGACGTGAAGGCGAACGCCATCGGATTGTACGCAGTCGATCAAGCCCCCATGGTCCAATTGAGTTCTCCCGACCCGCTCCCGCTCAATTGCTGGCGGCAAGTTTATCAATCAGATAGTCGACAACTTGAGCGTGCTTCACATCTGCAGCGCCCGGGAAGACCAACTCACAAGGAACTTTCACGCTGCTCATCTTCTCTTGCAGCTTAACACCAAAGTTGGACGTGTGAGTTGGGTCTTTTTGATCTCTACCGAGTGCGGGGGGGGCGTTGTAGAAGAGATAGATGGGTGGATCGTCCTTGGTGACCAGTGAGTATGGCGAATACTCCTGGATCCACGGCAGAATCTTTTCGCGCTGTGCCAGAAACTCTTCAAAATCGCGAACGTCTTTACCGTCTACCTTCTTGAAGATGCCAAAAGCGTGACTACCGTAATTGCTGTTGGGAGTCCATTCTTTCATCTGTTCGGGGTCGAGCGTCGTTTGGGCTCCATTCACAGCCGCACACAGCAATCGCGTCGATTCGCGCGAGATGGGATCGTCACTCTTCGAATCGGCCAGATCATCGCGAAATGCGAGCCACAGACTAGTACAGGCTCCCGCCGATCCCCCTGACGCTCCGATTCGCTGTTTATCGATATTCCATTCACCCGACTTGCTACGAACAAACTGCAATGCCCGAGCAGCGTCGTGCAGTGGCGCTTTCACCGGCGGCTTGACGTTGTCGGCAATCGCTTCCTGGATGAACCGGTATTCGACCGAGACGACCGAGATACCGTTCTTCAAATACTGTGGCAGTACTCCCGCCAGACCACTCATACGGTTCCCGCCTTGCCAGCCTCCTCCATGAATAAAGAAGACAACGGGCGCAGGTTTATCGGATTCAGCCTTCCAGAAATGCATCACCTGTTTTGGGTGGGAACCGTAGGCGACATCGGCTTGAGTCGGAGGAGGCGGTGCCGGAGGCCTGCCTGGTTTCGAGGCCTCTTCCGCGGAGGCGGCCATCGCAGACAAGCACAACATCGCGATCACATTCGACCAGAACGCTCGCATACTATCTCTCCGCTATGCCCGCGAAAAACTGCTGATTTCATCACCAATTGTTTGGCGAACGCCATCGCTTCGCAAGTGCGGATCGGCGTCAGTTTCGTAAAAGTGACGAAGATGAACGACGTGAGGCTCTATTGTGCAGTGAGACTACGCACTTCGCAATTCGTCATTTAGCCGACGCGGCGACAACTTCGGAAACAAGCCGGTGAGGCAAACTTTAAGGAGGATCGTAGCCACCGGGATTCCAAGGATGACATCGGCAGATTCGCCAAGCTCCACGCGCCGATCCTGAAACTGCGCCGTATTTTCTGACCGCCTGAATGTAGTAGTTGCTACATGAGGGTTCGAATCGGCAGTGCTTGCCCAGCAGCGGACCGATAAACAGCTGATAAAAACGAACACACGCAATCAGCAGCACTCTGGGAAGCTGATAGATCCAGGTCACGATTTTCATGAAGGCAATTCCGCCTGTTGATTCGTCTGCTCAAGCCGTCGGCTGAGCCGCTTGACCAACCCTGCCAGCGATTTTCGATAGGCATCGAGCGAACCTCGGTCCGCAGCCAGTGGAATGGCAATCAGATCGACTCCCTTTGGAAATTGATGACACTCCAGGCGAAACGCTTCACGCAGCCATCGCTTCAGCCGATTGCGATCCACTGCTCCGCCATGCTTCTTGGAGACGCTCAGTCCAATCCGCGTCGTGTTGAGTCCGTTCAGCGCGACAAACATCAGCAAGACGCCATCAGCCGCCTTGCACTTCAACGCGTAAACGCGTTCGAAGTCGCTGCCGCTTCGGATGCGATTGTGACTGGAAAAGCGGGTCTTGGGCATGTTGTATTCTTGACACAGTCTCGAAGGCCGCCGGACTCACTGGCGCTCGTCAGGCGGATCAGGTGATTCGTGGAGCGGCTGGTGTGCATCAGGCAGAGACGATTCAGTTACTGTGGGTTTCGGGGGCTTCAAAAACCAGAAATCGCGTTCGGAACGGACACCGTTCGGCAAGGGGCGACGGATTTGTCGTCGCAATCGACCCGCCCAGAGAATCGTCAACGCGGCCAATGCCAGACCACAAATCACAATTCCGGCGAGTGCTGCGAGACCCGAATAAGCTTTGATCTGCTTTTCACTGGGACGCTTCGGACCAACGGTGGTTGCCGGATCGTCGCTGGCTGGAGCGGCTTCTGGCTCCGCCGCATTCACCGGAAGCATGCCCTGCCACAGCGACTCGCCAAAGACGGCACAAAGCGACAACAGCAATATCAGACTGACAAGGAGTTGTCGCCAGCCAAGTCGCGTCGGCAGACTCGATTGGAGTTCAGGATCGTACATGTGGACGTTCCTCCCTGATCGCAAACTCACCACAGGCTACTGCGAGGCGATGTTTCGCTGGCAGCCAGTTGTTCATAGAGCTTCTTGTCGGCATCGCTGAGACCCTTGGGGACCGCGATCTTGATCACAACGAACTGATCCCCCTGCTGATTCGTCTGCGGATCCTGAATGCCTTTGCCGCGCAATCGCAGCTTGACGCCGCTGGATGTCCCGGCCGGAATTGTCATGACAACATTTCCTTCATTCAGCGTAGGGACTTCGACCTTGGCCCCCAATACCGCTTCTGAAGGTGTGATGGGGACCTCCAGCAACAGGTTCGCGCCCTCTCGTCGAAAATAGCGATGCGGTTGGATTTCAATCGTCAAATACAGATCGCCAGCGGGCCCATTTTTCGTCCCCGGAGCCCCTTGACCGGACAAGCGGATCACCTGTCCTTCGCTGACCCCGATCGGCACCTTCACCGTCAGTGTTTCTGCCGAGCCGTTGCGATCAAATGTGACATCCACCGGACCGCCGGTGACAGCGGTCTCGAATGGAACTTTGACATTCGCCCTCAAATCGGCACCACGCGCCGGCCCGCGTCGACCGCGAGGCCGAGATCCCCCGCCGCCAGCACCGAACAGGTCGCCGAAATCGAAGCCGCCCTGGCCAAACAAATCGCCAAGATCGACTGGCCCCGAGCCCCCAGTGAAGCCGCCTCCCCCGCCCGCAAAAGGGTTCGCCCCCGCGGCGCTGGCTCGGGCAGCATGCTCATAGTCTTTGCCGAACCGATCGTACAGTTCCCGTTTCTTTTCGTCGTTCAAAACGTCGTACGCTTCCTGAACCTGCTTAAATCGCTCGGCCGCCTGAGGATTGTTAGGATTCGCGTCGGGATGGTTCTCGCGCGCCAGCTTGCGGTAAGCCTTACGAAGCTCGTCTTTCGTCGCACCTTTGGAGATGCCGAGGGTTTGATAGAAGTCGTGATCTGCCATGGATTATTTTCAAGCGGGGAATGCACCGATAGTGACTGCAGACGGGATTCTAAGAGCCAGCGGAAGAGGGGACAAGCAGGTGGCGGCACTCCGTATTGACGCGAGAAACCGGTACCAATGACGACCGTTTGCTTGCCCAAGGCGTTGCCTCGGTATTCTCACAGACAATTCAACGAAGAATGTAGATGATGACGTTGCGATTATGAATCGATATTCGATTGATTGGAGCAATTGGATGTCAGCGCAACTTCAATTCGCGATGCTTGCCAAACAAAGTCGCAGCCCGCACCCTGATCGATCCCAGCAATGATGATCGCAATCAGTCTCGCGGTTATTTCAGCAATTGCATGAGGAGGACCAATGCTGGATCCATTCGGGAAACCAAAAGTTCCAAACGCGCCCTGGAACTTGGAGGGACTATGGTCGGAAGGATGTTAATCAACATCGGTGGAAAGGTCCCCCAGTCGAAGCCCGTCGAGTTCGATCAGGCGTGCGAAATGAATTCCCGCCGATCACCCTTAAATGGCAACGTCGATGATGCGTCCCTGCCAATCCTGACCTCGACGGAAACTATCGAAACGACACAAGCTTGATGGGGGACACGTTGTGTGTCTGGCTGGGATACTCGTGATCAGTGACACTGACCGGAAACCGTACTCCCAAGACTTCCAGAAGAATGGTCAAGTCTGTCGTGCTGAGAGCTCCTTGAGGAAATCGCGAAAGTATCAGCGATGCAATTCCAGCGACCTGTGGGCACGCATGGCTGGTGCTCCCGCCAATTCTGGATTTTGGTCGCCGAGTCATTTTATCAAGAGTCTCAACATTCTCACCCGCAGCAATGAACTCAGGGACACTCTTAAGGACACTGTTGCTCTTTTCCCGCACGACACTGAAAAGGCTTGTTTCGCACGCCGTTGTCCCCATCACATGCAATGAGCCCACAGAAAATGCGTGCTGAGAATCGGCGGGTGAACCGCACAAACCACCCGTGTGCCCATTCGTGCGGTTAAAGTTGCCGACTGCAGCGAATCCGAACCAGTTACCATTCACTTCTTTGTCAAAACATTGTCGCATTCCTTCATTCGGGCTTGGTCCGCCAATGACCTGCCCATCGACAACTCCTAAATTGTCTTGCGAGCAGAGAGAAATTGAAAGAACCTCGATCAACTGAGTTCTGACAAGCCACTTGAGAGCTTCGGCAAATGCGTTTTCGGTTAAGCACTTCGTAATAGCAGCGACCGAAAGCTCGCACTTTGGATCAACTCCAAGAGTATTGCCGGCCAATATCACCGAACAAGAAGAACCATGCCCATTGGTTTCTTTTTGCGAATCGAAGTCTTCGAAACTATCCCCCGTTATTTTTCCATCCTCGTCAAAGTGCTGGATGACAACGGAACGCTGGCCAAATTCCCTCTGTCGAACTCTGTCCGAAAGGCCGCTGTCGATGATTCCAACTCGAATTAATCTTCTTGGGAAATTACGAACGTTGGCTAGGTGGGCTCTGCAGGAAGGGGATAGCTGCGCCCACCGCGGCCCATTGGGAACAAGTTGCGGATGTTTCGATAAGAGGTCCAGTTCTTGCTCGATTCTCCTGCCTACGCTTCTGGCGGTCAGCGTGGGTCCCACACTTTGATAAAACGTCGAGTGATTATGCTGCGGATAAAGCACTGCTGAAGATGGTTTCCGCTCCAAGTTCGCGGATTCGATGATGATCGTTCGCTTGGCCAACCTTGTCAGGGCGTCAAGATTCTGAGTCGTGATAGGTCGTACAACATCAACCTTCACAGAGTTTTTTTCCTTGAGATGAGGCCACATGAAAACTCCACGAAGCCCAGGTTGTAGTTGTTTTTTGGCGTTGGGTATGTAAGTCAGGTGTACGCCATCCTTCAAAAAAATCCGCAGATTCTTCAACCCGCGCTTTGAACGAGGAATAACTTTGACTCTGAATTTCATCCAGGTTCCATCTTGAGGGCTCGCCAATTCCTTTACTTTGGCTCGATTTAATCTAAGTTTACTCGGACTACTCATTTCAGCCCTCAATCATCTCAGATCATGGAAGGTTCAGCGCGACCGCATCATAGATTATGGTAAAAAGTTCGGCAAGAAAGACTAAGCAACTTGTCGCTGCAATGACCGCGATCGAAGTTGCATATTGGTGAACATCGAACTGGATTTGATTGTTCCAAAAGACATAACTATATTACTGAGCCTTGTTAATGATTCGGGATGCGTCGGACCGGTAGCATTCACCACTTCGTTAATTCGACCTACTGAATCGTCGGGATTCGATACCAAACATGAAGAAGGTACTTCAATTAGCCCCACTCAGGGAATTCTTTATGGGCATCGCGGACAGAACATACGCGCTCAGAAAAATCATCATGGATTCACCGCTTCGGTTCTGCGTGTTGATCGTAATGCTAATCGGAATCATTTCTCTCGCTATCTGGTGGGTTATGCTCACCTGGAGATTTTTCTTCCCACCCGAACCTGACACGATTGCTCCATTCAATCTCGTCGGCCTGACATCCCCGGATAGCGCACGGCCACTGGCAATGGCTCGATTGCTCAGTGCGCGTCTAATGCATCTGAACAGTGAGATTGAGCACGTCAAGGACGCTGTTGCCAACATCAGTTCCGATTACAAATTTCCGATCTGGAACGATTCGTCCACACTCCGGCCAGTCACAAAACAATTGACGCCAGACATTCCCACCGCCGCGCCTCCACCGCCTTCTCGGGAAGCAATGAAAAACGTCGCGGCCATTTTCAAACCAATGGAGCCGATCGACGTAGATCTGAAGATTGGCGGTGTCGAACTCAATTGGTTAGTTGCCTGGGTGCAGTCGTACCTCTCTAAACCGAACTCAATTGAAGTCACGGTTCATTATCAAGATGCCGACGCGGCATTGGTTGCAGCGACTTTTGGACAATCGTCAGACACTGTCTGGCGTCAGTTACAAAAGGTGGAAGGGAAGGACATCCAAGAGAGAATTGTCTCAGAGGTGGCCTACGCTTACTGGTACCAAAAGATGTCGGTGTCGGGAAAAGAGCAGAAGGATAAACTCCTGGAGAAGGTTAAAGCTCTGCCCGTTAGCCGCTTCCAGTCGCTCATCGAAACATTGTCAGAATTTGCAAGTCTGCAGACTTTTGGAACAGCAGGCCGCCGAGTCCCTGCCGAATGGGCTCAGGTTTCAAAGAACCTTGCCAAATTCATCGAGGAAGTTCCCGAATGGGATGAACTCCTGCCTGTGGCGGAACAGGCAGCTCACCGAGCCATGGACTATCAAGAGCAACTGCGGCTGGCGCGAATTGAACGGACCTTGTTGGATCTAAAGGCCCCTTCAAGTCCGCGATTGATCAGCCTGAAAAACGAGATACAAGAACTTGAAAAACTACTGAAAGACCCAGTTGTCGTTGCATTAACTGATTCGTTCCCGACTGTCCTGGAACGCGAAATTCTGGAAGGCACACTGAATCTTCCCGTCAACTGGATGGACCCATCGGCACCCGCGGATGCGCAGCACCCTGCGAGCGGAACGTCATTAGGTGGTGTCGTTTCTATTGTCGGTTGCCAACCGTTTCCAGGCATCCTTGCCAGCAACGTCTCGCTGGTCGGCGAAGCAGGAGTTTGGACTAACGATTATGAAGGTCGACTCTATTCCGGCGGACTGGGGAGTGTAGTCCAATACGTGGCGCCACAGACTCCGTTGCGAATCATCAAGATTACTGGCCTGCCAACCGCTGAGTCTTTGGTGACAGCACTAAAAAGAGTCGGCGAACCGCGTGGAACTCAAATACTGCTCTACGCATACGGGCCTTCGTCCAAGCCAGAGGAAAATGATTCGATATTTGCCGAACTGCTTAAACTGGCCGATCAAGGAACGATCTGCGTGATTTCGGCGGGCGACGGCAGCGAAGACTCGGCTGCACTTCTGAGAAATGCAGAGATCCTGAAGAAGTGCGTCGTGATCGCGGCAGTCGATGAAGATGGTTTGTCCATTCCAAAATGCGAGCACCTGTTAGCTGAATCCTTGATCCTTTGGTCATTCGGTTCGAAGGTTCCTGTCCGGGTTCCCACAGGTACAGGGACCGACAACTGGGGCGGAACGGGGCCGGCGGCTGCCATCGCAGCAGGTTGCATTTTGAAATTGGCCTCCGATTGCCCAACTGCCAGTTCGGCGCAAATCATCGGCACGCTGCGTACGACAGCAAGATCTATTGGAGATGGTAATGGGCCACCGGTTTTGCAGTTTGAGAGCGCACGCAAAAAACTCGATCCGCCGACCAAAAAATAGTTGAAACTGCCCTGCTCGATGCCCCCGCGAGTTGATTGACCGTTATCTGACGGGGACTCAGGTGACATTATTACGAATTATCCGATTCGTGGTCTTCGCCAACTTGCTTCAATGAGTCGGTGGCGGACTGGTCTGGAAGGCTCTCGCCCGGAATAGGAAGTCGATGATGTTGCCTTCGTGCGGCTGCATCCAGTGCAACTGATTGGTCCGAACTTCGCCGATGTTCAAGCGGTCAATATTCGTGGCATCCAACAATTCCTGCGACCACTTCGGATCTCTGGTCAGGCAGGAACCAACCAGCGTGCTGCCGACCTTCTTGATCATCTCGTTCTGTGAACATTGCACCACTGAGACGAACGGGAACATGTACTCCGTATTCGCAATCGCAGGTTCGGTGCTGCTGCAATGTACGATCGTCGGACGCAGGAAGTCGTAGCGTTCGTGCGGCTCGTGTCGGTCGCCATTGCGATACTTTGCGGTCACCTCGGTCACGCCGGGAGCTTTCAACAGCTCTTCGATTTGAGCGTTGATCGCCTTGGCAGCCCCTGGAACCGTGAAGGCGGCCAATGACGACTTCGGATCGCTCATCGGCAATGGAGCCACTGGCCCCAGACGTTGTGCCAGGGCATCGGCGATCGCTTCGGTATGTCGGCTGGCCCAGATCCCCGAACAGTTGATGCAGGAGCGGCCGCTGTTGACGAAGATGCTGTCGACCATCAGGTCGATGTACTTTTCCCAATCGTCAACCATGTCGTCGCCGATCAAGATCTTCGAGAACCCAGGCCCATGTGCCTGAATGCGTGGATCGCCGTGATAGCGTTCGACCGTCGACGCTCCTCCAAAAATCATGGCTCGTGCGCAGGTCTCGGTGACGGCGGCACCACAGTCGTGAGCACCGGGATAGATGCAGAACACTTCGCGAGGCACTCCCGCTTGCGCGAACGCTTCATAGATACGATAAGGAGTCCACGGCTCTTGCGAGCCTGGCTTCAACACGAGTCCAACCTGTAGCGGAAGCACCGGCATCCACAGCGTATGAACCCCGGGGGAATTGGATGGCAGGACCATTCCCATGACTGGGGTCTGGGCTTGGTAACTGACCGTAATGCCACGGCTTTCCATGCCGTAACCTTTGGATAAGACATCGAACGGCAACCCACGCGTCAGTGCTTCAAGCACCTCCTTCATGTGCTTCAGAACATACGAATTCTTGCGCATGTTGGCCGCGCACATATGCTGAGGCAAGCCGGTCGTGGCCGATTGAATCTCGCAGAATTCCTGTGGTGTCTGAGTTCCGTTTCCCAGTGGCAAGGTCGCGTTGAGGTAGAAGTCGGCCGCCTTCTCGCACATCTCACACAGTTGCTCGATCGAGAACTGCCGCAGGATGTCGCGAGCCTTGCTGGCCTTGCGCATGTCCATCTTGATCAAGCCGCCGTTGGCCTGATTCATGCTGGCCAGCGTCTCACCCGTTTCGAAGTGAACGACCGGCTGCTTCTCCATGGATTCGTATGGCCGGCCCCAACGGATGACAGGAATTTCAAGCATGATTCGACTTTCGCTGTTGATCAAATTTTGTCAGATAGATTCGACATCCATCCAAAAGAACCCGCACTCCGAACCCGTGAGGTATCGGAGGGAGTCATGGGCCATTACTGGGCGAAGACACCGGATGTTAATAGACGCCAACGGTGGTCGTGGCGGCGATCTCATGGAACGGTCGCGTCCCGCTGACGCCGTCCCACGGATACTTGTCATGTGGCAGTTCGCGTTCCCCTTCATCGCGTTCCATGAAACCGGGGATGAACAATTCCTTGGTCATCGTGTACAGCTTGACACGGCCCGTTTCGCCGTAGCCCACAACTTGATCGTAATCCTTGAAATCCACCGTTTCGATGACCGCGCGGGGTTGCGGGGCGTAGTAGGTAATCTTGAAGTTGTCGGCCGGATCAAACGGCTTGCCACAGGCCAAACCCATCAGCGTATTGCCGTAGGTCGGCGTAATATAGACATTGGGGCCGAGCAATTCTTCGCGACAGAAGCGATACCATTGCGGTGTGAACTCAGTCCCCCCCGCGAAGATCCCCTTGATGCCCGCTTCTTCGACGCTGCTGCCATTGTCCATCAATTTGAGTGCCAATGCTTCCAACAGTTTGGGAGTCGCAAAGGCGCACTTGATGTCGTGCCCGGCCGAGAGGACCGTGATCGCTTGATCAATGACGTGATCGGCATAGGCCTTCGCTCCTGCGACATCACCCTTCTTGAGCAGTTTCACCACCCAGCGAGGGTCCAAGTCGACACAGAAGCAGATGCCTCCACGATATTGTGCGAGATGCTCGACGGCCAGTCGCAAACGGCGAGGGCCGGATGGGCCCAGCATCAGCCAGTTTGACCCACGTGGGAAGGATTCATCCGGTAATGTGTCGCTGAAGTTTTCGTAGTCGATCCAGTGATCTTCGATCACCATGCGGCTTTTCGGAATCCCTGTCGTGCCACCTGTCTCAAAGACATAAGCGGGCTTTCCGGCTAAACCCTTCGGGATCCAGCGGCTGATGGGGCCGCCGCGCAGCCATTCGTCTTCGAAGTGAGGAAACTTCTTCAAGTCGTCAAAGCATTTCACTTCGGTCAGCGGATCGAACTTATAGGTCTTCGCCTTCTCCAACCAGAACGGGCTGCCCGTCGAAGGGTGAAAATGCCATTGCACGGTTTCGACCGTGTGGGCGTCTAACTGGGTCTTGGCTTTCGAAACTTTTTCAGAGAGATCGCTCACGTCGGGACTTTCTGCTGCAAGGAGTCAGTCATCACTACAGGTGGGATAATAGTCAGCTCTCATCCAAATTCAACGGGCGTCGGATCCTGTCCGATGGTTTGATCCATCAGCAGATTCAACGTCGTCAATTGGATGTCCGCGGCCGAAAACAGTTTCGGTCACAGATCTTCAGTCTTCGGAACGATATACGGAGCCCGGTATTCCCTGGTCAGATATTTGTTGGCATCAGCCGCGTGACTGCCACTGAACTCTTCCGTCCCCGCAAGCGTCAACTTCGGCCCTAACGTGATCTTGGTTGCGTCTGGCGAAACTTTATTCTCGAGCAAGTGCTGCTGGAATCGATCCAATGTCTCGAGTGCTTCCTTGTCGCTAGCCAGGCTGGTGGCGATCTCTTGCGCTGTCGATGGCGCGCCTAATCGATATGAGATATTGCCGACATGACACAGCGCACTGGAAAGGTGCCCATCGAGGATATCGGCATTCAAGTCTTCGTGATTGCGGCTGCGAACCCCCTTCACAAAGTTGGCGAAATGATGCGAATCGCCGCCACCGTTGAAGACTTTGTCGGTCTTCGTCCCGCTCTTGTCAAAGACCATACCGCCGTTGTAGCTGGGCATGACCAGATAGCCGTCGGTTCCGTAGAAAATGACGCCGACTTTGGCATCCATCAGGGCGTCGGTTTTCAAGCCGCGGACTTCAAACACCAGCCGCTTATCGCCTTTGAATTCGTGGATGCAAATTTGGGTATTCGCGGTCTCTCCTGCGTCTTCATATCCAAATCGTCCGCCATAACTCTGGACGGCTTCACCGAGGTTCATTTCGTTCAAGCCCCAGCGAGCGATATCCATCTGGTGAATCCCCTGATTCCCCAGATCGCCGTTGCCATACTCCCACTGCCAGTGCCAATCGTAGTGCAGCTTGGGGCGAGTCAGCGTATGCTTCTGGGCTGGCCCAGACCACAAGTCGTAGTCGACACTGGCCGGGACATCGTAATTACCGCGAGGGCCGATCGAGCCGCGTGGTTTGTAGCACAGCCCGCGCGCCAGCTTCACTTCACCGATGCCGCCGTCGTGCATGAATTTGATCGCTTCGCGCATCCCCGGGTTCGATCGGCTTTGCGTACCGGTCTGCACAATCTTCTTGTACTTGCGAGCCGCTTCGACGACCCGACGACCTTCCGTCACGTTGTGACTGACCGGCTTTTCGACGTAAACATCTTTGCCGGCTTGAATCGCCCAGATCGCGGATAATGCGTGCCAGTGGTTCGGTGTCGCGATACTGGCGATGTGAATGGACTTGTCGTCAAAGCACTTTCGCATGTCCAGATACACAGCGGGACGCTTGCCGAATCGCTTTTCAATGTCGTCCGCTTTCCTGTTGCCGATCACTTCGTCGGCATCGACAATCGCAGCGATCTCACAATCTTTGCGAGCCCCGAACTCGGCGATATGCGAACCACCGCGTCCGTTGACCCCGACAACCGCGACTCGCAGCTTCTCGCCTGGTGCGTCGTCGGCAGCGAAACTGACCTGAGACCGGCCTGCCAACGCGGCGGCCGCAGTGGCCAACATCGAGTTTTCCAGGAACTGACGGCGAGACAGATGAGACATCGGTGCAATCCTTGGTGAGAAGCTGGTGGGCATCAAGCGGAGGGCGGGTGAACCGTGACGCTAGTGTAGGCTCGTTCGATGCCAGGTCGCAAGCATCGGACATGGGCGATATGGTGGCCAGTCAGAGCGATGACTTCACATTTCCATATTTTCAGGCGGCACTGAGTTCCTGAAAGAGATTGTGAACAAACGCGGCGTTGTCGCATTGCAGGTAATGCATGGCTCCGCCCATTCGCGAATAACTTTTGCAGAAGCGAAGATAATACGCGGCGTTCGTCTTGGGAGGTTCTCCCTGCGTCCAGTCCCAGCCGCCACCGTCCTGTAAGTCGACGACGTAGATCGAGTGATCATGAACCACCGGACGACCGCTTTGCAGTCGCAAATTGTTCACGCAACTGGCTGACTTCTCGAACACCTGCGGTCCCATGATCGCCGAACCGACCGACAACACGACGCCACCATCGAGTTGATCGACCGCACCACCGAACAGTTTGAAATCCCATTCCGCCGCTCGACCGATCGCTCCACCACAAAAGACCGGGTGATTGGAAATGATGTCGTAACCGATCCCTGGATGGACAGTAACAGGAATGTTGTGCCGATACGCCTGAGCAATGATCGAAGCCTGTTTCCAGCGATGATCGATGGAAATACGACCTGCAGGCCACTGTTGCTGGATCATCGTTCGCAGCAGATCGGCCCGGGCCGCCGTCAACGGATGTGCGGGCTCTGCCGCGATTGCGTCTTTCAACTGCTGCTGCGTCGGCAAAGTCACTCCGTCGTCATGAATCATTCGCCCCAGCGAGCACCCATAGCCAAGTCCATCGAGAGCTCCGGCCATGATTGCGAGATGAATGTTCGTCGCGGTTTCATCCCAAGTTCCAAAAGTGCCGTTGCTGACATTCATCTCGACGCTTTCGGTCGACGCGCCAAACCAGGCGTATTCCCAATCGTGAATGGTTCCGGCACCGTTCGTAGCCAGATGCGTGAGCCAGTCATTTGCCATCATCTGTTCGAGAATCCGCGCCGCTCCATTTCGCAGCAGATGGGCACCGTAGATCAACATGACCGAGGCACCGCGTTCACGTGCCGCACGAATCTTCGACGCGCATTCTTTGATGCGAGCCGTATTCTGTTCAGAGCAAGGCTTCGCAACGGTCGTCGGATCGATCAAGATCTGATCGACCGTCGTCAGGCTGTGTCGCTCGGCGAGCGGCAGAACTTTCAGTTTGCTGAGATCCAGAGGCGCGGCCGTCTTCGTCGATTTCACAGAGTCGCTCGCTAATTTGTGACCGTGAGGGTCAGCGATCTGAGGCCTCACAGCGGTTTTGGATTCAAAGGGTTGGTTTCAGTGGATCGCGGCAGTCTAATGAATGTCGCTGCAATCAACACGTGTTCGACCGCACGTTAGAAGCAAATTCGCAATGCCCGGTGCCGAACAATTCCTGAAGCCATCTGTCATCCGCCATGTCGCGCGGCTGGATCTGCGTGCGCGATTTATTGTGGAAGGATTCCTGACAGGTCTGCATGCGAGTCCCTTCCAAGGGTTCAGCGTCGAATTCAGTGAACATCGCCGCTATTCGCAGGGGGATGATCCCAAGGATATCGACTGGCTGGTGTTTGCGAAGACCGACCGCTTCTACATCAAGAAATATCAGGCCGAGACGAACATCTCGGGCTACATCTTAATGGATCTGTCGGAAAGTATGGGCTACACCCATCGCCAGGAACTGACGAAATTCGACTACTGCACTTGTCTGGCCGCGGCGCTTTCGTACCTGATGATTCATCAGCAAGATCCAGTCGGCTTGATGACCTTCGACACTCAGTTGCGAGTTTGCCTCCCTGCACGCAGCAAACGCAGTCAGCTCGGAAACATGTTGGCGTTGCTGTCCAAGGCGGCTCCCAGCGGGATGACCGACATTGCCGGGAACTTGCGGCGAATCGCAGCCATGATCCGCCAGCGTAGCTTGATGATGATCTTTTCGGATCTGCTCTGTGATCCGCAACCGGTCCTCGACAGTCTGCACATGCTGAGACATGCGGGACATGATGTGATTCTGTTTCATGTGTTGGACGAAGCGGAAGTTCATTTTCCTTTCGATGGATTGGCCGATTTCGAAGATCCCGAAACGGGCGAGCGTTTGGTGATCGATGCCGCAGGGATTCGAGGCGACTATCTGGGGGCAATTGAGGAACTTCGCCAGCAATACCGCCGCGAGTGCTTGAACATGGGGGCCGACTACGTCGCTCTCGACACCAGCATGCCGTTCGATCGCGCTCTGGTGGAGTATCTTTCGCAGCGAAAAGCCCGCTTCTGAGCGGCCGCGGAACTCATCTGGACCGGTTCTCGGATTCTGTGTCTAATCCCACCCCATTTGGAAGGATCGGCGGTGTGGATAGTTTAGCTCGACTCATCCCATTCGTCTGGCCGCAGCGGCGACGTATGGTGATCTCTATTTCGTTGGGATGCGTGATCGCACTCCTCTGGGCCGGCGCGCTTCTGCTCGTCTTTCCAGTCGTCAAAATCATGCTCGAAAATCAGAACATTGACGATTATGTAGCCACCAAAATCCAGGCGGCCCAACTAGAAGCTCGGGTACAGAGCGATCGCCTGGGAATCTTCGATGCGGAACTCGTCACAGTTCGCGCGACGGCCGACGCGGAGCAAATTGCCCGCACCGAAGCATCACGAGCGCAGTGCGTTAGCAAATTGAATGACGCTCTGCGGAGCGAGTGGCGCTATTCATGGCTGCAAACGCAGTTGCTGCCCTATTTGTTCACAGATCGTTTCACAATGCTGGCGGCGGTAATGGTACTGTTGCTTGCGCTGACCGGTGTGAAATGCGGACTCTCTTATTTTCAAGAGACCTTAGTCAGCGCATCTGTCGAACGCACGATGCAATTGGTTCGCGAGCGGTTGTTTCGTGCGACTCTCAAATTAGACCATCAGACATTGGCGTTGGAGACAACCCCGACATTGATGTCGAGGTTTACCTTCGATTTACAGCAATTGGCCACGGGCCTGACGCTGCTCGGCAGCAAGGCCGTCGTCGAGCCCTTGAAAGTCATCGCTTGTGTCACCGGTGCATTCTGCGTCAACTGGCGGCTGACGGCCTTGTCCTTCGCCTGCGTTCCCTTGGCCGCGCTCTTGTTCGGACAATTGGGACGCCGACTCAAGCGTGCCAGCGTTCGCCAAATGGAAAGCATGTCGCGCGTCTATCGAACGCTCATTGAGCCGCTGCAGTCCTTCACCTCGGTCCTCGCGTTCCGAAACGAACGTCTGCATCGTCGGCGTCTAGCGCGAGAGAGCAAGGATTACTACGATAAGGCGATGAAGATCGTCCGGATCGACGCTCTCTCCAGCCCTTCCGTCGAATTCCTGGCCATGGTGGGTGTATTCATCGGATCTCTGCCCGGGGCCTACCTCGTCCTGCGAGGCCAAACGTCGATCTGGGGCGTACGCCTCGCGGCGTATCAGATGGAAGGCGCAGAATTGGCGCTGTTGTACACAATGTTGGCCGGGGTCCTCGATCCTGCACGGCGAATCGCCAGCATCTTTTCCAAGCTGAAAAAATCGGCGACAGCATGTGAACGAGTGTTTGGTTGGATGGATCGAACGTCGCTCCTGCATGTCGCTCACGAAGTGGTCGAGTTGCCACGTCACCAGCAGAGCATCGAATTTGATCGAGTCACCTTCCGATACGCGACAGCGGCCCCTGACGAAAACCGCCCTGCTGCCCTGAACGATGTTTCACTGACAATCCCATTCGGGTCCACCGTGGCGATTGTCGGCGGGAATGGGTGTGGGAAATCGACCTTGGCGGGGCTGCTTCCCCGTCTGTTCGATCCGCAGCACGGAACAGTCCGGATCGACGGCATTGATATTTCGCGAGCTGATCCGCGGCAGTTACGCGGGCAGATTGGAATGGTGACGCAGGACACCTTGCTGTTCGACTGCTCGATTGAAGACAACATTCGCTATGGAATGCCCTCAGCAACGGCAGCCGAAGTACAAGACGCTGCCCGACGTGCTCACGTTCTCAGTTTTGTTCAGCAGATGCCGGACGGGCTGAAAACGGGGGTCGGCGATCGCGGTCACCGACTGTCGGGTGGGCAGCGGCAGCGAGTTGCTTTAGCTCGGGCCATCCTTCGGAATCCCGCAATATTAATTTTGGATGAAGCCACGGCTGCAGTCGATGTGCAAAGCGAACAACTGATACATGGTTCGCTGGAGGATCTCGCCTGCGGACGCACAACGTTGATCGTGACGCACGCAATGACTCCGGTGCTTCTCGAGCAGATCTCGCACGTTCTGGTCATGGAAAACGGCCGCGTCGTGGCTTTTGGATCACATGAAATCGTTCTCAAGACCTGTCCGCTTTACCAGCGGATGTTCGACGCACAGGTCCGGCGTCGAGTGGCGTAAAAGAATTGCGACTTTCAGTTTGCAATTTTCGACCTCGTCGACTTGAATGCGATCAGGAATCCGCAGTGTCGCATCTGGAGATTGGTCACCATGGCGCATGAAACCATCGGGCGCCCGATGGAAATCCTGCTCGTTGAGGACAGCCTGACGTTCGCCCGCCTGGCTATCAATGCTCTGCGGAAAGGACAGGTCCAGCACCGACTCACCTGGCTCACGGACGGGGCCGAAGCGTGGAAGTTCTTGCAGCGCGGAGGAACGTACGCCAACGCCCCTCGCCCAGACTTGCTGCTTCTCGACTTGAAGTTGCCCGGCATCGAAGGCATGGAACTGCTCGCTCTAATTCGAGCCGAAAACGACCTGCAGCATTTACCAGTCGTCGTCATGACCGGCGACGAAGAGGCAACCTGCGAACTTCCTGTCGAAGCGTTCCTCACTAAACCGCTCGATTTCGACAAGTTCATCGGCATCGTCCAACAGCTTTCCCATCTGTGGCGAGCAGACATGATCGTGCCGATGCGGGTCCCCGCGGTTTCCGATGACGATTCACTGGATTTCGGCGAGCACTGACATCGGGTGGCACCGCCTTCTGATCCGCTTCCGCAATCGAACTGCCAATGTGAAAGTTGAACTGATGACCGCTTTGTCTGGCCCCGCCAACGACCCGACGTCTATCTTCGAACACTTTCGAGGGAGTTACGGGACGGAACTACTGACGGTTGCGATTGCCCACTTGAACCTGTTCCGACTTCTCAACGAGAAGGCACGGAGCGAAGAACAGTTGAGTTCAGAACTGAAGCTGGCTCCGCGGTCCTTCGTGGTGTTGACGACGGCCCTGCGCGCGATGAAGCTGTTGGAAGTCGACGGCCAGAACCAATACTGCCTGACTGAAATGGCGCGCGAACATCTTGTTCCGGGCGGCGCATTTTATGTCGGTGACTACGTCGGCTTAGCCGCCGAGAGTCCGGGCGTTGTGGCGATGGCTGATCGTCTGCAAACCAATCATCTGGCGAACGCGACTAAATCTGACGCGGGGGCCGCGTTCATTTATCGTGAAGGGATTGACTCGGCAATGGAAGCCGAGCAGTCAGCCAGACGATTGACGCTCGCCTTGGCCGGCCGAGCCAAAAATGTGGCACCCGTTTTGGCCGAACGAGTTTCCTTTGGCGAGGAGACATTGTTGGATGTCGGTGGTGGCACGGGAATCTATGCAATCGCATGTTTGAGGCAGCATCCGAAACTCAAAGCGATCGTGTTTGACCGCCCGGAAGTGCTGAAAGTTGCCCGCGAGTTTGCTGTTCAGTTCGACGTCGCCGATCGCTTGGAATGCCGTCCTGGTGACATGTTCCGCGACCCACTGCCAACAGCCGATACGATTCTACTGTCGAACATTCTCCACGATTGGGACGGACCTGAATGTCAGCAGCTCGTCACAAAGTGTGCGGCGGCGTTACCCGCAAGCGGAAGACTGCTGATCCACGATGTCTTCTTAAATGATGCGCTGGACGGTCCGCTGCCGGTGGCCCTGTACTCAGCCGCTTTGTTCTCATTGACAGAAGGCCGCGCGTACAGCGGAGCGGAATATCGACAGTGGCTGACCAGCGCTGGATTGACCCCGTCCGAGATCGTGCCAACGCTGATCCATTGCGGCGTCTTAACGGGAACCAAGCATTAGGCCATCGACTCAATCGGCCTTCAGACACTCGTGCCATTGAACAACGACTCGATCACATTCCCCTTGTTCAACAGAACCGGGCGGCCCAAGCGATCAGACACGATCACTTCGGGCGGGATTCCCAAAACGTGATAGACGGTCGCCGCGACATCGTTCGGCGAGAAGGCTCGCGTGGCCGGATAGGCTCCTGTCACGTCAGAGCGCCCAATCACCTGACCCGGTTGAACTCCGGCCCCGGCAAATAAACCGAAGAAGCACGGACCCCAGTGATCGCGGCCTCGCTCTTTGTTGATCTTCGGTGTTCGACCAAACTCACCGAGCATCATGACCATCGTGTTTTCGAGCAACCCGCGCGAATCGAAGTCATCAAGCAGTGCGGACACCCCTTGATCGAGTGGTGGCAGTAAGCGCTTCTTCAATGTGTTGAAGATGTCCCCATGGTTATCCCAATTCTGGACCCGACCAATATTGACCTGCACGATTGGTACACCAGCCTCAATCAACCGCCGAGCCGTCAACAACGACTGGCCGTCCGTCGTGCGACCATATCGGTCTCGCACGCCGTCTGGTTCACGATGCAACTCGAATGCTTGAGAGAGTCTGCTGGAGGTCAGCATGTTGAACGCCAACTGCTGATCCTTCTGCAACCGCCGCGACTGGGCGACTTCCTCGAATTGCGACTGCTTGCGATTCACTTCTTCCAGCAGGGCCTGTCGCCGTCCCATGTGCACAACATCCATGCCAGATGCCAACGTCAAGGCGTCGACGCGAAAGTCAGGCTTGTTCGGATCGCCGGTGATCTGCCAGGGATCATAGTTGGGTCCCAGGAAACCCGCGTGCTGCCCTGGCCAGGTTAAGGGCCCTTCGCGCAGGAATGTCGGCAAATTAACGCCGCTTGGCAGCCCGTCATCTCGTTTTCGCAGATAGGCCAACGCGCTGGAGTAGCACGGCCAGTCATCACGCGACGCAACTTTATCGAAGAACCCGCCAGGCTGCTTTTCGCCAGTCAGCACATGATGAGTGGACATCAAGTGGTTGTTATCTTCGTGTGACAACGTCCGAATCACGGCGTATTTGTGCGCTCGGGCGGCAAGTTGCGGCAGATGCTCGCAGATCGAATAGCCCGGGATGGATGTCGCGATCGGCTGGAACTCGCCCCGAATCTCTGCCGGCGCATCCAGCTTCATGTCGAAGGTATCGTGGTGGCTGGCGGCACCCGTTAAGAACACGACGACCAGCGACTTGGGCGAACGACTTGATGCTACAGGCGCGGCCTGAACACGTCGTCCAAGAACGGCGGGTAAACCCAAGCCAAGCAAACCAGAAAATCCAGCCTGCAGGACTTCGCGGCGACCTAATCCCGCTCGATGTTGATGAGGCAGCACTGGCTATTCCCCTCCATGCCTAACTGATGTCCCAACAATTGGTTGCAGAACCGGGGCAACCAATCTTGAGACGAACAAGTCTAGCATACATCAACAGCGACCGAAATGACACGAAAACTTGAACCTGCTTCGTGCTGACTGCGCCGATCCGCAGACTTGGAGCTGCGAATCGGGCGTGGGCCCGCTTGAAAGACTAAACAAGCGCTGGGGGCGTGGCGGGTGTTGCTGCCGTCACCGGCTTCAGGATCAACATCCCGAGTGGCGGTAAAGTCAGTGAAATGTGTTGCGGCTGCCCGTGACTCACTCCTGGCAGACTATAAACCCCGCCAGCGTTCCCCACGCTGGAACCACCATAGTAGCCTGCATCGGTGTTCAGGAGTTCCGAGTAGAACCCGGCGGTTGGCACCCCGATCTTGTAGTCATGCCGAGGCAATGGCGTGAAGTTAACGACGATCACCAGGAAGTCTGACTTCGCATTTCCCTGACGAATGTATGCGTACACACTATTCAGTGAGTCATCGCAGGAGATCCAACGGAATCCCTCGGCAACCATGTCGCTTTCATACAACGCTGGCTCTGCTCGATAGACTTTGTTGAGATCACTGATCAGCCGATGGATGCCATCATGCATCGGCAAGCCGATGAGGGCCCAATCCAACCCGGTGTCATGATTCCATTCTGTCCATTGGGCAATCTCGCCTCCCATGAACAGCAACTTCTTGCCTGGCTGCGTGTACTGATAACCGTAGAGCAATCGCAGGTTTGCGAATTTTTGCCAGATATCGCCCGGCATCTGAGACAGCAGCGAATTCTTTCCATGCACCACTTCGTCATGCGACAGCGGCAGCATGAAGTTCTCGGTGAAGGCGTACACCATGCGGAACGACAACTCGTTCTGGTGATGCTGGCGATGAACTGGATCACGACGCAGATAACGCAGCGTGTCGTTCATCCAACCCATGTCCCACTTCATGCCAAAGCCGAGACCACCGGTGTAGACCGGTCGGGAAACTCCGCCCCAGGCCGTCGACTCTTCCGCAATCGTCATCACGCCAGGAAACTCCTGATGCAGGACGACGTTCATGTCTTTCAGGAATTGGATCGCTTCCAGGTTCTCGCGCCCGCCGAACATGTTCGGCACCCACTCGCCGTTCTTACGCGAGTAGTCGAGGTACAGCATCGAGGCGACGGCGTCGACTCGTAGCCCATCGATGTGATAGACCTCCAGCCAGAAGCGAGCACTCGACACCAGGAAGTCGCGGACTTCGCTGCGACCGTAATTGAAGATCAGCGTGCCCCAGTCGGGATGGAATCCCTTCCGCGGATCTGAGTGCTCGTAACAGCACGTTCCGTCGAACGATCCCAGCGAATGGCCATCGGTCGGGAAGTGGGCGGGAACCCAGTCGACGATGATGCCGATGCCAGCCTGGTGGATTTGATCGACGAACTCCATGAAGTCGTGCGGCGTACCGTGCCGACTGGTGACTGCAAAGTAGCCAGTTGCCTGATAGCCCCACGAACCATCGAAAGGAAACTCGTTAATCGGCATCAATTCAATGTGGGTGTAACCCAGTTCTTTGACGTACTCGACTAGCTTGGGGGCGATCTCTTTGTAGTTGTAGAACTTTCTGCCATCAGTAGGTCGCTTCCACGACCCTAAATGCAACTCATAAACAGAAACCGGCTCTTCATACCAATTCGCCGTTTCGCGATGAGTAATCCAGTCGTTGTCTTTCCACTTGTGACCGGTCAGGTCGTAAACGACCGATGCACTCTTCGGCGGCACTTCGGCCGCGAAGGCATAGGGATCAGACTTCTGCAACAGGTGGCCATCGCGAGTCCGCAAGGCGAACTTGTAGGGATCACCATGCTTCATACCGGGGACAAAACCCCACCAGGTGCCGCTGTCGCTCGAGTTCAGCGGATTGCGGCCATGCATCCAGGAGTTCAGGTCACAGAGAACGGACACTTCCGAAGCGTTGGGGGCCCAGACATGAAAACGGACTCCTGAAACGCCGTCGTGGGTGTCTAAATGCGCGCCCAAGTGGCGATACAGTGTCGATTCCATCCCTGCTACCTGACCTGTTCCAAGACAGTCTGAATGTCCAGTGAGAACGTCTAAACGACCTGGGACACAACGATGACGATTGTGCCGGAAAAAACAATCGGATGGTATCAGTTGGCGCGCGGCCTCACAATGGTGCCAATTCCTTGCTCGTCGGCAAGTTCCACTGCAGTTCGCCACCGGAATCTGGTGTAGAGTTAGGCAACCTTCTCTGCATTTCGGTTGGCATCATTTTTTATGTTGGACAAGTCGATTTAACGTGACTTTACTGCGTGGGCAATTTCTGACGACTGGGCCGTTAGCACTCATTGCAATGTGCTATGCGATCGCAGGCCCACCATCGGGCACCCATACCACTCCACTGCTGCCGGCAATCAATCTAGGTCACTCTGGGGGGACCTTGAATGTGGACTGCCGAAGGACGGCAGACAATCTGCAACAGCAGTTGCCGAACGCCTGGCATGTACTCGTCAAAGAGCCCTTCGTGCTGGCCGGCGATTGTTCGACCGAGCAATTGGCTCGCTATCATCAAGAGACGATCGCTCCGACTTCGCTGGCATTATCGATCCAGTACTTTGATGCTCATCCAACCTGGCCCGTGGCCATTATCCTCTGTAGCTCAGACCAGGCCTATCGGGAGTGCAATCGGTCGCTGGGAGAACGCGAGCGCAGCGATTACGCAGGGATCTATTCGCGGTCCGAACATCGCGTCATCGTGAATGTCGCCACGGGCGAAGGAACACTGGCTCACGAACTGACCCACGCCCTCGCGCACGTCGATTTTCCCGAACTGCCCGAATGGCTCGACGAAGGCCTGGCATCCCTGCATGAAGAATGCGAGTTCTCGGCCGACGGGATTCGATTGATTGGACTACAGAATTGGCGAGCCGCGTCATTAAAAGCCGCCATTCAACGAGGAACCTTACAGTCAATCGTCGATCTTGCTGGTAGTCGATTCGCAAAAGCAGACGCCGCAGTCGATTACGCTCATTCGCGATACTTCTGTCTGTATCTGCAGCAGCGCAATTTGCTTGAGCCGTTCTACCGGAAATGCCGGTCGAATTCGAAGACCGATCATGGCGGCATCACATCGCTGACCCAACTCATGGGAACAGACGATCTGCGAAAGATTGACGCCCAGTTTTCGGCTTGGCTGCGGACCCTGAAAGCCGACTGATCACGCCTTAGGCGCTCATCAGCATGGGGCGACTAATCGGCCCGAGCTTCTCTTTGATCAGGCTCAGTAACCCTTCGAGATCGCTTCGCTTCAACTGGTGCTGCTCGAAAGCGATCGGTCCACCCCGGCCTTCATCGAACGTGATGACACTCGCTTCCCAGGAAGCAGCCCGCCTGGAGAGGAGTTCACGACTCGAATCCGAGAGATTGTCGATCCCGCAAATCACGACATTCCACGGCCGCAAATGTTCGCTCTCCAGAGCCTCGATGCCGTCTGCGGAGGCCATCGCGACATAGCCAGCGGATTCAATCATCGTTGTCAGCAGCATTCGTATAAACGGCGATCGATCGAGGATCAGCACTCCAGGTCGTAGGCCTGACATTTCCACTTCAATTTGCTGTTGATCGAAACTTTCTACGAGCTTCACCGGCATGTCACCATGAGGAATACTCATGCTGGGGATTGTCAATTCTGCAAGCAACTCTTCCGAATAGCCAGAAATCTCGGCTGGTCGGTCTGTTTGTGGGACAGTGATCACATGGTCACGTACCAAAGTCGCCAGATGATGAATGCGTCCCAGTGCCGCCGTATGAGGGAAAACGCTCTCTTGAATGACCCGCTCCAGCAGCGATCCGCTCGCTTGCACGAGTTCCTGGCTGATGGCAACCAATTCATCATCGTGAGCAGGTGTTATGACTTCGAACTCCGGTGCTTGAGGTGCCATTGGCGTCGACCCTGCTTGCTCAGCGTCGAACTCCAGCCCCCAGTTCGACTTCAGCTCTTCGACAATTTCAACTGGCTCGGGAATTGTAATCTCTTTTGCAGCCTCAAGTTCGAGCAACATCTCGGCCAACACCGTGACAATCTGCGAGGTTTTTTCGGCGATCTCTGGTTCAAACGTGATCGTCCCGCTGGCCAGGCTGTTCAAGACAAACGCGGCCGAAAACGCCAGGCGGGCCGGCTTGGCATAGCCGATCCGGCGCAGATCGTAGGCGAGTTGATCCATGGCGCGACCCGTCTGGCTCGCCCCAGTCGTCGTAAATTCGCCATCGTCGTTTGGAGCGAGCAACTGCCACGCTTCGCGTGACGACTGCCAGCCGAGTTCAAGGATCGAGAGTAAATCGTCGCTGGACATGATTTGTATCTTTCGGCGACCAGACTGAACGAAATTTCAGACATCCGAGAATCGCCATTCTCCTAATTAGGATCGTCCGGCAGCGACACTGAGATTCACCGAGTCGGGCAATTTCATGCTTGGCCAGCCGAATAACCGCTGGAACGCCGCATTGCTCGCCCAGCCCACGGCGCTGTGGAACTCCACAACTTCGGCTCGGTCATAGTCCTTGTTCGGATATCCCCTAGTCACTATAATCTTCGCGCCGCCAGTTAAGTTTCGTACTTGGCGCGACTTATGAAAATATCGCGTGCCAGTCGTCAATGAGCTGACCAGCAGGCAATTGCTTCTAGCCCAGCAGTTCGCGGAAATTTTTCCGTAACCATATTCTGGAAAAAACGTTCCAGTCCGATTACGGGCACACAAGTTCAGGAGAAGTACAGTGACGGTGAAGGTCGCGATTAACGGGTTCGGTCGAATTGGGCGCCTGGTTTTCCGGGCCATGGTTGAGCAAGGTCTGATCGGAAAAGACGTACAAGTCGTCGCCGTTGGCGATATCGTTCCGGCTGACAACCTCGCCTATCTGTTGAAGTATGATACGACTCAGGGTCGGTTTGCCGGCGAAGTCGGATCCAAGAAGTCCAGCCCAGACAAGGCTGAAGACGACGTTCTGATCGTTAACGGCCACGACATTCATGTGGTCAGCGCCAAGTCCCCAGCCGAACTTCCCTGGAAACAATTCGGCGTCGACATCGTCATCGAATCCACCGGCTTGTTCACCGAAGCCGAAAAGGCCAAGGGCCACATCACCGCCGGCGCAAAGAAGGTCATCATCTCGGCTCCGGCCAAGGGTGAAGACATCACCATCGTGATGGGTGTCAACTGCGACAAGTACGATGCCGCCAAGCACAACAT
This sequence comes from Schlesneria sp., assembly GCA_028291515.1. Classification (GTDB taxonomy): domain Bacteria; phylum Planctomycetota; class Planctomycetia; order Planctomycetales; family Planctomycetaceae; genus Schlesneria. The sequence continues at coordinate 168,386 of JAQGHU010000074.1, forward strand.
CATCTCGAACGCCTCCTGCACCACGAACTGCCTGGCCCCGATCGTCCACGTTCTGCTGAAGGAATTCGGCATCGACGAAGGCCTGATGACCACCATCCATGCTTACACCGCGACCCAGAAGACGGTCGACGGTCCCAGCAAGAAGGACTGGAAGGGTGGCCGTGCTGCCGCTCAGAACATCATCCCCAGTGCCACCGGCGCTGCGAAGGCTGTCGCTCTGGTCTGCCCCGAAGTGAAGGGCAAGCTGACCGGAATGGCGCTCCGCGTTCCCGTTCCGACCGTTTCGGTTGTCGACCTGACCGTCAAGACGGTCAAGGAAACCAGCTACGCCGAAATCGCCGCCGCGATGAAGAAGGCCAGCGAAACCTACCTGAAGGGGATCCTGGAATACACCGAAGACGAAGTCGTCAGCAGCGACTTCATCCACAGCAAGTCCTCGTCGATCTTCGATAAGGGGAGCGGTATCGAACTGAACAGCAAGTTCTTCAAGCTGATCAGCTGGTACGACAATGAATGGGGTTACAGCAATCGCGTGGGTGATCTGCTCAAGCTGATCATCTCCAAGGGCCTGTAAGCCAATCTCGCTTACGATCTGAGAGTACATGCAGCCCGACTGCCATCCGCAGTCGGGCTGTTTCGTTCTTGCATTGAACATTGGCGACTAGCCTCCGATCTCGGTATTCTAGTGACGCGGCCCATCGTGGCCGCTTTTTGTTCTCCCACAACTGATCCGACCGATCCTCGCTGAAAGCGGCCCCTGCGATTGCCGCTGCTCGAGCTTTTTCACTGACAGAGTTCTCATGAGTCGAATTGAGCTGATTGCCACCGCCGCCTTTGGAATCGAGTCCATCGTCGCCCGCGAGTTGGCTGAGTTGGGTTACCATGAGCAACGCGTTGAGGATGGTCGGGTCACCTTCTTTGGCGACGAACTCGCCATCTGCCGCTGCAATCTGTGGCTTCGATCTGCTGACCGCCTGCTGATTAAAGTCGGCGGGTTCCACGCCGCGGATTTTGATGCGCTGTTCCAGCAGGTCACGGCGTTGCCTTGGGCACAGTGGTTGTCGATCGATTCGGCATTCCCCGTTAGTGGTAAGGCCGTCCGCTCGCAGCTTCATAACGAACCCAGTATTCAAAGTGTCACCAAGAAGGCGATCGTTGAGAGCCTGAAGTTGTCGTACGAACGACACTGGTTCAACGAAGATGGCCCTGAATTCCCCATCGAAGTCGCGATCCTCAAGGATTGGGTCACGATCAGCATCGACACCTCGGGAGCCGGCCTCCACAAGCGCGGCTATCGCCCTGAAGCGGGTGCCGCCCCGTTGCGAGAAACCACCGCCGCCGCCCTCGTTCTGCTCAGCTTCTGGAATCTCAATCGTCCCTTCCTCGATCCGTTCTGTGGGTCAGGCACGATTCCGATCGAAGCTGCAATGATCGCTCGCGATAAGGCCCCCGGCGCAAATCGTGGGTTTCAATGCGAGCAATGGCCGCAGATCACGCGCGAACATTGGAAACAAGCGCGCGATGAAGTGCGCGACCGAGCGATAGCCAGGCCCCGATTCGCACTTCAAGCGAGCGATGTCGACGCCCGAGTCCTGAAGATCGCCGAAAAGAACGCGAACGAAGCCGGTGTCGGCTCCGACATCGAATTCAAGCAGATGGATGTCCTGGAACTGAAGACCATCCGCGAATACGGCTGCGTCGTCACCAACCCACCCTACGGTGTTCGCATGGAAGACGACGAGTCCGCGGGAGCGATCTATGACGACATGGCCGACGCCTTCGAGCCGCTGAAAACATGGTCGATCTACGTCCTGACCTCACACCCCGGCTTCGAACGCTTCTTCCGGCGGAAAGCCGACCGCCGTCGTAAACTCTACAACGGCCGCATCGAATGCCACTACTTCCAATACCTCGGCCCCCGCCCACCAGGCGAATTGGACACAGAAGAAATTTCGGGCAACGAGCCGCAACCTTGGGCCTGAAGTGAGGACAGAGTGACGGAAAATAAGTCGAGGCCACGGATTGACACGGATGAACACGGATCTTGAAGAAACGAAGGCGACAAGGAATTGGGGATAGGGCTTACGGGCTGATGCACTAGCCGATCACCTGCCTAGGGCAAAGGCCCGCTTCCACCGAGGTGAACTCGGTGGGGAATTGCCGAGCGAAGTAGACTCCAACCCCTTCGAGCTTGTCTCGATGGATTCGGGCCTGTGCACTACCGACTCCCTGCAGGTCTTTGCTGATCGCGCATGACACAACCGACGAAACCTCGGCCGGGAGGCAAGTTGGCGTCGGTGGACGTGGCACCTGCCCAGTACGCAGTACAGAGTGCTCAGTGCCTCCGCTTATCCGACACAACCTCACTATACCAAAATTGCCCACTATCCTTTGTCAAAGAACAACTGGACGCGGCTGGTCATGGCGAGAGGTTTTGGCGATTGGAGCCAAAGCGGTGTCGAGCCACCGCACTCCAAGGTTCGCTGACGATTCGGCATTCATTTGTCAAAGAGCAATCCCGCCGCGCGGGCTTCGGACTCGGGTTGTTGACGTTGACCAGGCCTCAATGATGAGGGCTCACAGTCACGCAAATAGGAGTTCTCTTGTGCCATAATCTCGTGCGCGCGCCAATCAGTGAAATTGGGTATTTGGATCATTTTTCCGAAGGTTTATTGAGGTGCTTTTATCACAGTGCAAAGCAGGGCGGGTGGCCGGGTTTGGAGCGCTTCGCGAAACCCCGGTGCGGAACCCGCGTCAGGTTTTGAATGCGTTCCTGACGCCTCGTCGTAGCGTTTTCGTAATGCGACTTTGAGAACTAAGCCGGTCTTGCAACCGGGGTTTCGCGAAGCTCTCCAAACCCGGCCACCCATCCGCACACTGATGCTGTCCGGCAGCGAGCGGTCTACTTCTTCCCGGAAAAAATGACGACCGGGAACGCGAAGCCGAGACCATTGTCGCGATTGGCATCGATGCCGACGCGGTTGACTCCGATGTCGCTTTCGACCGTCTCTCGGAAAGCATCGGCTCCGCCGGGTTCGGGGAATGAGCGGGACAACAGTACGTCAACATTGACGGGATACTTGTAGAACTCGCGGCGAATATCGGAGAGTCCGCTGAAGAGATCTTCGAACTCAGTCAGTTGCAGGGCATGGGTATGCGATGGATCTCGGTGCTTCTCCATCCGATCGTAAAGGTCCGCCTGTTCCGCTGTGGTCATGAAGACATCGCAGACAGTGACGCTACCTCCAGGCCGGCAGACGCGAACCATTTCGGCAAACGCGAGTTCCGGATTCGTGAAGTGATGAAATGAGTATCGCGTGACGACGCGACTGAACTCGCCATCGGCAAACGGCAGCGGATGAGCGTCTCCCACGACAAAGTCGAGGTTCGTCAGCGCGAGTGATTGTTGATGCTTGCGAGCTTGCTCGATCATGGCGGGAGTGAGGTCAACTCCGGTGACATGTCTGGCAACCTTGGCGACCTCGCACGCCACCAATCCCGGTCCGCAGGCGACATCGAGCACGTTATCGTTGGCTTCAATGCCGGCTGTTGTGATCAAAAGCTGATGGATCTGGGCATCATCCCGCGCGTGCAGTTGCGAGAAGGGAATTGCCTGTCGGGTAAACTGATCCAGAATCAATTCGCGCTGTTCGTCCATAGTTCCTCCAAAAAAGAATACCGGTTAGATACAAATACCGGAAACTGGTTCGCGAGATTCGAAGCTCAACTTTCGAGAATGAGCCGCAAAACAATATGCAGTGACTCGAACCAGCCATTTTTGCTTCAGCGATCGCAACAGTGCATCATTCATGGAACCACAACGTGAAGAAAACAAAGGCGCTGGCCATGAATCTCAGGATGACAAGCAGGCCAATGATGCTCCACGCCGCTCTCATACTGTCGATGCTGACAGTTGCGAGCCAATCCGCGTTTGCCGATCCGGAACCTGAACAGGGTTGCTACCTGTTCAGTTATTTCAGAAACAACGGCGAAGACGGATTGCACTTCGCCAGCAGTTCTGATGGGTTGAAGTGGGAATCACTCAACGACGACAAGTCGTTTACGTCACCGACAGTCGGCGGGAAGTTAATGAGTGATCCTTCGATCGTGCAAGGCCCCGATGGCGTCTTTCACATGGTCTGGTCGAGCGGTTGGTGGGATCTGGGATTTGGCTACGCCTCATCGCGAGATCTCATTCACTGGAGTGAGCATCGCCTGATCCCCGTGAACCAGGATGTGGCAGGAGCCAAGAACACGTGGGCTCCCGACCTGTTTTTTGATCAGGTCAATGAACAGTTCGTGATCCTGTTCGCGACGACCATCCCAGGCCGCTTTCCCGAGACAGATAACGGAGGCGATCACAACCATCGGATGTACTGGGTGAAGACGAAAGACTTCGTTACCTTCTCCAAGCCCGAACTGGCGTTTGATCCCGGTTACAACTGCATCGATGCCACGCTGGTAAAGATGAACGACGGCATCACCATGATCTTCAAAGATGAGCGCCCAGGTCATAAGCGACTGCACGTCACAACGGCCGCAGGGATCGGCAAGCCCTGGTCCGCTCCAGGAGAACCCATTCTGAAACGAGACTGGGTCGAAGGTCCCACCGCGCTCAAGGTCGGCCCCGTCTGGCGCCTCTACTTCGACTGCTACAAGGACGGCCACTACGGCGCCGCCGAAAGCCGCGACGGCAAGTCCTGGACTGACATTACCGACAAACTGCAGATGCCCAAAGGAATGAGACACGGCACGGCATTCAGCGTGTCACCAGAGATTTACGCGCCCCTGTTGAAGTACAAAACCACAGCGACAAACCTAAAAAACTGATTGGCTCCTCGGAGCCGATTCTGCGGACGATAGCGTCGATTATTCTGGCACGACCAGAATTACAGAAACCCGTGAAAAGAGAGGTCCTGCTGAGTGGGACTGCAGGAACTCGAACCCTGAACCAAAGGATTATGAGTCCTCATGAAGTAATGACTTGCGACCTCATCTTTAGCATTCCTTAGCGCTTAGCGGACGTCAAAGAATGGCTGAAGCCGCCCATTGCTCGGCGGCTTCCTTACTTTGAGCGATAGGTCCGCATCCGTTCATCTGTGAACGGAAACATCAGAATGTGGACCGCTTCAGCGATCGGGGTACATGAGATGGAAACGGACAAGATGGCGACTACTGTGGATTCGCCATAAGCCATCCGTTCACGAAATCGATCAATAGGCCGCCCTGCTCGTCGGCGATATTTATCATTTTGGCAACTCTATCGCCCGTCAGCGGCACGGCCTCCCCAAGCTTTAGATTTCCCAACAACGTATGGTTCTTTGCAAGTGTTTCGAATTCCTTGTCCACTACTCCAGCATTGTGAATGAGGTTGTTGCGAACTGCAGCCAGCAACCGGAGTTCATTGTCTTCAAAGATCGACACAAGTCTTGGCTTGTCATCCTTGAAGATTTTGTAATAAGCATCTGCGGCTTTGTCTCGCCGGTCAAAGCTCCATTTCTTTTGCTCTCGGCAGAGAATCCCCATGCCCTTGGAAAAATCGAATACTGGGTCACGAAGCATCCAGTGGGGAATTGGAATCTTGGCATTGCGCTTAGACTTGGTCTCTGGTTCTGTGTCGTCCGCTGACGGCTCAACATCCAGAGCGATGAACCCAAGCCTTGGCCTGGCATTGAGGCACTGAACCCATAAATCCTCTGTTAGGGCCTCAAACGCGGTCCATGCTCCAATTATCTGAGACGCCAGAATCGCGTTGATTGCTTCGTCGGGGCCGCCATTTTCATCGGAAATGATCGTGTCAATTGATGTTTTGCCGAGGTGAACAAGCTTTGTCGGCACATGATATGTTGTTTCGATCCCGTCTCTGACGGCGTCTTCCGAATGACCCGTATGACGGCTTTCGTTGACAACCCAATTCTCAAGCATTCCTCTCCCGACAAGATAAGACAGCAAAACCATAACATCTGTCGTGCGGTTCATGTTTCGCTGGAACGATCGCACCGCCGTGCGTATGGCGGTCTGGATATCTTCCGGGTACCGATTTGTATATGCATAGGCAACGTCCATCGCTTTTGTGAAGTGGAACTTTTCATCATGACAGTCAAGTGAGACCTGCTCCTTCACGTCATTAACTTCCGCGGCAAGGTCGTGTGCCAATATCAGCCCGCAGCGCGGGCAAGGCGAGCAATAGTACATCTCGGGAGACTCGCCTCCTCTTGGAGGAAACAGCCATTTGCATTCTATACATGCGATTAGAAGACCGCGCACTGGATCTGTCATTACATTCCCTTCGCGGTGTTGTGCGCGAGCTCCTGTGGAACTCGTCATGGTCTGGGAGGAGCAATCAGCAACGCCACGCCCCGTACTTCGCTCGAGTTGCAGCATCTGAGCCGCTTGGGGCACCGTATAGCCCAGCCGTTCCATCATTCCTACCAACGCTCTGCCCGTCGGAGGCAACGTACGATACGAGTCGACTGGCTCCATTGAAGCGGAGACTCATCGGCTTAAGCTCCTATCCATCTTTCAACATTCTGAGTGGGACTGCAGGGACTCGAACCCTGAACCAAAGGATTATGAGTCCTCTGCTCTAACCGATTGAGCTACAGTCCCGGTCCCTTATTTCTAAGGGATTTTTGGTGTGCCAACAACGCACAGAGGTGCTTATGGCCAGGAAAACAGGAGGGAGGCCGGAGCGACCGTGTGAACGTCAGAGGGTCGCAATGCGCAATGATGCGAAACGACTTTCGCCCAATGATCCCTCGCGGCCTTTGCCGTTCTCTTAAGGGACCTGTTGCGGCGTTCGTGGTGGGACTTGGGGTTCGGGTTGCAGGGCCAGGTCCATGGTTGAGATGTAGACCACCATTGCGACTAACATCACCACCACACCCCAAAACTTCCAATCACGATGAGCTCTGGTCCAGTACGGGCTCGGCGCGCCGTGATCGCCGTGTGGTTTGTCGGGGTGAGAATGAGAATGTTGCGGATGATTCATGGACGGGCCTTTGAGCACTGGTCGGAAGACCGAAATCTGTGCCTGCTCAGACTGTTTAACTGATTGAACGGCAGTTCCTTGGCCGGTCACACGCGATCTTGATAGAGTGTCGGCCTTGGAATGTTTGAGAAGTATCCCGACGAACCGCTGGATGTGCAAGCCGATCCCGTTGAGACGGACGTGCAACCTGATCAGTGCCGTGTGAACGGAAAGAACTGCCACTTCTGGATGATATCGCTGGCAATGCTCTGACCGTCAGTTACGTAGAAAGCCTCTCGTGGAATCGCGGTTCACCGTCACGTTCTTTCGTGCCACTGAGGGCCGCATGGGGGCACCCTCTTTCTCGGAAATTGAACCACCGGTCGCTGGTGAATCGGCGAAGATCCTGTCGAAGGCCGAGATTTTGGCCACCTGGGACCGAGTCAAATACCAGTATCCGCAGCAAATCATCGTTGTCACGGATGGCAAGATCATCGCGTGCTCGACGTTCGCGGTGACAGTCCCTCGTGAACTGGTCTGGCTCTACGATTCTGCTCAAGATCGGCTGGATGCGAAAATTGCGCATCTGAAACAGTGACGGCGTTTGAGGAAGTCTCTCAGCCCTGCCAACTAGATTCGCGTCATGTGCTCGGTTGCTCACGAAAATTGACTTGACGTTCAATAGTCGGCAGCGGCATTACGCCACCTAGATTTACGAATAGCTTCCGAGTGCCGCCGAAATCGATCACCAGTTGCGTTGCCTTGAGTTCGACGCGTTTACCGTCGGGCAGGGTAACGGAAAGAGCGAGCGTTGGATTTTTCGGCATCACATTCATCTTGTCGGACTCGACCTGATAAGAATCCTCGCCGGAAGTTGCCGCTTCGGTGTCGCTCACGACAGCGAGAGAAGCGACTGCCGTGGCCGCAATCAACGCTTCTCGACGAGACATGATTGATTGATCACTCATTCGCAGCATCCTGAATCGAGGGGACTTGGTCGATTTCGGCGCGATCCTATCCCAGCGCAGCAAATTCGCGAAGGTCTGTTTTCGGAGAAGTCGCCTAAGCCCCGAACTGCGCTTTCAAGAACGCATGAAACGTGCTGGGACCAAGCGGCAGGCCACTTGCGGCTTCCCAGACGGCAATCTCGGCTTCGCCGAACTCGCGGAGATTCACGGGCGAGGCATTCTCCGACTTGAGCAATGTGCAAACGAAAATTGTCGCACTTCGATCGACCAGGCTGCGTCCAACGACCTTTTGGTCGCCATTCACGCGATTGACGGACGTGATCTTTAAACTGCGTGACATGAGGCATCCGAGGAAGGTAGAAGCAGCAATGACTGCTGCAGACTACCTGAACTCAGTCCGAAAAACCCAACTGGGCGCAGAATAGGATCGCGTGAGTCGAAGTTATTCCTTCGCGACCGTCTCCACCCAGTGCATTAACTGCTGGAACTGGTATGCAAACGTCGGTTCGTCGCTGCCCATGGGGCTCTTGAAGAAGGAGGCGAGGTGGGACATGACTCCTGCTTTGCCTCGGCGGGCTTCGCGTTCGGTGAGGCGGATGAGGTCGATGACGAGTGGGGCGGCGAGCAGGGAATCGCAGCCTTGCCAGATGAACTGCAGCACCATGGGCGTCCCCAGGAAGCCTTGGAAGTGGATGTGATCCCAAGCCGTTTTCCAGTCACCCAGCGATTCGATGTATTCGATTGAGACGAGTGACTGAGGCTTGTAGCCAAGGATCTCGGTGAGCAGGTGATCCTTCGATTTCACCTTGTTCGCTTTGTTGACGGGATCGTCGAGGACCTTACCGTCAAGGTTGCCGAAGATATTGTGGCCGACCCAGCTCATGACCTTGAGATTGCGGGCGGCGAACATCGGGGCCAGCACGGCTTTCATCAATGTTTCGCCAGTCTTGCCGTCTCGTCCGGCATGCACGACCTGCTGAGCGAGTGCGTACTCGTACAAGCCGGGGAGGTCGGAGCCGATCGAGGGGGTAAAGTTCACGAACGGGCAACCGGCCTGCATCGCCGCGATGGCGTAGAGCGTGCTGGCGGGAATCGGCGAGGCTCCCTTGGCTTGCAGTGAGCGTTGGATCTCGGCCCAACCCCAAGTGCGGATCTCATCCGGCGGTGGCGGTTCGGTCGAGGAAACATTGACGACGATCACGCGTTCGAGCTTTTCGCGAGTTTTGAATTCGCTGATGTCTTTGGCGAGCCGGTTCACGGCTTGAGCGGCGGTCTCTTTGCGAGTCTTCGCGGCAGCAGGACCAGCGAGCGAGTCGATTTTCGAACCGACGTTGACCAGTGTTCCGGGTCGCACATTCTTATCGAACTTCGCCAACTGCGAAGCGATGGACGATAGTGTCGCCGCGCTGAACACGTGCGATTTTTCGAGCAGCACTTGCGCTTCGGCGGCAAATGTGGTCTCGCGGATTTCGTGACCACCGATGACGAGTTCATCCCAGCCGACGAGATCCAGCGCCGCAAACGGAGGCAACGCACTCACCAAGCCGTTGGTCTCGGTCAAACCCTTGCGCAATGCACAGAGCCCAACGACGACTGTCGTCGCCACACCGCCCCAAGCTCCGACCAGCCAGACTCCGACCTTCCGCTTTGCCATCCTTCGCCTTCCACTGCTGCAATTCGTGGTGCAATTCATCGAAAACTCGCGAACCCGCAGTCTAGCAGAGGCTGCAACTCATCGCGAGCGACTGATTCATGCTGTTTGGATCTGCCGATATGTGTCGTGATCAGGGTATGGTCCCTGCGGACCGGTCCGGACAAACAGAGAAATTCGATTGCAAGGGTCGCGAATTCTCCGCGAAGTTCAACGCCCCGAACCGAGCCGACTGCGGAAGATGAGACCTGCTCGGTTGCCAGCGGATCAAGCATCCGGCTAACGTACCTGCGTGATGGGAACAACTCGGCTATTACTCTCAGGAAATCGTACTCATGAAAAAAGCGACTCAACTGCTCGCGCTCGGCCTGGTCGTGGCTTTGGCCTTCACTTTGGGAGCCGCCGCCAATCAACAGACCGCATCTGAATCGCCGTTTGCAAACGAAGTTATTGATCTGGGAATGGTGGTCAGCGATCTCGACAAGTCGCTGAAATTCTACAAGGACGTGATCGGCTTTGAAGAAGTCGACGGCTTTAAGGTGCCGGGCCAGTTTGCACTCGATAGCGGCCTCGCCGACAAACATCTGCTAGACGTACACGTTCTGGTGCTGGGCAAAGATGAGAAGGCAACCAAGCTGAAACTGATGCAGTTTAAGACCGCGCCAGGGGCTCGCGTGGACAACACGTTCATTCATTCGTCGTACGGCTATCGCTATCTGACGATCGCCGTGAAAGACGTGAATGCGGCCGTCGCTCATGCAGAGAAGGCGGGAGCAAAGCCGATTGCCAAGTGTCCGGTTCCATTGCCAGAAGGCTTTCCCGACGGATTGGCATTGGCCAACTATCGCGATCCAGACGGCAACCTGATCGAACTCGTCGGACCTTGGAAGAAATAAAGAGCGAGCCGAAGCCATTCAAAAACCATGCCGCCGACTTCGATAAGTCGGCGGCATTGGAAAACGATCGTTGAAGAGCCGGACTGACTCTCAGTCCGACTTCTTGGACGAGCTATCAGAGCCCTTCGATCCCGAATCTGGCTTGGGAGCAGAATCACTGGAGGGAGCCTTGTCCGCTTCGGCGGATTTCTTGTAGGCATCGCTGCGGTAGTCGGTCAGATAGAAACCTGATCCTTTGAAGATCAATCCCGCTCCGCCGCCGATCAGTCGCCGGGCCTTCTTCTTGCCGCAACTGGGGCATTTCTTCGTCGGTTCGGCCTTGATGGACTTGAACTCTTCCCACGTATGTTCGCAGGCGTCACATTTGTAATCGTAAGTGGGCATGGCAGTGGGTCGGATCTGGAGGAATGAAAAGGATCGACTATTCGGCTTTGGCGACAATCACTTTGCTGGGCCGGACGACTCGGTCATGTAGCATGTAGCCTCGCTCGACATCATGCAACACCGTCATCGGTGGATGCTCGGCCGAAGGCATTTGCGAAATCGCTTCGTGCATGTTGGGATCGAATGGCAGTCCGACGGCTGGAATCGACTTCGCGCCGAAGCCATTGAGGGCCGTTTCCAGTTGCTTGACGGTTAACTGGATCCCCTTGATCAGTTCGTCCGTGTTCTTCGAAATTGCGGCGGCTTGAAGAGCACGGTCGAAGCCATCAAACGCGGGCAGCAGTGACTTGAGCATGGGCATCGCCGCGTATTTGCGATCTTCTTCCATCTCACGCTGGACGCGTCGTCGGTAATTATCGAGATCCGCGAGGGCTCGGGCCCACTTGTCCTTGAACTGATCGCGTTCGACGAGCGCGGCATTCAGTTGCTCTTCCAAGGTCAGCGTCTCTTCGTTCGAGTCACCCAACGGCTCGGCATTGTCATCGCCAGCAGCAGATTGTTTCGTCATCGTTTCACCTTGCTATTAATCAGCGACGGCAAGCGTCGCATGCATTACCAACGGATCTATTCAGCTTCTTCTGCAGCCCCGAAAAACTCTTTCACAGATTCGAAGAACGTCTTCCGGTGAGCACTCACATGCTTCTCGTCGATCTCGGCGAGTTGCCGCAGTAGCTCTTCTTGTTTCTTGGTCGTCTTCTTGGGTACTTCGACATGGAACTGGACATGCAGATCACCGCGAGGGCCACCATGCGGGTCGGGCATCCCCTGGCCGCGTAATCGCAGGATTTCGCCCGGTTGCGTCCCGGCAGCGACGGTGAGTCGATGCTTTCCGGTCAGAATCGGGATGTCCATTTCGGTGCCAAGGGCCGCTTGCGAAAAGGTGATCGGCACCTGACAAGTCAAATGGCGTCCATCTCGTTCAAAAAGTGTATGCGGCTTGACGTGAATTTCGACCAGCAAATCTCCCGCAGGGCCACCGTGTTCGCCTGCTTCTCCTTCGCCTCGCAGGCACAGTTGCATGCCGTTGTCGACGCCTGCAGGTACCTTGATCGTGATCTTCGAGGTGCGCGCGACAAATCGCGACCCGCGACAATCGGTGCATTTTTCACGCACGATTTGTCCCACGCCACGGCACGCTGGACAGGTGGTCTGCACGCGGAAAAATCCCTGCGACTGTACGACCTGTCCGCGCCCGCCACAGTAGTCGCATTGTTGCGGCTTCGTTCCTGGCTTGGCACCCGTTCCGACGCAGGTGACGCAGGTCACGTGCTTTTCGATCTCCATATCGCGCGAACAACCAACAGCGGCATCGAGTAGTTCGATGGTGAGCGATGTCTGCAGACTGGCTCCGCGACGAGCACGGCTTGCGCCACCACCTCGTCGACCGCCGCCACCACCACCAAAGAAGTCGCCGAACATCTCGCCAAAGGCATCCATGATGTCGCTGGCTTCACCGAAGCCAGCGCCGGCACCGCCTCCCATCCCTTCGACACCGGCATGTCCGAAGCGATCGTAGCGCGCTTTCTTTTCGGCGTTGCTGAGGACATCGAATGCCTCGGCCGCTTCCTTAAAAGCTTCGATGGCAGCTTCATCACCTGGATTGCGGTCGGGGTGGTGCTTGGCAGCCAGCTTCCGATAGGCCCGCTTGATCTCATCGTCTGAGGCCGTTTTTTCGACCATCAGAACTATGTAATAGTCTCGCTTCGTCGCCATCACGGCTCCGCTCCCGCGCAATTCTTTGCTGCGGACGCTGGCAGCATCCGCAATCCAATCCATGATCTCAGTCGATTTGAAGGAAAGGGCTTCCTCTCGGACGACCCCACCTTCTCACTACTACAAGTCTACGTTTCCAATCAACGCCAGCGGCGTCTGACTGGACCTCCCGATAGACAACGAACCGCCGAGGAAAACCTCGGCGGCTCGATTGATGCACTTCTCGACCGTGGATGAAGACTAAATCTTCTGGCCACGCTGGTGTTTAGCGAACCGCCCCTTCGACCTTCGCCCGGGGCTTGCCATCGGTTTCGTCGCTACGAGTGACCAGCACCGATGTCGTCAACATCAGGCCAGCGATCGAAGCGGCGTTCCGCAGGGCACTCTTCACAACCTTGGCTGGATCAATGATACCGGCCTTGTACATATCGGTGTACTTGCCGGCATTGGCATCGTAACCCTGGTTCGTTGGCAGGTTGCGAACTTCATCGGCAACCACGCTGCCATCCAGACCGCAATTGTTGACGATCTGACGAATCGGGCCTTCCAAAGCCTTCACGACGATTTGCACGCCGATCTTTTCATCGCCCTTGGCCTTCACTTCGCTGACGGCTGCGATTGCTCGCATCAGAGCGACACCACCACCTGGGAGAATTCCTTCTTCCACAGCAGCACGTGTCGCATGCAAGGCGTCTTCCATACGAGCCTTGGTCTGCTTCATTTCGGCTTCGGTCGCAGCACCGACGGAGATGATTGCCACGCCACCGGTCAGCTTGGCCAATCGTTCCTGGAACTTTTCGCGATCGTACTGGCTTTCGGTCTGCTCGATCTGGCGACGGACCTGATCGACGCGAGCCTTGATTTCCTTGGCGTCGCCGGCACCTTCAATGATCGTGCAGGCGTCCTTGGTGACTTCAATCTTCTTGGCGCGGCCCAACTGGTTCAGTTCAACCGTGTCGAGCTTGATGCCCAAGTCTTCGGAAATCAGCGTTCCACCGGTCAAAGTGGCCATGTCGCCCAGCATCGCCTTACGACGATCGCCGAAGCCTGGAGCCTTGACTGCACAGATTTGCAGGACGCCACGGAGCTTGTTGACGACCAGAGCCGTCAAGGCTTCGCCGTCAACGTCTTCGGCAACGATCAGCAATGGCTTGCTGCGTTGAGCGACCTTTTCCAGAATCGGCACCAATTCTCGCAGGCTCGAGACTTTCTTCTCGAACAGCAGAATGTAGCAGTCTTCCAGAATGACCTTCATCTCTTCGGGATTGGTCACGAAGTAAGGGGAAATGTAACCCTTATCGAACTGCATCCCTTCGGCCAGGGTCAACGTCGTGTCGTTGCCCTTACCTTCTTCGACGGTGATCACGCCATCGCGTCCGACCTTTTCCATCGCATCAGCGATCAGGTCGCCAATGGTGCGGTCGCTGTTGGCGGAGATCGAGCCGACTTGAGCGATTTCTTCCTTGGAAGAAACCGGCTTGGCCATCTTCTCCAGGAATTCGATTGCGGCGTCAACAGCCTTATCGATCCCACGGCGAACGATGGTCGGATTGGCTCCCAGTGTCAGGCTGCGAAGCCCTTCCTGATAGATTGAGCGAGCGAGCACGGTCGCGGTTGTCGTTCCATCGCCAGCGGTATCGCTGGTCTTGGAGGCGACTTCGTTAACCAGCTTCGCACCCATGTTCTCGTATGGGTCGTCGAGTTCCACTTCCTTCGAGACGGTGACACCGTCTTTGGTCACGACGGGGTTACCGAACGACTTGTCGATGATCACATTTCGACCGGTCGGACCCATCGTCACGGCGACTGCTTGGGCCAGCGTTTCCACGCCCTTCTGCAGCTTGAGGCGGGCTCGATCATCGAACAATAGTTGCTTAGCCACGACAGGGCTCCTGTGGAGAAACGAATGGATTGTGGTTAGGAAGCAGTGGATCGCGGAAGGATCTGCTTCCGCACCACATCCGCGGCAACGGGCACATCTCCAGACGTGCCCGAACCGCCTCTAGACCAATTAGGCAGTCACTTTGGCCAGGATGTCCGATTCACGCAGAATCTTGACTTCCTTCTTGTCGATTTCAATTTCCGTCCCGCCGTACTTCGCAAACAGGACTTCGTCGCCAACCTTGACGGCGATTGGGCAGCGTTCGCCGCTATCCAGCAAACGGCCTGGGCCAACAGCGAGAACCTTGCCACGTTGTGGCTTTTCTTTCGCAGCATCGGGCAGAACGATCCCGCCAGCGGTCTTCTCTTCGGCGGTCAGCGGTTCGATCACGACGCGGTCGTCGAGAGGCTTGAGGTTCATGCAGTCACTCCTTGGTTATGATTTAGCGTTAGCTGTCTAAGTGTTGGAGAGGGCCTCCATTCAGAGGCCCAACCGGAATTTGCCGTGAGGTCTGGATTCTGGAACGAGCGGATTAGAACCCGCCCATGCCACCCATCCCTCCCATGCCCATGCCACCCATGCCGCCCATTCCACCCATGCCCATGCCGCCCATACCACCACCGTCGTGATGATCGTCGTGATGATGATCGTCATCTTTCGGCTTAGGAGCTTCGACCACGATGCTATCGGTGGTCAGGAGCAGGCTGGCAACGCTGACTGCGTTCTGCAGTGCCGAGCGAACAACCTTAGCGGGATCGACAATGCCGAACTCGAACATATCGCCGTAGCGATCGTTCAGAGCGTCGTATCCGTGGGACTTGTCCTTCGACTTGCGGATGTTGTTCGCAACGACGGCACCGTCGAGACCCGCGTTTTCAGCGATGGTGCGGATTGGCATCTCGAGAACACTCTTGATCAGCGAAACGCCGTGCTGTTCGTCGCCGCTCAACTTGAGCTTTTCGAGCACACCGGCACATCGCAGCAAAGCAACTCCACCGCCAGGAACGACTCCTTCTTCGATCGCGGCACGCGTCGCGGCCAACGCATCGTCGAGCAGGTCCTTGCGTTCCTTCATTTCAGTTTCGGTGTGAGCACCGACACTGATCTGAGCCACGCCACCGGCCAGCTTTGCCAATCGCTCTTGCAGTTTTTCGCGATCGTATTCGCTGTCGGTCTTCGTGATTTCGTGACGGATCAGGCCAGCGCGTCCTTCGATATCGGCCTTCTTGCCGGCACCTTGAACAACAGTGGTGTTCTCGGCATCGACGCGAATCTTCTTGGCGACACCCAGATCGCTGAGTTGAACGCTTTCGAGCTTCAGACCCAGATCTTTGAAGATTGCCTTGCCGCCGGTCAGGACAGCAATGTCTTCCAGCATCGCCTTGCGGCGATCGCCATAGCCTGGAGCCTTAACGGCACAGACCTTGAGGATCCCGCGGAGCTTGTTCACCACCAAGGTGGCCAACGCTTCGCCGTCGATATCTTCGGCAATGATCAACAGTGGGACGCCGGCCTTGGAGATCTGCTCCAGCAGAGGCACCAGCACCTTGGCCTGGCTGATCTTTTCTTCGTACATCAGGATGCGGCAGTTATCGAGTTCGACAACCTGGTTGTCGGCGTCGGTGACGAAGTGCGGCGAGAGATAGCCTCGCTCGAACTGCATCCCTTCGACCAACTCGACTTCGGTCGTGATCTGGCGGCCTTCTTCAACCGTGATCACGCCATCTTTGCCAACCTTCATCAAAGCATCTGCCAGGATCTGGCCGATTTCTTTGTCGTTGTTGCCGGCGATGGCAGCGACGGTTTCGATTGCCTTGCGATCATCGGCCTTCACGGGCTTGGCGAGATTCTTGAGCTCTTCGACGACGGCATCGACAGCCTTCTGAGCACCACGGCTGATGGCCATGGGATCGAAGCCGCTGGCGATGTAACGCAGACCGTTGCGATAGATCGCTTCGGCCAGCACAGTCGCCGTGGTCGTCCCGTCGCCTGCGACGTCACTTGTCTTGGAAGCAGCTTCCTTAACAAGTTGAACGCCCATGTTCTCGAACTTGTCCTCCAAGTCGATGTCCTGAGCGACGGTCACGCCGTCCTTGGTCACCTTAGGAGAACCCCAACCTTTGTCGAGCACTGCATTGCGGCCACGTGGACCGAGAGTACTCTTTACAGCACGCGCCAACTTCGACACACCTGCGAGCAGGCTCTTACGTGCTTCTTCGTCAAAACTAATCAACTTAGCCACAGCGACTCCTCAACCAGCAAGACAGGCTTGGTAGGACAACAGTGTTCGCTTTGCTGAGCGGAAACCCGTCAAGAGCCTCGTTGCTCACGACATCCGACCCCGCGAAAGACAACAGCGTCTGCCACCGAGGCGGATTCCACCACGCTCGTCACTGCAAAGCAACCAACGTGCCGACGATGAAAACTTGCCGTAAGTCCTTATGCTGCAAGAAGCCTCACAGTGGCGAGGCCTGGCAGCTTCTTAATTTCCTGCCAAGTTGACAGCGATTCGTGATCGTCAGTTCCGGCTTTTGACAGAAAACTAAATTGCAGTAATCTATCGAGCCAACAGAAGTTAACGGAATTTGACCGTGTGCGGACTTCATTGGGTGAGTCGTTTCGTGGTGGTCCATTGAGGGCTGAGGAGCAGGTCTGCAGGCATCATGGAGTTCTGTTTCCTTACGATTTGGCAGAATTTGTCAGTCCATGGCAGGGTTTTCAGGGGGGGTGACGATTTTTTCAAGCGGAAATGCGAAGTCGCGGACAGAAAAGTGACAGAGATCGCTGGCATTAGCGCTCGAGGCCAATCTGGCGATTGGGCCTTGATTGGTGGTGTGACGGTGGGTCGTCATGTGGTCACGTTCCTCTTTCTGGGTGCAGTCAGTTCCAAACAGTAAGGGCCGACGCGGCTGTTGAGTTGTGCGGAGGTGCATTAATCAAGTTATGTTGCGAACCTGCATTGAAAGCAGGGTTGTGTGTTGTTGGGCCAGGGGGCTTACGCCCCCCGCTCAGGGATGAGGTGGGGGCGGCGTGATCGTTGTCGTCGTCAACTGAGGTACAGGAACCTCTGATCTTCCGCTAAGAGAGCGGCCCAGAGGGGTGCCCGCTGGTTACGGTGCACCTATGAATATCATCGTGAAGACGATTGTCCTTTTTGTTTTGTGCTGATCAAGACGGTGTTTGGAAAACTTCGGATCTTTCTTCGAAGATTTCACTGACAAATTTTGACACCCCAAGACAGTTTTTGACAATGGGGGACAAAACTGCCCTGTTTTTGGCGGTTTTCCTCAAAAAAGTGCGTGTTTTTGACAGTTGATTTGGCGACTGCAAAGGTAGGCCTGAAAAGTGCTGTGAGGATCGCTTTGTGGGCCACCAATGAACGACTGCACCCGCCTTCATTCGCGCTGGTAACTGGCGATGTTGCGGACGGTGGGGTCTACTTAGTGCAACTCGAACTCGCACGAGGCGATGCCCACGCGGGTCAACAAAGGCGAGATGCCGGGCGATGAACGGTTCAAGACGAGAGTTACGAAGGAGTCACTGATGCTGCCGGATCAATTCACCAGACGCGGCTTTCTGCACGCGGCCGGCGCCATGGCATTGTCGGCGGCGGCATCCGCGGCTCCGTCGCTGCCGGCGAAAATCGGATTTGGCTTCAGCCTGTATGGCATGAAGTCGCTGAAGGTCGTCCAAGCTTTACGAGTATGTGCCGATATCGGGTACAGCAGCGTTGAACTGGCGTGCCTGAAGGATTGGCCTTGCGCTCCCGAGTTGTTGCACAAGCCAGAGCGAACCGCCTTGCGAGCCGAACTTGAAGGGCTGGCACTGGATCTTCCCTGCTTGATGGAAAACCTGACGCTGCTTGCTCCTGACGAGCAACATCGAACCAACCTCGAACGCCTCAAGAATGTCTGCCAGTTGGGGCACGATCTTTCGCCCGATGCCCCGCCAATCGTCGAGACGGTACTTGGCGGGAAACCCGATCAATGGGACACAGTCCGCGAGCAAGTAGTCGTGAAGCTGCGCGATTGGGAAAAGGTGGCCGCGTCACAGCAGACAGTCGTCGCAATTAAGGCTCATGTCTTCGGTGCTCTGCATACCCCGCAAGACGCCAAATGGCTGGTGCAACAGGTTGGCAGCCCCTGGATTCGCCTGGTTTATGACTACAGCCATTTCCAGCGACAGCACCTCACCTTGAAAGAGTCACTGGAGACGATGTTGCCTGAGACGGCATTTGTGCATGTCAAAGATAACCTGACGGCAGACGGCAAGACCGAGTTCGTCCTGCCAGGAGATGCCGGGGACATTGACTACACGGAATACCTGAAACAGCTGCGCGATGCAGGATACCGTGGGGCTCTCGTTGTCGAAGTGAGCGGCCAGGTATCGAACAAGCCGGGTTATGACCCGATTGTTGCGGCAAAACGCTGCTACAAGAATCTTCAGCCTGCGTTCGTGAAGGCTGGGTTGCGCGTCGAGGCGTAAGCGAGTTCGGTTGCCATAAATCGGAATCGAACGAGGGATTCTCAAGTCGAGTGGATTCCGGTTCGGAAAGTCTTGAACATGCCAACAAAAGGAACAGCAGAGTTGGTCCCTGAAGGTAACGCGTTGATACTCTTTTTGTTTGAGGAAGCAACAAGTCGGTTATTAGAACGGGAGATCGTACTGACGTACGAGGCACCAGTCGTTGAGTGGCTAATAGAACAGTCAGATTGGAGGGAATCCCTAAATCCAATTAGAACGTTGGACGGATTCTGGCATGAGAAAGTTGCCAAAGTGATCGAAGAAATGTTGTTGAACGGGAGGCTCCACCAACAACAATCGCTCGCAGTTGCCCTCGAAAAATCGCCGAGCGGCAAGATACTGCAATACACGGTTACTGATCTTTCGAACTAGCGAGTTTGGCATTGATACGAGAGTATCCCATTGACTCTGAAGATAACTACACATCTCTGATCTGATGCATTCGTTTTGGAATTCGTTGGTCTCTGTCATGAGGCCCAAGGGGCCGGAACTTTACCCAGCCGGGGCCCTTCGGCCCCGGAACAGGATCTCTTAAAACATCTCTGGAGGCCTGAAGGGCCGGCCCATTAGTCCCTCATTTGAATCGGCACCCTCCTGAAATGTCCGGCCCTTCAGGCCTTTGGAAATCTAATTATGGGCTTAATTCCAGGGCCGAAGGGCCCTGGCTGGACAAAGTTCCGGCCCCTTGGGCCTGAGGACAATGAATCGACTGACGATCATTCAGTTTGCTCGAGGGTAAGATGTGTAGAGACCTATGCTCGAAAACCGTGGCACTCCACCTCGATGTCGTCAGCGAACTGACTCGAACTCGGTCGTCGGGGACTCTTCGTAGCCTGCCTGTTGGATCGCTGATTCTGCGTGATGCTTGGCGATTCGCCGCGCCTGCACCCGTCCAGCAATATGACCGGCCAAAACTCCTCCCAGGTATAGGGGCGTTCCTAAACCGGGAACAAACGTGGAGACTGAGTCACCAAGGTAAGTTCCGTAAGCAGGATACAACAAGCGATCCGCAGCCTGCTCATCTTCGACAGTTCCCTCAGCGCGCAAATAGCTGACGGCGTCATTGGTGGCCACTGCTTCGTACCACAGCGGTGCGATGGGAAGCAGATAGCCGGCCGCATAGGTTCCCTTGTAATAGCGTCGTGCGAAGTCCTTGGCATGACCTCCTTCGTGAATCGCCACTGCCGGCACATCCGAATAGATGTGCAGCGTGTTCGTGAAGGGATTGAAGTGATCTCCTCCAATCAGGCGGCCAGGGAGCAAAGTTTCTCCTAACCAACTCCCTGTCCCCAGCGTATATTTCCAACCCCATCCCACTGATTTGTTGGCGACCAGCCGCTTCCAATCTTGACGAGGAGCGTATTGATTCAGCCGAACTTTGACCGTCGTGAGTTCGTTCTTCGTCAGATAGTCGGCGATCGCCTGTTCGGTTTCCGGCGAGACGTTGTGGTTTTCGATGCGGCGATTCCAGAGCAGGATCTTGTCGGGTATTCCAACAACCCAGCCGACACCGTCGATGAATCGCCGCGGCCGCCCTCTCTCTATCTGTGCCTCTGTGATGTCGGCTAGCTGTTGGGATTCGTAGTAGCGTCCGTGAGCCCCATAGTGATACGGCGCCGTCACGCAACCGCTTAGAAGCAGGCAGACGACGTAACACGACAACCCGCATGAAAATGGGGTGTGGATCCTCTGGCTAATGGTGGCGAACACCATCGCAGAAACTCGAAATCAAATAGGAATTGGGGAGTTGGAGGCGCGGGATCGTAACTTCAAGTGGCTAATTCGAGAAGATCGACTGCAAGTTGCCCTAATTCCCTAGCCTGAAATTGGCTTGACCGTTTTCCTGGAATCGGGGACAAGACCCGCCGGATCGAATAAGGGCTAACCGAAACATCGTCTGCTTCAGGCATATTGCCCGGGCAGGCAAGCGGAAGCGACCCATTCGATCCAAGGTTTGATGTTCGATCATCGACATGATCCATGTCGATGGCAGCGACGGGAACGAATCCCGCCGCGGGACGCAGGAGGCGTTTGTTTTGGTATCGTCTGTTCCAGCATTCCCGGCCGCAGCGAGTTTGCGGCGACTGCTTCCACAAGCGAGCTTTGTCGGTTGCGCGAACATCTGCGCGACCGATGCCTTCGATAATAGCCATGATGTCCAGCCCGGCAGCCTGTTCGCGGTCGTGAATGGATCGAAACTGGATGGCTCGCAATTCGTCCACGAGGCAATTGCTCACGGAGCGACGTCGTTATTGACTGATCGCCCCTTGGCAGATGTTTCTATTCCGCAGTGCATCGTGCCCGATGTGCGTTCGGCATACTCGCGGCTGTGCGAAGCCCTCGCGGGAGACCCGTCCCGGCGTCTGGATATCGCCGGCGTGACCGGGACCAATGGCAAAACAACGACAACCTGGCTGATTCGCAGTCTGCTGGCCCATGCCGGTGATCGCTGCGGCGTCCTGGGAACAGTCGAGTACTCTGATGGAGTCTCCACCGAGTCATCTACCTTGACGACCCCGGCGTCGCGACCCATGGCGGGCTGGCTGGGACGAATGGTGGCATCAGGAACACGCCGCGCCGCCATCGAACTTTCGAGTCATGCGCTTGATCAACGACGTGCCGCAGGAATCGAGTTGGAAGCGGCCATTGTCACGAATATCACGCAGGACCACTTCGACTATCATCGTGGATTCGAGCCCTACCGCGAAGCAAAAGCCCGCATTCTGGAACTAGTCCGCCCCGGCGGCTTGATCGCCTTGAACATGGACGACCCGGGAAGCTGGTCGCTGCGCGATCGTGTTCATGATTCGGCGTCTTTTGTTTCATTTGGGCTTAAATCTGGCGGTGATATCCACGCCCAAGTTCGTGAAGAATCGTTAGGGGGAATTCGCTTTCGCCTGTCGATTCACGGGCGAACGCTCGATTGTGCGACCACCATGATCGGTCGACACAACGTCTCGAATTGCCTAGGTGCCGCCGCCGTGGGAGCGCACCTCTGCCTTTCTCCTGAAGACATCGTCGCGGGGATCGAGCAGTTTCATTGTGTTCCTGGACGTCTGGAACGAATTCACTGTGGCCAGCCGTACGATGTTTTTGTGGACTATGCGCACACCGACGATGCCCTGCGACGATGCCTGCAAGGCCTGCGTGGAATCACGCCGGGCCGCGTCATCTGCGTTTTCGGAGCAGGCGGCGATCGCGATCGGACCAAGCGTCCACTCTTAGGTCGCGCCGCGACCATGGCTGATATCGCGATCGTAACCAGCGACAATCCACGATCAGAAGATCCCAACCGGATCATCGACGAGATTCTGGCAGGCATGTCTGGATCGTCGACAATTCCAATCATCGAGCCGGACCGAATGGCCGCGATCGACAAGGCGCTGCAGTTGGCGCGACCCGGAGATTGTGTCTTGATCGCCGGCAAGGGGCACGAGACCGAACAAATCATCGGAGATCGACGATTCCCATTCGACGATCGGCAAGTCGCCAGAAGCTTCCTTTGCGAACAATGGCGTCCGCTCGCGGGACAACCTAGGCGAGCGAGTGCCTGAAATGGAACACGTCAGCCTGCACGATCTGATGCTCGCCACAGGTGGACGCCTGTCAGCTGTGCCATCGCCAGATTCCACAATCCAACAGATCTGCACTGACACTCGCCAGCTCAAACGTGGCGACGTGTTCTGGGCGTTGAAGGGCGAACACTACGACGGGCACGACTTTATCGCCCAGGCCTGCGATCGAGGTGCCGCCTTCTGTGTCGCTTCCAGCAACGCCGCAGTTCCCACAGGTCCAGCCTTACTGGTCCCGGATACCGGTGCGGCGCTAATGCAATTCGCCAAATGGTATCGCGGAACGCTCGATGCGCTCGTGATCGGCTTGACGGGGAGTGTGGGAAAGACGACGACCCGTGACTTGATTCATGTCGCGCTGGCCTCGGAATTTGAAGGGATTCGCAGCCGCAGGAATTTCAACAATACGATCGGCTTGCCCTTGAGCTTGCTCGACGCCGATCATCGCCACGAGTTTATCGTGCTGGAAATGGGGGCTTCGCGAGTCGGTGACATTGCTGAACTCGCTGCTGTGGCGACTCCGGAAATCGGTGTTGTGACCGCTGTCGGTCCAGCTCATTTGAAGACGTTCGGCAGCCTGGAAGCCATTATTCAGGGCAAGGGCGAACTACTGGAGAGCCTCCCGTTCACCGGCTTCGCCGTACTCCCTGGCGATGATCCAATTTTGCGACAGATGGCCGATCGGGCTCCCTGCCCTGTGATTTTCGTGGGTGAAGGGGACGATAATCATCTGCGGGCAACACGAGTCCGTGCCTCGTTTGAAGGCTTGCAGTTCCGCGTCGATGGCTGCGACTTCACGGTCCCGGTCTATGGTCGACACCATCTATCGAACGCGTTGTGTGCCATTGCCATCGCTCGAGAAATTGGCGTGCGAATGGTTTCCGTGGCGCAAGGCCTCGAAAGATTTGAGCCGATCGAAGGTCGGTCACAACTGAAAACAATTGGTCAATGGACCGTCATTGATGACACGTATAACGCCAGCCCCTTGTCGGTGTCCGCGGCCTGCCGCATGTTGCCCGACCTGGAACTTCCGGGGATCGGTCGTCGTGTCGTGGTCCTTGGCGACATGCGAGAACTCGGTGCGTCCGCCGCATCGGAACATCGGCAGATCGGCGAATTGATCGCCAACTTGAAACTTGATCTTGTCGTGGCCTGCGGCGAGCATGCGGATGACATCGCGAATGGTGCCGAAGCAGCCGGAATGGATTCACATTGCATCGCGGCGGCTCCGGATCAGGAAACAATGAAGGCGGTGCTCGACTGCTGGTTAGAACCGGGCGATGTCGTGCTGGTGAAGGGATCACGAGCGACTCATATGGAACGAATTGTCGAATGGCTGAAAGATCGAGCCATCATTGAAGAAGCCTTACGAGGACAGCAGCAACACAGGCACTGTGCCTGACGTTGCTTTCAGAAGCTAAAGAATCGTTTTTGCAGTTTCGTCACGAGCGAAAGGGTTTGCGGGAATCCTTGATCAGATCCGGGTCGCGCTGGGTTTGGACGCATTTGGCTTGATGAAGTGGTTACTGGGTCAATCATTTCATCTATAGCCGCGTGACGAAAACTGGGCCCGGATGCCGGAACATTGCTTCTGGCATCCGGGATTTCTTTTACCGTAGACATTATCGGCGCAAACGCACAAGGCCCTGTGATGCTGGTCTGGTTACTGAAACAATACGCTCCCTTCTTCGAACAGTTGTCGGGAGCATCGACCGGTGATTCGCGAGTCTTCCTGACCGCTCGCATGGCTCTGGCAGCGATGGTCTCGTTCCTCACGGCACTCATCTGTGGCCCCATCGCAATCCGTTGGTTGAAAGGTCGCTTTCGTGAGCGCATCGACAGTGCCTCCGCTCGACTCAACGAACTGCATGCCTCGAAAAGCAACACGCCGACAATGGGCGGATTGTTCATCGTGGCCGGGATTGTCGTCGCGGCTGTTGGTTGTGGCGACCTTTCGAATCGGTATCTCCAACAGGCATTGATACTGGTCATCGGCTTTGCAGTCATCGGAGCTATCGACGACTGGATCAAGATCAGCACTCGCAAACGTGGCGTCACGGTGCGTCAAAAGTTCTCGGCTCAGATGATTCTGGCACTAGCCGTCTGTAGTTGGCTGTACATGGTTCAGTTGAGCCAACCGCAGGGGTTGGAGTTGATCTTTCCGATCGGTCGTCAGGGCATCTTCATCGGTGTCGCGTTTATCGCCTGGGCCGCATTTGTGATCGTAGGAAGTTCGAACGGCGTCAACCTGACTGACGGCTTGGATGGCCTGGCCGGCGGTTGCCTGATCTTCGCAGGTTCGGCGTTCGGAGTGCTGACCTATCTGAGCGGCCACCGCACAATGGCAGAATACCTGGACATCCCGCATATGGTCGGAGCGGGAGAATTAAGCGTCCTCTTCGCGGCGATGGTCGGGGCGATGCTCGGCTTCCTGTGGTACAACTGCCACCCCGCCCAAGTCTTCATGGGCGATACCGGTTCGCTACCGACTGGAGCGTTGCTGGGCTATGGAGCACTGGTCATTCGTCAGGAAGTGTTGCTGGTCATTATTGGCGGTGTGTTTGTCATCGAGACACTCAGCGTCATTGCTCAGGTCACGGGCTTTCGGCTCACAGGCAAACGAGTTCTGTTATGCAGTCCGCTCCACAATCACTTCGTCTTCCGAGGTGACCCCGAGACAAAAATCGTCGTGCGTTTCTGGATCAGTTCGGCACTGCTGGCACTGCTCGGGATCGCCAGTCTGAAGATTCGCTAACCTCCGTCATTCCCGCGAAGGCGGGAATCCAGTTCCTTAGCAGCGAGTAACCACAGAGTCGGGGAATATAAAGATATCCCAGTTCTCTCGCATCGACACCGTCTTCACCACCCGCTGGATTCCCGCCTTCGCGGGAATGACGGAAAATGGAGTCGAAGCGGTGAGCTATCCAGCCCGCCATTAATCCCCGGCTAAGTCAACTTGTGCGAACAACCTGTGACTCACATTCGCGACAATCGCCATATTCGTCAAGTCTGACTCCTGTCGCTGACACATTGCAAACGAAGGCGATTTCTCTCGAAGTCCAGGCAAGAGCCTGCCGATGGGGACTCGAAATGGACTCGTTCTCGTCCTCCGCCAGTGATTCCCACCGAACCATTCGACATGATGGATTTTCAACGGCAACTGTTTGTCGCCCTGACGCTACTGTTAGTCGGCTTCGGCCTGCTGATGGTGTACAGCGCCAGCGTCACATCGTGGCCGACGCAGTTTGAGCGCGTTTATCTGTCGCGCCACCTGATGTTCCTTTCCATCGGATTAGTAGCAGCGATCATCGCCGGGACGCGTCCTCCGGAATTCTGGAAGCATGTCGCCCCGTGGCTGTTTGTTTTGACGATCATGTTGCTGCTGGCAGTACTGGTGCCTGGAATTGGTTCACGCGTCAAAGGGGCACAGCGCTGGGTTCGAATCGCGGGGATCTCGGTGCAACCGTCTGAACTGGCCAAGATTGCCTTGCCGCTCATGCTGTGCTGGATACTCCATCGGAATCGATCACGTTTGAATCATCTGGTGTTGGGAACGATTCCTTTCGCGATCCCAACGTTGATCGCCGTCACGCTTGTGCTGATTGAACCGGATCTGGGGACCGCGCTATTTCTACTAGGCGGCGCGACCTTGGTCTTGCTCGCTGGCGGCTGGCCCCTGCGAAACTTTGTACTGGGAGGTGCCGCTGCAGTGCCGGCGTGTCTATCGATCCTGGTGATGAAGCCCTATCAACGACAACGCGTGGTCGGCTTCTTCGAGACCTGGGCCGATTTCGAAGCCGCCCCGTATCAGTTGCAACAGTCGCTCGTTTCCATGGGCTCCGGCGGCCTGCTCGGAGTGGGTTTAGGCCGAGGATGGCAAAAGCTTAGTTTCCTTCCAGAAGCTAATACCGACTTCGTGTTCGCCGTCATTGGAGAAGAACTCGGGTTGCTGGGAACGCTCAGTCTACTGGCTCTCTGGTGCGGACTGTACTTGAACGGCTTGCGAATGCTGAACCGTCTAGATCCCGGTAGCTTTTCGTTTGTCGCAGGTTTCGTCTTGCTGACACAGGTCGTCGGCCAAGCGCTACTGAATGTCGCCGTGGTGACAGCGATGGTCCCCCCCAAAGGGATCTCACATCCGCTGATCAGTGCGGGAGGAAGCAACTTGATCGTCAGCTTGCTCTCTCTCGCAATCGTCTACAGCCTGACGCGCGAAGCCGCACCGGAAGCGAGTCCGATCGCGAGCCGTTGAAGGCATGCATCGAGGCCTCGCTGTCCCGAAGGATTGATCGTCGGTGGCCAACCGCTTCTCACGACGAAATTTTCAGCTAGACATTCCGATGCTTGGGTAGCAGGATATTGACGGATCAATGCCCCTCAGGTTCTTCAGCGAGCAAGGAGTTCTCAAATGTTGACTCTTTCGACTGGACGCGCACATACGGATTGTGACGGAACGACGCGGCGAAATTTCCTACAAGCAGGGGCCTTGGGAGGCGTCGGGCTAACTTTGGCAGATCTCCTCGCCGCGCGAACCCAGGCAGCCGAAGTGGGCCAACCAGTGAAATCGACATCGGTTGTCTGGTTATGGCTGGGAGGTGGTCCGACCCACATCGAAACATTCGACCCGAAAATGACGGCACCGTCGGAATATCGCAGCGTCACGGGCGAGACGCTGACGAACGTTCCGGGACTGACAATCGGCGGCCATTTCAATGAGACTGCGCAAGTCGCGGACAAGATGGCATTCGTCCGTTCCTTCGCGCACACCAATAGCGGACACGGGGGCGGAACTCATTTCGTGATGACGGGGTATGACAATCGAAACGTCGACAATGGGGGACTTCCCTCGCGACCATCGATTGGTTCCATTACGTCCAAGATCCGCGGTTCGAATCATCCCCAGAATGGGATGCCGACGTATGTTCGACTAGGAAATATTGGTGCCGATGGCCCTGCCTTCCTGGGACCGGCCTACGCTCCATTCGATCCGAATGGGCAAGCTCGTCGAAACATGAATCTCGAAACAAAATATGATCGATTCGACGACCGCCGGGAACTGCTGAGCAGCCTAGATCGATTTCAGCGCGAATCCGATACTCGTGGTGTGATGAATGGCCTTGATGCGTTCGAGCAGCAAGCCTTCCACATGCTGCTTGGCAAGTCGTCCGAGGCGTTCAATGTCGACAAAGAGGACGAAGCGACACGCAAGCGATACGGCAAGGATCCGTTGGCTCAGCAGATGCTTGTTGCTCGCCGCCTGGTTGAAGCCGGCTGCGGATTTGTCACGATCAACTATGGCGGCTGGGACATGCATGGAACGATCGAGCAAGGCCTAAAACGCCGCGTTCCAGCACTCGATCACGCGATCGCGTCGTTCGTGACGGACATCGCTGCGCGCGGCCTGACTGAGGATGTGCTGCTCGTCATCTCAGGTGAATTCGGTCGAACGCCGCGAATCAATCGCAATGGCGGGCGCGATCACTGGGCGCCTCTCAGTACGCTCGCATTGTCCGGCGGCAGCTTCCAGATGGGTCAGGTCGTCGGTGATTCGATGTCCAAGGCTGACGTTCCCAAGACCAGTCCTATCAGACCACAAGACTTGATGGCGACAGTCTTCCATCACCTGGGCCTGGATCCGAAAACACAGTTCGTCAATCAAGGCGGCCGACCGGTCTATATGCTCGAACAGGGCCAGGTCATCTCCGAATTGGTCTGAGCATCGAACGTCACCGTCATCACGGGAGCCAGCCTCGATGCGAAACACTTTGTTCCTACTAGCGGCCTTCGCTGCGACGCCTGCGATCGCTGCTGAGCCTGCGTTTGAACCAGGCGTCTGGACCAAAGTGACACCCGCCGGTGTCGTAATGACTCGTGAGAACCACGTGTTCTGCCAAGGGGTCACGCTTGATTTGAAGAACCCTCGCACCTTGTATCTTTGCGTTTGCGCTTATGATGCTGCAAAGGGAGGGCTCTTCAAGACAACAGACAGGGGTGCCACTTGGAAAAAGATTGGGCAACTGGATGAACCGCTGCATGTGGCGATCGATCCAGACGACTCCAATCACCTCTACTGCGTCGACGGCGTTCGGGGAGGGACGCTCGGTTTCTGGGATTCTCGAGACGGAGGTGAAAGCTGGTCGATGCCCGAGGGGTTTAAGAAGGCCACGGAGAAGCCCGTTGGCACGCGGGACTTATACCACCTGGCAACCAATCCGACCGACTTCAAGCACATCCTGGTCAGCTTCCATTCGCCATGGGCCGACGGGAACAATTGCGGAGTACTGGAGAGCAAAGATGGTGGCGAATCCTGGGTTGCTCACGATGCCCCGCCAACACTTAAGGGCGGGTACGGAATGGCGGTGTTCTTCCTATTTGACCCGGCTAAGAAGATCGGCGATGGACAAACGTGGCTGTTTACAGCTCAGGAAGGGGGCTTCTTCAAGACGACTGACGCCGGTAAGTCGTGGTCATTGGTCTATCGATCGCAGATGACTCATGGCGGCAATCAAATCTATCGAGCGCAAGATGGAACCCTGTATTCAGGCGGCTATCAATATCCCGCTCGCAGCACGGATAATGGATCGTCCTGGCAGCCGATCAAGCAGGGGTTACCCTATAGCTGGTACATGGGGATCTGCGGCGACGGGCAGAACATCTATACCGCGAGCACCGGCGAAAAGCAGCCGTTTTTTGTGTCCGCCGAAAGTGATGGCGTCACGTGGAAGCCGATGAACGATCAGAAATTCTCGGCAGTTCCTTTCGAGATGGCGCTCGATCCGGTGAATCGGATTCTCTACTCAGCAAGCTGGGAAGAAGGACTGCTGGCGATCAAGCTGCCTGCCGACAAGTAAAATGGCTGTAGCTAATCTCGGCAAGAGCGTGGGTCTTCATGTTCACGCTTCTCTGCCGGAGTAAAGCGGCTCGATGACCGCTCCATTTCGTAGCGCGTTCGGTCGACCGAGTGGATCTTGAAGATGGACTTCTTCGCCGATCCCCAGTGCGTTGTAGACCGTCGTGCAGAGATCGGCGGGCGACCAGGCTCGTGAGACGGGATAAGCGGCAATGGAGTCTGATTGCCCGATGACCTGACCGCCGCGGACTCCCGCCCCGGCTGCCAGCAATGAATAAACGGAGGCCCAGTGGTCGCGGCCGGGAAGCGCCTCGCCGGGCAGGTTCGAAACCTTTGGGGTCCGACCGAATTCGCTCATCACGATAACCAGCGTTTGATCCAGCAATCCGCTCGCCGACAGATCATCCATCAATGCGGCGAGACCTCGATCAACCTGCGGTAGCAATGCATTTTTGAGCTTGCCCCAGTTGTCGACGTGCGTATCCCAGGTTTGCACAATGCCCATCGTCGCTTGGATGACGGGAACGCCAACCTCCACCAATCGACGAGCCAACAGCAGCGACTGACCAAATTTATTGCGTCCGTACCGATCACGGGTCTCGGGGGTTTCGCGGTCAAGCTGAAACGACGTAGTCACCTTGGCCGAGGTCAACAGCGAGAACGCAACGCCCTGTTGATCGGTAAATGCCTTCGAGCGATCCGCACCCAGCGGAAGCGGAGCGTTAACCTGATCGAGCAGTTCGCGGCGCGACTGCAGACGCTGTGGAGTCACCCCGGCTTGAAGCGACAGGGCATCAACCTTAAACGATGGATCGTTCGGGTCCTGGCTGATCTGCCACGGATCGTGCTTGGGACCGAGGAACCCTGAGTACTGACCCGGCCAGGTCAACGGTCCTTCGATGTAGTAGTTCGGCAGCGAGACTCCGGTCGGCACTCCGTTGGAACTCGGACGGAGATAGTCGACAGCGGCGGCCATGTTCGGAAAGTCGGTCCGCGACTGGACGCGATCCAAGTCGCTGGCTCCGCGCGGGACTGGTGTTGGTCGGCCTGTCAGCGCAACGTGTGTTGCCAACAAGTGATTGTGTTCCGTGTGCGACATGCTTCGCACGATCGACCACCGATTCGCTTGCTCCGCCAACAACGGCAGATGCTGACTGAACGCGACTCCTGGGATTGCCGTTGAAATCGACGAGAACTCACCGCGAATTTCGAGGGCCGCTTGCGGCTTGGGATCCAGCGAATCGAGCTGACTCAGACCGCCGCTCATCAGCACAAACACGACGGATTTCGCTCGTCCCGCCCCGGGATAGGCGAAGACCGTTGGAGAAAGTGCAGGCAACCCCGCAGCGACGACTCCGGCAGCAGAAGCTTGTAGAAAGCCGCGCCGTCCCACGCGATAAAGCGGATTATGCATCTTGCGGTCTCACCGAGTGAGGAAGTCGAGGCGGGAAAGTTGGCGGGCACATCATCTAGTTTATCGGATCATTTCCTCACAACAAGGCAAGCTTTTATGGAAGGAGTGAATTCTTCAAAGCCATTTTCATGCCTAACTTCCGGCCAGACTTGGAATTGACGCTATTTTTACAATGACCTAGAACCCGGTGCGGTCTGAGGCGAGAAACGTCCGGTGAACCTGGTAACTGCAGGCCGCTTCGGATGGAGCCTGCGCGAATGATGTTGAATGAATCTCTGACCCGTCGCGATCTGCTGACACTTATCACCTATTCGGTCTTGTTGTTTGGCGTGGCGATCGTCAGTGGACGACCGCTGACTCTGCATGAATGCGTGCTGCCTCAAACGGCTCGTTCGATGTTCGCCGATCGAGACTTCGTGATCCCGAAGATCAATGGTCACGTGGGGACAGGTGCGGACACCGCCATGCCTTCGGAACCGTGGGTCGAAAGCCCGCCGCTTCCGCAATGGATTACGGTCGCACTGGCGACACCATTCGGGCGATGCGACAGCGAAGCCATCGTCCGCATCGGCCCCATGCTGGTCGGAACGCTGGTTGTGCTGCTGACTGCTTGGATGGCAACACTGTGGTATGGCAGATCGTTAGGCCTACTGGCGGGACTGGTGCTCGCCACAACGCTGGAATTCACTCGTTACAGTTGGCTCGCCGAAGACGAAATTTACCTGTGCGGAATCGTGACGGCGGTCGTCGCACTCTTCGTGAAGATTGAATTCGGGGGTGGCCAGCCTGAACTGGACATCAATCCGAACCAATCTTGGCTTAGCTACGTGATGACGATCCTATTCGGTGCTCGTTCAAGATGGTTCACGGCATTCTACATTGCGATGGGAGCCACCAATCTGGTGAAGGGGTTGGCCTTCGGAACCGTGATGGCCTCAATTCCGTTGTTCGCATTCCTGGTACTCAGCCTGCAACCCAAGCGCATTGCAAAGTATGTCTGGGTCTGGGGAGTCGTCCTGTTTCTGGCTGTCATGTTCGCGTGGCCGCTGGCTGCTTACAGCCGATACCCCGATGCATTCGATGTCTGGCACTTCGACCTGTTTGGCCGATTGCGGGGAACCTACAAAGAGATCAACGAGCCAATCTGGTACTACCCGGTCAACCTGTTGTGGATGCTGATGCCTTGGACATTCGTGATCCCGTTGGGACTGGTTGTCTCAAGCACAGCCGCTTGGCGCGATCGGAGATCGCCGGAACGATTCCTATGGTGCTGGGCCTTCCTGGTCCCGGCGGTCTTTTCGATTCCGGGTGGAAAGCATCACCACTACATGCTGCACGCCCTCGCTCCGTGGGCCATCCTGGGAGCATTGGGGGTTCGCCAGCTTCGTTGTCTAGCCGCAAATTGGCCGCAGTGGTTGACACATCCCGCTACGAGCGCGATCGGCTATGGATTGCCCGCGGCCGCAGTCCTCACGATTCTGGGCACTAAGGTTCCCGGACCAACTTGGTTAGCGGGCGCATTGATGTGCGCGATCCCCCTGGTCGCCGGATTACTGGCCTTCGCGGTGATCGATCGAACCGCCTGGCGTGCTGGGGCTGTCGCCTTCGTCACGCTGCTGGGGTGCTACGTTGGCGGTCATTTCTTCGCGGCTGAACACATCGACAGCAACCGGCACGATGTCACTTTTCTGAGATCGGTCCGGCAGCGAATTGAAGCCGAACGACTACCAATTCTCGTCGATATGAGCGCGAATTCGTTTCATGGATTGATGGGGCTGTTTTACATGCCCGACGATGCGATCTTGCTGCACAACCCAAGCTTCCTCGGTGCCACCGAGATTACCGCTCCGGAGGTCTTCGTGGTTGCGATGGAATCGCTGAAGGACGAGATCGGTGCGTGGGGAACTGTGGAGGCGATGGAAACGAGTCGACGGATCCCTCGCGCCCGAACGTCGAAGGACAAGTTGACTCTGTTCCGATTGAAATTTGACGAGAGCGTTGCACGACTTCCCGCTCACAACATTCGCGTCACGCCCATGCAGGCGATGAACCGTGCCGCGGGACCATTCTTGTCACCGAAGCTGGCTGAAAAGCTCGAAGTCGGCACGACTAAGTAGTCGTTCTCGCAAAGGCGAATACAGTACCGACGGAATGCTGCAACCCACCAGCGGTGCGCGATTCTCACGGCGCCGCTCCAGACTGTCGAAGGCGTGACCAGCGTCCATTGCCAAATCGGCCGCGCCGCGTCACGATTCTCGCCAGTCTCAACTTCTGGAAAGAACATCATGCTGACACTCGAGAGATTTTCATTTGGCGTCGGAGACCGATTCGCTCATCAAGCCAAGGCACAACTGCGGGCCTTTCAAATGCTGGCGAAGGACGGCGTCGAAGTCGTGCCGGTTTGGAACAAGTCGAATCGTGAGCACACGTTTATTGGGTCTGAACCACAAAGCGTCTTCGATGCAGCGCAAGCGGCAGTCAAAGACTTGAACTGGACGCCGGGCTGGCATATCGATGCCGACCACATCCGGTTGGAAACCGTCGATCGATTCATGAGTTGCTCCGATTTTTTCACGATCGACGTGGCTGATTCGATTGGAAAGCCGGCCGCGGCCAGCGACGTGCAGCAATTTGTCGCGAAACATCCTGAACTAGTCGGTCGCCTCAGTATTCCAGGCATCAGCGCCCCGCTGACGATTACTCGCCAGGATGTCGAACGCGTCGCCGCCAAGTACTTGCTGGCCGTTCAGGATGCCGGGAAGATCTATCGCTATATTTCCGCCGCCAAAGGTGAAGCGAACATCATCGCGGAAGTCTCGATGGATGAGACTGACGCTCCACAGACTCCGCCTGAACTCCTGATCATCCTTGCTGCGCTCGCCGACGAGAAAGTGCGACTGCAAACGATCGCGCCGAAATTCACCGGCCGATTCAACAAGGGGGTCGACTACGTCGGCGATCTCGTCCAGTTCGAAAAGGAATTCAACGACGATCTGGCAGTGATCGCGCAGGCGGTGAAACAATACGGGCTGCCGGCCAACTTGAAGCTTAGTGTTCACAGCGGCAGTGACAAGTTCAGTATCTACCCGATCATTCGCAAAGCGCTGCAGCGCACCGGTGCCGGTCTGCACGTGAAGACGGCCGGAACAACGTGGATGGAAGAATTGATCGGGCTATCTGAAGCGGGTGGCGATGGACTGGCACTCGCCAAGGAAATCTACGCGTACGCTCTGGAACACGTCGACGAGTTGTGTGCGCCGTACGCCAGCGTGATTGATATTGATCGAGCCAAGCTGCCCAGTGCCTCGACGGTGAACGGTTGGACCGGGCCGCAACTGGCAAATGCCTTGCGGCATATTCCCAATCATCCCGAGTTCAACGCGAACATTCGTCAATTGCTGCACGTCTCGTTCAAGATCGCGGCGAAGGCGGGTACTCGCTATACCGACCTGTTGAAGGCGAACGAAGCAATCGTCGCCAAGCAGGTCACAGAGAACATCTACGAACGTCACATGCGACCGCTGTTCATCGGCTAATCGTCGCTAAGAACGTCGTTCCGTTTCGGGGAAATCAATATGCAAACTCGCACGCTCGGCAAGACAGGTTTGGAACTTCCGATTCTCAGCTTTGGCGCGTCGTCGCTGGGCCAGGAATTTCGCAGCGTCCAATTGGAAGACGCACTGCAAAGCGTACGAGTCGCCTTGGATTGCGGCCTGAACTTCATCGATACCTCGCCGTTCTACGGCCGTGGGATGAGCGAAGTGATGCTCGGCATCGCCTTGCGCGGTGTCCCGCGCGACAGCTATACCCTATGCACCAAACTGGGACGTTACGACCTGAGCCATTTTGACTTCAGCGCGAAGCGTGTTGCTGAGAGCGTCGATGTCAGCCTGCATCGCTTGGGGACCGATCATCTCGACATCATCCTTTGCCATGACATCGAGTTTGTGCCGATGCAGCAAATTGTTGACGTGACGATTCCGGCACTGCGCAAGATTCAGCAATCGGGCAAAGTGCGATTCATTGGATTCAGCGGCTATCCCCAAAAGATCTTCCGCTTCATCTGTGACCAGACAGAGGTGGACTGTGTGCTGTCATATAACCAGTACACTCTGCAAAACACGCGATTCGTTGACGAATCGGTGCCATACCTGAAAGCAAAAGGTGTCGGTGTGATGAATGCGGGGCCGTTCAGCGCCCGCCTATTGACGAACGCCCCGCTGCCGGCTTGGCTGAAAGAACCAGAAGCGGTGAAGGACGCTGCTCGACGCGCAGCAGCATTGTGCGCAAAGCAGGGCGTCGACATCGCGAAGCTCGCCGTCCAGTTTTCGTGTGCTCATCCCGACGTGGCCACGACTGTCGCCGGCAGCGCCAATCCGAACAACATCCGCAATTGGGCTCAATGGCTCGCCGAGCCGCTGGATGAGCAGCTGCTGCGTGACGTGCAGGCCATTTTTGCACCCGTCAAAAACCTGGGCCATGCGGAAGGGCTGCCGGAAAACAATTGAGTGAAATCTGCGCCGTCGATCACGTCTGCTCCATTCATGGCGCGACAGACGCCGCCTCTTTGCGGGCCGCTCGCCAATCGGCGAACCACTGGATGACGTAGAAGAACACGGGTGTCAGCAAGATTCCGAACATCGTGACCCCCAGCATCCCGGCGAACACGGCGACTCCCAGCGTGCGTCTCATTTCAGCACCGGCCCCCTGACCGATCATCAATGGCACCACGCCCAGGATGAACGCGAACGACGTCATGATGATCGGTCGCAGCCGCAGTTGACACGCATCCAGAGTCGCTTGGAAGCGATCGACACCCGCTTCGTGACGCGATCGTGCGAATTCGACAATCAGAATCGCGTTTTTGCAGGCCAAGCCGACCAGCACGACGAAACCGATTTGCGTGAAGATGTTGATGTCCATATTGGCGAACAGCACACCGGCGATTGAACACAGCAAACACATCGGCACTACGAGGATCACGGCCAAGGGCAAAGCCCAGCTTTCGTACTGTGCCGCCAGCACGAGGAACACGAGCACCACAGCCAGCAAGAACGCATACATGGCGGTATTTCCCGCCTGCAATTGCAGCAGCGCCAACTCGGTCCATTCCGATCGCATCCCCTGAACTAGTCCTTTGTTGGAAATATCTTCCATCAGCTTAATCGCTTGACCAGAACTGGTTCCCGCGCCCGCGTTCGCATTGATCACCGCCGACGAATAAAGATTGTATCGCAGCAACATCACTGGTCCCGTCGTTTCTCTGACGGTGGCCACCGACGACAACGGAACCATCTCACCATGAGTATTGCGCACCTTCAGTCGTCTCAGATCGTCGGTCTTCATGCGAAACTTGGAGTCGGCCTGGACGTTGACCTGCCACGTACGACCGAAGCGATTGAAGTCATTGACGTACAACGATCCGAAATGCACCTGCAGAGTATTGAAGAGTTCTGCGATGGAGACTCCCATCGTCTTCGCAGCGGCGCGATCGATGTCGAGGTACAACCAGGGGGTGTCCGCGCGAAAACTGGTGAAGAGACCGCGCAGTCCGGGTTCGCGATTCGCTTCATCGACGATCTGCTGACTGACATCTTCCAGGGTGCTTAGCCCATTGTCGCCGCGATCTTCGATCACAATCTTGAATCCGCCTGCGGTCCCCAATCCGTCAACGGGTGGAGCGCCGAAGACGTTGATCATGCCATCGGAAATCTGTGCGTCGAATTGCTCTTTCAGCCCCTCGGCAATGATGTCCGCCGACAACCCGTGATGGGCTCGACTGTGGAAATCTTTCAGCATGACATACATCGTGCCGAAGTTGGGAGCATTCGCCCCGAGCAGGATCGACTGTCCGGCAATGGCCATCGTATGGTCCACGCCATCCGCCTTCCCGGCGATTTCTTCCAGTCGCACCATGACCTGGTTGGTCCGGTCGAGCGATGCGGAATCGGGAAGCTGCACATTCACCAGCAGATACCCCTTGTCTTGCGAAGGAATGAAGCCGGTCGGAGTTTTTTGAAAGAGGTCGTACGTCAGATAGAGCAACCCGCCGTAGAGCAGCAGTACCAACGCACTTCCGCGCATCATCACTGCGACCGTTCTCACATAGCCCGTGGTCACTGCTGAGAACGCATAGTTGAAGATGCGGAAAAACCACCCCAATGAAGCGTTGATCAACCCCGCCGTCAGCCAGGCCACAACCGCACCGATCGCAGCGCAAATCCAGGGAAGCATCGTTACGACGTCCGGGGACAATGTCGCCATGGAGTCGGCAAACTGCGTCGTGACCCAAGGGGCGAGGTTCGCATATCCGAGCCAGCCACCAACAATCATCAATCCAAACCGAGGCAGCGCGTCCCCATGCCCGTGCGTCTTGGGTTTGAGCAGCAGCGTCGCCAAAGCAGGACTTAGCGTCAGCGAATTGAACGCCGAAATGAGCGTGGAGATTGCGATCGTGATCGCGAATTGCCTGAAAAACTGGCCGACAATCCCGGAGATAAACGCACAGGGTATGAATACGGCCGTCAGCACCAACCCCACCGCAACGACGGGACCGGACACTTCGTCCATCGCGCGAATCGCCGCATCACGCGGCGACAGCCCTTCCTCGATATGATGTTCCACGGCTTCGACGACGACGATGGCATCGTCGACAACGATCCCGATTGCCAGCACCAGGCCGAACAGAGTCAACGTATTCAAGCTGAAACCAACCGCCAGCATTGCGGCAAACGTACCGACGACTGCAACGGGAACGGCGACCAGAGGAATGATGGCAGCTCGCCATCCCTGCAGGAACACCAACACCACGACTGCCACCAGCAGCACGGCATCGCGCAGGGAGTGGAAGACTTCGTTCACCGATTCTTGAATGAACGGCGTCGTGTCATAAACGATGGAATACTCGACACCCTTCGGGAATCGCTGTCGCATATCTTCCATCTTGGCGCGGACCAGTTGAGCGGTCTGCAACGCATTCGATCCCGGAAGCTGGTAAACAGACAAAGCGACCGAGGGCTTGCCATCCAAGGTACAAAACTGGTCATACCCCAAGGCCCCCAGTTCCGTATGTGACACGTCCTGCAATCGGATCAGCCGCGAATCGTCGCTGGATTTGAGAATCATCCGGCCGAATTGATCGTCTTCCGTCAATCGACCCAGAGTACTCATCGTGTATTGAAAGACCTGGTCTTTCGGTGCCGGCGGCTGACCGATCTGACCCGCGGCAACTTGAGTGTTCTGTTGCTCAATCGCCTGGATGATGTCTGTTGTTCCGAGATTTCGGACAGCCATCTGATCGGGATCCAGCCAGATACGCATGCTGTAATCGCGCTGACCCAGAAACGCGATGTCGCCCACGCCCGCCAGTCGCGACAATTCGTCGCGCAATTGAATTGTGGCGTAGTTACTGAGGTACAGGTTGTCGCGCGATCCGTCAGGTGAGTAGAGGTTGATGATCACCAGTTGGCTGGGCGATTTCTTTTTGACCGTCACGCCGCGGCGTTGTACCAGCGGTGGCAAAATCGGCTGAGCGAGTGCGACGCGGTTCTGCACCATGACCTGGGCCAGATTGAGATCCGTCCCCGGGCGGAAGGTGACCGTCAGCGTGAAGTTGCCGTCGTTTGTGCATTGAGATGACATGTACATCATGCTCTCAACGCCGTTCACCTGCTGTTCGATCGGCGCAGCGACGGTATCAGCCACCGTCTTCGCGTTGGCACCCGGATAGACGGCCGACACTTCCACAGTCGGTGGAGTGATCTCGGGATATTGGGTCACCGGCAGATTAAAGACGGCCAGGAAACCAGCGAGCGTGATCACGATGGATAGCACGGTCGCGAAGATGGGCCGATCGATAAAGAAACGCGAAAACATAAATCAACTCGCGGTCATGCGAACGAATCTGACTTCGTCCTAAACTCTTCAACAGGTGAACCGAATGGCGTCAGCCCCCGAATAGTTGGAGTGCTGCACTTGTGGCCAACCAATTTTGGTCCGGGGGCTGACGCTTGCCGGCTTACCTTGTCCTCTGAAATTCGTCGGTGGTCTCGTCCTTCAAGTTCAGTGGACAGTTTCCTCTTCATTCTCCACTGCAATCGTTGCGGGAATCGTGTCTGAGTCTGATTCCTCAGTGACGATCGATGGCTTTGGGCTTCGAGCACGTGATGCTTTGCTGGTCGTCATCCGTTGATAAGTGCGCGTGACGAAGCGCCGCGCGAATCCAAACTGCAGCGTATCGATAATCGCACGCCCCACTCGCGGCACGATGCCGGTCGAGAAGAGATGCCATTCACTCATCCAGTCGATGACATAGAAGAAAATCGGTGTCAGAAAAATACCGAAGAATGTCACCCCCAGCATCCCGCTGAAGACCGCTGTCCCGAGGGCTCGCCGCATTTCAAAGCCGGCACCATGGGCAATGACCAGCGGCAGCACACCAAGGATGAAGGCAAACGACGTCATCATGATCGGTCGCAAACGCAACTCACAAGCCTGCAGCGTCGCTTCGCGTCGAGGCACCCCCGTCTCACGGCGGTATTTGGCAAACTCAACGATCAAGATGGCGTTCTTACTCGCCAGTCCGATCAGCACAACGAAGCCGATCTGCGTGAAGACGTTGATATCCATCTTGGCGTAACCGACCCCAGCGATCGAACTGAGGACGCACATCGGCACCACGAGAATGACTGCCAATGGCAGCGCCCAGCTTTCATAGAGGGCGGCGAGCACCAGAAACACGAACGCGACGGAGAAGGCAAAAACCACCATTCCCGTGTTCCCAGCAATTTGCTCCAAGTAGGCGATTTCAGTCCATTCATAGGACATCGATCTGGGCAGTTCGCGCTCACAAAGACGCTGCAATGCTTCATTCGCCTGCCCCGTACTGTAACCGGGAGCCACATTCCCCTGGATCGCGGCCGCCGGGTACATGTTGTAGCGCGTCAACACGAGCGGTCCGCTGATCTGCCGAACGGTCGACACTGTCCCCAACGGCACCATGCCGCCGTGGATATTGCGAACTCGCAGCTTCCGCACGTCTTCCACTTCATTCCGGAAGCGAGCGTCCGCCTGCACGATGACCTGCCAGGTGCGGCCGAATCGATTGAAATCGTTGACGTAACGTGAACCCAGATACGCCTGCATCGTCCCAAACACGTCGCCCAGGTTCACTCCCTGCATCAGACACGCATCTCGATCGACATCGGCAAACAACTGAGGCGAATTCGCTTTGAAAACCGTGAACAGCCCCGAGACGGCAGGTTCACCGGGAGTGCGGACAGTTTCGCCGTTGATCTGCTTTTCCATCGACTTGCTTTTGTCAATCAGGCTATCTGTCTGAGCCTGCAGCATTTCCAATCCGACATCGCCGCGGTCTTCAATCATCAGTTTGAATCCCCCGGCACGTCCCAAGCCTGATACCGCGGGTGGGGCGAACAATTGCATGCTCGCTTCGGGAATCTCCGCTGCGAGACGTTTCCGAAGACTTGTCAGGATCGCTTCGGCACCCTGCGTCGCCGGGTCGTGCCGATCGGCGAAATCTTTCAGGATGATAAACATCGAACCAAAGTTCGATCCATACGCACTGAGTGTAAACGAGTTGCCCGCGACCGAATTGACGTTCTTGACACCCGGCGTTTCCAACGCGATCTTTTCGATCTTCGCAATGACTTCGCGCGTTCGAATGGCCGAGGAAGCATCCGGCAACTGGATGCTGGCGACGACATATCCTTTGTCCTGAGAAGGGATGAACCCGGTCGGAAGCTGATTGAATCCCCAATAGGTCAACCACAGCAATCCGCCATAGACGATCAACACCAGCGCTGGAACGCGCAGAAGTCGTCCCACCAGGCGTGAGTAAATCGTTGTCGAAAACTTGAATCCCCTGTTGAAGAGCCTGAAGAACCAGCCGAGCGACACGTCGATCAGCCAGGTAAGAAAGTCACGCTTCGCCGATCGCGGCTTGAGCAGCATCGCCGCGAGCGCGGGACTGAGCGTCAGGGAATTCAATGTGGAAATGATCGTCGAAATAGCAATCGTCAGCGCGAACTGTCGGAAGAACTGGCCTACGATTCCTGAAATGAACGCGCAGGGAATGAAGACGGCGCTCAGGACGAGGCCCACGGCGATCACGGGACTGGCAACCTCATGCATCGCCTGTCGGGCAGCATCGCGAGGAGCCAAGCCGTGCTCGATATGATGCTCCACCGCTTCAACCACGACGATCGCATCGTCGACGACGATCCCGATCGCCAGTACCAGGCCGAAGAGGGTGAGGTTATTTAAGCTGAAGCCCACAATCGCCATTGCGGCGAATGTCCCGATGATGGCGACGGGGACAGCGATGAGCGGAATGATGGCCGCTCGCCATCCCTGCAAGAAGACCAACACGACGATGGCGACCAGGATGATCGCATCGCGAAGAGCGTTGAAGACTTCCCCCACTGATTCCCGGATGAACGGAGTTGTGTCGTAGCCGATCGTGTATTCAACGCCTTCGGGGAAATCCTGGGACAGCTCCTTCATCTTCGCTTTGACTTGATCAGCGGTATCCAGCGCGTTGGCGTCAGGAAGCTGGAAGATCGCCAAACCCACCGTAGGACTTCCGTCGAATCGATTGCTCACGTCCTGGCTGCGTGCGTTGATCTCGACTCGACCAATGTCTTTGATGCGGACAAGTTGGCCATGTTCACCAGTTCGAACAATCACGTCTTCAAAGTCTTCAACTTCCGTCAGACGACCTTTGACGCTGAGTGGCACTTGAAGCAGTTGTCCATGCTGCGATGGTGGCTGACCGATTTGCCCCGTCGCGATCGACAAATTTTGCTCGCGGAGCGCATTGACGACATCCTGAACAGCAATACCGCGAACAGCCAGCTTTTCGGGATCAACCCAGATGCGCATGCTATAGTCGCGTTGACCAAACACCAGCACCTCGCTGATGCCGGGTAATCGCGAA
Organism: Schlesneria sp.; assembly: GCA_028291515.1. Classification (GTDB taxonomy): domain Bacteria; phylum Planctomycetota; class Planctomycetia; order Planctomycetales; family Planctomycetaceae; genus Schlesneria. The sequence continues at coordinate 210,227 of JAQGHU010000074.1, forward strand.
AGCTCATCTTTCAGACGCAAGACCGCGTAGTTGCTGAGATAAAGCTGATCATAGCGCTCGCTGGGAGACTTCAGACTGACGGTCAGCAGAATATCGGGCGAACGTTTCTTGGTTGTGACGCCGGTCTGTCGGACGACGTCCGGTAGAGACGGCATCGCCAGACTGACTCGATTCTGGACCAATACCTGACAAAGGTTCAAATCAACGCCTGGCTTGAAGGTGACCGTCAACGTGTAAGAACCGTCGTTGGTGCTTTGCGAAGTCATGTACAACATGTCTTGCACGCCGTTCACCTGTTGCTCAATCGGCGCGGCTACTGTTTGAGCAACCACCTGGGCACTCGCCCCGGGATAGTTGCAGTCGACCTGAATCGTCGGTGGCGCGACCGGTGGATACTGAGCAATCGGCAATGTAAAGACGGCGATCCCCCCCGCTAACGTGATCAAGATGGAGATCACGGAGGCAAAAATCGGCCGGTCGATGAAGAACTGCGAGAACACTATCAGTCTTTACCGTGTTCAGGAGGTTTGGTTTCGGCAGTGGCAGTCTTGGTTGCAGGTGGAGGACTGGCCGACAACTTGGCGGCATCAGAAGGAAGCACAAAGGGTCGAACCGCGACTTTCGTTCCAGGGCGTACGCGCTGCAAGCCCGAGACGACGATGCGATCTTGAAGCGAAATATCTCCTTCAATGACGCGACGGCCACCGCGCGACACCCCCACCGTGACGCGACGATAAGCAATCTCATCTTTGTCGTTAACGACATACACGAAGCGCTGACCTTGATCAGCGCCCAGCGCCTCTTCGCGAATCATCAGTGCGGGATGAGGAACACCGATCGGCACCTGCACTCGCACGAACATCCCGGGTGCCAGAAAGCGATATTTGTTTTCGACGATGGCTCGCAGTCGCAAGGTCCCGGTGGTGGCATCAACCTGGTTGTCGATGAAATTGACCGTCCCCTCGAGTGGGAAATCCTCTTCGTCGGCCAGCCCGATCTTTACTTTCGTTTCACTGTCGCGGGCAGATTTCATCTTTCCCTGCTGGATCAGGCGGCGAATTCGCAAGACGGTCCGTTCGTCGACGTCGAAATAGGCATGAATCCTGTTCAACGAAACAATCGTGGCCAGCGGTGTATCGTCGGCCTTCACCAGATTTCCTGGATCGACCAATCGACGACTGATCTGACCATCGAGCGGCGAGGTGATCTTCGTAAAAGCCAGATTCAATTCCGCGGCATCCTGGCTGGCGACCGCCGCGTCCAAAGTCGCCAGGGCTTCACTATGATCGGACTCGGCACTTTCGAAGACTTCCTGAGTAATCGTTTTCTTCTCGATCAATTGCCGAGCTCGAGTCAACTGTCGTGAAAAGCGATCCATGCGAGCTTTCGCCTGCGCCGTCGTGGCACGAGCTTTTTCGACTTCTGCCTTGTACGAACGCGGATCAACTTCGGCCAGAACGTCCCCTGCCTTGACGTCGGCACCGTCTTCAAATCTCACGAGATCCAGATACCCGGTCACTCGCGCCCGAACTTCAACGGTATTCACGGCCATCGTTCGGCCAGTGAACTCTTCCGTTTCCGTCACAATCTCTTCGATTGGAGAGGCAATGAAAACTTCTGGCGGTTTCGGCGCGGGTGCCTTGGCAACCTGCGCGTGACATCCCGCAACAGCAACAATTCCCAGAATCGCTAGCAATGACCAGCGGCGATCAGCCTCGCCAAATATTTGCATAGTGACTTCTTGATACCCACAGGGTGATGGCATGAGCCTTCGGATGTTACTTATCAACTTCTTCAGAAATGACTGACCAGTCAGTATTTGGCCATGATACCGCAATGGATGGACATTCTTCAAGCAGAACATCATCCTTCTGTCATACACTTCAATTCGAAGCTCCTTACAGAGTTTTTCGAACATTTCTGGAAATTCAGATCGATGCCGGCCAAGTCATCACCCAACCGTCCGTCACGGGCGGATCGTCGCTCGGAACGTCAGCAGGCCATTATCGAGGCGGCTGCCAAGCTGTTCGCACAACTTGGTTACAGCGGTTGCGAGATGGAGCGGGTTTCCACCGAACTGGGCATTGCGAAAGGAACCCTCTACCTCTACTTCCCCGGCAAGCAAGATTTATTCTTCGCTTGCGTCGATTTGGGAATGGGTCAGATGCAAGAAGCCATTCGAGAGGCCACCGCGACAGCGAGCGACCCTTTTGAAATGATCGCACTGGCGATTCGTGCCTACCTTAATTTCTTTGATGAAAATCCTCATTACGTCGAGTTGATCATTCAGGAGCGGGCCAACTTCAAAGATCGCAAACGGCCCACATACTTCGAACACCGCGATGCCAACCGTGGCCCCTGGCGGCAACTGTACACGGACCTCGTCGCCGAAGGAAAATTACGCGACGATGTTCCCGTCGAGCAGATGCTCAACAGCGTTGGAAACATGATCTATGGGACAATGTTCACCAACCTCTTCATCGGCCGAAATATCTCTCTCGACGAACAGTATCACGCAATCTACGAGATCGCCTTGCGTGGAATCACCCGCCAGACAGCGAATTGATCACGCGAATCGGTACTAGGATGCGGCCTCTACCAACTGCAGAAAGCGGGTCGCAAACTTGGGCCCAGTCCCCGTGTCTTCATGTTTAAAGAACACGTAGGCCCGGCCCCAATCTTGAGCTTTGATGTTTTTGATCCATTGGCGTAGCTCTTTGTCGGAATACTCTTCGCGTCTCAGCCGCACGTATCCCCAGTCAGTAGTACTGACCAGATTGACGGGGGGCAGATCTTCCGCATCGGCCACACACAACGCACAGGAGTGGGCACGGAGGCAAGCGTACACTTCCTCGTCAAACCAGCTCTCATGCCGGAATTCGAACGTGATCGGCGTTCTGTTGTCGACGACGTTCAGAAAACCATCCAACCGTGCCAAGTCCTTCTTGAAATTCGGCGGCAACTGAAACAGTAGCGGTCCCTGCTGCGCTTTCAGTACCGCTGCCGTCTGCAGAAGGTCGTCGACCTGCTCGGCACAGTCATTCAGTCGCTTGCGATGAGTAATCGTCTGTGGGGCCTTCAGCACGAAACGAAACGACTTGGGAGTCTGCTGAGCCCACGATTCCACCACGCTTGCGGCTGGCATGCGATAGAACGAATTGTTGATCTCGACCGTGGAAAACTGCTGCGAGTAATACTCCAACATCTCTTTCTGCGGCAGCTTCTCGGGATAGAAGCTCCCCTTCCATTCCTTGTAGCTATATCCGCTGGTCCCAACTAGAAATTGCATGCCATGCACCAGTACGTTCGAACTGCCATCGTGCGACCACCAGAGGTTAGCGGCTTCGTTTCACAAACAAAACCATGCGAACTCAGGTGGTCGCGTTGGATCAGCACGAGCGCGGGCATACTGCGACGGCGCAATAGCGACTCCAATCGGAGGCTGAATTCACTCTAACTTAAGCCTTCGCCTGCGAACGACGGAGCCATTCGCCGACGTGCGTAGGTCCGAGACGTGGATTCTTGCCAGGCGTGAGACTTTGATCAGTCACTTCGATGCCGAAATAGCGAGCTTTCGGATCGGTGACAACCTGATGCGAATCACCAACTGAATCCAGGTAACGTCGAACCATATCGTCGAGGTGGATCGCCTCTGGCCCCGCGACTTCGATGGTGTCGTTTAATGGTGCCTGAACTGCGACGTCAGCCACGCACGCGGCCACGTCGTCCGAAACGATTGGCTGAAAAAGCGTATGGGGCAACCGCACCGTCTGTCCCTCAGTCGCCGATTGGGCAATGCCACCAATGAATTCGAAGAATTGCGTCGCACGCACAATCGTGTAGGGTATCTTCGACACCTTGATCAAGGTTTCTTGGACCATCTTGGCGCGAAAGTATCCACTGGCCAGAAGACGTTCGGTCCCCACCACGGACAGGGCGACATGGTGTTTCACTCCAGCGACCTTCTCTGCGGCCGCCAAATTGCGTCCCGCTGTTTCGAAGAACTCCATCACAGGCCCATCCTCGAACGAAGGTGAGTTCGCCACATCGACAACGACACTCGCACCAGCCATCGCGTCGGCCAGTCCTTCACCTGTCAGGAAATTGACCCCGGTCGATGGAGATCCCACCATAACCTCATGCCCCTTTGAGCGAAGATTGCTAACGACCTTCTTTCCAATGAGTCCACTTCCACCGATCACAAGAATCTTCATCGCTCGTCTCCTTGTTCTTGAATGAGTCTTAAATGGAGGCGGTCGTTACGTCCGACGCGCTCCGTCAGGCCGCGGGTGCTGAAGTATCATTCGGTTGCCGCATTACGATCAGGCCCCTCGTTTGACGTCACGGCAGAGAGAAGAAAAGCCGCCGCAGCCGCTGAGAACACAGAATAATCAAGCGGTGGCTTGAGTCCAAATGCAACTGCCATCGTGGTTGCAAATGTCGTTAACAGCAGTGCTGCTGCCAAGGCGACCCATCGCAACTTGATCCCAACAATCAGGCCAATCGCAATCAGCACCTCCGTGATGGTCGCCATCCAGCCGAGGGGAGACACAAGGTGAAGTGGTAAGAACCAATTCAACTTTGCAACGTATCCTTCGTACCGTGCAATGCTACCCCAGGCCACTCCCGCGCTATCGGGTGGCCCCCAAAAACCGCTACGGTCAGCAACAGCCGAGAGGAACGACATCGCCAGGGAGATGCGTACCGCCCAGCATGCCAATCTCAGACTTCGATTGTTCATCACGGTATGCCTCACCTGATGTTCATTGGGTGGCCACGTTCATTTGACATGGACATCACGTAGCCCCAGGTGCCTCAGTTTTGGAATCTCGAACAATGCCGTGTCCTATACGAACGACAAGGCCGCCAAGACTCGCGATAACCCCGAGGGACTAATCTTTTTTAGGCTCAGGAATCGCAACTTCCTTCGCATCGCGCGGATGTACCACAACCGCAATCAGCCGGGTGATCCCCTTTGCAGCCGGGTTCTTCGACACCCGATGCAGACATCCCGTTGGCTCGTAAAACGTTTCGCCCGCCTTGAAGATCTTTGTCGGTTGATCATCAACCCCCAACTCGTATTCGCCTTCCAGAACATAAACGAACCCCGGACCAGGATGACGATGAGGCATCCCCGATTCACCGGGCTTGATGGTCACTTCGACCATCGTCACTTTGGCCTCTTTCCCGTCCAGCTTCTCCACGATGTCGCGAGCGGATAGCAACTTCACCGACTCCCCGTCCTTATGATCATGGAGGTGGGCGAAGGTCATTCCGCAGGCCCCTAACGCGACTCCGACCACCAGCACCAATAAACTGCGATTCATGATTGCTCCTCTGCTGAGTTCACTTGTTGTGGATGTAATCACCCATTCTTCATTAAGGACGAATGCGGCCTGAAATTTGTGACAGTGAGCCGTTTTATTTTCTTTGATCTTGAATCCGAGCAATACGTAAGCAGCGACGGACACTGTTGTTGCGAGACGCGGACGGAAGATCCCATTCGATGCGCGAACCTGAATGACAGTTGTCGTGTCTGTGTCGGAATTCGATTCCCATTCCGAGGAGATAGCGATGATTCGATCGATGGCCGCTGCTGACACCGCTGTGCTGTTGAGCCCTATCGCCTCGTCCTCGGAAGGATCCCATGCCTGCTTCAATCTCTCTGCACGACCTCACCTGGTCCCCGCCTGACTCCCCACCTCTGTTCTCGCACTTGAACTTAAGTTTTGGCCCGACCAGGACCGGCTTGGTCGGCCGCAACGGCGTCGGCAAGACGACGCTCCTCAAGCTGATCACAGGTGAGCTGCACCCTCACACGGGGCACGTCGCTGTCATTGGCAGTCTAGGTCTCATGCGCCAATCCGTTCAGGTGAGTCCCCATGAAACGGTGGCGGATCTCTTCGGAGTCACGCAAGCACTCTCTATCCTGCGAAGCGCCGAACGAGGCGAGGCGACTGACAACGAACTAGCTGACGCGGATTGGACTCTCGAAACGCGCCTGGCGTCGGCGCTCAGTAGACTCGGCCTCAATGCTCCTCCGGAGACGCTGCTCGCGACGATGTCGGGTGGACAGCAAACTCGAGCCGGTCTCGCCGCCCTTCTCTTCGCGGAACCAGACTTCCTGCTACTCGATGAGCCGACCAACAACCTCGACCGAGAGGGTCGCGAGGCTGTCATCGACTTGCTCACCAGTTGGCGGTCCGGTGCCATCGTCGTCAGCCATGATCGAGAACCGCTCGAAACGATGGATGCCATCGTGGAACTGACGACGCTGGGAGCCACGCGATATGGCGGCAACTGGACCACTTATCGCGAACTCAAAGCCCAGGAGCTTGCCGCAGCAAAACGCGAACTGGCCGACGCCGAGAAACGTGTTGCCGACGTCAATCGCAGCGCCCAGGCCACCGCCGAGCGACACGATCGAACGAGCAGCAACGGTCGTAAAAACGCACTAAAAGGTGGCGCACCGCGCATCATCCTCGGCGGGATGAAGAACCGGAGCGAAAACACCAGCGGTGAGAATACCCGCCTGGCAGAACGTCATCGTGAGGAAGCTCTTGACGCCGCCGCGGCCGCCCGTGAGCGAATCGAGATCCTGCAACCTCTCACCGTGCAGCTTCCACCAGCCCACCTTCCTGCTGGCAAGACTGTTCTCAGATTCAAAGAAGTCACCGTCGGTTACGAACCCGATCGGCCGATCATTCGCGAACTCTCTTTCGATGTCATCGGACCAGAGCGCATCGCGATCACGGGCCCCAACGGCTCGGGCAAAACAACCGTGCTCGCAGTCATCACAGCGCAGCTCATCCCGTGGATCGGCAAAGTCGACGTACTCACCGATTTTGCTCTACTCGATCAGCGAATGAGCCTGCTCGATCCAGCAACCTCCATCCGCGACAACTTTCATCGACTCAACCCAGGAACTGACGAGAACGCCTGCCGAACAGCGCTCGCCCGGTTCATGTTCCGAGCCGAAGCAGCCCTGCAAATCGTCTCCACCCTCAGCGGCGGCCAATTACTACGAGCAGGCCTCGCCTGCGTCCTGGGCGGCTCAGCACCCCCTCCACTCCTGATCCTCGATGAGCCAACCAACCACCTGGACATCGACTCCATCGAGGCCGTCGAATCCGGACTGCGACGCCACGATGGTGCGCTGTTGGTCGTCAGTCATGACGAAGCCTTCCTTAACGCCATTGGAATAGTCAGGCGACTAGAATTGCCGTCGTCGTCGACTCCTGAATAGAGTCGATCTGATCAATCGCGTTTTTCGCATGCCCATCTGCAATGTGGGTAGAGATGGATAATCACCTTGCACCCCGATTTTATAACAGGATACACTCCCGCGAGTCCTGATATTGTTGAACCAAATCGAGTAGCCTCAATCACCGCTAGGCTAAGGGTGCGCCAATGCGAACGACCACATCGCTCTTCGTTGTCATTCTACTCCTTCAGGCTGTCGCCGTTGTTGACGCCGCAGAGATGAAGGTCACCGGGACAATCACAGAGATTGACATCGACAATCGCTCGATCACGGTGCAACCCGCGAATTTCGACTCGGGCGATGAATGCGAACCCATCACACTGGATGTGATTCGTAGAACCAAGTTCACAGTTCAAGGGGAGTGGGCGAGACTGTCCAACATCCTCTTGGGTCAATCGGCAAATGTCACCTATGACGACGAACTGGCCGTCGCCACACTCATCGCCGTTCGTGAATCACTCGTCAGAGATGAAGAGAAAACAGTCGCGAATTTGAAAGCTCTGCAAGGCAATTGGATTTGCGTTGCGGAAGAAGAAGCCAGTGCCGGGGTGATCGATCCCCACACCGTCAGAGAGAGGAATCGGCGAGTGGCGATTTTCCACAACAACCTGACGATGAGACGGACGCTCGACGGCAAACGGGGAATCTTTACGGGAACATTCCGCATCGACCCAGTCATGGGCCACTTCGATTTCATCGGCACACATGCCAATGGCACCATGACGAAGTGGATCGGAGTTTACGAGATCAAGGATGACACCTGGAGACTACGATACAACGAAGAGACCCCTACTGAGTCAGTACGGCCCGCCGGATTGGATGAGCGCGAGAAAAGCAAATCCAGAATGTACACATTGAAGCGTGATGTTCATTGAATCAGCTTCGTCATCGCCCCGAATTGATCGCAATTTCAGATCGTCTCCGACCAATTTGCGAAACTATTCTATCGAGCCTAGGATTGAAAGTCGGCGGCGTTCCTAGTGACCCATTCTAGATAGGTCCGCGCCTGTCGTCCTGTCACCTCCTGGAACGTGGATGAGACGAAGGCTGGTTGCCCGATCGCGGCAGCCCAGGCGTCAAGCAATATGCCCGGAAGCCCTAGACGTCGCGCCTCCTCAGGCGATGTCTCCTCGATGCGGAGTGAACGGCCAAGCACGCTGCCGATCGCCGCAATCTGTTCGTACTGGGTCAGTGATTGGGGCCCGGTCAATACGTACTCCATTCCGGCATGTCGATCCTCGGATAGCACGAGGACTGCCACCTCAGCGAGATCACGCTCATCGATCGGGGCCGTTGGTGCAGCCAGATAGGGCCATCGCACGACGTTGCCGGCTCGAATCTGAGGCCCCCAAAAGTGGCGCGCATTCAACGCGAATATTCCCGGCCGCAAAAAGGTCCATTTCAGCCCAGAGTCTTCAATGATGCGTTCAATTCTTTCGGCTAAAGCGCGGGACGGATTGGGCTGTTGGAAAAACGGGTGTGGTGTCTTGAGTGGTGCCGAGAGAAAAACAATACGCCTGGCGTGCTTCGCGATCCGATCCAGTGCAGGAGCAACCGCATCTGCCGGGGCGGTCCAAACCAGGAACACCGTATCGACGCCAACGAGGCATGAATCAAGCGTGTCGGGGCACGTAAGGTCACCTCGCATCACCTCCACCTGAGGTGGGAAATGAGCCCCGTCAAGGTTGCGCACAAGGGCACGTACCTTCGCACCACTCGCCGTCAACTGAGAGATAACCTGCCGACCAATATTGCCTGTACCGCCAATGACGAGAATACGACTCACAAGAATTTCCATAGTTGAATTTGCTCGGTCGATGAAGTTGGCCGCAAAGGGCCAAGTCACACTGGCGGCATTGACACGAGTCGCTCGCAGATCAGCGTCAGTATGGCAACCAGCCCAAGGTAGGCCATTAATCCCGGGCTGTCGGCCGTTTTGGGAGCCTTCCCCGTCAGGGCGGTGAAAACGCCTCCGATCATCAGCAATGCAAGCAGGCCCGATGCCTCTTGCCCCTCGCACAGCGACATGATGACACCCAGCCCCAACACCGCCAGCCACCGCTGGTTCGTGCTCATGGATCGGAAGGCCCGACCGCCATCGAGTGAGGCAAAGGGCAACAAGTTGAACAGATTGATAAATGCTCCCAAATGGGCGATCGCCAGAAAAATCGGCAGACCGGTTGCAAGATTCAATAAGTACGATCCCAGTGCCGCTCCCAGGCCCCACCACGGCCCGGCAAGGCCACAGCGGGCGTCTTGCCGTGGGTCGTCCATCGATTGTTGCAAACGGACGATCGCGCCAAGACCGGGGATGAACATCGGGGCGCTGGCCTTCACGCCATACCGCATCAGCGTCACGACATGCCCCATTTCGTGGATGTAAATCGAGATCACCAGACCCAAGGCGAGGGGCCAGCCAAACATGGTCCAGTAGACCCCGAATGACAGCATCATCGAGGTGAATGTGCTGGCCTTGGTCAGCCCCAGCAGCAGTATTTTTCCCTTGGTGAATGCTAGCAGCAAGAAGGCATTGAACTTCCAGAGAATCAGGCCGATCGCTCCCAGGCCAGCGGCTTTACCAATGCCCGTACCATTCGTCTTCTCCGCGGCAGGGGGCCGGGAGGGCAGAGTATCGACCACCTGACCAAGTTCGGTGATCTTAGCCTGGATGGTGTCGTACTGCCGCGTGCCGGCAGGCAATAGTTCAATCGCCTCACGCCAGGCGACGAGGGCGTCGAGGGGACTGACGGCCCGCGTGGCCGTATCGGCCAAAGCCTTCAGGCGATCAGAATGAAGCAGCCGCCGGCATGTGGGGCAAGCCAGCAGGTTAGGAGCGAGTTCGGTACCGCAGGCCGGGCAATGGAGCGTCGGATCAGGCATTCGCGGGGGCCAGGTCTGGAGTGTGGCCGATGTTGTGCGGGCCAGTGATGACGAGTTCTACCTTGCGAGTCAGTTTGAATGCTTCCCAGAGCGCAAACCCCACGATCAACATGCCGATCGGTTGCGAGAACCAGGAGATGACCGGGAGCGCCAGCAGGAACGCAGCAATCAGGAGGATGGCGAAGACGACATCCAGGGAAGTGAGCTCTTTCTGAGGTACGGGCTCGTCTTCTTTCGCGATCTCCGCCTCCAGATTGGCCGCGGCACCCTCTTGTACTTTCCCAGCTTTCTCGGCGACTTGTTGTTCAGCAACGGCGGCTTCCTTGTTTTTCATCTGCGCTAACAATTCCGGAATCAACAGGGCCGAATAGCTCATGGCAATGGCGAAATAGGTACAGCAGACGGCGATCACTTGATAGATCGCCCCCCCTCGCCCGCCAGAGCAGTTTCGAACTACAGTTCCCACCATGTATCCGACGAGAATCGAGATCAGACCAATCTCATAGCCAGTGACTTTGAGGATAGTGAAATAAATTAAGAATCCGGCAATCGACGCGGCCAGGCCACCGAAGCAAGCTTTCAAGAACCGAGGAAAACCTGCGCCGCCAGTCAGGTGGGCTTTAACCGCTGTGCTGCAAGGCTCGCAGAGAATTGCGCCATTGACCTGAAAATATTGGTCGGGGATCGCCATGTGGCAAGCAGTACAGGTCGCCCCGTCGATGGTCGGCGCAGAGTATTCCGCCTCATCCAGTTGAAGTTCACGGGCGTCGGCCTCAATTGGGGTCTGGTCGTTCATCCCGCGGATTCCAGAAAGGGTATTTGAATTCGCTCGCCGCTAAGCTTTGTCACTCCCCACTATTGAACGCGATTCGGCACACAACTTCCAGCGATCATTAAGCGGGCCGCGCAGGTACGGCCGAGTTTGAAGCACTGCGAAGGAGGACAAGCGGGTGTTTAGGCATCAAGACCACGAATGGGGACGTTCATCGCTTTTGCCGCACGTGTTGGATCGAAATACTCGCGCAGGAGTTTGATTTTTCTGTCGCGAGAACGCAGGAACACGATGTACTCTTGCTGGTAGATTCGCCCCGTCGCCTTAATTCGTCCCTCCGCTTTGACTTCAGCAATAGCAGACTCGGGATCGGCTGCACGATAGAGCCTGAGATCGAAGAAACGAAAATCCTCGACGGCACCGCCAAACCACTGCGCGTGCCGAATTAACTCGTCCCGTCCAGACAGCCTGGTCGGGTGGCCGAGTGACTCAGCAAAGGGGAGTTCCCACACGGCATCATCGGCGATAAACGTTTGCCAGAGCGCATTGTCAGCGAGTAGAGTCTGGAAGTGCTGCTGCAAGAGATCGAACGCATTTGTCATCGAAGACTCCACGTTGTATTCAGTTCAGATCAATTCCGATCGGGGGACGCATAGTTCAATGCAGCAATCATGGCACCGCGAATCAGCCCTACAGATTTTCGGGCTTGAATCTTCGCTTGTAGCTCGTATTGCGCCCTGAAACCATGAATACCCCATCACCTCGGTAATGGACCGTAGTCGGATAGCGAGGAGTTGCGGCCACGTACGCCCGAACGCACTCGAAGATAAACAGGCCCATCCGATCGATTTGGCTCGCGTCCTTCAACTTGCATTCAAAGTTGGCGTAGCACTCCGAGATCAATGGCGCCTCGACGTCTTTCGCGTTCTCTGGCGTCAATCCGAATTTTTCGAACTTGTCTACTTCGGGAGCGTGGCAGTTTCCAATTCCAATCACCGCATCAATCAGATCTGATGTCGGCAGGTTAATGACACACTCCCGGCTGTTGCGAATCAGCGAATGACTGTGGTTCTGATCCCAGATATAGCAGCCAATCAGAGCGGGCTCGAATCCGAGCATCATGTACCAACCCAGCGTCATAATGTTGCGTTCCGTCTTGTGCGCAGAGCTGATCAAGACGATGGGCCCGGGTTCGAGGAAGCGACGGATTTTTTCCAGGGGGAAATCACGTTTCTTGTACTTCTTCATTTTGAAAACACACCTCAGCGACATCGTGTCGATTCCAATTTAGTACATCATCAAATTTGAACCGACTGGTACGGTCTATTGGATGACAACACTCATGCCGCCGTCGGCCATCACGATCGCTCCGACAATGAAGCTGGCTTTATCCGACGCGAGAAACGCGACGACATTCGCGATCTCTACTGGCTCGGCCGCCCGCTTTATCGGCGCAAGCTTGCCGTGCTCCGCGAGGAACTCGCGGCCATCGGAGCGGAACGTGTTGAGCAAATTCGTGACGACGTCCCCCGAGCCGACGGCATTGATGCGGATGCCATGCTCGATCACCTCCAGCGCGAGTGTCCGCGTAATCTGGGCGAGTGCCCCTTTCGCTGCGGGGTAGGCCGAAATCCCTGGGAATGTGAAAAAACACGCGTATGAACCGACATTGACGATGGCACCAGTCTTGTTCGGAATCATCGCCTTGAGCGCCTCTCGGGAATGCAGGAAGAGGCCCGTCGCCGAGATGTTAAGAATGGAGTTCCACTCATCGAGAGTCATATCGACTGCATTTTTGTAAACAATACTTGCAGCATTGTTCACGAGAATGTCGAGCTTGCCGAACCGCTCGATGGCGAGTGCGACGACCTCTTTGGCCGCTGACTCGGTCGCGACATCGCCGATGAACGGCACAATCCGGGGGTCACCTTCAAAAACTTCTGCCACCTTCGGATTGATGTCCTCGGCCACGACCGACGCGCCTTCCGCCGCGAACAGTTTGGCCGTCGCCATGCCGATACCACTCGCGGCACCGGTGACGATCACCACTTTACCTTCAAAGGCCCTTCCCTTCTCGCCAGTTGATGGGTTCATCTGACTACTCCTCGATAATTACTTGCCAAGAAGACCGACCCACTCATAGCCGGGAGCCCACCCTGGAGAATATAATACGCTACGCACCGTATCGAATCAACCACTTTTTTGGCCCCCAGTAGGTTTGCTGCGTCCGAATGAAAGGGCGCCGAAGGACTGGAAAATGTCTGACAATCCGAGGCGACCTAAATCGACAAGTCCGGGACGCCCGCGCAGTGATGAGACGACCAACGCGATCATGCAGGCCGCGCTGTCGCTCGGGGAGGAAAATGGTTTTGCGGGCCTTTCGATCGAAGGCGTAGCAGCCCGCGCGGGTGTTGCCAAAACCACGATCTACCGACGGTGGCCCAACGTTTGGTCTATTGTGACCGACGCATTCCTCGCTGACTTGACTCGACTCGCACCCATCCAGACAAGAGCAACAACTCGCGAGAGCATCATTGCATCAATGCAGTTGTTGGCTCGCGCGTATAACGGGCGACTTGGTCGGATCATTCGCCCTCTGCTAGGGCAGGCACAACTCGACCCTGCTCTAAAAAAGGTAATCCGAGATCGATGGGTGATCCCCAGACGCCAAGCCGCATTGGCGATTATCCAGGCTGGTATTTCACGTGGTGAAATCCGCTCAGACATTCCACCGGACGCAATACTTGACGCGTTGTATGGGCCGTTCTACCACCGCCTGTTGCTACCCTACGACGAAGGGGAGTCAATCTCTGTGGGGTACGTTGATGCGATCGTTGAAGCCGTGTTTGGCGGTATTGCCGATTTCAAAAACGGTCGACGCACCTAGGCCAGCGCGGCAGGTCAGACGGGATGGCATTGTTCGATCGTCGCCGCAAGAGTGAGTCGACATCGGCACAGACTTGCCCAGGATCGGCTCAAAGGAAAGTTGGACGAATATCTGGCAGGCGACTGACGTACGATTTACCCTGTCCATTCAAGCGATTTGAGAGCAACAATGGCTATGATGCCGTACTTGTTAACAGGTCTAGGCATCGGAATGAATGCAGGCCCCTCCGTTCCTGGCGAAGCCATGTTTGCGAATGTCGCGAATTTCCGGCCGACCTGCACTGAATTACTCTCAAGTAATGATTTAACGAAAGAAACGAAATGCCAAAGATTCTAGTCCTTTACTATTCGATGTACGGTCATGTCGAAACGATGGCGGGCGCGGTTGCCGAAGGGGCTCGGTCGGTGGACGGTGCCGAAGTCATCCTCAAACGTGTCCCCGAAACGATGCCACCGGACGTGGCCCAAAAGTACGGAGCAAAGCTCGATCAGTCGGCACCGGTCGCTTCGCCGAAAGAACTTGGGGATTACGACGCGATCATCTTTGGCTCGCCCACCCGTTTTGGAAATATGACCGCCCAGATGCGCAACTTCCTCGACCAAACCGGAGGCCTCTGGGTGCAAGGGACACTCGTCGGCAAGGTCGGCAGTGTTTTCACCAGTACCGGGACCGGTGGCGGCAACGAAAGCACGATTATCAGCTTCGTCACCACCTTGATGCACCATGGCCTGATCTACGTAGGGTTGCCCTATGCCTGCCCTGAACTGTCCGACATCACCGAAGTCAAAGGTGGTTCACCCTGGGGGGCCGCCACTATCGCGGGCGCAGACGGAAGTCGACAGCCCAGCGCGAAAGAGTTGGCAATGGCCCGTTTCCAAGGCAATCACGTCGCCAGTATCGCCAAGAAGCTGTTTGGGTGAGGTCGTTTTCGGATCGATGACATTTGGAAGATGCTCATCGACGTGGATCTGCCCGGAAACGGTAAGGCAATATTCCGTTGATCTTGATCGGGCGCGTTTCTGCCTCGAAACCATGAAGCACGTGCCACTGTTTCGCCTGTCTCGAGCCAAACAGTGCTGGTGGCGATCAACCAGCCATCGCTCGAACCGCCAAAGAAAAAGAGCGGAGAGAGTAGAAATCAGACTGAGTAGAGCCGATCAGGCTCGCTTCCGTCTACTTTCTGCTCTCTCCGCTCTACTCACCATTATTTGCCGCAACGGCAAAAAATCGGGCTGACAGGATTCGAACCTGCGACCTCTTGACCCCCAGTCAAGCGCGCTAGCCAAGCTGCGCCACAACCCGTTGTGACTGACTCCACGCTTAACGAAGACTTTTTCCTCGTGAGAGTGGCACCCAGCGGCAGCACTATCGCGGCTGCTGAGCCGGAATGCAAGTCTTTGACACGATCCCGGTTGGCAGGTTCGCGGGGCTCGTTTCCTGCTAGTTCTGCGGCAGGATTGGCCGGAGTTGGTGTTGACCTGTCTGGGCATTTCTGAGAAATCCCGTTTGATCGACGCGGATCGGCGGAATTGACCGGTCTGCGCCGTAAAGGAATCGCGAACTCGCGGTTCAAAACACTAGGGTTTCCAGGTCTCAAGACGAGGCACGTCGTGCGAATTCCATTTCTGGTGGTCGTGGCCGTACTAGCGGCACATGCTCCCTCAGCCCTGGGCCAGTCGAGTCCGCAGACCGCGTTTGACCCGGCTGCAATGTTCGGTCATTCGACCGAGCTGCCGGCCCCACGTATGGCTATGCCGGCGGTCTTCCAGGCCAATAGATCGCCGTCCGATCCAGTCATTCGCGGGCAAAGTCCGCAGACGTTTGAAACGCCGCCGATCAATTCGCCGATGATACCACCTGGCGGATCGGCACCATATTACGATGGTGGGAACTTGCGAGATCCGTTTCTCTACGGCGATCCCGTACTCGGCAATCAGCCTGGATCAACGATTCTCTCGGGGATCAACGGCCCTCAACCGTATCGGATGGGGTTCACTCCCCGAATGGACTTCACTTACTTGGCGCCCGCGGGTGCTCAAAGTCCGGGAAATGGACGGTTCTCTTCGACGGAAACAAACTTCGAACTCGCGCATACGTCGCAGGTCGGCCCCGGCTGGATCTTCACGAATGCCCCACAGGCAGGCGTTCGATTGTGGGACGGCCCCGGCAGTCCGTCGTTGCCAGGCTCGGTCTATCGCTTGGGCTGGGACTTAACATTGGCGACACCGATTGTCGGATTGTGGAGCATGCAACTCAATTTCAATCCGTCTTTGGATACGGACTTCAATGGTGGATTGGGTCGCGAAGCACTGCAATTGGACGGCAATGCCATGCTGTTCTATCGCGCATCACCACAGTGGATGATCGTCTTGGGAGCCGGGTACTGGGACCGTGTCGACAAAATCATCCTGCCGTATGCCGGGGTGGTGTGGAACCCGAACGATCAGTGGGAAGTCCGCCTGCTGTTTCCGAAGTCGCGAATCAGCTACTTCCTGGGCAACATCAACCACGGAGCTCATTGGCTGTATGCGAGCGGCGAATACCACGTCGAGTCCTATCAGATCAATCAGCCCGGCGTCTCATCGCAACAGCAAGTGCAGATGCAGGACTGGCGTTTTGCCGTCGGTGTGCGCAGCGATCACGTCACCTATGACAAGTTCATCGAACTCGGTGTCGTCTTCGGCAGGAACGTCGACTTCCTCAAGCAGACTCCAGGATTCAATCTGAACGATACCCTGATGCTGCGAGCCGGGGTTAAGTTCTAATCGGTTTAATCGCCAATCCGTTATTTTCAACAAGCAGACCGAATGCTCGGCGATGTCATGCTGACAGCAACTTTTGAACTATCGACCGAGAGGAATTTACGGTGTCGAACGGAGCTTTAGGAATCATTCTGGCGGCGGGCAAGAGCACTCGGATGAAGTCGGCTCTGCCTAAGGTGCTGCACGAAGTCTGTGGCAGACCGATGATCGAATACGTGCTGGACGCAGCGCGTGCGTCCGGTGTCTCGCGGATCGTGGCCGTCGTGGGTCACCGCGCTGAACTGGTTCAGGCCGAACTTTCTCGACATGCCGATGTCGTGTTTGCTCTTCAGGCGGAACAGAAAGGGACGGGGCACGCGATCATGATGTGCCGCGACCAGTTGGCAACGCACGATGGGCCCGTGCTGGTGCTCGCGGGTGATACGCCGCTCCTGAAAAGTGAATCATTAGTGGGACTGCTGAAAGCACAATCCGATTCCAACGCCGCGGCCGTGATTGGCACAACAGACACACAGGCGAACCAAGGCCTGGGACGCATTGTTCGGGATTCCGCGGGCAAGTTTGATCGAATCGTGGAAGAACGCGACGCCACTGCCGAACAGAAAGGTATCCAAGAGATCAACACAGGCTGTTACGCCTTCGATTCCAAGTCGCTGCTCTCGGCATTGGACCGCATTCGCCCTGACAACAACCAGGCCGAGTACTATCTGACGGATTGTCCGCTGGTGTTGAAGCGAGACGGTAAAACGGTCGTTGCCGCCAAGGTCTTCGACGTGTCCGAAGCGATGGGCGTCAACACACGAGCCCAATTGGCCGATGTGACCCGCGCAATTCAGCAATCGAATCTGTCGCGACTGATGGCAAACGGAGTTTCCATCTCGGTCCCGGAACTGACGTATATCGATCCCCGAGCGGTCATTGGTGCCGACACCGTGATACTTCCGTTCACTTACATTCACGGTCCAGTCGTGATCGGCGCCGATTGCCGGATCGGACCGCATGTCGTGCTGCGAGGGAAGGTCGAAGTTCCTGCCGGAACCGAAGTTGCGCCGTTCACATCGCTGCAGGGTTAAGCGCGCCTCAGCGAAAATGTAGTCAGCGAACCGAACGATCAAATCGCTGTATCTGGCAGACTCAAGCCTGCGGGAAATCGCATTTTTTGAATTGCGATTTGCATCCTGCAATTCCTTAGTTCATTGCGACAAACTCCGTTGTGCGGCTTGCGTTTGGCAGGGGCTTGGCTGAAAATGCGGCCCCGTTTTGACCGCCCTCCTTCCATGCCCATGATCGGTTCAGCAGCGTATTCATGCACGACGAACTCTGTATTCTGAGTGGCCGCGCGAACCCGAAACTCGCCGCCGAAATCGCTTCCTACTTGGGAATTGGCCTGGGAGCAGTGGAACTGGGAAATTTTCCGGATGGAGAAATCTCTGTCCGGCTTGATCAGAACGTGCGTGGGCGGGATGTGTTCCTGATTCAGCCCACCGGTCCATCGGTCAACGAGAACCTGATGGAACTGCTGATTCTAATTGATACCTGCAAGCGTGCCAGCGCGGCTCGTATCACGGCTGTGCTGCCTTATTACGGATATGCGCGGCAGGACCGCAAGGATATGGGTCGCGTTCCCATTACAGCCAAGCTGGTCGCGAACCTGATCACGAAGGCCGGAGCTGATCGGGTGCTGGCGATGGACCTGCATGCCGCTCAGATCCAAGGTTTCTTTGACTGCCCCGTGGACCACCTGTATGCCGCTCCGATCTTGGACGACTACTTCCGGTCATTGAATCTATCGAAAGAAAACCTGGTTATCGTCAGCCCTGACGAAGGCAGCATTAAGCGATCACTACAGCATGTCGACCACCTCGGCGGCAGCTTTGCGATTGTCGATAAGCGACGCGCGAATGCCTTTGAGACTCGCCAGGAAAATCTGATCGGCGGCCCCATCGGCGGAAAAACGTGCATCATTTTCGATGACATGATCACCACGGGCGGATCGATGGCGGGGGCCGTGAAAACGATTCATCAGCACGGAGCCAGTCGCATCTATGTTGGTGCCACTCACGCGGTCTTCTGCGGCCAGGCTGCTAAGCGATTGGGCGAAGCACCAATCGTTGAAATCGTGGTCACGAACAGTCTGCCGTTGAAACCCGAGCAGATGCTGCCGAACATTCGAGTTGTCTCCGTCGCCCCACTGCTGGGTGAAGCGATCCGGCGTATCCATCGCAACGAATCGGTCAGCTACCTGTTTGACTGATTGGTCCGTGATGTATGATGGCTCGGTATGGCTTCGAATCTCGTTTCAACACTGCAGGCGAATCTGAATCGCGTTCAAGAGCGAATCGACAACGCTTGCGCCCGTGCAGGTCGCACACCTGACGAAGTAACGCTGGTCGCCGTCACCAAGTATGCGGAACTCGATTGGGTGCGAGCCCTGATTGACCTCGGCGTTCTCGACCTGGGAGAAAGCCGACCGCAGCAGCTTGTCTCGCGCGCCCAGGATCTTCCGAAAGAAGTCCGCTGGCATATGATCGGGCACCTGCAGCGGAACAAAGTCGATCTGTTGCTCCCTGTCGCGAATCGTCTGCATTCCGTTGATTCGGTTCGCTTGCTGCAAGCCATCGATAAAGAAGCCAAGAAGCAACAATCGAGCATCGCGGCGATTCCTCGGGTACTTCTCGAGGTCAATGTGTCTGGCGAGAAATCAAAAGACGGCTTCGATCCAGCGGAACTCCAATCATCATGGCCGGACATCTGCCGACTCGATTCGATCGCTATTGAAGGGCTAATGACGATGGCACCTCTTAGCGAAGACGATGATTCGGCCAGAGCGGTATTTCGATCACTGCGTCTTCTCCGCGATCAGTTGGTCGATGCTGGTAGCGGTCATCTGACGCTGCCTGACCTATCGATGGGAATGAGTGGCGACTTCGGGCTTGGCATCGAAGAAGGGGCCACGCTTGTCCGAGTCGGCAGCAGTCTATTCGAAGGCCTGCCGAGCAATTATTGAATCACAAAGGCTCGCTCACCTGATACGGATGTGCTGAAGCTCCGATGACGACTGCGGCCAGGATCAACGCCCCGCCGCACAATGTCCTGAGCGATGGATATTCACCAAGCAGTATCCAGGCGAACAGACCTCCATAGATAGATTCCATGGCGCTCACGATGCTCGCCAGTTGGACCCGAATGTTGACCAGGCTTTGAATGAACAGGAAATGCGCGAGGGCAGTGAAGACGACGCCGAGTAAAACCAGCAACAGCCAATCGCGGATGGCCAACGGCTCGTAGTACAGTGGAAGCAGCGTCACCATGGCAAGAGCGGCAAATAGATTCTGACCCGCCGCAATCGTCACCGGCGGTAGGTCTGCTGCGAAATGGCGATTCATCAGGATGACAGCCGCGAAGCTGATCCCCGACAAGACTCCCCAGGCAACGCCGACTGTGGCGGCATCGTTCGGATCGAAATTCGGAGTCAACACAGCTAACCCCACCAGGACCAGGAGGGCGGTCACCACATCAACGCGGCGTCTTGGCTCGCGAAAAATGATCGGCTCGACAAGGGTGACGAAGACCGGGAAGCTTGAATAGGACAGCAGCGCGATTGCGACGGACGAAGTACGAATCGACTGATAGAAGGTCACCCAATGAAACGCCAACAAGAGGCCCGGCCAGGCGAGTTTCAGGAATCTTCGAAACAAAGTGTCGGGACGGGGCAATAGGCCTGTCGCGAAGAGAACCGCAAAGGCTGCAGTGCCGAACACGGTGCGACCCATGACGATCATCAACGCCGAGGCCGCCGTCACTTTTCCCAAGAGACCGGCCAGGCCAAACAGAGCCACCGCGACGTTCAGTTGCAACATTGCTTGGCGACTACTGACCACGGCATGTTCTCGCGCACTCGTCATTCGATTCGCTCTACAAGCGTTAGTCGTCGTTACCGAACACGGGACATTCCGGCAGGCTGTCCAGAAACAGCTGGCCATATCGCTTCGTGCGAATCCGAGGATCGAGGATCGCCACGATTCCGGTATCCGTTTTGGATCGGATCAAGCGACCCACTCCTTGCTTCAGTTTGATGATCGCTTCGGGAACCTGGTAGTCGAAGAACGGATTGCCGCCATTCGTGCGGATCGCTTCCAGCCGCGCCTCCAGCAGCGGATGGTCGGGGACACTGAAAGGCAACTTGGCAATGATCACATTCTGGAGGGCGTCCCCCGGGACATCGACTCCTTGCCAGAAGCTGTCGGCACCAAACAGGACTCCTGCGGGATCCTGTCGGAATTTTTCCAGCAACAGCGTGCGTGGCATATCAGACCCTTGCACATACAAACCGAAATTCTTCGAGACGAACCAGGGAGTCATTCGACGAGCAACGTCGCGCAGCATTTGATAGCTGGTAAATAGCACGAAGGCGTGACCTTGAGTCTCGGTCACATAGTGCTGGATCTGCCGGCAGACTGCGTTGAGATACTCGGCGGGCGCCTCTGTCGGGTCCGGCATTGCCTCAGGCAGAAACAGCTTCATCTGCTCGGCATAGTTGAAAGGACTACCAAGCTTCAGTTCCTTCGCCTTGGTGAGGCCAAGTCGCTGACGGATAAAGTCGAAGCTCTGCCGGCCGACGGCCAGCGTCGCACTCGTGAGGATGACGGTCCTGACTCGGCCGAACAATTCGTCGCGCAAGACAGGTGCCACGTCAACCGGGGCGGAAACAAGTCGCAATCGCTGCTGATGCTGCGGGCCGGTTGATTCAATCCAATAGACCGACTCTCGTTCTGCCTGCTGCATCCAGGAGTTGAGTGAATTCGCGAGTCCAGAGCATCGATCCGCGGCAGCCGTGTATTCAATGCGTGCCTCGTCGCGCTCGATCGCTTTAGCCAACTCCATGATTCTCGCGGCCAACTCCTTCAGCGACGGCGAGACATCGTTGGGGACATCAGGCGGCCGACGAAGGCGACCGTTTTTGGATCCTAATTGTTGTCGCCATTCACTGAGCGAAGCGAATAAATCGCGATTGGCAAACCGGACACGATCCACGAGTTGTTCCGCCGCCGATTTCGCCTTGTACGACTCCATATCGGTCAGCGGCAACTTCGTCAGCAGCCCCTTTTGCGTTCGATCGTTATAGAGGCGATTCAACAGGTATTCCACCTGCCCGCCCGTCACCGACAGTCCCAGGTGATCGGCAGCGACTTGTTCGAGCGTATGCGCTTCATCGAACACAACCGCATCATAGTCAGGCAGGACGCTGGCCCCTTCTCGACGCAGTGCGAGGTCGGCGAAGAACAAGGCGTGATTCACCACCAGCAGATCCGCGTTCCAGATGCGCCGCCGCGCGCGATAGTACAGGCAATCGTTGTATGTGGGACACGACTTGCCCAGGCAGTTGCCGTGTTCGCTCTTCACTTCGTCCCAAACGGTCGACACCGGCTTGAAATTGATGTCCGATAGACTTCCATCACCCGTGTGCCGCGACCACTCGACCAGTTGAGTTAACTGCTGCATTTCTTCCGGCTGCGCGAACAGGGCATTCGACCGATCGACTGCTCCCTTTAATCGACGCAGACTGACATAGTTGGATCGTCCTTTAACCAAGACGGCGGAGAATTCGACCGGCAGGACCGCATTCAAGAAGGGGATATCCTTCGCGATTAGCTGTTCCTGCAGGCTGATCGTATGGGTCGAAATGACGACCTTGCGGCGAGGTCCATTGCCACCCTGTCCTGCTGTGGCAGCCAGGATCGCAGGGACCAGGTAAGCGAAGCTTTTCCCCGTACCGGTTCCTGCTTCGACAACAAGATGCTCGCCCGCATCGATGGCATGCGCGACTGCTTCCGCCATCTCGAGTTGCTCTGGTCGCGATTCGTAGCTTCCCAATCGGCGCGCAACGTGGCCGCCTTCTCCAAGCACTTGACGACTATCGAGCGACACCGAGACCTCTTGACTATGAGACACACTGCACGGCAGTGACACAGATGTCGTCTCGTTGCGACGATGAACCACAGAATTCTTCGACGGACTCGACCAACTGTTCCACCATGGTATCGATATCGCCCGTGGAAGATGCAATCGCTTTTTGAAGACGAACTTTACCGTACATCTCTTCCTTGGCGTCCATCGCTTCGGTGATACCATCGGTGTAAAACACCAGTGATTCGCCTGGCGTCAGAGACAGAGTCATCTCGTTGAACTTTTGCTCGGGAAGGACTCCCAACGGCAAGCCCGAGGCATCCATTCCGACCCGCGTGACCTGACCGTCGGCAGTACGATGGATTGGCGGAAGATGTCCCGCGTTGGCAATACAGACTGTTTTTGACTTCGGGTCGACGACTGCGAAGACCAGTGTGATCAGGCGGAAGCCTAGACCACTGCCACTGATCTCGGCATTCAACTCAGTCATCGCCAATCCGGGAGAAGTCGCGCTGAGCAAATGATAGCGCGCCGAAGCATGCAATCGAGCCATCAAGAGTGCCGCAGAGACTCCCTTGCCCGCAACATCCCCAATCGCCATCGCGAGGCGTCCATCAGGCAACCGCACATAATCGAAGTAGTCACCACCAACTTCAAATGCCGATTTGTAGTAGTCGGCAAACTTGAAACCTTCGATCTGCGGTGAGACGCTGGGCAAAAAGCCCTGCTGAACCTGCGCGGCAAACGCCATGTCGCGTTCCACCTCGCGTTGCCGCACAATCGTGTCATGCAATGTCGCATATTCCACAGCCAACGCGGCCTGTGCGGTGACGTTGACGAGCAAGTCCAAGTCATCATACGTGAAGGGATTCGACGCCTCAAATGTGCTGAGCTGAATGACTCCCAGCGCTGACCCGTCAGTCCCCAGCAATGGAGCGCACATCAATGATCGCAATCTGAGATCGGTCAAGCTTTCGCTGCTGCGAAAGCGACGATCCCCCATGACATCGGCACTGAGAATGGCCTGCGTCTGATCCATTGCCTGACGGACAACGGTCATGCTGATCGGAACATCTTCTTCATCATTCGCGGCCAGACATTGCGACGCATGCACATTCAACCGGTTGGTATCGGGATCTTTCAGCAACACAAATCCCGCGTCGGCCTGATTGAAAATCTTAAACAGTGACTTCAACGTGACCGAGAGTACTTGTTCCAGATCCAGGACCCGGCCGAGTGCGGAGCTGATTTCGAGGATCGCACGCAGTTTGACTTCAGGTCGCACGTTCAGCCGAAGGCCGCGCCCTGTCGAACTGGCTTCCAATGCGGACAGGACGGAAGAACCTTCCGTTTGACTGCCCGGAACAACATGTTGCGGGCCCGATGGCTTTTGATCATCGTCCGCATCGTCGATCGTGCCCGAACCCGGGGGAGCAGAGTTACTCCCGATGAAGACCTTCTTGCGGCTGACGAGCGGTTCCCGATCGATCTGCGTCAAAAACTGAAACGTATGATCGCAGACTCGAATCGCGTCTCCGTCGTTCAATTCGGTCCTTGTCGAGATCCTGGCGCCATTGACTTCGGTGCCATTCCGACTGCGGAGATCTTCGATAAAGAAAGTACCATCTTCGCCGACGAGTTGAGCGTGATGGCGGCTTACGGCGCCGTCGTCCAGCACGATTTGGGACGAGGGATGACGCCCTAAGATTGTCCCATCGGCGATCAACGGGATGATCTGCCCGGCTGATGGTCCCTTAGTGACTTTGAGAAATGCCACGATGACGGTTTCCGCAAATACGAACAGGACATGGAGACATGCGACGTCATTCGGGGGTAAAACACGCAGGTTTCCAGATGCTAGCGGATCAGGGATCGCGCAGCAATTGGGAACTTGATTTGTCCGCAATGACCCATTCCAAGTCAAAGACCGTCAATTGGTGCTCGAACTACACAGTTCTCAAACACGAAAACCGTCGCTCCCTTGGCTCCCTAGATGGGCCAGAAGGTCTCGATCACCCGACTACTTTTTCGTAGGTGGCCTGATCGAATCCAACGATCATCGTCTTGCCAATCTTCAACGTGGGAGCCCGTAATTTGCCGCTGGGACCAATGAGCAGTCCGAGCAGAGTTTCGTCGTCGGGGCGTTCTGATTTCAGGTTGATATGAATCACTTTCGTCCCGCGGGTGACGTAGAGATCATTGACCTGCCCCACCAACTTCAGTGCGTCGGCTTCGACGAGCGGTGTCTTGCGAGCGTCTTCCTGCGCCGTGATCCCAATTCGATGCTCTTCCAAGAACGCCGCGGTCTTGCCGCAGGTCTTGCACCCGTTGCGGTGATAGCTCCAATCCACCTGAATCATCCACGAAATCCTTAATCTATCTACACAGTCCTGGTATCAAACCGGCCGATTACTTGCATCCGCTTGATCTGACTCTCAAGTCAACGAGATCACGTGATTGCTCAAGCGTTCGTAACCGGCATCCGTGATGAGGTAGTTATGCTCGATACGGATGCCGCCGATTCCTTCGACGTAGAGTCCCGGTTCGAGCGTGACGACATCGCCCGCCAGCAGGACATCGTCGCTTTCTGGAACCAGGATCGGAGCTTCCGGGTGAGCTAACCCGATCCCGTGGCCAGCATGATGGGCGAACTTGTCAGCCAAACCTGCTTCCAGAATCGGTTGGTTGACCGCATGGAACACGTCGCGGGCTTTGTTGCCAGCCTTTAGCACCGTCTCTCCGTTTCGTTGCGCGGCGGAAACCAAATCGTACAGCCGTTGCTGCCCCTCGGTCGGCTTGCTTACTGTCAGGCAGTTCGTGAAGTCAGACCGATAACCATCCAGAACGACCGAGTAATCCAAGGTGAACATGTCGCCAGCATGAAGAGCATACCCAGTGGGCAAGCCACCCACCTTTGGATGCGCTGCATTGGCCGCTCGGAAGTCGCCGTAGATCAGACCTGGTCGACCCGCCGCTGCCAGGGCAGCATTTTGCACTTCGCGGAAGATCTCGAACTCCGTAATTCCCGGACGCATGATTTCGCGAAGTCGAATCATCCCTGCTTCGCCAGCACGCATGCACTCCTTCAGCAGAGCAATCTCGTCTGGATGTTTTTGACGGCGCAAGGTTCGAAGCGTTGTCCCGAGATCGATCGCACCGGTGCTATCGGTGTCACCCGCTTCGCGGCGAACCGAATGACGCTCGTGATCGAGTCCTAAGACTTCGAATGCACCGATCGGTAGCCATTCCGCTTCGACGGCACCATTACGGTCGGCCAGTCGCTTGGAAATCAACTCTGATGCGACCAGCAGTGCGTGATCGCGATTGATCACGGAGTGATGGTGGTCGTACCACTTGACCATGACTTCGTCGTCAATGAACGGCTCTCCGGCGCGCGATCGCAGAGTGAAGTTATCACCCAACAAGGTCGCTTTGCCGTCGCGTTCCAGCAGCAACCAAGCTCGTTCACCAGCCGAAAACGTCAGCGGGTGAACGAGGAAGTTTGACAGATAGAGCACATGCCTTGGATCGGCAATCAATAACCATTCGCAATCGTCGGGAACAGCATTCCACAGCCGCGTTCGTCGTGCAAGACAACCTTCTTTGGTCAGCATGGACTTGATGTTCCCGTTCAAAGGACGAGTGATGACTTCTTAGCAATCAACAGCAGTGGACGGAATTATCAGTGAACGCCTTGGGCACCCAACCAGCGTTCAGCATCCAGTGCCGCCATACAGCCTGTCCCTGCCGATGTGATTGCCTGTCTGTAGTAGCTATCGGCAACATCGCCCGCAGCGAAGACCCCTTCCACGCTGGTGTCGGTACGGAATGCCTTCGTGTAGACAATGTAACCCTTGTCGTCTGTCTGCAGTTGTCCGTTCAGGAAGTTTGTGTTCGGCGTATGCCCGATCGCACAAAACATTCCCGAAGCGGCAACATCTTCCGTCACACCACTCTTCAAATCTTTCAGCCGTACGCCGATCACGCCTAGCTTCTCATCGCCCAACACTTCCTCAACGCCTGTAAACCACTTCACGGTGATTTTTGGATTATCCAACACGCGTTGAGCCATGATCTTGCTGGCTCGGAACTCACCACGACGATGCACCAAGTATACTGTTGAAGCGAACTTCGTCAGATAGGTGGCTTCTTCCATCGCGCTATCGCCGCCACCAACGACAACCAGCGGCTTGCTCTTGAATCGAGGGAGGCCACCATCGCAGACGGCACAAGCGGAGACACCAGCATTTTTGTACTTGTCTTCCGAAGGCAGTCCGAGGTAGTTCGCTCGCGCGCCAGTCGCGATAATTATCGAATGGGCCTCGGTCTGTATCCCATCCAGCGATTTCAGTTTGAACGGTCGTGAGGACAAGTCGACTTCAAGTATGTCGTCGGTGATGACTCGAGTGCCGAAATTCTTTGCCTGTTGACGCATCAAGTGCATCAGTCGCGGTCCGGTCAAAGCCGGGTCGTCAAACTCAGGCACCGCTGACAGACTTTCGGGAGGTAAGGCGGAAGAAAGGTATCCCTTCAAATCGCCGTGCGGAAATCCCGGATAATTCTCAACTTCGGTCGTGAGGTTCAACTGGCCAAGCGGCATTGTGCCCTGCTGGTAGTTTTCCTGAGTGAGTGCCCCTTCGAAAACGAGCGGTTCCAGATTTGCCCGTGCGGCGTAAATCGCGGCGGCCCAACCGGCTGGCCCCGATCCGATGATGACAACTCGCTCCGTCACGCCACTGCTCCTCAATTGCAGAGAAAAACATCAATTTCACATCGTTATCCGACGCGGAACGATACCCGCCTTAAGGTGTTCGGGCAACTGTCGTCAGTCTGAAACGGTCTGCGGCCAGCTGATTTGCCGCGTCCGATTCACGCCGACGGAAGCTGGATCCGCCGTGGGACAACTAGTCTGGCAAACAAGATCTGCAGCACCTCGCTCGCCTGGTTCTTCGTCTCGCTGCGAATCGTGGCGAGGCCTCGATCTGGCCGCGAACGTGACGGCCGCATTTCAACCACCTCGGTCTCGACCTGCAGGATGTAGCCGGGCCGCGTCGGCCGAGGCCAGGTCAATTCGCCCCCGGCCCCGACCATTCCCCCTTCAATGGATAGTCCGCTGTCGATGAGAAGCCGCATCGTCATCGCTGCGGTGTGCCATCCGCTGGCGACCAACCCCTGGAAGAGTGTTTCTTTCGCAGCTTCGGGGTCGGTGTGAAACGGTTGCGGGTCAAACTGTTTGGCGAAGGCGATGATCTCGTCCTGCTCGACCAGCCGCGTCCCGCTTGTAAACCGCTGGCCGACATAAAGATCCTCGTATACGAACGGCGGGCTCGCCTGAGGTGAATTCGGCTCCATTCGAAAAACTCCAGATCTGACTGAAAGATGCCTAAGACATTTCGCCTTTACTAATCGTGCCGCACGGCAATATTATCAGGTCTGACCGAAACGGGCTCATCATCAGGAGTAAGCCATGAGATCAAGCTTGTACATCTCGTTCGCAACCGTCTTGTTCAACGTTGCGGTCGGAACCGCTGAGGATGAGACGCCCAAGCCCGAGCTAAAAGTCGCGTTGCAGGCGGTCCAACGTTCCCTCGATAAATTGGCTCCAGCAGCCAAAGTCGAATTCGATGGGAGCGAGACGGTCAAAATCATGCACTTGCCTCAGACCTTCAAGATTCACGGCGTTTCGAAAGGAGGGGAGGTAGCTCTCGAGGCCCACGACGAGATCGGTCCCAGTGCGCGGGGATTCATCCTGACATTGCACGTGCAACCCAAGGGGGAGGTCAATCAGGCCGTCACTCCGCAGACCCTTCGTCGTCCCTATTGGATGACGGATCTTGATGTGACGCCAATCGCAAAATCGGACCAGCAAATCTATTGGGGACTTTCTTACGGAGCCCGAACGGATGCCAAATTACTGGAAGATCTTCGAGTTCGCTTGCGAGGATTGAAGGACTAGGCTGAGGGCGAAGGGCAAGTGACGGTGAGGGAGAGTACTCAGTGCGAAGTATCATGGCTGCATGACACAACCTTTCGGCGAATACGATCTCGGAGCAATTGAATAACACACCCCACCGAGTTTATCTCGGTGGAAGTGGGCCTTTGCACTATTCAAACCGGCGGTTGGTGACGTAGTGCAGAAGCCCGTATCCATCGAGGCAAGCTCGAAGGGGTCAGGAGTCGGCTTCGTCAAATCCAACAATCTCGACATCAACTAGCCACATCTGGCCTGGAAGTTCCGACTGCATGACACAACCTCCCGGTGTCGTCCGACACAACCTCCCGGTGTCGTCCGACACAACCTCCCGGTGTCGTCCGACACAACCTCCCGGTGTCGTCCGACACAACCTCCCGG
>JAQGHU010000078.1 GCA_028291515.1 Schlesneria sp.
GATACGGCACAAGCATTCGAAAACGCTTGCAAACGTACCGCTTGGATTCGTACTACGTACGTCCAGCAACCGCTTCAATACTGCAAAGCTGAATTCTCAGAACCATCCAACCAGATTGTCAAAGAGCAATTCGCGGAGCGACCGTCGAGGGCGACCCGCGAGAGACCTATGATAGCCTCGGCGAAGAGAATGTCAACGCTCCGCCACAGATTTGATTCGAATCATTTTTGAGGCGGTCCGGTTGCCCCCCAAATCGTTGAATTGGGAGCAACCCGAGTAGATTCGACGTTTTTGTCGGCGTCACTGCAATCAATTCTTGCGAGCAACAAGACCGGCTGCAAACAATGTCATTGAAATGATTTAGGTCTGTTGAATTTTTCTGGAAGGTCGCGGGAATAAATCATTAGCCCCGGGGGTCCATTCTATTACGAGGCAGGTGTTCTGCCCTGAATGTCGTCAGTGAAATGTATGAGGAAGGTTCTGATATGAAGAAGTTCGCCACGTTGGCTTTGGCCTTGGTCGCTATTGGTTGTGCTCCTGCTCCAGCCCCCAAGCCAGCTCCAAGCCCTGCCCCAGCCTCCCACGCCGCGGCCCCGGCCGAAAAGCCCGCTGATAAGCCAGCAGACAAGCCAGCTGATGCTCCTGCCGATAAGCCTGCTGACGTCCCAGCCGACAAGCCAGCGGACGCTCCTGCAGAGCCTAAGTAGTCGGTAGCCGATGCCGACGCCGCTCGGTTGCGGTCTTGTCGTCAGCGTGATAGTTCTGGCGGGGTGGATGGCTTTAAGCGATCCACCCCGCTTGCATTTGATCGACGCCAAAATCCTCCAAACCGAGTTGCCATTCATGCGACATGAAGGATGGGAGACATTCGGACGACGGCTCGAAACGCCTTCGCTGTGCCTCGACCTGGACCGCTTTGAGTCAAACTTGCTGACCATGGCACGCTCCATTGCCGCGAAGAACAAGCAATGGCGACCCCACTCTAAGTGCCACAAGAGCCCGGAGATCGCTCGACAGCAAGTCGCTGCCGAAGCCATCGGAGTGACCTGCGCCAAAGTTTCTGAGGCGGAGGTTTTCGCGACGGAGGGAATCCGCGACATCCTGATTGCCCATCTGCCCGTCGGGCCCGCTCGAGTCGATCGGATTTCGAAACTTTGCCAGACCGCAGATGTGCTGGTCACCTGTGATCACTACGCCCAGGCGGAACCCCTGGCCGCAGCCTGCCAGCGGCTCGGTGTCACCTGTCGCGTCCTAGTCGACATCAATATTGGAATGAATCGCACGGGAATTACACCAGGGCGCGATGCGCTGGAGCTGGCTCGGGCGATCGATCGACTCCCCTCGCTAAAACTCGCTGGCATCATGGGTTACGAAGGGCATGCGATGCCCGTGATGGATGCCGAGACCAAGCAACGTCTGATTCGCGAATCCCTCGGCTTGCTTAACCAAAGCCGCACTCAGTACTTAGAGGCGGGACTGTGCTGCGACATCGTCAGCGCCGGCGGTACGGGCTCGCTGAGTTATGCCGCCGAAGCTGAAGGGATTACTGAACTTCAATCCGGCGGCGGGATCTTTGGCGACCCCTTCTATACGCGCATGCCGGGAGTCTCCGGCTATGAGCCAGCGCTGACCGTGCTCTGTACCGTGGTGTCTCGCCCTTCCCTGGACCGGGCGATCCTGGATGCCGGGCGAAAGGCGATCACTGCTGAAATGCATCCCCCGATCGTGAAAGGGTTTCCGGACGCTCACGTGATCATGCATAATGCTGAGCATATCGGCTTGGAATTGGGCCCCGCATCTCGGGACCTGAAGATTGGCGATCTGGTGGAACTGATCGTTGGCTACGCCGATTTCACTGCCTTTTTGCACGACGAATTTTTCTGCTTCCGAGGCGACCACCTCGAAGCCATCTGGCCGATTGTGGGGCGCGGCAAGATTCAATGACGCCATCGAATTTCACTCCCGCAACGAAGCGAATCCCTTCCGTGTCACGATTGGGATTCGGATCGTTCAAGATCGGCCGCAATGAAGGGATCAAGTATCCCTCGGGTTATGCGTTACCGACGGATGCCGAAGTCGCGACGCTGCTCAACGGGATCTTGGACCTGGGCTGCAACTTGATCGATACGGCACCCGCTTATGGCTTGAGCGAAGAACGAGTTGGACGAGCGATCGGGCATCGGCGCGACGAATTTGTGCTCTCGACCAAAGTCGGCGAAACTTTCGAAGGAGGCCAGTCGACCTATGACTACTCCGCAGCCGCGGTCCGAGCCAGTATCGAGCGGAGCCTGAGGCGACTCGCCACCGATCAGCTGGATATCGTGTTCATTCACTCCAACGGCGACGATCACAAAATCCTCACGCAAACGGATGTCGTTCCAACCTTGCTGGATCTTCGATCTGAAGGGATCGTGCGAGCGATCGGCATGTCTGGGAAGACCGTCGAAGGAGCGCAACTCGCTTTGTCGTGGGCGGATGCGTTGATGGTTGAATACAATTTGAAGGACCAGACCCATGGTGATGTCATCACCGAGGCGGCTGACCAGGGAATCGCGGTCTTTGTCAAAAAGGGACTGGGATCGGGCAATTTACCAGCGGCGGAATCGATTCGATTTGTGCTAACTCATGCCGGCGTGAGCAGTTTGATCGTCGGTGGCTTGAGTCTGCCGCACTTCACCGAGAATTGGGGCGCCTGCGGCGAGAGAGTGGATGGAAGAAAGTAGAGCGTAGAGAAGAAACAGTCGGAGGCTTGGCGGTGGACTTGATAGCGGCGAGAGGATAACTTCGTCCGCTTGGTTTCTTCGTGGCCGACGCTGCCAGCGTCGGTGATCGATTGAGAATTCACATCGCTGCCCAAATCATACGGACGCTGGCAGCGTCCGCCACGGCCAGGATCGCTGTTGATGCCCTCCAACTCTGCACTAGTCGATGAGCTTCGCTGGAAGAAGTTCTCCGTCTTGAACGACGGATTCGTTTGCTTGGTCGATGTGATGGGCGATGACTCGTCGATCGTCCAAGCGGCGCGAGTGAGCTATGGCGAGGGGACGAAGAAAGTCTCCGATGATCGCACACTGATCCGCTATCTGCTGCGACATCGTCACACAACACCGTTCGAAATGGCCGAGATCAAGCTGCTGGTTCGCGTTCCCATGGATTGCTGGCGACAGTGGATTCGTCACCGCATGGCGAACGTCAATGAGTATAGCACTCGTTATTCGGTGGCGATCGATTCCGCGCAGTCGACTCCTGCTGAATCATGGCGTACTCAGGCCGAACTGAATCGCCAGGGGAGCGGGCTTCCCTTGCCTACGGAAACGGGCGAGCAACTGACCGCCGAAGAGCGACATCTGCACGATGAATCACGACGCATCTACGAGACCCGTCTGGCGGCAGGTGTAGCACGCGAGCAGGCTCGCAAAGATCTTCCGCTCGCCACGTACACTGAGGCCTACTGGAAGATCGACATTCACAATTTGCTGCATTTCCTGGCGCTGCGGATGGATCCGCATGCTCAAGAGGAAATCCGGCTGTATGCGACAACGATCGGCCAACAGATTGTTCGCCCGTTGTTTCCTGTCATCTGGGAAGCCTTCGAAGACTACCGCATGGGTGGCTCTTCATTGAGCCGCATCGAGCAAGGAGTTATCCGTCGCTTGATGTCGAACGCCGCCACATCTGGTAAGGCCCCACCGTACGGCATCGAAGACTTCATGGCGGTCCAGGACTCGACATGGCTCGACCTGACTCGTTGCCGCGAACGGGACGAATGCCGCGACAAGCTGATCGATCTGGGACTGCTGCGCCGCGAGTAGGCGATTTGAAGAAGTCGATGCGTTCCTTCGCCTGTTCGGCGTGGTGGGCGAACGGAACGCAAAGCCTTAGATGTAAGGCGCGTGAAGTCTTCGGAACGCACCACCGACGTTGGGAAAGATGGTGTATTCCGAAGACTCCATACACCCTACTTGCGGCATTATCCTCTAGTCCGAACGTGTTATGCGGCTCGCAGCCCTCTTCACTCCACTTCGATCGTCGCCATGAAGCTCAGTCATTCCGTCCGCTGGTTGCCCTCGATGATGTTGCTTTCGCTCTCTTCGGCAGCATTCTCCGCAGAACTCTATGACGCTCGCGTTTACAAGAATGATAAAGGCGAAACGCTGAACTATCGCCTGATGATCCCCAAAGATTATTCGCCGAGCGGGACCGAAAAGTATCCGCTGGTGCTGTTTCTGCACGGGGCGGGCGAACGAGGCAGCGACAATGCCAAGCAGCTTGTTCACGGGACCAAGGAATTCGCGACCGATACAAATCGAGAGAAGTTTCCCTGCTTCGTGATCGCGCCACAATGTCCCGATGGCAAGAAATGGACGGAAGTCGACTGGTCGGCGGACACTCATAAGCAACCGGAAGAAGAATCGATCTCGCTGAAGTTGACTCGTGATGTCATGACCTCACTGGAGAAAGAGTTTCGGATCGACACGAAGCGACTGTATGTGACAGGGCTTTCGATGGGCGGCTATGGGACGTGGGACATGATCTCTCGTACGCCCGACGTCTTTGCGGCCGCCATTCCGATCTGTGGTGGGGCCGATGAAACGCAAGCCGACCGTCTGACAAAGCTGCCGATCTGGACCTTTCACGGCGACAAAGATGGCGTCGTCAAACCACAACGCTCGCGACGCATGATCGAGGCGATCAAGAAAGCGGGTGGCGACCCGAAGTACACCGAATACCCGGGCGTCGATCACGATTCGTGGTCGCGAACGTATGCGGACCCGGAGGTGATGGCCTGGTTGTTTGCTCAACGCAAGCCGTAAGCGAAGAAGAGAGAGTCGCAGAGAGGACAGAGATTGGCGAAAGAAGACGGCTTTTTATGCCTAACGCTGTCGCATCTCTATCAAGAATTCATCGTCTGATGAAGATGATCGTGCGTAATAACTGGCCACAGCATCGTGGCCATGTTATTGCCTCTTAAATAAAGTATGTTAAAATTAATGTTCACGGTTGAAATGAAAATCCTCCATCGATAAAACCGGCCTGATGTTTCGGGTTACCGAATCAGAGTGGTGTATCCCCTCGGTTCGGCGAATCTGTCTTTTTCTCATCAGATTCTGGCTGGTTGTAGAGGGATTTTATGTGTGAACAGCGCCGTACTCGCGGCTTTACGCTGATCGAGTTACTGGTTGTCATTGCGATTATTGCCGTATTGATTGCCTTGCTGCTGCCGGCCGTGCAACAAGCGCGCGAGGCGGCTCGCCGGACGCAGTGCAAGAACAACATGAAGCAACTTGGCTTGGCACTGCATAACTATCACGACTTACATAACCAGTTCACACCCGCCTGGATCCGCCGAAATGGAGGCAGCTACAACGATGCCAACTACTGCAACACGATGGCCGCAGATCAGCAGGCTCCCTGGACGGTATTTTTGCTGCCGCTAATAGATCAAGCAAATCTGTACAACCAGTTCAATCTGTCTGCGCCGTTCTCAGACGCGAGCAATGGAACTCAAGCTCCCAACGGGCCATTGGTGACGCGTATTTCTGGCTTTCAATGTCCATCAAACACATTCGCCGGGCAGTGGCCGATCCACTTGGACTATATGGGTGTCATGGGTGGCGGAACGGCCGCCGATTGCATCACATCAGGCCAACCCGATCGAGTGTTCGCGCGCAGCGGCGCGATGTATGACAATTCTCGAATTGGCTTTCGCGATATGACCGACGGCTCTTCAAATGTGTTTTGCATCGGCGAATCGCGGTACTTTCCCGATCAAGCCGGCGTGGTCTATCGCGGATGGGCAAGTAGTCCCAAGCTGGGTGGATTTCCGCTGGTGACTGCCATGGCGATGGACCAGATCAATCTGCTTCCTCCATCGCAAGTTCCGTCTTCCAATACCAAAGTTTGCCGCGGATTCAGCAGTTTTCATACGGGAGGTTGCCACTTTACTTTGGCAGATGGTTCCGTGCGATTCGTCAGTCAGAACATTGATCTGCCCACCTATCAGCAACTCGGACGACGCAACGACGGGCTTCCGGTCGGGGCGGATTTCTAAGGATGGAAACTCGAACTATGCGATCTCGACAAGTTTTTCACTGTTTATTGGTTGCCGCCTGTTTGCTGACAGCAAGTTGCGGTGGCAGCGGCGGGCCACCTCGATATCACTTGAGTGGCGAAGTGAAGTTTGATGGCAAGCCGATTCCTGTCGGTTTCATCTATTTCAACCCCGATACAAGCAAAGGAAACTCAGGTCCCGGCAGCGGTGCGGAAATCAAGGACGGCAAGTATGCCACTCCTCGGGACGGCGGAATCGTGGGCGGCCCCATGATCGTCAAGATCGACGGCTACGATGGCATCAGCAAGGACCTGGGGGGCGAAATGGTCGCCAATGGTTCGGCACTGTTTGAAGCGTATGAAACACGCGTCGATTTCGAAAAGAAGAGCGGCAAAAAGGACTTCGAATTCAGCCAAGCCAACACCGGCACACCGCAGTCGTTCGATCCGAGCGATGCGACGCGGCGGTAGAAAGTATTCTTCACACGAAGTCGCGGAGAGATCAGGAGAAGAGTGGAATAAAATCTGGGTTGCGCGATCGCAACCCAGATTTTGTTAGCCACGCATGATAAACCACTCGCGTAGCCGGATTCTCACCAGCAGATCATTGAGTGCCGGAGCACCTGAGGGAACTTCTGGTAACCGACTTTCTTCGTGGGCTTCCTGCAGGACGGTGCGTAGGCGTTCGTATTCGCGGTGGTGAAACTCCAGATCTGCTTGTTCGAGACAGCCCTGCTCTGGACCGCCTGTCTTGCGAGCGATCAGGTCCGGAATGTAAGGGAGGCGTGCAGTCTCGTTCAGGTGATTGAGATTCGCTTCGATCTCGCCCGTTCGCATCAGATGAATGCCCGTCAACAAGACTCGATAGACGTACAGCAGCGGCTTCACGTGAGGCGGGTCGGCCTTTTGGAAGAGCTTCCACTGCGTCTCCGCGAAACCGAAGTAGTGATGAGCGTGATGTCGCGTGATGCAATCGGCCGCGATCGCCTTCAGTTCTTCGTGTTCGGGTGATGTCTGAATCACCAGTGGAGACAGCAACTGCTCCAGCACATAGCCGTTCTTGCGCAGCATCAGCCCGAAGAACTTCTTCACGTCGTGCGTGACGAGATCGATTTCGAGGCCATCGTGAATGCCAGACTTCTCGACGGTCTCATTCGCTTCGACCAAACCAACAACGTGGCGTAGCGGGAGCAGGTGAGCGCCTCGCAGGTCGAAGTCAGAATCAGGCGACGGGAAGCCGTACAGATGCGCGCCACTGATCGTGGCGAAGAGCAGCGGGTATGGATGTTCGGCGATTTGGCGATGCAGTCGTGGATCGATGTTCACGGTAGTTCCTCGGCCAAGGCGGCTCGGCGAGCCTTCAGTAGTAGTGCATTGGCGCGTTCGTAGTCCGGCCGCTCCGGCAGCGCGGTTTTGTGCAGAGCCCGATCAAAGTCGGCATGCAGATGCAATCGCCACTTCTCCGTTTCTTCCCAGGCAAGTTCACCGCGCTTGATCGCCAGCAGTTGCTCGCGATGCTCGTCGACTCGGACGGGGACGAACCCCTGCTCCAGCACGTGGATTCCGGAAATCAGCAGGCGAATCAGGTGCATGACATGCTTCCATTTCACCTGACCCTGATTCCGCAGATCGGACTGCATCTTCTTGAACTGCGACATGACGTACCCGTTGTAGGTCTGGTACACCAGCCGCGACAAGAAGGCCGATCGCATCTGCAGCAGTTCGTCCGCCAGAGGCGTCGTCTGTTCGATCAAAGGGGTGTAGAGGCACTCCAGCACGTTCGGGTTCGCTTTAAGCGCCAGGACCAGAAACCGTTGCAGTTCCCAATAGTGTTCCTGAGTTTCCTGGTTTTCAAATTGCTCGGGAACGCCGTACAGCGACCAATGCATCTCGGCGGTCGGCAGATAGATGCCTCGGTAATCGGTATCGGATTGCTCGTCGTCCAAACCGAACGCTCTTGATCCGACGACACAGCGAAAGATGACGCGAGCGTAAAGATCACTGCGATTGGTCGTGATGTTCGCGTCGCCGATGTCACCCTCTTTGTAGTGAGCCAGCATCACAATCTCTTCGCGACGCAGCGGCTCTTCAATGCCGTCCAGGAAACGAACACGATACGCGTGATCCAAGTCTTGCGGCGCACGGATCACGACGCCGACCGAGCCACGCGGATGTAGCGTTCGACTGCCAGTGCCAACGACATCCCGCAACGAAACGACTTGCGTTCCGATGGAAAAGATCAGTTGCGGGTTCTGGTGGACTCGTTCGGTCATTGGATGCCAAGCAGAAGAGGTGGCCACGGATCGACACGGACGAACACGGATTGGGAGATCGACCGGGACGTCCACTAGTCGAAATGCCGAGTGGTGGATCTTTGACAGAGGATAAGCAGGAGAGGTTCATTTCGCATCTGATTTCCGTGCAAACGCGAACCTCCCTCACGGTACGCGTGTCTTCCAGAGGCGTGCTGATGATGAGCCCGCAGACTTGTTCTCGCGGAGTAGCCTGGAATGCTCGCCACCCTGTCACGGTGGAGACAGGGGTTCAAATCCCCTCGAGAACGCTCGTAATGACGTGGGTGGGCCAGCGCTCAGCGGAGTTTCATAAGCTCCGACAGCCAGGTGCGACACCTGGACCCACTATTTTCTAGAGTTGGCCGGGGTTTGATCATTGACCCACGCGTGAGAATCATCCGCTTGACTCAGGACTCGTCCACCTTGTATGGCACCAGATGGAACCCCATGTTCGGCCTTCCGCGTTTCGCACTCAGAATCTTCAAAGAGTTCAGGAGACCGGCAAATACCATAAGGACTTCATGATACGGGAGGTGGGATTGGACGCGATGACATAAGGCTTGCTCCTCACCGAACGTCCACGAAGGTTTTCCGGGAACGCAAATCACCTGGAGATAATCGTGGATAGCAATTTGGAGTTCAGTGGCCACACTTTCCACACGATCACCTTCTGACCCGGCGAGATCACTGCGGAATCCAAACAATAGGTTGAGTGGCAAAATAGCGGGTTCAGCGCCCCAAAAATGATTACCATCCGAGAGAGGCGGCGGTCGATAAATTACCATCCTCTTGAAGTCTTCGGTCCGCCTTATAGCTTGTCTAACCGATTCACGAGTAAGCTTTGATTTCACTTCAATCACGGCAACGACAGACTCTATGAAGTAGATGCCCGCTCCACGTGCCGAGTACAACGGACGAAAGATACTGTCATCCCAAATGATGATGTCGCATTGACCACTCTGCTGTCCTTGGCAATCGACAACAACCCCTGTCCCAGCTCGGTATGGCGGCATGAGGAGAGGCTCAATAAATGATTCAATCAGTGACTCCCGGAGTACGCCTTTTACGCCGTCGTGTTCAACGTCACCAAGTCCTTCAGCGATCGATATGATTCGGTCGAGGGATCGACGAAGCAGTTGGACGGTGACGGTGTTTTCCATCTTTCGCAGTCATTTAGCTGAGAAACAAATTGGCTCTCGCGCAAACTCTGGTGCGTGTTTATTGCAATATCAACATCACTGATGCCGAGACTTATTCGTGGTCATGACTCGGGATCCAGCAGCTGGATCACGTGACGCACGGTATATGGTTTCTTTACAAGGCCGCTGGCACGGGCTGAGTTCCATTGCATCATGCAGACGTGGTTGGATGTGGCGAGGATCACGGGGTCGCCAATGGCTTCGTTCAGGAAGGCTGATTTGCGGGCGAGGATCTCGCGGGAGTTTTCTGGTTTCTGGATGTTGTAGACTCCGCCCGAGCCGCAGCAGTCGCGGGCCATCGGGGCGAGTTCCCAATTGTAGCCTGTCGCATTCAGGACATTGGTCGGAATGCCGGGCATCTTCTGGCCGTGGATGAGATGACATGGCAGATCAACGTAAACGCGGGCTTTGTCGTCGCGCCGTGGACGCGACTTGAGTCCGATCTCTCCCAAGAAACTGAGGACATCACGCACGGGGATATCGCCTGGTAGAGCTTTCCCCAGTGCCAGGCCGCATCCCGAAGAGTTGCTGACCACCGCGTCGACATCCAACAAGCCAAACGCACGACGATTTCTGGCCTGCAACTCTTCGATGCCGCCTAAACCGGTATGTTCCTGAAACGCGCCGCAACACCCCTGCTCCGGCGGGATGATCACTTGCACGTTGTTCTCGATCAGGACTCGCACGGTCGCGAAGTTGATTTCGCGGAACAGCGATTCCATCAGGCAACCGGTCAGAAAGGCGACTCGCGGGCCAGTGGGACGATGTCGCTCCATTAGTTGACGTGTGTACGAAATGGTCGATTGAGCCGCGGCCGGGTTCCCCGCGAAGAGGAACCGATGCGGCAGCAAGCCCATTTTTCGCAGCAGTCGCGCCGGCAGCATCGCCAGGTTGAAGAGCGATTGGTGAGACGCGAGCTTGGATGCCAAGCGCAAGGCAAAGCCGGGATTCGATCGCTTGGTAGCGACGTGCTCGTGCCGCACCTTCTCGAAGATCGTTCCATACGGGACGTTGGCCGGACAGGCCGATTCACAGGCGAGGCAGCCGACACATTCCGACGTGTAGAAGTCGGTCCACGTATCTTGAGGTAGCCGCCCTTCGGCCTCTTCGCGCCACAATCGCAGGCGGCCGCGCGGCGAATTGTTTTCGTCGCCCGTCAGTTTGTAGGTGGGACAGACTTCCAGGCAAAAGCCGCAATGCACGCAACTAGCCAGCAAATCCAGGTCATTGGCGAGTGGGGGACAGGCGGGAGCGGAGGGTTGGTTCGACGTGGTCACGAAATGTTTGCTTCCTGCACGAGACGTGTAATCCAGTCCGTTTCCAACGCAGAAGGAGCGGGCGGCGACAGATGACGCGATTGCCAATCGCCGCCGATCGATTCCAACGGCTGCGCGTGGTGAGTCACTAATTCACGGACGCGATCTGATTTGCTGGCGTTTTCCGGGAGATACCCGTGGACTACGCCGTTGTAGCAGAGCGTGACACAGCGAACTCCAGTTGTGGCAAGCGAGTTAGTCAGTGCGACGACATGCTCGGGCGACGACTTGAACGCGAAGTCAGGCAGGCCATCCAGCGGTGCGGCGACGTTCGGCTCGATCCTTAATGTCAGCGATTGCGAAGTGGCGAACTTCGAGAGGAACGCGTCGACCACCGGAGCTTCAGCAGCCGGACAATTGATGACGATTCGCAAGCGACGTGTGTTTCCTTCGGCCAGCAGATCGATCGAGTCGAACCAGTGCATCCAATTGTTTTTCAACAACAGGGGAACAGCACGCGAGATGGCATCGGCAGTGCCATCCAGCCAATAGATGCTGGTGACGCCGCAATCGGGACGCAGACGAATCACGTAGTCAATAGGCTCACCAAAGCGGTTGCCGCTCGAGAGGAAGAAGCGAAACAGGTCGTAGCCGGTGGTCGTCTTCACCACTCGTTCGCCGATTCGGACGATGTGCCCGTTGGGCAGCTTCCAGTTCATGCCGACGACGTTGTCGCAAAATGGTCCGAAGCGAGAGGACGCGGGAGTGTAGCCGGTGGCATCGACATGCTCACGCAGGGTGGCGTTCGCATCGAGCAGCAGCGGATACCGCAATTTGTGCGCAGCGGCTTGAGCATGGATGTCGGCAGCGGTCGCTGTCGCAGGCAGACAGAGGATGCCGTCGATCTCGTCGAGGAATGAGACGAAACAACGCGAGCCTGTCGATCCATTTTTCTTGGCACTCGCATCGGGTTGCTGATGCCCATTGGTGTGAGCGCCGTTCGCGTTGGATGTGGGGTCGAATCTTCGGTCGGCGAAAACCTTGAGCGGATTGAGTTGATGCCGCGCGTTGAAGACCGCGGGGATCGCTAACTGGATTCGCGTCGTTTCGGGTCCGAAGACCAGCGGCATGTAGGCCGTCTTGTCGTTGCCGATACCGTGCTCGCCGGAGAGGGTTCCACCGACATCGACCACACGCTGCATCAGGCGTTTACCAATATGCTCGACTCGTTCCAGTTCACCCGGATTGCGGGAATCGAACAGGAAATTGGGGTGCAGGTTGCCGTCGCCCGCGTGAAACACGTTGACGGCTCGCACACCGGCCGCGTCGGCTTCGTCGTAGACCAGTTGCAGCAATTCGGCGAGGGCCCGTTTGGGGATCACCGCGTCCTGCACGACGAAATCGGCACTCAACTGCCCCATCAGGCCGCCGGCCGCTTTGCGTGCTTTCCAGAGTTTCTTACGTTGCTCTTCGTCGTCACTGAAGACAACGTCTTTAGACCCGGCATCGCGCAAGATTTGAGCGACTGCTTCGACGCGAGCGTCGACCAATTCGGGCGGGCCATCGATTTCAGTCAGCAGCATGAACGAGTCTTTGGGGAGGCCAACCGCCATCGGACTGTTCTCGACCATCGCCACGCAGCGTGGGTCCATCAGTTCGATCGCGACGGGGAACGACGAATGGACCACCAGCGCGTGAATCGCCTTCTCCGCCATGATCAGGTCCGGATAGGTCGCGCGGAAGGTCCAGACCTTGTCGGGCCGCGGCAATGTTCGCAGCCAGAATCGAGTGAACGCGGCGAGCGTTCCTTCGGACCCGACCATGAACCGCTTCCAATCTTCTCGCCACGCACCGCGGCCTCCCGCGGGACCGCCGAATCGGTGGACGCTGCCGTCGAGCAGAATCGCTTCGACACCCAATACGTAGTTACTGGTCACGCCATAACGGAAGCAATGCGCCCCGCCAGCGTTCATTGCGACGTTACCGCCCAGCGTGCAAACCGGCCCGCTACTCGGGTCGGGAGGATAGAAAACTCCATGCGGCTTGAGCGTCTCATCGAGTTGGTTCAGCGTGACGCCGCATTCGACCTCGCACCAGAACCCTTCCTTGCAGATCGTTCGGACGGCACGCAAAGCGGAGGTATGAACAACAACGCCTCCCTGGGCCGCGACCGGCCCACCCGACAGAGATGTCCCCGCGCCACGCACGCAAATCGGGACGTTCAGTTCTTTGGCTCGCTGCAGAACACGGATCATCTCGTCAGCATCGGCCGGAATGATGACGGCGTCCGGGCGAAACGTCTTATAACCCAACCCGTCCGCGTCGTAGCCGGCCAGTTGCGCAGGAGAGGTCAGCACGCGGCCGCGCGTGGCACACTGCTTGAGGATCGTGGCGAGTTGTTCTGAACTCATAGGGGGGATGTCGGTTCGTGGCGGTCTATCGGGATGGATGCGGAAGTTCTAACGAATTCGGGGCGGTTATGCACAGGGAGAGGAGGTTAGCCACGGATTGAACACGGATGAAACACGGATTTTGAAGAGGGAGATTTCGTGGGCTGACTTGCAGGCCGTGAACTTTGTCTGCTTACCGGATGACTCGGAGTGAACAATCAGACTTTGTCTTTTCTATCTCTTTTGTCCTAATCCGTGTTTCATCCGTGTTCAATCCGTGGCTAACCTCTTCCTCCGTGGCCTTGTCAGTAATACACGTGCTTCCGTAAAAGTTCGAGCGGGTAGAAGGTGTCTCGCCAGCGGACTCCGCCTTGTCGCAGCGTGATCCAGGTGGATCGCACGAAAGCGAACAGGAAGGCCATGCTGGCGGGGATCATCAAGGGGAACAGCCAGAACGAGTGACCGAACAGGTACGAATTGAAGCCGTAGATGAGATGCGAGAGGACAAGGGCGACCACAAAGCCAGTTCGAGCGTCACCTGCGAAAAGGCTTCCGACTAGCGGCCCCAAGAACAGGAAAGTGGTGACGCTGACGATCCACAGCAGGCTGAACAATGAATAGTTTGCTGCTGCAAAAGCATTCTTTTCGAGTCCCGTGATGCAGGCCCAGGCGGACTGCTGCCAGCGGATGTTGAGCCCATCCCCTGCCCTTAACACCTCGCCACGTGACCCCATTCTCTTGAGAAGTTTGCCGAGTTTGACATCGTCGAGAATATCGAGCCGGATAGCCTGAAAGCCGCCAGCGAGTTCCAGAGCCGAGCGGCGGACCAGATTGAAGGCACCCACACCGGCATAAAACCAGGGAGCCTTCGATGGAACCAGACTGGGCTGTGTTCCACCCATGAAGATCAGCGCGAAGCAGGCCACGAAGGCGGCTTCGAAGAGGCTGTGCGCTTCGATGTTGGGGAACAGCGGCAGATGATCAAGGTTCCTCGCGACGGCGTATCGCACCGCCCGACGCAGCGTATCGGGCTTGTAAATGACATCGCCATCGGTGAACAACACCCACTCACCCCGCGACTGCTGGCTGCCCATCTGGAGCGCGTGGTTTTTGCCGAGCCAGTCGTCGGGGAGTTCCGTGATATGGATGACTCGCAATGTTCGTTGGACCGCCTGGGAACTCTCCGTGTTGTTGGCCGATGCAGCGACCTCGGCGGCCAAGCTGTCCATGATCGCGCCGGTTTGATCGCGCGATCGATCATTCAATGCGATAATCTCGAAGTTGGGATAATCGGACTGCCAGAGTGATCGTAGACCGGCTTCGATCTTGTGACCTTCGTCGCGTGCGGGGACGACAATGGACAGGAAGGGCCAACGCTCGGGTTCAGGAACGCGGTCACTTTGCCGTTTCAGCGACCGACCGATGAACCACAACGACGGCAGGC
The DNA here is from genome assembly GCA_028291515.1 of Schlesneria sp. GTDB lineage: Bacteria > Planctomycetota > Planctomycetia > Planctomycetales > Planctomycetaceae > Schlesneria. Next base: position 14,635 of record JAQGHU010000078.1, read on the forward strand.
CCGTCGCCACGGCCCAGATCGCCACCAGGAACCAACCGATGCCGGACAACATTGTATTTCTCGAATCAATCAGATTGGAGTTCGCAAACGTGTGAAACTTGATGCATCGTCAAAACGGAAAGGGGTGTTGGCATCGTTGTAAGTCAGATCTTCTGAAGACCCGATCTCTTGGCGAGATTTGGCGATACCGAATCGAGTTCAGACAAAGCACCGCCTTGGCACAGCATGAGCACTTTTGACCCACTGTGACAGTCGAGTGACCATTTTCTGATCTTGTTTTGATCAGCAGTAAAGGTTGGGACTGACGATGCAGAGTGCTATAACGTCAGCATGTCGGAATTTACTGTTCCATCATTATCAGCGGACTGCGGAGCCTTCCTCAGTGCTACCGGCGAGTGTCACTGGCGTGTTTGGGCTCCTTATGCCAACACGGTGCAGTTGGTCCTTGTGGATCCAGCGGGCGATCGCTCAACGCACGAGATGTCTCTGGACGACCAGGGGCACTTCGTCTTCACGGCTGTCGGGATTAAAGAAGGCCAGCGCTACGCCTTCTTATTGAACGGAAACCGCGAGGTTCCGGACCCCGCTTCGCGATGGCAACCCGATGGTGTGCATGCTTCCTCGGCCGTCTGGGACGCACAAGCATTCACCTGGTCCGATTCCGGTTGGGAGGGCGTCGCACGCGAATCACTGGTGATCTACGAGTTGCACGTCGGCACCTTCACACCCGAGGGAACGTTCGCCGCAATCATTCCACGGCTGGCGTCATTGCGAGAACTGGGCATTACGGCCATCGAGTTGATGCCTGTGGGACAGTTCCCCGGTCGCCGAAATTGGGGTTATGACGGCACCTATTGGTATGCCGCGCAGAATTCGTATGGCGGGCCACGCGAACTGCAGCAGTTAGTCGATGCCTGCCACGCCGTCGGCATGGCGATTGTGCTGGACGTGATCTACAACCACCTGGGTCCCGAGGGAAACTACCTGAATGAGTTCGGCCCCTATTTTACGGGGCATTATCACACTCCGTGGGGCAGCGCGCTGAACTACGATGATGACGGCTGCGACGACGTGCGAAAGTTCGTTACGAACAATGTCAGGCACTGGATTCGTGATTTTCACTTCGACGGCTTGCGTCTGGATGCCGTGCATGCCATTTGCGATGGCAGCAGTCAGCATCTGCTGGCCGACATCAAACTCGCGGCGAATGACGAGGCGGCGAGACATGACTGGCCGGTTCACATCATCGCCGAGAGCAGCTTGAATGATGTACGATTGCTACGCCCGCTGGAACAAGGGGGCTATCGCCTGGATGCTCAATGGAATGATGATTTTCATCACTGCGTCCATGCGCTGCTGACAGGCGAAAGCAGCGGCTATTATTCCGACTACTATTCGCCAGCGACTCAATTGGTGAAGGCATTTAACGACACATTCGTTTACGATGGTTGTCACAGTCCGTTTTTAGGGCGTCAACATGGAGCCCCTGTCGGTGACCTGACGGGGGATCGGTTTGTTGTCAGTGTTCAGACACACGATCAAGTGGGAAACCGAGCCCTTGGCGAACGTCTGACACATCTTGTCGATCCGGCCAAATTACGATTGGCTGCGGCACTGCTGTTGCTATCTCCTCATATCCCCATGCTGTTTATGGGTGAGGAGTACGGAGAAGAATGTCTGTTTCCCTTTTTTTGCGACTTCGGCGATTTGCATTTGCAGGACGCCGTCCGTCGCGGGCGCCGGGCGGAATTCCCGCAATTTGCCTGGTCGGACGAGTTCCCCGACCCCCAGGACGAGCAAACGTTTCTACGAGCCAAACTCCGTTGGAGCTGGCCGGTATCGTCATCGCAAATGGGTCTGCGCCGTCTGTATCAAGACTTACTGAGAGCTCGTCGAACCTGGCCCGCTTTGAAAGATTTTCGACATCGAACAGCCAGTCTGCTGACCACCACGGAAGGAGCGACCGTGCTGCATCTAGTGCGTGGCACACCGACGCAGCCCAGCCAACAACTCCACGCTTACTTCAATCTGGGACCGATCGAAGCGTCGGGCACTTGGGAACCATCCACCCAAGGACCGCTGCTCAGTACCGAAGCCATCCGGTACGGCGGCAGAGGGGAAACGACCACGCTTGGAAGCACACTAGCGCCATTTGAATGCCTGGTGCTGCATCCCCTTGAAGGAGATTTTTGTGAGCATGATCAGTCCCGAGACCGAAGTTGAAGACGCAGCAGTCAACGATTCATCTACTGAAGCGCAATCGCAGTTCGTCGATCAACTGGTCGGCCTGGTCCAGCAGCGTCTGGAGACTCAGCGACGACCGCGAGCTACCTACCGCGTTCAGTTTCACAGCGAGTTCAAATTCCAGGCGGCCACCGAACAGATCCCCTACTGGAAATCGTTGGGGATCAGCGACGTTTACGCTTCACCGTATCTGAAGGCCGTCCCCGGAAGCAAGCACGGTTATGACATCGTCGATCATTCGACGTTGAATCCGGACGTTGGCAATATCGAGGACTTTCACAGCTTCACCGACACACTCGATGCCAATGGGATGGGGCACATCCTCGACTGGGTTCCCAATCACATGGGTGTCAGTTGCGATGACAATCCGTGGTGGCAGGATGTCCTCGAAAACGGACCAGGGTCGAAGCATTCGTCGTATTTCGATATCGACTGGAACCCTCCCAAAACCGACCTGCATGGGAAAGTTCTGTTGCCGGTGCTGGGCGAGCAGTTTGGTCAGGTGCTGGAGAGCGGCCAACTGAAGTTGGAGTTTCAGAACGGGACGTTCCTCGTTCGGTACTACAGCCGCCGATTCCCGATCTCGCCGCCCACGTATCGACAGATCCTACAGTACAAGCTCGACGAATTAGCCACGATTCTGCTGAACGATGATCCACATGCTCTCGAATTTCATAGCATTCTGACGGCAGTTTCGCATCTTCCATCGGCATCCGAAATGAATCCGATGTCGCTGGAAGAGAGATATCGCGAGCAGGAAATCATCAAGCGGCGACTGCAGCGAGTCTGTGACGAGTGCCCGCCGCTGCGCGATCGGATCTACCAGAACGTCGAAGCGTTCAATGGCAAGGTCGGCGATCCCGCGAGCTTTGATCTGCTCGATAAGTTGCTGGCGGAACAATCCTATCGTCTGTCGTTCTGGCGCGTCGCCGCAGACGAGATCAACTACCGCCGTTTCTTCGACGTGAACGAATTGGCCGCCGTCTGTATGGAACGGCCGGAAGTCTTTGAGGATGCACACGCGTTCGTGTTCCGGTTGCTGGACGAAGGATTGGTCGACGGTCTGCGCATCGATCACGCCGATGGGCTTTACGATCCCACTGCGTACCTCTGGCAATTGCAGGAACGACGGTTTCTGCAGATCTGCCATGCCGAATTCAACAAGATCACGACTTCGACGACAGAGTCTTCCGAGGAGCAGCCCGTTATTGAGGGAGAGCCTCATTTCGACTGGCCTGAGATTGAAGCGGGTCTCAAGCAACGGTTCGCCAGCCTGCGTGAGACCGATAAGAACTCGATCGTGCTGAAGCCCCTCTATCTGGTCGTTGAGAAGATCCTCGAACGTAATGAGCGTCTACCGCAGAACTGGCCGATTCATGGCAGCACGGGGTACGACTTCGTTAACGACGTGAACGGCCTGTTCGTGGATGGCAAGAACGCTCGGAAGTTTGAAACGATCTACAGCAAGTTTGCCGAGATCAGGACCGAGTTCGAAGAGTTGGTTTACGAAGCAAAACGGCTGATCTTGCGGGCTTCGATGTCCAGCGAACTGCATGTGCTGGGACATTCGCTCGATCGTATTTCCGAGCGTAGTCGCTGGACGAGAGACTTCACCTTACACGGCTTGATTCAGGCACTGCGCGAAGTGATCGCCTGCTTCCCGGTCTATCGAACGTACACCGTCGGCTCCGGCATTCTGGAGCGAGATCGCCGCTACGTGGAACAAGCGGTTGCCAGAGCGAAGCGGCGGAATCATCACATCAGTAGTGCAATCTTCGACTTCCTGCGCGAAGTCCTGTTGCTGGAAAAGACGGAATCCTTGCCCGAGGAAGAGCTGCGACTGCGGCAAGGATTTGTTGGCAGGTTCCAGCAACTCACCGGCCCGATGATGGCGAAGGCGGTCGAAGATACGACCTTCTATCGCTACAACCGCTTAGTCTCATTGAACGAAGTCGGTGGCGACCCGCAACGCTTCGGCGTCAGCGTGGAAGAGTTTCACCAACTGAATCTGGAACGGCTGTCGCAACGTCCGTTTGCGATGTTGGCTACGTCGACTCACGATACAAAGCGATCGGAAGACGTTCGCGCCCGGATCGATGTCCTCTCCGAGATGCCGGATGAATGGAAGCGACGTGTTTCCCAATGGGGCCGCTGGAGCAAACGTAAGAAGCAGAAACTGGATGGCGACATTGTTCCCTCACGCAACGACGAGTACCTGCTGTATCAGATTCTGGTGGGAACCTGGCCGCAGGAACCGCCACGCGGTGAAGAGCTGACCAACTACGTCAGCCGAATTCAGCAGTACATGATCAAGGCGGTGCGAGAAGCGAAACATTATTCGAGTTGGATTGCTCCTAACGAGCCCTATGAGCGCGAGACCGCCACGTTTGTCGAGACGATTCTGAGTGATTCCCCGATGAGTGCCTTTCGAGTCGACTTCGAACCGTGGGCTCGTCAAATCGCGGAATGCGGGATGTGGAATTCGCTCTCGCAGACACTGCTCAAGTTAACTTCGCCTGGTATTCCGGACATTTACCAGGGGACCGAACTCTGGGATCTGAGTCTAGTCGATCCTGACAACCGTCGCAGTGTCGACTATGAACGACGATCGCAAGAACTTGGCGAACTGCGCGGCCGTCTTGATGATGCTGCCAAGCAACCGCAGTTCGCGTCGGACCTATTGCAATCGGCAGGCGACGGGCGGATCAAGTTGTTTGTCCATTTGATCGCACTGGAGTTGCGCCGGCGTCATCCCGAGTTGCTGACCACGGGTGCGTACTTGCCCGTGCAAGTCACGGGGACTCGTGCGGCCCACGTTTGTTCGTTCATCCGTCGGTCGGGGTCAAGTGCGGCGATCGTCCTGGTGCCACGATTGGTCGGTGGACTAGCCAGCCCGTTGGGAACCGCTCCCATCGGCAGCGAAGTCTGGAAAGACACCGCCATCATCCTGCCAGCAGAATTCGCCGCGCAGTCATGGAAAAGCCTGTTCACGGGTGAGACGATCGAAGCGAATACCAGCCTGCCTGTCAGTCAGATCTTGGAACGATTTCCTGTCGGTTTGTTGGAAGCCGCCCCTGTTCGCGCCGAAGCTTGATCCTGCATTGATTCGCGAATCCGGATTACACGACTAGGAAGGGAGTGCCCGATGATTACCGATGATCCCCTGTGGTACAAAGATGCGGTGATCTACGAAGCTCACGTTCGCGCCTTCAGCGATTCTGTGGGTGACGGCTATGGCGACTTTAAAGGCCTGACAAGCAAGCTCGATTACTTGCAGGATCTTGGCATCACGGCCATCTGGCTGCTGCCGTTCTATCCGTCGCCGCTGCGAGACGACGGCTACGACATTGCCGACTACACCACGGTGCATCCTCAATACGGGACGCTGGAAGACTTCCGCGAGTTCCTGGTGCAGGCTCACGATCGCGGCTTGCGCGTGATCACCGAGCTGGTCATCAACCACACGTCCGATCAGCACCCGTGGTTTCAGCGAGCTCGTCGCGCCCCGCCGAGAAGCCCCGAACGCGATTTCTATGTTTGGAGCGATACCCCCGATAAATACCGCGACGCTCGCATCATTTTCAAAGACTTCGAAGTCTCGAACTGGACCTATGACAACGTCGCCAAGGCTTACTTCTGGCATCGCTTCTATTCGCATCAGCCCGATCTGAACTTTGATAATCCCGCCGTGCAGGAGGCATTGTTCCCGCTGCTCGATTTCTGGTTCCAAATGGGGGTCGATGGCCTCCGGCTGGATGCCATCCCTTACCTCTTCGAACGCGAGGGAACCAACTGCGAAAACCTGCCGGAAACGCATCAGTTTCTCAAAAAACTCCGCAAGCACGTCGACGACAACTATCCGTCTCGCATGTTCCTGGCCGAAGCGAATCAATGGCCGGAAGATGCCGTCGCCTACTTCGGTGAGGGAGACGAATGCCACGTCGCATTTCACTTTCCGGTGATGCCGCGACTCTTCATGGCGATGCATATGGAAGATCGCTTCCCCATCGTCGATATCCTCAACCAGACGCCGGCGATTCCCGCGAATTGTCAATGGGCGATGTTCCTGCGGAATCACGATGAACTCACGCTGGAAATGGTCACCGATGAAGAGCGTGACTATATGTATTCGGCATACGCTCACGATCGGCGAGCTCGCGTGAATCTGGGCATTCGCCGCCGCCTGGCGCCGCTGTTGGGAAACAACCGTCGTCGCATCGAACTGATGAACGGGCTGCTATTCTCGCTGCCGGGTACGCCGGTCATGTACTACGGCGACGAAATCGGGATGGGCGACAACATTTATCTGGGCGATCGCAACGGCGTACGGACTCCGATGCAGTGGAGTGCCGATCGCAACGCGGGCTTCTCGCGAGCGAACTCGCAACGGCTGTACCTGCCGATCATCATCGACCCCGAATATCACTACGAAGCGATCAATGTCGAAGCCCAACAAAACAACCCGAGTTCATTGCTCTGGTGGACCAAGCGACTGATCGCGCAACGCCGCTTACACAAGGCCTTCGGGCGCGGCACGATCGAGTTCCTTCAACCCGCGAATCGTCGGATCCTGGCCTTTATCCGCGAATACGAAGAGGAACGAATTCTGGTTGTGGCAAATCTGTCTCGGTTCATTCAGTACGTCGAACTTGACCTCTCGAAATTTGCGGGTGTCGCGCCGATCGAACTTTTTGGGGGGACCCCGTTCCCCAAGATCGGCAATCTGCCGTATCTGCTCACTCTTTCACCGCATGCGATCTACTGGTTCTCGATCTCTCCGCAAGGATCAGAGCTTCATCAGCGACCGCCCGTCGTGGACGAGAATGTTCCCGAGATCTGGGCTTTGCGACCGTGGGAGATCCTGTTCGAAAATGCCGGTACGCGACGACTGGAAGAAGCTCTTCGCCAGTACCTGGATCGCTACGATGTGACCGGACCCTGGCGGGTGCTTCGTGGAGTGCGACTTCGAGAATCGTTTGCAGTCCCGTACGATCAGCAGGTCGCCCGGATCGCCGTCGTCGAACTTGAATTTGATCGCGGCACCCCCGAAACCCGAGTCTTGTCGCTGGCCTTTGCTTCGGATGAAGACGCGGCCAAGTGGACTCCCGGAGCGGAGCCACGCATTATCGCTCGCATCGCAGGAGCTCATCCGGGTTACCTGGTGGATGGTCTCGCCAGCCCCGCGTTCTGCGAATCGATTCTGGATCGCGTTATCAATGGGCAAGCGATCATGGGCAGCGAAGGGGGAGCCTTGGTCCCCTGGAAAAGCTCGGTCTTCAATGAACTGCGCGGGCCGGCTGATGAGCCACTGCCCGCCTCGATCAATCTTTCGCTGCAGTCAAATCGATCCATTCGCTATGGCGAGCGCCTGGTCTTGAAGGGCTATCGGCGAATCGATGAGGGATCGCACCCCGAAATCGAACTTGGCAAGGTGTTGACCGAAGAATATCACAGCCCACTGGCGGCACCGCTGGCAGGTTCGATCGAGTACCGCAGCCGTGGTCGCGACTCCATGACAATCGCGATTCTGCATGGGACCGTCCCGAATGAAGGGGACGCCTGGCAACACACGCTCGATCAGTTGAGCGTCTACTACGAACATGTCGTCGCCATGCCGCCCCTGGAGCAACCGTTACCTTCGCCATGGCACCGCCAACCGGGCGATGAAATCATCAGTCCGCCCGATGCCGTGTCCGAGCTGATGCGCAGTTTCCTGGAGCAAGTCAAGCTCTTGGGAAAACGTCTGGGAGAACTGCACGTGATGTTGGCGCGTGCTGTAAGCTCGGCAGAATTCGTGCCCGAGCAGATGTCGATGCAATATCAGCGATCGGTCTATCAATCGCTCCGAAACACCTTGTTTGATGTATCGGATCGGCTGCAACGAGAAGGCCACCGAATTCCCATGGAGTTGTCCGATCAAGTCCTGAAGGTGCTAGGGCTTCAGCCGGCGATGCTGACAGAAATCCAAACGTTCTCTGCACGACGGATCCACGCGACGCGCATTCGGTGTCACGGCGACTGCAAACTCGATCAGGTGCTCTCGACCGGAAGGGATTTCGTCTTCCTCGATTTTGAGGGGCGGCCCAATGTCTCGATCGGTGAGCGACGGATTAAACGCTCGGCGTTTCGTGACGTGGTCGGATTGCTGCGGTCGTATGACTATGCCGCCCAGGCGACCTTATTTGGTTTGATCTCGGGCCGCGGCAAGGCGGCCGGTATGATTCGTAACGAAGATCGGCCTTCCCTGATCTCCTGGACCAAGGCGTGGAGACTGTGGGTCCATGGAGCCTTTCGCGATGGCTACTTTGAAGTGGCTGCGAACGAATCGTTCGTCCCTCAGGATCCGGTCGAACGACAAGCACTCTTGCGAATGATGTTGCTGGAAAAGCTGCTGGCCGAAATCATCGGTGAGCTACGAAATCGGCCGCATTGGCTGGGAATCCCGATCCATGGGCTACTGGAAGCGATGGCACCAGACCAGGCCTAAGCCAAAGAAGAGATTTTCACGCGAAGCCGCGGAGACGCGAAGCCCCGAAGGAGAACGTAGGAGAATTGCTGCAGAAAATAGATCGCTGAGAGGACTTCTCTGGCATCCTCTCTTCGCGTCTCCGCGGCTTCGCGTGAAAATCTCTTCTTTCGGGCGAAGTTATCCGCGTGCCGACGCAGCGTGGCTCACTTGGTAGACGGACACTCCGAGTCTAAGTTGTCAGGACGCGCCGGTCAGAGCCGCAGCCATTCTGAAGTTGTCGCGATCGCCTTCTGCCAGTATTATTACCGGCGTTGTCGTGGTTATTCATCAAGCCGCAGAACTATTAAAACCGATGAAACTTTCGCGGAAATCCGATTACGCCTTGCGCGCGCTCATGACCCTCGTGGAACGATTCGGGAAAGGCCCCGTCTCGATCCGTGAACTGGCAGAGAAGAATGATGTCCCTCGAGGATTCCTTGAGCACATCATGTTAGACCTGAAGTCACAAGGGGTTGTGAAAAGTATTGCCGGTCGGATCGGTGGGTTTATTCTGGCTCGTGCGCCGGAAGAAATCACAATGGGTGAGATTGTCCGTCACTTCGACGGGCTGCTGGCCCCGATCGGATGCGTGTCATTGTCGAATTACGAGCCCTGCTCGCAAGAAGCCACCTGCCGTTTCCGACGAGTCCTGCTGGATATCCGAAATTACACGGCACATAAAATGGACAAAGCGAATCTAGCAGAAGTCTTTGGCTCAAAGCCAGTTACATCAGACGAAGTCTTTTCGATGGTGTTTATTGGCGGCGACGGCATCTGATTTTTTCGTTTCGCTATTTATCACTGCCTAAGAAATATATATTATGTTTCGACGGGACCGCGGTGCGGCCTGCCGACCAGAGACTGAATTCGGAGCGTAACACGATGTCGCAGCAGTGGATGTATCGAGCTTTTCAGCAGGAATTTGGCCCGCTCAGCTTCGAGAACCTGATCGAATTGGCCAAGATCGGGACTATTACGGCCGATGACGAAGTCAAAATGGGACTGGACGGGAAATGGCGCCGCGCAGGCTCGATCGGCCGCTTAGTCGCCGTCCTTCCGTTTGCAGCCCCCACCAAGCCCGCCAGCACGGCCAAACCGAAGTCAACCGATTCACTTCCCGCAGCCGAAGCGCCCCGCCCCACCAGACCAAAGTCTGCTCCGGTCGTCGCCGCGCCAGCAGCCAAGCCCGCTATTGAACAGCAGTCGGCTCCAGTTCGGCCCAAGTCCAACCCAATCGTGGCGACCGCGGACTCCCCGGTGAAAGAGCCACCGAAGCCGCTCGCGAAGTCAGCACCATCCATTCCGGTTCCCGTGTCTGACGCTGAAATCATTGCAGGAGCTCGTGAAGCACTGACTTCACGAAATCTGCCTGGACTGACTCGGATTGAATTGGAATCGCATGAAGGTGTCGTGATTGCTCGCGGCACGCTGAACTCGGAAGGCGAACGACTACTGGCGATCCGAGTTTTGCAGCAGACGCCGGGAGTCATCAAAGTCATCGACGCCTTGAGCCTGACACAGACCAAGGTCACGCCGCGCTCACTGCCCGTGATCAAGGCGATGCCCGCACCGAAGGTATCACGACACGCGGGCTCCAGTGCGATGTCGCAGTTCATCGACAATCTGAAGGGCGAATACCGTAATCACGCCATCAGCGCTGCAGTCGCTGCGGCGTTGCTCGGCTTCTGGTTTTATCCGAGCGGGCCGTCTCGCCCCGTCGCCGTCCACCCGGTCAAAGGGAAAGTGATTATGGATGGCCAACCCCTGGCGAACGCGGCGATCGTGCTGCATCGGGTAGGAGAATCGAAATTGCCCGCGAATCTGCATCCCCGCGGCAAAGCGACCGCTGATGGAAGCTTTGCTCTCGAAACATTTGACGCTGCGGATGGGGCACCCGAAGGTGAGTTCGTCGCCACAGTGTTCTTGAACGAAGAGACCGAGGTCGATGGTGAAAAGATGGCTGGCCCCAACATCCTGCCCACCGTCTATAGCCGTCCCGAAACTTCGCCGTTCAAGATTAGAATTACCTCTTCCACTAAGGAATTGCAGCCGCTGGAACTGACCAAGGGTTGATCGACGTCTGAATTTGAATCCGGTGAGTCGCGCCGCTCACCCTTTTGTCGGGCCAAACGGATCTATCGCAACGATTAGGAGCAGAAAGTGCAAAATCACCGGCAAGTTAGCCCGACAGTGTCGGCAGACTCATTAGCAATCGTCTTAGAGCATGTGCGTTCGGCCCTGCAGGGGCTGCGGTTCGGGCATGTCACGCTGATCGTTCAAGATGGCAAAGTGGTCCAGGTGGATCGATTTGAAAAAACTCGGATCTCGGCATCGTGAAAATGTGCGAATCCCGCAGTTTCCGCAAAATCGACCAGAAAAACTCCCGCACTGCTATTGTATATCCGATCATGTAAGTGGTATATTAGATTGCTCGCGGGCCTCACGGAAGACATGGTTGCTTCTGCATTCAAAGTCGAATGCACAACATCTTTCTGGCTCATGTGATACGATTTTCTCAGGAGATAGTCAGATGGGTCAGAAAGAGGGTGCCGTTCGCTTACGACGTGGTTTCACGTTGATCGAACTGCTGGTTGTCATTGCGATTATTGCGGTCCTGATTGCCCTGCTGCTGCCAGCCGTTCAGCAGGCTCGCGAAGCGGCCCGTCGGACGCAATGCAAGAACAATATGAAGCAGATGGGCTTGGCCATCTTCAATTACGAATCGACTTTCACCCGCCTGCCAACCGCCGGTAAGGGAATTAACTTCTCGCTGATCAACATGCAGGGTTTCCCCAGCTCATTCTTCCAGTCGGTCCTGCCGTACACGGATCAGGCCCCGCTGTATGCCCAGTTCAACTTCGCCTACCACTACTCCAATAGTGCAAACTCGGGAAATGCGGCTGCTTCGAAGACCAAAATCCCCGCTTTCCTATGCCCTTCGAACGCCTACACGACACCTGATGCGTTTGGTTATGGCGAGACGGACTACATGCCGGTCCCCTTCGTGGACATCGACCCCACGACCGGTCTTCGAAACGGACAAAACGGCACGGCTGGTGGTGCCAACGGCACTTCGCTCGGCGCGACGAAAGAAGGGTTGCTCGGCCTGTTCCCCAGTTCGATCGCTGGAGCAACCGATGGAACCAGCAACACGATCGCGGTCTTCGAACAGTCGGGCCGACCAGGTGGGATCATCGGCAAGTATCCTCAGGCCATGTGGATTGGTGGAGGCCTCGGCTGGGATTCCACTCAAATGCCAAGTGGCATGTCCGCCCCCAATCGCTGGGCCGACGGTGACTCGGGAGCTGGTGTTTCCGGCCCACCAAACGCTGTCGCCGGAGCGGTTCGGATCATCAACAACAACAAGACCCCACAGGGCGGACCAGTGGGTTGCCCATGGACCACCAACAATTGTGGTCCGAACAATGAACCGTTCAGCATGCACGTCGGTGGAGCTCACGCTCTGATGGGCGATGGCACCGTGCGGTTCCTGTCAGAAAACCTCGATACGAATGTCGTTCGCCGCCTCTGCGGTAAGGGCGATGGCGAAACCATCGGCGACTTCTAAACCGTGAGTGCCGGAACGCGAAAACCCCAAGAGGAGGATCTTCTTGGGGTTTTCTCTTTGATAGAAAGGGCGTCATTCGATGCGACTGACGAAGAAGTCGGATTATGCTCTGCGAGCCCTGGTGACGCTTGCCGCTCGACACGGGACAGGCCCGGTCCCCAACCGTGAACTGGCCGAGCAGAACGATATTCCCAAGCGGTTCCTCGAACAGATCATGCAGGAGCTGAAAGCGAAGGGCTGGGTTGTCAGCGTTCCCGGGCGCGACGGCGGGTTCAAACTCGCAGTGCAACCGCATGACCTGACGATGGGGCAAGTGGTCCGCTTGTTTGATGGCATGCTGGCCCCGATCGCCTGCACCTCAACCAGCCACTACGAACCCTGCAGCCAGGAAAATACCTGCCGCTTTCGACGTGTCCTGCTCGAGATCCGCAATCACTCCACCAAGCTGATGGACCACGCGACGCTCGCCGACCTCACGAGAAACGAGCCCGTCCGACACGAAGAAGTCTTTCGCGGGTTTGAAGAAGGCGCGGGGATCTAAATCATTGCGGACAGTCTGCCCGATGGTCGTTGAAAGAAGAGGATTTTCACGCGAAGACGCGAAGAGAGAGAAATCGTGAGGGAAATACGCGGGACATAGATCCGCTCTGGCTTTCCCTTCTCTGCGCCTTTGCGCCTCCGCGCCTTTGCGTTGATAATCCCTGCTCGCACATGTGTCTCACCCCAAGCATTCTCCCCTTCTCTTCTCCGCGACTTCGCGTGAAAACTGTCTTTCTTCTTCAGCACTGCGCACGAAGAAGTCATCCGCGTGCTCACGCAGCGCGGCTCACCTGATGCGATGGGCGACCGCATGCTTCGTCTGCGGTGAACGGCACACGGAGTGTGCCTGCTATATTGAGGAGACGGCTTCGTGCCGTTTCCCTTTGCTGATGTCGCACAGCATATCGGAATGAATGTTCAGGCCGATGTTGGTCATGTTGTACACATGCTCACTGGCCACCAGCCAGACGATCTCGCAGATCTCGCGTTCCGAATAGTACTGCGCCATCCGCCGAAACGTCTCCGGATCCACTTTCTTGTCTTTGGTCAATTCGGTCACATAGTCCAGAGCCGCACGTTCCCCCAGAGTGAACAGAGCACTTGTCTGATAGTCTTCTAACGCGTCGAACTTGGCCTGGTCCATGGAAGCCTTGATCGCGAACGACCGGCCAATGTCGATGCAGAACAGACACACGTTCAGTCGCGCGACGTGCTCGCGAATCAGCATCACCGTTTCCGGCGGAAGCACCAGCTTCTGATCGAGTTTTGAAATCTTCGAATAGAACGAACCAAATGCCACGGGCATCCGCGCCGCGTACACCTTGAGTGGCGTCAGAACTTTTCCGAACTGGCGACGAGTCATGAAGTACGCGAGCTTCATGATCAGCCCGGTGGGCTTTTCAATTGGCGTCAAAAATGTATCTGCGGTCGTCGACATGTTATTTCTCCTGTTGAGGATGTTTGATTGCCGTGGATTCGCATGACGATGGATTTGGTCCGTCTTCAAATCAGTGAAATTTGCGCCATCAGCGGATCGGAATCTTGATCCACAGATTTCGCAGAACTACGCAGGCGGAAGAATCACTCTCCAAAACACGCGGCCATATTGAGGACTCGCCCGCCATCGCGTCCGACTTGGTTGAGTCCCCCACTTCCATTTTCAGTTCCTGAACGACGCCGGAACAGGTGGGGTCGCCTGCCGGGAATGTTTTGCCAACCTGACAGAACGACGAACGGGATCTTGAAAACGTGACAGAGAAAAAAGGATTTAGGAACTTTCAACTCGGTCCTTGAAGCAACTTCGGATACCAGCGAATGGCGTAACCAATTTAGATAATGTCACTTGTGACCTGAGCAAATTGCTCATTCCAGGAAGTTGCGAAAAAAACAAAAGAGTCGCATTGACAATCGCATCTCGTGCCGATAAAAATATACGATCGAGTACATAATATATTTGGTGAGGGGATTCCGCCTTCGCCCCGTTTACTCTTCGTGCTGTAGTGCTGACCGGTGTTCCGGAGGCTGCTGCAGAGACCTCGGAGGTCTCTCTCATGTTCAACCTGGCATCTGTGCAAACGACACGGATTACTCGCGGGCAATGGGTGCTTACCCAACGGAACCTCAACGTCCCACAGGGTCGACTGCCTGACGCGCCGACCCACCTGATAAGTGCTGACACCATGACCTGCTGTTGTTGATGCCCAACTATTCGTGACCGACGCCCAGCGCGTCCGAGCGTCATGAATCCCCCGCCCATCGGTTTTGGCCCGGGCCCTCGGCTTTCAACAAACTTCGTCCCAGTCGGATTGTGGCCGCGCACAGACTGCGCGGCCCTCAGCAGCATAAGGATTCTATCGTGGTGGCATTCGCGCATTCACAGCAAGTTCCTCAGCATCTGTCTCTTGGCCCGCGTGTTTCAGAAGAACTGAACACAGTCGACCCTCAACGCTTTCACCGCATCGCCGCTCGCGGCTTGCTGTGCGGCTTTGTCGAACTCGACGGGGTTGTCTCCAGCTATTACGCCAAGGCTTTGGCGCTGCAAATCGTTCGGCGCATTCCCGAAGTGACCGATGTCGTGGACCGGATCCGCGTGTCACCCGACGCGCTGAAACGCTTCGTTGCTCATCGAGATCGCTAACTCAACACGCACTTCAATACCGTCTCGATTTGCAGTCCGTTCCTGAAGTTCAAAATGCTGGAGTCTCTCAGATGAATACAACCACTCGAACTCGCCGCACACGCGGGTTTACTCTGATCGAACTGCTGGTGGTGATCGCCATCATCGCGGTTCTCATCTCATTGCTCCTCCCCGCCGTTCAACAAGCGCGCGAAGCCGCTCGCCGCACACAGTGCCGCAGCAATCTCAAGCAGATCGGTCTGGCACTGCACAACTATCACGACCAGTACCAGGTCTTTCCACCTGGCAATGGCTTGTCGTCGCAGTCACCCGACGCGGGCTATTCGGTGGACCTGACCACCGCGAATCGCGCCGCCGCCTACGGCTGGGCAGCCTATATCCTGCCGCAACTGGATCAGGCCAATCTGTACAACCAACTTGGTGTCAGCAATCTCGAGTTGTGCCTGTTGATGCAGCAGGCCACTTTGCGTCCGCTCACTCAAACGGTGTTGCGCGTCTATCGCTGCCCGACCGATGTCGCTCCAGACACCAACGATCAACGACCGTTCTCCAATCCCATTTTTGGCGACACCAATGTCGGAACGTCCAGCTACGTGGGCGTCCATGGGACGCGCTGGTCGCACGGGGTCGATTGGATCACCACCGCAAAAGATCCCTTCGGCATCTTCTGGCCTGCCAGCCGGATCGGTGTGCGAGACATCACCGATGGAACATCGAACACGTTCATGGTTGGCGAACGAAACTGGGACTACCTCTCGGCGATCTGGGTCGGAACTCGCAACTACACGGGCAACGGCGATGTCGGCCTGCGACAGATCACAGGCATCACGAACTGGCAGATCAATTTTCCCGGCACGAACGCTCCGCGAGCCTTCCACAGTGCTCACACGGGCGGCACTCACTTCCTGCTGGCCGATGGATCGGTGCGATTTGTGTCACAAAACATTCACTTCGACAACACCCTGGCTGATCCAGCCAATCCGCAGTCGTACGTCGGCACCTACCAACGGTTAGGTCAGCGAGCGGACGGATTGATTATTGGCGACTATTAACAAGCTCTTGCCCGATTATTCGTGCAAGTCCCGGAAGATAAGGATCCGTAAATCATGATCACATCGCGACAAATTCAAACTCTCGCGTTCGGGCTCGCGGCGGCGGTGTTGTTTGTTGGTTGCGGCTCATCAGGAGTCCCCTTGAGCACTGTCGAAGGAGTTGTCCTGTTGGACGGCCAGCCGCTGCCGAATGCGATCGTTGAATTTCAGCCCGATGACCGGACGGGAAAAGTGAGACCATCGATCGGTGAAACGGGCCCCGACGGCAAGTACCGCTTGCGGTATTCCAAAAACCAACACGGTGCCGTGGTTGGCAAACATAAGGTGCTGATCACCACGTTCTCCCCTTCCGGCGACGGCCGATTCAAAGAGCGCGTTCCCGCCGCCTACAACACCAGCACCACCCTGGTTCGTGAAGTGGAACGCGCCTCAAACTGGGTCGATTTCGACCTGCAATCGAATGCCTCCCCACCACAAGCCTTGGCGTCAGACCGATAAACGACATCTCGCGAACAGTACTAAAAATTGGGATCGGGTTCATGAAACAGTTATTCAAGCTCAACATCGCCAGCATCGTCGCCCTGGCCGCGACCGTGGTGGTTGCGTCTTCGCAAACGCAAGCGGCGGAGACTCCGAAACCGAACGTCGTCGTCATCGTGGCGGATGACCTCGGATACGGCGACCTGGGATTTCAAGGGGGCACCGATGTGCCAACCCCCAACCTGGATGGATTAGCTCGCAGTGGAACTCGCTGCAGCAGCGGCTATGTCAGTTGCCCCGTCTGCAGCCCAACACGAGCCGGCCTGTTCACCGGTCGCTACCAGCAACGGTTCGGTCACGAATTCAATCCAGGTCAGCAAACGGAAGAAGAGCAGGATCGATTCGGACTGCCCACGACCGAAATCACACTGGCCAACCAGTTGAAAAAGGCGGGCTATCACACTGGGCTGGTCGGCAAGTGGCATCTCGGATTCTCCGATCGATTCCAACCGAAGCAACGCGGCTTCGATGAATCGTACGGATTCCTCGGTGGCGCGCATCCTTACGTGCCAGGTAAGAACGGCGTCAGCAAAGGGATCTTCCGCAATGGCGAAGAGATTCAAGAGCCCGCCTATCTGACGGACGCCTTCGGTCGAGAAGCCGCCTCGTTCGTGGAACGAAATGCCGCCAATCCATTCCTGCTACTGTTGACGTTCAACGCCGTTCACACCCCACTGGATACGCAGTCCGAGAAGCTGGAGCAATTCAAGAATATCTCCGATTCTAAACGACGCTCCTATGCGGCTATGTTGTCCTCGCTGGACGATGCGGTCGGCAAGGTGCTGGGGCAGTTGGACAAGTCGGGAGTCGCCCAGAATACGCTGGTATTCTTCATCGCCGACAACGGTGGACCGACGCAAGCCAACGGCAGTCACAACACGCCGCTCAATGGCGTGAAGGCCACCGTCTGGGAAGGTGGCATCCGCGTCCCGTTCGTGGTTCGCTGGCCCGGACAAATCCCTGCCGGCGCTGTCTACAACGAACCAGTAATCTCGCTCGACGTGTTCGCCACGGCCTCCGCTGCGGCAGGTGTTCCCCTGGTAACGGACCGCAAGTACGACAGCGTCAACCTGACACCATACCTGAAGGGTGAAGTCAAAACAGCTCCGCATGCCGCCTTGTTCTGGCGGTTCGGACAACAGCATGCGATCCGCAAAGGTGATTACAAGCTGCTGAAGTTACGCAACGGCGAAGAGCAACTGTTCGATCTCTCCAAAGACATCGGCGAACAAACGGACGTCGTCGCCAAGCATCCCGACGTGGTCGCTCAGTTGAAGTCCGAGTTCGCCGACTGGAGCAAGGAACTGCATGAGCCGTTGTGGCCACAGAACGCTCCTGCCGGGGCCAACCGTCGGCAACAGAATCAGCAGAACAAGAAATAATCCCGACTTACTAACTAACAAATTGCAACAACCGACATCACGATACGAGGGTCATTGGAAATGAAGCTACGCCGTCTCAGTCTGGCCGTGTTCACAGCGGGGATGCTGATCAGCCCCACCCAATATCTGTTTGGGCAAGCTGATGCCAAGCAAGATCCTGCGAAGCTGGAGTTCTTCGAAAAGAAGGTCCGGCCGCTGCTGGTCGAGAACTGCTACAACTGCCATTCGGCGGACAACAAAGCGGCTGGCGGGTTGCGAGTCGACGATCACAACGGCCTGCTGCAAGGTGGTGGTCGCGGCAAGGCTCTGGTGATCGGCAAGCCCGAAGAAAGTCTGTTGATCAAGGCGATCAGTCATACCGACAACAAGCTGAAGATGCCGCCAAACAATCGGCTGACCGACGAACAAATCGACATCCTGTCGCAGTGGATCAAGGACGGTGCGGTGTGGCCCGCGTTGGAGATCCCCGACGATCTAACGGCCAGTTCTCCCGAATACGATCGTCTGCGAAAAGAGCACTGGTCTTGGCAACCATTGAAATCGCCAGAGGTTCCCGCCCTCCCCGGCAGCGCCTGGCCCCGAGACAACATCGACCGATTCCTGTTGTCCAAACTGAATGATGTCGGACTGACCCCCGTTGCCGACGCTGACCGTTTGACCCTGCTGCGGCGCGTGACGTTTGACCTGACCGGCTTGCCGCCTTCACCAGCCGAGATCGCCGCGTTCCAGGCGGATCAATCGAGCAACGCGTTGGAAACTGTCGTGGATCGCCTGCTTCAGTCAACTGCATTCGGTGAACGCTGGGGTCGCCACTGGCTGGATGTGGCTCGCTTCGGCGAGTCGACCGGCTCGGCCCGCAACCTTCCATACCCACACGCCTGGCGCTACCGCGACTATGTCATTGACGCCCTGAACAAAGACAAACCCTACGACCAGTTCATCCGCGAACAAGTCGCCGGCGACCTATTGCCCGCGGACTCCGAAGCACAAAGCAAAGAGCAGAAGATCGCGACCGGTTTCCTGGCCATCGGCGTCAAGGATGTGAATCAGCGATTCAAAGTCCGCTACATCATGGACAACATCGACGAACAGATCGACACCGTCAGCCGATCGGTACTGGCCGTCACTGCGAGTTGCGCTCGTTGCCACGACCATAAGTTCGACCCGATTTCGACCAGCGAATACTACAGCCTGGCCGGGATCTTCCACAGCACCGATGATTGCTCGGGACTGCGAAACAAGATGGGTGGCGGCGGACTCGACTACTACGACCCAAAGATGCTGCTCGTCCTGTCGGCAGCGTCACAACTCGATGCGGAACAGGAAGCGAAGATGGCCAAAGCCAAGCAGGCTGCCGATGACGCTCGCACCGCGTTCGAGACCCTGCGTGACTCGGCCGAAGGCGACGAAAAGGCTCCGAACGGCCGACCCAAGCGACAAGTCGCTCGACAGAAATGGAATCGTCTGCAAGCCGAATACATGTCCCTCAGCGACCCCGCCGCCTTCGGTGAAGTCGCCATGGGACTTCGAGATGCCGCCAAGGTTGGCGACACCGAGATCCGCATCCGCGGTGAAGCCGAAAAGCTGGGACCAATCGCTCAACGTGGGTTCCTGAAGCTGGTTGAATTCGAAGGTCAACCGAGCGTCCCTGCTGATAAGAGCGGCCGACTGGAACTCGCTCAATGGCTGACCAGTCCCAAGAATCCGCTGACATCGCGAGTCATCGTCAACCGCACCTGGCACCACCTGTTTGGGGCGGGCCTGGTCCGTAGTGTCGACAACTTCGGAATCACGGGCGACACCCCTTCGCACCCCGAACTGTTGGACTATCTGGCCAACGAATTCGTCGCAGACGGCTGGTCGTTGAAGCGACTCGTTCGACGCCTCGTGTTGACCCGCGCCTACGGCCTGAGTTCCGCAGCCACCGACGAGCAGCTGACTCTGGATCCAGCCAATCGTTGGGTCTGGCGACATAGCCCACGCCGATTGCAAGCCGAAGAGTTGCGCGATGCCATGCTGGCCGCCGCCGGTGTGCTCGATCGGACTCGACCAACGGGCTCAGTCGCTGCCGAACTCAAAGTGATCGAACTTCGTAATAATGGAACCGAAGCGCAACGCATGGTTGACGCAGGTCGAAACAGCCGCGCACGCAGCGTCTATCTACCGCTGTTGAGAACGCTGGTCCCAACATCGCTGGAAGTATTCGACTTCGCCGATCAAGGCCTGGTCACGGGAAGTCGCGATTCGACGACAGTGCCGACCCAGGCCTTGTACCTGCTGAACGATGCCTTCGTGCGACGCAACTCGTTGGCAACCGCCGAAACCTTGCTGGCGAACAGCAATCTCAACGATCAGACTCGTATCGAAGCAGCCTATCTGACAACAGTCGGCCGAACACCATCGCCGACCGAAGTGCAGCGTGCTCAGTTCTATCTGGCCGAATACCAGTCGGTCGCCGGTGAAGCATTGGCCGAAGAATTCGCAGCGGTCCAGCAACGCGAGCAAGCGGCCCTGGCCGAAGCTCAACGTCCTGCCGATGCGGCCGAACCCGCCAACCTGATTGCAGCCAAAGCGGGAGGTCTAGCCGCCGCACAACAAGCAGCGGCACTCGTCGCAAACCCGGACGATGTTGAGCAGACCGAGATGGTCACCACTGAAGAAGCGGTGCAGTCTCGCGATGCCCGGACAGCCGCCTGGGCCAGCCTGGTCCAAGCCCTGCTGGGTTCAGGCGAATTCCGGTTTGTTCGATAGTCACCAAGTTCCAGTATGGAATTCTCACTCACGGCTTAATCGCCCCGCAATAAGGATCGCTCTCATGTTCAACGATCAAGTCTCTGACTCAGCATTCTCTCGCCGTAAAGCTCTACAAGCCGCTGGCACCGGCTTTGGTTATCTCGCCCTGGCCGGGATGCTCGGTCTGCAAAACAAGCCTGCCCGAGCCGCATCGGTCACAGCCCCGCTGGCCCCGAAGCCACAGCAATTGCCCGCTAAAGCCAAGCGAATCATCTTCCTGTTTATGGAAGGGGCGATGTCACCGGTCGACACGTTCGAATACAAGGCGAAGCTGCAAGACAACGACGGCAAGCCCGGCCCAGGCGGAGGAAAGCTGGTCGCCTCGAAGTTCAAATTCCAGCAGCATGGACAGTCGGGGACTCCTGTTTCCGAGCTCTATCCCAATGTCGCTCAGCATGTCGACAAGCTGTGCTTCATCCGCGGCCTGCACACGGATACCCCCGCTCATCCTCAGGCGGTCATTCAGTTGCATACGGGAGCTCGTGTCGCATCATTGACCCGTCCCTCGATGGGATCGTGGTTGCTGTACGGGCTGGGAACCGAGAACCAGGACCTCCCCGGTTACATCACGATCAACCCGTCCCCGAACTTTGGCGGAGCGGTGAACTACGGCAGTGCCTTCCTGCCCGCTCACTTCCAGGGAACGCGGATCAATGATTCGGGATTCTTGCCGAATCTGAAACCGCAGGTCTTATCACCACTGCAACGCAAGCAGATTGATCTCGTTCAAGATATGAATCGCGATTTACGAGCCGTCCCGGGTGCTCCCAGCGAGTTGGATGGCGTGATCGAATCGTACGAACTCGCCTTCCGCATGCAGGGCCAGGTCCCTGATTTGCTGGACATCTCCAAGGAACCGCAATCCGTGCTGGATGCCTATGGGGTCAAGCCCGGCCCCGCCGGCAGCTTCGCTCGTCAGTGCATTCTGGCTCGCCGCCTGAGTGAAGCAGGAGTGCGATTCGTGCAGATCCGTCAAGGTGGCTGGGACCATCACAACAACTTGCACAAAGGCCTGATCGCCAATTCCGCGGCGACCGATCAACCGACCGCCGCCCTGCTGGCCGACCTGGAACAACGCGGCCTGCTCGAAGACACCCTCGTTCTGTTCGGCAGTGAGTTTGGTCGTCTGCCAACCGCGCAAGGGGTCGACGGCCGCGATCACAACATCACAGGTTATCCAATGTGGATGGCCGGAGCCGGCGTGAAGAAGGGATTCTCGTACGGCGCGACCGACGAATACGGCACGCACGCCGTGGAAGGACGCATGCACACGATGGACTTGCATGCCACGCTACTCGCCCTGATGGGATTGGACCACGAAGCCCTGACTTATCGATACGCCGGCCGAGACTTCCGCCTGACGGATGTCGCCGGCAACGTCGTTCGCGAAATCATGGCCTGACCCGTAGATGTTTTGTGAATCGAAGACGCCATTGATCTGGAGATAAGCCATGGCGATTGAAAACATTCCCGTGCAGACAGTCGCTCATGAAGTGACTGTGCAGGGAAGTGCCTTCGTGGACCTCAGCGTCCGTGAAGCACTGCACGGCCTGAAAAATGGTCAGGTGACGCTCACCGTGCACAACGGTGAGATCATCCAGATCGATCGCATTTTGAAGAAGCGGCAATTCAAATCGCGACCGCATTCCTGAGATGCGGTCGCGAATGTAGCGGCACATTCCGTGTGCTGAGTGACCTTGCTGTCCGAATCTTGCTTGGCGGACACGTGAGGGAACTCGGCACACGGAGTGTGCCGCCTACTTTTAGCCCAATCCCGTCATTCCCGCGCAGGCGGGAATCCATCTTTCGATGCGGATCCAGACCTGCAGCAATACCGCCAGTTCACTCGCTGGATTCCCGCCTGCGCGGGAATGACGGAAGAATGCTGGCTATCGCACCAGGAATAATTCGAGCTAAGGAAGCCACGGTTGGCTGGTGTAGACCAGATGGAACACGCGATCGACGCCGTGAAAGAACAGCATCGACGAGATACTGAACCAAACAATCGTCAGCAATCGATTGATGGAAGAGATCACTGCTCCATATCTGGATCTCAGCCGCTCAATCTTCTGCGAGAACAGCACCGCCGGTGCCTGCAGCATGAAGAACGCAAACTGATAGCCGTCGAACCGTGAGGTCGCGATTCCGAACATCAGTTCGTGGAACACGGCGCTGACAAAGAACGCCAGCACCACACCCCGGACCGGCGACTTCAGTCCTCCGCAGGGGACAAACACGTTGCATTGCAGCCATCGATGAACTCGCGTGTTGTAACGGCACCAGAATTCACCAACGGTTCGCGATAGAAACGCCCGGCGGATGATTGGCACAGTTTCGAATCCCGCCAGATGTTCCAGCCCCATCGCCAACTGCGACAAAGTTTCAGTCGTTACGACGAACAACAGCAGTTTGACAAAATGGTCGAGAAGAAAGCTCGCTCTCAGAGCGGGAACGTTGAACAGCAGATGCAGCGACCCAAGCTCGATGAGCACCAGTGATCCGGCGATCGCGACGCGCCAAATTTCGATCGATTCGATCTTCATGGAAGCTCGACGCTTTCGATCGTCAAAGACTGCCAGAAACGTCGGGAACGGAATCAGAAATTCCAGGTACTGCAAAAGACTTGGCGATGTCGCTCGCCTTCGACCCAACACTCGCGCAAGATCCACACTCCTGAACCAGGCATCCGCACACAGCACGCTCACCAAGGCTCGCGCGATCACCTCATTGGCGGGAATCAGCAATGGGCAGAGCGCCAGGAGCACACCGGACGACCAGCCGATGACACGTTTGCCCCGCGACACATTCCGCACGAGCAGCAAGCACGCGACCGTGATCGCGTAGATCGTCAGCACAGACACGATACAACAGGCAACCAGATTCACGTCAGAAGACTCGGTTCATTCAGGTCGGGAGAGCGACGGAAACGGAGAGACGCCGTTTGAGAATACGCGGAACGCAGGCTCTTGATAAAGTTCAACTGTTCGCCGACGTGACAACTCTGAAACTTCGTTCTCCCGAATTCAATGCCAACACGCTGTGAATCCGCAGAACCGCACCCCATGATGCTCGCCTGACCTCAGGTGCCGTCCGCATTTGATGGTCCTTCGAACCCCGCCTGCGAGCAGACTACCTATGGCGACCGACAACTCGGTTTCTGTCGAAGCACCGTCGCGAGTTCGCTGGTTGATGTTCTGTCTGGCCTGCGGAACATCGTGGTTTCTTTACCTCCACCGATACGCCTGGAATATCGTCCTGCCCAAGCTTCAGGAAGCGCACGGGCTCAACAACACCGAGGGAGGATTCTTCACCTCCTTGTTCTATTGGACCTACGCCGGAGGACAAATCCCCAGCGGTGTGATCATCGATTTATTCGGCCCCCATCTGTTCCTGGGAACCAGCATCGTTCTGTGGTCAATCGCACTGATGGGATTCGGATTGATCTCCAGCCTATATGGGATCGCCGGACTGCGGCTCGTGTTCGGGGTTGCTCAGGCAGGCTGCTATCCCGGCCTGACGAAAGTCACGCGCGTCTGGTTTCCCCTGCGGACACGCACCACGGTGCAAGGTTGGGTGGCTACCACTTTCGGTCGCGCCGGTGGAGCGATGTCGCCCATTATTTTGGGAACAGTCTTGATGGGGTGGTGTGGCTTAAGCTGGCAGGCCGCCTTGGGAGTGATGGGCATCGTTGGCGTTCTGTTTGGCGTCGCGTTCTTGTGCTTGTACCGCAACTCGCCCGCTGACCATCTTCAGGTGAACGATGCCGAACGCGAGTTGATCGCGGAAGGCGGCGTCGTTCAATCTCTGCGAGGTACTCTGCCCTGGTCAAAGGCCGCTCGCAGTCGCAGCCTGCTGTGCTTCATGGTGCAGCAGTTCCTGGACGCGGGTTCGGATCTGGTCTTTGCCACGCTGATCGGCTCGTACTTTTTGTATCGTCACAATCTGGACATCAAGAATGTCGGCTGGCTGAGCAGCCTTCCGTTATGGGGTGGAGCACTCGGCGGGATCGCGGGGGGTTGGTTGAACGACCGGCTGATCCGTACCACAGGAAATCGCCGCTGGTCGCGCAGTGGCATCGGATTTGTCGGCAAGCTCATCGGCTGCGTCATGCTTTACATTGTCAGTGAGCAAGAGGGTGCAATTGCCGCGAGCATCGCTTTGATGAGTGCCAAGTTCTTCAGCGACTGGAGTCAGCCGACGACATGGGGAACATGCACCGATCTCGGCGGACGGTGTTCGGCGACGGTCTTCAGCATCATCAACACAGCGGGAACAATCGGCGGCGTGGTCATGCCGCTCGTATTTGGATGGGTCTTGGACTTGAACACGACGAAGACGCTGGTCGACGGCGCGTACGTCAAGACAATGGACTGGGGCCCGCTCTTCTTACTGGTCGCGGCGATGTACCTGGCCAGCGGCATCTTCTGGCTGCTGATCGACTGCACGAAGTCACTGGACTCTGACGACTAACTGGGGTGCCACGGACTTGGAGTCCTCGACATGGCCGTGTCTTTGACTGAGGACACGGCCCCTCACTCATGATTGCAGTGAGCAGCATCACACGCGGTCAATTAACTCGCGAAATCCCGCACGCCGAAGTCACGCCGTGGCGTGAGCCTGACGGAACCGCTACAACGGCGGCTTCAGAAGTCGCATCTCTCTCGTGATCCAGCCAAAGCTCATTTACGTATTCAGATCTCAACGGGATCGATGCAGACCTCAAGGATCAAGCCATGCCAACCGACGATTCGTCTCCCCCGCCACTGAAGGCGGGATACGTCATCTCCATCATCGTGCTCACGCTCGGTTCGTTCGCGCTATACTCAGTTGCGCCGACGCTGATCGCGGTGGCGCTCCACTGGCCCATCACTTTCACGGAAGTCTTTCAAAGCTCGATCCCGCTGGTTGACCATTCAGTGATGTCACAAGGGAAGCTGTACGTCCCCAACCTCTCGGTCAACCCGTTCAATCCCGTTAGTAGCCGACAGTCGCTCACCGTTTTTGATCTCGCCAGCGGAGAGTCGCGAGAAATCGGCATGCAGAAGTCGGCGGGACAGATCGACTTGGTGGCTGATGAATCAGGTCTGTGGGGCGTCAACGGATCAACGGTGATCCGGATCCAGAGTGACGAGGTGCAAGAGACATCATCGGGAACCACCATTTCCAACGAGCCGATCTTCATCTACGAAGGCAAGCTGGCCACCATCATCGATTCGCCATCGATCGCCGATGACAGTCTGCCGACTTCCCACTTGCATGTCTGGACTGGTAGCACCTGGCAGAAAGAGGGTCGCGTGCTGCTGCCTCCCACCGCGAGTGCAGAACTGACCGCTGATGAATCTGAAGGAGCTGCGAAAGAGCTTAACTCCCTCCTCGGGTTTGGTGGTGTTGTCGAAATTAAGGTCGTGAACGCCAACGGGCAGATCCATCTCTTCTGCTCGGACGGCACGAACGTGCTTTACTCCAACAAGCTGGAACTCATCCCCGAGAGAACCGCATCGGCCCTCGTCACCGAAAATGCGCCGACACCGCTCTCAAATTGGATTTCCGCGGGAATTCACCCCAAGTTTCAAGTGGGAGCAGACGCACAAGGCCCGCTGCTGGCCGCAAAGAAGTCGACTGGCGAAATGAAGACAAAGTTCTCCATTTCTCGGCTGACAGAGGGAGCTTGGAAACAGTCGATTGAGACCGAACAGTCTGGCTTTGTCCTGACTTCAAAACTCGTTTCGGATGGCCAGACAGCCTATCTGGTCAGCCAGACGCTGGGGAATAAGTTGTCGCTGGCCGAGATCCAGGCTGATGGAACCAAGACCTCCAAGCTGTCGCTTAAAACGGGCCTCATGATGGAGCGACTGACTCAGACCATTTCAAAATTCTGGTGGGTCGCGTTCATTGTGATGCTGATTTACGCCGTCCTCGTGACGTGGCTGATGAATGCTTATTGCAGCAGTCGCTACGAGTACGGAAACTCGACCGTCGAACTCGCGCCGTTTTTGCGGCGAGTTCTCGCCAAGGGAGTGGACTGGCTGCTCATCATGGGACCGATTGTGGCCCTGCAGTGGACGTTCATCGGGTCACAGGCCGAAGCGCAAGAGTGGTGGATGGAGAAGTTTTCCGAGCTCGATCTCAACATCATGAAGATGCTGGTGTTCGGTGTCTTGGGGTTACTGTTGTATTTCGTGACCTGGCTATTTGTCTTGGGGATCGGGGAAGGAGTGTGGGGAATTAGTCCCGGCAAATGGTTGTTTGGCCTGCGAGTCGTCCGCACGACGCTACGGCCGTGCGGACTTTTGCGAGCGATGTTCCGAGAGATCCTGCTGTTGATCGATGCCGTCCTGTGCTTCGGATGGCTGCCCGCCGCGTTCACAGTCACACTCAGTCGCTTCCGCCAGCGAGTGGGCGATTTCGCCGCCGACACAATCGTGATCAGGAAACCGGTCTTGGACCGCCTGCCTGCGGATTCAAAATTCACCAACTCGTGATTCAGCGGATTGATTGCTTGAGTTCGTGTCTTGTCTGATATGATTTTCTATCGGGATCGATGTCATACCGTAATTCTGCCTTACCATCGGCTTTGCGAAATTACGTGAAAACCCACACCCTCCAGCTTGTTGTCGCGGCACTGGCTCTGATCCTGAACCAACTGTTCGGCGTCATCGGCATTCGCTATCTCCGGCTAGTCGATAACGATCCGCTCCCGAATGCGGCAACAGTGGTGGAAATCGAGGGCGACTCGATCAAGCTGGCGGACGGACGGACGATCAAGATCGAGCGCGAAGCTGATTACGAACTTCGGAATCGCATCCAAAAGTCAACGAATCGAATTGGCATCGAAACGACTGGAGCAGGCGATAGCACTCTGTTCGTCAAAGAACCCCGTTTCATCTGTGGCCTCGGGATGCCGATGATCACCCTCCCAGTGATTCCCATCAACTCGCCCCGCTATCACAAGAAATTGCTCGCATTTGGCACGATTGAACGCGAGCCGAATACAAACCATGATTGACTTCTCTGGGGGGTGCCACGGTGTCGGAGTCCTCGGCGTCGCCGTGTCTTCCTCTTCATCAGCACGGCCACTTCATAGATATCCACATACGACACTGATGCATTCGTTTTGGGATTCTTTGGCCTCTGTCATGAGGCCCAAGGGGGCCGGAACTTTGCCCAGCCGGGGCCCTTCGGCCCCGGAACAGAACCTCTATTTACATCTCTTGAGGCCTGAAGGGCCGGCCCATTAGCCCCTCATTTTGAAATCGCCCCCCCTGAAATGTCCGGCCCTTCAGGCCTTTGGAAGTCTAATGATGGGCCTAATTCCAGGGCCAAAGGGCCCTGGCTGAATAAAGTACCGGCCCCTTGGGCCTGAGGACAGTGAACCGACCGACGATCATTCAGATTGCTCTGGGGTAAGATGTGTCGATACCGATGCGGCCTCCATGGCCCCCAAATCGAACCCAAAACAACGATCATCACCCACGACCGTATCGCAAGATTTAAGGATCGCTTGACCGCATCCAAAGCGGTCCCCAAGATACCCACGTCTTCGTAGTCATTCAGAGCATCTTCCAGGATTGAACAACATGAAATCGTTGCGACAAGGGCTGGCCGCGGGGCTGCTGTTCGGATGCTGTGTCGCAGTCATCGGCTGTGAATCATCGTCCAGGCCCACCGTCATCACTAAGCCATCCAAACAAGCACCAGACATCGCGGAAAAGAACATGCTGACCGTCCAACGAGAACCATTTGGCGAAACTGCCACCGGCGAAGAAGTCACCCAGTACAGCCTGGGAAATCGCCAGGGAATGAAGGTCGCCTTGATTGACCTGGGCGCGATCATCACGTCGGTCGAAGTTCCCGATCGCGATGGCAAACTGGAAAACGTCACGCTCAGCCTTCCCGATTGCAAAGCGTATCTCGAAAACGCCCCCTACTTCGGCGGTGCGTGCGGTCGCTTCGCCAATCGTATCGCGGGCGGCAAATTTTCGCTCGATAGCAACGAGTACGAGCTGTTCCTGAATAATGACCCGAACACGCTGCATGGCGGCAAAGAAGGCTTCATGAAGAAGCTGTGGACGGCCGAGCCATTCCAGAATGACAAGCAAGCCGGAGTGAAGCTGACCTATGTCAGTCCCGATGGCGAAGAAGGTTATCCAGGCAAACTGATCACCACGGTCACCTACACACTGACCGACGACAACGAACTTCGCATCGACTACAAGGCCACCACAGACAAGGCCACCGTCCTGAATTTGACGAACCATGCCTATTGGAACTTAGCCGGAGCCGGCAACGGCCTGGTCCTCGATCATGATTTGACGCTGACTGGCTCCAAGTACTTGCCGGTCGACGAAACCGGGATCCCCACGGGCGAACTGGCCACGGTCGAGGGAACGCCGATGGACTTCCTGAAACCGCACAAGATTGGCGAGCGAATCGAACAACCAGTCAACGGCTCCGGCGGCTACGATCATTGCTATGTCGTCGACGGAAAGATCGGTGAACTGCGACCAGCCGCCAAGATCGTCGAACCCAAGTCCGGCCGAGTCATGGAAATCTCCACGACCGAACCCGGCATCCAGTTCTATACCGGCAACTTCCTGGAAGGAAACGCCAAAACCGGCAATGCCCCCAAGCACGGAGCCTTCTGCCTGGAAGCCCAACACTATCCCGACTCTCCGCACCGTCCCGAATTCCCGACGACACGCCTGAATCCAGGCGAGACCTACACGCAGACGACAGTGCATAAGTTCTCTGTGGCGAAGTAAGGGACAGCATCGCCAGAATGGCCGAGCTTACGATGAACGATGGTGAGACGATTAATTTGGAATAAGGGGACTGGCGGGCCGACAAGACGCTGCATCATGAACAGGATGAGAATAGGTGCCTCGAAGCGGAGTCCACGACGGTTATTTGCCGCTAGCCTTGATGGCAGAGACCCACCAGTCAAAGTGTTCAGCCCCTCGTCCTGGGCGATAGTTTGCAAACCGCTCAATTGCTTCGAGCACTACCGAGAGCTCCGTTGCGGTTGGCCTAACTAAATCTGACCATTGTTTCATGACCTCGGTCGTAGCCAGTAGGCTCACGCCTAAGTCCTTCCCAATCCTGCGAGCCTTCTTGTCATCCGTCAGCACGGACCAGCCACGACATTTGGCAATCGCTAAGCCCATCGACTCTCCGTCATCGCCGATTTGCGCCGCCAATTCGACATAAAGATCGACCTCTTCGTCGCTCTCGCAATCGCATCGATTTAAAATCCCACTCTCGATCGTGGGAAGAAGATCAATCGGCACGACGATGAGCTTTTCAGGGTCGGCTGGATCTGGTTGGCGGTACCGTTGAGACTCCCTCTCGACAGCTGCTGGGAGATACCAATCGTTTGGTAAGGCCGTCAGGATCGGCACGAACCGACCGCTGGCGTACAGATTCAGAGTTGCGCAGGCATCAAGTATGACGACCGGCATTTTGTGGTTCCGGTCGGTGATTCAGGAGTGATCGACTAATAATGATGCTTCGAAGTCTGCATGCATGGGGTGACTGTAGCCGTCGGCATCCACTTCAACGCTGAACATCGACTCCTGGATCACCCTACGGGCTTCCCAGATGTCACAACGCAGGTAGTTTGCCACTTCCTTCTCACTGAGTTCCCCTCGCTCGTATGCATGCACGGTGAGGAACTTGTAGCGATCTGGATACGCCGGTTCAGGCTTGGCCTCGACAATCAGCCCCAGCTTCTTTTCTGCTTCGCGGATGGGCAATCCCCGCTCCTTTTGCAATTCCCACGTTCCCTGCTTGAGCAGGCCTAGTGATTCCAGCCGTAAGGCCATGGCTTCCATTGAGACAAAATAACGGTGTTTCAACTTCACCAGATCACCGACTTGGAAGTTGCCCGTCGCGTTCACGATTTCATTGAATCGAAATCGCACCGATGATGCGGGCATCAGGAAGCTCATCGCGAACGATTCCGCGAAACGCTCGTTGGCTGGCTTTCTACCGAAGATGGTCAGGTAGTCGATGCCAGCAGTGTAGCGGTCCACGATCAAGTGGGCGTACTCGTGCGAAATGGAGGCACGCTGTTTGTCAGGGGGATGGACACTGTTGATCAGCATGCACCCTCCGAGACCTTCAACGAAAATGTACATACCCGCAAACATCGGCGGCAAGCGGGCGAAGAAGATTCGAACTCCCACATCCGACTCCAGTAGGCTACGAATGTTCTGGATAGGTTGGTCACCCAGACCAAGTCGCTGACGCTCGCGGTTCG
The DNA here is from genome assembly GCA_028291515.1 of Schlesneria sp. Classification (GTDB taxonomy): domain Bacteria; phylum Planctomycetota; class Planctomycetia; order Planctomycetales; family Planctomycetaceae; genus Schlesneria. Next base: position 45,657 of record JAQGHU010000078.1, read on the forward strand.
CCACATCCTCGGCGAGTTCGCTGACATTGACGTGCGGGTTCAATTCAACCAGTTGCGGATAGTTCATCCGCATGGGAGCCTTCATCCTCTGTTCGAGATCAAGGTAATTCTCCACAAATTGCTTGAACTCACCGATGGCCGCCTTGAGTCGCTCGACATCGCCAGGTTTCACTTTCTCCATTGCCGCCCGGAAATGCGGCAGAAAGTCGGTCAACGGTTCCATCGTGCGGACGAACTGGCTGACCGGTTGGCCGTAAAAAGCGGCAAGTTTAATGATCTCTGCAGACTTGGCGGCTCGTTCCCCTTTCTCAATGGCGATAAACGTGGGACGGCTCACCCCGATATGTTCGGCAGCGTCTTCCTGCTTGATGGATCTAGCTTTTCTTGCCTCGGCCAACCGCTGGCCGATGATCCGCGGCGAGGCGGGATCGGTCGTCATGAGATGGCTCCTAAAGCCAGTGAAATGGCTTTGTAGACATTAGTTTGGATTGACGGAAAATCCGCGTTTGGAGTTTTCCCATCGTCCATCAGCTTTCCGACAGCGCCACATCAGCTGACAGTCGTCGGGTCATATACCAAGGTCTCATTCTCTGGCATTGATTCCCCCGAGTTACGGAGTGCTCGTTTCTATCAACTCAAGGATAGTGAACATGTTTACTTTGTCAATTTTTAATTTCATTTTATAAACAAAAAGTAAAGTCAATGATCATCGAAAAAGGTACAATCCTTCGCGGGCAAAGCCAAGATGTCGGTATTTCGATCGCCGATTTGAACCAGCTGAATCGTGCATGGGTTCTACCCAATAGATTTACCTGAATGCACTTGCGCGCATGAATTCAAACCAATGCGGAATGAATTCTCTGCATCGCGCAAGATTTCAGTATCGCGAGTTCGAATTCAAATCGCTGTTGCGCAAAGAATTAGAGTGAACCTAGCTGAGTTCTCGCGAAGAGCGACTCCGTTGACGCTGAAATCTTGAGCGCCGGTTTAAGAAAAGCGGCGGCAAATTAAGGGCTGCCGCTCGCGCCAGTGGCCCAGTCGACTTTCACCGTCTTTGTCGCAGGAATGAATTCGATCCGGCGCCCGTTGGCTTCGTGGCGGCGGCCATTATTGTCCTGGGCGATCGTGGCACTCTGGTTGCCGTAAGAACGCAGCATATACAGCCCCTTCGCGCCGTCGTAACTAATCTCGCTGGCATTCGCATAAAAGCCGCGGCCTTCGATACGGGCATTCCCCTTGCCGACCAACTGCTGATAATCCACAGGCTGATTCGGCCCCTTGGAATGGTGTGAGAACTCCAGTTCGTCGCAGCGCATACTGCCTGCCAGTGGCGGAAGGTGATCTGCATCGATCTTATCGGTCGTCCGTTCGACGGGGCCATGCACGATCAGCACTGAATCGAAAAAGGTCGATCTTTGCTCGCGAATCTTGCCAATCATGCGATCTTTGAAATCGATACAGGTGAATGTCCACACCGAACTGACAGAATCGATCGGTCGATTGGCCTGAATCAGATCTCGCTGAACGAGTGCATTCTTTTTGTCCCGTTGCAAGACTTGGATCTGCCCCGGTCCCTGCGCCGAGGAGGTCCCTTTCAGGTGTTCGATCTTGAACTCGGCCACCTTTCCGCGTTGCACTTGGACCAGTTTCGTTCCCTCATAGGCCGAACTCTCAAAAGTCACATTCTCCTTGCAGTGGACTGTGCTCAGTTCGGGTTGCTGCTCGCGTTGTGTTTCCGTGAACGACAGGCGCGACGACAGGCCGACATCCATCTGTTCGCATCGCATCCGGCTCAGTCCGAGTTCCGCGCGGACCTTCCCGATAAACTTGGCGGTCTGGCCGTCAAATTCCATCGATTCTTCCCACCACACATCTAAATCAGGATCGTTGGCGGTCTGGCCAATCGATTCGAGTTGCGTCCCTGGTGGAACGGGCAATTGCAGCAATCCGTTCCCTTTCACCCAGACACGATTGGCAGCGCGATCCAGATGAACTTCACGACCTTCGACGTGCAGACCGCGATCCCGCAGATGTGCAGGTTGACCGAACAGATGAACGATTTCCCGCTGCAATCCGCGATTCTGCAGACGCAGCCGATCCCCTTCCGCTGTCAAAGGAGCCTCTCCATTTGGTCGCCGCTGCACGATCTTCACGCGCCCTTGCGTCTCGACTTCGACCAATTCAGGCTCGGTTTTCCCTTCGATTCGCCGCATCTGCACGGCGATGCGATCGGCGACAACTTCGAGTGGTTCCTGCGATCTCGGCAGCTGGTTGGCTGGCCGAGACTTGTTTGTCGCTGCGCCACCAGTCGTCAGCGGGATATCAATTGGCGGACCCAGGGAATCGCGAGCGCGATTGACTACTGAGTGATTGATGGGCTGCACACCACGATCTCGCAGCGCGACCTTTGGCTTGGGCTGTGGCTGCTGCTGGGGTCCAAGAGGCTGTCGCGCCGCAGACCGAGATACCGGGACTTCGAGAGCCACCAGTTGCAGAGATTCTCGCGAAACGTCACTCGTCTCCTGCAACGCGGGGTCAGCCTCAAATCGGACATCCAATTCGCCGGCATTCGCGATCAGTTGTGGACTAACCAGCGCGACATTGCGCTCGGCGAACAGTCGCTTCGGCTGCGGATCTGGTGACTTCTCACCTGGGGCCGCAGCAGGCTTGCCGCTGTCGGCAGGATTGTCGATCGGAGTAGCCAGCCAGAGTTGGATGACCTCGGCTAACAAACCGGTATGCTGGCGAGGCTGACGAAACGACGCTTGTTGCTGAATCTGAATGAAATCCAAGCCGCTAATAGCCGGGGACGACCTGGTCAGCTTAAGTTCCCCGGCCCAGCTCGCCACGAATGCCAATTCCTTCGTTTCCGGACGGATCATATCCATCTCGCCGGCCCCGCGACATAACACCTCCTCTGGCCAGCTATCTTCACGCATCCGGACATCAACTTCAGGCACTGCCAGAGTTGAACCACGCTGCGTGACGTAGACTTTGCGTGGATGCGTCAGTTGCACTCGTCGTTGATCAGCATCGTAAACCAGACGCGACATTGTCGCTCGCAGATCGCGGTCCGTCGACTCGATCTTAACCGTCTGGCCTTCGGCGATCAGTCGGCTGAACACCAAGTCCGTCTCAAGCTTCTGATACGGAGGCTTCTCCGGTGGCGTTCCGTCGTCGGGAGGTGGCACTTCAGCTTCGGCAGCAGGTGACTTGGCAAACTGCAACCACAGCTTATCGCACTCTAGCGCATCGTAGCCGTGTTTACTGGTCATGCTGTGAACCCGGACTGCACGCGAAAAGAGAGCCGTGTGTGCAGCGACATCGTATTCCAAGTCGCCGTTACAGCGGACGATCACCAGTTTTTGCTGGCCCTGCTGAGGCATGCGAACGTCCAATTGTACCGGCTCAAACTTCTTGGTGACTGGATTGCTGCCGCTGCCTAATCTGATCGTACGAACGCCATAGACGTGGGGACGGTCACGGCCCGGTGGTCCTTCGGCGGGGATCAATTTGACGTTCAGGTTCCGTCCATACCCTGTGTGAGACGCATACTGGAACTTGACGGGATTCGTACTGATGAGCGACGGGGCCGATTCGTCAAATACAAATTGCTTCCCCTCGATCGCCAGGCCGTCGGCCCCCTTCATCTGCACTTCCCCGTCTAAGACGGCCCCTACGACACGACCGGGGTCGGGATTCGACGCATCGAAGCCCGAAGCGAACCGGACCAGCGCGGAATCGCTGACCAATGAGACGGCACTCTCGCGACCCTCTTTGTCCTTTTGCAGCCAGACCATCGCGAACGGGATAAAACGAATTTTGTTATCGCCAGGAATATGCTCAAATTTCTGGGTGTAGATGAACGACTGTCCCGATCGCATCATGTACTGCGATTCAGAGGCCCAGCTCAATTCGGCCAGATGAGCCTGCGCCACACGAACGTTTTCCGCCGGGCGATGCGCCATGGCGTGCTCAGCCATATCGACGGGCTTCTCGGGGATCTCTGGAATCACCACGAACGGCCTGGTCGCGACGGCGTAGACAGCGTACGTCCCCAGCAGGCAGGCGACTGTCGCGATCGTGAAGAGCAGGCGGGCGTGCATGGAAGGATCAGGTACTCACAGTGAGTTCGACGAGGGCTGGATCAGCTTCAAATCGGGATTTCAACCGAGTCCGATCAAGTCGGTGATATCGATCAGTCCCACGGGGCAGCCCGCAGCATCAACCACAGGCAGTTCACTGACATGACGAGCCCCCAATAACTGCAAGGCTTCTTCCAGAATGGCATCGGGGCTGATCGTCAGCGGCTTGTTGGTCATCACTTCGGAAATCGGCCGATCGAATTGCTGATCCCGATGATGCTCCAGCAGTCGCGCCAGATCGCTGTCCGTGAATAGTCCTGACAGCCGTCCGTCGGCATCGACCAGCATGACGGCACCGGTCCGCCGGCCCGGTCGCGACAGCGTGACGAACACTTCGCGAATCGTGGCAGATTCACTGGCGATGCGAACTTGCTCCCCCGCCCGCATAATGTCTTTGACCAAGGCCAAGCGTCGGCCCAGGCTGCCACCCGGATGGAACACGGCGAACTGCTGTGGTGTGAAATTTCGAACCTGACTAATCACCAGTGCCAAGGCATCGCCCACAGCCAGCATCGCGGCGGTGCTGGTCGTCGGAGCTAGTCCATGAAGTCCGGCCTCCACCATCCGCCCCAGCTGGATCGTGATATCCGCTGCCGCCCCCAGCGTGCTGGCGTCGCTGGCAGTAATGGCGATCACAGCCAGGCGCTGATCGGCGATCAAGGGAAGCAACCGGCAGATCTCTTCTGTTTCTCCACTGTTCGACAACATCAGCCAGACATCGTCCGGGCCGATACATCCCAGGTCGCCATGCAGCGCCTCGGTGGGATGCACGAAATGGGCTCGCGTTCCAGTCGAAGAAAGTGTCGCGGCGATCTTTCGCCCGATCAGCCCTGCTTTGCCGATGCCTGTCACCAGCGTGTTGCCACGGCAACCCGCCAGCAGCTCGACCGCATCACAGAACCGCGTATCCAAACGACGAGCCAAAGCGAGCAGCGCCTGGCCTTCATGTGAAATGATCTCGCGCGCTTCACGCAGTTGCGCAACGCGTGAGGCAGAGACAATCGAAGTTTCGGGGACCGCACTCATGCGCGCTTCCTTGCCAGGCGGAACGCGCCTTCCTGGCGCGGGCCGGAAGTGTATCTGCGGTGAGGAGTTCGGTCAACGTGTCCCTTGAGTCAGGTAACGTATTACTCACTAGGGACTTGTGTTGCCGAAAATCAGCAGCTAAGACGGATTTCACCCGAAGTCGCGGGGTCGTCGAGAGAATACGAGCCGGTAAATCGGGGCCGCGTCTATTCGTGGCTTGGTATCCTCTCCTTCTTCGCGACTCCGCGTCTTCGCGTCTTCGCGTGAAAATCGCTTCTCCTTTTTCGCCTTCGCATAGCCTCTGATTTCGAATCAGTCCTCGTTCGCTCGGGCCGCGAGCGCCGCGAGATCGACTGGAGGTCGTGGCTTCAATCCCAGTTCGATGGCGGCTTCATTGAGCTTGGCGGCGAAGTTTTTTTCGTGAATCGATTCCGTGGCGAACCCAGCGGTCACCATGCGTGGAATTTCATCGCGACTCGCCCACAGCAGACATTGCTTGGCGGGTTCGTAGGGGCTGGCTTTGTCCTTCAATTCGGCAGCCATTTCTTTCCCCACCTTGGTCATTTTATTCTGTATGGCCGTCAATTCCGCGGGATTCGACCGCTTCGACTGAGCTTCCTGCAGCAACTGCGCCAGGATTTGATAGCGTTTGATATCCGCACCACGGCTCTTTGGCAGAAATCCCCAACCGAAAACCAAGGCGACGAGTGCAATGGCGCAGGCACCCCCGATTGCCTTGGGCTCTTTCAAGTGTTCCAGCATGTCCGAAAACCAAGTGCTGTCCGAAACCCGCTTCTTGGGATAAGACTTCACCGGAGTCGGAGCCGGCCGATTCATGCCATAGGTGCTCATTGCTGAACTGGAGCCGCTCCCCATGGAAGAGTAGCCACCACTCATCGAACCGGCATAGCTTGGTCGACTTGGTTCGGGCGCAGGCTCGGGAACTCGTTCCGGTTCAACTGGCGCGGGCGTTCTGATCGCGATCTGTGGATCCGATTTGGGTGCCTGACGGCTTGGTGATGCCGTTACATTCGACTGCGCTGCCGATGGGATCGGGATGGAAGGATTCGACTTCGCCTTGGCCACAGGTTCACTAACAGCCGACATGACTGCCGACTTCATCGCTTTCGCCGTGTCCGCCGCAGAGGGGGGAGCGGCGAGTGACGCGGCGGCCTGAGCTTGAGATCGCGCCAGATCTCTGGCAGCGGCGGCTCGAGTAATAAGCTCGACCGCCTGAAGCAGGCCGGGAATGTTCGAGGCGGGCACGTACTGTGAGTATTGCCCGTTGCGCACGAAATCCGATGGCTTCAATTGACCGGATTTGGCCAGGCCATACACTTGCGTGAATTCAACAGGACCGAATTCCACGCCACCGGACCAGCCCCACCAGAAGCGATCGACGTTCGGAGCGGTGCCCCAAGCCACCAGACCCTGGGCTTGCTCTTCCGCAGCCTTATAGGTCGCGTCAGCCTGCGCCATCATCGATTCGGCGACCTTCGCCTTCGCTTGCTCGTACGCCAGCCGGTAAGTCATTTCCGGGTCAGGCATCGCGACAGGTGCTGGAGCGACGACTGTCGCGGGTGCGGCAGCGGCCACGACCGCCATCTTCGGATTAGACTTGACCGGTTTCTCGACCGGTGCCGGTCTGGGGACGATCGTCTTTTCATGAGCTTTGTAGGGGAGCGCGGCCATCAGTCGGCCGATCGAACCAGCGCGTCGCCATTTTCCGCCCGATCCAAGTTTCACCTGATCGTCGGCACTCAGTTGTTCTTGTTCGGCATACTTCAAGATCTCATCGAAGCTCAGCGGGCCGAGTTCATGATCGCCCAGCAGGCAAAACCACTCGTCACTCACCGCTTGCGGAGTCGAGATGTCAAAGTCTGAAAGAGTGGCCACCGCCAATGATCCACCGCGTTCGCTGGTCGAGAGTTCCAATTCATCGACTGTGGCCGCAGCGACCCACGACCCGCTGGAACCCAGTCGGACCTGATCGAGCGCCTGGATCGTGCCGCTGTCCGCCAGATCTTTGAGCTTCTCCAGCGGCAGAGGACCGAACTGTTCGCCGAACATACGGTAAAACCACTGATCTGACATTCCAGAACTCCTTCAGGGACTCGCCATCTGCCAAGCCGCCACGCCACTGCTTCGGCAGCGCGAAACGAAAATCAAATTGCCTGACGGATGGGATAGCGAGAGCGAGAGTCTACGGACCGCGACCGCTCTAGTGCGGATGGCGCAGATTTTCCGAAATCGCAACGCAGGGGCAAGTACTGCCCGGCCTTACTCACACCAATTTCACAACCTAAACACAAATCTCACATTTCACGAGATTCGAGGTGGTGGCGGAGTGGCCAAAACGACAGTTTGAGCTCAAACCATCGGCAAAAAATGCTGCGTCGCGACGCCCAAACGGCATGCCGCGACGCTCGCGATTACTCGGCGACGAAGTACCGCTTCAAATCAACGATCAGTCGACTCGCCTGCTTCTGGAATTCCGCCGAGTTTCGCACTCGGCGATGTGGGCGAATCGTCACCCCGAACTGAATGCGAGGCACCCCACGCTTCGCAATGGCGTCTGCGAGGCCGTCCATCGCCAGATCAAGCTCCAGCGCGAATTCGCGATTGAAGGGATTCATCGAAGCGATCAATCCCGTGTCGCCGATCAACATCACGACGCGCTCGGTCGTCACGGTCTTCAGCTTCGCTTTGTGATCATTCACGAAGCCACCCAACTTGTACGAAACCATGTCCGAAGCGACGACCGCCGTGAACCGCGTTTCACACAAGAATGGATTCGCCGATGGAACGGGCTTACTCGCAGGCTTGTCTGCATTCAGCAGATCGACCGTCGTGAACGAACAAGTACGATCCCGACCTTCTTCCTTCGCTTTGTACAGCGCCTTGTCGGCTCGACGAAGCAGGCTGTCGACGGTATCGCCCGGTTCCGCCTGAGCCACCCCGAATGACGCCGTCACTCGCAGCCGATCGATGCCGCCAATCTTGGACTTCCGCAACGTTGTGCGCAATCGCTCCGCACGGCGGAACGCCTCCTCCAGATTCGTGTCCGGACAAAGCACCACGAATTCCTCGCCGCCATATCGACCGACAAGTTCCCCTGAATAGGTCTCTTGAGTCAGCAGACGAGCGAAGTCAACCAGGACCTGATCACCGATGCCGTGACCGAAAGTATCGTTCACGCGTTTGAAGTGATCCGCATCGGCAAAGATGACACTGAACATCTCACGACTTTTGTCGTTGAACTCAGTCACCATCGCATTCATTTGATTCTCAAGCTCGCGACGATTGGCCACATTCGTCAGGGCATCTCGAGTCGCGGCCAGCTTCAGATCGCGGAAACTACGCGATTGCCGGCCGCTGTCGTCCGTCAAGTTGCGATAAAACTCCGCGACCCCTTGCAGCTTCCCCTGTTCGTCGAACAACGGAACAGCCTGAAGTTCGATCTGCACCGACTGCCCGTTCGCATTGCGAGCCAGCATCGACATCAGCGATGTCTTCCCGGTGGCGATGGCTCGCAACATCGGCATCTCGGCCGTCGGCATCGGGCTTTCGTTCAGATGGCGGTAACCAAGGGCATCGCCCGACCACCGTTGACCAAGCATATGTTCAGCCGATCGGCCCAGCAGTCGTTCCGCACGGCGATTCCAGATCAGAATGCGACCGTCTGTGTCAACCAGATGGAAGCCATCGTAAAGTCGCTCGACCGTGTGCAGATACGAAAAGATCAGCCCAATCGAATCGGCTTCAGACACCTCGATCGGACCATTTGAGGTCGGCACCAGATCGTCGTCGGCAGCAGAGGCCAGCGGCGGACCGTCCTGTTGAACCCAGCGAGCCAGAGCACTGACCACATTGGCATCGAACTGCGTCCCCGATCCCTCTGTCAGAACCTCCATGATCTCTTGATGTGATTTGGCCCGACGATGCGGCTGCTCCGTCGCCAGCGAATCATAGGCATCCGCCACAGCCAGGATGCGAGCCCCCATGTTCAGCTCGTTCCCCAACGTCTGCTCCCGTGACTCCAGATCTGGACAATACGACTGCTGTGACTGACTGATCACGTCCTGAACCTGACGGTCCACCCGACAAGCCTGCAGCAGATCGAATCCGACATTGTTGTGCAGCGTAATCAGTTCTAGTTCGTCGGGACTCAGACGAGCTGGCTTTTCGAGAATCGTATCGGGAACGCCGATTTTTCCGATATCGTGCAGCAACCCGGCCACTTCCAGAACTCGCAACTGTCGTCCGTCCCAGCCCAGATGGTTGGCCAGCCCAAACGCGACCAATGCCACCCGGCGACTGTGCCGTAGCGTGAGGTAGTGACGGTGGTGCAGCGTCCCTAACAGAGACCGCAGCACACTTTTGCTGATCACGCCAGCGAATGTGGAATCGGCCGTTCCATTATTCAGTTCGCTGGCAGCCGTCTGCGACAGCTTAAGTAACCCCAGCAAAGCGCGAGACGACTCGGACGAATGCATCCGCGGCACCCGAATCTCGGCGTTGGATCGAGGTGGACTCGTCCGCCACGCGGGAGCTGAGGTGATCTCGTTCGTCGGAAAATCCGCTACAACACTCATATTGCACATCTCATCCGGTGAGGCGGGTCTGACAGATTTGGGGACAATCTCTCGTCTGATGTTCGCACTGGTAACAAATCGAACTTACGTCACATCCCTCACAGGTCAAATCAACGTGGCTCCCCACATCGAATAGTCCAAATTGATGCGTCTTCCGCTATCTCGTGAACGCACGACCATCTTTCCCGCCGCACAATCGTCATTCCAGCGCAGGCGGGGATCCAGAAATCCGTCGAACGGCGGCGGCGAGTGGCACGTCCCTGACGCTTTGGGGACGCTCTGGGAAGGGCGTGATTTGCGACTTGCCATTTAGATCCGCCACGATTTCAAACCGCTGGGCCAACGGGCCAACCGATTTTGCCGACAAAGTTGACCCATTCACCCGCGCCCATCAGAATGCAGTTCTTTTACAATCAGACCCCGCCGGAAGCCGACAAGTCACGGTAGAGTCTGGAATGCTGTTTGAATGGCCCGCGGGGGCTGCCCGATAAAAATCAGCCGATGCGATTGGCGGAAGGATGGACGGATGAGTGGCTCGCTGAGTCTGGCCCTGCTGGAGGTTAACTATCTCGCGCCGTCATTCATCGTCGCCGATGCCTGCTCGAAAATGGCCAACATTCGCATCGTCGGCATCGAAAGCACCGACGGTGCCGCTCAATGCCTGAAGCTGGTCGGTTCGGTCGCTGACGTTCGCGCCGCGGCCGAACACGGCATGGAACTGGCCCAGCGGATGGGAAGTTCGGCCATGTACTCGGTGATGGCCGCGCCGCTCGATGTCACCGTTAAACTGGCCAACTCGAAACCCGTACTGAGTCCCCTGCTTGGTGTTTACGATTCGCGAATACCCAAAGAGAATGCCACGATCATGACCAATGCCCTCGGATTGCTGGAAACACAAGGTCTCGTCGCCGCTTTGCATGCCACCGACGACATGCTGAAGTCATCCAATGTGACTCTGGCCGGCAAGGAAAAGATCGGTGCCGCCTACGTCACGATCATGATTCGTGGCGACGTTGCCGCCGTTCAAACCGCGATCGAAGTCGGTCGTCAGACCGTCGAACGCCTGGGCGGCAAGCTGATCATGGCCGACGTGATCGCTCGTCCACACGCAGATCTGGCTGCCCTGCTGCCAAGCTAACTTGTAGTCGCTTCAACAAAGTAGACGGCACACTCCGTGTGCCGAATGCCTTCAATTCATGAAGTTCTCAGCGCACCAAGTGTGCCGTCTACGTTAATGCAGTCACCCTATTCCATCGGCAGCGCAGGAGCAGGCGGTGACGCTTCAGCCGGCGCTGCGGGCGTTGGCTTCTCTGCCGGCGTCGCCGCAGGCTCACTCGTTTCCTTCGCTGGCGTCGCAGCACTGAACCCCGTCACCGGGACAATCGCCGATTGCAGAATCGCACGTCCAAAATCGGGGCGGCTGGGGTTGAGCTTGTCGTTCTGAACCATGCCGATCAGGTACAATGGACCCCGAATGGCTGGCTTGGCAGCTGCTGGCAATTGGATCTTGTTTCCGGTTTCGTAGCGACTCAAGTACTCGTCCAACCGCTGCTGCAATTCACCGACCGGCATCGACAGCGAAAACTTCAGTTCGCCCTTTTTCGCTGCCACACCGCGAGCTCCCCCCGGCATCTCTCGCACCAGCATCGCATGGTGCCGCATTCCGTTGGGCAACACGGCGTCGACCGCCTCTTCAGCCAGAACCAACCGCAGCCGCAGTGACGGCAGATCTTCTTCCTTCATGCCGGTGGCCGAAGCTTCGACCAGCAACTCGTCGTTTTCGACTTTGCCAGACAACTGAATGCGAATCGGTGTCGACTGCTTCAATCTCGCATCGATGACTGTCCGAAAGATCGAATACGCGGTCGGACTCGCCTGCATGAAGCCGCTGTACGGGACTTGATCGGGATTCAATAACGCTCCGTCCAAAGCGACCAGCGGCACGCGACCTTGCTCATAAGAAGCGAGCCGATCCTCACTATCCTGATTCACCAGGCCGTCCGGTCCCGGAATATGCTGGTGATAACGCAACGTGATCACTTGCGATGTCGGATAGGTTTCACGCACAGCGTCCATCGCAATTTCGCTCGCAATGGCGGGCGGCATTTGTGCTCCGGTGAAGAATTCAACCAGGATCGTGTGATCGCCGCTATCCGCAGGCGGGACTGCCGCACCTTTGCCGCGCAGTTCATCCCGCATTTGAGCCAATGTCTCGCTGTAGACTTTCTCGAGGTGCTGTTGCAAGCCGTCCTCATTGCCGTGCTGTTCCGTCCACAGCTTGCGCAGGAGATCACTGGGAGTTGGATCACCAGGGGGTTGGCCGGCACGTCGAGCGAGAACGAACTGTTCCAGCAGCGGCAAGGCGACGACGGACGAATAGTAGTTGATCGCCGCTTCTCGTTGATCATGCGCCGCAGCGTAGTCACCCAAGGCAACCAGGATCTCGGCGTTGTAGGGCTGTTTCTTCAATGCAGGCAGTAATTCCGTGTTGGCTGCGGCACGCTCTTCATCAGATTTCGATCGGCTCTTCGCCAATGCCAACGTGATCTCGGCCTGTTCACGGAAGACTTGAACCCGCGACTTGATCGCCGTGTTACCTTCGCCCGCCAGTTTTTCAGCTTCATCCAGGTGCTTGATCGCTTCGGTCGTCAGCCGTCCGGAGGTGACCAGTTGTTGAGCCGTCAGCAGTTCGGCCTGCGCCTGCATGCGCGGTCCCCAGACCTTCGACAAATCAATGTATTGGTCGATGATCTCCAGCACCGTCGGATCATCAAAACCAGCGCGAGAACTCAGCGACAGCAGTCCAAAAATTGTGTCCAGCGACAGCGGGCTGGTCCGGTATTCTCGAGCGATTTGCAGAATGACCTTCGGTTCAGGCTGATTCCCCATTTTCTTGATCGTGTTCATGTAGACGTCCGCCGCGGGGGGCAACGCGTCAGTGACATAGTCCGCCAGCTTGGATGCATCGGCCGGAAGCAACCGCGCCGCATAGACTTCACCATTTCCAGGCGACAGCGTGCCGCGAATCGCGCCCCCTTCGAACTCGCCCACAAAATCCAGCACGGCCGACTTGTTGGTCACCTGCAGATGAACCGTTTTGCCAGTCACTTCCGCCAGGTCCAGCTTCGGTTCCAGCGGAGCCATCTGGCCCGCATCCGTCAGCGTCACCTCGACCTTGCCTGCCGCATCCTTCTTGAATCTGCACAACCAGATGTAGTGATCGCGACCCTGCTGAGTCACCACCATGACCCAGTTCCCGTCAAAGTCCTTCACATCGCGCCGAATCGGGATGATGCGTTTGTTGGTCGTTTGAGCGTCCTGCTCGCTCACTTCGCCGGTTTCAGCCGAACTGCCGCCCCCGGCAGGAGTCTTGTTGCAACCGCAAATCGCGGCCAAAATCAGCCAGCACAACAGTTGCTTCGACATCGACCAGCGATCTGACATCTTGATGAATTTCCACTTCGCTAAAGGACGTAACCACCTGCCCGGCAAGAACCAATGACGCCGAAGATGGTTGCGAGGCCCTGTCCAATCTACCAAAAGACGAGCCGTTTGAATGCGTTCCCTACGCTAATCAGAACAGAACTGCTTGAAAATTGGCTGATCTCCGTAGGTTATGCTTCAGCATAACTCTTCGATATGTCTTTGAGCTGCCAGTGTCTTCCCGTCGCTACAAAGAAATCTGATTGCCGCGCAGGCCACTGCGACCATCTGGTTTCATCTCTCTTCTCCGCGGCTTCGCGTGAAAATCTCTTCTTCTTCGCAACTACTTCTGACGCAGCCAATCCGCGATCCACAACTGACTCGTCCCATCCGGCGTCCGCGTCGACGTCCACATCATCTTCTTCCCATCCGGACTAAACACAGGCAACACATCCGCCGCCGTGCTGTGGGTAATCTGCTTCACTTCCCCCGCCTTGGGCTTCTCACCGCTCCAATCCAAATCCAGCGTGAACAGATTGAAATGAGCTGTCGCTGGCCCGCGAGCGTAGTCCGCTCCCGACCAGATCAGGTACTTGCCGCTCGGGTGGAAGTAAGGACACCAGTTGACCTGCTCCAGATTGTCGGTCAGTTGCACTTCGGTCTTGCCGTCTGCGGAAATCATGAACAACTGCAGCATGTGTTCCTTCTGACGATCCGATCGGAAGATGACCCACTTTCCGTCCGGCGAAAAGAACGGGCCGCCATCGTAACCGGGGGTGTTTGTCAGTTGGCGGACGTTCGATCCATCAGCGTCCATGACGTACAGATCGGGATCACCGTCTCGCGACGATGTGAAGACAATCTGCTTGCCGTCAGGCGAAAAACTGCCTTCGGCGTCATAGCCGTCGGCATCCGTCAGACGACGCAAGCCGGTCCCGTTCAACTTGATCTCGTAAATATCCATGTACGGATCGAAATCCCATTGATACCGGCGACGCCCTCCCTTGGCCGCTTCTTCACGAGCCTTCAGTTCCGTTTCCTCGATCTTCGGATCCAGATGGCTGGACGCAAAAATCAGCTTCTCGCCATCGGGTGAGAAATAAGCACAGGTCGTGCGACCGCGTCCAGTACTCAGCAACCGGGGAGTTGGTTCGTCGAGCTTCTGCAGGTAGATCTGATAGAAGGGATACCCGACCGGATAGGCCTGATAGACAATCGATTCGCCGTTGGGCGAAAAATAGCCTTCGCCCGCCCGTGGCAGGCCGCTGGTCACCTGCCGAATATTTGCCAAATGTTTGGCCTCAGCCGCGGTATCGGTTTCCACAGGCCCGGCAGTTAACAAAGCGATCAGCAACGGCAACATGCAGAATTCTCCTTCGCGTTCTGGCTGTAACGAGTCTGCCGCAGTATACGCCCGATCTGTTTGCGCCGCGAGCAGATGCTGATTGCGTCCGGTCCGGTCCCCGTCCTAAAATCACGGCTCCATGAGTTCGGGTGCCACGGTTTTGGAGTCTTCGACAAGGCCGTGTCTTTGATTGCGGACACGGCTACACCGAAGACGGTGAGACTGTGGCACCCGAACCAATGCAGCAGCAGCCCATAGATAAGCCCGAGCAAGCCACTGATGTCATCGACCGCGACACCTGCGAAAACCTCCACTACCTCCCCCTTCCCCCGCCTTGGGAAGTGGATGCTCGTCATCGCGGCCTGCCTGCTCGCGTCCACCTCGATCATCTTCGTCGACGAAACCGAATTCGTCATCGTCGCCCGTTTCGGCCGCCTCGTCGCCGTGTACGATCGCCCAGAGCAGTGTGGGTTGCAGTTCAAGTGGCCCTGGCCCGTCGATACTGTCCGTCGATTCGATCGCCGATTGCAGTTGCTATCCCCTGCGGGTCGCGAAGCGTTCACTCATGACCGCAAAAACGTCACCGTCGAAGCCTATGTCCTCTGGAAAGTCAGCGACGGCGACGCGAAGAACGCCGAGTCCCATCCTGTCGTCCGGTTCTATCGCAGCCTGGGAAGCATCGAAGTCGCGGAAGCACGACTGTCGAGCCGCCTGCAATCGATCATGACCGAACAGATCGGCCGCAGTGAACTGACTGACCTGCTCGTCGCTGCCGATTCGGAAGCCGCACCGACCGCATCCCCTGGCGCGCTCGAAAAGGTCTCGGCCCAGATTCGTCGCGAACTGATGCAACGCGCAGATGAATCGGATTCGCTGCAGGACCGACAAGGAATCGAGATCGTCGATGTGCGCATCCGCCGCCTGAATCTTCCCGCCGGCAACATGCGAGCGGTCTTCGAGCGAATGCGCAGCGAACGTCAGAAGATCGCCGAACGCTATCGCAGCGCGGGCCTCGCCGAAAACCGCATGATCCGCAGCCAGGCCGATCGCCAGGCAGGCGAGCTACTCGCGAAGGCAAACGCCGAAGCCGAACGCATCCGGGGTGACGGTGATGCCGATGCCATCCGCATCCTGAACGAAGCCCATTCTCGCGATCCTCAATTTGCCTCCACCCTGCAGACGCTGGAAGCATACAAACAGATCCTGAACGAACGAACGACCCTGGTTCTCTCAGCCTCCAACAGCCTGTTAAAACTACTGGTCGATGGCATTCCGACAAATCCCTCGCAAGA
Organism: Schlesneria sp.; assembly: GCA_028291515.1. GTDB lineage: Bacteria > Planctomycetota > Planctomycetia > Planctomycetales > Planctomycetaceae > Schlesneria. Next base: position 61,483 of record JAQGHU010000078.1, read on the forward strand.
ACGTCGCGCCGTCGAAACAGAACCCTCCGCAGTTCAGCCAACAAATAGTCCGACAGGTTCCGCGGCGGAGAAATCGCCGTGACTGCATCGACTCCCCAGAAGAATCCGCTGGCAGGCAGAATTGCCTTCGTCGGGCTGCTCATCGGCTACTTGCTCACAGGCTTCTTTACTGTTCCCACGAACGAAGTCGCGGTCGTGCGTCGATTTGGCCGAGCCACCTGGCCCGCCCGCAGCAGCGGCCTGCAATACGATCTTCCCTGGCCCTTCACCAGAGTCGATCGAGTCAACTTAAACGCGATCCGCACACTCACAGTGGGCGAAGCAACCGACACCGCCAATGCCTTCCTGTCCCCCGCCACATCGCAACCAACAGCCTTCTTAACCGGCGACCGCAACCTGCTGCAGTTGCAGGTCGCCGTGCAGTATCGCGTCTCCGAAGAATTCCTCGCCCAGTGGCTGTATGGCAGCGATACCCCCGAACAGCGATTGAGATCCCTGGTCGAGACCATGATCGCCGACCTCGTCTCACGCAGCGGCGTCGACTTTGTGCATACACAAGGCCTGGCAGAACTCAACAATCGCCTGCTCGCCGCAGTCCGATCCGCCGCTCGCGAACAACGCCTGGGCTGTGATGTCGAACAGGTCACAATCGATCGCGCCGAACCCCCACCGCGCGTGAAGGCCGAGTTCCTCGACGTCTCCAACGCCCGCGCCGACATGGCCCGCTCCATCAACGAAGCCCGCGGCTACGCCGAACAAAAGCTCGCCGAATCCCAAGCCGACGCCAGACAGATCGTCGACAACGCCGAACGCGAACGAGGCACCAGAATCTCCAGCGCCAAAGGCTCCGCCGACCGCTTCGTCAAACTAGCAGACCAGATCCAACTCGACGCCACCTCACGCAACGGCAACTACACCGAGTCACGCGATCTCACTCTAAGACGCCTCTACATCGAAACCGTCCGAGAAATCCTGGGCCGAGTCAAATCCAAGATCGTCCTCGACGGCCCACAACCCGCGAATGTGATGTTGCCCGCGAAGTGACATGCAAGACGCCTGCCGTTAGTCAAAACCACTGGTAGGCATACTCATGGAATCTCTTCAACAATTCCTCACGTCGAGACTTCGTCTCAGAAGTTTCGAGTTGAGGGCTGATAGAACGAAGCTGCGACAGCAAGCGGTCGTCCGCCATTTGATAGGCACTCCAGCCTCGTTGTCGTCGCGACTCGGCTTGCGATTCTGCGTCGATCAGCTTGTTGGCAAGCATCGCTCGAATGCCTTGCTGGATGATCGGATCATCGCAATGGATTAAAGGCCGCAGTTGCAGAAGACCTTCGGAAGTGGTGGGATGAACACTAATTTGTACGCTGGGCGCCGAATCACCGGAAAGGATGCGACCGACGTTATAACGATTCACAAAAGCATCAACGGGTAGAATCGCGTACAGATATGCAGCGAACGTCACCGTCCACAACTGACGGCGGATCAGCCAGGTGAAATCGTAGTTACGAGCAATCTTACGCAGCACGAGCAAGAAGCCGAAGACCACCGAAGCAGCACCGAGTAAACCGATGACCCGCATGCGAGTCATTCCGTTGAAACCAACATAAATAAACAACCGATTGAAGACTGCCACGGCCAACAGCAGATTCTCCAACGACCAAATCCATGATAGCCGTCTCAGTTTTGGCAACCGGGGATCATCCAGCATTCGACCTCGAAAAATCACCGATAGCAGCAATGTGGCCAAGCCCAGTGCGACTGTCAGCCATGCCGCCCCTTCATGAGCATATCCCGAATAGTGAAACCCTTTGGGGAAGACGCGGAACCACAACGTCTGAAATTCAAAGATCAGGTAGACGGCGAATAGGCCGATCACCATGACTAATGTGTTTCGGAATGCTTCGTAGAGCGGAGCGGTCGCAGGCTCAACCGAGACGTAGATGGCGTCGTTCGACATCGACACCTGTTTGGTGTCAGGCCTGAGCAGACCAACTCCCAGCCATAAGATGGCGATGCAGAAGACGACTTCAAGGGCCTCGAAACGACTCATCCAACTTTGGATTGCATCGACGAAGTGAGTTAATCCGCTGCTGAACGACCTGACTAGGTCTGGATTCGCCAGGATGAAAATCGTGCCAAACACAAACAGCGTCGCCACGGGTAACAAGACAGCCACCAAATGAGCTTGAACAATCTTCGGGCTGAAGCGGCTGAGAGATCTCGAATAAAGATGCAATCCACGATGTCCCGCAGGAATCAAGTGCGCTGCAAATACGATCGACTGCAGCACATGGGGCCGCAGGCCCGAAAGACTCATGGCGAAGCCACAGAGCAGCACAAACCCGGCGACGACGGCAGCAACCGAACCACACCACACAAGTCGTAGCGAGGTGAGCATCAACAGCGGTAGAAGAATGCAACTGCTGACATCGAACCTTCGACCGACTATGCCTAGGAATAACAAGACAGGAGCGACGCTGAACAGCAGACCCAGTCCTGTGTAACCATGACCGCGATAGATTGTGAAATCGCACAAGATCACGATCAAAGGCAGGACCAGTAATTCGCGGCCCACAATCGGCGACTGATCTGCAGGCAAACTCCTATTTGAAGATGATGCAGTTTCAACCGACAACCTCGATAGACGCTCCTGCATCAATGTGGGCCGTGGTGTCGTTGCATCGGGAATCGTAGAATCAGTCATCGGGACTCCTTTCCGAGACGACTAGGCGTCAATTCTGCTAGCGGTTGCTCCGACAAGACTGTGACTGATTCACGTCAACTTTCCAAGTCTTTCTCGGGCTGATCGATCTGATTGCGCAAACGCGGTATTGCGCCAGCAGACCACGCAGGGTTGATAGGGCTCTCTCACCGAATCACCACCGCATCACACCAATCCGCATAGTCCGCGATATCCGCATTCGCGCCGAAGTCGACAATCAAAGTCAGCTTCTTGGCACCTGTCAGCGAGACCGGACGGACCAGTAATGGTTGCGACTTCCCCGTCAGTTCCGGACTATCCCAGACTCGTTTGCCATCCAGTTCAATGCTGAAACGGACACTCCCCTTCCCGCCCGCGCTGTCATCAATCCCGACCACAGCTCGAAACTCACGATCCTGGGGATTGAGTTGATAGGTGACCAATGATCGGCTGTGTACTCCCAAGCCGGTGCTGTATGTCACGCCGCGCAAAGCAAGCGGTCCGCGCAGCACGTTGGCATTCTTGATCACAGGCCACTGACTGGAAAGGTATGGAACGAATGTGGTCTCGATCGGCTCGCGATCAGTGAGCGGAATGGCTCTCGCCCCGTAGACGTGCCACGCCAGACAATCCGCAACCGGTATCAGAAAGTCCTGCTTGGCGAATGTGGTGCATTTCAATTCGCGGTCCAATAACTGAATGCTGCGCGCTGTGAACCGAGATCCATCTCGCAACGAGACAACTTGGCGTCGCCCTTCGACTTTGGGAGCACTCGTCAGGTCCGGGTTGATGCGAATCGCCTGAACTCGACTGCGGTCCACCTTGAGCAATCCCGAGGGACTCTTCAGTTGCACGAATGCGCCGTCGAGTCGTTCGAACTCCCCCTTCACGCGATCTCCGTTGGCCAACAGAACCACATCTTCACCAGACGGGATCGTTTGCAGATCGGCAAACAATCGCTGGCGATCATCCGTCGCGGCGGGAAGATCGAAAATGATCGCCGACACATTTTCCAGCGGCAGCTTCAAGGCCGACCGCGATGCAATCTTCGACCACGTCGCTGTCAGCACATCTTCGAACACACCGACCGGCCGCACAACAAGGCGATCACCGTTCGCCAGGATCACCAGCGGATCACCACCCGCCAGCGGCAAGGCCTCGTGATGAAAGGTCATCGACAAAAGATCATCCAATGGTAACGTCACCGCAGCTTCGGCCTGCACGACAACCTGTTCGGCAGACCACTCCGTCAGTGTGGCATCGGCAGTCGTTTTTCCCGACACATCGGTGATGGTCACGACTTCCGCGGCGACGGCTTGCACCGCCATCAGGCCCCAGACCAGCAGTCCCAGCTCAATTCGTGTGTGCATGCTATCGCTGAAAAATCGGCAGGTAGTTGTTGGGCATCTGCAGCACGAGGCAGGCCATGGCGGTCGCGTATTCGTTGTTGATCAAGGAATCGGACCAGCTTCCCTCGGGAAGTTGACGCTTCGTCAATTCGTCGCGAATCGAAGGATACCACTGCTGCCATCGCTCGTCCCCGGCATGCCACATCGCCTGGACGGCATAGTACTGTCCATAAAAATAATGAGCGTCATAGCGCACGAGATCGTTTCCCGGAGGGAAGCGCAGCAGATACGCCAAACCTCGATCGATCTCGCGGCCTTCCGACATCCCGGCTGTGTAGAGCGTCACCACGCCCGCGGCCGATCGCGGAAAGTCACTCTGCGGCCGCATCAGCAACTGGTAACGAAACCCGCCATCCGTGTTCTGGCACTTCTTCACATACTCAACGCATTGATCGACCGTCGTCTTGGGAACAGCGATCCCGCAGTTACGAGCGGCTCGCAGCGCCATCATCTGGCAAACGGTCACCGAGACGTCGGCATCTTTCCCATCGGGATCATAACGCCACCCCCCTTCGCGATTCTGCGAATTGACAATCAGTTGCACCGCCCCCTTCAGCTTGTCTCGCACGTCCTTACTGGGGCTCATGCCATAAACTTCCGCCAGAAAGAGCGTGGCGAACCCGTGGCCATACATGGGGCCATGTCCCGTGCTGTCGTCGCGCACGATGTAGCCACTCGGCTTGGAACACGACAACACGAACTCGATCGCCTTATCCACGTTCTTGCCATAGGTCCCTCGCCCTGGCGTATGACCCGCCGACAGGAAGGCCATTCCCGCCAGAGCGGTAACGGCCACATTGCGCTTATAAGTCGTTCCCGAACCAAATGACCCGTCCGGATGCTGGCGGTTGGCAAGGTACGCCAGTCCGCGATCGATCGCCTTCTGCGTTTCGGGCAGAATCATCTCTGCCGCTTTGGATTCCAGATTACGAGTCGTCGCTGGCTGAGCAAGGACCGGTTGAATCATCGCGCAGACGAGCATCACTGCGAGCAACAACCGGCCGGCAACAGACTGCGATCGCAATGGCAAGAAATCAGTGAGGAACCACGTTGTAGCGCGGTGACGTATCGTCCCAGAACCCGGGCTGAGATGCGATCGGCACGCCACGAGGTGGCTGTCGCCAGATTGGCTGCGTTTGGACACCGGCCGTGACGTTGGTGCCGCCTGGACCCAGATAGGCCTGAACGGGCGGGTTAATGCCACCGGAAGCTTGGATGTTACGCCGGTCAAACCTCTCACGATCCTCGTTGCGAGGCTGATCGAATGTTCGCGGTCGAGTAGCAGTATCTGGACCAATCGATTCATCCGGAAACGGATCATGCATGTCGTACATTCGCGATTCGACGCGCGGATCCCTCGTGCGACAGGACAGAAACCGGGTCTCCTGGCAACCCAAGCCACTTCCTATCACAATCAGCATCAGCATCAGCATCAGCCAGCCGCGGTCCATCGCACCTCCGTACATGCCGATCCATCGGCAATTTCCGCCGCTAGGATTCTAGTCGAGAAACCCGCATTGGGATAGGCGGGAATTGCCCCCCGACCGGGCGAGTTTTATGATCCGCTTCTCGGAAGTTGTTTTCACCGTAAGCTTAAGCCGCCGAATTGCTTGGATTTCACATCCCGCAGCGACTTTTACTCCGATGAATCAGCAGCGTGATGGAACTCAATCAGATCAGCGATGGCGGATTGCCATTGACCATAGCAACGTGACGGAAAGCGATCATGGGATTTTTTGACAAGCTGAAACAGGGCCTGCAGCGAACGAAACAACTGCTGCAAACCGATGTCCGCGACCTCTTTAAGTCGGGCGACATCCTCGACGACGACAAGCTGGAACAGTTCGAAGCCCGCCTGATTCGCACCGACATCGGCGTTGCCGCGTCCGAAGCGATCATCGGCGAATTGCGAAAGAAACACTTCGGCCGCACAGTCGTGCTGCCGGAAATCTGGGGCACAATCAAGGACACCCTGCGTGAGATTCTACGCGGGACCGACGGAGCGTCCTGGGATCCCAACCGTCCGCTCTCCCCCCTGAAGATGTCCGAGCAGAAGCCCACCGTGATCCTGATTACCGGCGTGAATGGCGTCGGCAAGACAACGTCGATCGCCAAGATCTCAAAGCTGCTGCGATCACAAGGCCTGACAGTGATGCTGGCCGCAGGCGACACCTTTCGCGCCGCCGCCGTCGAACAACTGACGATGTGGGCACAGCGCCTCGGCTGCCCCATTGTGACTCGCCCCAGCGGCACCGACCCCGCCAGCGTCGCCTTCGCCGGTTGCGAAGAAGCCCTCAAAGAAGGAGTCGATGTCCTGCTGATCGACACCGCCGGCCGCCTGCATAACCAGGCCAACCTCATGAAGGAACTCGAAAAGATCCGTCGCGTCGTCGACAAGAAGATCCCGGGTGCCCCTCACGAATGCCTGCTCGTGATCGATGCCACCACCGGTCAGAACGGCCTCAATCAAGCCGAACACTTCTCCAAAGCCGCCAACTGCACCGGCATCATCCTCGCCAAACTGGACGGCACCGCCAAAGGCGGCGTCACAGTCGCCATCCGCCAACGCATGGGAATCCCCGTCAAATACGTCGGCGTCGGCGAACAGATCGACGACCTGGAACTCTTCAACCCCGACAACTTCGTAGACGCCCTGTTTGACGATGTCGGATGAAGAGTAAGACGAGCCACGGATTGACACAGATCAACGCGGATAAGAGAAAACCTGATTGAGAAAAAGCCCCGTTCTATCGCGGGGCTTCTTCGTCATCTGACTGCCAAATCGCATCTAGCAGTTCTCTTTCATCGTTTCGATCTCGCTGATCCTCCGATTCCTGGCCTCGTCACTTTGCATTTAATCTCTTGGCTGCTAATCCGTGTTGATCCGTGTCAATCCGTGGCTACCTCTTACTCTTCTCTTACCGTGGCAAACTCGCCCGATCAGGATCAGCCGCTTCAAACGGATCGTCTTCCTGAGCCGCCTTCATCACCGGCCGCCGTCGAGGTTGTGGCTGAGCTTGTGGTTGTGCCTGCGGCTGATATTCATTCGGATCCAGCAGCTCCGGCGTCGATCGCATCTGCCGCCGAACTGGCAACGTCGGCGCAGTTGGCGTCGGCGGTGCGAACTCGGGCGTCGACGCCGTTGGCGTCAGATTGAACAAGTCACTCGGCGAATACGATGGCGACGGCGCAGGATTTGACCGCGGTGCGGGAGCCGACGGTGTCGTCCCCTGGAAGCCATCGTTCGTATTGTTGAAGTCAATCGGCAGTTGTTCGTCGAGTTGCTTCAGATACGGATCAAGAATCGAGTGCATCGCCTTCGGCAGCAGTGGGTACACGCGCGAGATCACTTTGGCAGCGATCGAACTACTCTCCGAAGCCAGGATCACTTCACGCATCTGCGGAAAGTAGATCAGCAGCGCACACGTGGCGACCAGTGTGACCAGAATCCCCTTCACGCCACCCATGATCGCACCCAGGTGCCGATCGACTTCAGTCAGCTTCGCCTTGTCGACACCGTCTCGGAACGACCTTACCAACAAGTAGACCGTGATCGAAACCAGGATGTAAATCGCCACGAGAGCGAACAACCGGTTCAGTGGCGGCGGCCCGAAGTACTGAGCCATCGTCACCGACATCGGCATCGCCACCATGTAGCCCAGCACCAGCGACATGATCGGAGCGACTTGCCAGGCCGCACCGCGAAAATACCCATGCACCACTGTGTACAGGACGATTAAAGCCATCACACCGTCATAAACGGTCATCGTTCAATTCCTTCGAGATTGCGGTGCGCAGGCTATCGCCACGGATCGTCCAGTCGAGTACGTCGGGATGTCGCTTTCGGTCGTTGCCACCCGCTGTCCGCCGGTGAATTCGCCGACGGGTTCGCCGGTTTCGGCGGACTCGTGGGAACGGCGGGCAACGCTGCCGAACGACTGGCATTGGGGCCAATCGCCTGCATCGTGGTGTCCAGATGCCGTCGAGCGAACGCGGTCGGCGTGACAGGTTGAGTCTGTTCGTTGGCCGCAAACATCATCAACAACGTCATCAGGCAATAGGTCATCATCGTCGTTCCCGTGTTATCACCGAAAAACTTCAATGCTGTCCCAAACGACTTCTTGACCCGAGCGTTCTTCACATCGACGCTCCAGATTTCATCCAGAATCAAATGCACCAGGTAACCAAACCCCACGGCGAACGCCTTGTAGTTGTGAACCAGGTGAGCTCCCGAATCGCAAACCAGGTAACCAATCAGTCCCGCAATGACCGCAGCAGGAATGCTGTGAAACATCCCCCGATGCACGTTTGCCGACTTGAAGATGGTTCCCAATCCGTATCGGATCAACAGATACATCGGTGCCCCGAACAGCACCATTTGTTCAATCGTCAGGCCATAAACCTGCAACTTGTTGAAGATCAGCATCGGCACGATCGCAGCCGCAAAGCCAATGGTCTCGCGAGCAGGAACGCCCGTATCACTGTCCAGGTCGGGCATGATCCCGGCCACAGCGAGCAACCCACCAGCCAAAGCGCAGGTGCTAAACGGCAAATCGTATTGCGTACCGCCCCAGACGGCGTAACCAATACCGACGGCGGTGCTCACAGTGATATGTGTTTGAAACCCAGGCATCGGCGTCCTTGCCCCAGCCAGACATGCTTTCCGCGCAGCAGACTCCACGACCGAAACAACGCGGCGACGGAACGGTATCTCCCCCCGCCAGATCGGTCAAGACGAACAACGGCATTCACTGCCGCCAGTGGACCCGATCGCAATCTCATTTCACGGGTGCCACGGTTTTGGAGTCCTCGACGTGGCCGTGTCTTCAATCGAGGGAAGCGGCAGAATACGAGAGACGTGCCACTGGTTGGCCGCTTCTGTATAGACTGGAGACATCGGTAACAGGTGTTCGGAGACATGGGTGACACCATCGGGCTATCGTGTGGCATTTCGAAAGCGGAGGCCATGCGATGTCCTGGAAGGTGGAAACAACCGTGGTCG
>JAQGHU010000085.1 GCA_028291515.1 Schlesneria sp.
GACTACGTTCGCTCCGCTCACTCCGTCCCTTCCACCCCCATTCCAGAGTAGAAGGAATGTGTCACCCATGTCCCCGAACACCTGTTACCCTTGACTCCGGTCCAAACAGCTTTGGGACAAGCAGTGCCGATGGCGAGTCCGACTTTGTGGAAGTCTTCCGCCTGCATCGGGCACAGCGTTAAACCCGGTAGATCCAGAAAACCCGACCAGAAATCGGAAACAGCGTAGGTGATCCTCGCCTCGGTCGATGTTATTTAGGCCCGCATATTTTGTGCAGGTTACCTAAACAATCGCATCGACCGCCTGCGTTTGAGTTCCCGTCAAGCGCCGAGGAGCCCACACGTGTACCGAAACTGGACCTCTTTGATTTCTGCATCCCTGGCCACGGTCTGCTTCGCTCTCGTCGCAGCATCCGCGCAGGCTCAGTGTTATCCCAACAATCTCTGCACCACGACCACGTGTCGCACGCCGTTGACCACCGTCGGTTACTGCGGTTCCGGTCCGGGCCGCTGCTGCGGATATGGCTACCAGGGATACCCCGGCTATCAATACAGCTATGCGGCTGGCATGCGAGTCGGTTGTTCTCCCGGTTTTGAATCGTGCGGGGAATACTTCTCCGGCATGAAAGCGATGTACGGCAACTGTCATCGAATGAATAACTGTGGCCAACCTGTTTGCGGAGGTAGTCACGGCTGCGCCTGTCGCACGGGCTGCGGATCGGGTTGCGGCCTGGCCTCTCCTGTGATCGCACCGAACTGCTGCAGCCCATCGCCAAACTGCTGCGCCGTGATGTCCAACAGCGCAGTGATGACTCGCCCAGCGAACGTCGCCCCGACTCCCACGACCACAGCTCCAATGCCGACCTACAACACCACCGCCGAACCCGCGACGGTCGAACCAAAGCCAGCGTCCACCGAGCCCGCTCCCGCTCCCGCCCCCGCTGATGCAGCAGCACCCCAGGCCGATGCTCCCAAGCCAGGCATCTAGTCGACCGCAATCGCCACCCGGGATAGCATCGGCTTTGAAGTCAAACTGATGTGGGGTGGCATTGCTCGAGCCCACGAAGTCAACGGGATGTGCCACTGGTTGGCCGCTTTGGGACAACCAGTGCCGATCGCGAATCGACTTCTTCAGAGGCTCCGGAACGCCAAAGGCGTGGCCTATCGCAGCCCAGGGCAACGCCCTGGGTTGCCCCATATCACAACTAGCAAAGCCCTGTAAGGGCGACCCAATTGGGGTGATGAATGGTGATGTGGATGTTGTGGATCGGAATCTCTCGCGACACCGCCAAACTGACCGTCTACCATATCAGTTGGTCGAACTAGGTCGCCCTTTCAGGGCTTTGCAGACGCGGCCGCGCGAGAACCAAGGGCGTTGCCCTGGGCTACGATCGATTGCCCCTTCAGGGCGGAAGAGAGAGTTTCTTAGCGCTCTCGGGCGGTTGGCACGCCATGACGCATCGGGAGGGGCGTGAACTTCTTGTTGATGCCACGCCCATCGAAGACTCTGGGCGTGGTACACGACTTCGGATGATATGCCGATTTGTTTGCCGCATGAATCCTACCGATTGTAGTGAATCACTTTCGTTCCCTTCCCCTTGTGCCCGGTATGAACAAAGCGAAATTCTTCCCCTTTGAGCATCGCATCGGGAAGGATCTTGTTAGTGAATTTCATCCCTGTCATGAAATCTCCGGCTTCGGCATTATTCTGAGGTCTCACGAAGGTCATGCCATCGGCTCGTTGATCGAGATCGTCTTTGCCCAGCACCATCGATGTCGACTTGGGTGGGTTCCACTGGGGATGGCCTTCGCAGATGACACAGACCAGGACGTGTTCCAAGTCTCCGCCGTCCGCCTTGAACATCGACTGGGTTTCGCCTGGCTTAACGGTATAGGGACCGTTGATTTCGCGAGTCTGGTTTCCGTCGGCGCCGGTCCCCGTCCGTGCGGCGATGTACACTGTCACCACGTCACCCGTGTAATTTTTGAATTCCACGGTGTTTGGACCATTCGCCCATGCCTGGTTGGCATAGACGACAAGGCAAACGATAGCTGCCGCGAGTCGATGTGTTGTCGTCATTCAGTGGGCCCTTGATCAGCGAGTATTCAAACAACGAAGCGGCATGGAACGGACTGACGGCCGAGCGGCGCTGCTCGAACCTTCTCAGTCAAAGGGATGTGCCACTGCTTGGCCGCTTCGGGACAAGCAGTACCGATTGCGCGTCTTGAAAGTAGACGGCACACTCCGTGTGCCGCATTCAGCACACGGAGTGTGCTGTCGACATGGATTGCACGAGTTCCAGAATCATCACACGGGGCCAACGCCCCTCAGAACGCTTCGCGGAATTCATCAGTGGACGAACCGACTAGGCAGCCGCGCGCTCACGAATTCTCGCATGCTGCTTAGCTGGCGCCAGAATCGCTTGCACTCGCTTTTCGAATTCGATCTGTTCTTGGTCGGTAAGGACATCGACTTCCAATCGTCGACCGATCGTCGACGTGGGTCGGCTGACATCCTTGACGTACGCCGTGGTGTGCAGCGTGATCCGAACCACGATTTCAGTGGCTTGACGGATGTCTAAGTCTGAACATTCCATGGGTCTCATCGCATTCCTTTGCAGAAGAGTTGGCTTCGATCTGAATCAGCAGTTCGTTCTCGGGTGTGGAACGATGGTTCACGGGTCATATCAGAAACTTTGGCAATCACCAAAGGATGACTTTTGACCAGCAACGAGGGTCCGAACTCCGCGAAGATGCTGGCCGTTTTCAGGCCATTTGGGCCTCAGATGTGAACGCTCGTCGCCGTCAAAATCGGCAAATTCGAAAAAATCGACGGCAAGCAGCGGAAATGCGAATTTTGTCGTCGCCGCGCCTGAATTGTCAGGATAGGATATTCTTTGTAAGCCCCCTAAATAACCATGCCTATTCCGGCACTGATTTTTCATTTGCTGAGGAGCAAGACTCGTGAATCGAAAGTGGACATCTCTGATTTGTGCTTCCCTGGCTCTCGTCTGCCTCGCTGGCAGCGGCAGCTCCGTGCATGCTCAAGTGTACGGAACTCCTTACAGTTACGGTGGTAGCAACGTTCCCGTCTACGGCGTCAGCGCCTATTCGAGCTACGGATACTCAGGCTACGGTGGCGGCGGCTGCTGTGGAACGGGCTATGGCGTCACCGCTTACCCAATGGGCGGCAATTCCTATCCTGGTTACGGATCCAGCTATGCGGCCAGCTGTGGAGTTGGTTGCAATCCTGGTTATGGATGTGCTCCTCGAGGCTGCGGCCTGTTCAGCGGCCGGCTCTTCGGTCACGGAGCCCGCGGTTGTGGATCGGGCTGCGGCACCGGTTACGGAACTGGCTGCGGAAGTGCATATGGAACCGGATACGGACTCGGCTGCGGAACGGGTTGCGCTCCCTATGGATATGGTGGCGGTGTGACGGCATACGGCTACAACACCTGTGGCATTCGACGCTGCCGCTCTTCATGCAACACCTGCTGCGGAGCTGCCGTTCCCGTCGTGACAGCTTCTTGTTGCAGTCCAGCCGCCAACTGCTGTGCCACGATGTCAACCAGTGCCGTCATGGCTCAACCAGTCATGACTCCACAGTCGGCAGTCGCTCCAGTGCCAGCTTACAATACGGCAGCAGAGCCAACGCCAGTCGCCATCGAACCAGCACCACAACCTGCCGCTCCGACGCCTGAAACACCTGAAGCTCCCAAGCCAGGTATCTGAGATCAGAAATCGCCTAGTCCAATCTAATTGATGAGGCGGCTAGACTTATGAAGGTGTCGTGATCCGAATTCGATTCGGCTCACGACACCTTTTTTTACGCACGATGTACGATCAGTCGCCTGCATTGATTCGTGCGAATTTGTCCGATTCGTAGTCTCTCCCCCCTCTCTTCTTTTCGTGCCTTCTATGTGTTCCTTGGTGAACTCTCTTCTCCGCGACCTTCGAGTCTCCGCGTTTCAAATTGATCGCTCTCATCGCCACAAAAAATCTGCGATGAAATTCCCAAAATCTCCGAAATTGGGTTTGATCGAGTCACCCGTTTTATGGCACAAGAGAATCGCCGTTTTTGTAGCCAACCTCTTGGCAGCTTTGGCTACGAAAACATGCGAGCCCGCACAGCGGGATAGCTCTTTCACAATTGAACGCCGATCCTCAGCGACCTTGGAGTGCGGTGGCTCGACGCCGCTTTGGCTCCAATCGCCAAAACCCCCTCGTCACGACTTGCCGAGCCCGTTTGTGCTTTGACAACGGACCCCGAATCTGCGACCACACTCTCAGTAGAATGGGAGGTTGTGTCACGCGACCCGGAGCGGAGGTTGTGTCACGCGACCCGGAGCGGAGGTTGTGTCACGCGTCCCGGAGCGGAGGTTGTGTCACGCGGCCCGGAGCGGAGGTTGTGTCACGCGGCCGGGAGCGGAGGTTGTGTCACGCGGCCGGGAGCGGTGGTTGTGTCACGCGGCCGGGAGCGGGGGTTGTGTCACGCGGCCGGGAGCGGGGGTTGTGTCACGCGGCCGGGAGCGGGGGTTGTGTCATGCGGCCGGGAGCGGGGGTTGTGTCATGCGGCCCATCATACTGTACTGCGAACTGAGCACTCTGTACTGCGTACTCGATCCTCCCGCCCCAATCCTCACCGCAACACCCCTCAAAATCCGTGTTCATCGGTGTCAATCCGTGGCCACGCCTTCTCTTTAACCCGGACGCTTCGCGAACTTCCCCCACCGCGAACTTGTCAATCAGCACTGCCTCATGCAAGTTGCCGCCCGTTTCAGGCAGGTTGACGCTTGTTCCGACAGTCCGTATAAACCGATGGCTTCGCCCCGAAGTATTTGGCGTGCCTTCACTTTGGTTCGTTTGAGGATAGTCTGAGTCATGCTCTCGATTCGTCTGCCGGACGGTTCTGTTGTCGAGCACCCCGATCACGCGACTGCGTTCGATGTCGCGCAAGCCATCAGCCCACGCCTGGCCGCGGCGGCGGTGGGGGCGATCGTGGACGGAACCACCGTCGATGTCATGCGACCGCTGGCGGAAGTCACCACCGAACGACCGATCCCCGTGCAACTGCTGACCGAGAAAGATGCTGCGTCGCTCGCCATTTTGCGGCACTCGTGCGCTCACATTATGGCTCGCGCCGTGATGCGGTTGTGGCCCGGTGTCGAACTGGCGTTCGGCCCGACCAAGGGCCACGGTTACTACTACGATATCGCCTGCAGTCACAAGATCAGCGAAGACGACTTCCCGCGGATCGAAGCCGAGATGCAGAAGATCGTCGATGCCGGCGAACCGTTCGAACGATTCATCTGTGATCGAGATGAAGCGGTGAAACTGGTCGATGGCATGTCGCAGAAGCTGAAGGTTGAGCACATCAACATCGGCTTGGCAACTCATCCGACTGTCAGCTTCTATCGTCAGGGCGAGTTCGTCGACCTCTGTCGTGGTCCACACGTGCCCGACGCGAAGCGAGTGAAAGCGTTCAAGCTGCTCTCGATTGCCGGAGCCTTCTGGAAGGGTGACGCCAGCGGCCAGCAATTGCAGCGACTGTACGGCACCGCCTGGTTCTCACAGAAGGATCTCGACAACTACCTCGATCAGGTCAATGAAGCCAAACGCCGCGATCACCGCGTCCTGGGTAAGCAACTGGGGCTGTTCACCATCAGCCAGGAAGTTGGCCAAGGTCTGTGCCTGTGGCTGCCCAAGGGAGCGACCATCCGCTCCATCCTGGAAGACTTCATCAAGAAAGAACTGATCGCTCGCGGCTATCAACCGGTTTACTCACCGCACATCGGTCGAGTGGAACTGTACGAAACCAGCGGTCACTTCCCGTACTATCGAGATTCACAGTTCGCGCCGCTGTTCGGGCATGAGGGTGGGCAACTGGTCGACTTCTGGATCCGCAAGCTGCAAGCGAACGAGTTGACTGCCGAAGAAGAAGTTCATCTGTTGGCGAGTGCTCAACTGACCGGTGCGGATCTGTCCGACTTCCCGCACAAGGGAACGAACGAAGAAAAAGGTGCGTACCTGCGGACTTGGGAAAAGGCTCAGGAGCGATATCTTCTGAAGCCGATGAACTGCCCGCATCACATCCAGATCTATAAGGCTCAACCACGCAGCTATCGCGATCTGCCCGTGCGACTGGCCGAGTTCGGGACCGTCTATCGCCACGAGCAATCAGGCGAACTGAACGGCATGCTGCGCGTGCGCGGGTTGACTCAGGACGACGCTCACTTGTTCTGTACTCCCGAGCAGGTCGTGCAGGAGTTCAAGGATACCCTTGATCTGGTCAAGTTCGTGCTGAGCAGCGTCGGCCTGAACGATTACCGCGTTCAATTGTCCTGCCGCGACTCGAAGAACAAAGACAAGTATGTCGGTGCGGACGAAGACTGGGAGAATGCCCAGAACGCTCTGCGGCAGGTGCTGCAAGAAAAGCAGATGCCGTTCATCGAATGCGAAGGGGAAGCCGCGTTCTACGGTCCCAAGACCGACTTCATGGTTCGCGACTGCATCGGCCGTGAGTGGCAACTGGGAACTGTGCAACTGGACTTCAACCTGCCGAAGCGATTCCAGTTGGAATACGTCGGTGCCGACAATCAGACTCATCAGCCCGTGATGATTCACCGAGCCCCCTTCGGTTCGATGGAACGGTTCACCGGAATGTTGATCGAACACTTCGCCGGAGCTTTTCCATTGTGGCTGGCTCCGGAACAAGTCCGCGTGATGTCGATCAGCGACAAGTTCGAGGACTACGCGAAGCAAGTCGAAGCCAAGTTCCGCGCAGCAGGATTCCGAGTCGGCACTGATTTGCGTGGCACCAAGATCAACGCCAAGGTGCGTGACGCTCAGTTGGAACTGATCCCCTACATGCTGGTCGTCGGCGGCAAAGATCAAGAAAACGGCACGGTGAGTGTGCGAGACCGCATCGACGGCGACTTAGGTGCGATGCCGATCGCCGATGCGATGGCCAAACTGCAGGAAGAAGTCAGCGAACGCCGCATCCGCCAGGTCAGTGAAAAGAAGTTCCAGTCGTTCGAAGAAGAAGGCAGCGAAGCGAACGAGTATTAAATGGGAAGACTTTCTCACGCGAAGCCGCGGAGAAAGAGGTAAGAGTAAGGATCGGCTCTTCCTGATTCTTCTTACCTAACTGCATTCCTTAGCGTCTTCGCGGCTTCGCGTGAAACATCTTGTTTTCTACCGGTTTGCACAAATGCGGTTGCGTTGCAAGCCGGAAATCGAATACACCACGGGAGATCGGATTGGGACTGGATTCCCGGTGGGCGCTGCGCGAGGCGTTTGCCGGCTCGATGGAGCGAGCGAGACATGATGGTGGGGCAACGCAAGAACCTGTGGCTGCTTGCTGGTTTGCTGGGGTTTTACCTCATCATGGCGGCGGTTTTGCCTGCCGCGGATGATGAGGTTTACTACTGGGCATGGGCTCGGCCTCTGCAGTTCAGCTATTACGACCACCCGCCTCTCACGGCCTACATGATTCGGCTGTCGACGGACATCTTCGGCGACAGCATCTTTGGATTTAGAGTCCCCGCCTGCCTGGCGACTGCGTTTGTGCTGTTGGTGATTGCTCATCTATCCAAGCCAAAGTCGCTGCTGCCGGGGATCGTGTTGACGCCCCTGTTTACGCTGGGGGCGGTGCTGATCACGCCGGATACTCCCCTGCTCTGCTTCTGGGCCGCGTATGTCTGGTGGCTGGTGGAGGTGCATCGCCGGTTGACTCCTGTTGTGGAAGAAGGTCAGGCCGAACCGGGACCGGCTTCGCTTCCGTGGTGGATGTGGCTGGTGGGTGGCGTCCTGCTCGGATGTGGGGTGCTCGGCAAGTACACAATGGCGCTCGCGGTCCCCTCGGGCTTCGTCAGCTTCTGCCTGGTGTGGCGACTGTGGAAACGCTGGCTGCCGGGGTACATCGCGCATGGCGTGGTGGCATTTATCGTCGCCTCGCCGATTTTGATCTTTAACATCCAGCAGAACTTTGCTCCGCTGCTGTTTCAATGGCGGCACACCATGACCCACTCTCAACCCGGCATCAAACCGTTTGGCGAGTTCGTGGGCGTACAGCTCTTGCTGTTCGGGACGCTGCCATTCTTCCTGTATCCGTGGGTGCTGTGGAGCTTCCGCTCGCTGTGCACGAATCCCCGTTTGCGAGTCTGTGCCTGCCTGTACGCGTTCCCGATGACGTTCTTCCTGTATAAGGCGACTCAAGCGCCGTTGCAGGGGAACTGGGCGCTGGTCATGTTCGTCTCATTCTGGCCTTTAGCGGCGGCGTGGTATCAAACAGTCAGTGAATCACGCTTCTGGCGCTGGTCGACCGCTTCGGCGTTTATCATCCCCGCCGTCTGTGTGGCGTTCCTGACCGTGCACCTGCTCTACCCGATTCCGTTCATCCCGGCCGAAGGGGATCGGGTCACTCGGCAATACGCGTTGAACGAAGCGACGCATCAGATCGCGGAAACGATTCACCAGCGCGGCGAGGCTCTGCCAGTCTTCACGACGACCTATCAGATCACGGCCTGGCTGCGATTTCAGTCGCTCGACGGCCGCCAGATCGATCAGATCTCGCGACCCAGCCACTTCACCCAGCACCCCGAACATCTGGCCGACGTGACTCGCGCCTATGTCGTTGCCGACTTCCCGCTGCCTCCAGAATTCGCCCCGGGTTTTGGGGAACCTGAACTTGTCGGAAATTTTCCAGTGAAGGTCCGCGGAGAAGCCGTTCGCGACTTCAAGCTGTACCTGTATTCCAAATCGATCGCCGCGAAGAGGCCGTCGTCGGGCGTGGCGATGGTCAATCATGAAGAACTCATCGCCGGTCCGACCCCACTGACTGAAATGCAGACTTCTGAAACACCAGCAGAGGACGAATTGAAACCGGCGACCGCAGCATCTGAGATGTCGCTGCGGTTGCAGATATTGAAGATGTCGCAATCGGCTTTCGATGAACTTGGGAGCCCGGAAAATAGAGCCATCCACATTTCCGCCAGGATGTACGACGAGAAATTGAAGGAACTGATCGAGGCTGGCAAAGCGCAGGTGGTGGCCGAACCGGCGATGTTGCTGAAGCCCAATCAGCCCGCGCGATTCCTGAGCGGCGGCGAGTTTCCCGTTCCCATTCCGGTTGACGGCGCAGAACTCGATGTGGAATGGCGGCAATTTGGTACCGAAGCCGCAGTGACCGCGACTCCTGAAGCCGAAGGGCGAATCAAGTTGAAGCTGTTCTTCGCTGTGAGTGAGCTGGACATGGAAAACGCCGTTGAGTTCAACGGGATTAATATTCCGGGGGTTACCAGGCGTCAGCTTCAATCGACGGTCACCGTCGCGCTGAACGACCCGCGAATGTGGAGTTTGGAATCCGGCGAGGACCAATGGACCTTGTTTCGATACGAACTGGTGGCGAATGGCAGTCCTGCTCTACTGAAAGAGGCGGATGCCAATGCGAATGGAGTTACTCGCGAAGAGGCTCCGCCGGTGCGCTCGGCACCTGAATAGTAAGCGAATTTCGCCTGACGGTTTTCGTGAGTTGGTCAATGAACTAGAATCGAAGCGTTGGTGATCTGAATCCCAACGTCGCTTTATTCTCATAGCATTCGACTTCATAATGGCCAAGAACCCGGAATCGAAACCGGATTATTCCCTGTCACGCGTGGTTTGCCGGAATCGAAAGGCGAAGCACGAGTACGAGCTGATCGAACAACTCGAGTGCGGGATTGCGCTGCATGGCAGCGAAGTGAAGAGCATTCGCAACAACAAGATTGCGATCGAAGACGCATACGTACGCGTCGAAAATGGCGAAGTCTGGCTGATCGGTGCTGACATCGCCGAGTACCCGCAGGCGACGTATCTGAATCACGACCCCAAGCGGCAACGCAAGTTATTGTTGCGACGACGTGAGATGGGCAAGTTCGAACGTGCCTGCGAACAAAAGGGACTGACGCTGATCCCGGTCGATGTGCATCTGGCTCGCGGGTTCGTCAAAGTAACGGTGGCGATCGCTCGCGGACAGAAGGAATATGACAAGCGCGACAAGATCAAGAAGCAGGCCGATCAGCGAGAAATCAGCCAAGCCATTCGCCAGGCAGGTCGCTAAGTTCCTGTCGCCAAGACCTTGGGCGGGCGTTAATCGAGTTCGTCTCTGAATCCGTCATTCCCGCGCAGGCGGGAATCCAGCGAGTGAAGCTGGCAGTAGCAATTGGAGAACGACGGCTCTCGATCAATGCCAAGCGAGAGTGATCATTTGGTGCTTAAAGACTGGATTCCCGCCTGCGCGAGAATGACGGTAGGAGATATCGGCAATTACTTGGCGAGGGCTGCTTTGACTGCGGCTTCGACTTGTTCGTGGGTGAATTCCTTGTCTTCGCCGCTTTCGAAGGTCTTGAACAGCTTGCCGTCCTTGCCGTAGATCTTGAAGTGTGGCAAGGCTCCATCGGGGATGGCGAAGACATCGGCACCGGTGTCGGAGATCTCCAGCGAGCTGACCAGGTTCTCGAACTGGGCATCCTGCTTGACCAGGAACTCTTTCACCTTGTCAGGAACCTGACCTTTGACGGGATCATCGAAACACAGGGAGACGACGACGACCCCCTTCTTCGCGTAGGCCTTGCTCATTTCGACCGTCTTTGGGAAGGCTTTGCGGCAGGGGACGCACCAGGTGGCCCAGCAATCAACGACAACAACATTGCCCTTGTTCGACGCGATGATTCGGTCGTAACCGGCTTTGTCGACCACGCGGACCGAGATCGCTTTAGCTTGCCCGAGGGCGATACTGGCGGAACCAGACAACGCCAGCACGGCGGCCATCGACGTGACATTCTGCATCCATTCACGGCGTGTCTGAGTATGACCTTCCATGATGATCCTCTTGGTTTGAAGTCTGGTCCTCTTGCGATGACCAGCAGTCTACTCGACGACAAGTTTGGACGGAATGCCCGGTTGGAAGGGAATAGCGGGTGGGGAATAAGGAATAGCTGAAGAATGCGATCTTCCTGCGTCCTATGCCCTGTCTCGCGGTTTCGGAAATCCGTCTGAGGATCTGCCGCTACGTGACTTCATGCGGATGTCACACCTTAATTTGTAAGTGGCGACTGTCAATACTGTTGCAATCGCTACTTCGGGAAGACTCCTCTTGGACGGCAAAGTTTCCGGCATAACTTGGTTGACGATCCGGTCAGCCAATTGCTATCAATTAACAATTGCCGATGCGAGATTGGTGGTTCTCCGGAACCGTCCTCCCCCGCAGGATCCCGCCGATGACATCCCGCCTGAAAAACTCCTTCCTGTTCTTGGCCTTGGTTAGCCTGCTCGCTGCTGGTGCGCCCGCGTCGGCCCAGGAGACACTGCATCAGCGAATCGATCAATTGATCGAATCCAACCTGATCGGTCCGGCGGCCGCCATTGCCAACGATGCCGAATTTGCGCGACGAGCCTTTCTCGATTTGACAGGGGCAATCCCCTCGTCGGCAGAAGCTCGGGCGTTTCTCGATGACGCCGCGCCGAACAAGCGTGAACTGTTGATCGATCGGCTGCTGGCCAGCCCGCGCTATGCGGTTCATCTGGCGACTGTGTTAGATGTCATGTTCATGGAACGCCGTCCCGACAAGCATGTTCCCGCACCCGAATGGCTGAAGTACCTGCAGGGATCGGTCGAGCAGAACAAGCCGTACGATCAGTTGGCTCGTGAGATCCTCGGTGCCGACGGGACCGATCCGGCGGTGCGACCAGCGGCGAAGTTCTTTCTGGATCGCGATGCCGAGCCTCATTCATCGGCACGTGATGTGGGACGGATCTTCTTCGGAATGGATCTGCAGTGTGCTCAGTGTCACGATCATCCGCTAGTCGATCATTATCTGCAATCGGACTATTACGGGCTGTACGCGTTCGTGAATCGGACAAACGTCTTCACCGATGCCGCTCAGAAGAAGTCGTTCCTCGCCGAGAAGTCGGATGGTGATGCGAGCTACAAGTCGGTCTTCACCGGTGATGCAGCGGACACGCGGCCTCAGTTGCCGGGTGAAGATGAAATCGAAGAGCCTCGGCATCGCCAGGGTGAAGACTATGTCACAGCTCCCGCTGCGACGGTAAGAGCCGTTCCGAAGTACAGCCGACGAGCGAAGCTGGCCGAGTTGGCGACGAATGGAACAAATCGGCAATTCAATGTGAACATTGCGAATCGATTGTGGGCGCAGGTGATGGGACGCGGCTTGGTCCATCCTGTTGACTTGCATCATCCCCTCAACACGCCGTCGCACCCTGCGGTGCTTGATCTGATCACGAATGAGTTCGTGGCCCAGAAGTACAATGTGAAGTGGCTGCTGCGGGAACTCGTGCTGACGCGAGCTTATCAACGGTCGATTGATCCCGCGGTCGAGATGAGCGGTCAGTTAGCTGCCGCGTCGCAACAAGTTCCTGCGGTCGACGCGGAATACAATCGCTTGAAGGGGGTGGCCGAAGCCTCTCGCCAGACAGCGAACACCATACGAGATGAAATGAAGACGGCTCGCGCGGCATTGGAGCCGACCGAAGCAGCTTGGAAAAAGGTTGAAGTCGCGGTGACGGAAGCGAAGAAGCCTGTTGATGTGGCCGTCACGGCGGTTGCGAAGGCTCAGGGAGAAGCGGTCGCCAAGCAGGCCGTTCTGAATGTGGTCACGGAAGCCTCGACGAAAGTGGCCGAGGCCGCGAAGCTGTTGCCGAATGATAAAGATGTTGTGGCCTCTGCTGCCACATTCACCGCCAAGCAACAGCAAGTAACCGGGGAACTGGCCGCGATTCAGAAGGTTGTGACCGATCAGACGGCGGCTCAAGCTACCGCACAGGCGAAGCTGGTCGAAGCGTATGCTCCTGCTGATGCGGCGTATGCAGCGATGGTGGAAGCTCGCAAGCCGGTCGATGCCGCCAAAGCAAAGGTGCTGGTCGTCTGGAACCAGCATAAAGCTGACTCGTTGGCTGCGGCGGTTCAGAAGAAGCGATTGGATGGCCTGCAGGGACATGTGGCCTTTGCAACAGTTGTCGCGAGTGTCGGTCCTGCTCAAGCCGCGATTGAACCTGCGAAGGCGGAACTCACCGCCGCCATTCAGTCCGTGGAGCAACAGCAGGCCGAATTGACTAAGCAGACGGCGGCTGTCGCAGAAATCGAGAAAACGATGACTGAGGCGACGAAGTCATTGGACGACGCCAAGTCGCAATTTGCGGCGAAGCAGGTGATCGCGCAATCGGTGAGCGAAGCACTGGCGAAGTCGGAAGCCGCACTGCAAAAATTACCCGGCGATGCCGAATTGACGGTGATCGTTCAAAAACTGAAAGAGCGACAAGATCCGCTGGTGAAAGAGGCGACGACGTTTGAACAGGCGGTTACTGTCCGCGACGCGGCTGCGAAAGAAGTCGCGACGCAGATGGCCGCGATGAAGCAAACCCTGACGACGACGACCGCTGAAATGGCGGCTCGGCAAATGGTCGTGACCGCGAAGACCAATACCGTGAACCTGGCGACGGCGGCTGCTCAGGCGGCGCAGGGTGCCATTGAAACAGGAAAAGCGTCATTGGTCGACTCGTGGACTTCGGGATCGGGTGTGCGACCGCTGAAGCATCTGACTCCCGAACAACTCGGTTGGGCCGTGATGCAGGCGACGGGCGTCATCGAACCACAGCGTGCTGGCGTTGATGCCGAAATCGAAAAGACGAATCCGAAAGCGAATGTGGCGAACGATGCCGCGAAAACACGTAGTCGAGATTTCGAAGTCGAGGCGCTGTTGCACGAGAAGAATCGCGGCAACCTGAATGTGTTTGTTTCGATGTACGGCCAGTCGGCAGGGCAACCGCAAGACGATTTCTTCGCGACGCCGGATCAGGCATTGTTTGTGGCTAATGGCGGCTCGGTCATCGGCTGGGCTTCAGGCGGCCAATTGGCTCAGCGACTGAATCCGATGGAAGATCCGAAGGGACTGACGGAAGAACTCTATCTCAGCCTGCTGACTCGTCGGCCGACTGAAGCAGAGATTAACGACACCACTCGCCTGCTGGCAGCACGTCCGACAGAAAAAGGAATCGTCGTTCGCGATATGATCTGGGCGCTCGTGACGTCAGCGGAATTTCGGTTTAACCATTGAACGAGATTTGATCGACGAATGAGGATGTTCGTCGAGGATCGACAACCGATTTTCGGCGGTCGAGTGATTTGATCAGAAACGGAGCAGATGCCATGCGATGTGACTATGCGTGCGGTTCGAACGAACACCGGATGGCTCGACGACAGTTTCTGGGAACGCTGGCAGCGGGTGGCTCGATGATGGGCCTGTCGGCCTTGGCGCAGCCCGCCGCAACGGCCGAACTGGCTCAACAGCAGAAGCGAGTGCTGGTCTTCAACATGGCGGGTGGCCTCAGCCAATTGGAGAGTTGGGACCCCAAACCGGGCACGCCCACAGGCGGGCCATTTCGCGCTATTTCGACTTCGGTGCCGGGGACACAGATTTGCGAACTGCTTCCGGAAACCGCGAAGCAGATGCATCGGTTGGCCATCGTTCGTAGCGTGAACACCAAAGAGGGTGACCACGGCAAGGGGGCCTATATGATGTTCACCGGTCGCAAGCAGACCCCGGCTGCGGACTATCCGCGCATTGGTGCGGTGGCGGCGAAGGCGCTGGCACCAGACGCAGGGGGGTTGCCCGGCCATATTCAGATCACGGCCAGTGGGGGCGGTCGCGCCAATGACGCCGCATATCTGGGTCCGAAGTACGCTGGTCTGCTGATGGGCAACGGCCAACCGCCGCAACATACGACACGGCCGGATGGGATCAGCGAAGTCTCCGATGTGGAACGCAACGCGATGCGTCGCGCGGTCAATGATCGGTTTCTCTCGCGCCGCCGCACGGCCATGACGGACGCCTACACTTATAGCTACGAGCAGGCTCAGCAGTTGATGGCTCGTCGCGAGATCTTCGATGTGACGAAAGAGTCTGATCAGGATCAGGCTCGCTATGGCAAGCATGACCTGGGGCGGCACTGCCTGCTGGCTCGTCGCTTGTTGGAAAAAGGGATCACCTACGTTCAGGTCAGTCATTCCAACTACGACTCACACAACGAGAACTTCAACTTCCATCTCGAGCAACTGGGCGAATTCGATCATCCGTTCGCGACGATCGTCGGGGATCTGGCCGATCGCGGCATGCTGGAGAGCACGCTGATCGTGGTGTTGTCTGAATTCGGCCGGACTCCGAACATCAATCACCTGTTTGGTCGCGATCACTGGGGCAATGCGTGGTCTGTCCTGATGGGAGGGGCTAGAGTTCACCCCGGTGCCGTGATTGGCAAGACGAACGAGAATGGGACCGCCGTGGTTGACCGCGAAGTCGATCATGGCCATTTGTTCCATACGTATCTGCAGGCCGTGGGGGTCGATTCGACGAAGTCATTTGATATCGACGGCCGTCCGATTCCGATTGCTGATCCTGCGTATAGCGCGATCAAGGAATTACTGGTCTGACCTGCTGGCCACCGATTCTTGTAGCCAAGGTCGCCAAGACCTTGGGCAAGCGTCGTGCGATATTGTTGGCGCATCGACTTCGCCCAATCGCTTGGCGAGATTGGTTACGTTGGAACGAGGTATCGCAGTTCGATGACTTGGCGATTTCTAGCCATTTGGATCACCGCTCCATTCTCTATTTTCTCGTTTTGGCGATCTGGCGAGATTCGTCGGCCATTTTTCGTTGAAGGCTGATCGAGAAGCCGGATTCTTTCTTCGCGTTATTTCAGATTCTGGCGGTCCCATTTGCCCGGCGGTGATAGCCAAATCTGGCTGGTTTTGTGTATCTTTCAGCCGCGGGTTTCGTGAAGCGCTCGTCCGGCTGTTGCAGCCGATTCCCTCCAGCGAAGGTTCTTACGTGATGAAGTGTTTTCGATTAACGTTGGCTGTACTACTGACTCTTTCTTTGGGATTTACACCGCTGATGTCGCATGCCGCTGATAAAGCTGAACCGGGCGTTCAGGACAAGGACGCTCCGAAGGAATTCACGACCACGAAGAGCGGTCTGAAATACCGAATTCTGCGCAAGTCCAACAAAGAGAAGCCCAAAGAATCCAGCACGGTCAAGGTCCACTACAAGGGGACACTCGACAACGGTAAGGTCTTCGATAGCTCGTACGAGCGTGGCGAAGCGATCGAGTTTCCGCTGAACGGTGTGATCGCCGGTTGGACGGAAGGGATGCAACTGGTTGGCGAAGGGGGCATGATCGAACTGGAGATCCCCTATCAACTGGGCTATGGCGAACGGGGGACTCAGGGAATTCCCGGCAAGTCGACGCTGCACTTCATCGTCGAATTGCTCGAAGTTCAGAAGCCGCTGGAACCGGGACCAAATGACGCCGATGCCCCGAAGGAATTCAGTGAGACCAAGAGCGGCCTGAAATATCGTGTGTTGCGCAAGGGCAAAGGCCCCAAGCCAGGACCGACCACGACCGTGGAAGTACATTACAAGGGCTGGCTGGATAGCGGCGAAACCTTTGACAGTTCCTACGATCGTCGCGAGCCGATCAAGTTCCCGCTGAACCGCGTCGTCAAAGGCTGGACGGAAGGGATGCAGTTGGTTGGTGAAGGTGGCAAGATCGAGCTGGAGATTCCTTACGAATTGGGATACGGCGAAGCGGGCCGACCTCCGAAGATTCCTCAAAAGGCGACGCTGCACTTTATCGTCGAGTTGCTCGAAGTTCAGGTTCCTGCGGAACCTGGTGCTGTCGATAAGGATGCGCCTGAGAAGTTCACCACAACCAAGAGCGGCTTGAAGTATCGCATTCGTCGCAAGACGGAAGGTGCCAAACCGGTCGGGGACAACGTCGTCAAAGTCCATTACAAGGGTTGGCTGGATGGCGGCAAGGTCTTCGATAGCTCGTACGATCGCGGCGAGCCGATCGAGTTTCCACTCGGGGGCGTGATCAAGGGCTGGACGGAAGGGATGCAGTTGGTTGGCAAGGGTGGGATGATCGAACTGGAGATTCCCTACGATCTGGCCTACGGCGAAGAAGGCCGTCCCCCCGTGATCCCTGCCAAGGCGACGCTGCACTTCATCGTTGAGTTGCTCGACGTAAAGTAGGTGACTTGTTCGATCTGAATGAATGAACCACAGCCAGTGATGGCTGTGGTTTTTTTGTGGATCGTCATTCCCGCGAAGGCGGGAATCCCGTGATCTCACGACGATGACAGATCGTGGTTCGCTCTGCCGCTGCTGGATTCCCGCCTGCGCGGGAATGACGAGTCCTCCGCGGGTGAGGATCACAAAGCAGGCACCGGGCCTTGGACGTTGTTGTCGGACCAACGACAATCACGGCTCGGCAGGAGCCTCGCCCTCCCAAATACGAAGACACGGCTATGTCGAGGACTCCGAGTCCGTGGCACCCGCGAAAGGAGGCCAGGGGCTTACGCCGCCTCGCTCAGAAGGCGAGTTGGAACTGTGCTATTTCGCGGGAGGCTTGGCAGTCGAATTGAAGAAGTCCCACAGTGTGTCGGTCGCGTTTAGGGTGGTGGTGTTGGGGCCCATTGCGGCCAGCGGCGCGAAGGACTTGCTGCCGGGCCATTGATGTCCCTGGCCTTTCAACATGAGCACGGTCAGCGTCGGGCCGTTCGACTTCGACGGGTATTCCTCTTTCTTGATCCCGTCCTTCTCCGAGATGACTTTTGGTTCCGTCTCACAACCGATGGCTTTGGCCCAGGCTGTCAGTGGTTCGGCGACCGGAGGATTGTGTTTGTTGCCCCAGGGGAGGCGAACTTCGCCTCCATCGAGGGGGACCAGCGGATCCTTCGTTCCCAGGATGCACAAGGTCGGTAGCGGGTGCTTTGGTTGTGGATCAGCCACGGCCAACAAGCCGGCGACTGCTCCCACAGCTTGAAATCGGTCGGAGAGTTCCGCGGCGAGTTTGAAAGTCATGCCGCCACCGTTGCTATGGCCGCAGCAGTAGACGCGATTGGTGTCGTAGGGGAGGCGATCTTTCAGCATCTCCAGGAGATCACTGACGTAGGCCACATCATCAATCGCCGCTCGGGGAGATCGGCTGTTCAATTGACCTGAATTCCACAATGCGGGATTCGTGGCAAAGTTGGCTGGCTCACGAGGCCGCGCAGGCAAGCCGTCTGGCGCGACAACCAGAAACCCATTCTTCTCCGCTTTCGCGGCCCAACTGTTATGATCGAGGACGATACGACCGTTTCCGCCCGCGCCGTGCAGTGCCAGCACCAATGCTGGCGGGGCTTCCATGCTGTATCCCTTGGGGATCTGCACATGGGCCGCGCGTTCGTAGTTGCCGGATGTGATCGTTACCGAGAATCGGCCGGGCATCGGTGGCGACGGGAGCGGTGCATCCTGCGCGATCACGACCGAAGAGGTGAGAAACAGCAGAAGCAGAGCGACTTGAGATGAACCGGCCATGAATTGTCGATACCCTGCGATGTTGATTGAACGAGCGCGATCAAATCAGCTACGACGATAAACACCGATCAGGCCGCAGAGCAGCGAGACATATTGTCTTTTTCGCTTTGTTGTCCACTGAAGTGCATCAGAACCATAAGGAACACGACGTGTCTGCCGAGTACTTCCAGCGACTGATCCGCTGCCTGGATCATGAAGGGGCCGAGGAAGCTCGTGAGGTCGTGCGACGCCGCCAGCAGGCAACAGGTGCTGCCGCAGAACGCAGCGGGACCACCTTGTTGGGGCTGGCCATCCGGGATGAAGTTGGTGGGTTTGGCGGACGCGTCGCGGTGACATTCGGCAAGCGAGACCGCCGCGTGGATCTCCCCTGGTCCCGGCTTGGTGCGGGGACGCCGGTCATTGTTTGCGAAGAAAATGTCAACGATCCCACCGGCTGGCGCGGCGTGGTGACCGATCGCGATCGGTCGACCATCACCATTGCGTTACTGGAATCGCCCGAATCGACGAACGATCGCCCGACGTATTGCGTCGACGTATCCTCTGATGAAGTGGCTCGACAGCGACAACGAGATGCCTTGCGGAAGGCGAGCGCAGCCGAGCGAGGCCGACTGGCGGTGCTGAAGCGCAGACTACTCGGTGAAGAGCCGCCTGTGTTCTCGGAACGTCGAATTTGGGTGCCGCTGACTCTGCTGGATAGTTCGCAATGTGCTGCTGTCGATCTCGCCTTATCAGCCGAAGATGTGGCGATCATTCATGGGCCGCCGGGGACTGGTAAGACGACGACGGTCGTGGAACTAATCAGGCAAGCGATTCGTCGTGGCGAGAAGGTTCTGGCGTGTGCTCCCAGTAATCTGGCGGTTGATAACTTGCTGGAGCGATTGTTGGCGTTTGGAGAACGGGCGCTGCGAATCGGACACCCCGCGCGAGTCATGCCGGCGTTGCGCGAGCAGACGCTGGATATCCTGGTGGAATCGCATCCCTCGCTGAAGTTGGCTCGCGAATGGACGAAGGAAGCGTTCGCACTTCGCCGACAGGCGGGCCGATACGTTCGCACCGCCCCCGTTGCAGGAGCCCGTCGTGACTTGCGAGCTGAAGCGAGGAAGCTGCTGGACGACGCTCGTCAGATGGAAACGGGTCTGGTCAATCATTTGCTCGATTCCGCGACCGTGATCTGTGCCACGTTGACCGGCCTGAACGACGACATCCTGGGTGATCGCCAATTCGATCTGGTGGTGATCGACGAGGCGGCTCAGTCGACCGAGCCGACCTGCTGGATCCCCCTGCTGCGTTCGCGACGCCTGGTGCTGGCGGGTGATCATTGCCAGTTACCGCCGACGGTCCTGTCGCAAGATGCCCGTCGAGAGGGATTTCACACGAGCCTGATGGAGAAGCTGGTGGCGCGTCTGGGCGCGACTGTTTCACAACGTCTGACGACTCAGTACCGAATGCATGAGCAGATCATGCGGTTCTCGTCGGATGAGTTCTATGAGTCTTCGCTGATCGCCGCCGAGTCGGTGCGCGAACATCTGCTGGCGGACCTGCCAGAGATGATCGCCAGTCCGCTGACGGAGTGCGCGGTGCGATTCTTTGATACGGCGGGATCAGGCTGCGAGGAGCAATCGGAAGCGGGCGGCAGCAGTCTGCAGAACCAGGGCGAAGCGGACTATGTCGCTAGACAGGTGGCAGAATTGCTCGCGGCGGGTGTGAAGCCGACGGAGATCGCGGTGATCACCCCTTACGCCGCGCAGGCTCGGTTGCTGCGAGATTTGATTGCGTCTCAAGGGGTGGAGGTGGATACCGTCGACGGATTCCAAGGCCGCGAAAAGGAAGCGATTGTCATTTCGCTGGTTCGATCCAATTCGAAAGGTGAAGTCGGTTTTCTGGCTGACACGCGACGTACGAATGTCGCACTGACCAGAGCCAGGCGGAAGCTGATCGTGTTTGGAGACAGCAGCACGCTGGCCAATCATGAGTTTTATCTGCGGTTGCTGGATTACTTCGAACGCGAAGATGTCTACGGGACAGTGTGGGAATTAGGCGCGGAGTGATTCGCTGTCATTGAAGCGGCAGCATCAGGTCATCTGCCCATTCGTAAACCTGCCAGGGATCGTGCTGAGGTGGCAGGAACGACAGGCTGAGGTAGGCGACGCCGACCGAGAGCAAGTTCGCCAGTAGCAGACTTCTTAGCAGATTCTTCTGCGGACCGACGACCAATCTTAGTGGGACGCTTTCGACGACGTTCGTCAGCAGCCAGGCCATCAGGCAGGTTTCGGCCCAGGTCAAAGGGTTGAATGTTCCCCAACCATTACTGTGGTTGCGAGCCGCCACCGAGTATTCCCAGTACCAGCCCCAGGCTGGCAGAATCAGGATGCCGGCCAAAGTCGAGACGACGTTGATGATGCACGCGGCACTAAACGCATGTCGCCAAGTGATCTGGAAAAAGTGGCGAAATAGCGATGCTTCAATGGCCAAACCGATCAGAATCACGGGGATGGCCGCGATCCGATCAAGCAAAAACAAGGCTGGCCAGACCACATCGGCCAGTACCAGATACATGGTGACGCTCTTGATGGGAGATTTTGAAATGGAGAGCGTACAGCTTAGCGACTCCACTGCTGGGTAGCACAACGCAAACTGGTGTCGGTGGATCAATTTTGTCTGACTGAAAGCGTTAATTGGCGAGACTTGCGTCAAGCGAACCGTGCAGGCAGACTTGAGGGCTGACAATGGACGATTCAATCAATCAATCAGGTTGCGCTCATTCATGCATATTCGAGACGGAATTCTGGCACCCGAAGTCTGCCTGGCGGCGGGGGCAATCAGCCTGGGGGCGATTACGTATTCGCTGCGGCGGTTGCGGTTTGATCTGGAAGATCGCGCGGTCCCGTTGACGGGGATGATGGCGGCGATCGTGTTCGCTGGCCAAATGGTTAATTTCCCGTTATTCGGTCTGCCGGTCTCGGGACATCTCCTCGGCGGGGTGTTGGCGGCAGTCATGCTGGGGCCGTGGGCTGGCTGCCTGGCGATTTCGATGGTGCTGATCGTGCAAGCGGTCCTCTTCAGCGACGGCGGGTTGATGTCGCTGGGAGCGAACATCTTGAACATGGCGGTAGTCGGGGCGTGGGGTGGCTATGCCGTCTACGCCACGATTCGGCGGATACTCGGCAACGGCGCTGCGGCGACGGTGTCGGCGGCGGTGATTGCCGCGTGGCTGTCGGTGTTGGGAGCGGCGGCTCTGTTCTGTGCAGAGTTTCTCTGTTCGTCTCGATCGGCGGGTGTCGATCCGCGCGGGGTGCTGTCGTTGATGGTGCTATATCACTCGTTGATCGGGGTCGGAGAGGCTTTGATCACAGGGGCGGTGTTGTCATTCGTGTTGGCTCGTCGAGGTGACCTTGTTCCGACTCCGAATGCACCGGGATCGGTCGGTACGATTGGACGCTTTGCCGCGACCGGCCTGATGGCGGCTTTGGCTGTCGCGGCGATTGTGGCTCCGTTCAAGTCGGAATCGCCCGATGGACTGGATGCTGCGGCGCAGGATCTGAAGTTCGACAAACTGGAGGTTGAGCGACCCGCGTTGGTGCTGGATGACTACGCGATTCCTGTTGCCGAATCCGCCTGGTGGCCGGCGCTTCCCGTTTCATTGGCCGGGATTGTGGGGACGCTGGTCGTGTTCATCGCGGCGGTCGTGTTGGCGGGAATCACGCGACGGAACGTGGTGCCGATTCGAGTTGCGGATGGTTCCCATGGGAACTAGTGGGATCGGTTCCGACACGGGTTCGCACTCCATTTGCCACGCCCTTCCTGCGGGAATGAAACTGCTGCTGACACTGGGGATCATCCTGGTGGCTGGCCTGATTCCGCTCGAACATTGGCCGGCTCAGGGGTTGTTGCTCGCGCTGGTTTTTGTGGGGCTGAGTCTGGCTGGCGTGACGATGCGCTATCTTGTCCGACGGTTGGCGTTGTTCCTGCCGCTGCTGCTGGTGTTTGGGCTGTCGGTGCCGATGGCGCGTTCGAACGATGCAGCCTGGAGTTGGACGCTGTCGCTCTGGCTACGGTGTACGGTGTCGTTTATGGCGGGGTTGTGGCTGGTGCACGTGCTGCCGTTTCGTGATTTATTGACGACGTTGCGGTACTGGCACTTCCCGCCCGCGTTGATTGCGATGCTTGGCTTCATGTATCGCTATACATTCATTCTGTGGGATGAACTGCGACGACTTCGCAATGCTCGGGCCGCCCGGGATTTTGGTGGTGGGCCGTGGTGGCGCGTCTGGTCGATCAATTCCCAGGTCATCGGTCTGCTGTTGCTGCGCGCGATGGAGCGGGCCGAGCGGACTCATCGGGCGATGCTGGCTCGGGGGTGGGATGGGTCGATTCGGTTTCTGGATGGCAAGGATGCTGGCTGAGGGCCGAGCGACAGAATGGAAAGCGGATCAGGCCAAAGACGCGCGGGGCGTTGCCCACGCGGTTAAACGAATGCATTGAGAGATTTGACTTCGAATGGCTAACTCCGATCAGCCCGCGATGGAACTTCGCCGACTGTCGTTTCGCTATCCCAATGGCCGACTGGCGTTGGAAGAGATCACATGCGCCGTGCCTCACGGTGAGCGCGTGGCGATCGTGGGGCCCAGTGGTGCGGGCAAGTCGACATTGCTGATGCACTTGAATGGTCTGCTCCCCTCCCCTTCCCTGTCGAAAGACGATGACGCACAAGTCGCGATTGAGGGGCAAGCAGTGACTCGGTCGCGACTGCAGCAGATTCGTCGGCAAGTTGGCTTTCTGTTTCAAGACCCCGACGATCAACTGTTCTGTCCGACTGTTCAAGACGACGTCGCGTTTGGGCCGTTGAACCTGGGCCTGGATCGCGCGGAAGTGCTGGCTCGTGTGGAACAGGGGCTGGCTGCTGTGGGCATGGCAGACTGCCTGACTCGCAATCCGTCCGAGTTGAGTACGGGCGAACGCAAACGAGTCTGTCTGGCGGGGATCCTGGCCTGCGGTCCTTCGATCCTGGTCCTGGACGAGCCGACCAGCAATCTGGACCCGCGTGCCCGGAGACAGTTGTTACACATCCTGCGCGAATTCGCGGGGACGCTGATTGTGGCGACGCATGACCTGGATTTTGTGATCGATCTTTGCAGCCGAGTCCTCGTGCTGGAATCGGGCAAGGTCCAGGCTGATGGTCCGACGGAACGAGTGCTTTCGGATCCCCTGATCATGGATCGCCACGGGTTGGAAGTGCCGTGGCGATTGCGCAGGTAGAGCAACTATGAAGCGTCTACCTTTCGTAGTTATGCTTCAGCATATCTCTTCGAAGTTGAAGGTTGAGAGGCTCAATGACTACTCCCTTCTCGAAGCGTCAGGAACGTGGCACGCGCCCAAAGAATGTTATGCTGAAGCATAACCCACGTCCTCTAGTCGGCCCAGGACTTTGATCGTTCGGCGGCTTGTTGCCACTTGGTGTACATCTGTTCTCGCTTTGTGGATTCCATTTGTGGGACGAATTCGCGATCGAGCACCCAGTTTTGGCGGAGGTCATTGAGGTCAGACCAGTACCCAACAGCCAGGCCAGCCAGATACGCTGCGCCGAGGGCCGTGGTTTCCTGGACGACCGGTCGATGGACTCGGGTGGGCAGGATATCGGCTTGAAACTGCAGGAGCAGGTTATTGGCCGTCGCGCCGCCGTCGACTTTCAACTCGGCCAAGGGGACTTCAGCGTCCTGCTGCATGGCGTCGAGGACATCGCGAGTTTGGTACGCCATCGCTTCGAGGGTGGCTCGAGCGAGATGGGCGCTGGTGGAACCTCGCGTCAGGCCGACGATGGTTCCTCGCGCATGGGGATCCCAGTAGGGGGCACCCAGGCCGGCGAGGGCTGGAACAAAATAGACGCCGCCGTTGTCGGGGACCGAGGCGGCCATCGCTTCGATATCGCTGGCCTGCCGGATTAGGCCCAGCCCATCGCGCAGCCACTGGACGGCTGCCCCGGCGATGAAGATGGAGCCTTCCAAGGCATAGACGGTCTCGTTACCAATTCGCCACGCGACTGTTGTCAGCAATCCTGCTGTCGAGGCGACCGGCTTAGTGCCGGTGTTCATTAAGAGGAAACAGCCTGTGCCATAGGTGTTCTTGGCAGCGCCGGGATCAAAGCAACACTGTCCGAAGGTGGCTGCCTGTTGATCGCCAGCGATGCCAGCCAGGGGGATCGTCTCACCAAAGATCGAGGCATCGATGTTGCCATACACTTCGCTGGAGGCTTTCACTTCAGGAAGCATCGCGCGAGGGACATCGAACAGCTTGAGCAGTTCGTCGTCCCACTGTCCCGTATGAATGTTGAATAGCAATGTGCGGCTGGCGTTGCTCGGATCGGTGATGTGCAGCTTTCCAGCGGACAATCTCCAGACGAGAAACGAATCGACTGTCCCGAACAAGATATCGCCCCGGTTCGCGCGATCGCGAAGTCCTGGGGTGCGATCGAGCAGGTACTTAATCTTGGTTCCCGAGAAATAAGGGTCGATCACCAATCCGGTCTTGGACCGTACGAACTCTTCGGCTCCATCCGATTTCAATTGCTGGCAGATATCGGCGGTGATTCGGCTCTGCCAGACGATGGCGTTGGTGACGGGTTTTCCCGTGTGTCGATCCCACAGCACAGTCGTTTCGCGTTGGTTGGTGACGCCGACCGCGGCGATGTCGGCCGCGGTCAGGCCGGCGTGCAGGAGCGCGTTTTTCGCGGTTTGCAGCTGCGAGTTCCAGATGTCTTCGGGATTGTGTTCCACATGCCCTGGCTGCGGGTAATGCTGAGGAAACTCCTGTTGAGCGGAGGCGACGACGCGGCCGTCGCGACCGAACACGATCGCTCGACTGGACGTGGTTCCTTGATCCAGGGCCAAGACATAACGAGACATCGATGCTCTTTCATCAGTGTGGCAGGGAGTCAATCCGCAGGATTTGTGCGGGTTTGGGATTTTCTCCGACGAGGTGTCCCACGATACTACCTCGAATGATTCACCGTCAGTAGCCAAAGCTGACGTCGACTTTGCGGAAACGAGGCACTGCATCGCCATGCGGCGGCGGGATAGCGAATAGGACCAACGAGAGATGCTTTTCAATTGGCTGAAAGATCGGCGGCGGAGCAAGCTGGCAACAGAGACGTTTCCGGCCGCGTGGTTACAGATCGTGCATCACAATTGCCGCCACTTCGCGACGCTGGACTCTGCAGAGCAATCGCGATTGCTGCGCGACATTCGCTGGTTTCTCGACGAAAAGTCGATTGAAACGGCGATCGGATTGAAGCTGACTGACGAGATGCGAGTGACCGTGGCGGCGCATGCGTCATTGCTGGGCCTGGGATTTGAAGGGCCGCCATTTGATCGGTTGAGGTCTGTCATCATCCGCGCCGACAGCTATGTGGGGACGCAAGTGCAGCGGGGTTCGTCGGGACTGGAACTGCATTCGGAGACCGCGCGAATCGGTGAGACGACTCGGAATGGGCCGGTGCTGCTGTCATGGCGCGATGTCGAGCAGCAGTGTCGCGATGCTCCCTATGGTCGGAATGTGATCCTGCATGAGTTTGCTCATCTGCTGGACATGGTCGATGGCGATGTCGACGGAGTTCCGCCCCTGCAGAACGAAGAGCAATACAAGACCTGGAAAGATGTGACGCGGATCGAGTACCGACGCCTGGTGAACGAAGCCCAGTTTGGTATTCCGTCACTGCTCGATTGGTATGGGGCGACGAATGAAGCGGAATTCTTCGCCGTGGCGACGGAATCGTTCTTCGAGCAACCGACCGAGATGCGAAAGCTGCACCCGCGGCTGTACGATGTGTTGCGAGTCTTCTACAAGCAAGATCCGGCCAACCGGTGGATGCGAAACGTTGCGTGAAGACGTGTTCGTTGTTCTGGTCCGGTGCCGACATTGGTGTTTCATGCTGACAGTCAAGCTATTTGCGAAAGCTCGTGATCTGGTGGGGAGTCCGATCATCCAGATACCTTGGTCCGATGGCGATACGGTCGGCCGCTTGAAGCTGGCTCTTAGTGAACGGCATCCTTCGCTGCTGCCGCTTGTTCCAAGGTTATTGGTTGCTGTAAACAACGACTATGCGCCGGACTCGCTAAAAGTCCGTACTTCAGATGAGGTTGCCTGTTTTCCGCCGGTCAGTGGTGGCTGAATGAGCCGGCGCGATGATTGGAATTTTGGACTTGATCTGGGTGCCACGGACTCACCGTCTTCGGGGTGGCCGTGTCCTTCGTCAAAGACACGGCCATGTCGAAGACTCCAAGACCGTGGCACCCGAACACTCTTGACGGTACTGCCATGATTCTGCTGACCCAAGATGCGATCGACTATCACGCTTTGACCGAATCCGTTCGGTCGCCGAATTCGGGTGCCGTGGTCCTCTTTCTGGGGACCGTTCGCGAGATGACTGGCGGGCGGCGGACCGTGGCGCTGGACTACGAGGGCTACCCGGAGATGGCTCAGGCCAAGCTGGCGGAACTTGAGACCGCTGCCAGAGAGCGGTGGCCGATCGACCGTGTTGGCATCGTTCACCGGTTGGGACACTTGGAGTTGGGTGAGATTAGTGTCGCGGTGGCTGTCAGTTGTCCGCACCGGCAGCAGGCGTTTGAAGCCGGAAAGTTTCTGATCGATGAGCTGAAAGTCTCTGTTCCGATCTGGAAAAAAGAGAATTGGGATGACGGATCGACCGAATGGGTTCATCCGAGTGGTGAATTGCCGCCGCCGGTGTGACGCAAAGCAGGCTGGTTCCGCATAGAATGCGATCAGTTGGGCGACAATTCCCGCCTCATTCTCCATTGGTCCGATTGGCCGCGAACTCGCTGCCAGATGACGAGCAAGATGTCTGAACTGCTACCTCTTATCGATTCCTTTGGCCGGTTGCATAACAACCTGCGCATCAGCGTGACGGACCGCTGCAACATTCGCTGCTTCTATTGCATGCCAGCCGAAAATGTTGAGTTCATGGACAAGCAGGAATTACTGACGTTTGAGGAGATCGAACGCTTTGTCCGCGTTGTCGTGCCGCTGGGGATCAACAAGCTGCGACTGACGGGGGGCGAACCGCTGGTTCGTCGCGATTTGGATCAGCTTGTTTCGCGGCTGGCTGCGATCCCGGGGATTGAAGATATCGGTCTAACGACCAACGGCATCCTGCTGGCTGAACAGGCTGAGGCTCTTCATGCCGCAGGATTGCGGCGGATCAATGTCAGTCTGGACGCATTGACGCCGGGGAAGTTTAAGCAGTTCACTCGGCGCGACGGGTTCGAAAAGGTGATCGAAGGGATCAAGGCGGCTCAGCGAGTCGGCTTTGACCCGGTGAAAGTGAACGCGGTTTCTGTGCGTGGCTTGACCGAGGAAGAAATCGTCCCGTTCGGTGACTTCGCGCGAAATACCGGCGTGGAGGTTCGGTTCATCGAATACATGCCGCTGGACGCCGACAACGCCTGGGAGCGCGAGAAGGTCTTGTTCGCTCACGAAATCATCGAACGGCTCTCGGCCGAAATCATGCCGTTGATTCCCGAAGGAAATCAAGAACCGCATGCTCCGGCGACCGACTTTGTTTTTG
This sequence comes from Schlesneria sp., assembly GCA_028291515.1. Taxonomy (GTDB): domain Bacteria; phylum Planctomycetota; class Planctomycetia; order Planctomycetales; family Planctomycetaceae; genus Schlesneria. Next base: position 27,993 of record JAQGHU010000085.1, read on the forward strand.
AAGACGGGATTGGGCGGATCGGCTTCATCGCGTCCATCAGCCAGCCATTTTGTATGAGTTGCAATCGGATCCGCATCACGGCGGATGGCAAGCTGCGCAATTGCCTGTTCAGCCTGGAGGAAACCGATCTTCGCTTGCTACTGCGAAGGACAGGAAGCGACGCCGAGATTGCCGCCGCCGTTCGAGCCAGCGTCGCCGCCAAGAAAGAGGGTCACGAGATCAACACGGCTCGTTTCATTCAACCCGAACGACCCATGTACTCCATCGGTGGATAGGAATTAGTCTCGATGAACTCACAGAGCTTTTTCGTCGGGTGGGGAACTCTGACTCTAATCAACGCGGGGTTGGCTCAGGGAAAGAACCGCAGCGGACTGAACTGGTTTCTGATCTCGCTACTGCTAGGGCCGATCGCGACATTCGTGTTGGTCGCGCTGTGTCCAAAGTTGCCGTCACAGATCTAATGCCCTGTTCGTGTCTGATTTTCGAGGCATCAACGCCTACGAATGTTGCATCGACTTCCTGCGAAACCGCGATGGACTTGGTGACAACTGCTTCATCTAAGACTGTCGTTGATTTTTTGAGACGAGTCTTCTTAGTGGACCTTGTCGATCACTCGCGATGCCAAATCGATACCGGTGCAATTCACACATCCTGATGGCGGACTAGAGTTTCTAGATTGGTTGACGCGCGACGACTCTCGTTCGCACTCGCCCCGATCTGTATCCGGAATAAGACGGACTAGATCCGTTGATCGCGGACTCAATCTTCGGGCTGCCACAACCTCGCTGGCACTTGGTTTGCATTTCGTTCAATAAGCAGATCTGCGCGCTCACATAAAGATGCATGTCCATTCGTTATCGATGTTGTTCTCAGTCTTATCTGAAGGGACGGAACCATGGCGGCGAGACGGCGGCAAGTTGGGTTCACGTTGATTGAGCTGTTGGTGGTCATCGCGATAATCGCGGTACTGATCGCCTTGTTGTTGCCGGCGGTTCAGCAGGCGCGGGAGTCGGCTCGGCGGACTCAATGCAAAAACAACTTGAAGCAGATCGGGTTGGCGCTGCACAACTACCACGATACGTTCAGCACTCTTCCTCCCGGAGCGATCCAGGACTTCACTGGAAACGCGCAGAACGAAGCGTCCTGGATTTCGATGATTCTGCCCGGTATCGATCAAACTCCGCTCTACAACCGGGCCAACTTCAGTTCCTGTTTTGGTTGTACCGCTGCTCCCGGCAATCCCTCCTATGAGATCACCAGCCCCACGATTCCGATGATGTTGTGTCCCTCTGATGTCGATGCGGGGTTGGTCTACAACGCCTATCGCCGCGGTAATTACGCTGCGAACACCGGGATCGGTCCCCTGCACAGTGTGAATGATCCCAACGATCCGACGCGGACCGCGATTGGGCCATTCACGATGAATAGCAAGAAAAGTCTGCGAGACTTTCTGGATGGGACGACCAATACCATCGTCGTTGCTGAACTGTTGAAGTCGCCAGGTGCGGATTTTCGTGGGGTAATGCACTATCCGGAGGGGCCGCTCTATCAGCATGATCAAACCCCAAACAGCAGTGTGCCCGATCAGTTCCGCAGCGGATTGTGTGTTTCAATACCTCGAGCACCCTGCGTCGGTGTCTATAACGCCTACAACGATCGAGCGATCGTTCTGGCCGCGAGAAGCCTGCATGTGGGTGGCGTACACGTGCTGATGGGGGATGGTTCCGGCCGATTCGTCAGCGACAATGTCCATCGCCCGACATGGCAGGCACTATCCACGCCCGGCGGCGGCGAGACAATCGGCGAGTTCTAACTGACCGTTCGCGATGATGGCTGTTTTGGATTGGGTGTCACTCGTCCTCGGTGTGGCCTGGCCTCAGTTCAAGTACGGCCATGTCGAAGACTTCAAGTCAGTGGTAACCCTGTTTTCGATTCGGCGCATTCGAATTTCTCTTCGTGCAATTTGTACTCGGGAGGCGACTGGATGATTGATCGAGCAGCCGTTTGGTTGAGGAGATGTTTCTGCGCATGGATGTCGGCAACTTCGATCATGATTGTCAGCGGTTGCGGTGCGAAGAGCGGCCCTGAGCGAGCTAACGTCTCAGGTGAAGTGACGCTCGACGGGCAACCGGTCGAAAAGGGTGTCATTGCCTTCGTTCCGGATGGAGCGACACAAGGTCCGACGGCCGGTGCAGCCATCCTGGGCGGGAAATATGCCACGCCGCCCGGTTCGGGGCCAGTGTTGGGAACTCATCGCGTGGAGATTACCGCTCACCGGATGGCCATGGTCGTCGAGGGTGCTGGCATCGGTGGCGGCGGCGTTGGCCCATCCGGGGGCGTGGCCATGGAGAAATCCCAAATGTACGTGCCGACCCAATACAACAAAAACAGCACGCTCACGTTTGAGGTGAAGTCGGGCAAAAACGTTCAGGACTTTCCGCTGAAGTCGGCCCCCTAAGGTTAGGCTGTGAAGCATTTGCGGAAGTCGTCGACAGGCCCCTGCCCGATTGCCCTCGTGACGGTGATGGACTAAAAGCATGGCGGCAAATCAAAGAGTCGCCGCCACTGCGAATCCAACGAGTCACCGTCATGCGCGCCGTCGTTCAACGAGTTAGTCGAGCCAAAGTCACTGTCGCCGGGGAAATCTCGGGCGAGATTGGAAGCGGCCTGCTGATCCTATTGGGAGTCGCCGATGATGATGCATCGCCCGACGCCGAGTTTCTGGCCGACAAACTGGTTGGGTTGCGAATCTTTCCCGATGATGAAGGGAAGATGAATCGGTCGTTGGCCGATATCGCGGGCGCGATGCTGGTGGTGAGTCAGTTCACGCTGCTGGGTGATTGCCGCAAAGGGAAACGTCCCAGCTTCATCAAGGCCGCTCGCCCGGAAGTGGCCGTCGGTCTGTACAACATGTTTGTCGCCGAGGTGCGAGGTCGAGGAATCACCGTTGCCACGGGTCGGTTTCAAGAGCACATGGATGTCGAACTGGTGAACGACGGGCCCGTGACGCTGCTTGTTGATAGTCGCAAAGAGTTTTAATTCTAGCGCGGGTCCATCGTGGGTTGAACTATATTTGCTTGATCGATTCGCGGAAGGGTTGACCCGCTTTATAAAGTATCTGACGTTCCCGACAGTGGGGACGTTCTTCTTCGGGCGCGATCTCCATGGCTTCTTTCTCCCAGCGCCGGGCGTCTTCAAAGTCGCCCAGTTGAGCACACGTTGCTGCCAGGGTGTCGAGGAACTCCCAGTATGCATAACCAGACAATTCACACGCTTGATTCGAAAGTTCAAAGGCCCGCTGGCCATTGAGAAACGTCTCATCCGGGCAAGTCGCCAGCGTTCTCGCCAGATAGTTCATTGCCGAGAAATCGTTTGGGTTCAATGCGATTGCGTGTTCGAAGTCCGCAATGGCATCAGCGTAATTCCCTAACTGGCGATGCAAGAATCCTCGATGGACGTAGGTGTCGCCAAACAATGGATCTATTCGAATTGCTTCGCTGAAGTCATCCATCGCGTGCTCATGGTTTTCCCGGCTGACACGAAGACCCCCGCGCCGACAGAACGCGGACGAGTCTACCGGCACCGGTTCCCAATCGCCTGGCCCCAGAAACTGCTTCGCGAATTCTGCGACCCCTTTTCCGAAGCACTTTCGGGCGGCACTGTCTCCGGCATCATCGACATGAGCTTCACGAACGAATGCGGCGAGTTGTCGACGGTGATCAGCAAGTATCAACCTGAAAACAATCTGGGCCAGCTCGTAGTTTCTTCGTTGACCATCCAGGTTATGGAAGCCGGTTCCCCACCAGAAATCGCTTAACCCTTTATCTCGCCAATAGCTTTTGATGTCCGCCGCAGTTGCGACATCGAGTGTGAAACGGGACCAGTGTGGCATGGCCATTTCCTCGGCCAATTGGGTGATTCCCTCCTCGAACCAAAGTGGCAAATGGAGATGGGCCACACAGGCATGTGTCAATTCGTGCAAGAACGTTCGCTCCAAGGACTCGAGTGGCCCCGGTCGCATGGCGATTCGCAGGTAGCCCTCTTGGAAGCAGACGCCCGCCGACCTGAGATGCTCGAATTCAGGCTCATGTGGACGAACGAACCGACCGTAAGTCGAATTGTCCGCTGCGAGAAAAACGATGATCGGTCCTGCTTGGGCTTCGCCCGCCAGGTTCCCCAGTGACGCCTCAATTTGGGATAACCCGGTCTCGCCGAAATTGAGTAGTGATTTCGTATGCTCGTAGTCTCTTGGCGACAGCAGGAGCAGATGCTTGCTGCGCGTGAGTTGATATGAATTCCCTAGAGCGGTATCGACGGATTCCAGCCATTGCGTTGCGACATCGTTCCAAGCTTCGGCATGCTGCTGTTGCGGAACCTTCTGGTCGATCCAGCGCCGTATCACTTGCCAATCAAGCTGCGGCAATTGAAAGGCTGCAGGAACCTCGGCCAGATTCAGAACCATTTCGACACCTTGATCGGCGAATGGAAGCTGTGATCAATATGGCAACGAGGTTATCGGCCGCACCGCGGCGTTTCAATTGGATGAAACCAACTGCATCTGCGATTGAGTCGCCTCATTCATGGCGGGCTCGCATTGTCTATAGGAGCTAAAGTATCAATCGAACTTGAGCAGCCCGAAGGAACTCGGCTTTGGACGAGTTGTCGCCGGGTGAACCCAGGTCTGCATCCCCACGGTTGGTGTCGTGCGAGTGATCGCCGCGCCCCAGAAATTGCCGCGTTGTGGTGGACTGGCGACGAGTTCGTTCCAGGGGATCGCGGCTTCGACGCGCCAGTGCGTATCGTCCGCATCGGTTGCCACATACCAGGCAGGATTCCAGCGGCGGTCTTCCCAGCAGGCTTCGCAGGTCCAGCCCCGCTGATCGACCTGGAATTCGTACCACGTCGTGTAGTCGCGATCGACATCCAGGCAGATCGTGACGCGGTCGTGCCGGCCCAGGTCGGCATCACGCGTTCGGCCCGGCTGAGGTCGATCGAGCGAAGCCCCTTCCAGTCGGGGGACGCTAATTCCGACGTACAGGAATTCAGAATCGTACGCCAACATCATCATCGCCGCCTGCGGGTCCGAAGGGTTCTTGATTTCGTCGGTAGGTGCCTCTGTCGTCAGCCGGATTTCACGAGCCGCCTCCCAGCAGGAGTCGGCCAGGATGCCGTCAAGCTGTGGTTTTGAATCGGTCCGCTGGCAGACGGCCATCGCTTGCGGAGCGCTGGCCGTGGCGAACATCAGCCAAATTTCGCGCTCGGCGAGCAGCTTGATCGAAGGGTCGACGGAACGATTGACGTAGCTGCGAAAGATGGAGTCGGATTTTGACATCGACCCTGTGGTTCGTTGCAGAGTTGCCAGTGGAAACTGAATGTCAGGCGTGCGAAAGAGTCCCGGTGACTGCATCTCCAACTGAGTGGCCAGTTCGGCGGCACGTTTGTGCCACTCTCGCATTTCGCCGGTTCGCCATTCATTTTGAACGGTCGTCTGCCGTGGTGCGTTGCCCTCGCGGCCGGGTTGGCGCATCCCGGGGTCCGAACCTTGAGGCAGGTTGACTCGATTCAATTGACCGGGTCGCGTGGTCTGCTTGATCGCGGGCGCTTCTTCCGTGTAGTTCGCCGTGTTGACCCCGCCGATGCCATTGGTCAACGTGTCCGCCGCCTGCTGAATCAGCCGTGCGTTGGCTTGAATATTGCCGGTGGACTGGACTGTTTCATTCTTCATCCGCCGCATCCGTTGCCAGGCCGTTTCGCTGCTGATCCAGAATTGATACAGCCACCGCATCGCATCGAGAGCCGCGGGCTCTTGCGGGTATCGCCTGATCAGTTCGACGTTGGTTGCTTCCACGAGATCGAACAGTGAGCGTTCGCGGTATTCATCGGCCAGGCCGCGCAGCAGTTCGGCCCCTTGCCGCGAATCCATGTCTCGCACCAGTCCGCCCAGTTGTCCGATCATCTGACCGGCCATGCGAGGATCGTCGAGCGATCGATCGGCGATCGCCTGGAAGTTGCGATGTCGTTCAACCAGTTTCTGCATTCGTGCCAGATCGGTCTCATCAATCATGGCGAGTTCGCGCCGCGCATCGGACGCGGGACTGATGGAGAGGCCCGCGAAGAAGTCTCGTTTCAATGCTCCATCCGCGGCCGGGCGACCATCGACACCAATCCAGCGGTATGTGACATGCCGAGCCTTGCTGGGCTCGATGGTGTCGCTCTTCCGCATCAAGGCTTCGCTGAACGAGGCTGCCAGTCGCACGGACATCCGCCGGCGCGGCAGGTATTCGTCGAGATCAAGGACGGCATCGCCCCCGCTGCCAGCACCGAGTTGCAGATAGACGCGATCGACCTTCCAGGCGGGCAAGCCAGTGAATTCGCGCTGTTCGGTATAACGCGTGGAATCAGCCGCTTGATCGATCGCCTTCAACGCGGCATCGAACAACAACTGGGCCGCGGCATCGTTCTTCGCGGGCTGGTCCAGGATCACGATGTTCGGTCGCCACGTTCGTAGCTGTCGAACGAGGACGCTGAGCAGTGACGGAGCGAGCTTGCCTTCCGTGCGTTTCTGCCATTCGGCGATCAGTTTATCTGACGAGTACTCGAGGCCTGGAATCATGACTGGTAGCTGCCAATAGATGTCGCCTGTGTTACCGCCCGCCTGCTGCACGGCCGCTTGCAATTTCGAGTCGACATCGCCGCCTGCTGCCGCTGGACCCAGGTCCTGACGATTGGCCACCCAGACGGCACTGCGATAACCTTGCTCACCCGACAACTTCGCGGTCCAGGCGGGCGTCAGTTGTGACGGTCGCGATTGCAGCGACAAGATCGCCGCACGTCGATTGGTGCCACGTGCTGGTTGCCACGAACGGCCGCCGTCTTCGGTGCGAATGATCGCTCCGAATTCGCCAACTGCGACCCCCAGCGCGTCGTTCATGAATCGCAATGAATTAAGCGGCGCTGTTTGGCCGGTCAGGTAACGCTGCCAATTTCGCCCGCCATTGGCACTATGCCAGACGACACTCCCCGGTGAGCCGATCAACCAGACATTGGTACCGCGTGATTCGACCGCACGGAAGTCCATGCCGATTCGCAATTCGTCGGGAAGCAGCGTCTCGGGAGATTCCCAGACAACACCGCCGCTGCTGGTTCGTAGCACCAATCCGCCATCTCCGGCTAGCCAGCCGGAATCATCCGGTAGAACGGTGACGGCGCGGATGGTCCGCAGTCCTTGCTGCGGCAGTTTGGATGTCAATAACTGTTCGCCACCGACCAGGGAGAGTCGTCCTTCAGGCCCGGCAACTGCACCCATATCAGGTTCGACGAAGCAGGCTGCTCGCCAAGGTGCGTTCGTCGAACCGATGACCGGTTGCCAGGTCTTGCCGCTGTCCTTGGTCTTCATGATGCCCGAAGGAACATCTGTAGTAGGGCGACCGACGATCACACCCTCTTCAAGTCCGAAGAAGCGGACGTATGTGATCGGCGGAAGATTTCCGTCGCCCAATCGACGCCAAGTGGTGCCCGCGTTTTCGGTGAACAGCAGCACACCGGTATCGAGGCCCGTGAATGGTGAGATCTCGCTGCCAGCGACCCAGCCGATTTGATCGGTCAAGAAGCAGACGCTGTTGAATTGACTCGTCACGCCGCTGGCGACAGGTTGCCAGGTGAGACCGCTGTCGGATGTTCTCCAGATGGCTCCTTGTGCGCCGACGGCATAGCCGTTTTTGGAGCCGACGAAAAAGACGGAGTTCAGCGAGGCATCGTCACGCCAAGTGGATGCGAGATCGGCGGCTGGAGCCACTGATGACAAGCCCAACCCGATAAAGAGGGCGACGATCAGTTCACGAAATCCATACCGTCGGCTGCATCCGTGCATGACCGCCTCCACTGATTCAGACAAAAAGATCTAAGCCGTGGGATTGTATGTATTTCGGCAATCGGCAGAAGGGGAGTTTTGTTCGGGGGAAGACCAAAGGCGAAATCGGTATTGCAGTATCGGTTTCGGATGATGGCGTAGGCGATTACATCGGTCCTATTGGTAGACGGCACACTCCTTGTGCCGAACTCTTTTCTGTTTGCAACCACTCGATTGGTCACGAAATCTTCCACAAAGATGCAAAGCCTTCGGCACACGGAGTGTGCCGTCTACATTGGGGGAAGAGCCCATGCGATAAGCGATGATCACTTGCCGCCGCCATCTTGCGGGTACAGGATCAGTCGATCGTGGGTCAGCAGCAGCAGATCCTGCAAGCCGTCGCCGGTGACATCGACTGCCATTCCTTCACGCGGATCCGAGCCACCCGCTTCGTCTTCGTTGCGGAAGCTCTTCTGTTCGAAGATCCGGAAGTACAATGCGTGTTTCAGTCCTGTGGCTGGCCGGTACTGGATCAACTCAACGAAATGCGACCGCGTATCCGTCATGACTAAATCGACTTTGCCATCTCCATTCAGATCTCCGGCGATGAGGTCTGTGGGATAGATCTTGTCGAGTTGACTTTCGAACGACGCCAGTTCTTTGATGGCCGGCGCGGTGGCTCCCGCGTAGAGGACTGCCAGCTTGTCGGCGGCGAACAGTAGCAGATCGTCGCGCTTATCGCCGTTTAGATCCGCAACTCGCAGAGCCTTGAACGCGAAGTCTCCCAGATCGATTTCTTTCCACTGTGTGTAACCGCTGTCTGTCTTGCGCAGCACGCGCAACTTTTTCACGCCCGCATCTACCAGCGCGATTTCAGGGCCAGGATTGCCATCGAGTTCGATCTGTGTGGCACCGACGATCTTCGAATTCGATTCGCCGGAATTGAATTGCTCGTCCACTTGCCAGCGGTTGTTTGTTCCCAGCACCATATGTCGCGCAAAGTTTTCTTGTGCGACCAACAGGCCTGGCTTGTCTCCCAGCTTGGCGAACGAGACGGCGCCTGGTGCGATCGCTCCCAATCCCAAGTTGCCTGTCGTCACGATCTCGACAGGAACCCCTTCTTTATTCAAACCGAAAAGCTGCGGCGGCTTGGTTGTTCCCTGAAACACCAGGAACTCAGGTCGCTGATCGCCGGTGATGTCCGCCTGCATCAAGACCTCGGGAGTCCCCTTCAGATCGAGGACCACGGCGGTCTTGCTGCCGAAGGGATAAGGCTGCCATTCATTCTTATCGGATCGCTTCAGGGCTTGCAGCGCGTATTCAGTCGATCGGTCCTTCTTCGTCTTGGCGATATAGACGATTTCCGGGCGACCGTCGCCATCCAGGTCTGTCAGTTCCAGGCCGTTGGTGTCCCCTTCAATCGGCAGCGATTCGGGGAAGATCAACTTTCCGTCGGCATAACGGCTGAGGCCGAGAGTCTTTTCGGGACCGCTGTGAACGACGATTTCGGCCTTGCCGTCTGCATCCAAATCGGCACTGCGAATCTGATCAGCGCCGCTGAGGCCTGGGAACGGTGTTCCTAAATCGAGCCCGCTCCCTTTTTTCTGTCGGAACAGCAGCACGCGTGAGGCATCTGGATCGGTGACCACGACGTCGTTCAATCCGTCGCCATCCAAGTCCCCAATGGCCAAGTCACGTTCGCGACCGGACCCCTGCTTGCCGAAACCGAATTGGATCAGCCGCTCGGGTAATTCGTTCGCTTCGGGCTTTCGTCGTTCGATCTGCAGCATCTTTACGCGACCGGTTCGCGAGTCGATCGTCAACACTTCCTGGCCTGGCTTGCCATCGACATCTCGCAGCGTAACGGATCGAGGACGCTCCAGATCGAAAATGTATTCGGGACCGAGTTGGCCGTCTTCCAATTGCAGTCGCGCACCTAAGGCACGAGTCAATCCTTCACCTGCCAGGTAGCACAGATCGTTGCGACCATCTCCATCCAAATCGGCGACCTGCGCCAATCCGAGCTTGTCGGAGGTATTCATCAACTTCTTGGGAAGCCCCAGCTTGCCCTTAGTTTCCTGGTAGAAAATGATCGTCTCGTGTTTGCCGAGAATCACGAGATCGTCGAGTCCATTGCTATCGAGATCACCAGCGGCGAGAAACCACGGTGAAGGGGCGACATCGGGAACCCGTTGTTGCGTCTTCTGGGTCCATTCCCCCTTCTCGGGCTGATACTTGATGATCAGTTGATCGGGATTGCCAAAGTACGCGATGTCGGTGCGACCGTCGCCGTTGAAATCACCCAACGTCAATGCCGAGACTTCGCGGTCGACCGGCATCTTGCGATGTTCGAATCGCCAGTGATCTTCTACGGAATTGACATCGCTGCTGCCAATCGGCACGTCCTTGACCTTCGGCTGCTCTTTGCGCTGAATCAGTAGATCGAGTCGATTGTGACCGTTGTCAATCAGGATCAGGTCGGTCAGTCCGTCATGGTTCAAATCGCCGCTCAGCAAGTTGGTGGCGCGTTCTGACAGCTTGAAGACTTCAATCGGCTTGAAGCCGTAGTACTGCGAGATCGTGGCTTCGTCGGCTCGAGCGAATCCAGTCGCAATCAACAAACCTGTTAAGGTCAGCCAACTCAGTCGACGTCGTGAGCGTTTCATCAATGGCGTTCTTTCCGTGTCCAGCTTCAAAAATGATATCGCGATGAGATTGTTCTGCGAATTGACCTTGCGCGGCGTCGGCTATTTTGGATTGGGTGCCACGGTGAGACAGTGGCACCCAGACGTCATGAGTCCCCTGAGGGTGGGCGGTCGGGATTCGGTTTATCACGATTCTCGCCAGAGCCCTCGGAGCGCGGAGGGCCCGAGCGTGGACCTCGTCCGCCGCGACGATTGGAATCGTCACGAGGCCGGTCCTCTGATCGGTTGTCAGGTGAAGGTCGATTGTCGCGGCGTGGTGCGCCTGGTGACTCGTCGCGTTCGCCAGTCGGAGCTTGGGGCGGTTTGCTGCTCTTCGTGCTGACGACGGTGAGAATCTCTTTCTCATCGGTCATGACCTGGCGTTGACCCTCATACGCCACCATCAGCTTGCGGGCGAGCAGTTCCTGTCCGATGACGCGGCCTGTGCCCTGCTTGGTGACAACAGTTGCGCCGACTGGCGGCAGTTCGCGGCGATGCTCTTCGTAGGTGTCGTACTCATAGCGCAGGCAACATTTCAAGCGGCCACATCGACCGGAAATCTTCGACGGATCGAGCGTCGCCTTTTGCAGCTTGGCCATCTTCATCGAGACCGGCGGCATCTCGCGCAGGAACGTATTGCAGCAGACGGGCTGGCCGCAGTCGCCATAGTCGGCCAGCAGCTTGGCTTCGTCGCGGATCCCGATCTGGCGCATTTCAATTCGCGTCTGGAATCGTTTGGCGAGCGCTTTGACGAGTTCGCGAAAGTCGACGCGGTCTTCGGCCAGGTAATAGAAAATCAGCCGTTCGCCACCGAAGACTCGTTCAATGTCGATCAACTGCATCTGGAGGCTGCGTTCGCGAACCATTTCCTGGCCACCGGCAAACGCTTCTTTCTCGGACGCGATCAATCGATCACGTTCCGCTTCATCCTCGGCCGTCGCCAATCGCATGACGCGACCGTGTTCGTCGGCGGTGCCAAGGTAAGTTCGCGATTGCTCGGTCGCGGGACACAGCACGGTGCCCCATTCATGTCCGCGATCGCTACGTATGATGACGGAAGCTCCGCGGCTGATGGGGCCAAGCCCCCGCGCCGAGAACTCGCCCACCACGCGTGAGACTCCATAGCGGACGACATAAGATGAATCTGTGACAGGTGTATCCATACGGCCTTCAATGGGCGTTCGATGCGAAGCGAAAGGGAATCCTGATTTGGCCCGATTTTCGGGAGGCCAGATTATAGACCGCGACCCACGTAGCTGTCAGCCGTCAACTAGCGGCGAATAGGCAAGAAGGACAAACCAACTGGAGAATTCCGGGCTTGGGTTTAAGGCGGGGCGAGGGGCGGAAAGAGGGTCTCTGAGGCCGCAGCGTAATTCTCGCGGGGATCCAGCGCTTCGCGAAGGGGTGATATTCGTGGTCGCCTGACACGACTGCGATCGCGGGAAAAGTGGTATTCGGACGCTGTTCCTGCCATGCTGTCCTCACACATGAGTTGAATGATCTCCACTTCCCGCATCTTTGTTCGAGGGCGTTCATGAGACAATTAAAAGGACGCTTGTGGCGAGTCAGTGCCGTGGGGGCCGTTTTCATCGCGCCGATTGTTTCTGGTGCCGACGATGACGTTGAAGTTGCTCCGCAGGCGAAGGTTCTCGTTGAGGTCGCGGAAGATCTCAGTGTTGATCGGTGGATTTTCCGTGATCTTAACCCAATCGGTGGAATCCAGATTATCTCAGCGGCCGGTGGTCGAGCCCGGATCGATTCCCAGTTGAAACAACTAGTTGACGAACTTGTGCAGGGCTGCGAATTGAATGCGGCTCAACAGCAAAAACTCAAACTCGCTGCAAGCGGTGATATCAAGTTGTTCTTTGATCAGGTTGAAGGCGCACGCAAAAAATATCTCACGCTGAAAGACAATAGGGACGCATTGAATCCATTTTACCAAGAGAAGATCGCTCCACTTCAAATGCAGTATTCGAAGGGACTGTTCGGCGAAGGATCCATGTTCCGCAAAACGCTTCGAAACACCTTAACTGCGGATCAACAGGCCAAATACGACGACGTGATGCTCAACAGTCGTCGGGCGGCCTACCGAGAGCGGATCAAATCGTTGTTATCCAAAGTTGAGGGTGGATTTCGAGACAACCAAATCGAAGTGCTGCGGGAACTCCTTCTGGAACATACCCAGTCGCCGCTCCAGTATGGCCCGTACGACCAGCAGGTCATCATGCTCAAGTTGAGCCAGCTTCCAGCGGCAAAGCTGAAGGAAGTGCTGGACAAAGACCAGTGGAAACAGCTTCAACCGCGTCTGCTGCAAGCCAGCGGGACCGAAGACTTATTAGCTCGCTATGGCGTGATTGAGGAGACCATCCAGAAATCGCCCGTCATTCTCCGGAGCGTGCGCACTGTCGTCGAAACTCCCGCTGCCAGAACGAAGACGGACTAGGACCCGTTACTTGATGCTCAAATACACGAATGTCTGGCCATCGCGGGACCAGGAGACACAGATGTTGCTGCGATCCGCGGGTTGTTTCGGGTAGCGAAAGGATGGCTTATCTCCGTCCGGGTCGATTTCGAAGATCTGAATTCGTGGTGATCCTGCCGGAATTCGCGCGAACATCAGACGTTTCTCCTCGGAAAGCCACGAGAAGTCGGAACTGACGTCCTTCGCGTCGCACAAGACTCGCAACTCAGGATCGCCTTTGGTCGTATTCACGATTCCAACATCGAGAATGTTGTTGTCTCGGTGTCCCTTGAAGCAGATTCGTTTGGAATCGGGAGACCATGCGAAATTGTGCTCGATGTACCGATATGGACTTTGACCCTCAGCGAAGACGGGCCGCGTTTCGTTTGTGGTCAGGTCGTGGATGACGAAGTTATTGCTCCCTTGGACATAGGCCGTCTGCTTTCCATCGGGTGAGAACGCGATCGCCCACCCGTTCGGGTCGATCGAGCGTTCTTCGGCGTCCCCTTCAAAGTTTCGGATGAAGACACCTCGGCCATAGCGGGAATAGCCGATCTTGGTGCCATCCACAGACCACTGGGGAATGCAGCCGATTCCCAAGTCGCGCACCTCGTCTGTCTCCACGCTGGCGATCAACAAATGAGCGGCGACATTGCGTTGCCCGCGCTTCCAGCCATCGACGGCAATCCACTTGCCGTCAGGTGAAATCTCGGGTGAGTAGATGTTCGGATAGTCCGGAATTGCGATCTTCACCGTCTTGCCGTCGGCAGATTGCACATGGATTTCGTTTGGGGGCACGTGTGTTGTCGAGAATGGGTATTCTTCGAGCGATAACGAATGATCCTGATTCACATCCAGGCGCCGGAAGTACTCGGCACTGATTGCTGCGAGCGGCACTCCGCGACGGAAACGGAATTCTTCCGGTTGCAGCAGCCCATCATCATCTTCGTCCTTCGCTCCATGCCAAACTGCCAGCAAGTTGACATGCGGGATTAAAAGGAATTCTCGTAGCGAATAAGTGCCGTCGCGATCGTCGTCGAATCCTTTGAGCCAGTTGATCCCAGGAGGCCCCCAACCGACTGGCAATCCTGCTAACTCTTTCTGAGACAACAGGCCATCAATGTCAGTATCAATATGCAAGAACACGTCGACCGGGTTCGTTCGATGCGCACTGGTTGCGTACTGTGCGATTCCGAACAACTCCATTCCGGCCTTGTTAATCGTAGGGAACCATTTCTCGGCCACCTCGGGCGATCCTCCCATCGTCTGGATATAGATCTCGCGTTTCACTTTGCCTTTGGGGTCGGGGTTCATGGCTTGGAATGACCTCAGATCGACGACCCGCCCGATATGATCCCGCAGGAGTTCACCGCCCGGCATGCGCACGCCGTAGGCCATGTCGAGCACATGCGCAAGCTCTTCGAGTGAAATCTGTCCATTGCGATTCAAATCCCAATCGCGAAAGCTGGTCGATTCCAAGCCCGGAACATGCTTCGAAATCGCCGCAGCCTGGAACTCCGGCTGGTCCAGTTGGTCGTCGCCGCTTTGATCCCATTCCTTCCAACGGTGGCCCAATTCCGTCAGTTTCGTCTGCTTCAGGACAGTCACTGGATCGGACAGCGTGCCACGCAGTTCCTCGGGTTGCCCGACAGGGACAGTGACAAATTCCGCCAGGCTGATCTTGCGATCACCATCCAGGTCGAACATCTTAAATTCCCGAAGCAGCACGGACCTTTCCCTCCCGGTGCGGTGCAGATACTCCACCTCGGTGAGCAACCCATCGCGATCGGAATCGCACGCCGCGAACTCTGACGCGAACGGATGCTTGGCTAGCGGTACGACGACGGCGGCGGACGGCGCTTCCACAGGCCGAGCCTGACATAGCGCGGAACCAATCGTGTCGATCGTCATCACAACGACGACCAGGACCATGCGTCTGGAAAGACGATTAGTCGGATAAGTTGTCGACGGATCTGTCGAAAACATGAGACATCTCCGTGGGTCGTATCCATCACTATTGCGAGGGCAAAGTAAAGACAAGCACACTGACTTAATCTCACTTCGGCGTCAACATCGCCAGAGCTTTTGATGTGGAGGTGGGAAGTCCACTCAAGACATTCTCTGTCAAGGTGGGTGGCACCGCAGGCTGTGAGACCAAGCGAGGACGCAACTGTCAGAGATAGCGAATCCGTTCGAAGAGTGAATTGATAGACTCCGCTCAGTTTTGTCTTGACTCTACTGTTTTAGCAGTAGATACTGTGTAGGCAGTACGTCTGATACAGGAGAGGCAGCATGGCGAAGAAAAAAGCAGTGGTGGCTGAGCCCGCCGAGTTTGAATTGCAGGTTTTAGGGACTTTGTGGGAACACGGGCCGGGGACGGTTCGGCAGGTGATGGAACGGCTTTCGGATGGGAAAGAGCGGGCTTACACGTCGGTGTTGTCTGTAATGCAGGTGATGCAGAAGAAGGGGCTGTTGGAAGTGGCCGTTGAGCGCGACGGGTTGGCGCATATCTTCAAGCCACTGGTCAGTCGCAAGCAGGTTGCCGTTCCGCTGCTGCGCGGATTGGTGACGAAGATTTTCGGCGGAAGCACTAAAACTGCGATGCAACATCTGCTGGCGGAGACGGTCGATCGCGACGAAATCAACGAGATGCGTAAGCTGCTGGACGAGATCGAAAGGGGGAAGAAGAACCCATGACACAGTCGCAGTTCGTCTTCAGTGAGACTTTGGCGATGGTCCTGGGCCATTCGCTATGGGAAGCGACCGCCATCGCGATGCTGGTGGGAATCGTGCTGCGCGGGCTTCCGGCGAAGCATGCCAATCTGCGTCATCTGGTCGCCGTGGCGGGACTGTTTGGAGTTGTGGTATCTGCGTTTGTCACGTGGTCGATCTTGCGATTGGACCGTGGTGAGCAGGCGGTGCGAGATTCCGGCGATGTCGTCGCGAAGACATTTGAAAAAACTTCCGAACCGGCACTGGCCGCTACGTCTACGCCGACTGTCGTCGCTACCCCAGCAGTTCCTCTGAGCGTGACTGGGACGCCACCATCTAAGCAAAGCCCTGTTGCTGCTGCCAAGTCGGCCTGGTTCACAGCGGAGCGGCAGCGGTCACTGGTTCCAGCATTGACGATCGCTTGGGCGATCGGCGCGGTGCTGATGCTGGCTCGCGGTGTCGTCGGGCAAGTCACTGTTCGAAAATGGCTGGCTGAATCCGCATTGGAATCGACTGGTCTCGACGATTTGAGGCGACTGGTTGCGGAGTTAAGCGATCGTCTCGGATTGCGACGCGTCGTGCAGATCGTAGTCAGCAATCGGCTGTCGGTGCCCGCGGTCGTTGGCATCTTATCGCCGGTGATTCTGGTTCCTTCAGCGATGTTGACCGGCATTCCTGTCGAGCAGTGGCGAATTATCCTGGCGCATGAGTTGGTTCATGTGCGTCGCTGGGATGCGGTCGTCAATGTTGCTCAACTGATCGTTGAGTCGTTGCTGTTTTTCAATCCGGCCGTCTGGTGGTTGAGTCGTCAGATTCGGATCGAACGTGAAGCGTGCTGCGACGCACTGGCGGTGAAGGTCTGTGGTGAGCCACTGTCCGTGGCGTGGGCCCTGGTCGATGTGGCCACAGTTGCCACGAGTGGTCGTTCACAATTCAATCCCCACGGGGCTCTCGCATTCGCAGAACCGGCGAACGAGGGAGAATTGACCGATCGCGTCCGTCGGCTGATCGATCCGAACCGGACGCCTCGATCGAAAGTGTCTTGGCTGAGTTTCGCAGCTGTATTGCTGGCAATCTGCTGTGTGGCCGTGGTGCTAAACCGCAGCACGGACGTGGCGGTCCGGACGGCGGCAGCGTGGATGTCGCCGAAAGATCGCATTGACAAACTGGTGCAGTTGGAAGCCGAGCAAAACGGTATCTTCCTGCCATCAGCCAACCTTGCCAATGCATCGTCCGCGACTTCTGATGGTGGCAGGGATAGCGGAACGGAGCCGAAAATTTCGGTCGAGCTAATCGTCAAAATGGAGGACGGCAGCGACGTCACTCGGAAGTTAGATTTGAGGGCGATCTACCAGAGCGGCAATTCTTCGACCAATACCAGCCTAGAGCCACCTCAAGAGGATGCACCCGAGTACCGCAAGATTTTCACGTTTCCGCCATGCCAACTGCGGATCGGGGCTTCACTGCGAGGGCAAGCCGCGGCCGCAACTGAATTGCTTTCGCTGCTTCCTGATAGCCGTGAAAGAACTGTCGAGCTCGTACTGAGCCGAGGAGTTTCTGTTCCGGTGTCCGTTCAGAATGAATTGGGACAGCCAATTCCGGAAGCTCGCGTCAGAACGGGGTTCCTCATGAACGTGCGTGGTTCGGGTTCGACGCTTACTGTCGCGGATCAGCAGTCGGATAGCGATGGCCGTGTAGTTGTCGAGCATATCATCGAAGGTGGCTATTCGTTTGAGCTGCAGGCCTCTGGCTATCAGCGAATGAATGTCCGCCAGGACTTCGGTGGATCGAAGGCGCATACCGCTGAGACTCCGCTGGTCCTGAAGATGCGATCGGCACGCCCGGCATTCGTCAAAGTTATTGATGCGAAGAGTGGTGAACCGCTCAAGGATGCGAGGTTTCGGATTGTCCGTCTTCAAGAGCCAACTGGCGGCATGAACTATGGAATCAACTATGGATTCACTCGTCGCTGGTATTCGCCCGACCTTTGGAGCGACTATGGGACTACAGATGCTGATGGACGTGCGGTGCTGAACCAATTGCGCAACAACGCCACGTATTCGTTCGCGATCGTTGTACCGGAATACGCGACCGCTCTGATGACTGTTAGAGCGGGCCAGCCTGAGCAGACCGTGGCAGTTGGTCGGCCGCTGACGATCTCGGGAGAACTGACGGGGGCACTGGACCGCTTGATGAAACGGACTGATGGTAAACCGGGCTACCAGTTCTCGGCCGCCTCACGTCTTAGCGACCACGTCAATGACAACACTTGGGTGCTGGTCGACAGCGAAGGCCACTTCACGACCGTATCCTTCTCGCCAGGCGAGCGGGTGACTCTGCTGTTACCGGACGAACGACACGACTTCGTCATGAAAGAGTCGTTGACCGACATAACGTATGAAATCCGACCTGCGAGCGGCCCGAGCAGCGTTCCCCGACGAGAGGTGGTGATCCGGCTCACTGGAGTCTCGATAGAGGCACCGGCAAGGGGCTTGATGTATGTCAGTTGGCAGCACCCGACGATTCAAACCGGGGTCCAGAATGGTCCGCTGCCGATTAGTGGGAATGAAATCCGGCTGCAGGTCCCCGTGGGAGCACAACTCAATTTCCACGAGCAGGAAATCGCCGGCTATCGCGTCAGTGAGCGGAGTCAGATTGAGATCGGCGCTGGTGATGATGCAATGGTCATCGACGCGCCTGCGGTGGTTATGGGAGGAATCTATGGATCGCTGAAACATGCAGATGGCAGTTCCGCAGACGGAGCATTCGTTAGGATTTTTCCGATCAAGCTGCCGCTTACTGAGAAGAATGATCATCAGATCAACCCCTCAGTCTCTTCGGGCGGATCACAGTACCTGCGCGAAGTGCCGATTGGAGGAAGTTATCGAGTGTTAGCTACTGAGAAATCCGCGACCGGCTATGTCTGGGCGGTCAGCGAAGTGGTCACCATTGATGGGAGTGACCCTATTGTCCGGGCAGACATCAATCTGCCGAAGGGGCGCGATCTGAGCATCAGAGTTTTGGACGAGTCAGGGAAACCGGTTGCAGACCAACCGCTCGAACTGGAGTTGAGTTTCCAACTGAAAGGATCGTCGTCCAGATCATCCTCGAGTATCTCGGCGACCACAGACCCGTCAGGGATCGCGACGTTCCGGGGTTTAGCTCTCGATCAAAAGCTTGACCCGTTGACGTGGTCATTGTCTGCCGTCATCAAGCCGAATTCCTATCGTGGAGTCATGATCCCCATTGAGAAGAATGGATCGTCCACGATTCGACTGAAGAAAGGAGTTTCGGGGGGCGGAGTTGTGATTGATGTCAAATCGCGGAAACCGATTCCCGATGTTGAGGTTCGACTGATCCCGCGACATTTCGAACAGGCCTCATACAAAGGAGAGGCGGTCACCCGAACAGATGCCGAAGGGAGATTCCATTTCGCGGGACTGGAGCCGATCGAATACACCGGCTATGTCTCGGATACGAGCCCGAAAGGAACGATCATCGAATCGTATGGAAACGGCGGCTATCGTTTTAAGTACCCAACAGGGGTCGAGCAGCATGCCTTGACCGGCGGAGGCAAAGACGTTCGATGGGAAGTGATGATTAATTCCGACAGCCACTGAACCAAGCGGAATGATGGCCGCAGTTGAAATCAAAAAAGCCCCCGCAGCCGATGACGACTGCGGGGGCCTGGTGCGACAATTCAAGGGCAGGATCGTCGATGTCTGCCTGTAGAGATTGATGCATGGCTCACGGAAGTTGCCCCGAGTCTTCCAAGGCAAATCTCCAGCTGAAGATCCCATCACTGATCAATTCGCCGCTTCCGGAGTTCGGATAGTCGTCATATGAAAGTCCATTGTCGAATTCGTAATAGACATCGATATCGTAGGATATGATGTCGCCGTCAGCCGCCCAGAACCCGACCAAGTTGTTGAGACCGACTTCGCCGAAAGTCCAATCTCCGTCGATGTCGACCGACCCAGAACTTGTGATACTCATGCCATCGTAACCGATGTAGTCTAGTCCATTTGCAGTGCCAACAATTGATACTACCAGGAAGTTATTTCGATAGACGTTAATGTTCGCCGAGTAGCTTCCGAACGTCGTGTGATCGGTTTGCTCGGAATCCCCGGTGTACATGCCGCCAGACGTCCAGTCGGATTCCCAAGTAACATCGATCCACTGGACACCATTGCCATCAATCGACACGTCCAAATGCCCTTCGACGGCGTCGCTGTCGTGGATGCTTCTTTGACTGATTCCAGCTGGAGCGTAGTCGACCCCATCAAATGTGATATCCGAAGTGTACTCGGAGATGGCAGCATGATCGATCACAGGTTGGTGATCATAAGTGCCAGACATAGTGCCCGAGTACGTTGCTGTGACCGTCCCTGCTGCAGCAGTTGGGGGTACTCTACGTCGACTTCCTGGTCACCTCCATCAGCGAGTGGAGCAATCACCGATGGCAGTCCATCGTCGATGTCAGAGTCAACGCCGTCATTAAGGGCCCAATAATCCATCCTCACAATCAACGTGGTCTCGCCTAATCGATGCCAATTCCCTGTGGATCTTCTGACGAAAGTGACGTTGCCTCCCTCGGATGGAAGGAACCATCCGAAAGTGAGGAGAACGAAACAGCTGCCGATAATTGCCAAGTTCAATCGCGGATTTTTCATGCGACGTTCCTAATGATGCTTGATTCAGAAACCACCATCAATCATGAATCATTCGCAGCTACGAATAAGTTGAAATAGTACCGCGGTGATTCAGTGTGTCAAACAAAATGTATTATAAAAATAGAAATGTTTTGCATTGTTCATGAGTGCTGTTTTGTGCAGTGCAATATGCAGCGACAGATCTCATCGCCGATCGCTCACGAGCCGCTCAACCGAGTGTTCGAATCAAAGTCTCGAGCGCTGCTGGAAGCGATATCGGCAGCTCAAGGCTTGGCGAGCGGCCACTTTCCACAGGACCCTGAAGGGCCACGGAGCGGGCTCATAATGAATTCTCGCAGAGTCATCTTGGTTGTGATATTGGATCGAGGGTAGAAATGAAAAAGGCCCCGCAGTCGACAGTGACTGCGGGGCCTGGCTTCGAGGTTCAGATGGCGATTAGAAGTCGCCGACGACGTTCCCTTCTTGCATTCCGGACAGGCTACGCCATGTGTTAACGTCGATGTTGTTGGATACGAAGCGGATTGCTCCGTCGCACATCGCCACGTGAACGCCGCCCGTATGCATGCTGCGGGAGGAGAAAATCAACGGATTCGTTGTGTCACCTAAGCCGCCGGGTCCGTATGCTTGACATGGAAAACTCGTAGTCGATTGGCAGAATCCTCCGTTGAGTGCATCTGGCGACGTGGTGTTCGGTGTATAGAAGGCTGAAACGCCAGATCCTGGTCCCCACCAAGTCAGGCCGCGAAGATCTTGATTGGTACGGCCTTGGCGCACTTCCATCATCAGCAATGTGTTCGAAGTCCCGTCGCTGATGTCTGCGAGACGATAGGCAACGCCAGCAGCACCTGCATTGTTTTCGTTGTGAAATGGCGAGCGGTTAAACGTAACAGAGTTAAAAGGGCTGACACGCACCGATGAAGTGTTGCCTAGATTCACCGCGTAATTATACTGGCAAATTGCATTGTACCAAGACGTGGGCGAGTCACTCGGGCAGGTCATCGCGGCCATTCGAATCCCACAGAGCTTTTGGTTGTTCCCGCCATCGTTGTAGTTCTGTGCTTCAATCCACTGGGCAAATACCGCCGCTTGATCGATATAGGGCAGGATTCCCTTAATCCATCCGTCGCCGGTCACGTCGCCGCAGTAACCAATCGGCAATCGATTGGTCGTATCGTGGTAGTTGTGCATGGCGAGGGCGAGTTGCTTGAAGTTGTTCTTACAACTGGTGCGTCGCGCTGATTCCCGTGCTTGTTGAACCGCGGGAAGCAAGAGGGCGATCAAAACGGCAATGATCGCGATCACGACCAGCAGTTCGATCAACGTAAACCCTGCTCTAAATCGACGAGTGTTTCGACTTGGCATCTGAGACTCCATGAGAACAGAACAGAACAGGAAAATAACGCATCCCAACCCGACTGAAAGCATTCCGCGTGATCGCGGTCGATATTCCTATTTCTCGCCGGTGACTGCGAAATCGGCGACATTCGGCGAGTTCGATTTAATAGTCGCCTTTAGTTCGGTGTCTTTATTGAATTTGGCTGCCACTCGTTCCTTCGACGGCGTGGCCGATGGATTATTCATCATCTCATCGGCGCTACGTTTTGCTTCTGGCTCCGGCGACAGAATGACGACCCGGTATTCACCCGGTGCCAGTCCACTCTCGGCGGGGATCTTGTACTGCCCCGATGTGATGACGGCACCAGAGGCCGTCGCGGGGCCCGATTCGGCAATTGGCTGAAATGAGATTGAGCCTGCGTCGATGGGCTTTCCGTCGAGTGTGACTTTGCCTGTGACGGCTTGTCTTCCGAGAGGGTCTTTCGCTGGGCTTCCGCAGCCACATAAAACACAAATTGACATGGTCATCAAAACGGCTGAAATAAGATGGCGCATCAGGTGAGAATTCCTAAACTATCGAAATCAAGGACTGCCAAGACGCGAATTCGATCGACGACTAAAACGGACATTATCAAATTCAGTTTATACGGTTTCCCGTAGTTTTTAGAATCCCATCAGGAGAAACTAAGGTGTGCAAAAGACATGTTGTCTTGATCGCGTTGTTGAACTAGTTCAGTTACTTGCGGACCTATGGGAGTCAGCGATAGGTCACGACTCCACAGCCATTCGCGTGCGCGCGTGGGACCATGTTAGATGGCCACATTACGGACATTGACGCCTGATGGGGATTCGCGGCAAGGTGGCGAAGTCGTAGGTTACATCTCAGTATTTTCCGGCCGACAGAACAGAAAGGGGTGGCCGGGCTGGAGCGGGCTGGAGCGTTTCGCGATGCCCCGGTGCGGTACTCAGTTGGGGCCTGAGCGAATTTTCGGCTATTATTTGAACTCTGTTCGCGATCGCGTCGTCAATCTGGCTCAAGACTGGAAATGATCCAGGGCCGGATGGATTGAAGGCGCACGATGGAATGGCCTGTCCCGGATCCGATTTGGTGGGATTGGCTGGAAGACGCCGAAGAGTAAGAGAGCCGCCGTGTGACAGAGATCGGTCGTGAAGAATTGAACGATGCGGGCTAGTACCGCACCGGGGCTTCGCGAAACGCTCCAGCCCGCCGCTCCGGCCACCCTGCCGTCTCACAACTCGCTGGATTCCCGCCTCCGCGGGAATGACGGGATGAGGCCAGAGGATAACAACAAAGCCACGGCCGAGTGGAGTTCTCGAGGTCGTGGCTTTGGAAGTCTGCTGCGGTTGATCAAACCGAATGGCGAATTACTCGCCCAGGATTCCCTTGGCCAGCTTCTTCAACGCTTCGTTCTCGATTTGGCGGACGCGTTCGCGGGTGAGGCCCATCGATTCGCCGATTTCTTTCAGCGTGCGTGGTTCTGCGTCGTCCAGGCCGAATCGCATCCGCAGGATTGTCGCTTCGCGGGGGTCCATCGTGTCGAGCATACGGAAGACGTGCTTGAGATTGTCGGTATCGAGCAATTCGTCATCCGGGGCCTTGGCTTTGTCGTCGGCGACCATGTCGCTCATCGTCCAGCCTCCCTCATCATCGTCTGTCTGTGGCGTGGAGTTGTAGAGCTGGATCGCGGCCCGAACGATGCTCAGCTTCTTTTTGGGCAGGCCCAGTTCCTTGGCGACTTCTTCTTGCGTGGGGGGACGACCGAGTTCATCGTCGAGCTTCGCGGTGGCGCGTCGCCATTTTGTCAGTAGCTCGACCATGTAGGCAGGAATGCGGATCGTCTTGGCCGAGTTGATCAGCGAACGCTTGATGGACTGCTTGATCCAGTAGCTGGCATACGTACTGAACCGCGTGTTCATGTCGGGGTCGAAGCCTTCGACCGCACGCAACAGGCCCAGGTTGCCTTCTTCGATCAGATCCTGCAGCGGTAGCCCCTTCCCGGTGTAGGCCCTCGCGATGTTGACGACGAGCCGCAGGTTGGCGCGGACCATGCGGTCCCGGGCTTCCTTCTCGCCATTGGAGATCCGGTTGGAGAGCTCCTTCTCTTCACGGGCGGTCAACAACGCTGTTTCATTGATCTCGCGAAGATAGGTTTCGAGAGGTGTTTGAACCGCTGCTGAGGAGATCGGGCGGACGCGGGTCGCTTTGGCCATCGTGAGGTTCTGCCAGTTTGGGGGGTGGGGTTCCGATGCCACCTCCTGTGGCGATGGTCGAGCTGCCTGTTGCAGCGATGTTCACTTTATTTATCGGAAGTCGACACCAGAAATTCCAAACTGAGAGACCCGATTCGGGAGGAACGATCAGGAAAAATAGGAAGACGGCGCAATAATAACGGCCCTCCGGAACATACCGGAGGGCCGCAAGGTTTTCCAAATTGTTCTTGCTTACAGTCCTTGACTTTTGATGATCTTGAACTAGTTAGCGATTGATTCAGCAAACGAAGCAGGACGGATTGTGACGCCCGTCCTGCCTGTGGTGCTATTCCGTCTTCTCTTCGGCGTCGCCGCCCAGGCTGAACAGCGGACCGGAACTTCCTTCCGTTCCACCCTTTAGCTCAGTACGGGCCTTCGGAGCAGATGAAGTCCCATCACCCTTCGGCTCTTCCCCAGCAGGCGGGATCTCAATATTCGTCCGACGGCTAAGTCCGATTTTGCGTTCGTTAGCGTCTATGCGTAAGATGCGGACATCGAGGTCTTGACCGACTTTGACGAATGTTTCGGGGTTTTCGATTTTCTGGTCTGCAAGCTCTGAAACGTGCAGCAAGCCTTCCAGTTCCGGTTCGAGTTCCACGAACACACCAAAGTTGGTGATCTTCGTGACCTTGCCGACAACCTGAGCACCAGGCTGATACTTTTCGGGGATCAGAGTTTCCCATGGATCCTCGGCCAGTTGCTTCAGGCCGAGCGCGATTCGCTTGCGTTCCTGATCGACTGACAAGACCTGGCAGGTGATCGGATCGCCCTTCTTCAACAGTTCGTTGGCGTGCGAAATCTTGCGCGTCCACGACATGTCGCTGACGTGCAGCAAGCCATCGACACCTTCTTCGAGTTCGATGAAGGCACCGTAGTTGGTGAGGTTGCGGACGGTCCCGCTGACCAAAGCCCCTGGTGGGTACTTGGCGGCGACCTGATCCCAAGGATTCGACTGGGCTTGCTTCATGCCCAGGGAGATCTCTTGCTTATCCTTGTTGATCCCGAGCACGACCACATCGACTTCGTCGCCAGGGTTGACGAGTTCGGTCGGGTGATTGACGCGCTTGGTCCAGGACATTTCGCTGATGTGCACCAGGCCTTCGATGCCATCTTCAAGCTTAACGAACGCACCATAGGACATGACGTTGACGACTTCGCCCCGCACCTTGGTGCCGACAGGGTACTTCGCTTCGACGTTGTCCCAGGGGCTGGCTTCCTTCTGCTTCAGGCCGAGCGCGATCTTTTCCTTCTCGCGATCGACATGCAGAATCATCACTTCGACTTCCTGGTCGATCTTGACCATTTCCGTCGGGTGATTGATGCGACCCCAACTCATGTCGGTAATGTGCAGCAGGCCGTCGATACCGCCCAGGTCCACGAACGCACCGAAGTCGGCGATGTTCTTGACCGTTCCCTTGCGGATCTGACCTTCGGTGATTTCGGTCAGCAACGCCTTCTTCATCTGTTCGCGTTGCAGTTCGATCAACCGGCGACGCGAAACCACGATGTTGCGTCGAGCTTCGTCGATCTTCAGGATCAAGCACTCGATCGTCTTGCCGCGGTAAGCATCGATGTCCTGCGGACGGCGGATATCGACCTGGCTGGCTGGCAGGAAGACGTTCACGCCGATGTTGACCAGCAGACCACCCTTGATCTTCTTGAGCACTTCGCCCTTGACGATGTCCCCTTCCTTGTGGGAACTGATGATCTTTTCCCACTCGCGGATCCGATCTGCCTTCTTTTTGGAGAGCAGAATCAGTCCGAATTCGTCTTCGATTTCTTCGAGCAGAACCGAGACACGCATGCCTGGAACAGGTTGCTCGTCAGATTCGGACCATTCCTCAATGGGAACGATCCCTTCGCTCTTATATCCGATGTCGATGAGAACTTCGTCGCCTTCGACGCGAACAACAGTCCCTTCGAGCACGGCGTTGACGTCGTAACCTTCGTCACGCGTGCCGTACATCTGCAGCAGCTCTTCTTCGGCCTGTTCTGCGTCGGCTAGCGACAGCCCGAAGGCGGCTTCCAAGTCTTCGTCACTGACATTAAATTCCCGAATTAAGTTCCGGTCGACCATTCTGATCCCATCATGTTGCCACGGCGTCCGGCAGACATCTTTGTGTCATGCCCCCGGCTCGAACCGCCGAACACTGCCATCCTGAAGGAGGGACGTTCGTAGAAAAAAGAGGTGCAATCAACCTGCCGGAGTAGAAACAATCTACCCTGTTCGGAAGGCCGAAGCGGGTGATTGTAGCAGAGTTTACGGTTTTTCATCCAGCAAGGATGTCATCATTTTCGGCGTTTTTATGCTTTCTAAACCGGAAATTCATCGAGCTCGGCTCAGTCGGCTAGCTGTGTGTTTCAGCCAATTTCAGTTGCTCGACAAGTTCCACAAACTGCTGGCCGCGGTCGGCAAAGTTGCGGAACCAGTCATAACTGGCGCATCCGGGGGAAAGCAGGACCACGTCGCCCGGATCAGATTGAGCGACGGCCCAGTCAAATGCTTGGCGAAACGAATCAAATTCGGGAGATGTCAGACAGGTTAAAAGAGGATTTCGGTCGATTAACTCGCGTATAGTCCCCGCAGTTTGCCCCACCAAGGCCACTGCCTTGGTGCGGCGACTGATAGCAGCGGCCATTTCGGATAGGTCCACCTGTTTGTCGTAGCCCCCTGCCAGAAGGATGACTGGTCGCTCAAACGCCTCCAGCCCGACGATGGCAGATTCTGGAGTCGTCGCAAGTGAATCGTTGTAGAACGATCGCCCGTTGATGTCCGCGATCCACTGCAAGCGGTGTGGCAACGGCTGATATCGCTCAATGCCCCGCTGAATATCCTCACTGTTCGCACCACATTCCAGAGTCGCGCACGTTGCCGCCAACCCATTGGCCAAGTTGTGACGACCGGGAAGTTTCAGCCATTGTTTCAGCGGGAGCGACAGCTGTTTGCCGTCAGTTCGGACGATCGCGTCGCCGTTAGTATCGCTAAAGACTCCGTCGGTGCCATGATCAGCCAGGCCAAACAACAATCGCCGCCCCTGACAGCGCCACTCCCGCACATCGGCGTCGTCGCCATTAAGGACAGCGACATCGTTTGGCTGCTGCCAACGCAACATCGTCCGCTTGGCCCAGCGATAATGATCGAGCGAATCGTGCCAATCGAGATGATTCGGGGCGAAGTTCGTAATCACTGACACGGCGGGACTGACCTGGAGTCGGTCAAGATCGGTGAGTTGAAAACTGCTCAACTCCAAAACCACGATGTCTTCGGGCTGAATTTGATCAACCAGAGGCAGCAGGCTGATGCCGATGTTTCCTCCCAGCCAGGCCTGGCGACCAGCCTGCTGCAGGATCGTGTGAATCATCGCGGTTGTCGTCGATTTGCCATTGCTGCCCGTGACGGCGACGATCGGAGCGGGGTTCCATTGCCAGAATAGGTTCATTTCGCTGGTGAGCGGCACTCCCGCTACACGAGCGAGTTGCAAGTAAGAATTGTCAGGGCGGATCGCCGGGTTCACGACGATCAAATCGGCGCTGCGGAAATCGGCTTCGTGATGCCCTCCCAGCTTGAACTGCAGGTTGTCGATACTTTGCAACTCGGCGAGTGACTCCGTCAGCTTCTCGGCGGGGCGTGTGTCAGTGATGGTGATTCGTGCGCCGCGGTCGTTCAGGAATCGGACTACTCCCAGCCCACCCCCAAACGAACCCAGTCCCATGACCAGGACATTGAGGTTGCGGTAGTCGCGTTGAGGGTGATCGGGAATCACGGAACGAACCCATTAAGGAAGGCGCCCTGGATCTGCTCGATCGCCGTGTGATAAGCACGCAACACCAAGTCAGCCTGATCCGCGAATTCTGGCAGGTTCCCCGGTGCAAACAAGATCGTCCGCATGCCGGCGCGGCGTCCGGCTTCCAGATCGAACAAATAATCTCCGCAGAACACGACTTCTTCTGGAGCCAGATCCCAGTGCAGGCAGATGGCCAGCAGTCCAGCGGGATCAGGCTTTGGCGCGGCGTCTTCCCGAGTCAGCACATGGGAGAACTGCAGATTCAAACGGCTGATGACAAGGTCCGTACAGATACGAGAATTCCGCGTCAAAATCGCTTTGGGGATCGGAATCTCATCGATCCACTGCAGTAGATCGAGCACTCCTTCGAACAGAATCGCGCCGTGTGCGGCCTTCAATTCATGCTGATGCAGAACCGCCTGCATCCGATCCAGTTCAGGACCAGAAGAGATCTTGCCCATCGCTTCCAGAATCGGGGATCCTGATGCCAGCCCCATATCACGCCGGATGGCTTCGAAATCCAGCCGGGAATCGACCAGCGTTCCATCAAGATCAAAGATGATGCCGCGCATAGGGAATCAAAGTGACGAGGGGAAAGGGGTGAGTAACGAGTGACGAGTACTGAGGCGAAAGTGATGAGTGATGCTGGTTAACCCGAAATGAGCGTCACGAGCGTTTGTAAGTCTTCCTCGTCACTCGTCACTTTCACCTCGTCACTCATTATCCAAGTGCCAGATCGAGTTAATGGTGGTCACGTCAGTAGCCCCTTCGCTGTGCTGTAGGACATTGATGCAGCAATTCGTTTGCTTGATCTTACGAGCATGACTCAGGTCCATCTCCAGTAATGTGGCCAGCAGCACACGGTTCACCATGTTATGTGCCATGATCAGGATGTTCTGCCCTGTGTGCCGACTGACGATTTCGTTGAACGCCGGGATGACTCGAGCCTGCAGATCGAGATACGATTCGCCATCGGGATGCTTTTCGACCGCCGGGTTCGCGAGGAACTTCGCGACGCGTTCGGGATCGCGTTCGCGGATCTGCTCCCACGACAGTCCTGCCCAGCGACCGACATGGCACTCTCGCAACCGCTCGACCACCTGAATGTCCAGGGACCGTGTTGCGGCGATTTGACAGACAGTTTCCAGTGCTCGCTGCATCGGGCTGGCATAGACGGCAGACAGTGAAACGCTGGCCAAAGCCGCGGTCACAGCGGCCGCTTGTCGTCGGCCGGTGTCATTGAGCGGCCCGTCGATCTCGCACCCTTGCAGCACAAAGGGACGCTTGATGTTGTGTTCCGTGGCACCATGTCGAATCAGAAAGATGCGCGAGAGGGGAGATTGTGGCGGTTGATCGAAGGGACTGCTGGTCGGGGCCAATTCGGGGTGGTCTTTCTACGACGCGAAATCGTCTGTCATCCCAAAAATCACAGCCGCAGAATACTCTGCGGCTGTGATTGGGTTCAAGATTCGAATCGGTCACGCTCGTCGACGGCCTTTTGGTGGCGAGGTAGAACCAGGTTCACCACCGGGGGCGCCACCATGTCCTCCACCAGGACCGCCAGCACCATCTTTGCCGCCACCTTTCTTGCGTGGATTTGCTCGTATTCCAGTAGCAGATGTCGTCCCACCTGGGCCCGGCGCTCCCATTCCTGGCATTCCAAACCCTCCATCCAGAGCACCCTTGTTCTCGGCAGGCTGATCTTTCAAATACTGGAAGTTCTTGCGTTCTTCATCGACCTGTTGCTTCAACGTTCGTTCCTCACGCGCTTCGGACAAGGGGTCAAGCTTTTTCAATTCTCCGTTACCGGTGACCACCAGAGCATCGGGAAGCAATCCAATGCGAATATCCTTGCGTCCCTTTTCGGGTTTGAGCTGCAAATCGGGATGCAACTCTGGCAGGATTTCCAAGTCACCCGAGGCGTCGATCAGCATGTCCTCAGTGGCGAACACAACATCTTTTTCTTCGAATGTCGGAGTGCCTGGATCGAGGACCCACGACTTCTTCTTTTCCGCGACGAATTGGCCCACATTCAGGATTCTGAGGGTGTCCGCCAACATCGTTCCGAAATTCGCATCCCATTCAAACATCGCGATAGTTGCGACCGGTTTTTTGCCGTGCTTTTCCTCGCGAACCGGATCGCGTTCGACATCCTTCAGGAAGTAATTGGTTGTATCGGGAACAACTGTCGGGTTGGAGATGTTGCTCCAACCGGTTTCTCGATACGGCGACTTCGTAATTGTCTGATCTTCAACCTCTTCGTAGGGGCGTTCAAAGTTGGGGTTTCTTAATTCCAACTTCAGGCGATAGCGATAAGCCATACCGGGTTGAACGTCGAAATCAAAATAGCGGAACAGGTACAGACGACCGCTGGCCGACATCCGATCCTTCAGATCGGCTCCAGCCATGTGTGCCCCATTCGCTCCGTTGGAATTCATGAAGCTGGTCATCTCTTTGCTGCCCGCAGTCGTTGAGAACACAACCTTACTGATGCCTCGCAAGTCATTCACCGCCGAGGTGAGTCCCTTTCGTTTGACCTTCGGTTCTGCTTGCACCTGCAGCTTTTCTGCTTCTTCAAGCAGTTTGTCGTACACCAATTTCTCGCGTTCCATCTCCGCTTCGGTCAGCTGAAAATTCTTAATGTTCGGATGCGTGGCATGATCGCCCCAGTATCGCAGCAATCGATAGGGCAACGGCATGGTAAAGACCGCGTCCTGCAAGTCGGCGGGGACTGGATCGGGATCGAAATCAGCGCTGTTCTCCAGCACTTCCAGGGCGTACTTCTTGTCGACAGTCTCCCACTCGCCACTCCAGGGGTCCGCTCCTGCGAGAGCCGTCTGACGTTGCAAGGTGAAGTCGGTGTATTCGATCGCCGCACTGGCATCGGCGTAGCTCATGTTCAGAGCTCGCCGGGCTCTCTCAATTTGTTCTTTGATTGGGACGATGGCCCGCACAGCGACATAGCGCTTCCCTTTGGCCGTCATACCGCCGGCCATCCCGGCACCGCCACCATACATTTCCTGCATTCCCGGCATACCGCCAGGTCCGTGCGCACCTGGTCCTGGTGCAGCACTGGTTCTCGTTCCTGGGCCAGGCCGTGGCCGTGGACCGCTGGCGGGCGCCCCAGGTGGCGGGCTACCATGACCTCCACCCGGACCAGGGCGGGTTGCCGAGGCGGTTGGAATCCCGAATCCCGTTGTTCCTGGGCCTCCGGGAGTATTTCCGGCTGCTGCCCCTGGCTTCAGCGTCGAGTCTGGATCGACTGGCATTGCGGCAGGGTCGGTTCCGTCGGCCGTCTCCATCAAGCTCGCCGTCTTGACGCTCGTGCCCAGCGAACTGACGCCAGAGCCCGCAATCAAAAACAGCGGAACATTGAATTCTGGTTCGCGAGCCTTCTCTTTCTTGCGATACAGCGGCCAGAACATGGGCGTTGTGAATTCGTACTTCGCGGTATTCATCCCAGTGAAGACGTCGCGCGCCTGACCGTTGAAGTCGATCGTCGCGTACTGCTCGGATTTTGCCAACGGCCACGTATTCGACGGGGCTTCAATCCGCGCTTTCGCGTCTTTGACTTGCTTATCGAGGTCGGTCGGAGATCCCTTGACCTTGTCGCTGGTCTTCCAGGCACCCGAGGTCAATTCGGAGCCCAGGACAGCCAGCACCACGAACGCGATCAACGCCATGCCAATTTTTTCGCCGTGGTTGATGAACAACCCTTTGAAGTCGATACTTTTGAGCTTTTTCACGATGGCTTTCCTTTGCTCGATAATCGCGGTGACTTCATCGCGTGCAGGCAAACTCTGGACTGGATTCAGGGACGAAACTTGGCGAAGTCATGCTACGGGGATTTCGGAGTCTCTGGCGACGCTTCCGTTCCCGCTGGCGGGGTTGCTATCTCGCCAGGGGCATCAGGTGGTGTCGTCGCTGACGGATCAACCGGCTTGGCAGGATTGCTTTCGGTCGGTGTGTCTCCTTCGGCGGGCGTTCCTTCTGGTGAACCTTCCGGCGTGGTGACGTCCGGATCAGCCGACATCGCTCCCGGTGCTGCCGGGGTCGTCCCGGCTGGTGCTGCAGGAGCACCCGGCGTTGTCACTACGGGTTCCGGCTTCACCTCTTTGTAGAGAGTAATGAATCCACAAATCGCCACTCGTGCCATGAACGGATCTTGCAGCGCACTTTCCAAAGCGGCCAACCCTGCAGCTGCAGGGCTGGTTGTTAAATTGGCACCCGCTGCACCTGGCTGGCCGTAACCAGGACTGCCAAGAGTCGACGACGCTGGTGCTCCCGCGAAATTGCTTTCATCATAGGATGGGCTGGTGCCGCCAAAACCAGGGCCGCTACCGCCACTGCCGCTCAATATGCTCGACAGTGAAGAGCCTCTGCCTGAGCTGCCACCGCCTGGATAGCCCCCCCCTGGACCGGAACCGCCACCGCCACCAACTCCGCTGCCGATGTCATCGTCGTGCAGACGAACCATCTGAATGCGAACCACTTCGACCGGCCAAGCCGATTTTTCGCTGGCCGACAGTTCTGCGATCAAACTGGGGATCTTCCGGTGATCCATGATCAAAGTCATGTAGAATCCGCGAGTCTTGAACGGCGACGCCGCATCATCTTCGATATACCGTTTAATGGTATTCGCGGCTGCCGTTCCCCCAGTTCCGCCGGATCCGCCAGGGCCAGGCATGCCGCCACCACTACCGTGTGAAGCTGCCGGCCCGCCGCCAGGACCGCCACCAAATCCACCGGTACCTCCCAGACTATTCCCTTTTCCGGAACCGTCATCTCCGAATTCATCGCGACGATCAAAATCGACCGAGGCCAGTGCTTGCGCTGCCGAGCGACCGCCCCCTAAGCCTTCGCTGCCGCCGGGACTCCCACCAAATCCGCCACCAAGACCGCCAGGGCTCCCACCACCACCACTACCACTACCGCCCATGCCATGCGCACCTCCCGGTGTCATCATTCCGCCACCAGGGCTACCAGCGGATGCCGCCGGTGCCGTTTTGCGTTGAGCAGCCGGGATCCCGCCAAACAGTTCCAATTTTTCAATGGCATGAATCGATGCATCACCGCGCTGGGCTTCACGTCCGCCATTCACATCAACAATGGATTGCAGCAGCGATTCCATCAACCAGAGATCTTCTTGAGCGTCCCACATGTCGGCAGAGGAAGGAGCCAACGCGCCCCACTTCTTTTGTTGCAGCACATGTGGGCCTGTTCCGAACACCACGATGCCTGTTCCTTCGGCCTGGATGTAGGGGCGTACCGATTCCCAGACTCGCTTCACATCCCAACTGTAATCGATTCGATAGTTTTCGCGTGCCGCCAGCGGGATTTCCCCACGGTAGGGAACATTGCGTGTAAAGGTCGCAATGTTGCTGGGCCAGGCCATTCGCGAGAGTTGGCGTTCCCACAGGAGCGACGCCGTGTTGCGAACAGCACGATCTTGTTCGGTGTTCCGCGCGGCCAGCTTGGTGGACCAGTCGTTATTCGGAATCTCTCCCGATGGAACTTTACCAAACGCGCCGTTCACCTTTTCAACTCGAGCCTTCACCGTGGCGGCCAACGTTCCCGTTGCCAGCCACCAACCTGTAAAGGTCATCACGAGGCCGACACCAAGCAGGATCCAGAACTTTTGCTTGATGATAGGGGCGAGCTTTTCCATGATGTCTACCTTCTCAAAACCATCGATCTGACGTGTCGCGACGGAAGTCAATCAATTCATTGAACTACTTTGCCGGAGCCACCGCACCAGGTGGCATCTGTCCTGGCAACGCTTGGCCCGGGGCATGAGCACCCGGAGTCGTTGTCATTGGTGCCGGAACGCCAGGAGCCCTTGGAGCGACAGCACCAGGATTCATTGGCGCGGGGCCACCAGGCAAACCGGGTTGACCCGTCGGTGCCGTCGCGACAGGCTCAGGTGGTCGTTGCTTACGGTTGGCTAGCAATGTCGGTTGCCAGGCGAATTGCACGATACAGGTCGTCTGCGGAATTCTAATGGACGTGCTCGGGCCCTTGTCTTCTTCGCCGAAGCCAGGTCGTACTCCTCCAATGCCGCCGGGCCCTCCTGAACCACCTGGGCCTCCCGGACCTGGGCCGAAGACAGGGGCCGGACCGCCGCCACCTGGCCCGAAGCCTTGTGCTCCACCTGGTCGGTTCACCCTGTCTGTCGGACGCCCGTTCGGCCAGAAATGGATGAATTCGAGCGGAGTTGAATCTGATATTGTCGCGTGGCTGATACCGATAGATCGAACAGGTGTCTCGATGATTGTGCCATTGGCGTCGATTCGTTTGACGCTCCAATCCTGCAGATTCTTCAGCATGGTCGTTCGGACGTAATTTAAGCCACGCTCTTCAGACGTGTTCTGTTCACTGTCGTGGTAATGAACGCAGTTCAAAGTGAAAACGTATCCTGGTCCCTTCGGCGGAGTCTTCAGATCATCAGGAGTCATGTAACTCTTGATTGCCTCAGCGCTGCCAGCTTTGAATTCATTGATCCACGCACCAAGATCATCGTACTTCTTGCAGGTCATGCCCCGAATCGTGATCCGGGCCATCTTCGAGATTTCAGTCTCATCGAGTTTGTTGCCTTCGTCCCGTGGCAGCGATTCGTCGATGGCCTTGTAGACTTCCAGCCAGTTCTCGCGGGTATCCAGCATCCCCACGAGTTTCTTGCCCGCTGTTCGCAAGGTGTCGTTCTTCTTTTCCTCGGCGTCGTACTTGCTCTTTAAGCCCGTCGCTTCCCCAGCGATTCCGTCGGCCGCTTTTTCCTGCTCCCCGAAGCGATCCTCGCTGACCGACATGTACGCCGCGCCATATCCAGCGGCGGACATCGACAAACCCACCAGCAGCGTTGCCGCAGTTGCCACGGCCCACGGTTTCTTGCGGCGCACTTTACGAGCGATCGTGATTTCCGGTGGCAACAACGACGTATGAATATCGGTCAGCTTCAACGTCTGCAGAGCCAGTCCATATGGGACGCAGAACGTCAGCAGGTTGTCCTGGAACAATGGTGCATTCAGCACGTGGTCCCCGGCCAACCCCTTGAACGTGTCGACGCGTTCCACATCGTATTGCAGATTCTGCTGCAAGAACTTCTGAAGTCCCGCCAGTCGGAAGCCATTGCCGACGCCGATCAAACGGCCAATCTTCGCACTGCGATTCACGCTCGAGAAGAACCCGATTGATCGCTGGATTTCGGCCACGTAATCGTTGAAGACGGGCCGCAAGGCCTGGAAGACCGCTCGCGGATCGGGCGACTTGGTCGCGTTGCACTTCAGGTGTTCAGCCTTCGCGAACGTCAGCTTCATTTCCTTGGTCAAGGCGCGGGTGAAGTGATTCCCGCCGACCGGCATATTTCGAATCCAGATCTTCTTGCCGTTGGTCACCATCAACGTCGTGTTATCGCAACCCATGTCAACGACGACTGAGTACTCGTCCGCTTCTTCGCGTGGCGCTCCCAGTCGCATCCCCAGCCAGTCGTAGCACAGGAAGTTGTACAGGGCCAGCGGCGCGATCTGAACAATTTCGACTTCCATCTTCTTCGCGAGATACGGATTCAGGTGATGTTGCACCTGTTCGCGCTTCATCGCGAACAAGCCGACTTCACCGTCGAGCACGAATCCGCTTTCTTCGACACCGCCACCCAGCGTCTGATAGTCCCAGATCACTTCTTCGAGCGGGAATGGGATCTGTTGCCGGGCTTCGTACTTGACGATCTCTTTGACGCGGCTGGCTTCCACAGGAGGCAATTGAATGAACTTCGCCAAGGCTGTCTGCCCCGGCAAACTGATCGAGATCAAATCTCCGGCGATCTGATTGCGCGAGAGGAAGGTATCGAGTGCCTGACGAATCAACTCATCGGGAACAGCATCCGGCTGACTAAGCAACTTGGGGTGCGGGACGTAATCGAAGGCGACTGCCACAACTTGCTGGGCCGCTTCCGCGTACCGCAACTTAATCGCCTTCAGTCCGGCCTGGCCAATCTCGATGCCCCATGCCGATTGTGCGTCTGCCATAACGATCACCCCCGAAATCCAGAACGACCTGAGCCTCTTCCATCAAAAGAAAGGAACCAGATTGTCTATCATCCCGAAATCAAAAGTTGAAAATCTGCGAAGTGCCCTGCAGCGAACTTGAACCGCCCGCTCGCGACATGAATCTGACCAATTCCGATGTGCTGAATCTGGTGAATGGTGAATTCCGATCACGAATCGCGGACCAATCGTTCAACCACACCCCATTTCGTAACACCAAGCTATACTAGCGGTTTAATGCAAAGTCAACCGGCTGATTGCCCCGTCAACACAACTTTCACATGACACCCGGCCTCGCTTCGGAATTCCTAAACGCCGACCCTTAAACCTTACGACCGATAAGGGCGATTTTGTGAACTCTGGCCGAGCAATTATTACGATTTCATGGAAACAGCCGAACAACATTCGGACGAGCGATTGTCGTCGTAAGTTCCCAAAATCTTTTTGGTTGTTCGTCTTGCCATTGTGGGGAACGACTTGCTCCGGCGTTA
The DNA here is from genome assembly GCA_028291515.1 of Schlesneria sp. Taxonomy (GTDB): domain Bacteria; phylum Planctomycetota; class Planctomycetia; order Planctomycetales; family Planctomycetaceae; genus Schlesneria. The sequence continues at coordinate 64,293 of JAQGHU010000085.1, forward strand.
TGATCGTCAGTTCAGACATTCGAGGGAAACAGCATTCCGTCGAACGCCATTCCCTTGGACGCAACGCCACGACTCCATTGACGGCGATCCTCAGAAATCCTGCCACTAGAACGAATCCATGAGCCTGCAAGACGTTGTGATTCTGATTCCCAGCCATAGCCTGGAAGATTTCCCGACGGAACAGACCGACAACCCGGCCGCCAGCCTGCTGAATTCGTTCGTGGTGGCCTGGCATCCGGCGCTACTGGCTGCGGCCGAAGTACTGCCCCATTGGCGTCGCGCGGACGAGCCAGCGGCGGTACACGCCAACCAGTTGATCTTCGTGCCGACCGTCAGCGACGATTGGCTGCCGCACGGCTGGGTGGAAGACGCCCGTAAAACCGGTGCGACCGTTATTTCCGGATTTCACGACCGAATCGAAATGGAAACGGCCGCCCTGCTGGCGCTGCCGGAGCCCGTCGAGGTCTCACGTGACCTCGTTGGCGACTTCTACTCGCTCGGTTTCTGCTGGTTGCAGGTGGAATTGCTGTCGCGGCATATGCGAAATTTCAGCAATGTCGACGAAGGCCGCATGCATCAGCGAGCGATCGCCGCGGCGAAAGCGGCTGTCGCGAACGACGTCGAGGCCACTCAGACACATCTACGAGGCTGCTTCGAATTGTTGTTGGAAGCACGGGAGCGATTCTATCCCGTCGAATGCTATCTGATTGACCTGTGCCTCACCTTCAACGACCTCGCGGTCGAGCGGCTGATCGAGGAATTGGGGCGAGACGTTCCGATCAGCTTGCTGGCGACCGCGACAGACATCCGGGCTCTGTGCGAGAAATCGCCGGGCCTGCAGACCGCTCTGAAATCGGCCTGCGATGCTCAGCGAGCCTGCATCGTCGGTGGCGAAGAACGTGAAACGCCGCTGCCACTCCTGCCGCTGGAATCCACACTGCATCAGTTCACTCGCGGCCGTGACAGCTGGCAGGAACGGATTGGCCGCTCGCCCGTTGTCTGGGGGCGTCGTAAATACGGCTTGGCGACCCCCCTGCCCCAGTTGCTGGTGAAGCTTGGTTTCAAAGCTGCGCTGCACGTGGTGCTGGATGACGGCATCTATCCCGATCACGAATATACCAAGCTGCGCTGGCGTGGGACGGATGAATCGATCATCGACGCCCTCAGTCGTATTCCATTGGCCGCAGATAGTGCCGCGAGTTACCTGCGTTATCCGGTGCGCATGGCCGAATCGATGGACCACGATCAAGTCGCCGGGCTGATCTTCGCCCGCTGGCCGGACGTGGCCGCTCCCTGGTTCGAAGACCTGCGACGCTCACAGAAGTACGCCCCGGTACTCGGACGATTTGTCACGTTGCAGCACTTCTTCGAATCGACCGAATTGCCTGGCCAGCTGAGCACGTATCAATCGCACGAATACTTCCCGCCGTACCTGATTCAAAGCGTGGCTCGACGTGAAGCAGACCCGATCAGCCGCTTTGCCGATCACCTGTTGCGTCGCCGACGCTTCGATGTCGCGATGTGGTGTCGCAATCTGTCGCGGGCGATGATGAAGCAGGTTATTGAGAGTGCCGATACGAATCAGGCTGAGCGAGATCTGGAGACTGCGGCTCCCGAATCGGACGCTGCCGCCGTTACCAAAGCCACCGAAGTCCTCACCACTGCTGAAGCCTCTTGGCCGTGTGAACTTTCTCGCTTGGTCATGCACGGTTCCAGCCAGAAGCGTGGCTTCCTGCTGATCAACTCCCTGTCATTCACTCGCCGCGTCTGCGTCCCGCTGCCCGGTCTGAAGTCGTTGCCCACGATTGCAGGACCGATCAAGGCCGCTCACGTGGATGCCGCCCATCCCGATCAGTCAGTCGTCGTGGTCGAGGTTCCCGGAGCAGGCTATGCCTGGATTCCCGAAGACGAACACGCAATGGCGGCACCGGCCCCCAAGCCACCGCTCGTTGAAGATCTGGTCCTACGTAACGAATGGTTCGAAATTGTCATCAATGAGCAAACTGGTGGCATCGGACACGTGCGGCTACACGAGCAACGCGACAAGCGATTGAGCCAGCAACTCTCGTTTCGATTCCCTCGTGAACGATCCATCGGCAGCGGTGAAGACGCCTACACGTCTCAATATGCCGAGATGCGTTGCACTGGCCGCGAGGTCGTCTCGACGGGTCCGGTTCGTGGCGAAGTTGCGACGACCGGCCAGATCGTCGATCAACTGACAGGTGAGCGTCTCGCCTCGTTTCGCCAGTCGATTCGTGTCTGGCGAGCACGGCCCGTCATTGAGATTGATGTGGAGCTCAGCGATCTCAAGGTTCCCGACGGTGATCCCTGGAACAACTACTTCGCCTCGCGTTTTGCCTGGGGCGACCTCACGTCCGCGTTGACTCGCAGCATCTTTCACACGGCCCAAGGGTTCGGTGGCGAACGATTCGAAACCTCCGACTACATCGAAGCCGCATCCACCAACGAACGCCTGACGATCGTCCCTCATGGGTTGCCCTATCATCGCAAATCGGGCCAGCGCATGGTCGACTCGTTGTTGGTCGCTGCGGGCGAAACCCGGCGTCAGTTCAAATTCACCATCGCCGTCGATGCCGCGTATCCGCTTGAAGCCGCCTGGAATGCCACGACGCCACTGGCGGTGATCCCAACCGACAACGGCCTTCCCCGTTCCGGGCTCAGTGGCTGGTTCTTCCATCTGGATGCTCGCAATGTGCAACTGACGCGCGTGATGGGCTTGATGGATTCTCCCAACGATTCACTGGCAACCGGCGATGCCGACACGATGCCTCTTCCCGAAGGAGCCGGATTTGCGGTTCGACTGTTGGAAACAGAGGGTCGAGCAAAACAGGTGCGGTTGCAGGCGTTTCGGCAGCCGATCTATGCTCGCAAACGAGATTTCCAGGGAAAGACGCTGTCAGAACTGGTGCTCGATGGGAACGCGGTCGTCATCAATGTCGGGGCGTTCGAAGTCGTCGACATCGAACTCCGCTTCGGTCAGTCGTGAGCGGCCTCGGCTGAGGTTATGCTAAATCAATG
>JAQGHU010000036.1 GCA_028291515.1 Schlesneria sp.
CAATGGTTTTCGCGACTGGCGTTGGGGGAGAAATCCTGGCTCCAATGGCGCTGCCAGTCCTTGGCGGCCTTTTGATTTCCGATGAAGTCGTCGACCTGTTCCTGCCCGTTCGCTTCTATTGGGTTCGTCGCGGGCGATGGCTCAAGTTACATGGACACGCCGACACAGGTCACGTCACTCAGCTTGCTACTTCCAAACTCGATCCAAACGCTCAACCAAGTGGGTAGACCAAGCAGCTTCAAAAACGACGGTGACCCGTGCCAGGAACTCGACCGCATTGATTCAAGTTGATTCGTCGGTCAACAAGGGTCTCGAGCCGTCTTACTCGACGTGAATCAGTGGGAATTCGATTGTTTTCGTGGGTTGACGCTATATTTGATGGCCGCTGGCGAGACAGTCGGCTATTCTTCTGTGTCGGGTGTTCCGACGGTAAGTTTGCAGCGAGGTCGAACTGCCTCGATAACTTGACAGGTTGCGGGAATTCTTAAGTACTACCTGCGGGGCCTGCCAATGCAGACGTTGACTTTCTCTAATGGCGTGACCATCGACTCGGCACAAATCATCAGTGTCGAATCCAACCAGCAAACAATCCAGTTTCCTGGCGGCATTGGCGAGCTGAAGCATTTGCTGGATGGTCGACCATCCGGGCTTCTGGTGCGATTGCGTGACGGTTCGACAGTGGAAATCAATTCGGGAACATCGCGCTCAAGATTGAATCAGATGATTCGCCAAGCACTTGACGCGGATCTGTAGACGCATCAATCCTGGCCAGGAGATTCGGGTGACAGCTTACGACAGAGTCGAGTCTATACCCCACGCCAAATTGAGCGATGCTGTAGGGTTAATTCCGCATCCGGAAGACATCAGCGCCAGGGTTTCGTTGGCGCTGCAGCAGATTCAGGATCCTACGGACGAGAGCCTTCGGCAATCAACGACATTGCTCATCGAAACTGTGGAGCAGATCCTCGGTACGGTCACCGCTCAACAGGCGACGATTGCATCGCTCGAGGCTCGATTGGAGATCCTGGAACGACTCGCTGCCACCTCCGCGGACGCAATGAAAGAAAAGTTAGAGCTCGTCGCTGATCTTGGCGTTCGTCGTTGTGACGGCCCCCATGATCCCAGTCGCAATGATCGCCACTGATGGCTGTCGCGGAAGACATCCGGGATTTGTCGTTCCGGGCGACCATGCCAACCCCTCATATCAGTAAGCGTCCGTCCTGATCTCGGTGAATCTAAATTCTCGATCCGCCAGTTTTTGCTTTGCTCCCTAAAGCCATCTGCGTATTGTATGGCGGTCCGCGGCTGTCATTTCATTCACATCTGAATCGTGCCTGTACCTCGGGGAGCCACAATGTTGGCGACCGTTGCCTCAATTCGGCGGCTGCGACCTCTACTCGCCGTTGCTCTGTTCGCAGGATGTGGCCAACCGCCACGAGAAATGCTTCACCCTGTTCAAGGGCGAATTACATTTGATGGACAACCGCTTCCGCGCGGCGCGGTGACTCTGCATCCCACGTCTACTGAAACGACATGGCATCAGCCTACCGGGATGATTGAACCGGCCGGCCGATATGTCGTCTATACCAACGGTCGAGTAGGCGCACCTCCGGGAACTTATCGAGCGGTGGTGTTTGCGTCCGAAGCCACAACCAGTCCCGATGGGGTTGCCCGCCCAGGCTTGCCCAAATCGTTGATCCCAAATCGTTACAATCAACCCGATCAAACACCTCTCCACCTGGAGGTTGTCGCGCCGCCGACCGCCGGTAGTTACGATTTGGAACTGAGCAGCCATGAGAAATAGTCGTCTCGGAAAATCTGCTCGTCGCGCCTTCACGCTGATTGAGTTACTGGTTGTCATTGCGATCATCGCAGTCCTGATCTCGCTCTTACTTCCGGCGGTTCAGCAGGCGCGTGAAGCGGCCCGGCGCACTCAATGCCGCAACCACTTCAAACAGTTGGGACTGGCGATCCACAACTACGAATCGACATACGGGACGCTGCCGATCAATCGCTATGGCGACTACAGCTACACATCGGTCTGGAACTACGCTTTCGAGGACTCGTACTCCTGGAGTTGGTTGGCAACAGTGCTGCCGTACATCGACCAAGCGCCGCTTTGGAATGCCGCGAATATTCCCAACGTGCAACTGAAAGACAGTCCTCAGATCGCGACCTCGATCAGCGTTTTCGATTGTCCCTCAGATAGCTTGTCCGGGAGTGCCGTACGGAACGAGACATCTCATTATCTCAGAACAAACCCTTTGGTTGGCATGACGAATTACAAAGGTGTTCAAGGTGCAAACTTTTGCTGGGGAGATTGGCCGAATAACGGCACCAGCGGTCATTCATGCGAACCTTGGGAGGATGGCGACGGCGCCTTTTATCCTCTCAACTGGGTTCGCCCCGTAAGGTGGAGTCAGTTCACGGACGGGACCAGCAATACGATTGTCATTGGCGAGCAAACATATGACGCTGGTGATCCGGGCAATGGTCATTTTGGTCTTGGTTACTCTTGGGCACACTCCGTGGAAGCGTGCGCGCTGGCGGCGCTGCCGATCAATGCAAAGAGGCCGAATGGGGTCGCCTATCTGGCAGGTGATTGGCTGGGTCGCAATGGCTTCCGCAGTCGGCACGTCGGCGGATCGCAATTCGCGCTGGCCGATGGCAGCGTCCGATTCCTCTCCGAAAACATGGCCCTCGGACTGTATCGCGCCTTGGCAACGGTCGCCGGTTCTGAAATCGTCGGCGAGTTCTGATCGCGAGATTTCGGTAGGACGGATTTCCAATCCGTCCTACCGAACATCCGGGGCCACAATTTTCTCCGGTGACATCCGCACCTATCCCGGCGAACTCGCGAGTCCAATTCGGCCGGAATTGCCGATCGCGTTCCATCGCGTACAGTTCTGTCAATCATCTGGCAAGCTGTGCGGCTTGAATGGGTAATAGTGGATGTAGGCTTCGCGAGGGGTCGAAACTTCGGAAAACTGCATCTCTGTTTCCGTGTCCTCTCCGGTCGAACTCCATGGCCAAGTTGGTCTATCTCGCGCTGGCAGTCGTGCTGTCGCTGTCTGCTTCGGCAGTCGCTCGACAGACTGAGCCATTGCAGCCAGCGTTCGACGACGAATCATCGCGTGATCAGTTTGTAACGCCCGCCACGATCTCTGGGCCACTGGACGGTGAAAATCCTGCAGACGACTGGAACGTCAATGGCTCGAACGACTGGTTCGAACCAGCAAATCCGATCGAAATCTTTGCCGACCCGGATGAGGACTGTGGCGCAGCTCCATTGACTGCGGCTCCTCGCCGCATGATCTATGACACCGCAGTGACAGCAACGCGATTGGCTCCGGTCGATGGGTTTGCTGTCAGCGATGTGGATCTTCGATCGACACTGATCATTCCGGTGTTCATCAAAGGATCCCCGCTCCGGTTAGCGCTGGGCGGCGGGACAACGATGATCAGTGCTCCGGCGTCGATCAACGTGCCGAGTCAGCTTTATAATTTCACCGCCGAATTGCGTTGTCTGATTCCGTTGCGAGAAACCTGGGCAGTCGACGTGGGGGTCGGCGGTGGCCTCTTTTCCGACCTCAGTGGTTCGGTGGGGGACGGGTTTCGCGTGACAGGCCGAGCCATCTTTATTAAAGAGGTCAACCCGCAGTTCAAGTACTCGTTTGGTGTCCTCTACCTCGGCCGCAAGAACCTGCCGGCCATGCCGGTCGCGGGGCTGATCTATACTCCCAGCGATGACTACAAGCTGGAACTGCTGATCCCGCGTCCGCGTGTGATGAGACGGTTTGCAATGACCGGGTCATGCGAGCACTGGGGGTACTTCGGAGCCGAAATCTTCGGTGGTAATACGTGGGCGATCCAGCAGTCAAATGGAGCCCAAGACACATTCATCTACAAAGACAATCGCATCATCGTCGGCTATGAGGCAAAAGTTCCCGGTGGTTTCGCTGGCCGTGTGGAAGCAGGCTATGTGTTGTCTCGCCAGGTCTCATTCACCAATGACCCGACGACGTTTACTCCCGGTGGAACAATGATGCTCCGGGCCGGATTGTCATACTGATTTCATCGGATTCGAGTGATGCCGATCTCGATCACTCTTCCGTTTGCGGCGCAAACCCGCGTCGAAGCGTGTTCTCGGTGATATTGATCGGAATCAGGAAGTGCTTCAGGTAGTCCGGGCCGCCTGCCTTGCTGCCGATGCCGCTCAGTTTGAAGCCACCGAAGGGTTGGCGAGCAACAAGTGCACCGGTGATCGAGCGATTCAGATACAAGTTGCCCACGACAAATTCATTGCGAGCACGCTTCAGGTTGGCGGGGCTGCGACTATAGCAGCCACCGGTCAATGCGTAGTCGGTGCCGTTCGCAATCGTGAGTGCTTCGCTGAAGTCGCGAGCCCGGAAGACGATCAGGACCGGGCCAAAGATCTCTTCCTGGGCGATCGCAGAGTCCGGCGAGACATTGGCGAAGATGTGCGGGCTGATGAAATAGCCCTGAGATGCCAGCTTGGGATCGATCCCTCCCAGGACCAGCTGACATTCTTCCATCGACTCGGCTTGCTCGATGTAACGCAAGATTCGCGTTGCCGAATCTTCGTCGATGACAGGGCCGATGTCCGACGATGGCAATTCGGCAGGCCCCAGCTTCAGCGAGCGAGTGGCATCGGTCAACCGCGTCAAGAACTCGTCATAGGCATCGCCGACGACGATCACGCGCGAGCAGGCCGAGCACTTTTGTCCTGCGTAACCGAAGGCGCTCTGAATCACACCCACAACCGCTTCGTCCAGGTCGGCATCGCTGTCGACGATGATGGCGTTCTTGCCACCCATCTCGGCGATGACGTGCTTCACACTTCCCTGTGATCCATGCGTCGAAGAGGCCTGTTCATTGATGGCCAGGCCGACCTGTCGTGAACCGGTGAAAGCGATCACATCGACATCGGGACTGCCAACCAGCGTCGGACCCATTTCCTCGCCAATCCCCGGCAGGAAGTTGACGACGCCGTCTGGCAACCCGGCCGCCAGGATCACTTCCATGAACTTGGCGCCGACCACCGATGATTGTTCGGCCGGTTTCATGATCACGGTATTGCCGGACACGAGTGCGGCGGTGGTCATGCCGCACAGGATCGCCAGCGGAAAGTTCCACGGGGCGATCACCGCGACGACACCACGTGGGCGGTAGAAGTACTGATTCTCTTCGCCTGGCAGATCGAATCGCTGTGGATCATCCAGTTGCCGCATCTGTTGAGCGTAATAGTTGCAGAAATCGATGGCTTCGCAGACATCGGCATCGGCTTCGACCCACGGCTTGCCACACTCATAAACTTGCCAGGCAGCCAACTCGTACCGGCGTTCACGAAGTTCGCGAGCGATCAGTTCGAGGTATTCCGCTCGATATTGAACTTCAGTTTTGGACCATTGTGGGAATGCACGTCGAGCCGCCTCAATCGCCGCTTCGACATCGTCCGTCGTGGCCGAAGCGATCCGACCGATGATCTGGTCCTTCTGTGACGGATTGTGAGTCACCATCATTGGCCGAGCGTGAATCGACTTGCCGCCGATCACGATCGCATAGTCTTCGCCCAACTCATCGTTAACCTTGCCGAGGGCATCCAGCATCAACTCGCGAATTTCCTCACGGCTGAAATCGGCGGTCGGCTCGTTCAGGAACTCGGGTGCCGGGGCCTTACGCTTGGCAGGCATCTTCGAAGCGACGGTGGTTGGTTTCATCAGCAGATCCTCGATCTTCGCGTTCTCGTCGTAACTGTGTCGCAGGAAGGAATCGTTAGAGGTGTTTTCGAGCAGTCGCCGGACCAGGTAAGCCATCCCCGGCATCAATTGGCCGAAGGGGGTGTAGATGCGGACTCGATGCCCCATCTCGCTGAAGGCGCGGGCATGCTCCTCAGCCATGCCGTACAGCATCTGCAACTCAAAGGCTCCTGCCGGGACATTCAACAGCTTGGCACAAGCTAGCGCATGCGACAGGCTGCGGAGATTGTGGCTACCGAATGCGGGACGCAGCAGTGTGTAGTTCTGCAGCAACAGCAATGTCAGTCGTTCATAGTTCTCGTCCGATTGCCACTTCTCTTCGAAGACGGGGACCGGCCAGTTGCGGCCCGCTGAAACGACCGTTTCGTAGTCCCAATAGGCACCTTTGACGAGTCGCACCCAAACCGACGTGCCACGTTTCTTCGACCATTCCAGCAGTCCGCCCAGATCGCGTTCTGAATCGGGCAGGTACGCCTGAATCACAATGCCGACATCCGGCCAATCACGGAATTCCTCTTCGAGCAACGTCTGCTTGAAGATCTCGAGCGTCAGGTCTTTGTACGCGTACTGCTCCATGTCGAAATGGACATAAGCATGATTCTCGCGTGCCTTACGTAACAGCGGTCGCAGTCGCTGTTTCACCGCATCGGCGGTTCCTTCAGCATCGGCGGGTCGGAAGTGACTGACCAGGGCCGACAACTTGATCGACACATTCACGCGAGGCAAATGTCCGTCATTGTCGCAATCGATCCGCTCGTGCTCTGGCCAGGCATTGATGGCCGGGGCGATGCCATCGATCAGATCCAGGTACGACTGCTGATAGGCTTCCGCTTCGGTCTCGCTGATCACCGCTTCACCGAGCAGATCCAGCGTAAAGGCGAATCCCTGCTTTCGCAGAGTCGTGACAGATGCCAAAACTTCGTCGACGTTGGATCCGGCGATAAATCGCTTGGCCATCCGCGTGGCATTCGCCCGAGCGTTGTAGGCGAGTGCTCGCGACAAAACCGAGTCGGGCGAGAGATGTTCGACGCCGAATCGGACCATTTCCACAGCCCAGGGAAGATGCTCTTTCGCTTCCTGGAAATACTCCTGCAGATGCCGCGTTACCTCGCGATGAGTTCTCAGCCGGGGCAGAACGTCGACGAATCGAAACATCTGCACTTTCAGCGACTCGTCGGACATCGCCGCGCCCAGGATGCGCTCATCCCACCAACGGCGTTCAAAGATCGAGGGCTGTCGTCGAGAAAGATGATCCCAGACGTAGCGGCCAATCGCCTGCGTTTCCGCTTCGATCGCCTCCGGCGAAACGGTCACGCTTGGAATTGGATCGGTCGTCACTTCGGCCAGGGAGGCGGCGGTAGATTTTCGAGTCGACTTCTTAGCCAAGGTCACGTCCGTGCTGTCGAGAAACAAATCGAGTGTCGGAGAACCGCTATTTTAGATGGGCGAAGGCAAACTGGATAGGATCGGAAGGCGAATTCGCATCAGAGGTTTGGAATCGGGAACGTCTTTTCGACGATATCTTGCTCGATGTGCTATTCACCCTTCAAATGTCATGAAAGAGTTTGCTGATGTCACATGGCAGTCATACGATATTCGCCGTTCTTCTTTTCGCGAATTGAATTGAGGAAGTTGACCATGAAGACGATCGTCTGGATCTGCGTCCTCGGTTTCGGCGTGGCTTCTATTTTTCAAAGTCGATTGGCAGAAGGTTGCCCCCAATATAAAGGCATGTTTCTGAACACTTACGCGCAGGAGTACCAGAATGTGCCGCAGGCAAGATGGTGTCTCGTCTGTCACGCGGAAGGTGAAGATAAATTGTTACGCAACAACTATGGAGATGCGATCGCCACGACGCTGATCAAGAAAAACGAGAAAGATGCAGACAAGTTCCAGTCGAACCTACGCGAAGTTGAACTATTACCGAGTGCTATCCCGGGCAAAACGTTCGGTGATCTGATTAAAGAGGGTCGGTCACCAGCTTCGAAGAAGTGATGCTCCATACGGCTGACATGACATCATAGACTTTGTCAGACTCAAATATCTCTGACCGCAATCACACGGTCGTGAAACACGAAATCCTGTACAGAATCGCGATACCTTTCGGCGGCAGGTGTGTTCAATCCCAGGTACACCAACACCGCGTCAAACGAAAATGAAAGGGCAATCATGAAGTCGACAATCCTGGGAGGCCTCGCTTTGGTTCTATTGGCAACTAGTGCTGCTTTTGCCGAAGAAACACAAGTCCCTGTCACTTTTTCGGGTGGCCATGACATTGGTCGAGGTGACTTTGGGCGGCCGGTGAACTTGATCGCCGCGGCTCTGGGTGTGAAGCCCGACGTCTTCCGAGAAGCATTTAGTGGAGTGACTCCCGCCAAGGGCAGGGGCCCATCCGGTGAGGAAGCCCGTCGCAACAAGGATGCCTTGATGAAAGTCCTCAAACCCCGCGGGATCACCAACGATCGGCTCGACGAAGTCTCGAACTACTATCGCTTCCGACCCCAAAACGGCGAACTCTGGCCGACCACGGCCACCAAAGCTCATGCCGTCGTCGAAGGTGGCAAGATCAAGAAGATCGTCGTCACCGAGCCAGGTTCAGGATACTGCTCGACTCCCACGGCCACCGTTCAAGGCATGAACGCGACGCTGAAAGTGACATTGAAGTACAGCACCGAACTCAAGAAGAACGGCGGGATTGACGCGATCGAAGTTGCCGCTAAGTGAGGTCCAGAGTTAACTAGGCGGCATCGGATCATTCGATGTCGCTTCGTCGTCGCTCAAAAGTTGTGCGCGAAATTGCTCCCAGGTGAGTGCTCCATCCCGGTCGCCAGATCGCCTCTCAAGCTCCGCGAGGAACTCGTCCGCTTCATCGCCGTCTTCCGATTCTGAGTTATCGGCTGGCGAAGGTTGAGTGGACTCTGGCATTCGAGTGGTGTCTCCAGTTCAAGTCGTGTAGTCAGCGTTCAACTCGACATATTCCTTCGTCAGGTCGCACGTCCAGAACCGTACCGCACCTGATCCATGCTTCAGCGTCAGGTTGATCGTCACGTTCCGGTTGTCTCGCAAGCTACTGGAGACTTCTTTCGGATCGAACGCGACCGGTGCTCCGTCTTGATAGAGCAAGAAATCATTGACGACCAGCGACATGTCCTCTTCTTTCAGAGGAACGCCCGCATATCCTGCGGCAGAAACGATGCGGCCCCAGTTGGGGTCGGCTCCGCAGATCGCGGTTTTGACCAGGGGACTGTCGGCGATCGCCTTTGCGATGCGAAACGCTTCATCGCGATTGCGGCAACCGGTGACGTTCAGTTCCACAAAGTGATGAGCTCCCTCGGCATCGCGAATGATGTCGGTCGCCAGTTTCATCGCGACTTCATCGAGTGCCTTCTGAAAAGCGGCACGTTCGGCATCATTCGTGGGGCCGACGCCAGAGGCACCGTTCGCCAAAAGAATGACCGAGTCACTGGTACTCTCATGGCCGTCAACGCTGATACAGTTGAATGAGTCCGCGACGGCATGCTTCAATCCGCTGGCGGCCAGTTCAGGGGTGATCGCCGCGTCAGTCATGATCACACACAACATCGTGGCCATATTCGGAGCGATCATCGCCGCCCCTTTGCAGACGCCGCTGATCCGAGCCGTCTTTCCTCCGAGAGTCAGCGTAGCGGTCGCCTGCTTGGGAAAGGTATCCGTGGTCATCATGGCTCGCGCCGCGTTGTGGAACGATTCGGGCAATGAGGACAATTGCTTGGCCGCGGCAGGAATACCAGTTTCAAACTTCTCCATCGGCAAAAAGCGGCCGATGACACCCGTCGAACAAACCAGCACATCTTCCGCGGAAGCACCAATCTGCTTGGCCAGCAGTCCCGTCATGGTCTTGGCGTCAGCAATCCCGCGTTCACCAGTCGCCGCATTCGAGTTGCCTGAATTCACGACCACCGCGCGAGCTGTCGATCGAGGCAATCGTTCTCGCGACACTTTCACCGGAGCGCCGCAGACCAGATTTGTCGTGAAGACACCCGCCGATGCGCAGGCGCGATCAGAAACATACAGCGCCAGATCGAGCTTTTGAGTATCTGGCTTCACACCGCAGTGAATGCCGACGGCAGAAAAACCTTGGGGGAGAGGAAGCAAGTCAGTCATGAAGTCGGGGCCTGTGAGCGATTGTAATTGTGATTCGGAGCGAGTTACTCGAACAGTCCGCTCACGATGATTGAGAAACCTGGCAAGATGTCAGGAAATGTGAGTTCATCATCGCGGTTCAGGATCGCTACTTCTCGATCGGCGGAAAGCAGGTGAACCCTCAGTGCTTCCGGGTCGACAACTGCGACCGTCAAGACTCCTGCAGCAAGGTATTCCCCAGCTTTTTGAATAATGCCCTTCCAGCGGTCATCCGCAGAGCGGATCTCAACGACTAGCTCCGGTGCCGCAGGCCAGTACCCTTTTGGCAATGGCCCTTTGGGGATGCGTTGATAACTGTAAAACGCGACATCGGGGCCGCGTACAGTGTCTGGATCGCGTTCGGTTACTACACCAGCGTCACCGGTCACGACACGGCCAAGGTCGTGCTCTCGAACATAGTTCCCAAGCAGCGAGGTGATTGCTGCCATAAAGTAGCCGTGAGACGTATAGGGTCGATTCATCTCGACGATCCTCCCACGCACGAGCTCGGTATATGCCCCGCCATCGTCCAAGTGAAGGAATTCTTCAACAGTCAACAATTTCGTTTCTAAAACCGTCGCCATTTTGTCGTCCTCAATGGCCAGATATCACATTCGAGGATTCGCAATTCTCGATCATACCGTCAGAGCCCATGAGTCATCATCTTCCACACGGCAACAACCCCATTGTCTCAGGCAATCCGGCCATCAGGTTCAGGTTCTGAATCGCGACGCCCGATGCTCCCTTAATCAGATTATCGAGACACGAGATAATCAGCACCTTTCCTTTCACGATTCTCACAGTGATGTCGCAGAAGTTTGTGTAGGAGCTGTCCTTCGTCGCGGGCAGATGATCGACGACTCGAATGAACGGCTTGCCCTCGTAGAACCGTCGGTACTCGGCCAGTAGTTCCGCTTGCGTCGCCGGTTTCTTCGGGGTTGCATAGATCGTCGCCAGGATCCCGCGATCCATCGGGACCAGATGCGGTTGGAAGATCACTTCGACCGGCTGCGACGATGTCTGCGACAAAACCTGCTCGATTTCGGGCATATGACGATGCGTCCCCACGCCATAAGCCGAGAAACTCTCGTTGCATTCGGCGTAGAGGATGTTTTGCTTGGGAGTTCGTCCGGCCCCGCTCACGCCACTCTTGGCATCAATGATGATGCCCGTCGGTTCGACGAAACCACCGCAAAGGGCAGGGGCTAAGCCCAGAATCGAAGCACTGGTGTAGCAACCAGGATTGGCGACGAGATCTGCGGCCTTGATCTTGTCGGCGTACAGTTCGGGCAGCCCATACGGGGTCGACCCCAGTCGCGTGGGGTCCGTGTGGACATGGCCATACCACTGCGCGTAAACGGCGGGGTCAGTCAGTCGGTAATCGGCACTTAGGTCGATCACCTTACATCCGGCCGCCAGATATTCGGGGACGACAGCCATGCTGGCCGCGTGGGGCAGGGCGCAAAAGACGTATTCCGCTCGTTCGGCCACCTGAGTCGGTTTCAGGTCTTCACAGCGAATATCCAGTCGCCCGGTCAAACTGGGATGCACTGACGAGATCGGGGGCGAACCTTCCTGGCGCGATGTCACCGCGGTGACCTTAGCTTCAGGGTGATTCACCAGAATCTTCAGTAGTTCGAGCGCGGTATAGCCGGTCGCTCCCAGAATTCCGACGGTAACCATAAGTGGGCGAAGCCTTTCAAGTTCTCGCAAATAGTGGCTTGGGCATTCTTGCGGGTGAACTCGGCTCAAACAAGGTCGAAGTTCCGCAGGGATTCCGTTTTGAAGCGAGACAGACCGCAGGGACAATCCCCGCCCGACTCGGGTTCACTGCGGCTCGCCGTGCAGTCGGTTTATGACGATTGCGAAATCTGAGCCACTGGGCCAGCGGAATAGGTGTTTGGTCCGCGACACCCTATTTTCGCGTGGATTGCATTTCGCACTCTAAACATCAGAATACTGGCTCACTTCGGCGGCGACTTCGGTTCTGCCCGAGCGATCCGAACACATTGATCAATCAAGACTTTCTGCATCCGCACCTTGGAGATTCCAGACATTATGGCGAACGTGGCGAAGCTGGCAGCCGATGCTCTGACCGCTGGAAACGGTCTTCTGCGACTTGCACCAACGTGGGTCCCTCGTTCGTTCCTGCAACCCGGGAAGCGTTTGAAGCTGCATCCCGCCGATTACTACGCCTTGGGAACTCATCGCGGCGGGATCGATGAACGCTGGTTTGGTTCCACGACCTTCGCGATGAACGACAACCGAGCCGCTGACGAAGGGCTCAGCTATGTCGTCTTTGGTAAAGAGCGATTCACGCTGAAGGATGCTGTCGAAGAATTGGGTGCCGATATCGTCGGTGGTCCAATCTGGAAGAAGTACAAAAAATGGCCTGTTTATTCGAAGTTCTTCGACAACATGGGCCCCATTCCTCATCACATGCACCAGAACGACAAGCAGGCCAAGCTGGTCGGTCAGGAAGGGAAGCCCGAGTCCTACTATTTCCCGCCACAGATGAACCAGATCGGCAACAATTTCCCCTACACCTTCATGGGATTTGAGCCCGGCACGACCAAACAGAACGTCATCGACGCGCTCGCTCGCTGGAATGACGGCGATAACGGGATCCTCGATCTCTCGAAAGCCTATCGCCTCAAACCCGGAACCGGCTGGCTGATTCCTCCTTGCGTGCTGCACGCTCCAGGAAGTCTGGTCACCTACGAACCTCAATGGGGTTCCGACGTGTTCGGCATGTATCAGTCCATGGTCGAAGGCCGCGCTGTCCCGCGGGCTCTGTTGACCAAGGACTTCCCAGAGAAAAAGCATGACGACCTGGAATACCTCGTCGACGCGTTGGACTGGGAAAAGAACATCGATCCGAACTTCAAGGACAACAATTACGTCGAACCGATCAATATCGGTGAAACGTCGGCCCAGGGTTACCAGGATCGCTGGATCGTTTACGGTCGCTTCGACGGGAAGCAACTCTTTTCAGCCAAAGAACTTACCGTCATGCCCGGTGCGAAGTGCGTCATCAAGGATAGTGCTGCGTCGGGCTGGATCACAACTCAGGGCAGCGGCCGCATCGGCAATATGAAGTTGCAGTCGCCAGTCATGATTCGCTTCGGCGCGATGACTGAAGACGAGGTCTTCATTAGCCAGAAGGCGGCAGCCGAAGGGGTCGAAGTCGAAAACACCGGCACCGAACCTCTGGTTGGGCTGCGTTACTTCGGTCCCGACGCATTCCCCGATGCCGAGATGCCAAACATCGGCGACCACAAGAAGTTCGCCGTGTCTGCACCTGCCAAGAAAAAGAAGAAGTAAGACCCATTCCGTCCAGTCGCGACCCTGAATCAGCGTTGCCGTTGATTCAGGGTTTTGCGACTTGTACCAGCGACAAATCTCATCGGCTTCGAGTTTTCATCTGGGGATCTCAACATGTCGAACGCATATCCAAAGCTTCATAACGCCATGTGGCCAGGTCTGGTCGGCAAGGGATCTCCAGGGGCAGAACCGTTCATCGCGCTTGATCGAATGCTCGAACTGACCACCGCAGCCAGCGTGAACGGTCAGAAGTTTGACGGGGTGGATCTGTTCCTCTTCGCTCCCCACATCGAAATTGATCTCAGCGACGATGACGTGAAGCGAATCGCCGACAAGATCGCCGGCAAGGGCTTGGCTGTCGGTTCGGTGGTCGCCCCTGTCTGGCCAGGAACAGTCGGCGACAGCTCCATGGGAACACCTGAACAACGAGCGAAGTTCGTGCTCGCCGTGAAGAAGGCCTGCCGGATTGCGAAGATCCTGAACAGCCACGGCGTCCGCAAGTACGGCGTGATTCGCATCGACGCTGCCGAAGGCCCTAGCCATTGGACGAGCGATCCTGCCGGAAACACGAAGAAGATTGCCGCCACTTTCCGTGAAGCGGCGATTGTCGCAGCAGGGAACGGCGAGCGATTGGCTGCCGAAGGCGAAATCTGCTGGGCCGGCATGCACTCCTGGAAGAACATGGTCGATCTGCTCGAGCATGTGGATATGCCGGGAACGGTCGGATTCCAGGCGGACTTGGCTCATACCTATCTCTATCTGATGGGATACAACGCTCCCGAGCATGCTCTGCTGAAAGAAGGCTATTCTCAAGCAGAATTTGAAGCCGCTTACACGAAGATGACCGACGCTTTGCGACCTTGGACGATCGACTTCCACGTCGCTCAGAACGATGGAACTGTTCACGGATCGGGCACGCACGACAAGACCGGACGCCACTGTCTGGCCGACGATCCTAAGGGCAAGCTGGACATCACCAAGTCGGCGGGTTACTGGCTGAAGGGGGCTGTCGATCGCGGCATCCATCACATCTGCTGGGACGGCTGCATGTTCTCCAACACGACGTTGGAAGACCCCAAGACGTGGAATACGATTCTGGGTGCCATGATCAAAGTTCGCGACGCCCACGGCTGGAATTGATTTGATTGTCTTTCTCAACCGGCGGGCTGACGACCGGCTCTGAATTTCATCGAGACATTTGTTTTTGACACTGAGGATCATCAATGAGCAAACCACTCAATATCGGCATGGTCGGCTACGGCTTCATGGGCCGCACCCACTCCAACGCTTATCGCAAGGTGACGAACTTCTTCAACACCGAGTACAAGCCGGTTCTTAAGGCGGTCTGTGCTCGCGATGAAGCCAAAGTTCGCGGCTTCGCGGATACTTGGGGTTACGAATCGATCGAAACCGACTGGCGAAAACTCGTCGAACGCAAGGACATTGATGCGATCGATATCTGCACGCCCAACAACCTGCATCACGATATCGCGATTGCCGCGGCCGCGAACGGCAAGATGATCCTCTGCGAAAAGCCGCTCTCGATGAACGCCCAGGAAGGCGAAGCGATGTGCCAGGCTGTTGAAAAGGCCGGCGTCGTCAACACCGTCTGGTACAACTACCGCAAAGTTCCCGCTGTCACATTTGCCAAGCAATTAATCGACGAAGGACGACTCGGTCGCATTTTCCATTACCGCGCCAACTTCCTGCAGGACTGGACGATCTCGGCCGATCTGCCGCAGGGTGGAGCGGCGTTGTGGCGTCTGGATGCTGCCGCAGCAGGCAGCGGCGTGACCGGTGACTTGCTGGCCCACTGCATCGACACGGCCGTCTGGCTGAACGGCAGCATGAAAAACGTGACGGCCATGACCGAAACGTTCGTGAAGGAACGTAAACATAATCTGACTGGAAAAGTGGAGAAAGTCAGCATCGACGATGCGTGTGCGTTCCTCTGCCACTTCAAGAATGGATCGCTCGGGCTGTTCGAATCAACACGATACGCTCGCGGCCACAAGGCTCTGTACACGTTCGAAATCAACGGCGAAAACGGGTCGATCAAGTGGGATCTGCACGATCTGCATCGTCTGCAGTGGTTCGACTACAAAGACGAAGGACCGTTGCGAGGCTGGCGCTCAATCCACGTCACCGATAGCGACCACCCGTATATGAGTCACTGGTGGGTCCCCGGGTTGCAAATCGGTTACGAGCATAGCTTTGTGCATCACGTTGCCGACTTCCTGGAAGGGGTCGAAAAGGGGACGCCGGTCTGCCCGACCTTCCGCGATTCCCTGGAAACTCAGAAGATCTGCGACGCCGTCCTGAAGAGCGGTAAGTCGGGCAGTTGGGCCGAAATCGAATAGTATTTCCGTCTGATTTTGCTATACTTCTCGTGACAATCAGAGAGCACGGGCGATCCGTCAAATCGCCCGTGTTCGTTTTTTGCCTGTTCAAAATCGCCGGACTGAATACGCGCCGTTGCCGGCGGTCGTGATGAGGAACTCAAAATGGAACATCAACCAATTTCCCGCGAAGGCTACGATAAACTCCGAGAAGAAATTCGCCATATGGAGGATATCGAAATGCCCAAGATCTCTCAGGCGATTGCCGATGCACGCGCCGAGGGCGATCTGCGCGAGAATGCTGAGTATCACGCCCAGCGCGAAGCGCAAGGGATGACGCAGGCCAAGATCAACCAGCTCAAGACGAAGTTGGCCAACTGCTACATCGTCGATAAGTCGACCCTGCCCAAGGGGGTCGTCACGTTCGGGTCGCGAGTCACGGTGAAAGACCTGAGCGACGGTGCCATCGAACACTACGAATTCGTAGGTCCGGGCGAAGAGGATTACAGCGGCGATGTCATGAAAATCCTGACGACCAGCCCGCTGGCGACCGGAATGATGAACAAAAAGGTCGGTGACAGTGTCGAAGTCACTGTTCCACGAGGGATCCTGCGATACGAGATCACCGCGATTGGCGGCGACTGATGCGTTGACCGTGCGGGCATCGCCCCGCGCGTCGTCAGTTGATAGTCGCGTAAATCACGCACGGGGCGATGCCCGCGCGGTTCAACGAAGAAGCCCGCAAATGTCGTCTTGGACGGCCTACGCTCAACAATTTGCCACTCAAGCTCGCGATGCGTCGCGAAAGCTGGCGACGATTACTGGTGCTCAGAAGATCGATTGGCTGCACCGCACGGCCGATGCCCTGATCGCTCGATCAAGCGAGATTCTCGCTGAAAACGAGCGAGATCTCGCCAAAGCCCCCGAATACGGGCTGACCAACGCCGAGATCGACCGCCTGCGACTGACCACATCTCGTTTGCAGAGCATGGCCGGTGCGCTGCGTGAAGTGGCTCTCTTACCCGATCCGATCGGCGAAACAATCGAATCCACGGTTCGACCGAACGGACTACGAGTCAGTCGCGTTCGCGTACCGCTCGGCGTCGTGTTCTTCATCTTCGAATCCCGCCCCAACGTCACGATCGATGCCGCCTCGCTTTGTGTGAAGAGCGGCAACGCCGTGATCCTGCGTGGTGGCAAAGAAGCGTTGCACAGCAACCTGGCGCTGCATCGAGTCATCCGCGATTCGCTGCAACAAACTGGCTTGCCCGAGCATGCTGTCCAGTTGGTCGATACCACTGAACGTGATGTTGTCGGTGAGTTGCTCAAGCTGGGTGACAAGATCGATGTCACGATTCCGCGCGGTGGCAAATCGCTGATCCAGCGCGTCGCCAGCGAAGCGACGATGCCGGTGATCAAGCATTTTGACGGCATCTGTCACGTCTATGTCGATCAGTCGGCCGACTTCGAGATGGCCCTCGAGATCCTGCAAAACAGCAAGTGTCAGCGGCCGGGTGTGTGCAACGCGGCCGAGTGTTTGCTGGTCCATTCTGCCATCGCTGACCAGTTCCTGCCGAAGGCTGCCGCGATGCTCAAGGGTGCTGGTGTGGCCGTCCGCGGATGTGAACGAACGCGGCATTTGATTCCCTGGGCGACAGCGGCCACCGACGAAGATTACCGAACCGAATATCTGGATCTAATCCTCTCGTGCCGCGTGGTTGATAAGATTGATGATGCGATCGAGCACATCGATCGGTATGGTTCTCATCATACGGAAACGATCATTACGAACGACCTGTCGTCCGCAGATCGGTTCCTGTTGGAAGTCGATTCGGCCGGAGTGATGGTCAATGCCAGTACACGGTTTAATGATGGTGGCGAACTGGGATTAGGTGCCGAGATCGGAATCAGCACTGACAAGTTTCACGCACGCGGCCCCTGCGGCTTGCGTGAATTGACGAGTTACAAGTGGATCGTTCGAGGCAGCGGGCAAATCCGGAAATAGTCGGTCTGTTTGCGAGAACTTCATAGCCAACCCACACGGAAGGATCAGGGATGGGCGAGATTCTCAGTCGAGCTGAAGTCGATGCGATCCTGTCGGCGATCGAACCTTCGCGATCGACCGCCCGGGCCACAGCGAGCATGGACGCTGTCGATGTCGCCGCGTGGGAGCGACACGATGTCACGCGACCAATTGCACTCCAAGGGCGAGCGTTGAAGATCGCTCAAGCGCTGCATGAAGGGATCTGCCAGCACTGGGTGACAGGACTCAAAAGCCTGCTGCAGTCGAATGTCGAAGTCCGGTCGGTCGGTGCCTGCCAATCTGCGGTCGCCGAGTTTCTGGCCTCATTGCAGTCGCCGCATGTGACCTGTCAGGTCAGTCACACTTCTTCGGCAGCCGAATCATTGCTGATTTGGAGCGATCAACTCGTTCAACTGCTGATTGCACGATTGCTCGGGGGAACGGTCGACGGAGCAGGGGAGTCTCGGGTTCATTTGATGACCAATATCGAACTCCGTTTGCTTGGTCGATTGAATGAAGCTGTGCTGCGTGAACTATCCGCTTTGTTGAACGACACGTTGACCGTTTCAGCGGTGATGCAACAGGTCTCTTTGGTTCCGGCCAGCATCGCGGCGTTCTCCTGCATCTGGTTCAGCTTCGAGTTAACAGCATCAGGAAACACTGGCCTGATTCACTTGGGGATTCCGGCAGCGAGCGTCGGTTTGAACAAGCCTGCCAATGAAACTATCGTGAGCGGGGTAACTCCCGCCACAGTTCCCACTGGCATTCAGCAGGTGACGGTTCAAGTCGCAGCCAACCTCGCCTCGTTGAAGGTCAAAGCCAGCGACCTTGCTGCGCTTCAAGTCGGCGATATCGTCATGACGGATCAGGCCCCGAATGATGGCGTCTCACTGCAATTGGGAGATCAAGTCGTCTGCCACGCCACGATTGGAACTCATTTGGGGCGAAAAGCACTGCGATTGATCGAGCCCCCAAACCATTGATGTGGCTTGTCATGAACCGTTACGTTCTAGCTTTGTTGGCGGCACTGTTGGTCTCGATCGCAGGCGCAATTCAGTTTGCTTCAGTCGATTTTGTTTGTGATCTTGCGGGTTACTGCGGCTGCTCGTATGACTCGGACCAAGATGGCAGCGTCCGTTCCTGCAACGTCACTGTCGGATGGTTCGAGCTTTATGTCTGTGGCAATGACACAGGTGAAATCGATAGGGTTTCGATCCAGAAATCATCGGCGTCGAGATAGTCGAGCTTTGACTGGGGCAACTGTGACCTTCTCACGCCGATTCTGTGGCAATTTCGGCGGAAAATGCAGATTCTCACACTTTCCGGACGTCAATTTCTGGACATCGCCGAATTCCCAATCCCGAAGACTTGCCTGAATCGGTTGTGAATAGTGCCAAGTCCTTGACGGAACGACGTTTCCGGGCTAATACTATTCGCCCATGTCGAGTATTCTGGCCGATAGTATCCCCAAACGGTACGAGCCACCGGATTTTGGGACGTGGGGCCGCTAGTTAACTATTCCTTTCCTGGAGTTGCCTGCAATCGAAACGACGCATCGAATCAACGATCAAATTCGCCTCTCACCAATACGAGTGGTCGACCATGAAGGAAAGATGCTTGGAGTAATTCCGACCTCAGACGCGCAACGGCTTGCGACAGAGGCGGGATTGGATCTGGTGGAAGTCGCTCCGAACGAGCGTCCGCCGGTCTGCCGTATCATGGACTATGGCAAGTTCAAGTACGAGCAAAAGCGCAAAGCGGCTCAGTCGGCCAAGCAGCACCAGGTTCAGTTGAAAGAGATTCGTCTGCGTCCGAAAACAGGCGACCATGATATCGAATTTAAAGTCAAGCAGGCTCGGGAGTTTTTGACTCACAAGGACAAGGTCAAATTCAACGTCCAGTTCAAGGGTCGCGAAAACGCGCACCACGAACGTGGACGTGAGATTCTGGCGGGAATCATCGAGACCCTTCAGGATGTCTCGAAGGTCGAAAAGAACCCATCGATGGAAGGTGGGAGAAATATGACTGCGGTTTTGGCTCCGAAAAGCTGATCTCCGTGGTGAAGGTTGATCGGTGAGAGACGCGAAATTGAGTTTTCGCGGTCTATGACTGGCAGCGTCGTTGCCGGTCGCTTATACTCTCCGCCCCGTTAATGGATAAATTCCAGCGGATAGAATTCCGCTGGCGACGTTAATATTTCCCACATTGGGATGAGTTAGTCAGGACTTGAGCCATGCCGAAGCAGAAGACGCACAAGGGAATTCAAAAGCGGTTCAAAGTCACGGCTAGTGGTAAGGCCAAGTGTCGCAGTGCTTTCCGTGGACACTTGCTCAGCCATAAGTCGGGTAATCGCAAGCGACACAATCGTGGTGACACTGTTCTGATCGGTGCGGACGCCTTGATGGTCCGTGAAGCGCTGCGTCCCGCAAAGTAACCCTGTCTGCTTTGAATTCTTGCGAAGATTGACGAAGGACTCGTCGAGGTCGTCGCAGCCCCGAATTATCGGGGGCGTTCCGTCATCATCGAATCCAAGCTGTTTTAGTGAAGCGTGAAGAACTATGAGAATCAGTTACAGCGTTGCCCGTCACCGTGCTCACAAGCGATTGTTCCGCGAAGCCAAAGGTAGCTACGGCGGTCGTAAGAATCTGCTGCGAACGGTTAAGGAAACTCTCGTTCGTAACCGTGTCTTCGCGTATCGCGATCGTCGAGTTCGCAAGCGTGATTTCCGCTCGCTGTGGATCATCCGTATCAAGGCAGCCGCTGAAATGCGTGGTTTGTCCTACTCACGGTTCATTCATGGTCTGAACCTCGCCAATCTCAAGCTGAACCGCAAGACGCTCAGCGAACTGGCGATTCACGAACCACAGGTGTTTGACGAAGTCACCCAGGCGGTCCGCGACGCACTGGCAAGTGTCGCCAAGTCTGCCTGATGATTCGTCTCGAATCATGAATCTTCACACCGCCTCGGCTTGCCGACTGGCGGTGTTTTTGTTTGCTGGAATCTCAACGCGCTCGGTGGGTGAAGCGACATGGATCACGAACAATCCTTCGCAAGTTATGAACAGGACGCTCTGCAGTCGATTGAAGCAGCTGCGACGGCTGACGCTTTAGAAGCGGCTCGGATCGAGTTCCTGGGAAAGAAACAAGGCCGCCTGAAAGACCTTCAAGGTGCCTTAGGATCTGTTCCGGTCGATCAGAAGCCGGCAGTCGGCAAACGCTTCAATGAGATCAAAGACCGCGTCACAGCGGCCTGGGAACAAAAGAAGCTGATTTTAGAGTCTGCCCCGAAAAAAGCCGCGGGATCCGAATTTGATGTCACATTGCCTGGGGCAAGGCTGTCGCTCGGAAAGCTGCACCCCCTGACGCAAACGATCGAAGAATTCAAAGACATCATGGCCCGGCTCGGCTTCGAGTCCGAAGAGGGGCCCGAAGTCGAAGACGAATGGCATAACTTCGTCGCTCTGAACATTCCCGAGGACCACCCGGCGCGGAACCCGTTGGATAATTTTTATCTGTCCGTGGCGTCGACCGTCACCAAAGAAGCTCGTTTGCTGCGAAGTCAGACTTCCACGGTTCAGATCCGGACGATGGAGCAGCGCAAGCCGCCCATCCGCATCGTGTCCGTGGGCCGCGTCTATCGGCCAGAC
This sequence comes from Schlesneria sp., assembly GCA_028291515.1. Taxonomy (GTDB): domain Bacteria; phylum Planctomycetota; class Planctomycetia; order Planctomycetales; family Planctomycetaceae; genus Schlesneria. Next base: position 21,275 of record JAQGHU010000036.1, read on the forward strand.
CAGATCGATGCCACACATCATATGATGTTCCATCAAATGGAAGGTCTGATGGTCGGTCCCGATGTGACCATGGCGTCGCTGAAGACGGTGCTGCAGTTGTTCGCAGCCGCCTACCTCGGTGAAAACGTCCCTGTGCGCTTCCGCCCCTCGTTCTTCCCCTTCACCGAGCCGAGCGTCGAATTCGATGTCAGACGTGGTAACGGCTGGTTGGAACTTGGCGGAGCGGGAATGGTCGATCCGAACGTGCTGTCGGCCTGTGGCTACGACCCCGAAAAAGTCAGCGGCTTCGCCTTCGGTTTGGGGATCGCTCGCTTCTGCATGATGCGTCACGGGATCGACGACATTCGCCATTTCTACGAAAACGAACTGCGATTTCTGCAGCAATTCTAGGGGTTTCGTCAAAAGTCGATCTCGGGTGTCGCCAATCTCGCCAAGAGATTGGGTTACTTGCGATCCGGCAACGCAACTCCATATGTCGCACTCGTAGCCGCTTTCGCAAAACCGTGAATGTGCATCGTTGCGCGCTCAATAGATTCTTCGCGCCGAGCCGGCGGTAGGTTCAACCTGGATTATTCACTGCCTGCTCCTGCTCCGATCGTCATTCCCGCGCACGCGCGAATCCAGTTCTGCAGAGAATTTGCACCATCCTTAATTGCCCCGTCGGTGCCTTGGTGCCTTGGCGTTGAATCCGGATCCACGCGTGAACGCCATGTCGATCGCACTGGCTCAATCATCTGGCACCTAATGCCTGTTGAAGATCTCTGCAAGCTGCCAACACCGGCATAAGTCTGCGCGGCGATGATTCACATCGAAATCGTGTCCGAAACTCCGTAATCGGTACACTCAAACCCCGTTTTCTGGGCACTAATCAGCACCAATTGCTCTTGATCAAAATGAAATTGTTGCTTTGAGCGAATGACGTGCGTAGGATGGTAACCGGCTCCAGCGAAGTTCGTGAAATTGAGCTGGAAAACGAAGGAGTGGCAGGTGGATGCCGGTCGATGATTTCTCCAAGAATCTTGTTGACATTCAGCATCACCAACAGAACAATACCGTCGCTTTCGGTGAATGCCTACCTGCTGATCTCTCCCGTGTACAAAACAGATTTCCTCTGCAATTGAATGAAGTGTGTTGGTGTGCGCATGCCCACCAGTCGGGAAGATCGTTGATAGGCTGCGTTAATCGTTTCTGATGACCCTGTGGAATACAAGTTTCTGTAATCTCGGGTTTTAAAACAGAGTTAGTTTCGGGAGATTGGGCGAATGTCGTTCGACTACGACGTAGACGAGATGGAATCTGAAGAACTAGAGTACGAAGCCGTTGAAACGGGGACTGAATTCGGCTCGGAATTCTCTGGTGGTTTTGAAGAGATCGACTTCGATTCTCTCGGGATTGATCCCGGCGAACCAACCACTGCCAAGCCCGGAACAGAAGAAAAGGTTCTGATGCTGGCTGCCCGCTATGCTGCGGGGGTTCCGCTGTGGCACGACGAAGACTGCTACGATCATGGCCCTGGCCAATCGCTGGCACGCCTCATCCGCAAGCCCTGATCTGCTTGTCGGTCAATTTGAAAATTGAATCTCACAGCCTCGTCGTACCATGTGCGACGAGGCTGTGACCATTTATCAGCCAAAGTAGACGGCACACACCGTGTGCCGAAGTTTTGCAAGCGGTCGATTGGCATGCATCACACCGTATTTAAGGAAAACTCGCGGCCTCTCATCTTCTTCTTCACGCGTTTAATTGTCCCAAATGGTAAGTACCGACTCACTACTCAATCGCCATTATTGATCCATCGATTCGGTTATCCGGCCCCATCACGAATACCAGCGCATTCAACTTGACTCGTATCCCCTGCCCGCAATAGAAACTTCCGCAACGCATCCCCGCCAAGTGAATGGCTGAGGGCGATGCCGTCGGGCCCTCTTTTCTTCGGGATCTCTCTCGCTCCAGCGACACATGTGCTCGGCTCGTTTCCTGCGAAGCCGTCGCATCGATCACAAGCGAGTCGCCGCATTCCGGTTCATCAAGGCACAGAACTGTAATTCTCATTGATCCTGTTGACCCCGCTGTGGCAACGGATCTCAATCGAAGCTGTGGTCTCACTCCTGAATGGATTCGGGGTTCTTGCGCATGGATGCCGCGCTGTTAAAGCGATCGATGAATCTCTCTGTGGCCGAAGGTTCGCTCGCCACGATCATGGGGACACTGACAAGTGGTGTCTTTTTGACCGGCTTCGCCCTCGAGATGGGGGCGACCCGTCTGCAGATTGGCGTTCTCTCGGCTTTGCCTGTCTGTGCGAACCTGGTGCAACTGGGGGGGGCCTACCTGCTCGAACGCCGCGGCGAATGTAAAAACCTCTGTCTGCTGACCACGGTGATCAGCCGTTTGCTCTGGCTGCCGATCTTCCTGGTTCCCTTCTTGTTTGCGAACAGCGGACCATTCGCCATCTGGGTCATGATTGCCGCCTTCGCCATTGGCAGCTTTCTCAGTTCGATCGGCGGGGTCGCCTGGTTGCTGTGGATTAAGGATCTGATTCCCAAACAACAACGTGTCTCGTTTCTGGGGCGACGCCATCTTTTCAATACCGGGCTCTCGCTGGTGGCGGGAATGGTCGCCGCAGTGGGATTGGATTGGGCGAAGCAAAGCGGCCAGTCTTCGCTAGGGTTCCTGAGTGTCTTCGGCGCAGCGATGCTGTGCGGGTTGATCGGTATGCCGCTGCTGGGAGCCATTCCCGCGCCGGGTCCCGCCCATCCCCATCAGGCTTCATTCCACCAATTATTCTCCGACCCACTTCGCAATCGAGACTTTCGCACGTTGCTCGGCTTCTATGGAGTCTGGAACATCGGGCTACAACTTGCGCAGCCATTTTTCGCCGTCTATATGCTGCAGAAGATGCACCTCTCGTTCGGCTGCATCACCGCGCTCGCCACAATGTCCAGCGTCCTGGGGATGCTGACGACAAGCTTCTGGACGCGATTGTGCAATCAGTTTGGAACGAAGCCCATCGTCTTGATTGCGACGATTGCCGACCTGGTGACCACGATCGCCTGGGTCTTCGTGATGCCGCAGTGGTTTGGCCTGCTGGTGCTGATTCATTGCTCGGGTCTCTTCAGTGCGCCCTTGGCGATGGGGCCCAACAACATCCTGCTGAGACTGGCTCCCGAGAAAAACGCGGCTTTCTACCTGGCGATTTTCAATTCCATCATCGGGACAGCTGCCGCCGTTGCCGCCATCGCCGGAGGACTAGTCGCCACCGTCTTCATGAACTGGTCCCTAAGTCTCGGTCCGATCGAAATCGGCGGCTTGAAACTAGTCTTCATCCTGTCCACGGCCGTTCGCTTGCTGAGCCTGCCGCTTTTGGCTCGCGTTGTTGAACCCGATGCCGGTTCCGTCTCGCAAATGATCCGCGTATTGCGATTCCGTCAAGCCCCCGCGATCCCCGCCATCGTCAATGAGAAGCAGGCCGCGTGAAGTCATCGCCCCGTAGGTTATGCTTCAGCATAACTTTTGATCAGGCCACACATTGTGCCGTAGCGGCCAGCTACCACGAATCGCCAACGTGAATGCCCGACCAAGAGAGCCCCCAGGCGGCGGCAAGGGGCAGGGCGACCAGCGCGGCCCTCGCGGACCAAGCTGCGATCCCTTTCAGCTTCGCCAACGGCCCAGCTTCGAACAGCCAAAGCATGAGCGGTGCCATCGCGATCAAAGCGATCGTCGGAGGGTTGATCGCGTCATTGATTTCGGCGGTGAGCAATTCGCCCGCCAGGAGAATGCACGCTGGGCCGATCAGGCCGCGGATGATCGCGGCATCTCGCTTCCACAGGAACGCCAGCACGCCACCCGCCAGGCCAGTCGCTCCGGCGGCACCCAGGAAGCCAATTCGAATACTGAAGGCAAACGCAACCAGAGCCGAACCACTGGCCGCTGTCGCGGCTAATGCGCTGAACACGGCAGCAGCACTCTTGGGCCGAGTCAGCAGTCGGTCCAGCAGGTTCCAAAACACCGCCACGCCCAGTGTGAAGTTGATCACGTAAGTCATCCGCATCGGGGCAAACGAGGCGCGAGTCGGAACCAGAAACCAGGCCGCGGCGAGTGCGAATAGCGTGACAACGACGAAGCGTTCAATCGTTCCCACACCACTCGCGATTGCAATCGGCCCCATGATTGCGGCACAAGCAACAAGCCACGGCAGCCACTGCCAATGCAGCGTCGGCACCCAGTTCCGCGGTTCGAGATACGCGTAAGCCGCCAGAAACCCGGCCGCAATTCCCAGCGCCCCGGCATATCGCGCGGCACTCTCACGCGACAAGCAGATGGAAGTCAGCAGCGAGACGATCATCGAGACTGCAATCGAAATCGCGATCCCGATTAATGAGGCAGTCATGAAGGTTGAGCCACGAATTGAACACGGATCTAGAGAGTTTTTGCCCCGAAGGAGCAGGACAAACCAGCCCCGGGCGACGCCCGGGGAAAGTGAACCATCAAATCCAGATGCCCTGAAATGGCGGAACAAGGACTTGTCCACGTCGAGGTCTTCGACATGACATCGAAGACCTCAACATGTGGCACAATCACAGCTCGCGAGATGATGTCCTCTTACCTCTGTCGCTTAGCCCTCAGCCCTCGCCCCTTAGCCGTTAGGCCGGTCCCGGCTTCGCGTCGGTTTTCTCGCCGACAACGACTTTCAACTCGACCTTTGGTTCCACCTTGTCGGTGGCGGTCGTCATGCCGAATTCGGCGCGATCGACCGTGAAGTTGGCAACTAACGTGATCCCCGCATCAGTGATGGTCACAGTGGCAGGAATGGTGATCGGCTTGGTCTCGCCATGCATCGTCAGGTCGCCCGTGATCGTGGCCTTACCGCCATCTGCGGTCTCGACCTTTGTCGATTGGAACTTGATCTCGGGAAACTCTTTCGTGTCCAGGAAGTCAGGGCTCTTCAAGTGAGTCGTCAGCTTGCCGCCGATTTCGGTCCAGGTCGAATCGGTGATGATGTCGAGCGACACCGCGGTCAGCTTGCCGGCATCGACTGTCAACTTGCCCGAAAACTTCTCAAATCCACCAGTCCGCGGATCTGGCTTCTCACCCGTATGGGCACCAACGAACATCACCTTCGTGTTTTCCGGGCTCAATTCAACCGCGCCGTCGGTCACCTTGACAGGCGAAGCAGCATCACCCTTAACCGAGGCGGCCTCGCTCGCTGTGGAAGCGGTCGATTCCCCCAAATCAGAGGTGGTCTTCTCAGCAGACCCAACTGTTGGCCCCCCCACAGGCGGCTTCGGAGGAACGCTCTTCTCGCATCCCACCAGTAACACCGCACCGGTCAACAAAAACGCATGCAACTTCATGGACGATCCTTCATTCACACAGACGCAAAAGTAATCCCGGCCCACTGTCCAGCGATGATACAACCCTGTCCACCATTCGTCGAATGCGTGGGGCTCCGTCGTCGCGCCAACAGTTCTAGGCAACGGTGATCCTTGATATAAGTCATCTGAGTGCGTTGTTGATGACTTCAACTTGGATGCCGCTCAACATACAAAAGCCCCTCGGTACCTTCCAATGATCAATCGTCTCTTAGTCGCATTATTTCTGATGCTTGTGATACTGATCGCCGGGTGTGCCAAGGATTCGCGGCCCGTGCTTCCGCAACCCGCGCTGAAGTTCGTGGCCCAAGGTGTTGCGGCCCAGGACGCGGACCAGCTCGATCGAGCTATTGAAAACTTCACCGAGGCTATTCGCCTGGATCCGAAACTTGTCATTGCCTATGACTTCCGAGCTTTGGCATCTGTCGCCAAAGGCGACTTCAAGGCAGCGATCCGCGATGCTTCCAAAGCGATTGAACTAGATCCGAAATCAAAGCAGTCCCACGTCACTCGAGGGAAAGTTTACATTTCAATGGGTGACTATGAGGCCGCGATCAAGGACTTAACTAAAGCGATTGAGATTGATCCCAAGAACGCCCTCGTTTACAGCAACCGAGGTATGGCGTTTCAAGGTATCGGCGATATCGAAAACGCATTCGAAGACTACGATGACGCGATTCGGCTGAATCCGAGCAGCGCGCAAGCCTATTGGTATCGAGCCACCGGGTCGGCTGCGGATGACGATTTTGATTCGGCAATCGAGGACTTCACGAAGGCAATTGAACTCGATCCAAAACACATCGCATCACATTTCGCCCGAGGGAAGATCTTATTTGAGCAGAGCGAATTCGAAGCTGCTATCAAAGATTTTACCAGCACGATCCGCCTGGATGGGCGTCACGCGGCGGCGTATCTGGATCGAGGAAATGCGCGTGTCTATCTGGAAGACTATGCTGGTGCGATCGAGGATTTCTCTCACTGCATCCGACTTGAGCCGCGAAACGCAGACGCTTACAGCAACCGAGGTGATGCCAAAGAGAGGAACGGCGAATACCACGGTGCCATGACTGACTTCCAGAGCGCAACCGAAATCGATCCAAGCCTTGCCTCAGCCCACAATGGCGCTGCCTGGCTGCACTCCACTTGCCCCGAGGCCAATCTGCGCGATGGAAAAATGGCAGTCCTCTTGGCGACCCAGGCTTGTCAGATTTCCGGTTGGGAAGAGTGGATCTATGTGCATACTCTCGCTGCCGCTCACGCCGAATGTGGCAATTGGGCCGAAGCCATTAAACGACAAGAGCAGGCGATTGAGTTAGCAACCGACGAAGCTGACAAGAATCTCGGAAAAGAAAACCTGCTCCTCTATCAACAGCAGAAACCCTATCGGCAAGGAGAGGAGACAGCAGAAAAGTAAATGCTGCCATCGCAGAGATGCATCCTAAGTTCAGTAAACTGACCCCACTGAAGCTCCTCATGCCCAGTATCCAATGCCGATTGGAGAAAGAGACGATCTGCGTGACGCGGGCCCTGATGTTTCAAGTGACTCCTCAGTAGAATGTCACCGTTCATCTAAATGGCATTTACGACGAGGGTGACTCGGCGAAGCGGTAACTTGTCAGGATTACTGACAAGTTTGCGAACTAAACCTCCGTCGCAGCGAACGGTGAACTCGAAGAGCAATGGATAGAGGGCAATGGGCAATGGACCACGACCGTCAGCGGCAGTCCGAAATGATCCTTTACCTGACCGAGGACGGCCGAACTCGCATCCAATGTCGATTCGAGAATGAGACAATTTGGTTGACGCAAATCCAGATCGCTGAATTGTTTCAGACGACGGTGCCGAATATCAATCAGCACCTGAAAGCGATTTATGGAGAGGAGGAGCTCGACGAGTCGGCAACTATTAAGTCTTACTTAACAGTTCGATCCGAAGGATCGCGAGAAGTCTTCCGCGATGTGCTGCACTACAACTTGCCCGCCATTCTTGCCGTGGGCTATAGGGTCCGCAGCCATCGTGGAACACAGTTCCGGCAGTGGGCGACGGCTCGGTTGAGCGAATACCTTGTGAAAGGGTTCGCAATGGACGACGAGCGGTTGAAGAATCCACCTGGCAAAGGCCAAAAGGACTACTTCGACGAACTGCTGGAGCGCATCCGCGACATCCGCTCCAGCGAACGCCGGTTCTACCAGAAAGTGCTCGACATCTACTCCACCAGCGTGGACTACTCGCCGAAAACCAAGATCTCGCAGGAGTTCTTTGCCACGGTACAAAACAAGATGCACTGGGCAGCGCATGGTCATACCGCTGCCGAAGTCATCCATCAACGGGTTGATGCCAGCCAACCGTCGATGGGATTGAAATCGACTCGTCCCGGTGGGGTGATCCGTAAAGATGATGTTTCGGTCGCCAAGAATTATCTCGATGAAGATGAACTGCAGGTCCTGAATCGAATTGTCAACGCCTATCTTGAATTTGCAGAATTGCAGGCAATGAATCGCCAGCCGATGTCGATGACCGACTGGATTGTCCAGCTGGATGACTTCCTGAAACTGTCGGGACGCGAACTAAACCGGGACTACACGTCAAAGTACGACAATTTTGAATCTGGAAACGAATTGTGCCCCGGCATCGATGCTGGACGGCGAGATCAAAGATTATTCGGCATTTCTGGAAGAGCGACGAAAGCTGATGTCGCTGAAGATTAAGAAGTGGTTCGGGAGCCTTTGAAGTCAAGACGTTGCCGAATAAATTAATTCGACGCCTGAAGTCTTAAATCCAACTCTGCTGCTGCGAGCTTAGCTCGGGCAATCAACAAGGGAATCGACGGCATTATGGCCACAACGCCCGCACAAATCGACGCATGGAGAGCCGCGCGTTCCGAGGATCAGAACTTGGAGTTCAAAGAGGCCAAGAACCAGTTTGACAATCGAAAACTGTTCCGATATTGCGTCGCGTTGGCAAACGAGGGGGGCGGGTATCTACTGCTTGGAATTGAGGATGCTCCGCCTCGCAGAGTCGTCGGAACCGCCGCTTTCAATGATCCCGTGGACATGGCGTCAAAGCTATTCCAGACACTGAACTTCAGAGTTGATATTGAGGAGGTTGCACATCCCGACGGTCGAGTTCTGGTGTTTCATATTCCTGGCCGTCCGTTGGGAACCGCCTATCAATTCGAAGGTGCATACCTAATGCGAGCCGGAGAGGAGTTAGTCGCAATGAGTGAAGATCGCTTGCGGACTATCTTCAACGAAGGGAAACCAGACTGGCTATCACTTTCCGCCAAGACTGGTTGTGACGACGCGAGCGTAGTGCAACTTCTCGACACTCAAAGCTACTTTGACTTGCTGCATCTGCCCTATCCGTCACAGCGAGACGGTGTTTTGGTGCGGTTTGAAAGCGAAAAACTCATCGAGAGATCCAACAATCATTGGACCATCACAAACCTCGGGGCAATTTTGTTTGCGAAGAAGCTTGACCAATTTGATCATTTAGCTCGTAAAGCGCCTCGGGTGATTGTTTATGAGGGGCTTGGCAAACTCAAAACGAAGAGCGACTTGGCGGGAACGATGGGCTACGCCGTCGGTTTTCAAGGCTTGGTCGGGTTTATCAATGGGCTGATTCCTTCAAACGAAGTGATCGAACAGGCGCTGCGTCGTGAAGTAAAGATGTTCCCGGAAATCGCGATTCGAGAATTGGTTGCCAATGCATTGATACACCAGGATTTCAACGAAACTGGGACGGCTGTGATGATCGAACTTTATGATGACCGAATTGAGATTTCCAATCCCGGGCGGCCGTTTATTCCTCCCGAACGATTCATCGACGAATATAAGTCTCGCAACGAACGTCTGGCCGACCTTATGCGCCGTCTCGGCATCTGTGAAGAAAAGGGAAGCGGTGTTGATAAGGTCGTTTCTGCCGCCGAAGCCTTTCAGCTACCTGCGCCGGATTTTCGAGTCAAGGAACTTCGGACGTCCGTCGTAATGTTCGCGCATCAAGAGCTGGAACATATGGATCGAAGCGATCGGATTCGGGCTTGTTACCAACACTGTTGTTTGCGCTACGTCATGAACCAGCAGATGACTAATCAGAGCTTGCGCGATCGGTTCAAACTGCCTGAGAGCAAAGTTGCAACCGTTTCCCTCATAATTGCGGCAACAGTTGAAGCCGGAAAAATCAAGCTTTCGGACCCCACTCAAGCTTCCACTCGCTACCGTAGTTATGTGCCCTACTGGGCCTGAATCCTCTTTTATCTCAAGGCCATTGTGCGTCCATGGTGAATCGCAAGATTATATTTTGAAACAACTTACTTCTTTTAGCGCAAATCCATGAACGTAACCTAAACCCGCCCCGAGCACATCGATCCCGCTCTTGCAGCCGCTGGATGGACCGTCATCGAAGAGAGCCTATCCAATCGCCGGGACAGCACGAAGTCTCCGGTCGGCACCGCAAGTCGTTGACTGCCGATTACGTGCTTGAGTATCGCAACACTGAAGCTCGCTGTCGTCGAAGCCAAGGCATGGGATCAATCGACCACCGAGGTCCATCAGCAGTCGGCGCAGCAGAAAAAGTTTCGCGACTATCACGAGGCAGAAACCCAATGATTCAAAGCAAAACAGCCCTGTCCGCAGATTCTGCGGACAGGGCTGTTTGTTGAGTGGAGACGACGGGGGTCGAACCCGTAACCTCAGGCTTGCAAAGCCAGCGCTCTCCCAATTGAGCTACGTCCCCGAGTGCAGGTGACTCTGGGTGAGTAACCTGCAAATCTAGTGAACCACCGGTTTGGGAGCGGTGGCCCTGAGGTGGGCGTACGTGGATTCGAACCACGGACCTCAGCTTTATCAGAGCTGCGCTCTAGCCAACTGAGCTATACGCCCTAACACCTTCTGAACGAACGGCTTGGGATGGTGATCCCTTGGCCAAGGCCAACTGCCAGTCGGACGGAAGAGGGAATAGTATTACAGCCGAGCGGATTACTGTCCAGTCAGCCCCTGTCACGAATTGGAAATCGTGGCAAGTTATTGTGGTTGATGAGGTTGTGAGTCGCAGCAGGAAGAGAAAGCGAGACACGCAGGGAGATTGCCCACGCGGTTAAACTCAGGGAGAGACAACCGACGCCAAAGCCATTTGCATCGTGGTGATCGCCTGGATGGCATCGGTCACCGTGGGGACGGGAACGAGGCCCCCCAGGGCTCTGCGGCAGAATTGGTCGAGGATGATTTCGTAGGGAGAACGCTCATTCCCATGGACTTCCTGACCGCATTCTTCGCCCGCTTGCCACGAGATCTGAGTCTTTCCGCCAAGGCTCGCCGACCCTCGCTCGCATTCCACCTGGCGACAATCGATCGCATCGGGAGCGAAGTGAATCGTGGCCGTGGGGGGATCATTCGGGTGAGATGCTTGAGCTGCAAAACTGAGTCGTAACTGTGACCCTGCCGACGTGGTTTGAAACGAGACGGCGGTGCAGGGGGTTCCGACCAGGCAGGCACACCAGTCGAACAGGCCGATCGCGCCCGGTTGATTCTCGGTCAGCCACTCGTGCACGTCAGCGGCCGTGACTTCAGCTAGTGGGACGGTCACCTCGATCTTGTGGACCGGTCCAAACTTCGTGGCAATCAGTTCGCGCAGTCGAGTTGTCGCGGGGGTGAACCGCTGCGGAAACTCGGGCATCAGTGGTTCGCCGCACTCCATCGCTTCATTCAGCAGCGGCAATAGCTTGGAGATCGGAGCACAAAACGTGTTGGCGAACAGAGCGGGGCGACCATGTTTCACCGCGAGAGCCGCCGGATACGTGTCGAACCAGCCAGGGTCAAGGATCAGCCAGGCGTGTAGATCGGTACGTTGAGTCAGATGCCACGGGCAGGAAATCGGCATCGCTTCGAATTCATCGGCGACGACTGCCGCTCGCATTTGCACGCTATCGCAGATCGCTTTGACGGTCAGCTTGGACGACAGGCGCTGAATCGCGTCACGGTAATGCAGCTCCCAAGTCGGACCAACCCCGACCAGGGCGACTGAAACTTTCGCGCGACTTGTCTTCTCTCCCATCGTCACATCCGTTGAGCGGCGTCCGACTTCGGCAACGGCTGACATATTAGCGGGAGACAATAAGATTCGCACGACAGTCCCCCGAGTCTTCAGATTTAGCCCGGTTTGTCCAGACAGTTGCCTTCTGCGGCGGTGTTGCGATGATGACATTGGAAGCTGGTCCATTTCATGCGAGGTCCCTAGATGAACGCGAATGCTCAACCAACGCCACCAAAATCGGGACACGCGATCTGCGAAGACGTCGAACTCTCGGGCCACATCATCGACAGCCTGCTGCTGCCAAAAGTCCTCGATGAGATCACGTCGCTCGGCGGTGAATATCAGAGTCAGGAAATCAGGATCGGGCACAATCGGAACGATCCCAGCTACGTCCGACTGACCGTCACCGCGCCGACGCTACCGTGTCTGGAGACGATCCTGACCGCGATCGGTCAGCATGGGGCGGTTCCGGTGCAGCATCACGATTGTCGACTGGAAGTAGTCGATATCGAAGGTGCTTTCCCCGAAGGGTTTTACGCCACGACGAACGAGCGGACTGAGGTTCGGCTGAACAACGCGTGGATTCCCGTCGAACTGCAGGAAATGGACTGCGCGATCTCGGTCGATCGAGCCGCTCGGAAAGCTCGTTGCGTGGCCATGGCCGATGTGAAACAGGGTGAGTACATCGTCGTGGGGCGACTGGGAACTCGCGTGTTTCCCGTTGGGCGCGATGTTGATCAACGGCATTCGTTTGGATTCATGAACAGCACCGTCTCGAGCGAGAAACCCAAGAACGTCACCGTGCGAGAGATCGCCGAGCAGATGCGTCGAGCGGCTCGCGGTACAGGCAAGATCCTGGTCGTGGCGGGTCCGGCGGTCGTGCATACCGGCAGTCGCGAACTGCTGAGCTGGTTGATTCGAGATGGCTTCGTCAACGTGCTGTTCGCGGGGAATGCGCTGGCGGCTCATGACATCGAGCAATCCTTTTTTGGGACCAGCCTGGGGATCTCGATGGAGCATGGGGGCTCGACTGAAGAGGGGCACGAACATCATCTGCGGACGATCAATCGCATCCGTCGCCTGGGAAGCATTCGCAAGGCCGTGGATGATGGTTTGTTGACGCAGGGGATCATGTACGAATGCATTCATAACAACGTTCCCTATGTCCTGGCCGGCAGCATTCGCGACGATGGGCCGTTGCCGGATGTCATCACGGATACGCTGGTCGCTCAAACGAAGATGCGCGAACTGGTGCCGGGGGTCACGTTCTGTCTGATGATCGCTACGACACTGCACAGCATTGCTGTGGGGAATCTGTTGCCGGCGACCGTGAAAACCGTCTGCGTTGATATCAATCCGGCCACGGTGACGAAGTTGGCGGATCGAGGGACTTTCCAGTCGGTGGGCTTGGTCACTGATGTCGAGCCGTTTCTGCGGGTCCTTGTGCGGGAACTGGGCGGACCGGCGTGAAATGCCGAAGGGGGGCTGAGGGGCAATGGCTGAGGGCCAAGCGACGGAGAAGACGTGATGTTTTCCTTTCTGTCCCTTGGCCCTCAGCCCTTGCCCCTCAGCCGTTTTGATAGTCTCAAGAGTCTGCGGTGACTTTGCCGATGTTGTCGGTGAAGCGGGTTCGTCCGATGCCAGCCATCGTGAGCAGGCTGAGTTCGACAGTTATTCATATCGCTATCGCATCTTACACGAAAACTCTAAGGACATGGTTGTTCGGCCGATATCTCTTTCAGGGACATCGCGGCGGATGACTGCGCCCTGTTGATCCCATATTGAAATCCCGCGGTATCAAGGAAGGGACAGCACCATGCCACAGCAGGGGATCAACGTATTAGCTTTGCTGAAGGGTGGTGAACGGTATGTCTTCCTGTACGACGATCGCAGCATCGAACAGGTGCTGCAGATGATCGGTCGTTATGCCGCCGATCCCGAATTGAGCTTCACCTGGTACGACGCGGCGGTCCTTAGCCAGCGCGTTCGAAAACTGATGGCCGATGCCACTGACGTTGCACCCTCGGCCGCCATCGATGAAACGACTCATAACCGGATCCGCAGGTCTGCTGCGTGAAGCAGCCACGGAAGAAGAATTGAGCCACGGATTTTCACAGATGAAACACGGATAAGAGAGTGGAGGCGATTGGGTTTCGTACCCTTGGGCCTTCTCTTTTTCTGGAGATTTCAACTTCGTCCTGTCCGTGTTCAATCCGTGTTTCATCCGTGGCTAACCTTCCTGGATTGATTCATGTTTGCGGCGATCGATGGCTTTTTGCGGTATTTGAAGATCGAACGCAATGCGTCCGAGTTGACGATCAAGTCGTACTCGGAAGACTTCGGCAGCTTGCAGGATTACATTCGCGATCGAGTTGGCGAGGTGTCGACGCCTGCCGAACTGCAGATCGCTCAGCTTCGCGGTTATGTGGCGTACCTTCACGAATGTGACTATGCCCGGACGACGATTGCTCGCCGGCTGGCCAGTCTTCGCAGCTTCTTCCGCTATTGCCAGCGTGAAGGTTTGGTCACTTCGAACCCGGCCAAGGTGTTGCGAACGCCTCGAGTCGGTCGCAAGCTGCCTCACTTTCTGACTATTGATCAGATCACCCAGCTGCTCGAAGCACCTCCCGCCAATGAAGCGGAAGGACTGCGTGATCGAGCCCTGTTGGAAACGATGTACTCGGCCGGTCTGCGTGTTGCCGAACTGGTCGGGATGAACGTCGACAACTGGGATCGCGATACCAACGTGGTCCGCGTGATTGGTAAAGGGAGGAAGGAACGGATCGCTCCGATCGGTCGACATGCATCGAAGGCGTTGAGCCGCTGGCTGGAAGTTCGCGAACCCGCGCCCGATGCCAAGCCCGCTCATCGCAACGCCATGTTTTTGAATCGGTTTGGAACTCGGCTGACGACTCGTAGCGTCGGCCGCATGATGGAAAAGTATCTGGCGTTGACGGGACTCGATCGAATCACCACACCGCATACGCTGCGGCACACCTTCGCCACGCATCTGCTCGATGGCGGAGCCGACTTGCGTAGCGTGCAGGAACTGCTGGGCCACAAAAGCTTGACGACGACACAGATCTATACTCACGTCAGCACCAAACGCCTGAAAGACACTTACGAGCAATCGCATCCTCATGCGGCGAAGAATCGGAAAGTGGAAGAGTAGCGAGAAGAGTTCGCCACGGATGAACAAGACGGATAAAGACAAGGGAATTGTTGAAGAGTTGAATGGGAGTTGAGGTGTCTGGCCCCTCTCATTATTGCATCTTTTCTTTGGCCTTTATCCGTGTTCATCTGTGTCAATCCGTGGCTCGCCTTACTCCGTCTTATTCTAAGTCAAAACAAGCCGCTTCGTTGGCGTTGCGGACCAGTAGCTTGCCGCGGACCAGGACGGGTTGATTCCAGGTGATAGCGGCTTCGTCCAAGGCCGTAAAGCTGGCGACGACATCGGGCTTGGAAGGCTCGGCGGGAACCTGCAGGACTTCGCCCTTTTCGCTGACGATCAGCAGCATGTCGTTGACCAGCAGGATCTGTCCGTAGCCGTAGCGGCCTGCCTTCCAGACGACCTTGCCCGATTCGATGTTGAGGCAACTGAGCGTGCCGTCGTCTAAGCCATACGCATAGCCATCGCGAACCACGACGTCGTTGAATTTCGGTCGGAATCGATTGGAGTGCCACTTCTTTGTGACCGACCAGCTGTCGCCTTTCTCCACTTCCAGCCTCACGGTCCCTTCGCCGTAGCCAATGCCATACAGCACGGATTGTTCGTCGAGAACCACCGGCATCGCGCCGCAGACTTTGGGAGCATTCGACCACGGGAAGAACCAAAGCTGCTTGCCGCTGTCGAGAGCATTTGCCGACAGGCCTGTTCCCAAGGGGGCGAGGACGACTCGTTCGCCGCGTAGCGTGGCCAGGGTGGGGCTGGCATAGGTGGCTGGTTGATCTCCACCCGACCAGACCTTCTTGCCAGTCGATCGATCGTAGGCTGCGACCGATTTGCCGTCCTTGCCGCCCGGGATCACAATCACCAACTGATCGACGACCAGGGGGGAGCCGGACATGCCCCATTCCAGGTTAGCACCGGGTTTCCCGTCGCTGCCAGCATCCTGCAGGATGTTGGTCGTCCAGTCGCGCTGACCCGTTCGGGCGTCGAGGCAATTCAGAATCCCGGTCGCTCCGAGAGTATAGAGCTTGCCATCACTGAACTGTGGGGTCGATCGTGGACCGCCGCCACCTTGAACTTCGGTCACACTGAAATAGGTGTCATCAGTATGAGCCCAAATCTGTTTGCCTGTGTCGAGGTCATAGGCGACGACGACCTCTGTGTTGCCTCGTTGTTCTTGAGTAAACGCATAGTCACCGATGACCGCGAACGAAGACCACGAGTGCCCCACGGGATGCCGCCACAGTTCCTTCGGCGGATTGGCAACCCAGTCTGTCCGCAGTCGCGCGCCGTGCAGCACACCCAGTCGGTCCGGTCCGCGGAAGCCTGGCCAATCGTGTTCGTCGGCGACCAGCGGCTTGGCCTCAGCGACATCGGCTGGAGTGCCCAGTGTGCTTGGCTGGAGTTGTTCCAGATACTCCTTGGCCTTCTGGTCAGCACTCCGTTGCCAGCGGTACGTCAACCGAGTCGGCGTCATGTCGCCATCGAATCGCTCGGGGCGGAAGACGGAGAAGAACGCGACGATGCCGACCACGCCCAGCCCGATCAGTCCGAACCGGACCTTCGCAGACCAGCCCGAGAAGAACGTCCACCAGATCAACAACGAAAAGATCGCTGCCGGCCAGACGAATAAGATCGACATCTTGAAGTGAGTCGGATCTTCCCACCACATTGTCCAGAGGATGCTTTGGGCGACGCACGCGATCAGGAAAATGGCTGCCCCAATCTTCCATCGCCCGCGTTTCGACTTCGTCGGCGCAGGGGGATTGGTCGCGGCTTGGTCAGTCGTCGAAGAAATCGGGCCAGACATTCCATGTCTTTCGTGATGTACGCGATCGCCTCAGGGTGACGTCGCGTCAAATTCGTGGAATCAAACGAGAAACAGCAGGCCGCCGATCTTCGGGGCCGGGCTGCAGATCGTCAAGTGGCGGGCGATTTCTATGCGGCTAAGGCCAACTTACGAAATAGGATTGAAGAGAAGGTGAGCCACGGATTGACACGGATGAGCACGGATTTTGAGGAGTGTTACGATGAGAGTGGGTGCCGAGACGATCGAGTACGCAGTTCAGAATGGTCAGTTCGCGGTACAGTATCATGGGCTGGTGACACAACCTCCGCTCCGGGCTGGTGACACAACCTCCGCTCCGGGCTGGTGACACAACCTCCGCTCCGGGCTGGTGACACAACCTCCGCTCC
>JAQGHU010000024.1 GCA_028291515.1 Schlesneria sp.
TCAGACTGAGATAACCAACCAAAAACTCCCCTTCGGCATCGGCCACGTCGCTGGGATACGACTTCCGTGTCGTGCTCATCACCTAACATCAGCAAAAGACCGCAGATAAGTCAATAACAGGCTCTAGACGAGTAGTGCGAAGCTCGCCGCATGCGATTCAGGAAAACCATACTCCCCGAATCCCTGGATCTGCCCGTAGACATTATGGGCAAACTCCTCCTCATAACCGCGTGCCAACATTCCGGCGACCAGCCGCTGCCGAAACGCTTCGATGACACCGCGTTTGCGCCATGCTCCCATGGCCCGGCGTAGCTGGTCAGCTTCGCCGGGGCTGAATCCGGCCGCGACGACGGCCAACCGCATCGCCTGTTCTTGGAAGAGGGGAAGGCCAAGCGTTTTCTGCAGCACCTCGCGAACAGCCTCACTCGGGAACGTGACCTCTTCCTCACCGGCACGGCGTCGCAGGTAAGGATGAACCATGTTGCCCTGGATCGGGCCAGGACGGACCAGAGAGACTTCAATCACCAGATCATAGAACTTGCGAGGTTTGAGCCGTGGCAGCATGCTCATCTGGGCACGCGATTCGACCTGAAAGACGCCGATCGATTCGGCGCGACTGAGCATGTCATAGACGGCCGGATCTTCGGCGGGGACGGTCGCTAGTGTCCAGTCCTCACCGGTCGAACCGCGAATAAGATAAAATGCCTTACGGATCACCGTCAGCATCCCGAGGGACAGGCAGTCTACCTTCAGGATGCCGAGTTCATCGAGATCGTTCTCATCCCACTCGATGACGGTCCGGTCGGCCATCACGGCATTTTCAATCGGCACCAGCTCGCAAAGCGGCCGATGGGTAATCACCATGCCGCCGACATGCTGTGAGAGATGTCTTGGGAACCCCAGGATCTCATGAACCAGCTCGACAAGATGTTTCCCGAGCCGCGATTCAGAATTGAATCAAGCTTCCCGGAAACGATGGGCGAGAGCCTCTTTCTCCATGCCGCTATGCTCGACGGCCTTCGCCAAGATATCGACGCGATCGAGCGACAGGCCCAGCGCCTTGCCGACATCCGGTACGGCCGACTTGGGGCGATAGGTGATGACCTCTGCCGTCATGCCCGCCCGTTCGCGGCCGTACTTGTTGTAAATATATTGCAGAACCTCCTCGCGGCGCTCATGCTCGAAGTCGACATCGATATCCGGTGCTTCACCACGCTCCCGGCTAATAAACCGCTCGAACAGCACATCGATGCGATCAGGATCGACGGAGGTGACACCAGGCAGAAGCAGACAGCGGAGTTCGCGGCCGACCCCCGTCCCTGGCAGAGAATGTCCCGCTCGCGGGCAAAACGAACCAGATCCCACACCGTCAGGAAATAGGCTTCGTAATGTAATTCCGCGATCAGTTTCAGCTGGTGTTCGATGAGTTTCCTGATCTTCGGTGGCACGCCTTGCGGGTAGCGGTTGGCCGTCCAAGCATCCCTCGCAGATCGGCGAGTTACTGAATCGAGCGATAAATCTCGGCGAGCTCGTCGACAAAATCTTCACGTTGCTGGGTCAAGCGAAGGGGACTGTTCTTTTTGCTCATCAGGAGTCGTGGGAATTTGGCGACGCTGAGGCTGGGAGGAACCGCGGACATTCAGTACGGTTTTCGCGAGAGGTTGGCACGAAAAGAGATGCGTCAAACGATCTCACTTGTTTCGCACAATTGAACAGCGACGGCACCGCGGCATGATCTCGTCAGTCTCGCAAGTTCTACGGCATGGACAAAGTGCGTTGGATGCGTAGGGTGACTCGGAAGAACGCATTCATTCGGCGGACGATTTGACTACAAATGTCCCGCGTGCGAAACCTCTGGTACAATAAGTAACGCGTCAACTTGCTTCACATCAGAGGCATCAACGATGCGACACGATGTCGCTCTCGTTCGAGATACATTTTACTTTGGCCTAAAGCGGCTGCCTCTTTCGACAACACTTTCCGAGAATCGTCGAAATGATTCGATATCTTCGTCGCTGGATTGACAAACTTAATTCGGATTCGTCGTTCGCCTGGACTGTACTACTCATCCATGCTTGCCTCCTTTGGCGTCTGGCACTTATCAATACTCCAGTATTCGACGAAATCGCACATCTTCCTGCGGGCCTCATTCACTGGAAGTCCGGCTGCTTTGACGCATACCGCGTCAATCCACCCCTCATGAGGATGATTGCCACATGTCCGTTGTTATTTATGAATGCCAAACTTTCAAGGCAGACCGTTTCCTCCGATCCATATTCGCGCGACGAGTTCTTACTGGGCCGTCTCTTCCTGCAGGAGAATGAAAATGACTATTTCGACTATTTTGCAATCTGTCGATGCGCTCTTATACCCATCTCGCTCCTTGGAGGATGGATGTGCCGCAACTGGGCGCGAGAGCTATACGGCGAGGCGTCCGGTCGAATCGCGTTACTTCTTTGGTGCTTCTGCCCGAACATCCTTGCCTGGGGTTCGTTGATCACCCCGGACCTTGGAGCTGCTGCATTCGGTGTCACGGCAGGCTACGCCTTCTGGCGATGGCTGAAGGCCCCAACGTGGAAACATACATTCGTCGCTGGTTTTTGTATGGGACTGGCAGAGCTTTCGAAATCCACCTGGATCATACTTTTCGTACTCTGGCCAGTCATTTGGTTGTGCTGGTACTGGCAAATGCGGACCGCTTTTAGAAAATCCGCCGTCCAGTGTGCTGCCATATCACTGATTGCATTGTACGTTCTCAATTCAGGATACGCGTGGGAAGGCAGCTTCTGCAGGCTGGGCGATTTCCGCTTCGTTAGCACTACGCTTGGTGGAATGGAAGCACACGCTGTACCGGGCAATCGCTTTAGGGAATCGTTGCTAGCGTCGCTCCCGCTACCTGTTCCCGCAAACTACGTCAAAGGTATCGACGTGCAACGATATGATTTCGAGAGGGGAAAGTGGTCATACCTCCGAGGAGAGCAGAGGTTCGGTGGCTGGTACTATTACTACCTCTATGCCCTTACCGTAAAGCTACCTTTGGGGACGCTCCTGCTGACGGCCATTTCTGCATTCACTTTAGTTTGCGTATCGAGATATCGGCAAGATGTTCGTCACGACTTCATACTTCTAGCCCCTGCAATCGCGATAATCATCGTCGTAAGCTCACAAACAGGATTCAACAGATATCTCCGCTACGTCTTGCCCGCCGCCCCTTTCATTTACATATTCGCGAGCCGTGTCGGCATGGAGTGTGCAAGGAGTTCTTTATTACTGCGACGGACATCGGAGGCAGCAGTATTCTGTGTAATCGTAGCGAGCGTATCAACGTACCCGCATTCATTGTCTTATTTCAACCTACTGGCAGGAGGTCCTGCCGGTGGACCAGCACACCTGTTAGACGCAAATATTGACTGGGGCCAGGATCTTTTTGAATTGAAGCGGATTGTCGAGCAACACCCTGAAATGGGCACGATTCGCCTGGCCTATTTTGGAATAATCGAGCCGCGACTTGCCCATTTCCCTCATGAAATCCTTAAGCCAATCCACGAAGAAGATGGAGATGCAACACGGCTAGCGATTGCGCCAGGCTGGTATGCGATTAGCGTGAATCACGTGCACGGCTATAGGTACCGCGATGGAGATATTCCAATCTATACTCACTTCAAGGCACTCACTCCGAAATATATGGCCGGGTATTCAATATATATTTACCACATAACAGAGAGCTATGCGTTATATGCTCCTGATCGTAGTAGTGGTTAGAGCGGTGCGTATACAATTAGCGTCAGTGACTGGAATACCATCGATATTGTGGTCTGTTCGATGTGGGTCGTCGTGAATATTAAGCGTGCGACGGATTGCATATTGCGGCTGATTGCGGGTTTCGGAGTATGCTCGAAAGCATAATTCACTCAAGAGGCCAAAGAATACGGATTGGCCGCCCATTACTGCGCAAAGTGCGGCGAGTAGCACTTTTCCAGTTCGAGGCCGACCCGTGTTGACCAGAATTAATTCATAGGGCAGCCCAAGCGAACTCAATAACCGCTTTCATCGACGAGTAAAGATGCGAAATGCTGCCAAGCTCATTGTAAATCGACACAATAACTGACGTTCCCCCTTTGCATTCCAAGCCTTACAGGCGTCTGTATTTACGCCGCGAAGGATCGATATTGGATTTGAGTCGACGTCAACTGTTGCATTTTGCTTATGCGGCCAGTATTTTAATATCCGATATCTGTTTTGCTTAATGTTTGACCGGAGCGTACATCATGCGATGGTGGTTTCGCAAGGAAAGCATGCCGGCATCCTTCAATTCACCCTGGCCGCGGAATCGTCGAGACTACTTGTTGCTTTCGGCAGTCGTTGGAGGCCTGTCGCTATTGTGTTGTTGCGTAGGGTTGGTCTTGTCACGCGGAGGGGAGTCTAGAACGGTTGCGGCAGTCCCCAAAGCCGATGCAGCCTATCTCTCGCTGCCGATTACGCTAACAAAAGATCTTGGATGCATTCGATCGGCTGAATTGCCTGTCAAGGTGCAATTCTTTGTTAAGAACCCCAGCCGGACAATATGGACGCTAGTGGCCAAGAGATCCTCGTGTACTTGCACAGTAGCAGCCCTCTCATTTTCTGAAATTAAACCAGGTGACGTAGAGCCGGTGGAATTGGTGCTCTCCCCCCCAAGCACCATTTCAGGACCATATCGCCAGACTGTGGATTTGCGATTCGCGGATCCAAGTGGGGTCGAGACAACTGTAACCCTACTTGCTCGCTTTGCGTTAGGCCCGCTTTTATCTGCATCATCATCCACGTTGAACGTTGTGATTCCCATTCCGTATCACGATGGTAATGTCGAATCATCGCAAGTTATTACGTTGAGGAGTTACGCGGATCATGATATTGCAACACCTGAAGTATCGGGGCTGCCCCCTTTTTTAGCGGCGACCGCCACATCAGTGCAGATCGAAGAAGGTTACGGCGATACCGCCGTTTGTGTTCCACGGCAGTGCTGGCGCTACAAGGTGACTCCAATCATTACTGGTGATCTGCCGTATGGCAAATCTACTCACCCAATCGCATTCCGTTCGAGTTCGTCTCCAGATTTCTCCGCCAAAGTTGAGGTGTCATGCACCGTTAAAGGCCCTTTGATGGCTTTTCCAGAATCTATCCGGCTAAAGCGCATGAGTGTTGAGGGCGATCTCGTCGGAAGTACTTTTGTAAGTCTTGATTCCGGTCTAGCTCTTCTCGATGCTCCACTTGTATCGAAACTCATTGACCTAAACGGTGTAGTTACGATCGAACGTCGATCTCCAGTGTTACTCTGCGTCACAGTGCAGGTCAAGCAGTCAGATGTGGCTGAAGCGGGTGGCGCACCGGCACTTACATTAACTCCCGTCATGATTGGTAAAGCACCTCCATTGGTGCTGCCAGTGTCGTTGTAGCACTCCTATCTAGCTGTTTCAAAAGCGTCAGGGCATTTCAACATGATGCGTGGCTCCAAGCCCTGTATCTTCGCGATACTCATCGCTGTCATCGGACCGGTGGCGGCAGCAGAAGACGTGGCTTGCGGTCCTCGAGTTGCTAGGGCAGTGCTACAGTCTTACGGTCGGCAGCCGCCGATGTTGCGTGAGACTATTCTTGCGATGCAAGGAAGTGAGCTGGATCGTGGGGCGTCGCTCCTTCAAATGAAGGAGTTCATGGAACAATTCGGCATCCATGTGACAGGCGTTTATTGCGACGCGAAGGATGTTCCAAATTGGGAAGAACCGGTGATTCTTCTGATGAATGCAAAGGCGGCCCGGCGGGGACGTGAACATCATTACCAAGTGTTTATTAGTTGCAACGCTAACGGCGGCGCATTCACGGTCTGGGATGCGCTAGAGGGTTATCGGACACTCACTCGCAGCGAATTCCAGGACTCGTGGACCGGTCATGCGCTGGTTACTTCGAAAAATCCTGTCAATCTTCGCTGGTCATTCGGGCAGTCCTCCATTGCGCGTGCCAGCCGATTGCTCGGTTATTCTCTTATGGTGGAGGTCGTGATATTCATCGTCGTTGTTGGGCATATCACGATCAAATCGTGGCATCGTAAACCTCCGACCCGCAATGCTTCATTCGTGTGATACGTTATCGCTGTTGATAACGCTGCCGGGAAACGTACTGACGAAAGGTTCAAGATTATGCGATTGAGAAATTCCCCCTGTATCCTTGCTGCACTGGTTACAGCAATGATGGTCGCGATCTCAGCCGACATCAGGGCTACGAGCCCTTCGATCCTTCTTTCCTCCGATATGCAGCAGCTGCGAGGCGCAGATGACTGTTGGGTTGACGACACGGCTCGTTGCACAACAGTTGCATGTCCCGATTGTCCAACCGGGGTGTGTCCGAACGCTCCTGCCATCAATAAGTTTACGAGCGATCCGAATACTTCATACCCAAAAGCGCGCCCATTAGGCATAACAGATTTGTCTGGCAGAACCCTCTTGGTTTCCTCAGCGACGCCTACTATCTGTGGCTCAGAAGTAGCATGTGATAGTGGGCATGTGTGTTTTTTCCGAGTGGCCGACAGTACGTTCGTATGTAATGTCAACAACTTGACTTTGGCGACTTGGTATGCAACAGACACGACACAACTTGACCAGGCTCATGGGAGTCAATGCCCGCCACCGGGTACGTGAGAGTCCAATGGTGCGAGCACGGCCCGCTCGTTGCTGCAGCGAGCGGGTGCTATTCAATGCAGCGACCAGTCGTCGATAGCTAACGAAACTCATGGAGGATTTAAGCTGATGGCGAACCTAGCATCCAGCTTGGGCATAGTATCGCAACTCGTACTTGTGTCCGTTATCTTCATAAACGCCTTACCCAGCACCGCATTCAGCATAGACATCCCCCCGGCGATTGATGATCTCGACCTCGCTAGTTGGGCCCCACTTTCTGATAGCGAACGGAAACATGCAAGTAGTTTGCTGAGGGCTGCTTGGGAGAACAGCGAGCAGCTGCGGTCCGGAAGGTTCGACGCGGTGGTGAATCATCACGGCAGCGCGGTGGGCCCGGATGGGCGGTCCGCGCCACGCAGTCTCGTGGCAGCAAAGGTGTCATGTGTATTCGACCTGACAAAGGATAGCTGGTTATATGATGTACAACTCCTCGATGGCAACAAAAATCGCTATGTTGTAACTCCCAATGGCTCTCTCAACTATGAGCCAGCAAAGAAATGGCTGACACGCTCCGGTGATACTGCATTCGGAAAAGATGGACGTAGTGGGAGCTGGTTGTTGGAACCGCGTACACTGGGATGGACAGCCCCGGCCGATCAAGTATCGGTGGGCGATCCGTTTCATCAACTCCGCGACGTGTCACTGACCGCAGATAAAATCGTCCATCTGGTTACGCAAGAAGCGGGGAAGACAGAGATATTTTGGCGGCCACATGAAATCGTCGTGGCTTCAATAACTCTTGACTCTCAAGGTTCTCTAAATCCAGTCCGTTGCACGCAATGGTTTGCTTTCCCATTCGGCCAAAAGGGTTCCACCCGATACAAGTGCGTGAAGGTTACAGATAGTAAGTGGGAGCGAAGGGGGGATTTCAATATCCCAACCCATGTAGTGGCAATGGACTCGGTTGGCGACTCTCGACAGACCTCAGTTGACGTCATTTGGAAGGAAATAAACGAGCCAATCGCAGAACGGGAGTTCACAATCGATGGAGCCAACATTCCGACGAAAACGGTTGTGCTTGAGGTGATGGAGAATAAATCCGTTATCGTCGGCGCCATCGACGATGATGGGAAGGTACTCATTACCAATCCATTGTTTAAGAAACCTACAGCTACCAATCGCGGCTGGACACTTCTTTGGGTTGGTCTTCTTAACATTGCGATAATCATATGTATTATCGTTTTCTGGATCCGCTTTCGATCACAGGCGTAACGGACAGCCAAAGGGCGACTTACCACCCGCTCGAGTGAAGCAGCATGAATCTCGCACTCCTTTGCGAACGCATCAGATCCAGGGTGTGCGCGGAGCATATTTCGATTGCACTCCTTGCCTTGCAAGGTTTCTTGCTGACTAACAGTGCGTTCGATAACTCCGTCACGGTGGATGAGGCAAACCACCTACCAGCTGGAATCAGCTATTGGCATAAAGGCGAGTTTTGGTGTTATCATCATAACCCTCCTTTGATAAAAATAGCCGCGGCGGTTCCAGCGGTCATTATGCGGATTCCCGTGGACTACAGTCATTTCTATTATACACCGGGTAGTCGTGTTCCCGACTTCCTACTCGGAGGTGATTTCGTTGCTAGAAATGCGAAGCGATACGAATGGATCTTTGGTGTCAGTCGATTGGTAATTGTGGCTTTTACTCTTTGGGGAGGTAGACTCGTTTACCGCTGGGCTTGCGAGCTGTTCGGCAGCCGAGCAGGCATCCTCGCGCAGATCCTGTGGTGTTTCTGCCCAAGCGTAAACGGTCACGGCAGCCTCGTCTCTGTGGACATGGGAGCCACCGTAGTTGGATTCTATGCTACTTACCAGTTTTACAAGTATCTCCAAGGACCCAGTGTCTGGCGCGCTATGTATTCCGGGGCGTGCCTGGGCGCAGCAGAAGCATCAAAGTACTCACTTGTAGTACTTCCAGTCATATGGATCGTAATCTTGTTGTGCCAGATACGAGTGCGACGCTGCTCACACACCAAATATGCCGGCTGTTGGTACGCAAGAGACGCCGTTGCTGTGTGCCTGCTCTCCCTGGTCGTACTTAACAACGCCTACTTGTTTGAAGGCTCATTTTCGCGTTTAGGTGACATGCCGTTTCTTAGCCAAGCGTTGACTAAAGCAGTTGATGACCAGAATGAGCGTGTCAATCGCTTTCAAGGAACGATACTGGCATCGCTTCGAATGCCGTTTCCAAGGCACTATCTTCTTGGTTTGGACGATCAATTGCGAGATAGCGAAAGTGGCAGATTTGAGAATTATCTACGTGGCGAGATACGTCGGGGCCACGGGTGGTGGTATTTCTACATTTATTGCATAATCGTCAAAACACCGCTTGGTACCCTCGCACTCGGACTGGCTTCTTGTGCCTTATTTGCTCGTACACTTTCGGGTGGTAGCAATGTACGCGTCAATGCGATGCTACTTATTCCAATAGTGTTCGTTCTCACGACTGCCAGCTTCATGGATGGTATGATCGCACACTCGCGATATCTTTTGCCGGTGACCCCATATGCAATGGTGTTCATCGGGGGTTCCGCAACCTACTTCAGCGGTGCCACCTGGAAATCTGTCGTACTCTATGGACTAACAAGCTTGACGGTAATCAGTACTTGCAGTGTGCATCCGTATTATCTGACATATTTCAATGAAGCATCTGGAGGGGCAGCTAAAGGTTTCGAACATCTGGCCGACAGCAATCTTGATTGGGGGCAAGGCCTCATCGCACTGCGTCGCTGGATTGGCGTGCATGGATCACATCGACCGATCCAGTTGGCATATTTCGGTGGGGTAAGCCCTGAATTGTTGGGTATCGAATACACGGTTCCGGGCTATTTCTCCGAGGTAGAAGGTCGACGAGATGTCTATGCACTTCCGTCGCCGGGGCTCCATATCATAAGCGTTAATTACGTGGCGGGTCTTAGCTATCCTGTCCGTGACGGAAAAGGAGGACGCAAAGTTATTCCCGAGCGAGCTTATGCCTTTTATCGGGAGCTTCATCCAGTTGGCATTATTGGCAACTGTTTCTTTGTGTATGAGGTGAGTGAGCACGACCTCGCCACGATCCAGCGCAGAGTGAGCGGCTGAAAATGGAATGGACACCCCGACGAATTCAAGGAACCGTACCATGTGTCGGAGCGGCGTCGGCACTTCGGCGACCCAACGTTAACACGAAATATCTTCAGTTGTTTTGCGTTGGATGTGCCATCGCGCTGGGAGTGTGGCTGCGTGCAGAGTCGCTCGCCCGAAAGAGCGCTTGGGAGGACGAGTGTTGGACAGTTGAACGTACATGCAAGCCGACGCTCGTCGATGTTGTGCGTGATCTCAGAGGAAGCGCGCATCCGCCATTATATTATGTAGCCGTCTGGTGTTACTTGCAGTTGTGCGCGAGCCCCTCGATTGCTGATATCCGTATCGTTTCGATGCTGTGCGGTATAGCGGCACTTCCGTTGACGTATTTGATGTGGCGGCGGCTTATATCACGGAAGGCCGTAATATGGTTAACCATTCTGGTCTCGCTCAATTCCTACCACATATGGTACAGCCGTGACGCGAAGATGTATGCGGCTGTGTGGCTGTTGTCGATGATGTCATGCGCGACTTATGTATGGTGCATTCTCGGTGCTCCCCGTAGACGTGATTATGTACTTCTTGCAGTATGCAATGGGTGCTTAATTATGGTGAGCTACGTCGGGAGTGTAGCGATTGGAGTGGAGTGCGTGCATGCACTCTGTATTTTATTCTTCATCCGGAAGCGGCGTCGACCCGTGATCGCATGCGGTGTTGCAACCGCTATCGGTATGCTCCCATTTCTGATGTGGGTGCCAGTGGCTTGGGACGCCGTCACGCAACGACCTGGCATCAAATGGATTCCACCTATCACTGCGGCGAACATTCCCGCAGATTTATTTCGGTTGTCCGCTCTAGTTCTAACGGGGATCTGGCCTGGCAGTTTTGAGTGTCAAAATGGGTGGGGAATTCTGTTCTTCACCTTGGTTCCGCTATCGGTTGCTTGTGGCCTCATCGCAATTTCGCTTCATCTCGTTGAAGCCTTTCGTGGGCCGCCATCACAGGTGGACACTGAAGGCGTCTGTGAGCCAAGAAATATGTATCCCAATCAACGGGAGATTACTGTTTTCCTCCTTTTGTGGATTTGCCTACCGGTACTGCTCGCGATCTTGTATTCGTTTGCTGTGTACCCATTGTGGGGAATTCCGCGCTATCTTATGTCTGTGGCTCCAGCACCGTTAGTGCTGTTGGCAACGGCCGCGGCAGAATTGCGACCGCGCGTAATGTGGAATAGCGTGGCGATCCTGATTGTCTCCACGAATTTACTCGCCCAAGTGTTCGATCACCAATCCGCGACACGCGTGCCATGGAATGAAGTTGTTAAGGCTGTGGATCAGGGCGCAGGCAACAACAACATCAGGCGGCAGGCATCCCTGCCCGATTCGGGCAAAGTTCAGACGGCGTATTTTGGCGTCGGCACCCATTATTTTGATCACAAGTCATTCAAATACGCGATTAAACAGCATGACGGCACCGCGGACCGTGTTATCCGCCCCCTCTTCAATTTAGATCAAACTCATCTTTCAGGAACTCTGATCGTCGTTACCCAATGTCCGGGGGTTATGGATGACCGGTCACAACTTGCTCTGCGGGCAATTTTGAGTTCGCACGAATGTCTCCGGATCTACGGCACTCGAACATGTGAGGATCACTGGTGTCGACTGCCAACTCCTTTCGTGCAACAATCAACTGAGGTGTGGGTGTGTCACCCCAAGGCTAAACGTTAGACAGGCAGTGGCATTTGCTCGAAAGCAGGGGTCCAAATGGCAAAGGTCAGGAATGCTGGTAACCCACGTCTCGGAATGTCGTTAATTGAGCTAATCGTGGCAATGTCGATTGTTGCCTTGTTAATAGCATTGCTTCTACCTGCGGTTCAACAACTCAGGCAGTCCAACCGAATGCTCTCATGCAAAAACAATCTTCGCCAAATCGGTCTGGCGTTGCATAACTATCACGATGCACATCGAGTACTCCCGTTTGGACTAGGATCGGATCAAGATGGGGATAGTGCATCCAAAGGAAGCGGCGAGGCGCGGCGGTATTCGTGTCACAGCCAGATACTTCCGTTCTTAGATGTGGCTTCCGTTTACACGCAGATCGACTTCAACATTGCGCCGTTTGAGCCGTACTTTAGTGCGCAGACTGGACCGAATGGTGAAGTAGGGAAGAATGGCGCGGCGGCTAAAACCAGAATACCAGTTTTCGTCTGTCCATCGGATCTGGATAGGATGCCGTATGTATGGGGCAGAAACAACTACCGGTCATGCGCGGGCAGCAAGTGGGGGGGGCGCACAAGCGACGGAATGTTCAATCAGAATAGTAGTGTGTCCTTGGGTGATGTGCGCGATGGAGCGTCGATGACTGCTATGTTTAGTGAACGGTGCAAAGGGACTGGGAGCCGAAAGCAGCGTGATTACTCCACGGATATGTACGGCATAGGCAGTCAGCAACTTGAGCCCGAGTTTATAGAGTATTGCCAATCACTAACCCCAGGCACGAGCTCGATCGTCAAGACTCAGGATGTAGATGGCGGCCAGACGTGGTTGGAGGGGAATATGAACTGGACGCGATACAATCATTTGCTGAGAATCAATAGTACTGCGTGCAAGAACAGCCTTACCTGGTATGGCGTAAGCATGCCTGCATCGAGTATGCATACCGGCGGGGTCAATGTTGCGATGGCCGACGGAGCTGTCCGCTTTGTTAGCGAAAATATTTCAATCGATGTCTGGAGGGCTTTGGGGACTATCGCCGGTAATGAACCCAATATTGCGGATTTCTGAAACATTCGTCCGTTGAGTTGGGAAGCTCCAGCGACAGGGGCGGTCAAAGTGTCGTCGACACTGTTCGATTGGTCTTGGCGGCGTTAAATGCCTCCATCTTATCCGGTGTGATCCCCTAGTAGAATACAGAACGTAGTCCGTATTGCTGTTTCAAGTGGTGTCATGCCAGCTCCTTGTTGGCCGTTAATTGCCAATAGAGAAAAGGCGATGTCAAGCTTTTCTGCTTGAAACGGTCATAGAAAATAAGACATTACCTCGGCAGGTATCCAACCCGAGGTGTCAAAACCGACAGCGTGAGTAAATGCCACAATGCGGCTGGGTGGCTGGGGTCGACCAACGGGAGCCCCCAGGGAAGTGCAGTTCGAGCGATCCAGTCAGTCAGATTGCAACAAATGCATTAGCGCATGGTGCTCTAAGAATGAAGTCGTAAGACGCTGTAGCGCTGAAGAGGCGCAGTCGCGATGAACGCCGGGCAAGATTCACTGAGTACGCAGGTCGAATAATCGGAACCTCGCTGCGATTTCTGGGGGCTCCCGTTGGTCGACCCCAGCCACCCCCCCGCCAGTGCTACCCAGCAGGCTCATGCACCAAGAGCATACCTACAATAACTTCGGCGAATTGGACAGGCCCGCTCAGACTGCGATAATTGCCGCAGAGGCTCGGAGTTGCTTGTAGTGGGGTTCAGTCATGGCGAATACGACAATTCGAGTTGCTGAGAATGTGGCCGGTGATTTCTTTGTCGATTCCACCTGCATTGACTGTGACACCTGCCGCCAATTGGCTCCTCAGGTTTTTCGGGAAGGGCCGAATCATGCCTTTGTGTGGAATCAGCCGGAATCGGCTGACGAACACCGTGCGGCGTTGCAGGCGTTAGTCTCTTGTCCGACGGGCTCGATCGGAACAGTGGGCGACGATTCGGCGAAGACGGTGATGAGCGACTTTCCGCTGCTCGTTGAGCGTCCCGTCTACTATTGCGGATTCAATTCGCAGAAGTCCTATGGTGGGAACAGCTACTTCATTCAGCAGGCCGAGGGGAATTGGCTGGTCGATTCACCCAAGTATCTGCCTCATCTGGTGCGTCAGTTCGAAGCCCTGGGAGGGATCGCCAACATCTTTCTGACTCATCAGGACGATGTGGCCGATGCGGAGAAATATGCTCAGCATTTCGGGAGCCGACGATTCATTCATCGCAATGAACTATCGTCACAGCCCGGTGCCGAAGTCGTTTTGGAGGGATTCGACGATGTGGAACTGTCTCCAAGATTGACCGCCATCCCGACACCGGGTCATACCTCGGGTCACTGCGTCTTGCTATTCAACAAGCGATTCCTGTTCACAGGTGATCATTTGTACTTTGATCGGCACCTGCAACACCTCGCCGCCTTTCCAGATCATTGCTGGCATTCCTGGCCCCAACAGATCGAGTCGATGCAGCGGCTAACCCAGTATCAGTTCGAGTGGGTTCTTCCAGGCCACGGACAGCGGGGCCATTTAGTCGAAGCAGAGATGCAGCGCCAGTTGGTAGCGCTCGTCGAACGAATGGCATCGCGGCGATAGGCCGGAAAGATCAAAGTCGCCTCGAATGCCAATCCAGCTCTTGCGTAGTCACTTTGGCCCATCATCCGACAACATGCAAAATGCCGGCTGGCAGTTGTGAGACGCGACTGAAAAGCTCGTCAAATTCCAACTTCGTGCTCTTCGTGTCCTTCGTGGTTACGCTCTACTTCTCTCAACACAACAACACCCTGAACCGCCGGCGACTGCACATCCAGTTGATGGGCTTGTTCAGCATTTTCTCACCACGCAGGACACGAAGGAATCAGAGAACGAATCGCTTGAGTTCGTGCGAATTGATCCTATTCGTGGTCCACTCTTGTTCTTTTCCGTCCCTTCCGTGTGTTCCGTGGTAAACCCTCTTCTCTGCGTCTTCCCTCATCAGTCGTGACGTTCATCGTCACTCTGCCTGACTTATTGATCTGTCACGAAACAGCCACTTTTTTGAGGAAAACCGCCAAAAACAGGCCCGTTTTGTCCCCCAATGTCAAAAACTGTCCTGGGGTGTCAAAAACTGTCAGTGACATTCGGCTTCGCAGGCGAGCATCTACCCGCGAGTGACGAGACATTTCGCGGAAAATGGCAAAATACTCAAAACGCCGTCTAGCTTGACTCACGCGAGATATGGCATAACGGATCTCCAGCAGGAACTGAAATTTCTGTGGACCGTAACCAACGGCCACACCTGTTGACCGCCAAACGGGGGTCAACAGGTGTGGCCGTTTTTCGTAAGAGGCAGATCAATGTGTCAGTTCAACACCGTCATTCTCAAAATCTCGCTAGACATCTGGCTGACAAATCGCAGACACCCCCAAAACCCTGCCATGGACTGACAAATTCTGCCATTTCGTAAGGTTCGAGACAGCAGGATAGCTTGGTGTACCGTTGCCGATCTCGCCAAGAGATTGGGCAAGGTCGATGTGCAAATAACATCAAGTAACGCTCGCCCAAGGTCTTGGCGACCTTGGCGACAAGAAGCCCGCTAGGCGGGATTGTTCTTTCACAATTGAATGCCGATCGTCAGCGACTTTGGAGCGCGGTGGCTTACTGCTGCTTTGGCTCCAATCGCCAGTGGATGCTTTGACAGCTGCATCCAAATCTGCGACCACTCCCTCAGTAGAATGAGGAGGTTGTGTCAGGCAGCCGGGGTTGTGTCACGCAGCTCATTATACTGAAGTACTCAGTACTGCATACTCAATCCGCCACCCGAATCACTCCTCCAAATCCGTGTTCATCCGTGTCAATCCGTGGCCTCGACTTCTCAGCCCTTCGCCCTCCGCTTCCCAGTTGTGTCGCATTCGATTTGAGCAGGAAGTTCGCCCAACGCTTGAACCGTGCGGCGTGAACGCCGACACTCTGCGACATGAAACTTTCACTGGTCATTCCTGTGTTGAACGAAGTCGACAGTCTGCGCGAGCTGCATGCGCAGATTTCCCGTGCGGCGGCCGATCATTCGCTCGAAATCGAAGTCGTGTTTGTCGACGACGGGTCTCGCGACGGATCGTGGGCGGTCATTCGCGACCTCTCGCTGGAAGACCCGCGCGTGCAGGGGATTCGGTTTCGTCGTAATTTCGGCAAGGCGGCGGCACTGACCGCGGGACTGAAGGCGGCCAATGGCGAACTGATGATGATGATGGACGCGGATCTGCAGGACGATCCGGCCGAGATCCCCAATTTCATCACCAAGCTGAACGAAGGCTTTGATGTGGTGAATGGCTGGAAGCAGCGTCGGCTGGATCCCTGGCATAAGGTTTATCCCAGCCGCGTGTTCAATTGGCTGGTCAGTCGGATGACAGGCCTGAAGTTGCACGACCACAATTGCGGCGTAAAGTTGTTCCGCCGCGAGGTCGCTCGCGAGATCCGTCTGTATGGGGAGATGCATCGTTTCGTCCCGGTGCTGGCGGATGCTCGCGGATTTCGCGTCACCGAGATCGGCGTGCATCATCGGGCTCGACAGCACGGCTTTTCGAAGTACGGGATCCGCCGCTTCACACGCGGGTTCCTGGATCTGCTGACAGTGTCGTTCCTGATCGGCTACGGCCAGCGTCCGCACCATATGCTCGGCTGGGTCGGTCTGATCTGCTTTGGCCTTGGCTTTGCGGGCATGGGTTATCTGGCAATGGCTTGGCTGATGATGAACGTGATCCCTGTGTGGACCCCCACGCCGATTGGCAATCGTCCGCTGCTGGCTTATTCGATCGCCTCGACGCTGTTGGGGGCTCAGGCCGTTACGATCGGATTGCTGGCCGAATTGATTGTCTACAACACCGGTCGCGATTCGGACACGTATAGTGTGGCCGAGGAAACAACCTCGACCGCTTGTTAGTTCTTGTCTCTCATTCATGGATTGTATTGTGTCTGCAACTGATGAAATCCTGGTCCACGTCAATCTGGGACCACGCAGCTACGAGATTCCGATCGTCAGCAACAAGCTGTCGGATTGTGGTCGGCTGCTGCGTCGCTGGTGGATCGAACGGGACGGCATGTCGTCGATGACCTGCAAGCAGGCTCCACCCCAGGGAAGCGTCTGGATAAAAGAAGCCAAGCCGACACCGCAGCCGGTGGCCTTGCTGGTCACCGATTCCAATCTGGAGAACTTGCACGCGGCCAGTGTTCGCCAAAGCCTGATCGCTGACGGGTGGCGATGCGAGACGGAAGTGTTGCCCGCGGGTGAGAAGTCGAAGTCGCTGGAGATCGTGACAAAGGTCTATGACCGACTGATCAACATGCAGGCCGATCGACGGACAGTGATCGTGGCCGTGGGGGGCGGTGTCGTCGGCGATGCGGCCGGGTTCATCGCAGCGACCTATACGCGCGGGTTACCGTTCGTGCAGATCCCCACGACGCTGCTGTCGGCGGTCGATAGCTCGGTCGGCGGCAAAACGGGGGTCAATCATCCGCTCGCCAAGAACATGATCGGCGCGTTCTATCAACCGATCGGCGTGTTGATTGACACGGCCGCTCTGCAGACGTTGCCCGATCGCGAGTACCGCGCGGGACTGGCCGAGGTCGTCAAATACGGCGTAATCCTCGACGCGGAATTCTTCAGGTATCTCGAGCACAACATCGCCGCGATTAACGCTCGGCAACCCGAGGCCGTGCGTCACATTGTTGCCAAGAGTTGTCGCCTGAAAGCGGATGTGGTCGAACGCGACGAGTACGAAGCGACCGGGCTACGCGCGGTGCTCAACTACGGTCACACGTTTGGTCACGCATTTGAAGCGCTCTGTGGCTACGGTCAACTGCTGCACGGTGAAGCGGTCGCCATCGGCATGGTCTATGCCAGTCGGCTGGCCGAACGTCGTGGTCTGATCGATGGGAGCATTACTGATCGCCAGATTAGTCTATTGGAAGCACTCCACTTACCGATCGCGCTGCCAGCAGAAGTGAAATTGTCGACCGATGCTGTCGTGGAGCGGATGCGATTGGACAAGAAGACTGTTGCCGGCAGCCTGCGATTCGTGCTGCCGACTCGGATCGGCGAAGTCAAAACATTTGGAGACATTCCCGAGTCAGAAGTTCGAGCCCTCCTGGAGAGTTGAGTCGGTCCGTTGTCGGAACGTGAGGATCTCAATCGCCTTGCGTTCAGGCAAGGCGACCTAGTCCGCCACTAGGGACCTGTGTTAGAATCGACGGTCCTGGAGATTGGAGATCTCCACCGCTGAAAGCGCCTGCCCGACTGCTTGGGCAGTTTTTCCTACTGCAAACAGGGATTCGCCAGTTATTGTGGCGAGAATCCTGCGAAAGCCTGCCGCATGTCGTCCGTTCCACCTGTTAGTTCGTCATCGCATCCCCGGCCGTGGGAAGATAAAAACCCTTGGATTGCCGGGGTGCTCGCGTTCCTTATTCCTGGTGCAGGACATCTTTATCAGGGACGGACAGTCAAAGGGATCATCTACTGCGTGAGCATTCTGGGTCTGTTCTTCTGGGGACAGAAAATGGGCGAAGGAATGGTGGTCTACGGAGATGTCACCCTGTCCCCGCCTCGCATCGGTCCATTGAGCTACGTCGCGCAACTGGGTGTTGGCGGCTTCTCACTCCCAGCGGCATTTCAAAGCAAACGAGCCAAAGAAGCATCAAACCATTCCGTCAGGCGGCTGACGGCACCTTTTGCGGCACCCTTTGAAGGAACATTGAATCCCCCTGAAGGGACCGAGCCAAGTCAATTGGTGGGAACTGTTCGATTGGATCCGGCGGAGGGGCAATTCGGCCCGGAAGTGAAGGGGACTTTTGACGGAACGCTGGACGGGAAGCCCGTCAAACTGGAATTGGGTGGCAGCCGATTCGAACTGGATCGCCTCATCAAGGCGGGCTCCGGACGCAAACTGGAATGTGGCGTGAACGAGGGCGAGGGGTCGAATCTTCGCGGGCGAGCCATCATCGGAACGGTTCCCCGATCCCTGATCAATTCCTACGGAGTGACTCCCGATCCAGCTCAGCTTCAGGACTTAAATGACCAATTGGGAAAGATTTACGAACTTGCTCTGGTCTTCACTTGGATTGCCGGGTTGCTGAATTTCCTGGCGATCTGGGACTGTGTGAACGGCCCGGCCTATGGGTTTGGCGATGAGCACACGGCAGCCGCCGAGAAGAAGTCGCGAGCGGTTGCTGGGGCTGGACCACCACCGCCGGCGGGAACGAAAGAAGAACCGATTCGGCCGGAAACCGTGCCCGTGCAGAAAACGCCAGTATAAGGACTTGGATCTGCGGCTGGGGCAGGAAGCGACGCAGCTTTCCTACCTTGTCTGGTCGCCGTCGCCAAGGTGAAGGATCTTCATGTTCGATTCGTTGTTGCTCGCTCAAGCGAATGTCACTTGGTACATGGTCCCCCTGGCCATGGCCATTAGCCTTGTTTACAGCGCCAGCCGATATGAGCTGCCAGAATACATCCTGCAGCGTGCCTTCCGGCTGTTTTTGCAGATTGTTGGCTTCATGTGCGTGGCATTTGCCATCCTGTGGGTGCTGACGTACGGACTTTGAACTGAGTCGTCTTGACCGTCCTGCCATGTCTACATACGCTCCGATCCTCCCTGTTTTTCCCGGTCATGTTGGTAACTCGAACTGGCAGTTTGTCCACTTCGTGATGTTGACGCGCACTCGTTCGTCAACGCAATCTGGCTGCCGAACACGGGAGATTGCCGGTTGGAACCGGCTCGTGTTTCGTTCCGCGAATGGAGTCGCAGACTATGTCTCCCTGGCGCCCACTGGCTTGGTCGTTACTCTTCGGATTGTCCGTCTCGGGTGCCTTCACGTACCTGTCCGCTGCATCGAAGGCAGATAAAGACGAAGAGTCGACCGAGAAGAAGTACGAGACGAAAGTGGATACCCCGATGATCGGGGATTACACGACATTCTCGGGACTGCAGCCGGTCGTGATCGAAGGGGTCGGACTGGTCGTCGGTCTGAACGGCACCGGGGGCGATCCCGCTCCGTCGTTCTATCGCACGGAATTGATGAACGAGATGAAGCGCCGCGGCGTTCCGAATCCCAATCAAGTCTTGCAGTCTCCCAATACCGCCTTGGTCTTGGTTCGCGCGTACTTACCGCCACTGATGAAAAAAGGCGAGAAGATCGACTTGGAAGTCCGCATCCCGGAAAGTGCCGACGCCACCAGTTTGGCTGGTGGCTGGCTGATGGAAACATACTTGTCCGAACAGGCGATTGTTCCAAATCGATCGGCCCCACTGCATGGGCATGCCTACGCCAAAGCCTCAGGCGCGATTCTGACCGCCGGGGTCGGCAGCGATGCGGTGAACTCACCAGAACTTCTCAAGCGTGGCCGCATCCTTGGTGGTGCGACCGTCATGAAAGAGCGTGAGTTGGCTTTGTTCCTGCGGTACGACTTCCGTAGCGTTCGTAACTCGCAACGACTGGCCGATGTGATCGGTCGTCGTTTCCATGACTTCGACGAATACGGCATCAAGAAGCCGATGGCCAAAGCCAAGACCGATCAGAAGATCGTGCTGAACGTTCATCCGCGCTACAAAGACAACTACCCTCGCTATCTGCAGGTGATCCGCCATCTGGCATTCCGCGAAACTCCGGTGGGCACTCGTGTCCGCATCCAGAAACTGCAGCAAGATATCTACAATGCGGAACAGGCGGAAGAAAGTAGCTTGGAACTGGAAGCCATCGGCAATGAAGGGATCCCCGTACTAAAGCAGGCCCTGACCTCGCCACTGCGGGAAGTTCGCTTCTATGCGGCGACGGCGCTGGCCTATTTAGGCGAACCTGACGGATTACCAGCCCTGAAAGAATCTGCTCAAGAAGAACGAGCTTTCCGCGTGTTCGCTCTGGCGGCTATCTCGACCTTGGACGATGCGGATGCCCACATTGTACTTCGAGAACTGATGAGCGAGCCGGGCGCCGAAATGAAGTACGGGGCATTCCGATCGCTGTGGACTCTGGACAAGAAGGACCCGTTCATTCGAGGCGAAATGCTGGGTGTTCGAGACGAGGGCGAAGACAAGCCCAAGAATCGTGCGGGAGCGTTCATGCTGCATACCCTGCAGACGACGGGCGACCCTATGATCCATGCCCTGACGCGGACTCGACCCGAAGTGGTCTTGTTCGGGGCCAACCAGGAATTTCGTCCGCCGCTGTATCTGTCCGCGGGACGCCATATCATCATCACGTCGCAACCTGGCGACAATAAGGTCTCGCTGGCCAAGTTTCAGGTTGGTCAACAAGACCAGCGTCGCGAAGTCTCGCTGCAAATCGCCGAAGTCATTCGAGCTGCCGACGATCTGGGGGCCACCTACCCGGACATCGTGCAGATGCTGGCCGATGCCTCGAAGCAGAAGAACCTGCCAACGCGGCTGGCCATTGATGAACTTCCTGAAGGGGGGCGAGTCTATTATCGACCCAACTCGTCGGGTGAAAAGAAGCGAATCAAGACAAAGGTCGGTAAGCATAACATGACCCCGAACCTGTTCCCTGAACAGGAAGAGCCACCCGCGCCGGGTGCTGAGCGAAAGAAGGAAGATCCTCGCGGTAACATGGCCAACGTGACGGAAGAATCGACGCAGAAGTCTAAAGATAAAGACAAGCATTCGGATGAGAAGTCGTCGAAGGAAACTTCGTCGAAATCGTCCAAATCAACGTCGCGATCCAGTCGCGAAGAATCGAAAAAGGAGACTGAAAAGAAGGGGATGCTTTCGTGGTTGAGCTGGACCAAGGATGAGAAATAGAACGTCCGATCTCCGAGAGGAGAAGAGACGGCACACGGAGTGTGCCTGCTACATTGCGACTACGTCCCTGACTGCTGACATATTGACTTGAAGCCCGGCTGTGATCAGCCGGGCTTTGGTGCCATCCAGAAATCGCGTTTCCAACGCATCCGTTCCCGACTGTCGTCATGCTTAAATCCCTCGAACTGTTCGGCTTCAAGAGCTTTGCCGACCGCACGCGGTTCGACTTCTCGACCGGCATCACTGGTGTCGTCGGGCCGAACGGTAGTGGTAAGAGCAACGTCGTTGACGCCATGAAGTGGATTCTGGGGGACCAGTCTGCCAAAAGCCTGCGCGGCAAAGAGATGACCGATGTCATCTTCAACGGCTCTTCCAGTCGTAAACCAAGCGCCTACGCCGAAGCGACAATCACCTTTGATAACGCTTCTGGCTGGCTTCCCAGCGACGACCAGGAAGTTCATATTGGTCGGCGCATCTGGCGTAACGGCGATGCCGAATATCTGCTGAACCGCAACACGGCCCGCTTGAAGGACATCAAAGATCTGTTCATGGGGACCGGAGCGGGAACGTCCGCCTACAGCATCATCGAACAGGGACGCGTCGATCAGATTCTGCAGGCAAATCCCACCAGCCGCCGCGCGGTGTTTGAAGAAGCGGCTGGAATCAGCCGGTTTCGATCGCGAAAGGTCGAAGCCCAACGCAAGCTGGAACGTGTGGCTCAGAACCTGGAACGCCTGACCGATATCGTCGACGAAGTGGAAGCACAGCTCAATTCGACTCGCAGCCAGGCGGCCAAAGCGGCCAAGTACCGTGAAGTCTCGGTCGCGCTCAAGCAGTGGTGGTTCGGATTGGCGGCTGATGACTATCGACATCTGACCGCCGAGTTGGAAGTCGTCGAACAACAGTTGGCCTCATCCGCCGGACGCGTCGATGAGTTGACCGAACTGCATCGCGGATTGGAAGAACGCGAAGCGGACTTCGATGCGGATCTCTCGAAGCTGGACGATGAACTGCGCGGCGTGGATCGACGCAATGCTGCCGGACGCGAAGTCATCGCGGGGCATGACACCACGGTTCAGTACCAACTGGCTCGTCTGCAGGAACTTGAGATTGACTTGCAGAGGTTGCACAAGCAACAGCTCATGCTCGGACGGCGTGTTCATGAAACGGCCGAAGAAATCACGCAGCATCAACGGCGTCTGGCAGACTTTGAACTCGACTATGCGGAAAATCGTCACCGCGTTTCAGCTCAGGAAGAGACGTTTCAAACCGCCAGCCAGAATCTGGTGACACGCCGGGAACAGCTTGAACAGGATCGCACGCGTCGACTGGAACTGACGCGGATGGTCTCCAGCTTTTCCGGCACGGTCGCCACGTTGCGAACGCAGATCAACTCGATCCACGTGACTCGTTCGAAGCTGGCATCGCAGATCGATCAGTTGGACGGCGACATCGCGGGCCAACAGCTCGAACGAGATCGCTGTCTGCAGCGGGTCGATGAAGCGATGCTCAACCAGGCGGCCGCTCAGCAGTCGCTTCGCGATGCCCAGTCAAGACGCATCTCACTGTTGGGTGAGCAGGAAGAGACCAAACAGCGACTGGCCGAGCAGCGCGAACGTCGCAGTGCGTCGCTGGCACGCAAGAGCCTGCTGGAAGACTTGGAACTCCGTCAGGAAGGCTTGGGGATTGGGGTCAAGGATATCCTCAGCCGGGCCCGCTCATCCGCTTATCCGCCGTGGAACACCATCGTCGGCAGCGTCGCTGATTTGCTGGATGTCGACTTGGAGCACGCCGCTCTATTGGAAGTCGCGCTGGGGCCTCGCGCCCAGTTGATCGTGCTACGCGAATATCAGGCGCTGCTGGACTATTTGAATCAAGGAACAGTGCTGCTGACGAACCGCGTCGGCTTTGTGGCGATTCCCGATCGCGCCGCCAGCCAGCCGATGCCGGACCGGCTGAA
This sequence comes from Schlesneria sp., assembly GCA_028291515.1. Classification (GTDB taxonomy): domain Bacteria; phylum Planctomycetota; class Planctomycetia; order Planctomycetales; family Planctomycetaceae; genus Schlesneria. The sequence goes on from JAQGHU010000024.1 coordinate 23,260, forward strand.
CCATTCGCGTTTCATCCACATGCAATTCGATCCGTCCACATTGCCTGATCTCACGCAGGAACCTGGCGTCGTCACTCGTGCGGATGGGCTGGTGCTATCGGATCGAGGAACCACCGGGTTAGCCGCGTCGCTGCTGGCCGATACCTGGATCGTGCGGACGATGGACGATGCGACTCGGCTGGCGATGGGTGCCGGTAAGGGACTGCGCTTCGTGACGCTGCAGGGCGAGTTGCTGGAAGCCAACGGCACGATGTACGTCGGGACGATTCGCAGTGAGACAGCCTTGTTCTCACGCAAAAGCGAACTGCGACGGTTGAAGAATGATCTGGTGTCATTGGATCGCGATATCGCCGCACATGAATCCTCGTTGCAGTCGGTCTACCAGTCATTGACCGGAGCCGATTCCGAATTGGAATCGATCGCGGCGGAACTGGACTATGCCAACCAACGTCTCTCGGATTTGAAGTCGGACCTGGGAGCGCAGGATCAAACGTTGGATCGCTTGCGGAAAGAGCGAACGGCTCTGGAAATGCAACGGCTGACGGCAGAACGCGATCTCGAGAAATTCACGGTCGAGTTAACCGCGGTCGACGAGCAAACGGCTGCGGCCGAGCAAGCGTTACATCATCTGGAAGCGAGTCTCGCCGCGGCCACCGAAGATATGTTGTCGATTGAACAACAGTTGCAGCAGTTGGAGCAACGACGTTCTGCCGATCAACTGGATCTGGCCAAGCAAGGCGAGCGACTGGATTCGTTGCGCAGCCAGTCATCGCGATTGACCGAGGAATTGCAGCAACGCATCTCGCAATACGAAGAGGCCGAGCGCCGCAGCCTGTCGTCAGTCGCCAAGCGACAGCAGATCACACTGAACGTCTTGAATACACGGGCCGTTCGCGACGAACAATTGCTGGCGAACGAACATGTCGCCACGGAAGCCGCCACCTTGCACGGCAAGAAGCTGGCGTTACGTGTCGAACGGAGTCAACTGGTCGAACAGGAACTGGCAATCCGCAAAGAGCGCCGCGAACTTTCCGATCGCCGTTACGCCGAAGAGATGCGTGTCCGCGACATGCGGCATGGCCTGGACATGCTGAACGAACGGTTGGACGAAGAATATCAGGTGAGGCTGAGCGAAGTCGTGGAATCGGGTGCCTCGGCATTGCGGCTCGTCGTCGAAGAGCGGCAGGCCAAAGCCGCCGGCCATGCTTCGAAGAGGACTCCGAAACATCAGGAGGCCGAAGAGACTGAAACTGCTGAAGAGGAAGCTGACGAACAATCCTCGAATCAATTGACATCGACATCCGGGGAACTCACGTTCAGCGATGTGCGCGAAGAGATTGAGTCGCGAGTCAATCGTCTGCGCAAACAATTGAAGTTGATGGGCGCGGTCAATACAGACAGCCTGCGAGATTTAGAAGCGTTGGAAACGCGCTTCACGCAGCTTTCGGCTCAATTGCAGGATCTGGTCGAAGCGAAGAGCACGCTCGAAGACATCATCCGCAAGATCAACACGGAAAGCCGCCGTCTGTTCGCCGAAACATTCGCGACGATCCGCACTAACTTCCAGGAACTGTTCCGTCAGGTCTTTGGCGGCGGTGAAGGGGACATCGTTCTGGAAGATCCGAACGACGTGCTCGACTGCGGCATCGACATCGCCGCTCGTCCACCAGGTAAAGAACTGCGCAGCATCTCGCTGTTAAGCGGTGGCGAAAAGACGATGACTGCGATCGCGTTGATCATGGCCATCTTCAAGAGCAAGCCCAGTCCGTTCTGTATCCTCGACGAAGTTGACGCCGCACTGGACGAGGCCAACGTCGAGCGATTTACGGCGGTCGTCCGGGCATTCCAGCAGTCGACTCAATTCATCATGATCACGCACCACAAGCGATCGATGACGGTGGCCGATGTGCTGTACGGCGTGACGATGGAAGAATCCGGCGTGTCGAAACGAATGAGCGTCCGCTTCGAAGATGTCAGCGACGACGGCAACTTCCGCCCTGCGAATCAGTCGTCAGCGGCGTAACGTGGAGTAAGAGAAGAGTTAGCCACGGATGAAACACGGATCAAGCGAGAGTGGTTCAAGGTCCGGCCACCATTTCCGTCATTCCCGCGCAGGCGGGAATCCAGCGCATTTATCTGACGCTGTCGACTCAGCACTTTGGATTTCGTTCGACTCCGAACCTGGGTAGTGATTCGATGTGAATGCACTGGATTCCCGCCTGCGCGGGAATGACGAACGATGGCGGGTCGAACCTGAAGTTGAACTGAAAAACGAGTCGCAGTCGTTGACGAGTCGAGTCTCACTCGATAAACCAAATGGGTGCAGTCCAGTTCCGGGGGCATTCCACTCCCGTTGAATGATCGCGAGTGATGGCGCTGACCGGCAATCCGGAGGTGCCTGACGAGACCGCGGGTCTCACCATGACCGTTTCTGTTCAGTCGCTCCATCCTGCTCGGATGGTGTTCTTCGTATGTTCGCCAATGCCGCGCACGTCTATTGCCTGCGCCGGCCCGGGAATGTGCGGTGAATTGGAAGACATACGGCACACGGAGTGTGCCTTCTACTTTGGTGATGACGAATTAGAACCCTTTTCAGTTGAAGGAAGCTACTCATGAGACGACGAGATTTGTTGATTCTGAGCCTCGCATTTGTTGGCCTGGTCAGCCAGGTCCATGCCGCCGAAGCAGATCCGACCGGCACCTGGAAATGGACTGTGACCGATCCCACCAACAATCAAACCCGTGACCTGTCAGCAAAGATAAAGCTGGACGGTGACAAGTTGACTGGCAGCGTTCCGGGTCAGGGCGGCAAGGAAATCGCCATCGAAAATGCGACGTTCAAAGACGGTCAGATCTCGTTCACGGTGACTCGTGAACGTAATGACCAAAAGGTCGTGACGAAGTTTTCGGGTAAGCTGGAAGGGGATACGATCACCGGTAAGACCGAGAATGAACGACCAAACGGCAAGCCACAAACTCGCGATTGGGTCGCCAAGCGCGAAAAGGCCTGATACGACGGATACGTATTGAGTCAGCACGTTGATCCGACATTGGCGACGACTTCAGTCGCCGATGTCGGCCACGTGCGTCCAAACCGGTTTGACCCGCGAGTTGACGAAATGGGAAGTCCACAGATGTTTCGAGACGGAATGAAGGTCGCATTTGTCATGGCCGCCAGTCTGGCCGTGCATACTTCCCATTTGCAAGCACAAGAAAAGGCTCGACAGCCCAACGTACTGGTGATTGTGGCGGACGATCTGGGGTATGCCGATCTCGGGTTTCAGGGTGGCAAAGACATCCCCACACCGAACATCGATTCAATCGCAGCGGGTGGAGCTCGATTCACAAATGGCTATGTCTCGGGCCCGTACTGCAGTCCCACCCGGGCTGGGATGTTGACCGGACGTTATCAGCAGCGCTTCGGCCACGAGTTCAATCCCGGCGGCGAAGGAGGTGGCGGTGGAAATGGACTCGGCCTTCCGCTGTCAAAAACCACGATCGCCAATCGCTTCCAGCACGCGGGCTATGTGACCGGGCTGGTAGGTAAATGGCACTTGGGTAGCGGAGCGAAGTTCCACCCAATGCAGCGAGGCTTTGACGAATTCTACGGATTTCTTGGTGGGGCTCACACTTACTTCGACAAGCAAGAAGCAGCCGTGATGCGCGGCACGACGAAGATCTCGGAACCGGAATATCTGACAGATGCCTTCGGGCGAGAGGCGGTCTCGTTCATCGAACGCAATCAGAAGAAGCCCTTCTTCCTGTACCTGGCATTCAATGCGGTTCACACGCCAATGGAAGCCGACAAAGATCGGCTGGCGAAGTTCTCATCGATCACATCAAAACCTCGGCAGACTTATGCCGGGATGCTGTCCGCCATGGATGATGCTGTGGGCAAAGTCTTGAAGACGCTGCGGGCCGCTCAACTGGAAGAGAACACGTTGATCTTCTTCATCAGTGACAACGGCGGACCGACGATGCAGGGAACGACCATCAACAGCAGCAACAATGCCCCGTTACGAGGCAGCAAGCGAACCACGCTGGAAGGGGGCGTTCGCGTTCCATTCCTAGTCTATTGGAAGGGGCAGATCACTCCTGGAACAGTGTTGGATCAACCGGTGATTCAGCTCGATATCCAACCGACGGCGCTGGCGGCGGCAGGAATCGATGTGAAACCAGAATGGAAGTTCGACGGCGTCAACCTGCTGCCATTCATCAAAGGCCAGTCGAGCGGTAAACCTCACGAAACGCTCTATTGGCGACTGGGCGAACAAAACGCGATCCGTCACGGCGACTGGAAGTTGGTCCAATACGATCTGAACGTAGACAACTTCCCCTCCAAAGGCGTGACCGCGCCGCGGCTCTATAACCTGAAAGACGACATCGGCGAAGCCCACGACTTGGCCGAGAAACACCCCGAGAAAGTGGCAGAGCTAACATCACTCTGGAAGGCCTGGAGCAACGAGATGGTCGAGCCACTCTGGGGTGGGCAACCGAATCGCCGACAGAACCGTGATGCGAAGTAGCCCGCGACTCACTTTCGATAGAGTCGTGGATAGCACCACATGCTCTGGTCAAATTGAGTATCAGCCAATTCGTCGACCTTCAGATCGATGGTTTTCGTCCCCGGCGGCAGTTTGACGTCGATATTGACCAGCCCCCCTTGGGGGCTTTGGTAGATACGCTTCGCGTCGGCCCAAACTTCAAATCTGACCTGGTGATGATAGGGAGTCATGCCAACCGCGGTGAAACGATTCATGCCGGTGGGGACGGCAAACGTCATGCTCGAAGGGGCATGCGCTTGAATAAACTCATCACAACATTGAGCGTCACGAAAATTGATCACCGTCGTCTTGGAGAGCGGCACGTTGTGGGTCAGCGAACCCTCGGCGACAGTGCTCGAAGCGACGCTGAATTGCGCGGCCCCGGCCTTGCCGTCCAGCATCTTATCGGTGATTCGCGCAGCGGGAACTAAGTGCCAGCGGGGATAGCACCAGTACGTCAGGTCGAACGACCCATCGCCATTCGGATCGGCAACCAGTTCAAGAACCGAAGACTTGGGCGGAACGTCGATCTTCATGATTGCGATATTGCCGGATTGCGATTCATCGATTCGCTTCCCGTCAATCCACAGGCTGTACTTGGACGAACCGCTGGCGCAATTGTAACCGACGACCGAGAAACTTTTCGCGCCCGCCGGAACCGGACACTTCAGTCGTGATAGAGCATGGGCACCATAGTAATCGTCGCAAGCCTTAAAGTCGCGCGTGACGCGGGGCCACTGATATTCCGGCGTCGACGTGAGTACTTGATTGATTGGCAGACGTTCTCCCAAAGCCCGGCCATCGCTGATTTTCTGATAGACCAGTCGCACAAACCCACTCTTCAGATCGTCTTCGCGGTCCGCCTCAGAGGGGAAGTCGCGCCGAATCGCACCGGACGTCATCCGCAGGCGGGCTTTCTGAAAACTGACCCTCCCTAGATGTGAAGTCAGCCAGACATGACGAATCATTGAGACCGACCACGGTCCGTTATCCTTACACACCAAGGATTCGTCCGCTCCTTCCCAGGCAATGTAATCGCGTTCCTTGTCCAGATCGACATTGAAGCTGGCGCGATGACCATCCGACTTGGCACGAATTCGAATTTGATGTCGCTCGTTGTTGGCGATCGGACAAGGAGTATGTGCGGTCCCGTTCTGATCAAACCACTTGCCATCGATGTAGCCGACCCCGCCGGTTGATCCGTTGAGAGCACTGAGCTCAAGATACAATAGATGGTCACCAACTGGGAAAATAAGGCCGACGGTCTCGGAACCGCTTTGACGAACGAATTCGAGTTCCAGTTCGTAGCTTCCACTAATCGAACCCGCGAGAGGGAACCGACCGTACTCACCAGTTTTCAAGACGATCTCATCAGCAGCAGGTTCCTTTTCTAAATACTTGTTCCATTCGAACCCTCGAGTCGTCCAATTCACCCCTGCCGTCCAATCGAGCAGATCAACCCATTCGCCGGGTTCGGTCGCCGCCGAAGAATTGGATGACTTGGGAACCGCGGTTGGCGGTGAGTTGGGCTTCGTCGTACCAGCCGACTTCATCAGCGAAATCTCATCCAGGCGCTTCGCAACGAGTTGCTTCTTGAGTGCCGCGGTGAGTTGGGGTTGTGCCCGTTCATACCATTCGGCTGCATGGAGGAGCAGGACTTTCTTATTAGACCCGGTTTCGAGTTGAGCAAGTTCCCACCAGGCGTCTCCAACCGATGCTTGAGCCATGGCGTCCGTTGGTGAGGCCTGTTCCAGCGTCGCAGCGGTCTTCCACTTGGCATCACTCACTTTCGCCAACAAAGGTAACGCCGACTTCCAGTCGGATTCCTGGAAAACACGCCATCGCCCGACCGTCAGGAGCGCATTTGCATCGTCGGCGTCTGTCGTCAGCTTGGCATTTGCCGCTTGATATCCCTTCCACAACTTTTCGCGTGCAGCGACCATCTCACGCGTCTCTACGATCATTGGCTTTAGACCATTCGTGCCGCTGATGCGTTGGACTGCTGTATCCACTGAACCAATCAGAGACATTGAATCGGCAAATCGATTCTCTTGAGCGACTTCCCGAGCCAACGCCAATGCTTCTTCGACGGCGGGTTTCAAAACCAAGACCGTCTTCGCCGCACTCAAGAATCCGGTCAGCAGCCTGGCTTTCTCTCGAGTTGCATCCATCTCGAACTTGCTCGTCAGGTCGTCAACCGCGTCAGACCAGACCGAGAAATTGCCGGCGTCTTTGGCCAGGGGAAGAACGGCCATTAAGATGACATAGCGTTCGTCTGCCGAAACGCTCGGATCGCGAGATGCTTCCATTAACTTCTTAGCAGCATCCTGCTTCTTAGAAACCGCTTCCAAACGTGACAGACCGTAAGTGTCATCCAGAACCTTGGCAATCTCTTTCTGCTGTTCGACAGAGGGGATTGGTGATCGGGATTGCCCATCGGCGGCAGCAGCCGAGATAGCCACTATCAAAACGATGCAGAACATTCGAAGAGTCGAAAACGAAGTTGCGCGTCGAAAGGCTCGCATGACTACTTCTTTCAACGAATCTGCATTCGTCAGCAGCGAAGAACACTCGAAACAAGAATGCCACCGTGGCACGCCGACTTTATTCGACCACCTGTCTTAGTACGAGGCAACGCTTGACGCGGCAAAATCGCGATTATCCGGGCTCGCACCGCAAAATATTGCGTTTCTTCCCCTCGCACGTGTCGAGCAGCGGGAAAATTCAGCCGCCGATCAAGTGCAGTCGCAGTATATTCATCGCCGGGTGCCACGGTTTTGGAGGTTTTGGAGTCCTCGACAAAGCCGTGCTGGCTTGGGCTCAACGTCAAAGTTAATTTGCTTCTGTCGAGGATGATTGATCCGACATCAGCTCATAGCAGAAGAAAAGACACGGCCTTGTCGAGGACTCCAAAACCGTGGCACCCCGACCAAACCGATGGTCGGAGCACTAACCGCCAATAAGATGCAACCTCAACATGTTCATCGCGGTCTTGGCGGTGCGACTCTTAGCGATCTCGGGATCGCCGAAATGCTGGACCTTTTCGACTTGGATCACCTTGGGGCCAGCGAGGGCGACGAAGCTGGCTGGGACCGCGGCGAAGGGGTCGTCGGCTTTGAAGTCGGCCCATTCCGTGACGGCGAGGGCGAAGTTGGTGCCGAACTTTTGACGGCAACCTCGGGCCATTGCTTCCGCCGCTTCGGAACTGATGTCACCGTAGGAACGCAGCATCAGGGGATCGACACCGAGCATGTCGCGTTTGGCGGCATGGGTCGGTGCGACGACGCCGCCCTTGTAGCAAGTATCGAAACCAGAGACGCCCGTCAGCTTATACGACAGCAGCCCGCCAGTTCCCGATTCGGCCGTTGAAAGCGACGCGCGACGCTGATTGAGCAGTCGCACCAGAGCGTGCTCAAGCTCTTCGTCTTCCGATCCGAACACGCAGGAGCCCATGCGATTGATGATGGCGTTGCGTGTGCGTTCAATTTTCTCGCGGCATTCTTCCGCGCTCAGTCCTTCGGTGGTGATCCGCAGCGTGATTGTCGCTTCGTGAGCGGTGATGCCGACATCGGGATCGCGACCGCGAGCGGTCAATTCGCCGAGCATTTCTTCAGCCTGCGATTCCCCGACGCCAAAGCAATTGATGCGAGCGCGTCGAATGACTCGGCCGCCTCCGTCCAGACGGGGCACGACCTGCTGTCGATACATCATCTTCATTTCGCTCGGCACACCAGGCATCGCGGCAATGCGACACTGCTTGCCATCGCTACGAGTCACTGTCATCCAGACTCCGGGGGCGGTTCCGCGTGGGTTGGGAAGAGGCTGAGCCCCAATCGGAAACATCGCCTGCATCACGTTCCGCTCGGGCATCGGCCGATTGCGACGCGCGAACATCGTCTTGACGTGTTCCAGTGAAGGAGCGTGCAGTTCGAGTTCCACGCCCGCAACCCTCGCGAGAGCTTCTCGCGTCAGATCGTCGAGTGTCGGGCCCAGGCCACCTGTGATCAGAACCACGTCGCTGCGTTCGGCGGCGGTACGGATGGCGGCGACCATTTCTTCCAGGTCGTCCCAGATTGTGCAGTGAGCCCGCACGGGAATCCCGATCTCCGCCAACTCCAGGCTGAGCCACTGACTGTTTGTATCGAGCTTCGCGCCGGAGGTAATTTCCGTTCCGACAGCGATAATTTCGGCCGACATATTCGGTCCTGCGATTTCAATGTTGTCTGATCAAGTTGCTGCGTCAGATCCCGTTGTGAATGCGACGGCCGGTACTTTACCTGTGCAGACCACTTGCGGGCAACGTGGTGGAGCGAAACCGTCGCCGACAGCGATCCCCTTCGGGGTTCCACAGCGAACGAACGAGCGCCTCAAATCGGAAACCCCTGAAGCGTGACTCTCCATGATCTCAAAACGGCCAATCTGGAACGGAACGATGGCGGCATCGGCAGAATCTGCCGGTTCCGTCACAAATTCATTGCGGCAAATCAGCTCGAACGCCAAATCACGGCCTCGAAAGGCCATAAATCAACCGGCTCCCAAACTCTCTGTTGCCAGTTCATGGCAAAAGTACTATCAGACGACGAAATTCTTCCGAACAATTCATTCACATTTGTCACTCGTCGCCAATCTCGCCAGGGACTGGACGGCTTTCCCGCCGCCTCCCAATCTCTGGCGAGTTTGACCACGTCAAGAATCGGCTTCGCGAACTCTCGTTAGATCGTCGGCAACAGCGACTGGCCTCGCAGGAGTTGTTGGTATTTGTCTAGTGCGTTCCCTTTGCAATTAGCGGCGTCATGGGACCACAGCTACGGCTGCTTTTACTACTGATGATCGGTTGTGGACCGAGTTGCCTCGGATGCGCCACGACTCCGTATCGGTACGGCCGCTTCGCAGAAACAATCGCCGAAAATCCGCCTCCGCCCGAGATCGAGTTCGTACACGGCAAGCCGAACAAATTTCTGGATGGAATGTCCTGGGTCATCGGATTCCCGACTCGCATCCTGCCGATGAGTCCGAAGGTGAATAATCACGCCTTCACCGAGGACACATCCACCAAGCTGACTGCCTATATGCAGGATAACGATCTGGGCGATGTCCTGGTGCGAGTGAACCAGTACGACCCGATCGGCGAATGGAAGCGGTTGTGCCACAACGACCGAATCTCGCCGGGCTGGAGATTCACGTTCGGGACAGCCGGGCTGATCAATTACACGCTGCTTCCTTGTCGAGTCTTCGGGGGAGACATGTACAACCCCTTTACGAATTCGCTCTACGTCAACTCGGACGTGCCCGCCCTGTTAATCAGTGAAGCCGCCTATGCCAAGGATATCCATGGGCGACGGCTGCCAGGCCCCTATGCATCGTTCAACGAACTGCCTGTGCTCGCGCTGTGGCGCTACACTCATGCCGTGAACGACACACTGGGCTATGCTCAGTTGAACGGCGATTGGGAAACAGAGCGCGAGTTGTATCGTGTGGTCTATCCAATCATGGGGATCCAGGTCGCGCTGGGAGGTCATTCCGCACTGTCGCTACGGACGGGCCTGCCGATGATTACTGTTCCAATCACGGCGATCGGCGGAGCTATCGCGGGTCACACGTATGGGCAATCCAAGATTGCCAAGCGCGAGCGTGAACGCGAAGAGACCGGAGTCTTAGGTTTTGACGACGAAGAGAACAGCCCCGGTTACTTCCACCTACCTGCCCCGTTGACGCGACAATCGGATATTCAGCTCACGAGCGGCATCGACGACCAAGCCGACCGCAAGTAGACGGCACTCCGTGTGCCGATTCTCCCACGCCGTGCGATGGTCGCTCCCGAAAACACAATTGCGGTCATTGAAATCATCCTCGAATCCCTCGTTCGCTCTTTGTTGATTCCCCGTGAGCGAATATCATCCAGTTGACGACATTGCCCACGTGCAGGGATGCAAGACGGGGCAGACAATGATTCCCATTGCTGCCCGAAAAGGATTGAATCATCACTGCTCACAACCACGATTCGCCCGACCACGCCGCGCCACTCTGGTTTGAGTTTATCGAACCAGCCACTTGCCTCGCGGGGATGCTGGTTGGGCTGGGCCTGCAGTTCCAATCGAGCGGTTACGTCACCGGGTCGAACAACTATGAACCTTGGTATGTGTTGCTCGCCTATGCCATTTCGTTCATCGCCGGTGGCGGTCGGACCTTATGGGAAGCACTCTCGGATCTGATTCATGGCGAAGTCAACATCGACCTGCTGATGATCCTGGCAGCGGTCGGGGCGGCCATGCTGGGCGACTGGCCCGAGGGAGCGGTGCTGCTGTTCCTGTTTTCGCTGTCGCACGCCCTAGAACATATCATCATGGGGCGAACCCGGGGTGCGATCACGGCCTTGATGAAGCTGACTCCCGACGAAGCGACCGTGATTCGGCAAGGGCAACAGCAAACGATTCCTGTCGGCCAACTCGTTGTCGGCGATCGTATCGTGGTGCGTCCTTCTGAACGAATTCCCGCGGATGGCGTGGTGCTGGAAGGTCACACCGTCGTCGATCAGTCGCCGATGACCGGCGAATCGATTCCTGTCGAGCGTCAAGTCGGCGATCCGGTCCTGGCCGGGACGATGAACCAACACGGCGCGATTGAAGTGGAAGTGTCGCGAATTGCCAGCGAAACGACGTTGGCGCGAATGATCAATATGGTGGAATCTGCGCAGTCGGAACGAGCGGTCTCGCAGCAGTTCACCGAATGGTTCGGTCAAAAGTACACCTGGATCGTGCTGGTGGGGACCGCGGCGGTGTACTTGATTGGGGCCTATGTCCTGGGTGATTCCGTGCGGAACTCGTTTCATCGCGCGATGACGGCACTCGTCGCAGCGTCGCCTTGTGCGGTGGTCATTTCGATCCCGTCGGCAATTCTGTCGGCGATCGCCAGCGCCGCTCGCGGTGGCGTGCTCTTCAAAGGGGGCAGCCATCTGGAACAGACCGCCTTGCTGGAAGCAATGGCATTCGACAAGACTGGCACTTTGACAATCGGGCAACCTCAACTGAACGGCATCTACACAGCGGCAGGTGTGTCCGAGACCGAATTGTTGACGATCGCTGCCGGCTTGGAATCGCTGTCCGAACACCCGCTGGCACGGGCTGTCACGGAAGCGGCACGCGTGCGTGGCATCGCCATTCCGGACGCCGATGATGTCGAAGCGGTGATCGGTCATGGTGTGTTCGGACTGATCAACGGCCAGCGGCGTTGGGTCGGCAAGTTGAGCTGGTTCGTAGACACTGGCACTCCCTGCGACCCGGGGTTGTCTCAACAGGCGGTTGGTCTGCAGGTGATCGGCAACACGTTGATCGGCGTCGCGGACGAACACCGCGTCCTCGGCATCCTGGCCGTCTCCGACACATTGCGTCCGACGGCCGCGCTGGCGATCCAGGAACTGCGAGCGATGGGGATGAAATCGCTGACGATGCTCTCGGGAGATCATCAAAGCGTGGTGACTCATATCGCCAGCCAACTGGGTATGGAAGGCGAAGGCCAACTGTTGCCCGACGAAAAGTTGCAGCGCCTGGCGATCATCAAGAAGGAAATCGGGCCCGTCGGGATGATTGGCGACGGCATCAACGATGCCCCCTCGCTGGCGGGTGCCAGTGTTGGGTTCTCGCTTGGTGGTGCGGGGACCGATGTCGCGCTGGAAACGGCAGATATCGTGTTGATGGCCGACGATCTGCGTCGGTTGCCCTACGCGATCGCGCTCGCCAGGAAGTCGCAGCAGATCGTGCGGCAAAACTTGATCCTGGCGTTCGGCATGATGGGAACGCTACTGGTGCTGACGTTTGTCATGGTCCTGCCCCTGCCTGTGGCGGTCCTGGGTCATGAAGGCAGCACGGTGATTGTAATCCTGAACGGCCTGCGCATGCTGGCCTTCCCCAAGCCGCGCTCGCTGCCAGCCAACGCCGCATAATCCACCCCAAGGTCTTGGGGGCCTGGGCTACGAAGACGAACTGACGTCGACGTAAGCTAGCTGGTTGCATTATCATTCGCATCGCCGGGAAACCGGTCTGCGACGATGGAGCGTCGTCCGCGCCATCGACCTGTCACCACTCGGTCTGGTCCTTTGTCTTGATGGCTGGAATATTATGACGGAAGTCAAATCCGCACCTGCCGTTGCGCCGGCATCCGTTGTCGCCGCACCCGCCGCGCCGATCAAACCACGCCGCCGCTGGTTCAGCCGTGTGTTAATGCTGCTCGGGTGCAGTCTCGCCATCGCCGGTTGGTTCGCCCCGATGATCGTCGCCCAGACCGACTTGAAACAACAAGTTCCCAAGCTGCTGTTTCCGTTGTATCCCGGCAAAGTCGAAATTGGTTCGGCTTCGCTCGGCTGGCTACAGTCAGTGATCGTCCGCGATCTGCATGCGACGGACGCGGACGGCAACGCGTTTCTGGATGTGAAAGAGTTCTCGACCAGTTTGCCACTCTGGAAGCTGGCTGTCAGTCAGGCCAACCTGGGTCGCCTGATTCTGCTGGAACCGACAGTCAATCTGCAGTTCCGCGCCGACGGATCGAATGCCGAAGACGTCCTCGCCAAGATGATGAGTGGCCCGCCGAGCAAAGCTCCGATCCCTGATTTCGATTTGGAAGTCCACGGCGCGACTGTCGCGATGGAACACAAAGCGACCGCACGCTCGACGACGATTCAACCGTTATCGCTGGTGGTGCGGTCCCAGAAGGGGGCGATCGAAGAGTTCGAAATCACGATCGGCGACATTCCCGACAAGGACGCCGCGTCGCTGCAGCCCGCCACTGATTGGCTGGCGTTTCGATTCGGTAACGAACCAACACAAGACGGTGTCGCGATGACGCCCGGTTCCAAGCACATTCGCCTGAAGGCGGTCGGTTGGAATCTCGACAAGCTGCTGCCGGCCCTGGCACGCGTCGAACCGACTGCCGAACTCGCCGGAACGATCGATGCGGATGCTCGCAGTCAGGTCAACCTCGCCGACGCTCCCTCCGACTGGACGAAGTACGACTGGAGTTGGGATGGACGCATCACCGTCAGCAAATTCGTGCTGGCCGGATTGTCGGCACTGAAGCAAGATCGCGTCACTCTCGAAACGACATCGCTGGCAGGTCGCGTGGCCGCTCAGCAGCAGCGTCTTTCGATGCAAGGCCTGCAGCTACAGACCGAAGTCGGTGAACTCACTGCGACCGGTGATATCCCGCTGGTGGGCATCGAAGCGTCACCGCTGAATGCATTCAGTTCGATCCTGGCCGACCAGGACTACACGATTCACGGACACCTCGATCTGCAACGACTCGCCGCGCTGCTGCCGAATACCCTGCGAGTTCGCGAAGGAACACAGGTCACCAGCGGCAGCGTCGATGTGAATCTGAAGAGCGAACTGCAAAACAGTGCTCGAACCTGGACGGCGGACGCCACCGTTGACAAGCTGGCCGCGACCAATCAAGGGAAGCCGGTCAGTTGGAACGAGCCTATCAAGCTGAATTTGCTGGCTCACCGTGCGCAAGACCTGGTTACGATCGATCAGATGACGTGTCAGTCTGATTTCTTCAAACTGACAGGCAAGGGTTCGCTGACCGACGCCACCTTCACGGCCAACGGTGATCTGAATCGCCTGGAAGAAAACCTGCAGCAATTCATCGATCTGGGCATCGACAAGATCGCGGGCAAGCTGAAGATCGAGGGCGAGATTCGACGAGCTGAAGCCGATCAGGTCACGCTGACCGCCGTCGTGCAGATGGATAACTTCCAGTGGAATCTGTCGAAGGATACCGTCTGGCAGGAAGCTCAGTTGGTCTTGGGGATGCATGCCGCCGCGAAGACGACCGGCGATTCCACTCTGACGCAGATTCAATCGGGTGACATGAAGTTGACGAGCGGCCCGGATACGCTCGTGGCCGCGCTGCAGCAGCCCGTCGATCTGACCGCGAAAGCCCCAGCGTATGCCGTCAAAGCGTCATTGGGAGGCAACCTGCAGACCTGGCAGAACCGGCTGCGGCCCTTCGTCTCGGTTGCGGGCTGGCAACTCGGTGGCACGACGAAGATCGATACGACCATCACCGCGAACCCCGATCAGATTGAAGTGGTTAGCCTGACGGGCGATATCACCAACCTGGATGCTCGCGGACCTCAGTGGTGGATCAAAGAACCTCAGGTGAAGCTCGAATCGGCCGGCATCTGGTCGGTCGCACAGAGCCAATGGACATCGCCACAGACCACAGTGACGGCCACGGCCCTCGCGGTTCGCGTTCACGAATTGCTGGTCGACCTGAAGCCGAACGGTCAACTCGAACGGATCACCGGCGATGCCGCTTATCGAGGCGACTTGGACAAGTTGTCACGCTGGAAGAATCAAGCCCTGCCAATTCCATCCTATACGTTGATGGGAACGCTCGAAGGTCGAGCCAACTTGGTCGAAGAAGGAACCGTGATCACTGCCGATTTGGACGCCACTGTCACCAAACTGATCGTTGCCGATCTCGAAACGCTCCCGAATCGGGAACTGCATTGGGTCGCATTGTGGCGTGAACCCGAGTTGCATCTGCTAGGTAAAGGAACTTACGACCTCACCGCCGACAAGTTGCAATTGGAGACGGCGTCCGTTCAGGGGGATGGCCTCAGTGTGAACGCTCACGGGACGCTCGCACAATTGTCGACGACTCAGCAAGTCGATCTCCAAGGAGAGCTCGGCTACGACTGGGCGATCGTCAGCCAGCGCATGGGCGATTCGCTGAAGAAGTCGGTACAACTCACGGGCAAGCAGACGCGACCCATTACGCTGAAAGGATCGCTGGCCAGCCTCGGTAGTCCCAACGGTCTGACCGACTTGGCAGGAACGGCCGGGATCGGCTGGGATTCCGCCACGATCGAAGGCCTGCCTGTAGGACCGACCGACATCTCCGCCAAGCTCGACAAAGGAATCGCTCAATTCGCCCCGATCGAGACCACGGTGGCCCAGGGCAAGGTGCATCTGACTCCGCAGATTCGACTCGATCGCAACCCGTCGCTGCTGGTCTTACCGACCGAGAAGGTGATTCAAGGTGTCCAGATCACGCCAGAATTGTGCAATCGCTGGCTGAAGTACGTCGCCCCGATGCTGGCCGACGCGACTCAGATCGACGGCCAATTTTCGCTGGATGTCACGAATGGAGCCCTGCCCTTGTCGGCCCCGATGAAGGGGGATATGGCCGGCACTCTGTCCGTCCACCAAGTCCGCGTGCGTCCGGGACCGGGTGGTCTGCAAATCACGTCGTTCGTCGATCAGATCAAATCGATCATCACTCGCAAAGCTCCCGCCGGTGCCCCGCAAGACCGCGTCTGGATGCAAATGCCCGAACAAGCGATTCCCATCAAACTGGTGGGAGGGCGAGCCTATCACCAGAACGTCACGTTCCAGATCGGTGAAGGAACAGTCGTCTCGTCCGGTTCGGTCGGCCTGCTCGACGAATCGGTCGACCTCGTTTTGCAGATCGCGATCCTAGAAGATTGGATCAAAGATCAAAAGCTACTGGCGGGCTTCAAGGGGAAGTCCCTGAAGGTTCCCGTCCGCGGTTCACTTTCCCAATTCCAACTCGACCCGCGAGTCCTCACTGATCTGGCAACGCAAATTGGCGGCAGCGCAATCGAAGGCGCTTTGGGCGGCGCCCTTGAAGACAAGGTCGATGACCTGTTTAAGGGCAAGCTGAAGAAGTTCCTGCCGGGGCAGCAGTAAGAGTGCTTAGCCACGGATGAACACGGACGAAACACAGATCGGCGAAGACGTGATTGGTGTTGGAGCCGTGGCCGATGCGGGCATAGGCAACGCAGTATCTAGCGAATCCCTGCCTCCTCTGGCTTCTCATGGCGCATCGTGGTTGCGGTGATTGACCGCGTTGCTTGCCCTTGCTCGGTTGCAATGGATATCGTGAGATCTTCTCGTATCACCACACTGCGTCGTGCTCGCAGTGTTTGATCCAGATAGCAGGAGAGTCCCATGACAGACGCCACAGTTCTGCGAGCCCGTCGCGTGTTGGCTGTCTACTTGGTGTTTTCGCTAATTGTTACTGCATTTGAATTGTGGTCTTTTGTTCAACCAGACCTCAAAAGCATAGTCGTCCCCTTTACTGGATGGACGGGTCTCATGCCATACGCGTGGACGTTATACTTCGCCTACTTCGCCATGCGTCACACCAATCGGTATCTCTTCACGCCGCTGCTATGGATGTTGGGTACGGCAACAATCTTGTTAGCAGTCGACACCGCCGTTAAAGGTATCGAACACTGGTCGGGCAGCCCCGACTACGGAAATCCTTACCTGACGTATCATCCGGCTCGCCCGTTGATAACAGTCGTAGTTCCTTTGACCTGGCTCTTGATCCTCTGGATGGTGGGACGACAACTTCCTGACGAGCCTTTGCCAAATTGTTCTGCCAGTGCTTCATAAAGCGAAGAACAATGTACGGCTTCTTTCAAGGCTGGCGACGAAAAGCGGGCTGCATCGCGCTTGTGATGGCGAGTATGCTGGCGGCCAGTTGGATAAGAAGCTTGCGAGCTGAAGAAAGGATCTGCGTCGGTTTTGGCGGCGACGAATATATCCTGGCACACTTGGGAGGGTGGATTTGTTACTACAACGGCCCAACATCGGATCGCCAGACAATTCGGTGGTCTACACGCAAACACAGCTCAAACGGTGATCTAAATCAAATAATGCCACTTTGGAAATCTAACCCACGAGTCTACTATGTCAGGCATTGGCCTATCGCCACGCTCCTGACCCTGCTCTCGGCTTGCCTGATTCTCTGGAAGCCGCTGAAGCAGTCTTCCCCAAATTGAGTCGTCAATACACAGACGTGAGGCAGACCTAGTTGGCGAGCACGACTTATTTCAGACAGAAAGCTGGCGCAAACAACGACGAAAGACATCTGATGTCTGCTGAACCTCGCGGGGAATTCCATTAAGAGTACCGATGCACACGTTCTTTCACGGTTGGCGACGAAAAGCAGGGTGTTTCACGCTGGCGTTGGCGTGCTTCTTCTTGATCGCCTGGACACGAAGTCTGATCGTGCCCGACGCGATTCTCGGTCGATCGCGTTGGATCTCCTTGGATTCGGAAGGCAAGACTTATGACCTGATCATGTCGCGTGATGGTGCGGTGCGAAACATCTATCGCATTTATCAGGCGGGAGGCGGTTTTCGTGACGAAGAAGTTTTTGCTGTCCCCTACGCGATCGTGATCCTGCCCCTGACTCTCCTCTCCGCATACTTGATTCTCTTGAAACCAAGTCAGCGGGGGTGCGTTACTAAATAACTCAACCCAGGGCGTTCCGAGGCTTCATCTTTCCGCTCTGCCCTGGGACGTAGGGGCATTGTTGTCGTGTTCGCAATCGGCTGAGATCGACGCGAAGCGGAGCTTCGAAGACCGGCGTTCCCAAGCTGGAGCTTGGGAACGAGAAAACGATGTCTATTGTAGCCTTTCAGACCTTCTCAGAGTGAGAATCCGTCAGGCGTAACTCAGCCGTGTCAGTTTGACCACGTTCAGCTTGGCCAGCAGGCGCACGAATTCAACCTGCTGCGCTGGCGTCCGGACATAAGACGAGTGCGCGAGGTTCTTGATTTCGAGAGGATCGCTCTGCAGGTCGTACATCTCGTACTGACGTTTGGTGAGCGGAAACTCCGCGTCGTAGTACTCGGCCAGTTTGTAGCGTGATTCACGAATACTCACGATGTGGTTCGGTGGCAGCGGGTGCGGACCTGTTTGTCCGGACTGATAGTCGTCGTAGGTGAAGACGGTGTAGTCCTGCACCGGCGGAGCGGACGGATTCAGGACGATGCTCGAATAGTCCACCCCTTGCCATCTCTTGCAGGCGAGTTTCGGGGCACCGAACAGCGTCGCCAAAGTTGGTAGCAGATCGACGTGAGACACCAGCGCCTTTGTCGAACGAGCCGTTGGGTACAGAACGGGGTTCGAATAGACGAGGGGGATATTGATGGACTCTTCGTAGAAATTAAAGTTTTTCTGACGCTGACCGCCGTGCGCCAGCCCCATTTCGCCGTGATCGGCGATGCGCACCACCAGGGTGTTCTTCAGCAGTTCTTTCCGTTCGAGAACGTCGAGCACCCTGACCAGGTTGCCGTCCGAGACCTTCATCAGGTTGCCATAGAAATTCAGGTAGGCTCGCTGCATCTCGACCGTAGTGATCTCGCCCAGACCCGCTTTCGTGAGTGCCAGAAACTGTTGTTGAGCCGTCGGCTTGGTCGACAGGTTCTCGTTGACGGTGGCGGGCGGCTGAATGGTCCCGACCGTCCAATCGTCCGTATAGCCGCCGCTCGTCATGAGCTTGGGATAGAACAGCACGTCATGCGGATTAACGAGAGAAACGATCAGGCAGAACGGCTGTTGATTGGACGCGACCTTTTCCAGATAGGCGATGACTCCTTCCTCGCCATCGAGGTAGTCTCCATCATCGTTCATGAAGCGACCGTCGTTGTCGTAAGTCCCGCCACCTTCTTCGGTGGCTGCGGTATTGGCGCCGGCGTCCTGAGGATTCCAGCGTGTGTAACCATACTGGCCAAGGTCGCTGGGAACGTAATCCGTTCCCTTCGGTTTGACCAGATGCCACTTCCCTTTATAGACGACGTTGTAGCCCGCGGCGGACATCACAGTGGCGATATTGCTGAGTTTGTTGGGGAGCGGCAATTGCACTTGGGGATACTGCGCGGTCGTCATCGCGCTTTCGAGCGTGTACTTGACCCCATGCTGCGCGGGAAAGAATCCAGTCTGGATCGTCGCGCGAGCTGGCGAACACATGCAGGCGTTCGTGAAGGCGTTCTCGAACGTGAGCCCGTTTTTCTTCAGCCGAGTCAATCCGGGCAGATTCTGTTCTTCCCAGCCGACAGGAAAGTGCTGGATCTTCCGTTCCTGGTCGGTCATGAAGATGACCAGATTCATGCGAAGTCCGCTGGACTTCGCCGGTGGTAGACTGGCAGCTTCGGCAGAGTTGTTCAAGAACGGCAATGCCACCGCGCCAGTTGCCGCGGCCATCAGTTCTCGCCGCGTCATGCCATTGCCATTCATCA
Source organism: Schlesneria sp. (assembly GCA_028291515.1). GTDB lineage: Bacteria > Planctomycetota > Planctomycetia > Planctomycetales > Planctomycetaceae > Schlesneria. Next base: position 42,856 of record JAQGHU010000024.1, read on the forward strand.
GACGATTCCTTCCGTTTGACTCTGCTTCGTCGCGAAAGCCGCGTAGTGCTGACATGTGTCACGCCGAACCGGCTTTCTATCGACCGATGCATAGCTTGAAAGAAGGCAATGTCGAAGGAATCATCAGTTGTGCGGCGACCCGCGGGATTCGCGATTGGAAAGCACTGATCGCGATCAGGCTGAAGTCACCGTCGACTGCTGCTTCTCGGTCTGCAAAAGTCCGTGAATGGAAGTGACGGCAATCACGATCGGCATCTGACAGCACTGTCAGTGCAGACGATACGAGGTCAATTCCTGGCCATCGCGCGCCGTGAGGCTAGAACTTGGCACTCGTTACTTCTCGACGAGGCGCCACGCGAATCGTTCTAACCTGACACTCAAGAGAGCAAGAGATCTGTTGAACGAAGTGCGGAATTGGCGTTCGCCGGTTTTCTCTCCGCCGCGCAATTTTGTTGCCACCGAGACCACGATCCCGGCTTCGCCCCCTTCGCACATCGCCGCGGCCAGCTTCATCTGGGTGGGTGACAGTGTGACAACATGGCGGCAGAAGTCGGGCCTTTGAATTGTCAGGCTGGTTTCATCAACGCTCAATCCAAGATGAGCCTTGAAGGGAATCTCTAGAATCTTGGGGCTGATTCGATAGGTCACCGACGACAGTCCCAGCAAATTTGCCGTGACCCCCTGCGGCCGTTCGGCGATCTGCTCTTCGATCAGTCCTTGCTCAACAAAGGCCGAGACGATCGCGTCTACGAACTTGCCATTTTCTCCAAGTGAATCCCGTAGATGCTCAATCGAGAACTCGGTCCGACCTCGCTTGAATCGAGCGGAAAGAATCTGCCTCCCCGAGGCAATTGCCGCAGGCAGGGAATCGAAAGGATCTGAAGAGCTGTTCACGAACACGAATTCCTTCATCTGCAAGAGCCGCGTTCTTGCGGAAGGAGATCGTCGAGACAGATTTGAAACGAAGAACCTCCATCACAATTCGCGGCAGCCATCCTATCAGGATCGAGATCGAATCACTTGAATGGGATTGAAAAAACAGCGATACCGATTCGTCGTCGGCGAGAGCGGGCATCAAAGCGGGTTGCCCGCAATTAGAAGAAGCACAATGGCATTCGATCAATCGCTGGCAGCGCGGATACGCGAAGGCTTGGTCCCGGTGGCGGGGATCACCGAAAAGAAGATGTTTGGCGGGATCGCGTTCCTGCTGAACGGCAACATCTGCGTTGGTGTCTGGGGCGACTCGCTGATTGTCCGCCTCGATATCGAGGAAGGGGCGGCGGCACTTTACGAGCCCCATGTGCGCGCATTCGACGGCACTGGCCGGCCGATGAGAGGTTGGATTCTGGTCGATCCGGCGGGGATCGAGGAGGATCTCGCTCTGAAGGAATGGCTATTTCGAGGTTGCGAGTTCGTGAAAACATTGCCCGCCAAGCAGTAAAACTTCACCGCTTGGCGAGCGTCTCAAGGAACTCAACGTCGCGATTGCTTGGCCAGCTTGCGATGCTCCATCGCAGCCTGATTTTGTTGACCCTCCTGCAGTCGCGCGATGTCGAAAGCGGTCGCGCGCTGGCTGTCGATCATGGTGGTCAAAGTACGCTGTGCGGCAGGCCAATCGCCAGACCGCGATTTCTCTACGATCGCCGAGAGGGCTTCGAGTTCGTCTCGCGAAATGTTGTCGGCGTTGAATTGAGCTTGAATCTTCTTCTCGGCCGCATCAATCCATTCCAGCTTCTTGGCGAAAACCGCAGTTTGCAACGGCTTCATCAGTTCACGGCTGGCAGGGCTGAATTGCTGCGAGCCGCAACCCACAACCAACAACAACATCAGCAGCAACGCGCACATCAACGGCCTGCGAACAAATACGATCATTGGAAAACTCCTATCGATTTTGAGTTAGATTCAATTGGACGTTACCACTCGCCGACAACTTCGCTGCCCGCGGATGTCGCCAGGTAGGACCAGACCAACGAGTCCATCGACTTCGAAGCAAAGCGGACACTGCCATCCCCCAGCAGTACATGGCAGCCGTCGGAATGCAGCGAATACATTTCATCAACCAGGCCCAAGTTGCTGTTGGGGGGATGGATCACCGGCGGGATCTCGAACTGACCGCCGGGGCCGGAGTGGACGTTGATCTGCGGGGCCGCTTCATCGGAGCCGGCATAGGCAAACCGCGCGGTCGGGCATGTTTGCGAGTTGGGAACGACACCGACCCAGGTCGCGCCGATGGTGTGAAACGTCGTTTGTTCACCCATGAACACGGTGTTCGTTAATCCGTCCGTGATCGAAGCGATGCGCGTCCGGCCGTTACGATAGAGCGGACCGTTGGCCAGGCCCGAAAGATCACCCGCGTCGCCCCATACCTCGATCTGTCCCGCGTTCGCCACATAGTTGCTGAGCGAGAATGTCGCCAGCGTGTTCGCTCCGGCACCGCAACCGTCGACGACGTTGTACACACCCGTCGCAGAGACATCTGACGGGCAACGATAAGTCGACACGGCCGTAAGAGCCTGTGTGGCGTTGCTGGGGTGCCAGGATGGCAAGTTGATGTTGAACGAGTTGTAGAGATTTGCTTTTTCCAGTTGTGGCAGCATCATCATCAACATCGTCCACCCCGGACCATTGTCTCCGTTGCCGTTTGGCGTCCCCATCACCGGATCGACATTCGGTTGCACCAGATAAGATGGCGGGAAGACTTGGTGAGTATCGTGATAGTTGTGAAGCGCTAAGCCGATCTGCTTCAAATTGTTCTTGCACTGCGTCCGGCGTGCCGCTTCCCTGGCTTGCTGAACGGCCGGCAACAAAAGTGCGATCAAAACGGCAATAATCGCGATGACGACTAATAACTCAATCAACGTGAAGCCACGCGTGGATTTTCGATTTAACATGATTCCCTCAAAGAAGCCAAAAGAAGACGTACCGCCAGCCAGCGAAGTTCTTGCATGACAAGACTGCGAGCGGTCAGGCGCTGTCAGACATCGTTCGCGAATGTCGGGATCATCCCGAATCGCGAGGATAAATGACGACTAGTGCTGATAGCACTTACGTGTCGCGTTGAAACATGCGTTTGACTAAGTGGCTTTCTGCTCGCGGGACGCCACAGTCACGTGAGATGCGACTAAATGAGAGGTGGGCCGCGAGAAACCGGCCGACAGAGGAACCGCGCCGATGATTGCGGAGCGGGAGTGGCAACGAGCACTTCGGTGAGTTCGCAGTAGGCCACCGTCGGAGATTCAACGATCGACGCGAATGGCTGCGACAACACATGGCACAGCGGGCAATGCTCATCATGATCCGGCGCGTGAGGCGTCTGAGCAGGAGCCTGTTCTTTCGAATCACCTGTCGCAGTCGAACTGCGGTCGTACGAATGATGGCCGCAGGAACAACGCTTCACCAAGGGCGAATCGCCGCATTCGCGAACGCCGGTTGCGGCAGGCAACACGTGCTCGTCGAGCTGATGCCATGGCGCAACGATCAACGTCACCCAGACATGGGCGGCGACCGCCAGCAAAGCCACAGTTTTCATCAGCCGACCGGACACGATTCTGAAATCCAAGGAGACAATCTGCGCAGACGGAAACCCGCCGGGCGATCATCGTACGTTTAGTGCAATAGAATTGCAAAAGCAATATTGTGCAAACGCACAATTACTGTTCGGATTTTCAGAATTCGCTTTTTTGGGGTGGGCTAATGGCCGGGTGCGATTCTGCTCACTGGAATCATAAGAAGTGGGGTGCCACGGACTTGGAGTCCTCGACATGGCCGTGTCTTCGTGTTTGGGAGGGCTCGGCAGGAGCCTCGCCCTCTCAGGCAGACATCAGCCGCTGTGACACGATCGTCTAGCTGCAGGTCAGGCAATGACCTCGCACCAGAATCTCTGTGACACTTCCCACTTGCGAGAGTTGTTTCAACGTCGACTTCGGCAGATCCAGCTCATGCAGGCAGGTAACTTGGCCGCATCGGACGCAGACGAAATGCGGATGCTGACCGCCGTGCTCGTGGTCGGCATCACGAAGCTCGAACCGCCAGACGTGGTCGCCCAGTTCAGTACGCGAGACTAATCCCGCCTCGGCCAGATCATTCAGATTGCGAAAGACAGTCGCTTTATCGAACCCCAGCGGCACCAGATCAACGGAGATTTCGGCGTGCGTTGCCGGTGCCTTTGACTTCTGCAGCCATTGCAATACCGCCGTGCGAGCGGCCGTGCTGCGCAGCCCCGCCTTCGCCAGCGTTTCGCGTGTCTGGGCGATCGATTCAATGTCTTGCTTGCGTGCCATCACATCCACCAAAGGTTTGTCGTCGCTGAAACCTCATGTATGGTACACGTCTTCGTGCGACTGACAAACCGACGGTAGCGCTATACACCGCCATCACCGCTCACGTGCCAACCGTGGCGAGGCTGTTCGCGGTCGGCTGAAGTGCTCCGTTCATCTCTCGCCCTTGCAGGACGAGTTGATGAATAAACTCCAGTTTCTCGACCACGGGTGACACGAAGATTTCAGGAACAATATCGAGCAGCCCGAAACTTCGGCTGACTTCGTTGAAGATGATTCCCAGACGCTGATACTCAGTCACCATGGAGACCAAATCGGACTCTATCGGGTTCATCGGGTTGTCGAGGCCGTTGTGCGACACGGTGTCGAGCGTGCTGATCATGTCCAGATAGCTGGCCCAGGTTTCCGCAAAATCTTCCCACGGATGCATTGTCGCATAGGCGCTGATGTACGATTCGCGCCATTCGGGAGTGGGCCCGTTCTTGTAATAGGCATCCAGGGCGTCCGCGTACGCCGGTTGATTGTGATCGCCGAATACGGAAATGAATTCCGCTTCGCAACGACCCTTCACCAGCAAATCCCAATAGAAATGGCCGATTTCGTGTCGGAAGTGGCCGATCAGGGTGCGTTGAGCTTCGCCAAGATCGACACGCAGCTTTTCGCGTTCCACGTCATCAGCTTCACGGATATTAATGGTGATTTGGCCGTTATCGTGTCCCGTATAAACGTTTTCGGACTTACCAAACGATCGCCAAAAATCGTTTGGCCGAATCACGTCGGCTTTAAAATCGAATCGCAACGGGGGATCGATCCCGTCGCTCGCTTTGCCATAAGGCAGGCCAAGCTGATCCAGATCGTAAAATAGCCGTCGCTTGGCCGATTCAAGCCGAGCCCACTTTTTCAGGTTCCCCTCCACCGTCAGATCCGGAATCGTTTCACTGAATCGACAGCAGTCGCAGAGATTCTGTTCGATGGCAGTCGAGGCAGAGACGCAGCGATTGCAGATGTTGTGCTCGACGTAGTTAAAACACTTCTGCAGTTCCGCGTTGCACTCAGAATTTCCACATTGGAGTCCGCCTGTCGCCGTCGGTAGAAGAGCGACCAACTCCCGGCAGCACGGACAGAATCCAAGGTCATTGCCACAGGCAATGCACTGGCTATTGTCGAAAAAAGTCTGGTTTCCACACGTGCAATGAAAGCTTCGCATCAAACAATTCCCTGGTAGGCCCCGGCAGGTCAGAACTGCAATAGACCAAAATAGGCCTCATGACCGCCAACCACTTTGCGAAATATCGCGATACGCAATTTCCATTCCTGTACGCGACGACCGCAGTCCGGGACTGCGCGTAAATCGTGTGGTAAATGACTCAGAATCGGCGAGGAACAAGCTGTCAAAGCATCTATATCTCCTTAACGACAGCCGCAGGCTCGACATTGACCATCCCTTCGGATTGAATGTCCGCCGCCCGCGATTCTCGGCGATATTTAAGGACTGACGTTTGTGAACGGATCCACTGCAAAGATGGTGGCGTTGCTGATGCTGCTGTCGATAGGCATCTGTGTCTCTGTTTCACCAGTTTTCGCTCAGGAACAGCACACTGTCGCCGACGACCCGGGTGTTGAAGAGCACGGCGAACATCACGAAGGGGCGGCTGCTCATGGCCCCAAGCTTGGCGAGCAGATCAGTCCGGCTGCGGTGGCTCCTTTTTGCTTGCTACTGCTGTGCATTGCGTTGTTTCCGCTGCTCAATCCGCACTGGTGGGAGCACAACCAGAACAAAGGGATCATCGCAGCTGTGCTGGGTATCCCCATCATCCTCTACCTACTGACGTTCGGTGAGCACGGCTGGCACTCACTCGAGCATGCTGGAAAAGAGTACGTCTCGTTCGTCGTGCTGCTGGGATCTCTGTTCGTGGTCAGCGGTGGCGTGTACGTCCGCGGATCGCTGAAGGGGTCGCCGCTGCTCAACACGACGTTCATGGCACTCGGGGCTGCTATCGCCAGCTTTGTCGGCACGACCGGAGCTTCGATGTTGCTGATCCGTCCATTGCTGCGAGCCAACGATAAACGTCAGAAAGTCGTTCACATTGTCGTGTTCTTCATCTTTATCGTCTCGAACTGTGGTGGCCTGCTGACCCCTCTGGGCGATCCGCCGCTATTCCTGGGATTCCTGAAGGGAGTTCCCTTTGAATGGACCTTCCGCTTGTGGCCACAGTGGGCGACGGTGAACGGCATGTTGCTGATCGTCTTCTTCATCTGGGACACGCTGGCCATTCATCGAGAAGCCAAGACTGCTGCGGAAGAAGCCGCGCTGGAAACGTCATCGTCACCAGAGGCCTTTGGTATCGCCGGCCTGCACAACTTCGCCGGCCTGGCCGCGATCGTGGCGATCATTTATTGCTCGGGCAGCGGAAAAGAACCGTGGCCGTTCGGAATTCAAGAAGGGCTGATGGTCGCGACGGCTGCCGCCTGCTATCTGCTGACCAAGCAGGATATTCGCCAGAAGAACCGTTTTGGGTTTGGGCCGATTATCGAAGTGGCCGTCCTCTTCGCAGGGATCTTCATCACGATGATCCCTGCTCTGGCGATCTTGAACGTGCAAGGGAAGAGCCTGGGAATCGAATCGCCAGCTCAGTTCTTCTGGGCTTCAGGGATCCTCTCCGGCTTCCTCGACAATGCCCCGACCTATCTGACGTTTGCAGTGACCGCTTGCGGTATTCACGGAGTGAACGCAGAAGACGGCCGGTATCTGGCAGAGTTTCTGAAGTTGGGTCCGAAGGCCGTTGAGATTGTCGCAGCGATCTCGTGCGGATCGGTTTTCATGGGAGCCAACACCTATATTGGGAACGGCCCCAACTTCATGGTGAAGGCGATCGCCGAAGAGAATAACATTCAGATGCCCGGGTTCTTCGGCTACATGATCTATTCCGGCTGCATCCTGATCCCCACGTTTGTCGTCGTCACGTTGATCTTCTTCCGCTAACGATTGAGACGGAAATGGCTAAGCCCTCGAAACGCTCCAAGACTGCTGCCAGGAAGGCGGCCCCGGCTGCGAAGCCCGCTCCGAATATCGCGCTGCGGAACGGGCTCATCCGCGGCACCATCGCCGCTCTCCTGGTGCTCCTGGTGGGCCTTGCATTGCTCGATTACAGGTCAAAGCAAGAAGCCTCAACGACCGCGGCCGGTTGGCGAGAGGCTCTGCGAACCAAGGACGAGATGCAGGAGCTCAACAAGTCCGCATTCAAGAAGCTGCCCGTGAGCGGACTGCCGACCATCACGTCGTTCCAATCGGCGACGCGGTCAGCGACTGAAAACTCCTCTGACACTTACGCCTGGAAAGGGATTTTCCGCACGTACAGCGTCAAAGTGGCCTTCGGCTTGGGCAACGATCCGCCCGTCGAGTCCATTGATGGCCCCTAACAAGTGGCCTTCTCGGAGAGTGCCGTCTGCTTGGAGAGTTAGAGCGCATCCCACCTAACTGTGGCGTCCCGCGAGCGAAAACCCACTGTGTCTAACCCATGTTTCAACGCGACACGGAAGTGCGACCCGCACTAGCGACGATAAACCGTTGGGTTGACGTATTCCACGGCATTCTGCACGCCCCCACCTTGCTGGTTCTCTGGGAATCCCACTGGTGTGAAGTTTGGAGGCAAGTGCAAGGAACCTGATGTCGGGGGAACGTATTGCTGCTGTGGCGGCATCACGATCTGTGATCCTGGCGCGACGGTCCAGCCGGGATAGCCCGGCATCGGTCGGTTCGCAGTGACAGGGGTGCCGTGCATCGGAGTCGTCTGCGCGGCCTTCATCATCGTCGCTTGATCGTGATACTTGTGCCAGAACTGTTGCGAGTACGGCATCATTGGCCGTTCACCCCAGCCGGCAGCGGTTTGCGACTGCGACAGGACATCTTTGTAGTTGTAGGGGCGATACATGTGATGTCCGCCGTAGGCAGGGATTTCCTGGAAGTAGCCATGGACCCAGGCTTGCTGGCCGTCGAACGGGTACCGTTGTTCTGAAGACCCTTCCGATCCCGTGTAGCTGAACGCGTTGGCAGGAGGCTGAGCGGCGGGCATTTCTGACGGACCTGGAGATCCCACTTGCATCGCAACGCCCAGGGCCAGATTCAAAAAACCACTCATGCCAGTACTCCTTACCACAAGAACGCCGTGGCGTCTTGAGCCGCCATGCTTCACGATTGACGAGTCGACTTGATCGCGCAGTTGTGATGCGCAAACGGTGCAACGCAGGTGAACCATCGGCGGTCGTAGCACGATTCTTCGTGAGTTCTTTCCGGTCCGACACGGTTTACCGGACTGTTATTTTCGGATCTGCAGCACTCTTCCTGAAATCTGGCGTGGTCGCCGTCTGATTCATGTTCCTGCGCGGCTTTTTCTGCCGCAGATCGTCACGCAAGGGATAAGTTTGATTGTCCAAACCGAACGCCACTTGGTCCCTGCCAGTGGTTCTGTCCCTCATAACTACTGCGAAGGAGCGTCGACGCTCATGAGTCTCACTAAATCGATTCACTCCCTGGCCGCGGTGTCGGCAATTCTTGCCACAGCAACGGCTGCCTGGGCCGGTTGCAATTGCAATGTGCCTCCTTCACCGGCCGCCTATTCCGGTTCGTCGGCAATGAACGCCAGCTATGGCGGATACAGTGCCTACACTGGATATGGTGGGTATGGTGGCATGCAAGGTGCCAACTATGGAGCACCTCCGTACGGCGGCGCAACATATGTGCCTGGCATGACACCCGGTCAAGCGGGGCCCGGAGTCGGCTATGGGGGAGCGGGAGCCTCCTATGATCCTTCGATGATGCCTTATGGCGGAATGGTGGCGACCAACGGGCCTCATTGGGCACCGGGTGGATACGAACCGCGAATCGGATCACCGGCTTACTTCTATGATCCGACCGGGGGCCAGTATGTCGTGACCGGCAACCCTTACTCCGATCACTTCGGTCCGGGCTTCCAGCGATCCCAGGTTCACGGCCACTATCGCTTCCCGTATTACAACTATCGGGCGCCGTGGTACTACCCAGGTCGGGCTGTCTACAACCGAAACACGAATTTCGCCTGGTAATGGCCACGTTGTCGACACCTACGAAATAGATCGAACGCCCCGCAAAGCACGGGGCGTTTTTTGTTCGTATCGCCCCCGTTCTCTTGAGTCAATTTCTCACGCATCAGCCACAATTTTCAATAGTTGGTCCGATTAGGGAAGCTAGAGAATGAATTCGGCATTGGTGTAAATTGAGCAAGATTTGACCGTTCAGGCTGTGCTGGTAAATCCGATCAATGCCGTCACTTCCGTTGAATGCGGTTATGACAGGCATCCGATACTGATTGAGACTGCAGACACCGTTTCTGCGTATCTCCACGTCAAGTGGAAGATGATTCGGCTCTCGAAGGATCGAGGTCGAATGGGATTGCTGGCGGGATCACTTCGTTGAAGTGGGCTCTTCCAACATCGGTGCAGAGATTGCGGTCACCAACTTGGGCTGAAGTGGAGAATACCTGGATGACGGATCATCTTCGATTCACACGTGATAAACGTGCGATGTCATGCGGTCGGCGGCTGATTGCGTCCGTCTTGGTGACGTTCACGGGAATCTGTCCTCAGATCGCTGCTGCGCAGCAGGGCCAACTGGTACCGCCGCCAGGAATGTCGCCGCTGCATTTCTCGCCGCCCGGGCAGGTCATCAACGTTCCTCATTTCCAGAATTTCCATGGACAACCGACGGGGTCGATTCAGCAGGTGCAGAACACGCCGCAAGCGGCACGAGCCGTCCATCGGCTGATCGAGAAATTGCCCGACGCGCAGGACGACCTGGAAATCATCGAACGACGCAGTCAACTGGTCGTCACCCGAGCCAACGTGACCCGCATGGCCATTGGTGATCAATCGGTGATCGACGTCGTCCAATATAGCCCCAAGGAATTCTCAATCATCGGGATGGCTCGCGGAGCAACCACACTGACGTTGTGGTTCGAAGGCGAAGCGGATCCGCTGATTTACACGATTCAAACCATTCGCGATCCCAGTCTGAACAAGCAACGCGAACTCGACTACGGCAAACTCGAACGCCGCATCGCCGAGATGTATCCGAACAGTAAGGTCTATCTGATCCCGTTCTCGTGGAAGATCGTGGTTCGCGGCCAAGCCCGCGACCAGGAAGAGGCTGCTCATATCCTGACCATCATCCGCGGCGAAGTGATCAATCAGAACGGTGGAATGCTGGGCGGACTGATCACCAGCAACGGGACCGGCGGATACGGCGGCGGTGGTGGTGGAGTGGGTGGCATTGGTGATGCCGGATTCGGTGGTGGCGGTTTTGGAAACAATTTCTGGTCCAGTTTCATCATCAACGAACTTCGCGTTCCCGGTGAGTACCAGATCAACCTGCGAGTCCGCATTGCCGAACTGAATCGATCGCAGCTTGATCGAGCCGGTGTTGATATCAACGTGCTGTTCGCAGACGCTCGACAGGCAATCAGTACTTCGATGGGCGGTGCCGCGGGGACGCTGAGCGGTGTCTTTGAGAATGGTGAAATTGGGGTCTTCCTCGACTACCTCAGTACCAACGGAACTGCAAAAGTTCTGACCGAACCCCAGTTGACGGTGCTCAGCGGGCGAAACGCTCGTTTGCTGTCCGGCGGTGAATACGCGGTGCCCACCATTGTGGGGGTGGCCGGTGCTCAAGGAACAACAACGTCGTTCCGCGGATTTGGTACATCGCTGATGGCCACGCCGACGGTTGTCGATCGTGACCTGATTCGAATGTCGATCATCGCAGAATACAGCAACTTGAATCCGGACAACAACTCGGCCGGGGTGCTGGGAACGGATTCGCGACGTATCCAGACAGAAGTCGAAATGCGTGAGGGTCAGACCCTGGCTCTGGCAGGTCTGCTGTCGCACGGGATGTCGACCGAAATCAGCCGCATCCCATTGCTGGGTGACCTGCCGATTGTCGGAGCTCTGTTGTTCTCCGCCAAGAAGATGACACAGGAAGAGAACGAACTGCTGGTCCTCGTCACACCGGAAATTGTCCGGCCGATGGACGCTCATGAAGTGCCGCCCGTGCCTGGCTTCGAAGTTACCAAGCCTTCGCATGAACAGTTCTGGAAGTACAACATGACCGAAGGTCCACCGGACACCGGTTATTACCATTCGGCTCCTTATGGCAGTGGCACTCAAGGTACCAATGTCGGCTATCAGCACTTCAATCCAGGCCCTGCGGGGTCGATGTACTCGCCCGTTCCTACGAGCCCAATGAACAATGCTCGCGGCACCAGCCCAGGCGTTGGTGCGCAAGCGACTCCAAATCTGCAGTCGTCACCGGGAATGGTCCCTTCGCCGGTGCCAGTCCCAGGAAATCCATCGATCCAGAACCGGCCCTATGCAGCGCCGCAAAATTATCCAGGGCAGCAGTCCTATCCTGGGCCTCAGCAGTACCCTCAAGGTCAGCCTTATTCGCAGCCACAGCAGTATCAGGGGCCTCAATCGTACCCTGGCCAACAGTCTTATCCCGGGCCGCAGTCATCGACGAACGGCATGAGAACCAATTCGCAGCCGTATTCGAATCAAGTGATGACTCCGGGCAACAACTCGGGAGTTCGGCAGACTCGGTACGAGCAGCAACCACCGGCCTACCAAGTGGCCCCAAGAAATCAGGGAAGATACTAAGGGCCGCAGATTCGGCACCGTTCCGTAACTGGAACGACGCTGAAGGCGAGCGAGCTTCAGGACCAGCTTCAGTTTGGACGAATTAGCAGGACGTGGGCCAGAAGTGGATCGGCACTTCCAGCTCAATGTCATGGAACGATACCGACGCGATCGACAGGCGGTCGAGAGCATCGGCAATTCTTGCCGCAACATGTTGTGGCAAGCAGGGGGTTGGGATGAAACGCGTCGTCGCGAATCGATTCGGCATGTGCGTGCTGTTGCTGACAGCAATGTCCAACATTGGCTGCATGACGCCCATGATGGGTTGGGGCGGTCGGTGTGGCGGGGGTGGGTGCAATACCGGATGCAACACAGGTTGCGATACCGGCGGTTGCGACACTTGCTCAACGGGCACTTGTGGCCGAGCTCATTGGTGGAGCTTGAAACGTGGCTGTGGAGGATGTGGCTCCTGCGGGGGGCGTCTCTGCGGATTGTTCTCGCCTCGCTCCAACGCGATTCCCGACCAATACCCGGTCGGAGCAGTAGTCCGCGCTCACTTCCATCAGATGCAGACCAATGCTGAAGCAGCGGACTTTATTCTCTATCAGTGTGATTTCGTGGGGCAAACCGCCGAGTTGACCCCTGATGGAAAAGACAAAATTCTCGAAATTGCGGCCCGCATGCGCAGTGCTCCGTTCCCGGTCATCGTTGAGCGATCCTGGAACAATTCAGACCCTGAACTCGATTCGTATCGCCGCGACTTCATCGCGATGGTGCTGGCCGACAAAGGCAATCCCGACGCCGGCAATCGCGTCTTCGTCTCGCCGTCGTACGGCCCGGGCAAGCAATCGCTGGAAGCCGCACCAGAGTACTACATGTTCACCTACCAGGGATTTGGTGGGATCAACAACGGACAGACCGGTGGCGGTGGCGGCGGTGGATTTGGTGGCGGCGGCGGGGGTGGTGGCGGGGGTGGTGGCGGCGGTGGCGGATTCGGTGGTGGTGGTGGATTTGGCCAGTAGTCGCGACACTACTGATCAACATAGCGGAAGGACTGCCCTGGGATACCGGGGTGGTCCTTCTGCCATTTCATGACCAAGCTCAGGCGCCCTGCAACAACTTCACCACGGCTCGCTCAGCGACAGACAGGCGGATCGTCGAAGCCCGCGATCCAGCCGATACAGCAGCGGGCAACGAATCACTCAGATAGGCTTTGATGATGGCGGGGTGGATGTAGCACTTACGACAGACGGCAACCGTGTTTCCCAGTTGTTCCGCCACGCTGCGAATCGCCTGAACGATATTCTTCTTCAAGGCGGTCGCAGAGGCCGCATGCTCCAATTGCTGCAGTGATTGGAGGGCCAGCTTCGTTCCCGCCCACGTACGGAAATCTTTGGCCGTGAAATCCCGGCCCGAGATCTCCTGCAGATATTCGTTCACATCGTTCGAACTGATTTCGTGAACAACGTTCTCTTCGTCGGCGTACTGAAACAGACGCTGACCGGGGAGATCCTGGCAGGCCCTGACGATGGCGGCCAGCTGCGGATTGCGAATCCCAATCTTGTGACTGACACCACTCTTCCCTTTGAAATCAAAATGGACTTGCATGCCGGTGACGGTCGCATGCCGGTTTCTCAGTGTGGTCAGACCGAACGAGTTGTTGGCAGAGGCGTACTCCTCGTTGCCAACACGAATCAAGGTCGCTTCCAACAGCTTGACGATCGTGGCCAACACCTTCTCGCGAGGCAATCCACGCTGACGCAGGTCGGCACGCACGCGCCGCCGGATCAACGGCAACACCCCGGCGAATTCAATCAGGCGCTGGTACTTGCTTTCGTCACGGACTTCCCGCCACCGATCATGATAGCGGTATTGTTTACGACCGCGGGCATCACAACCTGTGGCCTGCAGATGTCCGTTTGATTTGGTGCAGATCCAGACATCCGTCCAAGCGGGTGGAATGACAAGGGCGTTGATCCGGGCCAGCGTCTGTGGCGACCGAATAGCTCGACCGTTTCGTCCGCTGTAGATAAAGGACTGGCCCCGCTTCTGTCGGCGAATCCCTGGGGTGGAGTCATCGACATAAAGCAATCGCGTACGACGCGCGGACTGACGAGCCTGTTTCAAGCTTCGCGCCGTCATAGCAACAGCCTATGCGCATATGAGTCATACTAAAAGAAGACTTCTCGAAGGCGTGGCCGACCCGCAGTCCATTCTCAGTAGGGCGAACCGTGAATGCACTACCAGATCAAAAGCCACGCACTTCGAGAAGGTTCTATCCTGCAACTTTCAACGGACCCGCAACGGCAAGTTGATTGAGTTGCGATCAAATCGTTGACGATGTGCCTGCTCGTTTACTTACCAAGCATCTTCGCGACGAAGAAAATGACGATGGCTCCGAAGACACCGCCACCCGCCAGCAAATAAACCAGCGAATATCCAGCAGCCGCTAATGGCAGACTTTGGTTGATGATTTCCATCATTTGAGTGTCCCCTTAAAGAAAGTGTGTTTTCGTGAGGACCATGCTTGCGTGTTGCACGTCCGAGTGATGGAAAAGAGTGGGTCGCAACTGTCATACCACGGTCGCTCAAACGATCAAAACGTGGGGTCAACTGCTAGTCCTGCAACAGCGCGAATCGCGAGACTCTGCTATGACTTGTAGCGTTCGCAGAATTTCCATTGTTTTTGAAAACAGGTCACTCGCGCCTCGGCCGTTTTCCGGGTGTCCCATTCGTTGATCGATATGCATTTGCTGTCACGTCATCGATCACCTTGGCCTGCAACGGCGCATTGCTGGACGGAATCGAGAGCTTCAGTCCAGACTTTCCACCAACGTTGACGCCAGAAGACTGTTGTCGGACCTCGAGACATGGGTACGAGGTTTGCGGATTGATCTCTCATCAATCGCAATCCATCTCTGTTCGAGGAGTGAATCATGTCGATACGTCGAGGAACCGTCGTCAATGTTTTCCTGACCGATGAAGAAGCCCGCACCGCAGTTTTCGAACTACGCGATCGCGGCTTTTCAATTGAGCAGGTCGGCGTTGCCGGCCCGAAGTCAGAAGTTGCTGCGGTTGAACCCGAGCACGAAGCGATCGTTAGTGATCATTCGGCAGAGTACGGTGCCGCGGGCCTCGCGACGGGCGCTAGCCTGGGAGCCCTCTGGGGCTTGGGAATTGTTGCCGGAATCATGCCCGTGCTGGGTCCCGCCATCGCCGGTGGAACGTTGGCAGCGATTTTCACCAGTGCCGCTGCTGGTGCGACGGTCGCTGGAGTGGCAGGCATCCTCGTCGGCATGGGCATTCCCAATGAAGACGCCGAATACTACGAATCGGAACTGCACGCCGGACATGTCATCGTCACTGTCTTCGCCCCGGGTCGCGAGGCAGAAGCGTCAGAGATCATGCTGCGAAACGGCGGATACACACACTCGATTCGTCCCGAGTTGATCGAGACTCATTAAACCGCCAGACGAATCTTGCGGGACCGCCTTGCCAAATATTTGAAGGAGCATGCCATGTCTGACTACTCAAAGCTCGCGGGACGGACGCTCGCCACAGGAGCTGCTGCCACGGCTGCGACAACCTTGGCCGTGTCGATCTGTGGTACCTTAGAAGACGGTAGCCCAGTCGCTTCGATCAATGCGTTCAGTCACATCGCCTGGGCAGATAAGGCAGCGCGTCAAACAGACGCTTCATGGCAATACACGGCCGTGGGCCTGGCCTTGAACGCGGTGGCAGTGACCTCCTGGGCCGGCGTGTATGAGATCATTTGCGGTCGCGCTGCCGACAAAAAAGATATTGCCGGCGCGTTGCTTGGGGGGCGCCCTGGTCTCGGCGGCTGCTTATGTCACCGACTACCACGTCGTGCCAAGCCGACTGACGCCCGGTTTTGAAAAGCGGCTCTCGAACCGGTCGTTATTCGGTGTCTATACGGTTCTGGCATTGAGTCTAGCCGCAGGCAGCCTGGTTCAACCTGGGCGACTGCTGCCGAAGGCGTGACACGTGCGAATGAACTCTCGATCGAGCAGAACGCTGCCATGTCTCAATATTCTTCTTACGAATTGGATCGCCGCACGTTTCTGGCTGTGGGCGTCTCTCTGATTGCGAGTACCACGATGTCGAAAGCTGATGAGCCGTTGGCACCACCGGACAAGCAGCCTCCCCATGTTAAGACTCCGGAACCGCCCGCGAAAACTGTCGGGTGGGCCATTGTCGGCTTGGGACAATTGGCACTCGAAGAAGTGATGCCCGCATTCGCGAACAGTAAAATTGCTCGCCCAGTCGCTCTCGTCAGTGGTCACTCCGATAAGGCCAAGAAGGTTGCGGCGACCTACGGCATCGACCCCACCAGCATCGATAACTACAACACCTACGAAAAGCTCGTCGACAATCCTGCGGTGGACGTGATCTACATCATTCTGCCGAACAGTATGCACGCAGAATACACTGTCCGCGGCCTGAAGGCGGGAAAGCATGTACTGTGTGAGAAGCCGATGGCAACTTCCATCGCCGAGTGCGAACAGATGATTGCTGCCGCGAAGAGTTCGCGAAAAAAGTTGATGATCGCCTACCGACTGCGTCACGAGCCATTCAACAAGACGGCGATTGAACTTTGTCGCAAAGGCGAGCTTGGTAAGTTGAAATTGATCACGGCTTGCAATGGTCAGGACGTAAAGGCTCCCAATATCCGTTTGAGTAAGTCACTTGGCGGAGGACCGCTTCAAGATGTAGGAATTTACTGCGTCAATGCATTCCGCTATCTCACTGGCGAAGAACCGATCGAAGTGAGGGGGTTTGCAGCCCAGTCGAATGATGATCCGCATTTTCGCGAAGTCCCCGAGAGTGTAGCGTTCATGCTTCATTTTCCCTCGGGTGTGATCGCGTCGGGAGACTGCAGTTTTGGGATTGGGGAAAGCCGCCGCTACCGCGTTCAAGGTGCCAGCGGGATCCTCGACCTGGAAAATGCCTTCGGCTATCGGGGGCAACGACTCTGCGTGCAGACCGAAGACCGCATCTCAGAAATGAAGCTGTCGCCTGTTGATCATTTCGCGGCTGAGATGGATCACTTCTCGGAATGCATCCTGACAGGTAGAGAATCCAAAACACCCGGCGAAGAGGGACTGGCAGATCTGCGAGTCATGACGGCGATTGAAGAAGCGATCCAGACAGGTCACAGAGTGACAATCAAGAGCTAGTCAAAATATCGCCGGGGCACCCGGCACAGACACTCGATTGGGACGACTATCGCCCAGACGCTCGTTCGGCATTCTGTGTTTTGATGGTCTTCGAAAGATGTTGCAGCAGGATCTCTCGATCAACGACAGATCGTTCGGCCGAGGCCTCTGGATACGAAACCCGGACCTTCACGAAGTGGTCTCGAAAGCCCCGAATGAATGTTTCGGAGATTCGTTCGCCAGTGAATGTCACCCCTCGCCGAGCCGCCTGGTGGTACTGATAGCGCGAGAACAAGAAGGTCACGTCGCCCGATTCTGACTTCTCAGGATAGATTCCGCGGCCCAACTCTTTCACAGCCAGATATGTTCCCTGTTGTTCGTAGAACCGAATTGTGGAATCGGATCCTGCCAGCTCTTTGGCAATCGCGGGATCGGTGTGCCCATCAGGAATGCTCAACCGTCCCTTGTCATAGACGTAGATATCAGCCTTCATGTTGTCCGTAGTGTTGTAGCGAATGCTATAGCCCATGTCGGGTTCATCGAATTCGTCGTACCCGGCGAAAGACAGCTGGCCCAACTTCGATGGAAACGTCAGCAACAGCTTTTCGTCGGTAAACGATTCCTTGACCCCCTCGACAGGTGCCGCGGTCTCTGGAGGAAGTGGATTTGCTGGTGCTGCTTCGTCTGCAGGAGCCGCCGAGATCGTCGGAGGCGGGTTGGTTGGACTGCCACATCCCAAAGTTGTCACTGCCACGAAGAGTGTCACCAGAGCAATTACGTGCGTCATAGAGTTGCCTGCGGTTTCGCTACGATGCCGAGCGACAGTTGATTTCTGAGCTGGCGGGGTGTAGCACGCTTCATCAGCGGTGTCGACTCATCTTATTACTTTACAAACCTTTACATCACATACGTTTTTCCAGAAACCACTTCGCCGAGAAACTCTGTATTTTGCGCAATCATCCCAAGCAACCCGGGCCAATACGGATCGATCTTGTTTGAGTTGTGAGGTTCTGCAAGAATCCGGCACGTTTCGACACCGCCGTTGCACGCCGACGATTGCACCCCGAGATTCTCGCCTGTTGGATTGCCTTACCCTATGAGTCGCCTCGCCATCCGACGATGCTCGACACGGACTGGGGTCCGATCATTCGGTGGGCGAATCAGCGCTGGGATGATAGTGCTGGTGCTGCTGGCGGGATGCCGCTCTGTTGCCCCAGTTCCTGTCGGCTTACCGAAGCAGCATGCGATGGAAAACGAGCATCTGCTCGTTCGTAGCGACCTGAAACTGCCAAAGGATCATCCGGTCCTGCGCAATCTGGATAGCCTGCGCGATCAGATTGCGGATGAACTGAATCTGCCTCTGCAGAAGCAGCCCGTCACGGTCTACTTGTTCTCTGATGAAGTCCGCTATGCACAGTACCTGCAAGCCCGTTACCCCCTGTTGCCGCCACGCCGAGCTTACTTTGTCGGCACGTCCAAGGAACTGGCCGTCTACACGTTCTGGGGCGAACGGATTCAAGAAGATCTGCGGCACGAGTACACGCACGGTGTCCTGCATGCGTCGCTGACAGATGTTCCACTCTGGCTCGACGAAGGTTTGGCCGAGTACTTCGAAGTCACCTCACAGCCGACAGGGATGAATCGCGACTACGCGATGCGATTGGCGTCCAACCTCGCTCAGGGTTGGAAGCCCGATCTGGATCGGCTGGAGTCGCTGGAAACAGTGGACGACATGCAGAAGGCGGACTACCAGGAAGCCTGGGCCTGGGTCCACTTCATGCTGCATCACAGCGAGGAATCGCGCGGCGTGCTGATCAGCTACCTGCACGATTTGCGAACCAATGCCAAGCCAGGGTCGCTGGCCACGCGTTTGCGAACGGCGATCCCATCAGCCAACAGTCGCTTCATCGCCCACGCCGCATCGCTGACAAGCGGCATTCAACAGGCGAGCAGCTTTTCAAACTGAACACAAAAACCTGAAAACATCGGGGTCGGGCCATGAAGCACCGACCCCGGTAGCCTGTTATCACCGCGATCACCGTGCCGGACGGACCATGACCATCCAGTCCAAGCCAAAGCGGTCGGTCAGCATTCCGAACTTGGGCGACCAGAAGGTTTTGGCGAGCGGCATTTTCACCGTGCCACCCTCAACCAAAGCCGCAAAAGCGAGATCGGCTTCGGCTTCCGTTTCCACACTGTAGTTCAAAGTGATTCCGCTGAACGTCGCACCGACGTCGCAACCGTCGGACGCATGGAGCGTCGAATCGCCAATCTGAAACGTCGCATGCATCACCTTGCTTTCATAGCCTGGTGGCAGCATCCCTGGCGGCGTCGGTTCCGGGGAGTCCTTAAAGTGCATGACCATCTCGGTCTTGGCACCAACCGCCTTGCTGTAGAAGTCGAGAGCTTCCTGGCAACGACCGCCGAAGGACAAGTACGGTTGAACAGTGGGGGCAGCCATGTCGATTCCTTTTTCGTGAGCAGTGCGACTCGATCGATGCGATGGAGCATCAGCCTGTTTCACTCAATAGTCGACTGGCCGCGTGTGAATTCGACAAGAGACCGAATGAATTTTTCATGATCGTCGTAACTGCATGGAATAGCTGAGGCTACGACATCGCCTTCTCCGTAGGACGGATTTCCAATCCTTTTTCGGGTAAATGGCGAAGTCGCTGATTCGGCAATTTTTGGCTGGAAATAGGCTATTTTCAGTCGCTCACATATTCCAAATTATATCGACGTTTCCGCCATTTCACAGGAATTCCGTGCCAGTTTACAGGCGCATATAACGGCGAACAAAGGGGAGCGACAACTGAACCGATTCAAGTTCCACTGGGGCGACCATGTTGACCTCACTCAAGTGAATTGCGTCTCTCACCAGATATCAGCCGCGCCAGGCGAATACAATCAGTCCGTTGGCTGGGATGACGATTCGCCCGGAAGTCAGCAAACCGTGGAGAGGCGGACCGTCCGCCGACGCTCCTGCTCCGTTTCCGGCGACTATAGGGTTCACCCAACTGTCGTACACGTCGCTGTTAAAGACCTCCTGCCACATGCCGCCGCGCGGGAAACCGAGTTTGTATTCCCACCAACGTCTCCTCGCGAAGATTCGCGACGACAACGACATCAGTTCCAACACCGGCGACCCACCTGTGAAACGCGATAACGCGGTTGTCGTTGTGAACGTGGTATACATTTAGCGAGTCGGCTTGCAACGCCGGCAATCGACGCCGTAGCGCAATGAGTTCGCGGATGAAGCGTAAATGATCCTGCATCGCGCGGTCAGAGTTTAGGCCGTTCCACCAGATCAGATTCGCCTTGTAAAAGTCCGGGCTGTCACTCCAGTATTTATCCTCAAGGAATTCCTGCCTCATGAAGAGCATTGGTGTGCCGGGCGCGGTGAGTAGCAACCCGTTGGCCCAATGCGAGCGGTTGCGGGCGTACCAGAAGCGTGGGTTGGATCCGTCCGCCAACGCCGGCACGCGGGGTTGGCGATCATTGTCGTTGTTCACGCGAACCACATCTTGATTTTCCAGATGATGGACCGAACGCCACGCGCCTCCGTGCTTCGGGTAAAGTTCGCGAACCACGGTGTCGAGATCAACGGGCGCATCCTTGCCGGGGCTGGCCTGTGCCAGCGCACCGCATAGCGCCTCGCGGAGATTGGAATCGACCACCGCGTCGGCATCCGACCTAGATCGCAACACGGCCGAATGATCCGCCCAGTACTCCGCGATCAGGGGCGCGGAGGGTTTTTGGCTGCGCAGCGTGTCGGTCAGATTCTGGAGGAACTCCCAGCCTCCATAGCGGTCGATCACCGTGACCTCGTCGAATCGGAACCCATCGACGTGGTATTCATTGATGAAGAATGCCGCGTTGTCGATGAGGAATTGGCGGACCTCGCGTTTCCAAAAGGCGAAGATGAGCCCGCCCGCCCAGCCCTGATCTGTGAAGTATAGGCTGTGGTTATTGTCGCCGTAGCTTTGCCGGTCCATGAAATAGAGGCTCTCGTCGCCAAATTCGCCGCCCGCGTGGTTTTCTACCAGATCGAAGATGACCGCGATTCCATAGACGTGGAATAAGTCGATAAGTGCCATCAGTTGTTTCATCTGGCAGTTGATCTGGCCCGGACTAAACGGCGCGAAGACTTCGGCGTCACCTATCGGTATCTGCCCCCCGCGTTACGACATTAACCGGGAGACGAATCGTCAGAAGACCATCGACGCCGGGAATCGCCTATGTTTGGCGCACAACTGCACCGAAACTGAATCGATGCACTCTGTAGACAAGCCCCATTTCCAACCTCATGAGGAAGTTTTTTTAACTTGGGATTGACGTCTTGAAGGGTGAAATGCATTCTAGTACCCCAGAAGGTACCCTTTTCGGTGCTCGATCAAGTGGACTCGTCACTAAAACTAAGAAAGACGCCACATGAGCCGGAAACCATTCGAAGAGCCAGATGACCAACTGTCGGGAACCGAAGATGAGCAACTGGCACTGGCTCAATCGGGATCACAGCGCGGGAAGGACGGTGACGACTTCGATGAACATGCAGTATTGGGAGACCTCGATGGTTCTCATATCAGCGATGTCTTCGAGCAGCAGTTTGTCTTTGATTCGATCGCCGCACCTGATTGTTCAAAGCGTCACGCCCCCAACTTCGCGGATCAAAGTTTGCCGTTTGATCCCGCATGGGCAGTTGAGTCCTTCGTTAATGCGGCGGAATGGGTTGAGAAAACCCTCAGAAACTGCCTGGCTAAGTTGTCGATATCGGCCTTCGATGCTCTAGAGATTGAACTGCACCGGACTGTTGTCGCAAGTATCTGGGATGTCGACTTCGGTGCGAAAGTTGCCTTGGCGTCCGCGCAGCAGCAAGTTCGCAATGAAGCTGTCTTATCGTGTATTTCAGTCGAACGTGAATTGAGTGTGGTCAAAGGAAATCTCAAGTCACTCGTACTTCTTTCAGAACGCGTGGATTCGGAACGGCTAATGCCCCCCTTCGAGTCCGTGGGAAACGCCCTCTGCACGGCTCACTCGAATTGCGAGTTAGTACTGGTGGATCGGAGCGCATCGTGCAAAGCTCTTGCGCGTGCCCTACGATTGGAAAAGCTAATTGTAATGCTCGGAACATTGCTTTTGGGTTTGCCGACCCCTTCCACCAAGTATGACATGGAGAGGTCATTGACGGCCGCTCGAGATTCTTTGGATTTTGCATCAGCAACTCTAGCGGCCCCACCTTTTTCCGGAAGTCATTCAGCATGAGCAGGCAAATAATGTCAAATCCCACTACGTCTTCGACGGCCTCGTTCGGCGGCAATGTTCCTCTGACACCAAACGTCCTTAGCAGGATTTTAGTCCACAAGACAAGGCAAGAACTCGAATCTTCGGCATGCGGGTTCAAGGTGACCCTCCCGCTCGTCGCTGAGCATCTGGGTATATCGTTGTCGATGGTCAAGAAGATCATTGCAGGAAAGAAAGAGTTCGGCAGAGACACCTTTCGCGGTTTCGCGAACCGGTCAGGAATGACCTTTGAAGGTTACGTGGCGGCGCTCGTAAAGTGGGATGCAATCTATGGCGACAACGATCACGTTGTTAAGAATAATGACCAACTTGTTGTCGACAGTCCTCGCCTTACTGATGATCTTGGTGACGCGTTTTCTCGCCTGGATGTTGCATTTGCAAAGCTTCGTCATGCGATTCGAACTCGGTCTTGGGGAAATAGGTTCCTTCCGCCTCGTGACTGTCCGGTTCAGGACTCCCGCCATACGTTCACACTGACGTTCACAGCCTTGGCTAAGTTTTGCGATTTGATAAGCGTTCGGTTGTTACGGTCTGCTGCCGTCATCTTTCATCGTGACACTCAGGGTGATTTGTTTGGATATGGGCTGCGACGAGACTCAGAGTCAGGTGAGTGGAAAACACCGTATCTTAGTCGAGACGACATTTCGACTGGCTTGATTCAATGGTTCACGACGACATGGGGGAATGAATCCGAAAGACTATGCTGGCTGCAGGCAAGTGATCTGCGCCTTCCATCTCCAGAAACTCCTGGAGTGGCTGGAACGTTCTTTGCGACTACAAAGACGCAACATGATTCCGATCGGATTCTCATTTGCCCTGTGCATGAACAATACCACCCAGTTACGGGAGTTAGGGTACCTCCCGATTCAACTAGGACCACATTAATACTGCGTTTCTCGGCTGACTATAGCGCTGTCGTTACTCAACTTGCCGAGATGTTGGCGGATCGGCTGGTGGATATGATTGAGTACATTAGGCTTACTTGGATTCAGGATTTGGCAGCTGTTCGGTCGTTAACTGATTCAGCACTATCACTGAGTATGCGAACGTTGCCTTCACAGCCAACTCAGTTAGAAGAAGAATGTTGCGATAGCCGAGTTGGAAGTCTTACAGAGATAATCCGGCGCGCGATGCCAGATGTTTCGGCGGCATCGCAGTCAAACTCTATTGGAGGAGGCACCGCAAATATCAGGAAGCAGTCATTGCGGAAGATGCTGAAGCGATTACTCGCATTTGATTTTTGGGTGTTTGATGAAGTCAAATGCGAATTTCGCTCACATAGCTCTAACACATATCGAGTATGCATGCCTTACAGCGATAGCATCTCAGTGACCGATCCTGGTCAGGAACGGCTCGTATCCTATAGTGAGGCGTACAAGAATTATCTTTCGGAGCTGCGCCCTTCCGGTGTTGGCGGGAAATCGATCGCATGCATTGCGTGGCAGTGTTTTTTGAATGTCGACCGAAGCTTGGATGTGGGTTTATTCAAAAGAGCTGTCCGTCTGCTTGAGCGTGGCAATCAGGTGGCGGTTCCATTTGATGTCATGGAGTATGACAAAGGCGGAAGATATACTCGAATCAGTCATGCAATTGGATGGTTTCGGTTTGAAGGACATCACGATATTCCAGCCGTGAAAGCGTTTGTTGAATGGCTTGATTCGTTGGTTCGTAAATGCGCCGGTGTTAAGATTCGAATCGGCGGACCGTCAACGAGTGTTGCAACTAAAGGTCGGAAACTGAATTCGGCCGAGATTCAAAAGGCGCTGGATGTTGGAGCGTCATTGTTAAAGTCGCCGCAGGATTTTGAGTTATTGCAGGACGCTACATAACGAAAATCTGTTCAAAAAAATGTGCGCCGAGCAGCAGATTTCTGAGTGGCGAAAGAATTGTTCAAATGTAGAACGACATCTTCTCGAAACGAAGATAATCAAGACGAATCCACCCGGCGAGCGGTTGGGTCGGGAGGTCATTCAACCGGTTGCGGTTGCAGCTAGAACCAGTCCTAAAACGTCTTGAGGATAGTGAACAGGCATCCGAGTTGCCAGAAGCCGAGAGGGAGGTGAGCGTGGTACTCCCAGCGTGTGGTGAGGCGTCTGAGATGCTTCAACCAAGCGAACGTCCGCTCGATTTTCCATCGGTTTCGGTAGTGAGAACGGTCTCGCTGCGCGAGATGTCGTAGCGGCTTGTTTTTCCGCTTGATGAATGGACAGATCAAACGAATTCCCAGACGTTTGAGTCGCCCCCGCAGAGGGTTGCTGTCTGCCGCTTTGTCGTAGATCAGACGCGTTCTTCGCGGCAGGCCAAGAGGAGTGGTCGTGATTAATGGTTCGATCAGAGTCACCTCGTGAGGCGAGGCGATGTGGAGGGTCGCATGCACCGGGACACCTTCCCGATCGGTCAACAACTCAATCTTGGATCCCTTGCCAGACTTGGTAGGACCGACGCATTTGCCTCTTTTTTTCCAGGAATAAACGTCGCGTCAGCCAAGAGAGTGTCGAGGTCCAACTGGCGTAAATCATCTTTGAGTTCCACCATCCGTTGCCAGGCACGCTGGAAGACGCCGGTCTCAGTCCACAATTTGAACCGCTGGTGGCAGACACTCTTGGAAGGGAGTGAGCGTGGTAAATCTTTCCAGCGACAACCGGTCAAAAGTACAAACAGAATCCCTTCCAAGCAGTCACGATTGGAGTGGGGCGGTCGTCCACCCCATGGTTTGGGGCGTGGTGCTGGAAAGAGTTCTTCGATCAAAAACCATTGCTCGTCGCTCAGTTGCGCCGAGGGTTCCTTCCTGGATCCCGTTTCAGTGAGCTGTCCTGGCTCGGTGCGGGATCGTCGGGCCATGAGAAGCCTCCTTTCGAAGGACTTCTCTACGCGATCAACGTGCCAATCCGTACACTAACACACGCGTTTCAGGACCGGTTCTAGACTGTTCCTTTGGTCTTCATTGGGTCGGAATGCAGCTTCCAATTCGGCATCGGGAATAACTTCGCCTTTGGCTACGCGTTCCTCAATACTCATCTGAGTGGCCGTGGAACTCTCCCCGGATGGTGGGGGCTTGCGTCCCCGCAGCCGGTTTGCACGCTTCACCAACCTGCCGGAACTGCAGCAGATGTTCCACGCCTTCTCGGATGTCCAGACCGCCGAAATGCTGAACCTGCTAGTGCCGCGTTTGCAAGGAGGCAAGGCCACTGTCGTGGCCTGTCCGATGTCCGAGGAGCAATGCGAGTTGCAAGAGGAGTTGGTGCGGCGCTACGAACGGATCAGGTCGCAGAAGATCGACCCACGCGAGGATAATGCCCTCGCAATTACCACCGACGGCCGCAAACTCGCAACCGACGCCCGCATGCTTTCGGCCGCGGCACCGGATTTTCCTGGATCGAAGATTAACCGATTGGTCGAGAACGTCGCGGAACTGTGGAAGCAAACCGCAGCCCCGCGCAGCACGCAGATGATCTTCTCGGACATTGGCGTGCATCCGACGGCCTGGGGCTATTCTCCTTATGCCGAGATCATTGAGAAGCTCACGGCCCGCGGCATTCCCCGCGACCAGATTGCCGCGATCGGCGAAGCCGAGTCCGACGCCAAAAAGCAATCGCTGTTCGAGAAAGTTCGCAACGGGTCGGTCCGGGTTCTGATCGGCAGCACCCAAAAGATGGGGACTGGCACCAATGTTCAGAACCGGTTGGTGGCCCTGCACCACCTTGACGCTCCATGGAAGCCCGCCGAGGTCGAGCAGCGCGATGGTCGGATCCTGCGACAAGGCAATGACAACGAGGAGGTGGCGATTTATCGTTACGTGACCGAAGGTTCGTTCGACGCCTATATGTGGCAAGCGCTCGAGACCAAAGCCAAATTCATCGGGCAGGTCATGAGCGGTGATAATCGCGCTCGCCGCGCCGGAGATATTGGCGGCCAGGAGCTTTCTTATGCGGAAGTGAAGGCGATTACTTCGGGCAATCCGGCGGTGCTGACGCTGGCTGAGGCCGATGCGGAGTTACAACGGCTGGCCCTGCTGCGCAAGAACCACCTGGATGAACAATATGTCGCCCGCCGCAGCGTGCGGGATCTTCCGGCGACCATTAGTTTCCTGTCGGAACGGCTTTCGGCGCTGGATGCCGACAGAACTTCCACGAGTGCTCATGCAAATGATCCCATCGAAATCGCAGGACGCAAGCCGTCCCCGGACGACGTGCTGACGCTGCTTGGCAAGCAGTTGGAGACGCTTCCGCAACGCGTCCGTGAGCCGACGCGGATTCCGCTCGGAACGTATCGCGGCCTGCGCTTCGGCATCGAACTCTATCCACAGTTTCCGGCTGAAGTTTTCCTCGAAGGAGAGGCCAACCGGCATTCTGCACTGTCACGCGAGCATCAGGGCCCCCGTACCGTCCTGAATGCCCTGCAGCGTATCATCACCAACTATGGCAACGATTGTGCCAAGCTCCGGCAGGATCTGGCGATCGCCGAGTCGCAGCTTCGCGACTATCAAGTCCGTTTGGGACAGCCGTTCCCGCATGAAGCATATTTGTCCGAACTCGGGAACCTACGTGACCGTCTCAAAACGGGACTTTCAGGAGGGGCTTCGCCGGAGAATGAAAGCGTCAATGTCTCTGAGCTCACCGAACAGATCGAAGCATTGCGGACAGAAAACACGATCGAAGCCACCGCTCCCCGCGTGCGTCATTCACGGGACCTCGCGGTCGAACCCGTTACGACGCGCATCCATCGCAGGCGAGCATCAGCGGGCATCGTCGAGCCGGATGCGAGAGTGCTTGAGTCGGACTATGATCAGGTGGCATTAAACGATTTCCCGGTTGGAAAGCGAATGACATTTCACGAGCGGATGCAAACGGAAAGTTCGCGCCAGATCAATGTGGCTGGACCATCTTAAAAAAACATTAACCTCGACCTTCCTCTCACAGAGGCCTGCTCGCGATTGGTCGGACTTGCTGTTAATTGTATGATCTCGTTGCGTGCCAAGCCGGCATCCTGGGCCCGAGGTCTGCTCATGTATCTTTCAGGAAATCCGAAGAACAAGACTGAAGCCGCCCGTTGGGTGAGAATCGGCATTGAACTCACCGTGCTCTGTCCCCGTACGGAACGCCCGATTGATCAACGGGAGGGAATGGTTGAAGTGATCGGACAGGGCTGGAGCGCCATCGCAATTCTAACAGACGGCATTGTGACGAAGGTGAAATAAACCGATGTCGGGACCGCCCATCACGCTCTGAGATCATGGGGCGATCAGATCGATATCGTTAACTTTCCTGTCCTTTTCTCCTGAAGCGTACCTAGCTGCTACTGCGATTTTGAGAATGAATCTAGTTCGTGAGCCAAAGCACAACTTTTGAGCGAACGGAACAAAGGCCCAATACGCGGGGGGGGGGAGTGCGGTCAGGGACGACCGCCATGGAGGGCACCCGTCTGCACAAGCTAGACTCGGGGAGCGAGGAAGTTTGACCGACATTCCTAGACCATGCTACCTCACGCCGATACCGTGACTGCGTTCAGATCTCCAAATTAATGTTTTCTTCAATCTCTCTCTGAGACACAAATTGGTCAACCTGGTGAAGATCGTTCAAGAGCGATATCGGCAACCCGCCTGCCTGGTCACTGAATGTCATATCCGATGATGCCGCCATGGAAAAGCAGTCCCTACGTGGGGTTCCGGGTTGTCTGTGAGGTAGGAATATCGGGGCACTGATTGCGTCCTACTGGTATTTCCGTATGTAGGTTGTTGGCGCCAATCTGCAGCACCGGAGTACGACGCGGGTTGATTCATCATGCTACATGCTACGGGAAAAACCGATTTCGACTCTGATCTGGCGTGTGCCAAATTGAAGGCGATCTAACCACTGTCAATCATCGCGCCGCAGGTTCGGAGATTCGGCGGTTTCGCTGCGAAAACATCCACTTCAGGATACCGCCCGGATCACGGTAAGTTTGCGTCCAGCTATCATGCCCAACGCCCTCTAGCTCGGTGTAGTTCGCCTGCCCCCCGGCCTTGCGGATGGCGGCGATCATTCGTTGTGATTGCTCGACAGGTATGGTCCGATCCGCTGTACCGTGTACGGCCCAAATGGGGACGTTGACCAATCGCTCCGCTGTTGCTGGATCGCCCCCGCCGCAGATCGGCACAACCGCCGCGAACAAGTCTGGTTTTTGGGTAGCGAGTGACCATGTCCCATACCCGCCCATCGACAAGCCTGTGAGATACACCCTTTCGGGGTCAATCTGCTTTTGCTTCATGACAGCGCGGATCAGGTTGGCCAGTTCATCATCGAGATTCGTCCATTGAGACTGCGCAGGGCATTGCGGAGCGAGCAAGAAGCAAGGGAACTGTGTTCGCCAACTGGATTCGGCCATTTGTTCCGGCAATCCTCGCAACTGCGATTGGTTGTCGTCTCCTTTCTCTCCCGCTCCATGCAGAAATATGAGTAACGGATACCGCTCATCCGCTGACGCATTGGCGGGCGACAGCAGGCGAAATGGCAAGATCACGCGCGACCTGGAATCGGTGCCCTCCATTTGATTCGTTGAACCGGTTGCGAACAGTGACAAAGCCATCCGCGACGGTTGACGCCGTTCTAACATCGTCCGTGTTTCCCACCGGTTGAGGCCGACACAGAGCAAGATGTTCAGCAGCGCCCAGCAGAGTAACAGATGAAAGGTACGAAGAAATGTTACCGATTGCATCAAACGGACTACCCTCCACGAAGAAAGGTTGCGTTGGGTTATTCCGACATTCAAAAAGTGCTTCATACTTTCTGGCCCCGCTCCCACATATGTGGCCTGAACAGGACATAACCATGACTGTCCCCGTTCGTATCGAGATACGTCTGCCCAGAAAATCTACCGGCGATTTGTCGGGAACCCAATCGCTCCGCGCAATCTCCGTACGCTGCCAGAACAAGAATCGTCGTGAGTGAAAAACCGACCTGCAGCAATTGAAGACATATTGCGCTCACGATGTAGCACCCGTCAGAGTTGTGAAGGAGGATCAACCTGCCTCGAGTATTTCGCGATCGCCAGCAGGATGATTACGTTAGTCGAAAACAGCTTGATCGAAGCCCCAAACTGTGGCAAGGTCAGAGGGGTAAAGAGAATGGATGCCAAACTCGATGTCGACGCTACGCGAATTGGAAAACTCCATTGGGAAATTGCCGCTTGCCGAACAGGAAGCCTTGCTCGTGACCCTCGAACGCCGGGTCGCGGAGGGCTATGACCGGCTCGCCGTTGCACGTGTGAGCGCCGACATGCGGTTGATCGAACGACATCTGGCGGCTTCCCCGGTAACGCCCGAACAAATCAGCGATCTGCACCGCCGAGTCGACGCCGCCGAACGCGGGGAAGCGTCGTATCTTCCGTGGGAGAAAGTCCGGCAAGCGGTTCTCGACGAAATCCGCCAACCAAAATGATCTCGCGGGCGTTTGAGTTTCACGAGGATGCGATCACGGACCTGCGGACAATTGCCGACATTATGAAGAGCTGGCGTTTGATCTCGGCTCCGAATTCGTGTCCGCCGTCGATGAGGCCATCGTGCATATCCGGCAGTTCCCTTATCTTGATCCGGCCTTCGACGGCACCTTGCGGCGGGCAATCCTTCACCGCTTTCCCTTCGGCCTGTTCTACGAAGTAACCGAAGGCGTTATCCGCGCGATTGCCCTATTCCCGTTACACTCCAGCCCAGATAACATCGCTCACCTCCTGACCGTTCGTTCACACTGACTGACCCTTTCATAGATTGCGTGCTTCCGCGAGTCCGAAATGCAGCGATAGTGAATTTGCGTGACCGTCTGCGCACGCGGTCCTCCACCGTTCTTAAGTTCTCCGGTCCCGCCCCACGGCCTATTGACTGGCACGCTAAAGCCGTCGCCGGGTCGCTCAAGCAGAAAATCGGTTCCCCTGAAGGTCGCCCCTATTTTCCGGTTGCCCGGTTCGCTTGCGCCCGGACTAGTCCGGCTTGGATCGCTAGCCAGAAGGCCTCGATGGTCGGGGCCGCAAACTAGCACAGGATTGAGGCTGCTGCCGTGACGGTACGCTTGTCGACTCGTTTTTGCTCTGCACATCGCAAAAGAGTGCGGCATTATGGTGCAATACTCGATTGACAGCTGCTGTGTGTTGGTTATTATCAGTCATCGCACCTCGTCGGCTCCGTGCGCAAATCGAGATATTGACGTGGAGTAACTGTGCTCAGTCGTCGTTGTAGGACATTTGCCGTTTCCTCGTTGCTGATTGTTTCAGGTGGGTTGCTGTCGTACTCGGCGACGCGTCATAGCCGCGTGCCCCTGGGGGGATTGGCAAACTCAAAAAGAGCGTTTCGCGGCATTCGAACAATGGATTCCGCGGGTAAATCAAACCTGTGGCAGCAATCCATGCGCCGGAACGAGTTGTTCCGGTACTTATCGCTTTGCAGTCGCCGGGCCTGGCAGTTAACCAACAAATAAAGCGGTGACGGAATCGCTGACCTAGCGGCGATACAAATGTGATATTCACAGGGGACAAGCCAGATGTGGCTTGGATAGTAGTCAAACTGTGTCTGTAAGTTGGTTTTTTCAACCCACCTCAACCCGATGTTAAGTCAGTGTGTAATTGCGAGTCGCAGTGATAAATGACGCTTCAGCGAGGTCTGAGGTATTTGTGGTCTCTGCGTTTCGGGTCGAGACGGCAATTTGCTGTCATTCTGTTCGTCGTGAATTTCTTCAGTGCCTCCGGTGATGAGTGGAGTCGAGATGATGAGGCGCGGTCTTTCCACTCAAGCCGTTGGCACTTCGAAGACCTTTCGTCGGCACATGGGGTTTACGCTTGTCGAATTGCTGGTCGTCATCGCTGTCATCGGCCTGTTGGTTGCACTGTTACTGCCCGCAGTTCAACAGGCTCGCGAATCGGCTAGGCGGTTGCAGTGTCGCAGCCAGTTGAAACAACTGGCACTGGCGATTCATAACCACGAGGCTACGTATCGTAAGCTCCCTTCGGGGGGGTGGGGGTGGCAGTGGGTGGGTGAACCTGATCGTGGCGTCGATCAGCGGCAGCCCGGTGGATGGATTTACCAGATCCTTCCGCAGATCGAACAGACAGCCTACCGTCAACTGGGCTCGGGGCAACCCGATGCCCAGCGGCGGATCACTCTGGGACAAATGACACAGGTCAATCTGACCGTTCTCCGGTGTCCTTCCCGGCCTAGCCCTAGCCTGCCGACTAGCAATCCTGGGTTTCTGTGGATCAATTGCGAACTTCATCCCAGCATGAGTCGGACCGACTATGCCATGAACGCGGGAGATGATCTCGGAAGCGGCACCGGTGGCCCCACAGACCTAGCGCAGGGCGATGATCCAGCGTTTACCTGGCCGGATACTTCTCAGATGAACGGCGTCTGCCACTTGCGCAGCGATCTCGCCTGGCGGGATGTCTTGGATGGGCTCAGCAATGTCTATCTGGTGGGCGAGAAACGAGTCAGCACGGTTCACTATGGGGACGCGGTGGACCAGGGGTTCGATGAAGCCCCGTTCTGCGGCGCTGACATTGATGTCCTGCGCTGGACCGATTTGCCTCCCTTGCAGGATTCCGTGGCGATTGAAACATCGGCCTTCGGCAGCGCGCATTTGGGAATCGTCAACATGGGCTTGTGCGACGGATCGGTGCGATCCATCAGCGTGAATATCGATGCCAACATGCATCGACGCTTGGGAAATCGAAAGGACCAACAACCGGTAAGTCTCGATGGTCCCTAACCAAACCGTTTCAACATCTGATCAGGAAATTGGCAACCCCTCGCAGACAGCGGATGCGGTCTGCCACGGACGAATTGGACTGCTGGAGTTCGGTCCCTTCACGTTGTCTGAACTGGCCGACTTGACGAGCGACCATGCGTTGCCCGAGGATCTGGAGATCCGCCTCGATGGCGGTGACCTGTGGTGGAGTTGGCCAAGAATCGCGATCGGTCTGCCCGCCGACGAACGTGTGGCATCATCCTGCCTGGAAAACTGGTTCACGCGCGTGGGCGATGCCGTGGCCGGGCCCCTGACGATCGCGGATGTCTCAACGTCGTTGTTGTCCGGCGAATTGCCGACCAGCGTGACTATCCAGATCGGCGACGGTCCGTGGCGACCTGTGACTGATCTGCTGGTGCCGGCTGAAGAATCGATGACGAACGTCGCGGCCGATGCCTCAGTGCCCGCGCCGGACGTCGAACTTTCTGCCGTAGATATCATACCGGTCGATCCCGTGCTGCTTGCGGCCGATCGGCAGAAACACGAACTGGAAGCCTGGCTCGCAAAGACGATGCCCCTGCGGCAAGTGACGGTGGTGATCGCGCCTCGGCTTCCGACGCGGTCTCTTGATGACGTAGTTGCGGACGCCTTGGTGCGTGTCGCTCATGAAATGGATGATGCCGCCAGGACATTGAGTTATCCCTGGCTCTGGGGCACGCTGATCGCATTTGCTCTCTTCAGTTTGATTCTGATGCGCAGCCAGCCTCGCGGGCCCGACGAACTCGAACTGACCGCCTTGAAGAAATTGAAGGGGACTCTAGAGGCGATTCAGGCGGTCCGGGCTTCTCAGCCCGATGAAGCCACGTGGAACGAATTCGGAGAATCACTGATCCACGACCTGGACGAGATCAGATTCGAATTGGCGAACGCAAAGCGAGCGAATACGCCCATTAAGGAAAGCCTGTACTGGGCTCTGGAGTACCGGTTACCACGAATCCTGGCGGAAGGAAGGATGAAGCCCTGTCCGTCCGAGCGGCAGTTCCAGGAAAACTTGAACGAAGCAGAAAGACACATGAGACCTGGGGCCAAGTGATACGCTGTTTGAAAGACGATGAACTATGACGTTGATTTCGAATCAACTCGCGTGCCTGCTGGTTTTGTTGAGCAATCAGGGGCCGCCGTCCGGCACTGGCGCGGAATCGGCAGAGACAGTATCAGCATTGTTTGTGCAGCGCGACCAGAATCGCGACGGGATATGGACCAGGTCGGAATTGACAACTCCCGACGATGTTCTGGCATTTCTGGCCGCAGATCACAATGGCGATTTTCGGATCCCGCTAGCCGAGTTCCTCGTTTCACCGGCCCAGCCGTCCAATGCCACGTGGAAGGCGTTTCGTGTCACCGATGCCAATCGCGATGACAGCATCGATCGGAAAGAGTTTGTGCCGGCTGACGGAACCCCGGCGGTCGTTGTGGCGGCGGAAGCCGAATTCACGCGTCACGATCGCGACGGAAACGGGCGACTCGACGCTGCCGAATTTCTCGGTTGCGGTCGCTCGATCCTATCGCACGATGTGCGTTTTCTGTGGATGGACGCCAATGAGGACGGTCGAATCGTTCTCGGCGAACTTGCCGCGCTGTATCCTAAGTCTCAGGAAATCCATGCTCGATTGGAATGGTGGTTTTGTAGACGCGAGATGTTCGCCGACATTCGCCTGGAAGACTGGCGGCGGCGCGATTGGAAACGCATCCGGACGGCAGCCGATGAATTCTGGCTGCGCGACGCCGATCGCGATGGAAAACTGACACTGATTGAATTCGCCGGATGGGAATTCGGCGTTGTCAAACCCGCGACGCGTCAGACGTTTGGGATCTTCGATTTTAATCAGAACGAGACATTGAACCTCGCCGAGTTTAGGCCGATCCCGGGTGCAACACCCGAATCCGAAAGGACAGTGCCGGATCCGATCCTGATCGCCTATGAAACTGTAAGCGATAAGATGATGGTTGTGCTGCGAGCAACGTCCCTGGAAAGCTGGACGGAATCCACTTGGCCGACGGAACAACTGGCCGGAGTTGTGGAACCGCTCCAACTGCGCACTGCAACACTGTGGGATCTCGACAAGAACGGCACGATCACGCCAGACGAGGTGCGGTACTGTCTGCGCGGCGCCTTTGGCCTCGAGACTTGGACTACCCCGCCGCACTCCTTGCGCCGAGCACAATCGCTGATCTTCAACCAGAACTATTATGATTCCCTCGACCAGGATCATGACGGACGAATGTCCCGGGAAGAATTCGTCAAACGATACCATCTGGAGCCAGAGAAGGGGGAAAAGGAGTTTGTGGCGATCGATGCCAATGCTGACGGGTTCATCGATCTCGACGAGGTTCTTTCCGGACCCTGGTTCCTCACCAACATGGTTTCGGAATTCACGCGCCTCGATCTCGATCTCGACGGTCGCGTCGATCCGCAGGAGTTTGACAAGCAGACCTACACCTGGCATCAGTCGCTGAAAGCGTTTGTCTTCCCCGCCTTCGATCAAAATCGAGACGGATTTCTCTCGCTGATGGAATTTCGCGAAACACCGGCTGCGAATCAACTGTCGGAATGGTTTCGAGCACATCAGGATCAGGATGGCAGCGGCACGCTGACGTTTGATGAATTCGCGCCGCCACCGCCGGGAACTCACCCCTTAAAGCTGGCTCTGCTGCGCCAGTTCATGTTTGGCCGCTTTGATCGCGATTCCGATCGGCAACTCGATTTCCAGGAGTTTCCCTTCAGTGTCAACCTCGCGGCTCTCACTGCGGAAGCGGCCTTCCAATACCGCGACAAGGATCGCAACGGCGGTGTGAGTTGGGAGGAACTGTCGACCGGAATTGCTGTTGAGCGTCGGCCGGCGCTGCGTCAAATGTTTCTCGCGTTCGATATCAACGAGAATCAACAATTGGAACTGACGGAGTTTCTCGCGCTGCCGGATGTCGTCAAACCGGCGGATCGGATCGTTCCGGATTCGGTGCGCGACGAGCGCGATCGCTGGCTGGTATCCATGAAGTCGCTGCTGGTGGCATCCGACGCCAACCGCGACGGGCAATGGACAACCGCCGAGTGGCCTGTTTCATCAACTTTGGCGCGAGTGCTGAAGGAACCGGCGACGACTTCGCATCAGGTCTGGGACTTCGACAAGGACGGGATCATCACCGGCTTGGAACTGGAGTCGGGAGCAGATCTCGCCTTCGGATTGATCGATCCCCTGGAACGAAAATATCCCTGGCACCTGCCTGACGGTGCCGTTTTCAGCGGCACCAACTGGGGCGCGTTTGACCGGAACCGCGACGGGGCGGTGACGCGCGAAGAGTTTCTGGCATCCTACTGGGAAAAAGGGGACGCCGCGGAAAAGCAATTTCAGGCGACGGATCGTAATGGCGATGGATCGATCAGCTCGACGGAAATGTTTACCACTCCTTGGATGCAGCCTAATGTTGTCAGCGATTTTTTTTACTTCGATGCCGATCGCGATGGTCGGGTGTCGCGCGAAGAATTAGCGGCGCGCGTTGAGCCGTGGCGCAAAAACCTGGGTGATCTGGCTTTTCCGGCATTCGACAAAAATAACGATGGACAACTGACCCTGACTGAGTACCGACTGGCGCAAATAAGCAATCCCGTCATCAATTGGGGGAGCGCGCAGGCCGACCAGAATGGAGATGCGGTACTCGAACTCGCCGAGTTTCATCCGGAACGAGCGCAGCGTGGGGTCCTCTGGCTGTGCGGCATCACCGCATTAGTTTTCGATCGATTTGACAGGAATGCCGATCTGCGGCTCGATGCGGACGAATATACCTTCAGTGTCAACCTCGCTGCTCTCACTGCGGAAGCCGCCTTCCAATACCGCGACAAGGATCATAGCGGTACCATCAGTTGGGAGGAACTGTCTGTGGGGCTGGCAGCAGAGCGTCAGCCGGCGCTGCGCCAGTTGTTTGTTGTGTTCGATGCCAACGAGAATCGTCAACTGGAACTAGCGGAGTTTCTAGCACTTCCGGATGTTGTCAAACCTGTTGATCGGATCGTTCCGGATTCGGTACGCGACGAACGCGATCGCTGGCTGGCGTCGCTGACAACCGTGTTCCGCGCCTCCGACATCAATCGCGACGACCAATGGACAACCGCCGAATGGCCCACCGAAGCGGTCCTGCTGGCGATTCTGAGGGAACCAGCAACGCTCCCGCTGGCCGTCTGGGACTTTGACAAAGATGGAACAGTCACGGCGGCGGAACTGGGACTCGGAGCGGATCTGGCTTTCGGATTCATCGACCCCTTGGAACGCAAATTCCCCTGGCGCATGTCCAATGGAGTTGTCTTTGGTGGGTCTAACTGGGAAGCATTGGACAGAAATCGCGATGGTGCGGTGACGCGCGAAGAATTCCTCGCCAATTATTGGGAAAAGGGTGACGCCGCGGAAAAGCAATTTCAGGCGACGGATCGTGATGGCGATGGCACGATCAGCGCTGCGGAGATGTTCACCACACATTGGATGCAGCCTTATATTGTTGGTGACTTTCTGATGTTTGACGCCGATCGTGATGGAAAGGTCTCGCGCAACGAGTTGGTATCTCGTGTCGAGGAGTGGCGCAAAAACCTGGGTGAACTGGCCTTTCCGGCGTTTGACAAAAATAACGACGGGCAACTGACCCTGGCTGAATACCGCCTGGCGCAGATCAGCAATCCGGTAATCAATTGGGGGATCGCCCAGGTCGATCAAAACGCCGACCTGGGTCTTGACCTTTCGGAGTTCTTTCCGGAACGGACGCAGCGCGGCCCCCTCTGGCTGTGCGGATTGATGGCGACTGTCTTTGATCGATTTGATCGCAATTCGGATCGACGACTCGAGCCGGACGAATTCGCCTTCAGCGTGAACGTCGCCGCCCTGACGGCCAAGACCGCCTTCCAATACCGCGACAAGGATCGCAACGGCGGTGTGAGTTTAGAGGAACTATCTGTGGGACAGGCAACAGAGCGTCAGCCGGCGCTGCGCCAGTTGTTTGTCGTGTTCGATGCCAACGAGAATCGTCAACTGGAACTAGCGGAGTTTCTAGCACTTCCGGATGTCGTCAAACCGGCGGATCGGATCGTTCCGGATTCGGTGCGCGACGAACGCGATCGCTGGCTCGCGTCGCTGACAACCGTCCTGCGTCCCGCCGACGCGAACCGCGATGGGAACTGGACAACCGCCGAATGGCCGACGGCTGCGCTGCTACCACTTCTCAGAAACCAGGCCACGGTTTCGCATCAAGTCTGGGATACCGATAAAGACGGGAACATCACCTCGGCGGAACTGGAATCGGGAGCGGATCTGGCATTTGGCCTGATCGATCCACTGGAGCGAAAACATCCCTGGCGCATGCCGGATGGCTCCGTGTTCCAAGGGTCTAACTGGGGTGCTTTGGACCGGAATCGTGACGGGGCGGTGACGCGCGAAGAGTTCCTGGCATCCTACTGGGAAAAAGGGGCCACCGCGGAAAAGCAATTTCAGGCGACGGATCGTGATGGCGATGGAACGATCAGTGCCAAGGAGATGTTTTCCGCGCCCTGGATGCTGCCCAATGTTGTCAGCGATTTTCTGATGTTTGATGCTGATCGCAACGGGCGAGTCTCGCGCGATGAGTTGGTATCTCGTGTCGAGCCGTGGCGCAAAAACCTGGGTGATCTGTCGTTCCCCGGATTTGATACAAACGGCGACGGGCAACTGACGTTAGCGGAATACCGATTGACTCCGATCAGCAATCCGATCACCAACTGGGGAGCCGCGCAAACTGACAGGAACGGCGACGGAATGCTCGATGAACTTGAATTTCTCGCGGAACGGGGACCATCCGGGCAATTGTGGCTCTGTGGACTTGCACCGTTGGTCTTCCGGCGGCTCGACACCAACGGCGATGGTTATCTCAACGACACTGAGTTTGAATTCCAGGGGAAGCTTCCAACGCAATTGGCTGGATCAGGCTGGGGAGCGGACCCGGTTCGGATCGCATGCGACGCTACCGTGCAACAGTTCCGTGGCTGGCTGGCGGTCCACGACCGGAATCGGGATGGACAGCTTTCCCAGAATGAATGGCCGCACACCGAGATTGAGCAGGTCTTTCCGTTACCCGTTCTGCGCGCGTTTGCCACGTGGGATGGCAACATGAACGGGCAGGTGTCGGTGGACGAATTTCAGAACGCGTTGCGTGGCGCCTGGGGGATCACATCGCGGCGCTGCCCGCTCGATTGGCTTCGCCGCGGCACGGGCCACGTCGTCGACTTCAATACCTTTACGACCGTGGATGCGGATGCGAATGGGTATTTGTCATCGCAAGAATTCCTGGAGAGGTTTTATGGCACGCCCGCAGAACGGGCGAAGTGGTTTCCGGAAATCGATCGAGATCACGATGGTTCGCTATCTCTGCGCGAAATGCTGCTCAGCGGTCATTTACTTTCGCTCCCCTGGGACACATTCCAGAAATTCGATTCCAATCAGGATGGAAAGCTATCTCCGATGGAAATATCAGCCAACGCGCAGTCCTGGCAAAAGACTGTGGCTGGAATGTGTTTTCCCACCTTTGACGACGACCGCGACGGTCTGCTGTCGCCTGCGGAATATCGTTGGTCGCCGCTGGCGAATCCGCTCGTCAACTGGACGCGTAAGCCTGCGGATACGGACAAGGACGGCACCTTGGACATCGATGAGTTCTATGTGCGGCCCCAGGGCGAATCCACTGCCTGGCTGACGCTGCTGGCGTTCGAGTATTTCCGTCGGTTGGACAAGAATCACAACGGCAAACTGGCGCTCGACGAGTTCGAGTTTTCGGTCGATGTGGCCAGGCTCGATCCTGTGGCCGCGTTTCAGTACGCTGACAAGGATCACGACGGCGGACTCGCCCTGGCAGACGTCTTTCTCGATGCCAGGCCCGATGCCAAGAATTCGTCGGCAGTCATAAACTACCATCGTAGCAAGATGCGCAGCGAAGAAGCGTTTTTGAGCGCGGACGTGAACAAGGATAAACTCTTGAACCAAGCCGAGTATCAGAAATATCACGGCTACATGCAGGACATCGCCACGCCGGTACCTCGGGCGGCCGGCATCGCTCCACCCATGGCGACGGCCTCGAACCGGCAGGCGCCCGCCATTCCCCGGGCTCAGGCCACTCGTTCCTGGGAAGATTTGTTGATGTTCGGATTGATGGGATTCAACCTGCTGTTGGCCGTTGTCGGCGGTACATACTGGGTCATGAAGCGACGCGCAGCGTGATAGGAGTGCCGAGGATGCTGAGAAGCCAAATCGATTCCGGCGTGAGCCGCTACACGAACCTGCGGTGCGGGATTTCGATCGTCGAATTCTTGATCTGCGTGGTCGTGGTGGCCCTGCTGGTTGCTGTCGGCGTTCCCGCGATTCAGAACGCTCGGCAGTCGGCCAGGACGTCGCAGTGTCGACAGCGCCTCGCCCAAATTGGGATGGGATTGGACGGATATCACGCGGCGCACGGAAAGTTTCCGGCTGCGGCAGTTTGGAAGCCGGGCCCGCTGTCTTCGCTGGCGCTCCATGCCACGAAACGGATCGATATCGTGACCTACGACAACTGGGCGCTCTCGCTGCTGCCTTACCTCGACCAGACCGCGATTGCCAATCAATGGAACCAGGATTTGCCGATTGCCGATCCTGCGAACAGATCTGTCAGAACCGCGTCTCCAACTGTCTTTTCGTGCCCTGTTGATTCGTTCAACCGACCCGACAATCCGTACCGGTTTACGATCAGCGAATCTTCGGCTCCGCCGATCGAATTTGCGCGCGGAAATTTCGGATTCAATGGAGGCACAAACGGCAACCGCGCGGACGATGGTTCCACTTCGGCTCCGCCGGGTGATCGTTCCACGCTGATCTTGGATGAAGAGCGGGGCGAGTTTCGCTATCTCGGCAATGGAATCGGGGGCATCAATTGGCCCCTGTCGCGTGATGAGTTGAAGAATGGGCTGAGCACGATGATCGTCATTGACGAACTCCGTGCCGGGATCGATCCGCTCGATCCACGGGGGGTCTGGTCCTTCGGACAAATCGGTGGCAGCATTACCTGGGCACACGGGATCAACGGCGACGATTTTGCTCCGAACAATCAGTGGCCTCGGGCCGACGATGTCCAAGGCTGCGGCGAACTGCATCGTCACTTGGGGACAAAAGCCATCATGGACGCGCGCATGCCCTGCGTGGACTATGTTGACGCGAACCAGCAGGCCACTGCCCGTAGCCAGCATGCCGGTGGCATTCACGCCCTGTTTGCCGACGGTCGAGTGCGGTTCATCTCGGACGCTATCGATCCGGGACTGTGGCACGTGCTGCACTCGCGTGAAACCCCGGCCGAAGTTCTTTCGAAAGGCCCCGATGTCCTACTGTCCATCACTAACGATCGCAATGATGCCGCCGCGTCGCGGGCTCTTGAGTGGCCTGACGATGCTCCCGAATCGATCCGCAACTCGCTGCAGATGGAGTTTGTCCTAATTCCCGCGGGCGAGTTCGAAATGGGGGTGCCCGACGTTGGGTTCGGGCCGGCTCTCGCCGACACAACGCCGCATCCGGTTCGAATTACGCGACCATACTTTTTGGGGAAGACCGAAGTGACGCAGCGACAATTCGAAGCGATCATGGCCAGCAACCCCAGCTATCATACTCCGGCAACGACCGAGGAAGAGTCGACGGCAGAGTTTCCCGTTGAGCAGGTGACGTGGAATGAAGCCGACGATTTCTGCCGCAGGCTTTCCGAGACGGCCACAGAGCGAGCCGCCGGCAGGATCTATCGTTTGCCAACTGAGGCCGAATGGGAATACGCCTGCCGCGCCGGCGTTCGCGAGCCCCACAAACTTCCCGAACGTCGCATTGCCACAACGGGCGAGGCTGCCGGCGTACAGCCCGCATTTCCCGTTGGCCCCGTCGGGGCCTTTCCGGCGAATCCGTTTGGTTTGCACGACATGCGGGGAAATGTCTGGGAATGGTGCCGCGACCGGTTCGACCGCGATTACTACGCGAGATCGCCCGTTGCCGATCCTCAAGGTCCCGCCACAGGATTTCTAAAGGTTATCCGGGGAAGCGATTGGATATTCGTCGGAGAGAAATGCATGATCAATTACCCGATCATGCCCCCTTGGAAACACAGTGCATTCGTGGGATTTCGAGTTATTTGCGAACGAACCGTACCCGCGAAATGAAGCCGAATGACTCATGGCGACGTACACCTAGCTAGACGGCGTTGGGCATGATAGCTGGACGCAAGCTCGTCGGCGTCTTTCAATACCACTGCGTCGCCATTTTGATTAGCCCAGAAGTAAATCGACCCGAATGACCGCACAGGCACTTTAAATTAGTTAGACAATACACAAACGCCGCTTGTTTGCTGCGGTATTCAGTACAGAATTTCTTTCGCTTGCGCGGGGCATTTCGTGCCGTCGGAACCTGAATCGCGATCGGCGCTAATTTGGGCGAATATTGCTGCTATCTTGAGAGCTCGAAGCAGGTACGAACCAGCGTCCAGTTATGTCAATTTTGTCACGTGTGGGAATGGTGTCAAGTCTGGTTCGACCGCGATTACTATAGCCGTTCTCCCATCTATGGTCTCCAAGATCCCAAATCTGGATTCTTGCGATGTCGCGAGGGGAAATGACTGGACCTTCGTCAATATGGGGTGCATGAACAATGTGCAAATTTATGCACGGTGGAAAGGTAGTCCATTCAATGGCTTTTGGGTGATTTCCGAACGAGTGCCGACACAGGATTCGCATTTTCCATTTGAATGATACCTGAGGAATCATCCGCAGACCTCAGGAAAGTGGCTTCTGAAGGTGTGGAGTCAATATGGAATAATACGATCGATTTGCCAATTCTCGCGAGAGGTGGATGTTTCTCTAGCCAATCATATCCTGCATTAGTTTTTAGCAATCTCATGCTTATCGCCACATAGCCATCGACCTTTTGGCGCGGCAATAGTATTTCGAATTCCGGTAAACCATGCTTGTTTAAGTCCGCAGTACCGAAATAGCAAATGTACAATCGCCGTATAGAGCGTCGCTTCAATTCGGTCACTAGCCGGTCTAGATCCTGGCCCCAATCCAAATCACTGACAATAAGAATATCCTCGGGTTGCTGACCGGCAAAAACATTAAAGAATGGAAGGTAATCAGGATGCGACCAGACCGATTCTAAAGTCCCGCAGAGGATTGTGCTGACAATCAACACACGAGCACACGCCGGGCTGGAACGATTCAAGACAGGCCAGTTGTATCTGATCGAACGCATCCAAATCTCGTTGATCCCGATCGCACAGCAGACGGAGAAAATCGGATAAAGAGGCAAGACATGCCGTAGTCCGATATTAATGCGGCTGATCGCAGCTATGCCAAGAACGCCAATGAAACACGCAAAGGGAACATACCCCGTGCGAGGAACTTTCCAGCGCAAGATGACTCCGATGCTGACCATGAAAATGAACAGAAACGCCGCCGGAGTTTTGATTGTCAATGCCACTGGAAAGAACGCTAGGTTTCCACCCTTCTCAGTGCGCCCTAGAAAGTAGGAAGCGTGCCCTTGTTCGTTTTTTCCAACTAAAGTTGCCAGTCCCTGGAAGAACTCGGGTGCCGGAACGGGCGTTTCTAGCAGCTGGCGGGCCGAATGGCCGAATCGCGCAAACTGAGACAGAACGCGTCCCCCAGTCAAAACAGGTGAACTGCGATTGAGAATCGACCCGATCGAACAACGGTATCCAATC
The DNA here is from genome assembly GCA_028291515.1 of Schlesneria sp. Taxonomy (GTDB): domain Bacteria; phylum Planctomycetota; class Planctomycetia; order Planctomycetales; family Planctomycetaceae; genus Schlesneria. Next base: position 85,771 of record JAQGHU010000024.1, read on the forward strand.
CAAACGATAATAAAGGTAACGCAGCAAATATAAAAGATCTGTATAGCGCGGCGTACCGCGGTGACACCAACGTGTGGCCTCCACCCCATCGCAATGAGTACCGCAATGCAGCTGGCAGGAAGAAAGGCCACGGCGGAAAACTTCGATAGCAGCGTTAGGCCTAAAGCAATTCCTAACGCGATGCTTTGTTGCGGCGCGCATCGATCCAGCCACCTCACGAACATCCAAATCGACATACAAAGCGTGGCGGAGATTGCCATGTCAGTCGTGGCGAGTCCGGAATGCCCTAAGACTGGCGGAATCATTGTAAAAATAAACACCGCGACCACTGCGCAAAATGGACCGTAATACTCACAACACCAACCCCAGACGATGGCAGCTGCCAAGAATAAGAATAAGAGATTTCCCATTCGAGCGCGCGTCAGTACCTTGACATAATCCAAAGAGTGAAGGATTGCATTCCCGTCATTTTGCTTGTCATCAGTCGGATGAATGTTGGCACCGAACAAAACGGGGCCAATGGCAAAGGCGATGGGAGCCAATGGAGGATGAAGTGTATGCACATATTTGTCTCGCGTCAGCCAAAGATAGCCGCGCAGAATATGATAAGGTTCGTCGGAGGTCTGGGAGTAGATCGAATAAGTCGCGGAAATTCGAATAACAGCAATAACGACCAAAGCAGCGGCGACCATGGCGCTGCAGCGAACAGAAATTATCCAGTTTCGTGAATCGTCGGTCATACAGCCCCAATCTCGGGAGCACTTGCGTTAGGCGGCATGTTCATGGAATTTGGTAGACAAAGAGCGAGTAGCCGATTCGCTCGGTCGGTGTCCGTGCAAGGAAATCGGTGAAGCCATCTGCTTGGCTCCATTGCTGTTTGCCATCAGGACCATTCAACCAACAATCGGTTCCATGCAACATTGTCGCGCTAATCACATACCATCCGAACTGACGCTTGGTTGTAAGATCGCCTTCCGGAATGAAAAAGTCGATATCGAACGCTCGAGGGTTGAAGTGCCCGTAATATGCAAGCCCGATGCGCCCTATGTCGGGATGCCTGTCGAGCCAATGTTTTAGCAACAGCAGGTCTTGCCCCCAGTCGACGTTGCTGTCTATCAAGTGCTCGTGCCCTGCTGCGGGTCCACCCGCAAGTTCATTGAAATAAGACAAACTGTGCGTCGAAAACCAAAGACTACTGCAGATGAACCAGCCACAGCTTGACGCAAGGATTAATGACAGAAGTCGTTGACCTCCAGCAAACACCAGAGCTGCTCGCGATGTCCAGATTAAGGCAAAAGGCATTGCGGGAAGCGCATATCGGAGATGAGCGTTCCAAGACGTTTCTGCACTTACCACAGCAAGAAAAAACAAGAAGTGCGCAGGTAGAACCCACTCATTGCTTCTGGATGGTATCAGACGTTTCCTTTGGAGCATCGCCACTAGACTGATGAAGAAGACTCCGAGAGGCGTTTTGACGGCAAGGGCATAGATGTAATAGTACCACAGCCCGTGGCCATACATCTGACCACGGAAATAGGTTCGACGGGGCTGTTCGAAGTCTGCCTTTTGAATGTCACAGCCAAGGACATACTGCTCTGGGAACGGCAAAGCTATACGACCGAAGATTGATTCACGGAACCGGTTTCCCCAGCCATTATCTTGGGTCGTTTCATCACCTGACGTTAGGACCCGGCTGACAAATTGGTAATCGCCCAGTCGCTTGAACGTGCCATCGAACAGGTATCCACAATTTAGTAAGTACACTCCAATGATGAGAGACGTAGATAGTTGGGTAACGTATGACCATTTGCGCGTCATTGCCCATGTCTTGATAAGAACGATCAAACCGATCAAAGGCCATAGTCCAAGAAGAATAATCCAGGTAAGCTTTGACAAGAGCGCAAGCCCCAACATAATGCCGGTACTGATTGCGCGATCCCAGGTTGGACAGTAGAGCCACCGCCAGTACGCATAACCGGCCGCAACGCCAAGTGATGACGCCACACCATCCGGCGTCATGAACGAGGAGAGTGCTAGTTCGTTCGGAGAGAAGCACCACAATGCCGTCGACAACAGCGCTGACCATCGGCCGTATATCTCGTCCGCCCAGCGAAAACATACCCAAGCGCCAACCCAAGAGAAGGGCAGGCACATCAGCCTTCCCCAAACGATGTACCAATATGCCCATTTTCCATTGAGTTCGACAAATCGCGGCACGACCCGAAATTCCGGTCGGCTGCCTGGGCGGCGACTATATTCGAGATTCTTGCTCCAGTCGGTCTGGCAGTTCATAGCCACGGCAGGGATCGCAGCCACCATACGAACCATTGGCGGATTGACGCGGTAAAAGTCAAAGCGGCCCAATTGCCAGTGGCAAACGCCTGAGGTCAGATGCGCGACTTCGTTTACATTCGGGCTGTGGATGAGTGAACTCCACATGACCAGGGCTGTGTGTACTGCAACCATCGATATGGCGCACCACGAAGTCCATCTCGAGCGGCCCAAATCCTGTGAACTGTCTGTTAGCATTCGCACACCGGATATCGAAGGTCAACGCATCTCACAAATGCAAAGCAAGTAATGACCGGACCTCGACGCTCCACCATTTGCTTCATTAGCATTACAACTGACTGCGGGTAAGCTGTTCAAGCCGAAAGCAGTCTTCCTCGGAAATGTGGTAAACAAACAGGGAAAAGCCAATCGTCGCCACCGGCTCAACCCTCAGAAGATAGGCATATTTTCCGCCGCGCCCGCGCAGACTATTCACGCTGATGATGTGCCAGCCGGGCGTTGGGCGGCCTGGTACTTCGGGTACGTCCAACCCTACGATCTGGGGATCAATCACCCTTGTGTGCCATTTCAAGTGGAGTGGACTGGCCTCGGGATGCGCTTGGACCCAGTCCCTAAGGTACAGAAGATCCTGCCCCCAATCGGTATTACTGCTCAGGAGGTGGTTATGCCCGTTTCGTGGCCCCCCAACCCATTCATTGAAGTAACTGAGCGAGTGAGGGTAGACAAGCATGCTGCTGAACAGGGCCCATATTGTGCACCCTCCACTGAGGACAATTAGAATCCACTCCCGTTTTGCGATGCACTGAGCGACGCGACTCGTAAAAATAAACACGAATGGGAAGACAGGCAATAAATAACGTAAGTGTCGGTTGAAGCCGCGCTGTGAACTAATGAACAAGGTGAAGACTATAATTGGTGCGAGTAGCAGCAATTCATTTCGCCACTGGACTCGGTAGGACTTCGATCCAGCAGCAATCGACACTGCCAACATGCCCAGCAGCCAGAATCCGATTGGCTCTTTGACAAGCGCGCCATAGACATAGTAATACCACCACCCGCGATCACGCCATTTGCCGCGAAGATAGGAATAGTCGGGCAACTCGAAGTGGAGCTTTTGTCTATCGACACCCTGGATGTATTCGTGCGGGAGTGGAACCGGGACATGCTCCAGCCATGTCCCGACAGCGAAGTTGCCAGGAATGAATTGATCGTCGGTATGACTTCCTCCGAGAGCACGGCTCAGAAACTGATAGTCGCCCAGTGATTTCATCGTCCCATCGAAACCGTACCACACGTTGAGGACGAAAACACCCAGGAGGAGAATCAATGCGAGTTGACCAAGCTCTACGCAACTTGAACGCTTTTGTCCGCTATCTCGGTAACTAAGGCGCCACAACAGCCAAAGGACCGGCCACATGCCGAACAACACTATCCAACTCGACTTCGCTGCTTGGGCATGCCCAAAGGCGACGCCGGTTAAGACAGCACTGGGCAGATTTGGGGCGCGCAACCATTGGCCAAAAGCATAAAAGGCAGTGACGCCAATAGCTGTGCCCGCCAAGTCGGGCGTCATCAAATGCCCGTGACCTAGAATATTCGGCGAAAACGTCCACATCGTGGCTGCCAAGACGGATGCCGCATCACCAAACCATTCACCCGCCCAACGCCAACAAGTCCAAAGCCCAAGCAGAGCGAAGGGTAAGCAGGTGATGCGTGCCACAGTCAACAACCAAAAAGATCGAGTACCATTCAGTTGCAGGAACCGTTCCGACACGATCCATTCGGGACGTATGGTGATGTCGTTCGTATACTCAGACCAATCGCTTTCATATCCAAGAACTAAAAGCGGTAATGTGGCAACCATTCGCACGAGAGGTGGATTGACGCGCACCATCCCAAACTCGCCATGTTCCCAGTGAAACAGTCCCGCTGGTAATTGTGCCACTTCGTCCCAACAAAAGCTGTCGCGGTGCGCGCATATCGCGAGTAAGCAGAACTGAACGATGGCAAGACTTAAAACAAATGCTTTGGACCACCATGACGGGTGCCAAGTCGCAGTCATTGAGGACAGCGGTGATTCAACACTGGTGGTGACTCTTTTCATCACTGTCTCAACTCAGTAAACGCAATCGGCAAGACATGGCTACGTTCATATTTCCACCGCGGCATGCTCCGCGGGCACGACCATTAACTCTGTCCGGCCACAAGTCGATAGCCAAGGCTCTGCAAACGTCCGATACACGCCAGCACGCGTCTCCCCACACCCTATCTCCCATAATCGCAGTTCGCGTGCATCGTAGTCTCGTATTCGCTCCAACGCGGCTTCCAACAAACGGCGATTGACAGCCAAAAGATCGCCCAAAACTGCAAGCAGGGCGCAGAGGAAGGCGATTGTGAGACTGCCGACCCCGAGTTGTAACGACTGAATATGTCCGTTGTAATTTGGATTCAAAAGATAATGGCCAGCGAACTTCGCAATTCCCGCTCCACCAAACACTGCGAAAGCAAGTCCCAGCCAACAGAACGTGCGCCCAGGCCAGTAGGTTAAATAGGACCGGACAATTATGGGAACGCTCCGGCGCAAGTACTGGGGGAGCGAGCTGAAGAGCCGTGATGCGCGAGTCGGCGGATTGACGCGTACAGGAACACTTTCAACTGCTAGGCCGGAAACACCCGCATGAATGAGAGTCTCGAGCGTATATGAAAACCGATTATGCACAAATTGGATCGATGCCGCCCGCCGATTTAGGGCGCGAAAACCACTCGTTGCGTCATTGATGCGTACTCCAGATGCGCGACGGACAAGTCGCGTACCCCAGGATTGCAGAAGCTTTTTCGTCCACGAAAAGTGTTCGATGCAACACGTCTGCCGGTCACCGACGACAAGATCGGCTCGTCCAGAAATCACTGGCTCGATCAGCTTTTCGATATCGGCCGCACAATATTGGTTGTCCGCGTCAGTGTTAACGACGAGGTCGGCACCGAGCCGATAGCACGTCTCCATCCCCGCCGAATAAGCAACCGCCAGGCCGCGATTGCGAGGAAATCGCACAATGTAGTGCGCTCCGCAGGACTCAGCCACGACGCTTGTCCCATCCGAACTTCCGTCATCGATAATAATCACCACAATCTCATCGACACCATCGAGACGTCGGGGCAAGTCCGACAGCGTCTGAGGTAGATCGAGGCGCTCGTTGAAGCATGGAATCTGAATGGCAAGACGCACTGCTGTTCGCCTATAATTTAAGTCACTGCGTATCGACATGATTCACGGCAGGTGATGGCAGGGAACTGCGATCCGGCCCAAATATGTAGTAAGTTGCGCCGCCGATGACTTCAGAACACGGAATCGAGTGCCATGCTTTTGCCCCTTCGAACGCGTATTCGCCATAGAGGCAAGATGATGGGATAGCAACCCATACTCGCTCGCTGCCAAATACGCTAGGCTGCTCAACCTCACTGACACCAAGACCCCGACAAGACGTAAGCGTTACCATCGAATAGCTATGGACTTGAACGACCTCAATTGGCCTAGCCTCGGGGTGGCGATTCAGCCACGACTTCAGCGAAAATCCACCTTGCCCCCAATCAACGTTGCTATGGGCCAGCAGCGAGTGGCCGGCATTTGGACCGCCAGCGGCTTCGTTGAAGTAAGACATGAAGTGCGGTGACCGATACATGACACTCAACATGGAGAGGGCCAGAAGAAAAGCAAAGATTGAAGCGGCCAATTGCGACCGTACAACCAGGCGGCCGGCCAATATGAAAAAAAATGGATAAGCAGGTAGGAGATAGCGCAGATGATGGTTAATTCCTGTTTGCGAACTGATGAGCAGCACTAATGCCAGCCCGGGTGTCAGCAAATACAGCGACTTCCAACCATAATTCTTCGTAGAAAATGCCATGTCGAATAGGGACCACGCCATTATTGCCAACAGGCCCACCGGCTCCTTATATATGAATGCGCATATGTAATAATACCACCATCCGCCAAATTTCCATTCTCCATTCAGAAACGACGGCGACCGACGCTCGAATTCCGTCGCTTGACGGTCAATGCCTTCAACGAACGAAGGGGGCAGTGGGCAGACAATGGGAGAGAGAAAACTGTCGCCGAAATAACGATTGGAATAGTTCTCGCCCGAATAATCTCCAGCACCAAAGGCGCGACTGCTAAAGCGAAACTCTCCTAAGGAAAAGCCAGCCCGTTCAAAACCGTACGATGCCCATAGGACCTGCAGTGCCGCAATGGCAACAACCGCGAGAGCTCTCGGATTCGCCTTGCCATGACGGCTTAAGCAAAACATGATCAGCCAACTTGGAGGCAAAATAACAATCCAAGTTGATTTTGATGCTAATGCAAGTCCGGCGAATATCCCAGCGATGATTGCTTCCGCCCAGTCGGGACGATTTAGGAATCGCCAATATCGCCAATACGCAACGACTCCGAACGCCGCCCCGGCAACGTCTGGAGTAAATAAATGACCGTACGCCAATACTGTTGGGGAAAAGCACCAGAGGGCCAATGCCGCGATCCCAGCTTTACCGCCCCAAAGCTCTGTTGCCCATGAAAAGCACCCCCATGCCCCAATAAGCGAAAACATGAAGCATAAGCATCGGCCAAGTCGCACTGCGAGTAGCGCTCTGACAGCATCGCCGTTGATGACATCCGCGCCTAAGTCGAATTCATGCCGTTTCCACGGCGACCCCTTTATGGTGGAGAGATCGACATCCAAGCCGAAGCACACCGCTGGAATGGTGCCCACCAAGCGTGCGAGCGGCGGATTGACGTTATAGAGATCGAAATTTCCAGTACGCCAGTGACTGATTCCAGCCGCCAGATGACCGACCTCATCGACAACGACGGTGTCATTAACCGTTGCCCAGAACAGCAAGGCAAAATGCAGCGATAAAAGGACCGCAACTACTATGCGCTCTCGCAAAGTCATTGACTTGGTCCACCGATGACCGCGACATAGCTTATGGCGACATCCTGTGTGCCTAACGCCGCGGATACGGAAATCGATCCAGTAACCGATTTTGCAGTTACCTTGGTGGGGTCAAGCGTAGCCACAAGCTCATAAGCATCCGCAAGCTTTAGATGTGGTTTCACCATCACCTTGATCACTTCTGGATCCGACGCTGTACATTGCAGATTATCGATTGCGGGCTTCTTGCCTTTCGGCCAAGTAATTAGACACTTTCGCTCATGAACTTCCGTGCCGCGAACGACGCCGAAATTCAACGTGACTGGAGTGGCAACCGCGTCACCGACGATACTCGCCGAAATTGGCACTTTGACCACTGAGGTTTCTTCGCCAGAGGAGACATGAAACTGCAAATCAGCACTGCGTCGACCGAGCACGGCAGCCTTATGGCTGCGAACCACCAACGTCAGATCCGGAATGTGCGTTGCAGATTTCATAAATGGAATATCGAGATTCTCATCTGAACTAATGGCTTTCCCGTCACAGAGCACCTCCCAGGATTTCGGATCGTATTGAATACGGACCATTCGGGCGGACGCGACACCAGGAGCGACTAGTCGAATGCTTCCCGCCGATTCCCCTCCCCTAGATCGCCCCAAATCGATTGATTGAGGCTGACAATGAATCCCCTTCACCATTGCAGTCACAAAGTAAGCTTGACGAATCTTACCCACAGTAACGATTGCTTTTTGCCGCACAAGGCCGATCTTTCCCTGTGTACTGAGAGCAACCGTGACATGCCCTCCGCCATTTGCATCGATCTGTTTTGACAGATCAATGACCTTAAGGCAGCCACAGGAGACTTCCCCTGCCGAAACGACCACAGCCTGAGCCAACTCGTTTCTAATGGGAAAGCGGTGCTCTAGCTCCTGGCCTGGTTCGACGATGCCAAAGTCGTGTTCTCTCTCAACGACACGATCAACACCTACATCTTGCTCGGCCGCCGTAAGTCGACTGCATGTCAGCACCACGAGCGAAACACATAACAAGATCAGCCGCATGGAGCGACCATTCGATGGCCACCGAGGACGCAATCGCCGGTAAAGCGTTGTTCCCATCCACGCCGCCATGAGAATCGACGGCAGAACGAGATACGGCGCGTTGAACTGTAGACTGCCGTAGAAACTGCGGGATACGACGATAGAGTCACCGTCCCACCGATCCAGTAATGTCCGCCAATCCATGGTTTTGACTAACTCAGGATATGAGACCGTCAGCACACCATCCTCGTTTGTCGACAACGCACAGACGACATGATTAATCTCTTGCGAATCACCGCTCCTCGTCGCAAGAATCACACAACAGTGTTCGCGGCGAAGAAGACTTGCAAGTGAAGCTTTTGTCAGACGCGCCGCCCGACAGGTTACCTGAGGGTAATCGCTCAGACCGCCAACGATTTGACGAAGAGTAACTCGCTGCCCAGGTTTCCATTGACAACTCTTAGCAACTTCGTCCAACCCGGCTGAAAACCCAAGCCATCGAAGAGCCAAATATGCATTGATCGGACCGCAGGCAGGCTCAAAATACGAGTCCGTCGCTGCACGCGACAAGGAGAGAGGCTCCTCCGCAAAAGCCGAATCACTTACCGCAACCAACAAAGCTACAGCCAACAAGCCATGCTTCATGCTGGCCTCTTCCGCGACACGGCGAACCAATACAGGAAGCAGCATGCTACGAAAGCATTAATGAAAATCAACCACCAACGAACGCCCAAAGACCTCTTCTCAACCAGTCGCGATAACGTTCCCTCCACTGTAGGATCTCTACCGTTTTCGTAGTACAGGTTTCTGAAGCTGTCGTAAACCATTTCACCCCGCTTGAACACGTCAACGAATCGATGAGATGGGATTTCGTGATTGGCACGAACCGAAGTGACTTCTACATCAAGCGTCTGCTCAATCACACCCAGCACCCTAGTGGCTGTAGCAATCTTCATAGGAAACCAAACACCGCCATGCTCCTCAAAACCGGAGCAATCCAAGGTCCTAGTCTCTACACAACCCCATTCCTTCTCTGGAGAGATGCCACAAGTGTTGACTTCAATTCGAACAAGCGCAAGACCTCTCTCAATCCCAAAATAGTACTTGTCGACCGAAGCTCCGATCGCCACCAAAACACACGACTCACCCCCGACCACTTCCGGCGCCGCCTGAATAAGCACATCTTCCGCTGACGACCACGACTCGAAAATAGCTACGAAATCCCGCTTCAGGCCGGACTCAAACGCCCGACGACTATCAACCGCACCTACAAGCATGAGCGGGTTTTCGTCCGCGTACAGAGCATCTAGATCACCCGCAGGCTTAATCTGATTAACGAAGTCACCAGCCTCGTTTGGGAAAACGACCCGCCAAACAGGCCCATCAGCCACTGTCACACTCGCAAGCCCGAGCGGCCCTTTTTCAGTTGTTCGCTCCTTGTAGAGCGTGCGCTCGCCAGCAAAGGCAAACTCACACTCCCCCCGTTGAAAACGCTTTTCCCGCTTGAGGCTCCGTCGGTACTTGTAAGACAGATCCACCGACTGCAGCAAATCACGTCGACTAGCAGCGAACGCCGCTAGGTCAGCAAATTTAATGTAGCCCCCGCCCTGATCCTCCTTCAGCCATCGCCACGCGGCCCTCCATTCGTCAGATGTGCGCACAACCCCTTTCGACATGGAGTCGACCTCACTGACCAACAGCGGCCGCGCAACCTGGCGGCGGAAATCCTGCAGCCGAATCAGCAACGAACCACCGTCGGCACCCTGAGCCAAGGCGACACTGAAACAAAGCCAGAAAAATCCCATCAATAGCCGACAATGAATCATTTCCGGACGCAACCCCATTACCAAGAATTGCAAGCCACAAGCCCCGCAAAGACGGAAGAACTTCACCAATCAACCTGGCCCGCGCCATCGACATGTGTGACTAATCACCTGGAAATTAGCAACCGAATTACACAAAGGCTTAGACTTCACCCCCTCCACACACAGAAACTTGCCAGTTAACAACTCCTTATCAATATCACAGGAAGCAGTCTTATGACTACCACACTTCCCAGCCTTGAGCACCTGCGTATCCTGCTCAATGACCGAAATTCGATCAGGCCCAAGTTGCTGCTGCTCGGCGCACCCAGAATCATATGAGCGAGTGCCATCACAGCCTCTACACTCATTAAAGGGCACCACCACCGCAAAACCCTTATACATAATCGTTAAGACCCCATCCCCAAACAACGCACAGCTGCAGCTGTTTGACTTAACGTAGCAGACCCCACCGCTGTTGGCATAGGGGTTCACCTGCTTACAATAGAGATCGCCAACCTGCAGGTCTAGACGAGATTCGGAAAGCGCCGGCAAATCAGGAGGCGACGCAGGGATGACGCTCCAAAATGCGCCGCACGCGAATAAAATCGCAATCAAACCCAGAGATTTCATGGTTCCCTTTCGAACTGGCGGTAAGAGAATGACTCATTTGCGACCATAGTATATTATTGTTACAATCAGCATCGTGATTTACAAGCGTGCGGCACGAAAATGCGACGAGGTCAATAATGCTGTTTTCTGCAGTAATTGTGACAGAGTTTGTTTGCTGCGCAGCACGATTGGCGTGGATGGCAGACGAAAATGCCGCGGGCGCTCGAATGGTGGCGATGGATGTACTTCAAATTGTGCAATCTTGCGAACCTCCACTCGAAAGGGACTCGCTATCTAGGGCGCACTGGCTTCTTGTGTTTGGAGAGCGAGCCTTTGCAGAAAAGGCGACTGTGTTCGAGAAAACGGCAAGGAGTTTGCTGGTGCAAAATAGTACCGCCAGTGCGTTCAGCGTCCGAAACGGCTTACCCCATGCGCTGATGTCAGGAAGAGGCGTGGATGGTCAAGGTCATCAAGGGCAATTCCTTGCCTATTTGAGTTTATGTGGAGCCGAGTTGGCAGAGCCAGTGGTATTGGGGGGTGACATATTCACGCTTGATGGAGTACTTCGGGATCTAATGTTGGAAACCGCTGTTGATGGAGATTTATCTTGGGCGTTGATCGCCTTTTCTAGGTATTTGAGCGGAACAGAACGATGGGTCAACAAGTTTGACGAGAGGGTTGATCTTGATATTTTGCTCCGTCGGCATTCTTCGAAGGATCTTGAACCGTACTGCAGGGGGCACCATCACTTCATGGCATTTTCTTGTGTAGCGAGCAGAGCCGATTGGGCTGAACGACCACTGCATCGCGAGTCGCTACAACGCATAAAAAAACAGCTGAATGAGCGCGTTACGTTATTGGAAAAGCAGTTGCTGAAGAGTGACCCGACAGAAGATGTAATTAATGATATGACCTTGCGAACGGTTCCAACCGAAGGAAGAGTGGTGTATGAATTTGGCCATGCGCTGGAATGGCTATCTTTGCATTTGTCAAGAGAGGACGCGAGATCCGAATGGGTATTACGACTAGTCAGTCGACTTTGCGAGGCGGTTAAAACCGAAGTTGCGGATCTCCACGCCTTGAAGAGAGATCGTTCTGAAACAGTTACTTGGCGTTGGGGCAATCTTGGTCATGCTTCCGCTGGTTTGGGACGGTGGCTGAGAAAAAGCGACGTCAAGCCCTGAGTAATGTCGCCTACGCCGCACGCAAGTTTGACATCGGACTGAATCGGAAAGCGGCCCACCTTGGTAATCAGCGATGCCCTCTCAACGGTGAAGTTCGTTACCAGGCGTCTACACGTTTTCGCTCCAATGACATTAAGGCGGCGAGTGTGCTGGATTCCAAATCCAGGTTGGAAACGGCGCCTCGAAGCCTGACAGCCATCCAACCGATCCCGTCTACCACTGACCCGATAAACCCCAGTTGCACGGTCACGCTCGACCCTTTTGGGGTGGTTAAGCAGCCTGATAAACTTCGTCCGAAAAATTGCGACTATTGCTCTTGTAACCTAATTCCTACACCTGATCTGCGAACTGCGCCAAGATAATCCTCTTCCTGTTACTCTCCACCAGCTTCGAAGCCAATGCTCGCGATGACCTTTCGTTTTTAACTCGCAGAGGGATGTGACGTCAATCGCGCAAGGCCGCGACACAGAAGAAGTTTCGGGTGCTGACGACCGATTCCAATCACCCACATCCTGTGGCCGAGAACATCGTGAATCGAGAGTTTATCCCGGCCACGAAAAATCAAACGTGGACGGCCGACATCACGTACATCCCAACCGACGAAGGCTGGTTGTACCTGGCAGTCGTTGAGGATCTGTACTCGCGGAA
>JAQGHU010000043.1 GCA_028291515.1 Schlesneria sp.
ACGGCGATCTGGATGTCACCACATACGTCGTCGGCGTGAATCTCAGGCATCACTCCCATACAGATTATTTGCTGTCAGTTGGAAGAATTAGGTCGCCCTGTCAGGGCTTCGTAAACGCGGGGCCTACGAACCCAGGGCGTTGCCCTGGGCTACGATAGGGTGCCCCATTCGGGGCGGAAGACGGCTGTCGCTAGTCCGACGAGCCAATCCCTCTAATCCACGCCCTTCGCAGAGCCTGTACACATCGCGTCAGGGCGTGCCACCCGTCCGCAAGGCGTGCTCCTCGTCCGTTGGCTCTTTCTGTTGGATTTCTGGTTCGAGATCAGTTGGGATAGACACGAAGCAGAGCTTCGAAGACTTGCGTTCCCAAGCTGGAGCTTGGGAACGAGAGTGATGACTCCGATTTCAGGCACAAAAAAAACCGGCCACACCGATGACCGCCTGAACACAGGCAGTCGATGGGTGTGGCCGGTTGTAACGGTCCACGGTGAGGCATTCATTCAATTCAGAGATGATTGTGCCAAGAGGAAACTGATAGTCAAGATGAGTTTTTGGGTACTGACCAGCATTTGAGAAACCGTGCCACCCGCCGTCCACACTCTGAGGGCTCCCGTTGGTCGACCCCAGCCACCCCGTCGCGGTCGCAACTCGACTTCCCAGTCCCGGATTCCAGTCAGAAAAAGTTCAATAGCCGTCTTGTCATCCCGACTACCTTTGGAGTAGCTCTTCGGCATGCAGATTGATAGTTTTTACTATCTACTACCAAATCGACAGTTCGGACATCTTGGCCATTCGGCGATGCTCAATTCACATGGATCCGATAATCGTTAGTCACGTTCACCTTCGAAAGATCGAGGAAGATGACTTGCCACGGCTGTGCGAGTTCAATCTCGAACCTGACTCCAATCGACTGGCAATGACGATCCCCCGAGGTGCAGACGCTTTTGCAGCCCACTGGAAAAAGGTACTCACAGACCCGAACGTCGTTGCGAAAGCGATATTAGTCGGCAATGTGCTGGCAGGCAGCATCTCTTGTTTCAAGCATGATGGTTTAAATAACATCGGTTACTGGCTGGGTAAGGAGTTCTGGGGAAAGGGAGTCGGTTCAAGAGCTTTAGAATTGCTATTGAAGGAGATCCACTCTCGTCCATTGTACGCCCGTGTCGCGACCACTAATCGGGCATCGCTACGGGTGCTGCAGAAGTGCGGATTCGTCGTCCAGAGCGTTCAATTGTCGCCCGCAGATGATCGTTATCTCGAATGTGAAGAGACCCTTCTCGTCTTGAAATGAGCGGTAGGTCTGCTGCGATCAAACTTCCCAATGTGTGGCCTTACTCCGTCTGAACCACAATTCCTGCAGGTGAACGTCTGAAGGAATCGCCCGTCGACACGGTCCACCCAGCCCAAGAAAAGATCAGGCAGATGTTGAACTCTGCCGCTCTGTCTTCAGGCGTCTTCGGACGCAGATGAAGCAGAGCTTCGAAGACTTGCGTTCCCAAGCTGGAGCTTGGGAACGAGAGTGAACCTTCCAAAGTGCGGCCTTACTCCGTCTGAACCAGTTCTGCTATGCGTTGTCTCCACGATGCGACATCGGCCAGAAAAAGTTCAACTGGCCGGGGTGGCATTGCCTGGCCGTTTGGTTGCGTCTTCTCTTACATCCGCAACCAATGAAAACTGTGCCACGGTTTCACCCTATGGCCTTCCCATACGGCTACCCGTATGGGAAGGCTTCGCAGAGTCGCTTTGGACGGGGACGGGTTCCTGCAGCGACGCTGCGTATAAACACTAACATTTGGGCAGAGATGCCGTCGGATGGGTCGCGTCCAGCGGCCTCTGCAGCATAAGTCAGGGCTTCTTCGTCATGGCCGGCCAGACAATAGGCCAGCGCTAAGTTGCATACCAGCCCGGGATCTTTCGGACTACTTGCGACGGCAGCATGACAGAGCGCGATCGCCTCTTCGGCTCGCCCGATGTCGAGCGCTTCGAGACCTGCCTCCCGGGCGACATCTGGTTGGTCGGGGTTGAGGGTGTGAGCCCGGGCAAACCAATCGAAAGCTTTGTCGTGCTGCGCCAATCGCTGGTAAATCTTGCCGAGTCCCCACATCGACGACCAACCCTCTGGATTGATCGTCAGTGCTCGCTCAAAGCATGTGATAGCTCGCCCTAGTTGCCAACGGGCATACCATCCCGGAGGACTCGTCGGTATTTGGCCTGCCAGGATCAGATGGTTCGTCGCAATCGCCCAGCCCGTGCGAGTTAAGGCATTGTGCCGGTCCGCTTGGGTTTGACTGAACTCTCGCATCGCACGTCTCGTTGAGCAGCCAACCGCTGAAAGAGCTTTCCATGGAGACCAAAATCCCAGTCGATCGCGTTTCAATCGTCCTTCTTGGGCAATTCTGGTCGATAGTCTTCATGAATGATGACGCCGGAGCTATGGCCATGCGTCAGGAGAATTCGCTTGTAACCTGCGTCTCGAAAGTAATCTTTTAGTTTGTTGTTGAATTCTTTCAGCGACCCATCCGGCGCATTCTTATCGTAGCAAATGACGATGAATTCTTTGTGTCGCTGAAACTTGAAGAAGCGCTGCAATTCATCAAGTGTGAAAGTCTTCTTGAGAATGTTGATATCGAGTTGATCGTTATCCTTCACTCGCACCGCAAAGTCAGCAGTCTCAATTTCAGCGAATAAGCGTTCCAATCGTTTGCCATCATTCAACCCACCGACAAAACCAGGGGGCCATATTTCTGCCGGTGGGCCACCGCAGAGCAACGAACTGATGACCAACGCGATTGCACAAGTCATGTCTCTTCCCCTTAATGCAGCGTTCCGCAACGGCCTCGCACAGAAAGACCATTGATTCCTGTCCACCAGACGTCAGCCGAGTGAACCATATTGTACTTTGGCTCGCCATTCCAGCATGGGTATTTCGCCACGCGATAAGACGGGCTCACACCCGAAGAGGCCAGGGGGCTTACGCCGCCCCGCTCAGAAGATGGCGGTTGGAACCACGAGATCAGCTTCGGATTCGGAGTTGTCAGATCCCCTTCGACAGATCATTTAAGAGGGCGACGTAGCCCATGAAGACTCGGAGGATGATGAAGATGATGAGGGCGGCGACCATGGCCCAGACTAGCCAGGCGAGGGCGAGTGTCAGGGCGGAGAGGCTGCGGCGGGCTTGTTCTTCTAATTGTGGGCTGATGCGTTGCAGGGCTTCGGGGACGGTGCCGGTGGTCTCGCCGACTCGCACCATTTCCAAGTAGTCTCTGGGGTAGAGGCCGGTCAGTTGCAACGTGGTGGCGAAGTCTTCGCCCGCGACGATCATGGCGATGGTTTGCGGGATGGAGGCAATGAAAGCTCCGTTGCCGGTGGCTTTCAGGCTGGCTGCGATGCTCGGTTCGATCGACATTCCCGATTCCTGAGTCAGGGCGAAGGCCCAGGAGAAGCGAGCGATGGCGAAGGAGCGGAGGCAGCCGCCGACGACCGGGATCTGAAGGAGGAGCGAGTGGACCATGGTCTGACCTTTGAGGCCCTTGGTCAGCATTTGATAGCCGATGAACAACGCGAACATCGTCCCGAAGCATCCCGTCAGCCAGATGATCGCTCCCTTGGAGCCGATCAGGCCGAGACCGAGAATGTCCACCGATTCACCCGGTTTGGAACTGCCGAGGATCCCCAGCAAAAAGATCAACCCGGCGATGATGAAGATGGCCGCCAGCAGTTGGAAGACCGGCCAGGCGATGGCACCCAAAAACGTCTTTCGCAGTCGGACCAGGTTGTCGTAGTGTTCGGCCAGTGAGAGTAAGACTTCTGGGAGTGAGCCCGTTTGCTCGCCGACATCGACCAGGTCGATCATCAAGTCCGGAAAAGCCCCCTGTTCGCGCATGGCGTCGGCGACTTGTTTTCCTTTGCGAATGTCGGTGACGATCGCCTTGGAGGCTCGTTGCAGTTTCGGATTGAGCGACTGTGCCCCGGCGACTTGGAACGACTTGACGATGTTCACGCCCGAGTGCAGCATCGTGCTGAGCGACCGGTTGAAGATGGCCAGCGTGTTCCATGACAGTTGCGTTCCACCGAACACGCCCACAGCGATCCCCTTGCGACCTTGATGGCCGCGTCTCTTGAATCTGGCAGTCGAACTCTAAATCACAGACGAATGTGTAGCTTCTTACCCCGTAACGTAAACACCTGTCAAAGGATCACTAGGCGGTCAAATTCGACTGGACTCGTCATTCCCGCGCAGGCGGCGGTGTTCGTCCATTCCCGCGCAGGCGGGAATCCAGCGTTTTCCCTGTGATCCCTGGATTCCCGCCTGCGCGGGAATGACGAGTGTGCCGCACAAGACGAGTCTGCCACACAAATTGTAAAAAGTGATGGCCCTGGTCAAATTCACCGCGTCACTCGTTTCGGCCCGGCTGTTGATGGTAGCATTCGTCGCACGTCTCTGAATCATTCTATCACCATGATTGCCAGGAAGCTCACATGCCTCGAATCCATTGGGTTTGCTCATCGATCGCCGCTGTCGTGCTGGGGGTGTCTCGACCGGTTTTTGGCGGCGTGCCCGCGTTCGAAGCGAAGGTGATTGATCCCAATATCGGAGCGGTCTGCTACGCCGTGACCAGTGCCGACGTGAACGAAGACGGCAAGCGAGACATCGTCGCCGTCAGCGAAAATCGCGTGCAATGGTACGAAGCCCCCACCTGGGCCAAGCACGTCATCATCGAGAACCAGACGGAACTGGATAACGTCTGCATTGCGGCTCATGACATCGATGGCGATGGGAAGGTGGACTTCGCGTTGGGGGCTGGCTGGATCAAGGCGAATACGGGAACGATCCAATGGATTACTCGTGGTGCCAAGGACGATGACAAGTGGTCGGTTCACTTCATCGCGAAGGAAGTCAGTACGCACCGGATGAGTTTCGCCGACGTGCTCGGTAAGGGAACCAAGCAGTTGGTGGTGTCGCCGCTGAATCGCAGCGTCTCACCCGCGGGGATTCGACTGATGTCGTTTGAAGTCCCGGCTGCTCCCAAGACGGAGCGTTGGGCGATGACGGTGCTGGATGAGAGCTTGAACCGGATGCACAATCATACTCATGTTGATTGGGATGGCGACAATCAACTGGACACGATCACCG
Organism: Schlesneria sp.; assembly: GCA_028291515.1. GTDB lineage: Bacteria > Planctomycetota > Planctomycetia > Planctomycetales > Planctomycetaceae > Schlesneria. The sequence continues at coordinate 5,135 of JAQGHU010000043.1, forward strand.
CCAGCGAAGAAGGGGTCTATTTGATCCAGCGCAAAGGGACCAGCTTCAGCAAGACGAAGCTGGGAACAGGTGCTGCCGGAGAATCTCCCGAGCAACGTGGGGCCGGGGAAATTCGTGTCGGCAAGCTGAAGAGTGGTGCTCGTTTCCTGGCGACGGTCGAACCGATGCATGGCACCAGCATTGCTGTTTATACCTCGAACGCGAATGGTTCACTCCCAATGCTTCGGACGGTGATTGAAGAGACGTTGAAGCAAGGTCACGCGGTCTGGCCAGCGGATCTGGATGGCGACGGCAGCGACGAGATCGTCGTTGGACATCGCGAAGCGGGAACGGGTTCAATCAAGGGGCCGGGGCTGTATGTGTATTCCTGCGATGACGAGGCGAATCACAAATGGTCGAAACATGTGATCGATGATGGCGGAGTTGCCGTGGAGGATGCGCTGGCGGCTGATTTCAACGGGGATGGCAAGCTGGATCTGGTCGCCGGGGGGCGAGCGACTCATAACATGATGCTGTATGTGAATGTTGGGGTGGAGAAGAAGTGAGCCGCAAACATTCGTCACTTTTTTGAACTTACGAGACCTTGGTATTTCGAGATATCTGTCGTCCCTCCGGGACTTCGGAATGATGGCCGAACGAACCCACCGTTGAAACGGTGGGCTATTGTCGGTCGTCCCTAACGGGACTGAAAACGTTGGCGATGAGGGAACGTCGCATTCGTTTGAAGACACGGCTTTGTCGAGGACTCCAAAACCATAGGTATCTACACAACTCATCCTGATCGATGAAGGTGCGGTAGGGCGGTCTTTGCGAGTTGGCGAAGTTCGTTCGGTGAGTGATGTTCCAGAAGTTCGAGCATCGGGATCAGGAGGTGGAGGCC
>JAQGHU010000048.1 GCA_028291515.1 Schlesneria sp.
ACGACTACCGCTATGTGTTCAGCAAGGAAACGCGGCACTGTGATGGCAAAGTGTTCGAGCAAACACTCGCCGATACCTTGGTCTGGATGTGGCGCGGGTACGAGCCGAAGTGAGTTTGCAGGGTCGCTGGGAGGCCAGTCTGCACACGTGAAAAGTTTGGTGACCATGCGGATCACAATGCTCAACGATGACCTGTCACAACGCGACGCCTCGATCGCGCTGCGAAAACTGGCCGCGTCGACAGAGCCCGTGGAAGCCGCCCGTTGGCAAAAGCTTGTGGAGCTTGTTGATTACCTGCAGGGGAATGCGCCCGACTGCGACATCGATAGCTCCATCATCTTTAATACGCTCGGGCTGTCTAAGCCTTTTCCGGCGGATCCAGATCGAGACCGAGAATTTGAAAAGTTCATGGAAGAATGGCGCGCGTTGCATCCAGATTCAGAGAAATGGGGAAATGACTTTTTGGAGGCGGCCCGACCATTCTACAGTAAACGAATAGATAGCATTAAGGTCACTATCGATTGGCCCGACTTTGGTCCGCTTGAAAATGGCATGCCAATCATGCACTACCGATTCCGGATCGAACGTGCAGAAAGCACGATGTCGGAGGATGCTCGCGCGAGCGATCTGGTGAGCGCTAAACAAATCATCTGCACAGCACTTGGGATGTAGTTCCTCGGCCGCAAATCCGTCTACCACTTGCCGGCGTGTTGGCCGCCATCGACATGCGGGACTTCACCGGTGACGAAGCCCGCGGATTCCAGATACAGCACGGCTCAACGATTTCTTGGATCTCGCCCATGCGATTCAATGGGTGCAGACCGGCCAGCGAAGCATGCGTTTCCGGCAAATAGATACCAGCAAGTCCGCCGTGTCTTTCGGCAAATCTAAGAAACGGAATAGGTGAAGCCCGACAGGAGGCTTTTTCTTCGCGCGAAGACCTGCTGTCGATGGACATTCTGCGTGAGGTTGCGGCGACGCTCGCGTAAGGTTCTGAAGTGAATCCTGTATTCCCCTCTACGTGGTCCTCAGGCCAAGACCTCGGCAAGTTGTTAAGTCTGCCGAGAGCGATTGAACACATGAGATTTGGATTTTTAGACAAGGGATTTGAAATGAGCCAAACTAAGAAAGTGTTGTACACGGGCAAGACGCACACCACTGGTGGCCGTGACGGCGCGTCTCGCAGTTCCGATGGGCGTCTTGACATTAAGCTTTCGTCTCCTGGAGTTGACGGTGGTGGCACCAACCCCGAGCAACTGTTCGCGGCGGGTTGGTCAGCTTGTTTCATCGGTGCCATGGGCGTCGCCGCCAGCAAGATGAAGGTCACTCTACCCACTGACCGGGCCGTGGATACGGAAGTGGACTTGGTCCTCACTGATGGCGCGTACTCACTGCAAGCTCGCCTCAACGTCAGCTTGCCAGGCTTGGAACCAGAAGTCGCGCAAGCTCTGGTGGACGCCGCTCACGAGACGTGTCCATACTCCAAGGCGACGCGCGGTAACATCGATGTCGTGGTCAAGCTGGTCTAGCCGTCGGTGAACGATTCTACCCAGTGCAATCATGAGTGTAGGGGCGCGGCTATGTTTCGGTCCCATTTTGCGACCATCATAGCCGCGGAGTCGCTGCTTCATCTGCCTGCGGTCATGCGTTTCGAGTTTGTCGTCGATTGCTAAGTTATTTTCGATGCGAAACTTGCGGCGAAAACCTCCACATCTCGTCCGTCGTGGATATAATCTGCAGGACGCGACGTTGTCACACGACGCGTCCCCAGTATCCTGACAACTCGTGACGGGATTCGAAGGATGATCACAGATCAGTTTCAGTTCGCGATTCGATGCTTGTCTCTTGCTGCGCTCATCTGTTCGGTCGCGCGAGCGGACGACGCGGAACAAGCTGTCGCCAAAACGCCGTTGGGCCAGTTCGTTACGGTGGCGAGTCCAGTCGACGACCAGCTGTTTGCACGGGTCTCAAACGCGGCGTTGAACCTGCAGAGCCTGGCTGCTCAGGAAGGGCGACCCGCCTATCTGGTGCTGCAGATCGAACCTGGCACCAGTCAGTTTCACCAAGTGCAGGGGTTGGCCAAGTTCTTGACTTCGCCGCAGATTTCCAATGTGACCACCGTCGCTTGGATTCCGCACACGGTCACCGGATCGAATGTCTTGCTGGCACTGGCCTGTCGGCAAATCATCATGCATCCGGAAGCTGAGCTTGGCGACATTGGTCGCGGCCAACCGCTCGATCCCGATGATCGACAGGCGGTGCTTGCGCTCGCTCAAAAACGGCACAATCCCAAGGTGAACATCGCCTTGGCTCGCGGCATGATGGATCAGAACGAGCAACTGTGGAAGGTGCGATTGCGATCGGCCAAAGCGGATTCGGACGAACTCGAATCTCGCGTCGTCACCAAAGACGAGTTGGAAGCGTTGCGGAAAACCAACGTCGCGATTGAAGGGACGGAGGTCGTTAAAGAGGCGGGGATGGTGGGCACGTTCCGCGGAGCGACCGCTCGCAATTTGGACATCCTGGTCACGCAACTCGCCGATTCGCGAAGTGCCGTGGGCGAACTGTTGGGATTGCCGCGAGAAGCATTGCGTGAACAGACCGCCGAAAAAGAAAATCGTCGCGTCCGTCTGATCAAAGTCGACGGTGTGATCGACCGCTTGCAGGAAAGCTTTCTGGCTCGGCAGGTCGATCGCGCAGTTCGTGAGGGGGCTCAAGTCGTCGTCTTCCAGTTCAGTTCACCTGGAGGAGAATTTGATCCGAGCTTCAATCTGGCACAGATCATCGCTCAGTTGGAAGATCACAAGATCCATACGATCGCGTACATTCCAGACGCGGCCACCAGCGGAGCGGCTATCGTGGCCCTGGCCTGCGATGAAATCATCATGCACCCGGAGGCAAAAATTGGCGATATGAGGCCGATCGATCCCCATCACGACAAGGTCGATCGAATCGTGGCTCAATTGCGAATCATGCTGACGGACCTGGCCATCAAGAAGCATCGCCCGAGTGCCCTGTATGTCGCGATGGCCGATCACACCGCGAAAGTCTTTCAGGCAACTCACCGCGACACCGGTCGCGTCTGGTACATGTCAGAAGAAGATATTCGGACTTCGGGTGGGGAATGGCTGATCGGGCCGCAATTATCAGAGACCAACGGCGAACTGCTGCTCGAAGTCTCCGGTCAACGGGCTCACGAACTGAAACTGGCGGAGCCGATCGTCCACGACTTCAATGAACTCAAGGGACGCATGGGGCTTCCGCCGACAGCCGATCTGCGACCGATCGAGAAGACTTGGGTGGATGCATTGGTGTTCCAGCTGAATTCGCCCGGGATTACAGTGATGTTGGTCATCATCGGAGCGGTGCTGATTTATCTCGAACAGCACACGATGACGGGAATTCTGGGGATTTTGTCGGTCCTCTGCTTTGCCCTCTTCTTCTGGAGTCGCTTTCTGGGTGGCACAGCCGATTGGTTGGAAGTCGTGCTGTTCGTGCTGGGAATCGCTTGTTTGGCGATGGAAGTTTTTGTGATGCCCGGATTTGGGGTCTTTGGTCTGTCCGGAATTGCCATGATCCTGGCGTCGCTGGTCATGGCGGGACACTCGTGGTCATACGATCTGGCGACGAATATCGAGGAATTGACGATCCAAGCGGGTTGGGTGGTGCTGGCATTTGCTCTCCTAGGGATATTCGGCGTCGCCGCAGCTCAATACCTTCCGCAGCTTCCCATGTTTGAAGCCATGATTTTGGGCCCACCGGGTTCGTCACCAAACGATGAGCCACAACTGCGGTTCAACAGCGGCAATACCCAGACTTCGTTCGAAGGCGAAGCCTTGCTGGGGCAACGCGGGACGACAATTACGATGCTGCGCCCGGCCGGGAAAGCTCAATTGGGCGATCGCATCGTCAATGTGATCAGCGAAGGGCCCTTTATCGGGGCCGACGCGGCTATCGAGGTCGTGGAATTGAGCGGCAATCGAATCGTCGTCCGACAGATTTAGGTTGCCCCAACTTTTGGACGAGCGGAAAACGATTGCGGCACTCAATGGCGATTCTGACGAGTGACTCCCGTGTCGGCATGCGATCGACTATCATCACGGGACTATGTTTGTAGATCAGGTCACGATTTTCTGTAAAGCCGGCGACGGCGGTAGCGGTTCTGCCAGCTTTCGACGCGAAGCACACGTTCCCCGTGGGGGGCCCGATGGGGGCGACGGTGGACGGGGTGGTCACATCATCATCGAGGCCGACGAGAACGTCAGTAGCCTCGTCCATCTGGTTGGCGTCCGCCACTGGGTAGCATCGGGAGGCGAACCGGGTCACGGATCGCTGAAAACCGGCCGTGACGGCCAGGATACGATCATTCGCGTCCCCACAGGGACGATCCTGCGCGACCTCAAACGCGGACACATCCTGAAGGATTTGATCGCTCACGGCGATCAGGTCATCGTCGCGAAGGGCGGCGATGGGGGCAGAGGAAATACCCGCTTCATGAGTTCGACAAATCGAGCTCCGCGTGAGTTTGGCCCCGGCGATCCCGGCGAACAGCGCGACATCGGCCTGGAACTGAAGGTCATCGCCGATATGGGGTTGATTGGGAAGCCGAACGCTGGCAAATCGACTTTGCTGAGCCGTTTATCGCGAGCAACGCCCGAAATCGCGAACTACCCCTTTACGACAAAGTATCCGAATCTGGGAATCGTCCGAGTCGGACAAGAACGACAATTTGTTCTGGCGGATATCCCCGGTTTAATCGAGGGTGCTCACGCTGGCGTTGGATTGGGACACGAGTTTCTGCGGCACGTTGAACGCACGAAAGCGCTGATTCACCTCGTGGAACCAGCTCCGGATGATCAGACGGATCCTGTCGAAAACTACCTGCAGATTCGGGAAGAACTGCGATTGTACGACGAAGACCTCGCCGCGCGTCCTGAAATTGTGGTCGTGACAAAGTCAGAGTTGGCCGATGCCGATGCTGCTGCCGAGTTGCTGGAAGAGCGAATCGGTCGGCCTGTGTTGAAGATCAGCGCCGTGACGGGCCGCGGGCTGCCGCAACTGCTACAGGCCACGATCAGGCTGCTCGACGAATTGGATGAACCCCAGGAGTAGTCGCGAAGGTGAGACTCACCGTCGCGGGAGAGTTCTGAGTGAAACGCGATCGAATTCGCCGCGGGTTCAGCCTGATCGAACTCCTGGTCGTGATGGCGCTGATTGCCTCGCTGATTGCGTTTCTGATGCCGGCGGTGCAGCAGGCTCGCGAAGCCGCCCGTCGTTTGCAGTGCCGAAATAATCTGCGACAGATCGGCCTGGCCCTGCACAATTACGAAGGGGTGCATGGCTGCCAGCCGTTTAGCAGCCTGGTCATGACCGATGTCGGAAACGAAACGGGATGGGCCTGGGGAACGATGCTGTTGCCGTTCCTCGACCAGTCTCCGCTCTACCTTCAGTTGGCACCCAACGGCAACAACGCTCCGACGGCCGCAGACACGCTGTCGAAAACCGTTTTACCCTTCTACCTGTGCCCGAGCGATCCCAGTGATCACTGGAATCAGCAGATGGGGGGGCACGCCAAATCGAACTACGTGACGATGTATGGCTCCAATCGTGACGACTCGCCAAAAGTCGGGAATGGGATGTTCTTCTTTAACAGCTCGGTCAGAGATCGAGACGTCCGTGACGGACTTTCGAACACAATTGCGGCAGGCGAGCGGAGTTGGGATGGGATGCTTCACCCGAACATGAATGAGTTCACGATCGGCAGCGCGGGTTCGATTTGGATTGCCAACCTCCAGGGTAACCTAAACGACGTAGTCTCCTGGTGCGATCCACAGGGAAGGAATCAGCGCATCAACGGAAGTCACCCAAACTGTTTTAGCAGCCTACACGTCGGCGGCTGCCATTTTCTGTTCGGTGACGGTTCTGTTCACTATTTGAGCGAGAATATCGACAACAATGGTAGTTTTTGCTCGTTGTCAACCACGGGTGGTGGTGAAATAGTGGGCGAGTATTGAAAATGGCGCAGAACTATACGATTCCGTAGTTTGGGTATTCTGCAAGAATCATTAAAAATGGCTTGACCCTCCTATCCGGCAGATTCATTATCTTGAGCAGACATCCGATGATAAATGTCATCGTGTGGTCTGGAATCTACCGCTTGTTGAAAGGGCCCAAGCTATGAATCGTATGAGACTTGAATCCGGTGTTCGGACGGGCGTGGTTGTATTCGCCGCGGTTGTGGGATTATTTGCATCAACTCCGAATGTACATGGAATCGCCGACACGCGCGGGGGGGCTCCCTGCGATGTCAATAAGACGATTGACAGTACATGCGGTGATGCCACCTACCAAAGTGCGTGCCTGTACACTTACACCCGATGCTATGCCGTGCCCGGCTGGCGATTTATGACCTGCACGTTGAAGTCAATGTCGAGTAACGGTTGTGCACGATCTCCGCGTTGTTTCCCACGAGATGACTGGTCAACCACGGGTGCCTGCAGCCCCAATTACTCAGATAGCAGCACGAATCCACCCGGGTACACGGGAAATACGTCCCCCTCAGCAGCTGTCGGCGGAGCGCAAGTTCGGGCCTCTCAGGTTCGTTAGGCTACCTCGTCGAGTGCCAGAAGTCCCTAAATTAGAAGAGCTTTCGTCCATGAGTGGCGGAAGCTTTTTGCTTTTCTTGGTGGGTCAAGTGCCAAGGATCTCTGCCTTGAAAATCGTATCACTTTGGATCGCTTCTTTGGTCTTCCTGGCGGGTTTCGCACAGGCTGACGATGGGGTGACTCTTGAGCAAATCTTAGCACGCCATCAGGCAACGTTGGACCGACTGCGACGATGTCAGATGACATCATTTGAGCGATGCGCCACCACGCGTGCGGATGGTGCGGTCCAATCCATGGAAACAACCCGCCAGACCAGTCTTCGCCTCGATGGCGACCGCGTTAACCTGATGGTACTCGAGACCGCTTTGGATGCCGATGTCGCGAATCAGCATTCCAATGAGTTTTGTTATCTTCGGGACGGACACGTTCTACGCATCTATTTTCCGCACGAACAGTTCAATAAGCGTCCGCTCTCGGCATCAGCCGTGAACGGGAGGCTGGCCCCCGAAGCCGACGACGAACATTTTGTGGAGTCTGTTTTGGGCGGTGCCTCGATCGCCTTCGGAGTCACCAACTTTCCAAATATCGCCCCTCTCGCGAAACTGCTGAGGTCCGGCAGCGACACTCGAGTGACAAAGGATGACATTGGATACTGTGTCGAAGGAGCTTCGAAGGATGGCACCCGTCATCGAGTCTGGTTTGATCCCGATGCCAGCTTTGTGGTCAAACGACTGCTGTTGGAGCAATCCGGTGCGACGCTGAACGACAACCGCTTTCAATACAATCGAAGGGTTCTGACGTCACTTTACGGCTTCAGCGATAAATCCGTCGTCAACAACGTGACCTTCGAGGCGCGAAGGACGAAGATCGCGCCGTGGAAGGATTCTCACGTCATCACGGCGCTGGAAACGGTCAAAACAATCTCGACCGTCGACGGTGCCAAAGCGATGGAAAACACGTCATACACTTTCACGGATTGGAATCTGGAACCTGATTTTTCAGATCCATCATCATTCCGGCCCATGATTCCCGTCCCTGAAAAGGTGCGGGTTTCCGTCGAAGACAGACCTTCACTGGAGTATGAGTATGTGAATGGGGAAATCAAACTGGCGGTGAATGAGAAGACTATTGAGGACCTGAAAGATACTCCCTTGGCACCTCGTCGGCCTGCCCAATCGCAAATGCAATGGATCTGGGGCGTCGTGACCACGATCCTGGGAATGGTCTGGTGGAGGATTCGAACGAATTCCGGCTGAACGTTCCTGGAGTCATCTCGAGAATCAATTGGTGTTCATTCTCACGGAAAGCTGTATGACTTCGCGTTTATTAAGTGTTTGTGTCGCCGTGTTGATGTCGGCGGCGATGGGGTCGGTCACTGCTGCCGAGTTACAACAGGAAGCCGCCAGTGACATCCCCGATGTCGGTCGCGAGAGTACGACCTATTGCGGGATTTATTGCGCTTACGCGGCGATGAATGGGTTTGGGAAGCATATCGACTTCACCAGTCTGCTGGAGACGAAGTATGTCGGGACAATGTACGGGAGCTCCATTCAAGAATTGGAGAAGGCCGTCACCGACAATGGACTGCACGCGTTACCGATGATGGGATTGTCTCGAGCGAACTTGATCTCGGCAACGACACCGATCGTGCTCCACGTGAGTCGGCCCGAGGCCCCCGGTTACTTCGGGCACTGGGTCCTGTTCCTGGGGATAGAAGACGGGAAGGCCAAGATCCTGGATGTCCCCCACCGCACCGAACTGGTTCCTGTGGCCGATGTCCTGGCGCGTTGGGATGGTGTTGGTCTTTATATTTCTGAGAAGCCGATCTCTCCCTGGCAACTGAAAGTGGAATCGGTGTTGACCGGCGAAAACGTCGCCGTCTTCGCGGGGTTGCTGGTCCTGATGGCGATCTTGCAGCGTCTCTCCACCCGTCGTCGAAATGGCAGCGTAGTTCCGCGACGGACTTGGGTGATAGCTCCGTCGCTGCTGGTTCTGGCAGGTTTATTGGCGGTCTCGTGGCACTTCTTGTCTCACGACGGATACGCTCGAAATAAGGTGGCTCTCCGAACCGTGATCCAGCAGCACCTGCCGTCATTCCTGCCGAAGCTCGGCGTCGCCGAGATGCAGAAAGCGATGCAAGACGGCAAGGTCGTGATTATCGATGCTCGATATCCTCGCGACTATGAAGCCGGCCATCTTCCCGGTGCCATCAACGTCCCGGTCTTCACCACGCAGGCCGAACGACGACGTTTGCTGGAAGCTGTTCCTCGAGATGCGAAAATCGTGGTGTACTGCCAAAGCGATAGCTGTCAGTTCGATGAAGCACTTGGCTCGGCCCTGGTCGCCGAGGGGATTGAAAACGTATCGCTGTTCCCGGGTGGCTGGACGCAGTGGGATCAGAAAGATTCCGGTTCGGTCAAACCCGTCAAAGAAGAGGTTGATGAATGAGCGAAGTGGCGACAAGCAGCAGCGCCGAGTCTCGCTGGAATCGATTTATTCGCGAATTCGACTGGGTTGCCCGACTGATCGTCGGCGGGATCTTTGTCTGGAGTGGCTCGGCCCATCTGGCGAACCCTTACTATTTCCTGTCGACGGTCTATCAATATGAATTGACCACCGCCCCCGTGGGAGCGTTGGTCGCTTCATACATGCCATTTCTTGAATTAGTACTTGCGGCCTGTTTGCTGAGTAGCTGTTGCCAACGCGCCGCCTGGACGGTGACATCGTTGCTGCTGCTCGGATTCGTCGCGGTTCAGGGCTCGGCATTGTCTCGTGGATTAAAGATCAGTTGCGGTTGCTTTGGCCCCGAAATCAACAGGCCGATCGACGCCACTTCGATCTCTTACACGGCCACACTGGCCGTCCTGGCAATTTGTGCGACCTTAGCGGTGCGTTACATTCCTCCGGCCAAACCTGCCGTTACGGGGGTCTGAGCCGGGTTAATAGTCGCCGTGCCTCCCTGTTGAATTGAAGGATCACACGTCTTCGTCTATCGCCGGCAAAGATGCTCCCCTAGAATGTCTTCGTCGGGCTTCTCACGAAAATGTGGAGTATTAGCATTGAGTGCCATGCGCTTGGCTCGCTGCTGTCTCATCGGCAGCTTGGCAATCTGTTGCAGTGTCGCGGTCGCCCCACGGATCAGCCAGGCTCAAAATCCGCGCGTTCGCGACGCACTGTCGATTCTCAAGGAAACACGCGACCGACATTTCCGCGAATTCGCTAACCAGATGGAAAAGCTGGCGCAGTCCTGCGAAGACAAAAGCATGAACGAGGCTGCCGAACTTGTTCGCAGCCGAGTCATCAATATCGAACCCCAGTCACACAACCTGCGGACTCTGCCAAGGGAAGTAACTCCCGACATCCCCAATAACCTGCCGGACGGTGAACGGTTCTGGCGGACTCAACTGCGGGCCTTGGAAAAAGATTATTCGCAGGATCTGTACTTGCTGTCGCGCCGTGCCTTAAATGACGGCTATCCCAGTAACGCGTACACTCTCGTTCGTGAATCGGCGATGCATGATCCCGATCACCCCGCGGCTCGCAAGATCTTGGGATTTGTCAGGCAGGGCAATGAATGGGTGACGCAGTTCGCCGCCAGCCAGATCAAAGCACGGAATGTCTGGCATGAAGAGTTTGGCTGGCTGCCCAAGGAGCATCTGGCTCGCTATACGAACGGCGAACGCTACTTCAAGAGCCACTGGGTCTCGGCAGAGAAAGAACGCGAACTGCGACGAGATTTTTCAAACGCCTGGCAAATTCGCACGGACCACTACCTGATCAAGACGAACGTGAGCCTCGAACGCGGCGTCGAGCTTGGGCGGGCACTCGAAGACTTTCACGAGTTCTTCTACGAAACCTTCGCCGGATTCTTCGCCACGCGCGAACAAATGATGCATCTGTTCGATGGAAGCGCCAAGGCGGTCACCTCGAATCCGCGGCCCTACATGATCCATTACTACCGGACTCGAGAAGAATACGTCGCTCAGCTCAAGAAAGAGTTCCCCAATATTGGGATTACCAATGGGATCTACATGACGACGGACCGTACCGCCCACTTCTACCATGATCCCAACAATGACAATGAAGCGACGTTGTATCATGAGGGAACGCATCAACTCTTTTTCGAGAGTCACACGATCAGCCGTCCGATCGGAGACAACGCGCATTTCTGGATCATCGAAGGAATCGCCTGCTACATGGAATCCTTTCAGCGCAAGGCTGGCGACTATTCGCTCGGCGATCCGAGTTACATCCGCTTCCAGGGTGCTCGGGTTAATCTTCTGCAGAAGGGCTACTACGTTCCCTTGCGAGAATTCTCTGCCATGGGGATGCGCCAGTTCCAAACGCAAACGGACCTCGCCAAAAACTACACTCAAGCGGCTGGCCTGGCGCGATTCTTTATGGAATACGAAGATGGACGCTATCGCGAAATCCTCGTGAAGCATCTGGCGCAGCTTTACAGTTCCAACACGCGCGAACGCGAGACGGCGCCAGGCCTCGATAAGCTGACCGATGTCAGCTTCGAAGTACTGGACAAACAATACGCCGAGGATGCGAAGGCCAACGAAAAGGCCAGCGTTGAAGAGCTAGAGAACTAACGAATTCGGTGACGCTCCACGATCTCGCGATCGACTTCGATTCCTAGCCCAGGTGCTGTCCCAAGTGTGGTGATTGGGCCGTCGATTGGAATCGGATTTCTGGCAATCGACACCTCGTGATAGTCCGGGCCCAACAGGTCGCCGGGATAGACCTCGATCTGCATGTTGGGGGTGGCGACGACGAAATGTGCCATCGCTGCGGTCCCCAGATCCCATTCGAGGTTTGACCCAATCGAACAGGCGATCCCATGTTGTTCGGCAAATTGGGCGATCTCGCGAACTTTCCGAATGCCACCGTTCTTGCCGGGATACAGGCTGATGGCGTCGCAGCATTGATGCGCGATCAACTCCCGAGCGTGAACAAGGTCAAAGCAGCTTTCGTCTGCCAGTATTTTCGCTCCCGTTTCATTCCGAACCCGAGCCAGGCCTGTGTAGTCGCCCGGTGGAATCGGTTGCTCGACGATCGTCAACTGGCAGTCTGCCAATTCGCGGATGCAGCGAATGGCCGTCGGCACATCCCAACCGCCGTTGGCATCGATCGTCAGGGCGATGTCCGGCCCGATCGTCTCGCGTACGATGCGGACGCGTTCGACATCGCGAACTGGATCGACGCCGACCTTCACCTTGATCGTTGTGAATCCCGCAGCCACCAACTCGGCAGCACGACGACGAGCCCGCTCTGGTTCGTAGGCTCCCAGAGAAAAGCGGCTGCGAATCGTCAATGGCCGACAGGCACCGCCAAGCAGTTCATAGACCGGCTTGCCGAGGGCTCGACCTTGAATGTCCCAGCAGGCCATTTCAATAGCCGCTTTGGCGAACCAATTGCCGACGGCGACCGCGTCCAGGCGTCGATCAAGTTCCTCGATGTCGCCTGGATCAACGCCAAGGGCTGCAGGCGACAGTATCTGGTCGATCATCGCTTTCGCGCCCAGGCACGTCTCACCGCTCCAGCGAGGCGTCACTGTGGCCTCGCCCCACCCCTCCAATCCAGTGTCCGTCGTCACTCGCACGAGCAGAAAGTCGGAGACATCGTGGCGACCCAATGCCGAGATCATCCGCCGGTCAGGTTTGAGTGGAATGCGAACGGGAATCGTTTCGATCTGACTGATTTGCATACTGCTGGCCTGCTCACGCCGACGCGATCGATGTTTGCAAATAGTATACTGCTGCTCGTCCCGCTCGTCGTTCGCTCGCCAAGCACGCCGCTTGCGACTGTGAAAATTAGAGGGCTCGATGATGTTATACGCCGGTGTCGCGCGAGTGTGCATTACTCCCTTCTGGGGCGTCGAACTGACAGGTTGGGGATACTACATCGAACGGCGATGGCAGCGAATTCATGATGACCTGCATGCCACCGCCCTGGTTATCGATGACGGTCACAGGCAGGTGGTTCTGATCACGCTCGATCTGATGTTGATCGATGCGACGTTTACGAGGGTCACGCGCGAGCGAATCTGGCAGGAGACGCGACTGCCACCTGACGCGATCTTGTTGACCTGCTCTCATACTCACAACGCTCCCTCGGCAGGCGGACTAAGAGGAGTTGGCGAATGTGATCCCGTTTATGAAGACTGGGCCAGTCGACAGGCTGCCACCGCGGCGATTCTCGCATGGCGACGACGCGAACCTGTTCGCGTGCGGACAGCCAGCAGTGATCTTGCCGGACACACGTTCAATCGAACTCGCCCCCACGGCGTCATTGACCCGACGGTCACGACGCTAAAGGTGGAGACGCTCGACCGCTCGCCACTCGCGTTTGTCGTCAACTTCGCGGCACACCCCACCGTGACAACCGACTGGCGTCCATTTGAAGTTTCGCGAGACCTGCCCGGCGAAGTCTGCGATTTGATCGAGCAGGCCTTGCCCGGTGTCACGGCGATGTATGTGCAGGGAGCTTGTGGCGATGTCAACTTCCTGCGCGAGTATATCGACCCCGATCGTCATCACGAACCGGCACGATTGTTGGCTTCTGAGGCATTGGAAACACAGATTGAGGCAGAGGCGATGCAGTCCGAACAGGTTGGCTTTGCCACCGAGATGGCTCGCATTCCGACTCGCCGTTGGACGCATGACGAGATTCAACGCGATCGTGACGAAGCCCAGCGACGATTGCAGACCGGGGACACCGCAAATTGGCGAGAGACCATTGGAAAGTCGATGACGAATCGTCCCGACGACATGGTGCAGAGACACGGCGGTGACGAATTCAAAGCGGTGATGGCGATGGCGCGGTTCCATGTCGAATGGACAACAAAGATGCTCGAAGATCTCGATTCCCGTCCCGAGTACCTGGACACTGAGGTTCAGTCGCTTCGCTTGGGTGATCTTTGTATCACCGCGAACTCGTCCGAATTCTTCAGTCCCTTCGCCATGACAATCCGTCGTCAGACGACGGCACCACAACTAATGATCGCCTGCTACGCCAATGGACGAATCGGGTACTTGCCGGACCCTCACGATATCCAGGTGCGTAGTTACGCGGGCTATCAGTCACCAAAATATTGCAATCAGTTTCCGTTCACCGAGCAATCGGGCGCAGCCATGTGTGACGCCATGCTGCGGACCTTAGATCGCTGTCGAGATCGTTAGCTGATGAAGTTGAAGAGACGCTTGCGTCAGCGATTCTCTTCGAACACAGGGTCTTCGCCGTCCGCCGGGAACTCAAGCGGAATCTTCCACGTCTTGGTCTTTTTGGTGGATGCGGCCCGTTCGCTCGAAATCGTTTCGGCGCAGACTGAACTGCCATAGGCGACGCGGCCGCTGGCATCCGTCTTGTGACCAGTAGTTCGACACCACTTGGGAAACTCGATGGGGTCGACATAGGCTCGTATCACTCGACTACCGCGACGCTGCACCTCGCGTTCGAGTTCCTTCGCCTTTGCCAGCCATTCGTCGTAGGTATGTGGCAGGGCTGCGGCATCGACAAACACGGCCAATAGCGCCTCGTAGTCACGTCGATGATACCAACTGATTCCCGTTGCGGATTCCTGCATCGGCGGCCCCTGAATCACCTGTCATTTCATGAGAACGGATGGTCCGTCCTGCCAAAATGGAAAGGGATCCCCATCTCGATAGGGTTCAGCTTAAAACTGCAATCCCGCGGTTGATGAGTCGTATTTCCTGGGGGATCTTGTCCTCCCCACAGGTCACCGCGCACAGTCGTCGACTGCCGCGCACATCTCACAAAATTGTCTGGCGAGCTGATTCAAGTCTGGCCGATGGACGGCAGTCCGTCAAGCCTGTGTTTGCTGCAAATTTCGCCAGCAAGCGACTATTGGCAACACATTTTGCATCAGTTTGCGACAAGCGCTGCCACCACGCCAAGTCGCATCAATCTCTGCAATCACAATGAACAGCACTCCTTGCGAAGAAAGTAGCGAGGACATCCCCTGGTGTCCTCGCCCGATTGTGCGACTACGTCGCAGTCGCCGTTAATACACACGTGCAGGAGCTGTTTTCACAGTCGCACGCACAAGCATCGCCTGTACAGCTGGCGCAATCGCACGCGGTAGCGTTGACCAACGCCTTGGAACAGCATGAAGTCGTCGTCTGTGGCGACTTCGCGGTGGGCAACTTCACTGCGCTGGTCGCGCAGCCGCATGACCCACACAAGCACGTCTCACAGGTACAGACACCCGTGCAATTCGGGCATTGACAGTCGACACAACCGCAGCCCGAAGCCTTTGCGGTGTCGAGGTTTGAATTCGCAAAACCGAAAGCACCAGCACATGCCAGTATCGCCGCCGCCAGGACGGCAGGAATCGAAAAAGTATTCATGGTTCTTCTCTTAATGAAAATGGTCAGTAAACGAAACGAATCACCGAATGTGTCAGTTCGATCCGTTCATTTCAGCCATCTGCAAAGAAGAGCCAGTAACGAAGGCCCGTAGAATTCCCCCGCACCTAAGTTGGGGCTGCCGAGCGACGCTGTCGTCGTCGTCTGTGAAACCTGTGGAACGTCTCCAGTGAACAAATCGACTGGAAGCGACGGCTTCAACAGAGGGACTGAACTGGAAGTCAGCGGCTGTGGCGCATTCTTAAAACAGCAGTCACACGGTCGCACCATGGCGGTACGGACCGGCTGTTTCTTGGCGCAGCAGGACTTCGTTGACGATTCGTCGGCTTGACTCTGCCGATCATGGAAACAACTTGCCTGCTTTTCCGAAGGGCGCGTACAGCAACATGGCTTCAACCCCGCCAAGACCGGATTGCCGATCACAGCGATGGAGCAGAGAACTGCGATTAAAGACTGCTGAAAATTCATGATCGCCACGCTTAGCCATTTGTCGAACCGGCAACATCATTCGCCGGCAACTGCTATTACGTCAAGAGGGATCGTTTCGTGGGCTAACGCAACAGAATCGCGAAGTGTTTCTGGATTGCCGTGGACGAACTGCCTTTCGCTGGCTTTTCTCATCCATGATCCACCCCTTGATTTCTCTATTACACTTGTTAGTGTATTAGTGAAATCTGTTCAGGGAAATGGGAAGATGAAACCTGTTGCGAATCAGTCCGAATGTTGTTCGCGGCCGTCCATCAAGGACCGGCCGTTGCTTTCGCCGATTCAGGCGGGGGGCTTGGCTGCCGTCTTCAAGGTGCTTGGCAACGATACTCGATTGCGCCTGCTGCATGCTCTGATCCGAGCTGAAGAGTTATGCGTCACCGACTTAGCCGCCTCGGTGGGGATGAAGCCGCAGGCTGTCTCGAACCAACTTCAGCGTCTGTCTGATCTCGGCATCCTGACCTCGCGACGAGAAGGGACTAGCATTCACTACCGCCTGGTCGATCTCTGTGTCCGTTCGTTGCTGGATCAGGGGATCTGTTTGATGGAAGAAGTGACCGACCGCAGTCAGTCGCGAGCAAGGGCCAACTGCTCATGATGCGCGGCGAATTTCGAAAGCTATCTGCAGAAGTGTTTGGCACATTCGCACTCGTCTTCGCGGGAACAGGTGCCATCGTCATTAACGATGTCAGCGGAGGTGCGGTGACGCACGTCGGGATCGCCCTCACGTTCGGAATGATCATGATGGCAATGATCTCTGCATTGGGACGCGTATCGGGTGCTCATCTCAATCCCGCTGTGACGATCGGCTTCTTCGCGGCGCGGCGGATGGAGGGGCGAATGGTCGTTCCTTACGTTGCCAGCCAGATCTTCGGTGCGTTCCTCGGCAGCATGGTCCTCCGCGTCATGTTTTCCAATCATCCCACACTGGGGGCGACGATTCCAGTGGGAGGCGCGCTGCAAGCATTCTCGCTCGAGTTCCTTCTGGCGACGATACTCATGTTCGTCATCCTCAGCGTGTCCGTGGGTTCGAAAGAGCAAGGAGGGCTGGTGGGGATTGTCGTCGGATCAGTCGTGGCACTGGAAGCACTATTCGCTGGTCCGATCACAGGGGCCTCTATGAATCCGGCTCGATCAGTGGCTCCGGCCGTAGTGACGGGATGTTTTGAGTATCTCTGGGTCTACTTGACGGCACCGGTCGCTGGTGCCCTGGCCGGTGTGGCGGTTTGCTCCTTAGTCCATGGTCCTGCTTGCTGCCTTTCCCCACGGAAAAGCGAGCAGATAATTGAAAGTGCGCACTGATGAATCTGCATGCCTTCTTGAAAATCCTGTCGGACAGTCCGAACTCGGCCGTCGAATTCTTGTTGCCTGAGGGGAATTCGGTTCCAGCTCACTTTCATATCACGGAAGTGGCGCGCGTTCAGAAGGACTTCATTGATTGCGGCGGCACACTCCGCTCCGAGGCCGCCTGCGTCCTCCAAGTCTGGGTGGCCGATGATGTCGAGCATCGATTGCACGCAGACAAACTCGCACGCATCTTCGACGCCGCGGCTGCTCTACTGAAGTCAGACGACTTGCCGATGGAGGTCGAATACGAAACCGACACGATTTCGCGATTCACAGTCAGTGACGCTGATATCACTTCCACAACAGTCACTTGGAAGCTGGAAGCCATGCACACCGGTTGTCTGGCACCCGACCGCTGCGGACTGAATCTGCTGCCGGTTGTGGGATGTGGACCAACCGGCTGCTGTTAGTCGTTGAATTTCTTCCCGAAGGGATAACATGTCGGCCGAAAAAAGCGTCCTGTTCGTTTGCATTGAAAACTCGAACCGCAGTCAGATGGCCGAAGCGTTTGCACACATCCATGGCGGTCCCGCCGTGATCGCCGCCAGTGCGGGCTCGCGTCCATCGGGCCGAGTCAATCCGCGAGCTATCGAATTCATGCGCGAAGTGGGCTACGACCTAACGAAGCACTCCTCAAAATCACTCGACGAATACAACGGGCGCAAAGTGACCGTCGCCGTGACGATGGGTTGCGGAGATGAATGTCCCCCGATCCTCGCCGAACGACGCGAGGAATGGCAGATCCCCGACCCGAAAGAGATGCCGCCAGAACAGTATCGCGAAGTCCGTGACCTCATCGAGCAAAAAGTGAAGGATCTGCTCAAGACGTTGTGAGGTCAGCAGGTGGCCTGAGAATCAACAGTCCGGTACGCTTGCTTTGATAGTATCAAATGATACTATCAGGCCATGCAGCCTCCGTTCGAAGTCACCCCACTATCAATTCAACTTCTGTCCGACATTGAGCGATTGTTGGGACGGTATGAAGGTCTGCATCACCCACGCCCCGCTCCACAGTTGCGGCGATCTTTGCGTGTGCGGACTGTGCAGGGGAGTGTCGCAATCGAAGGAAATACGCTCGCCGAAGACCAGATTACGGCCCTGATCGAGGGCAAGCGAGTCGTTGGACCGCGGCGAGAAATCCTGGAAGTCGAAAATGCCCTGGCGGCATATCAGCATCTCAACACTTGGCGACCCGAACGACGAAACGATCTCCTGAAAGCTCATGGCATCCTCATGGCCGGGTTGGTGGCGAGCGCCGGCAAGTGGCGTCGCGGAGCAGTGGGGGTTATTCAAGGGGAGCAAGTCATTCACATCGCCCCACCTGCTGACCGAGTCCCCTTTCTCGTGCAGGACGTACTCCTGTTTCTGAACGGCGACAAACAGACGCATCCGATCGTTAAAGCTGCTGTGATGCACTACGAATTGGAATTCATCCATCCTTTTGAAGATGGCAATGGGCGTATCGGTCGCCTGTGGCATACCCTGGTCCTCAGCCGCTATCACCCTGTCTTCGAGTACGTGCCGATCGAATCCGTGATCCGAGAACGTCAGGTCGAATACTACGATGTGCTGAGCGAATGTGACCGCGCCGGCAACTCAACGCTCTTCATCGAGTTCTCTTTAACGGCGACGCGAGACGCTCTGGCCACGACACTCAACCAACTCGCGCCAGCCCCAGTCACCGCTGCAGACCGACTGACTACGGCCCGACAGCATTTTGGCGGTCAGTCGTTTTCCCGCAAAGACTACCTCGCCCTTCTGCAGGGCTTGTCCACAGCAACAGCCAGCCGAGATCTCAAGCAAGCGGTTGACGAGGGGCAATTGCAAAAGACTGGCGACAAATCGCTAGCGCGTTATCGATTTAAGGAGAATTGAGAGCGTACCACTCAACGCTATTTCCGCGTCGAACAGCTATTTTTTAGCTCGCTGTTTCCGCTCGTAAGTCGATCCATCTTTCCGATGAACAATCTCGACACTCATCGCTGCCTCGTAAGCCTTTTCGCTGCTACTCTCTTTAAACTTGCTTGATCCAGACGATGGATTACCCGAGTAAGGGATTGGAGCGGTCGCGATTTTCGGCTCTCCTGCTTTAGACTGTCGCTTCGCGACAAACTTCAGTTCACCCTCCGTTTTCTTCCGCCAGTGCCCTTCGACGAACGTCCCATCCATTCGAGTGTATGGTTTTATCCAGACGTGAGTCGCTTCGCTCTCTGTTTCCTGGATCGCGACTGACGCTGCAGCGTGCTCGTTCACAATGGCTGGGGAAGACGATGGTGAAAACGAAGCTGATGTCGTCGTACTGGGCGCGTTGGTTCCGCAACCACCGCACATCGCGGCGATAACAAGAAACGTCCAAAGAAGATCTTGTTGGTTGACTGCTTGCATGTGATGCGTCCCGTATGCCTTGATGTTGGCCGGGCTGTCACTCTCGGAACGTGACTCGACGTGGTACCCACTGATTCTACGATAGTCACTAGTGTCAACTCTGACCAGCAAGGCAGGGCCAGAACCCGCCGCTGGATGATGTCCAAGAGATTCCGCGACGTCGCAGAACTGGAATCTGCAGGCGCACTTGCCGTGCTCGAACCTCGAATTGCAGATCAAACACCAGTCATCAAGGGTTCAGTTCCAGCCATTCACGAGCGTTTGCCGCGTGCTTGCTCTTCTTCCGCTCGTCGCTTGGCGGCTTCGCGACCGTTGATCACGGCACCCGGCAGTTTCTTTTTCTTCTTCGGCAGCAACGGTTCCTGCTGCTTCGGCTTCACGGCTGCCTTGCCTGGATTCACTTGACGTTCCAGTTCCGCCAGGCGATTCAGTACCGGGGCGAGTGCCCGTCGGATCAATTCCTTGATGTAGTCGTCATCGGTGGGGGTCACATTTTTCCTTCACACGCTTGGAGGCGTGTCTCGCCTCAGCCTCCAGAAACGACAACACGCCGAGGGGTGAACCCACTCGGCGCGTCAAATCGCAAATGTGTTCACCTAAGCGAGGCGGACGGGGCTCGAACCCGCAACCACCGGATCGACAGTCCGGTACTCTAACCAATTGAGCTACCACCCCAGAACTCCGACTCACCAAGTCGTTCGACAAGGTGATTCCGAATGCGAAAGTCTGGTGAACACGACACGATTTTAACGCCCTCTGAAGGGGCGTCAAGTTACTCGGCCAATTGTCTGTCGCCGCTCCACTCGTTTCGAGTCGATCGCTTGAATAATCGGACTTTTCAGCGATTGCTGCTGGTCTCAAAATGAGTTGCGCTCGGCTCGATTTCATTTGAATCGTCGGAACGCACTCCGTAAAAATAGGCCTGTCGCTCCGCGATCCGAATGCCGATGGAGTGGCGGTTCGCTGACCGGAATTCGTTATGATGAAGATCACGGTCAGCAACTCGCTCCCCCTTTCCTGCCGCGACGCGGTGGGGTTGAAATGGCAATCTCCGGTTTTGGCGGTCCAGTAGAGAGAATTCGCAATGGCGACTTTGGGTGTCAACATCGATCACGTGGCGACGATTCGGCAGGCACGAAAGACGATTGAGCCTGATCCTGTCTGGGCGGCGGCTCTCGCCGAACTGGGCGGTGCCGACGTCATCACCGTTCATCTCCGCGAGGATCGCCGGCACATCCAGGATCGCGATGTTCGAGTGCTTCGCGAGACCGTTCAGGTGAAACTGAATCTAGAGATGGCTGCCGAGCCCTCAATCACCGAAATCGCCTGTGCATTGCGGCCGCATCAGGTCACGCTGGTTCCCGAACGTCGAGAAGAAGTCACCACTGAAGGG
This sequence comes from Schlesneria sp., assembly GCA_028291515.1. GTDB lineage: Bacteria > Planctomycetota > Planctomycetia > Planctomycetales > Planctomycetaceae > Schlesneria. The sequence goes on from JAQGHU010000048.1 coordinate 20,610, forward strand.
GGACTGGACGTTGCCGGAAATATCGATCGCGTCAAAGCTTGTATCGAGCAACTTCACCAGGCCGGAATCGAAATCAGCTTGTTCATCGACCCAGACGAACGACAGATCGAAGTCTCCCGCTTGCTCAATGTCGCGGCCGTCGAACTGCATACCGGTGCGTATGCGGATGCCGCGATCGGACCAGATCAGCAGCGAGAACTCGAAAAGTTAGAGCAAGCGGGCCGGTTCGCCATCGATTCCGGTTTGATTCTGCACTTGGGGCATGGGCTGACCTATCGAAATGTGATCCCTGTGGCCCGGATCCCCGGTGCCTGCGAATTGAATATCGGACACAGCATCGTTGCCAGGGCGGTCATGGTCGGTTTTCAAGAGGCGGTGCGAGAAATGAAGATGCTGATTCAGCGGGCATCGACTGCTCTGTAATTAGGCGTCCGTTGATGCGTAGTCGAGATTCGTGTTACCGAAGTGGCCAGGATTTCTCGGATTCTCGCTACAGTTTTCAGTCTTCCCATCACGTAAGCTAGTGGCCGGACTCTCTGGCATAATCGTTGCTCGACGTTGGTTTTGGCAGTAACTCTGTTCGCGCTCAACCAAGTTTTTTGAAGGTGACAACTCTATGAGTGGTAGTGCGTCTCGTCTTAGTGCGATTCAAGCCGTTAATAACTACAAGCCCATTTCGGCCCCACTGAATTTCTCGGAAACAACGGCTGGCGAGTTGTTTGGGACGAATGTCTTCAGCGCCAAGGTCATGAAGGACCGCCTCCCCAAGAGCGTCTTCAAGGCGGTAATGAAGACGGTCGACGCAGGTGAGCCTCTGGATCCTGCCATCGCCGACACCGTTGCCGCCGCGATGAAGGATTGGGCCATCGAAAAAGGCGCAACCCATTACGCACACGTATTTTACCCGCTAACCGGCTTGACTGCTGAGAAGCATGACAGTTTCCTCGCCCCTGATGGAAACGGTGGTGCCGTCGCCGAGTTCAGCGGAACCGCTCTGATTCAGGGTGAACCCGATGCATCGAGCTTCCCCTCAGGCGGCATCCGCGCCACGTTTGAAGCCCGTGGATATACGGCTTGGGACGTGACCAGCCCCGCTTACATCCTTGAGAATCCCAACGGAACCACTCTGTGCATTCCGACTGCGTTTTTCTCATGGACCGGCGAAGCACTCGATAAGAAGACCCCGCTGCTCCGTTCGATGAAGGCCGTAAATACCCAGGCCCAGCGAATCCTGAAGCTGTTCGGTCACAAGAACACTGCGATGGTGACGGCGACCTGCGGTCCTGAACAGGAATACTTCCTGATCGATCGCAACTTCTTCTTCGCTCGCCCGGACTTGATCAATGCCGGCCGCACCCTGTTCGGTGCTCCGCCCCCGAAGGGCCAGGAATTCTGCGACCAATACTTCGGCGCGATTCCCGACCGTGTCCTCGCCTGCATGCTCGACACCGAACGTGAGCTGTTCAAGTTGGGCGTGCCCGTCAAGACGCGTCACAACGAAGTGGCTCCCAGCCAGTACGAAGTGGCTCCGATTTACGAAAACGCCAACGTCGCTGCCGACCATCAGCAATTGACGATGATGGTCATGAAGCGAGTCGCCGCGAAGTACGGCATGGAATGCCTGCTGCACGAAAAGCCATTCGCTGGCGTCAATGGATCTGGCAAGCACTGTAACTGGTCGCTCGGAAGTTCGACCCAAGGCAACTTGCTGGAACCAGGCAAGACACCGCACGAAAACATGCAGTTCCTGGTGTTCTGTGCGGGTGTCATTCGGGCAGTACACAAGCACGCAACCCTCCTGCGAGCGGTTGTGGCGCACGCTGGAAACGATCATCGCCTGGGTGCCAACGAAGCTCCTCCAGCCATCATTTCGATCTTCCTCGGTGAGCAACTGGCCGACGTGTTCGAGCAGATCAAGAAGAGCGGCTCGGCATCCAGCAGCAAGCAACCTGGCGTAATGACTGTCGGTGTCGACACGTTGCCTCCGTTCCCGAAAGACGCTGGCGACCGCAACCGAACCAGCCCATTCGCCTTCACAGGCAACAAGTTCGAATTCCGCGCTGTCGGTTCCGGTCAGTCTCTGTCGGGACCGCTGGTGGCCTTGAACACCATCATGACCGAATCGCTGGATTACATCGCAACCGAACTGGAAAAAGTCACCGGTGGCGATCCCGCGAAGTTGAACGGTGCCGTTCAGACACTGTTGAAGACCATCATCAACGAACACGGTGCAGTGGTCTTCAATGGCGATGGCTACTCCGAAGAGTGGCATCAGGAAGCGGCTAAACGAGGTCTGCCAAACAATAAGCAGACGATCGACGCCCTGCCTGCGATCACCGATCCGGCCGTCGTCGCGATGTTCGACAAGTACAAAGTGCTGACTCCTCGCGAAGTCGAAAGCCGACGCGAGATCTACTTCGAACAGTACGTGTTGACGTTGAACGTCGAAGCCAAGCTGACGCAAGAAATCGCCAAGACGGTGATCTATCCAGCCGCCACTCGATATCAAAGCGAACTAGCCGCGACCGCTGCCAACTGTAAGGCTGCTGGAGTCGATTTCGACCCCAGCCTGCTGAACAAGTTGACCGGCCTGATCAAGTCGCTGAATGATTCGATCAGCAAGCTGGAACACCTGATCCATGAACATTGTCACGGTGGACACGGTGTCTCGAATCCGCAGAAGGCGGCCGAAGTCTGTGCGAAACAACTGAAGCCAGCCATGGAAGCTGTTCGCGCCGTCGTCGACGAACTGGAAGGCGTAGTCGCCGATGATCACTGGCCGCTGCCAACCTACCAGGAAATGTTGTTCATCAAGTAATCGGTGACTTTCACTGATGCTGTGAGTTAAAGAAAGCGGCTTGGAAGTGATTCCAAGCCGCTTTCATTTTTGTTGATGCTAATTTTGCTTGAGGGTGCTGGCAGCGGTATCCTCCGTCATTCCCGCGCAAGCGGGAATCCAGCCATCTCACAACGCGTCCCCGTATTTGCGGGATTTGCATCATGCCGTTCTACAGCTTGCTGGATTCCCGCCTGCGCGGGAATGACGGCTGTGTTCTTCTTTGTGTCTCCGTGAGAACCCGAAAGAATTGATCGAGATAATCAAACTCCGGCCTTAAGACGGGTGGCTGGCTTTCCACAGATTCAAGGTAATGTGCGCCTGACCCTGATGATGTGACTCATGCCAGGCCAGGATCTGCAGGATCCGTCGCAATGACCATCCTCGCTCGGTGTACCAAGTGGGGATTGTGTCCAACTGATCATCTTTGATCGTCGAGAGCGTTTCGAGCAGATGTGCTCGTGTTGATGTCAAAACCTCCCGAATCGTCGCCGCATCCGGGACGTTCTGATCGGGCTTGCTGCCGAATTTGAACCGCGGCACAAGGTCTGGATAGGCGGGCGCCGTTCCCAATAGTCGTTCAGTGGCGGTCAGTTCTTCGGTGATTCCAACATGGGTTATTTGCCAGCCAATGTGGGCTCGGCCCGGTCCAGGTTGCCAGGCCAGCACGGCGGCAGGATCCGGTAACTTCAAGACTTCGTCGAGCGTTCCAAGTAGTCGAACTCGAGTGTACTCCAGCAGATTCAGCATGATGGCAACTTCGCTCATGGCAACTCCTTTGTGATGGATAGACGGATTTGATCTGGCTAGTGAATGCTCGAACGGCGCAGGCGTCAACCCTGACGCCGAATACCCGAATTCGCAACCGAATGCATTCGCGATAATCTGGGAAGACTTTGCTGACTGCGGAGATTCGACAAGGGACGAATTCTGGTCCGCGCAGGCACCCCTCTTCAGCAGCAAAGCCGTTGGAATCCTTATAACCGGCTGCAGCGGTCTGCCGGAAACCACCGATCCGAACAGATGGAGTGCGGTCTGCACCTCCACAAGAGTCATCACACATCCGCCGCCGTTCTGTCGAACGCATCCGGCGGCGATCAGGCTCGAGTGGACGGGCACGATACTGCAAGGAGGCGCAATGGCGGATTCGGCACGAAACATCAGTGTGATGGCAATCATTCCACGCAATTGGCGATTGCTAACGGTCGCCGGGGTGGCGACCGTCGGACTAGCGTGCGGAATCGGTACGCCCGCGCTCGCCGAACTCTGGAAGCAATCCCGGTCCGAGAGCAAAACGCTTCCGACCGAGAGCGGCTTTAGCGCCAGTATCCGAAAGTTGAAGGCCGACTCACGCCGCGCGGCCGAACAAGGCGATCAAGCGAAGGCAATTCAGCTCGCCGAACGAGCCGCGAAGATTTCGGAAGCGGCCGCTCAAGTCGTTGGTCCTACGGGAGAATGCTCACCGGAGGAAACAGCCCGGTTTTTGGCCGAGACTCGGGCTCGACGTGGATCTGTCAACGGCATCGCGGCTCAAACCGCCACCAGGCCGCCCGTTCGTCCGTCATTGCCAACAGCCCAACAGCCCCCTGCTGCCGTGCCTAGAGTTGTTGCGACACCGAAAGCGGTCGCCGCACCACAGGTTGCGAAAGCCCAGACGGCACCGCCAGTGAAGCCTTCTCTGCCCCGGACGCCGTCAACGGCGGTGGTGCAGCAGCCGCGAAAGACACCAATTGTTGCCGTGGCCAAAGCGACACCGTCGGATTCTCGATCGCGATCTGCCGGAATGTCGTTTGCCGCAAAAGAGCCCACGACTTCGCAGGACGTTGCCGTCGGTGATCCAGTGCAACAACGACCTCAAGCGGCTCGTCAAGTTGCTCAAGCCAAGTCCTCGGAATTCGCTGACGACCTTCTGGTCCAATCGCGATTGGAGGCGGCCGATGGCAACATCGATCGCGCTCTTCGATTAGCGGATCAGGCGGTCGCTGCAGCGTCGCATGCCTCGTTGTTCGGGGGGGCCAACCCCGGAAATGCCGGCGAAGCCGTCCGATGGCGTGAACATTTGTTGGCGCGAAAGCAGGTGGATGGAGTTGCCGTTGCCACCAGCAAGTCGATCGTAGCACCTGCTACGAAGGCTCCGACTGCTGCAATTCAGGTTGCCGCGGTCAAAGTCGACTGGCAGGCGGATTCGGCTGCTCCCGTCACTCGACTTTCGACGACCAGTGCTGATTGGACAGCGTCTCTGCCTCCTGCACCTTCGCCACAGGTCCGTCGCGATCACGAGCCGGTCCAATTTCGTCGGAGCACGATTACTCGCCAGGGTGAGTGGGTTGATGCGAGTTCGGCAGAGGCGATGGACTCCAATCGATCGCGAGCCGCGAATGATGTCGCGCCAATGGAAGAAAGCCTTGAGCAAGCACCCATCATTGAAACGGTAAGCTCAACTGAGGCTATCGAATCTCTGCCCGAATTCGTGATCAATCATTTTTCGGCTCAGCCGTTGCCCGAAGAGGCTTCTGCGGACCAAGCCGCGTCTGCGGTTCCAGTCGTGATGGTGGATGAGCAAGTGGCACCGATACCGACAGAAGCTCTCCCCGAAGCATCGCCTCTGGAACGTCCGCCGTTGAAGCTACGCGGCACGATTCAACAGGTTGCCGCTGAGTTTCCTGCTGAATCGTCTCCCACAAAACAGCCCAATCCAGTGACTGCCGTTCGCGCAGACCGAGTCGTCGCTGCTCCGCCTGCCAAAAAGAAGATTGAACCAAAGCCGTACGTTGTTCGCCGGGTCCCCGCAGTTCAGGTGGACGCTGCCGCAATCGAGGATGATGGCGCTAGCGAAAATCCCGTTCAACGCTTCCCCGTTCAACGAGTCCTGCAACTGCGCCAGCGCATCGAATCGGCAACCGCTTTGGATCCGGGTGCGTCGAACCAACCCGTCCCCAAGACACCAGCCGCAACAACGCCTGCGAAGTCCGAACAGCAACCTTCGGCATGGAATTCTGCCGATTGGGAAGGGAACATCATCGATCGTCCCGAGCCAGTTCAGAAGGCCTCGGCTGAAGATCCGCCGGCAAAGCGTCCGGCATTGAAAATACGAGAACGATTGCCAGTCGTCACGGACTCGTCATTTGAATCTGTTGCCAACAGTTCCAACGTTGCGGGCAAGACTTTACCTTCGGTCCGCCAGAAAGTCGTCGGTCATTCGTCGATGACGCCATGGGTCTCCGCGGGGCAAACGGCCACCGGCAAAGCGGAATCTTCAAAAACCAGCAAAAGTGACTTTCAGTCAGCGACCGGCGATCAACCTCGCATGACAGTTCCCGGTGCCAGGCAACCTGTGCTGGAAATGCCTGTTTCTCAAGTTGGATACGAACCATCCGCCGCCACTTCGGGAATTAATGTCGCGTCGATTGGCGACAAGGCCGAGTCCAAACGTGGTGCCGCCGAACAAATGGACATTGCACCTCCGCCACCCGTGGTTGAGGAAAAAGATACCTGGTTTGAGGATAGCCTTGTTCGCAAGCGTGCGGTCTCGAGCGCGACCGTCCGATCCAGTTCGTTCGGCCTTATCGATCGACTGGTGTATGGCCTGAACCTTCCCGCCTCGACGGTGGTCTCTCTCATTGGCGGCGGCGGTCTCTTACTCATCGGAATCGGCTTAGTTGCCGTACGAGCCGCTCTACGGAAACGACATTCAGCCTGATGGCCCCTTGATCATTCTGGTAGAATCGCGAAGCCAGCGGGCCGATCCGAAGGGGTTCGGCATCGCTCGTTTTCATCTGCCAAATGACAAATAAAGGGTGAGTTATGCTGATCGGTGTCCCTCGCGAAGTGAAGACCGATGAATATCGAGTCGCGATGCTACCTGTCGGAGTCGAAGAACTGACACGAGCCGGCCACAAGGTGCTGGTCGAAACGGGCGCAGGAGTCGGCAGCGGAATCTCGGACGAGATGTACTCGGCCAACGGCGCGACAATCGTGAACACGTCGAACGAAGTCTGGTCTGCCGCCGACCTGATTGTGAAAGTGAAAGAGCCGCAAGACACCGAATGGCCGCTGCTTCGTCCCGGCCAACTTGTCTTCACGTACTTCCATTTCGCCGCCAGCGAAGAGCTGACCCGTAGCGTGATGGCGACCGGAGCGACGGCATTGGCCTATGAAACTCTGCGTGGTCCCAAAGGTGACCTCCCCTGCCTGACGCCGATGAGCGAAGTGGCAGGCCGCATGAGCATTCAGGAAGGGGCGAAGTATCTGGAGCGGCCCCAACTGGGACGCGGAATCCTGCTGGCGGGCGTCCCAGGCGTCGCACCGGCTCATATTGCGATCCTTGGTGGAGGAGTCGTCGGCAAGAGTGCCGCGCGGATTGCGGCTGGTTTCCAGGCAGATGTGGTGCTACTTGATATCAGCGTCGATCGGCTGCGATATCTTGAAGACATCATGCCTCCCAATGTGAACACGCTCTTCAGCGATCGTCACAACATTCGCGAACAATTGCGATTGGCCGATCTGGTCATTGGCGCGGTCCTGGTCGAAGGGGCACGAGCTCCACGGCTGGTTACACGTGAAGACTTGAAGCTGATGAAACCAGGGGCTGTGATCATCGATGTGGCCGTCGATCAGGGAGGTTGCATCGAGACGACCAAGCCGACGACTCACTCGAACCCCACCTATGTTGTCGACGGGATCGTTCACTACTGCGTGACCAACATGCCGGGGGCAGTCGGTCGCACGAGTACGTATGCTCTGTGCAACGTCACACTCCCCTATGTCCTGCGACTTGCCAACCAGGGACTTGCCGGTGCGACGACTGCCGATCCAGGGTTGGCCAATGCTGTGAATCTGCATAAAGGCCGCATCACGAACCGTCCCGTGGCGGATACGTTCGGTCTCCCCTTCACTGCTTTCGCGCCGTGAGTTGAAGCGGATGTTGAGTCGTGTCCCTTAATGCCGCAGTTCATGGAGCCAGCAGAGAGAACATGCGGCGTTGGGATCTTTTTTGCCGAGTTGTCGACAACTACGGAGATATCGGTATCTGCTGGCGGTTAGCCCGGCAACTGGCTGATCATGACGGTGAAGGCGAGATCCACGTCCGACTGTGGGTGGATGATCTGGAGAGCTTTGCCAAGCTTTGCCCCGCGATCGCGCCTCGATCGCCTGTGCAAGCCGTCGGTTCGGTTGAGGTTTGCCATTGGTCCACTAACTTCCCCAGTGTGGACCCTGCTGACGTGGTCATTGAAGCATTCGCGTGCGAGCTTCCGCTTACCTACATCGCTGCGATGGCTCGAAGACCGACACCACCCGTCTGGATCAATCTGGAATATCTGAGCGCCGAAGACTGGGTCGAAGACTGCCACTTGTTGCCTTCCCCTCATCCAACTTCTCCGTTGAAGAAGTATTTCTTCTTTCCCGGATTCACGTCGCGAACGGGCGGCTTGCTGCGTGAACGCGACCTGATGAGCACGCGAGTTGCATTCGATGCCGCTGCGGAAGCAGTGTTCTGGCAGAGCATTGGAATTCCTCCTCGAGGGAACGAAGATCTGCGAGTTTCGCTGTTTTGCTATGAGAATTCGGCCGTCCCTGAGTTTCTGCAGAGCTGTGTCGAGGGGCCGACTCCAATTCGCGTCCTGACAGCGCCTGGTGCCGCAACCGAACAGGTATCGCGATGGTTGGGACGAGGATTGGTGACTGGTGAATTGGTTCGGGTCGGAGCTCTAGCTGTTCACGCGATTCCCTTCCTCTCACAAGACGATTACGACTGGTTACTCTGGTCGTGTGATGTCAATTTTGTCCGCGGTGAGGACTCGTTTGTCCGGGCTCAATGGGCGCAGCGACCATTCGTCTGGCAGATCTATCCGCAGGACAAAGACGCTCACTTCGTCAAACTGGGGGCCTTTCTCAGCCGGTTCCTCCATGGGGTTAGCGAACCAACAGTGATTTCGGACTGTTGGCAGGCCTGGAACGGTCGTGGCCGAATCTCTTTTGCATGGCCGAATTACGTTGCAAACCTCGCTGAGATTCGGCGATACGGCGAAGTCTGGGCCTGTCAGCTTGACCACGCCGAAGATCTTGCCAACAATCTGATTCGCTTCGTACGTGAACAAGTCTGAAAATCCGTGCGCCGCGGCGTGTCATTGGCCATGGTTGGCCCAGGCGCAGTCTTTTTGTTTAGTCGTCAACTTGGGAAATGTGTCATGAGTGTCAAGCTTGCGGGCGAGCTTCAGTCGGGTAACGTGATCATCGTCGAGAACAACCCCGTCGTGGTGTTGAAAGCCCAATACAACAAGTCCGGCCGCAACTCGGCGGTGGTGAAGGTTCGCATGAAGAACCTGATGACCGAGCGAATTTCGGAAGCGATCTATAAGGCTGACGAAAAGCTCGAAGGGGTAATGCTGGAACGCAAGGACTGCACCTATTCTTACTACGCGGCCCCGATGCAGGTCTTCGTCGATTCGGAGTTCAATCCCTACGAAATCCACGAAGAGACCCTCGCGGACATCACCAAGTACTTGATTCCAGACATGACGGACGTTTGCGAAGTGACCTTCTACGAAGGCCGCCCCATTTCTGTCTTGTTGCCAAAGACCATTATTCGCGAAGTCGAATACACCGAACCCGTCGTTCGCGGCGATACCTCAGGCAAGATCACGAAGACCGCTGTCCTGAAGCATACGAAGCACGAACTGCAGGTCTCGGGATTCGTCGAAATCGGCGATAAAATCGAAATCGACACGGAAACCGGTGACTTCAAGAAGCGAATCGCCTGATTCGTTTCAATCAATAGTTCAGCACTGGCCCCCTACTTTGGGGGCCTCTCTTTTTTCATCGATTGCCAGATCGTTTTCAGCAAGAACAGGAAGCCTCTCGGGAAGAGCAGTCCGATCACGCCGATCGGGATCAACTCGAACAGGAGTTCGTATGCCCCCCTTTCGTGACTCGCCTCATTCTCTGCCTAAAAAGACAGCGATTACAGGATTGTCAGTGATCTTAGGGAGCATATCTGAAAGCTTTTCATGTTGCGAAGGACTCAGCAGCCCCCATTCAATCAGTGCAGCCAAGTATCCATACCACACCAGCGCGTCACGTTCGGGTAGGGCACCATTGAAATAATTGATTTCATCTTGGATGCGATTAGTCAGTTGTACGATATCAGGGCGATCCGACATGTTTACTCTGTCCTAGGTACTGTAATGTCGAAACCAGGCCTTCAGCCGGATTAAGAGCCAGCAACGCAGTCATCTGCAGATTCATTGTCAAATCAAGGCTCGGCATTTGAGTTCTCGTGAGAGGCATGATCAGTCATCCTGACCGCCGATCGTGTGGCCCGAACAAAGGCCTGATCGGGGATCGATTCAAAGCTGCCGTCCTCGCAAAATAGGGTGATTGTTCCTTCGGCAACCTTCAGCACCGAGCGAATCGATTTCGCATCGAGTTCCGGATCGGACTTCCAGCCGGCTGGAATCGCGACTCCTGCCGACTCGACGAAACGTTGGCCGGGAATTGCTGGAACCGGCACGCCGCGAACCAACGCTTCCGACTCTGACGCCGCGAAGCTGAGTTGATTCAGTCGGATTTGTGCGGCTGTGGTGGCGTAGTCTCGCCAGGCAGTCCAAGTGGTTCGCAGCAAGTTCGCTTCGGCTGGAACACTTGATCGCACCAGTTTAAAAGGAATGCTGGCATCGACGCGCGGCGCGAATGCCGCGGTGGGAAGTGATACCGCAAGCCAGTTCGTGATCGGCTGCCACGTACCCACCGGCAGGTTCGCGCGCGGGATGGTCTCGCCCCAGCGAGCCAACTGGTCGCCCGACAGAACTAAATATCGCTCGGCCTCGGGCAGCGATCGCAGCAAGTTGGAAGTTTGCTCGTCAAGTTCGCTTCCTCGCAGCCAGATGACGTCGGCTTCGATCAGGACTTCAACCGCCGAAACCAGCCGCAAGTGCCCCAAGGCATCCTGCGTTTGGTCATCAATGTCGAGCGAAGTTGAAGGCAAACGAATCGCCCAAGTCCCGCCTGGCGATTCCGCTTCACTCCTGGTTGATTTGCCCGTCGGCATTCGCATCTCCAGCCCAAGGCCCGTTCTCAAGTGACCTCGGCGACATCGAAGCGCGGCCAGATTACCTGAATTTCGCTCCGCAGGTATTCGCGCTGATGAGCGTTCGTGACCCATTCGCAGCGTGATGCCAGCAACCCCAGTTCGTCGCGAAGTTGTGATCGCTCGGCGGAGGGCAACTCGGCGTCATCCAGTCGAGTCACGATGTGTCGCAGTTCGGTTCCCAGCACTTCAGGGTCGGGAGCGTCCGTCTGTCGGGCTCGCGGGTGGCTGCCCGATTGCTCCGCACCCCCGGCGGCAGCGATGGCACCGTCGACCAGTGCTGCGATCACTTCCTGCTGCTCATCGGTGTCCCAGATATGCCGCAGCACCCACAGGTCTGAGGGGATCGCTTGATGCCGGCCGCACATCAAGGCACTGGCTGCGGTCATCCGTTGCAGCTTCACTGCGCGACGATCCGAGATCTTGATCCCAGCCAGTCGTAAGCGCCCCACCAAATCAATGTAGGACGGAAGGATTGGCGTCAGATCCACTTCGCGAAGTTGGCCTTGCAGTTCGCGGATTCGATCGACGTGCAGTTGCGACGAACGAGTCGTCCCGGCCAGTTCTCGCTGCCAGCCGGCACGCAGCACTCGACCCAGATGTTCGGTCGGGACATTGTCGCAGCGGACTCGCAGCAGGAATCGGTCGAACAATGCCCCCAAGGCTTCGTCTTGAGGGAGGCTGTTGCTGGCTCCGACGACCATCAGTGTGGGAAGCCTAAACGTCTCGCGACCTCGTCGAAAGACTCGTTCATTCAAGACCATGAGTAAGCTGTTCAGGATCGCGCTGTTGGCGTTCAGCAGTTCGTCCAGAAACACGAAGTCGGCTAGCGGGAGCATGCCTTCGGTGTTGGTAACGAGTTCCCCTTCACGGAGTCGCCGGATGTCGAACGGACCAAACAGCTCGTTCGGTTCAGTGAAACGAGTCAGCAGGTAGTCGAACATCTGCCCTTCCAGCCGCAGCGCCAACTCCTGAACGAGGGCACTTTTGGCGGTGCCGGGTGGGCCGAGGATAAAGAGGTTCTCACCACCCACGAGGCAAATGGCCAGCAGATCGATGACCTCATCCTTGCCGACGAACATCTCTTTCATCGGGGCAAAAACTTCACGAGTCAGCCGCTGCCCTAAATCTTCCGTGACAAGGCCCACTTCGGCCGATCCGTTGAGCTCGCCGTTTGCCGTTTCGTCGCCAGAGAGATCCATTCGAAGTCGCTCTTCCATCGAGGGAACTGATATCGCATTAGTTCAGACAAGAAGTCTCTGCAAAGGTTCTACTTCGCCGACAGAACTGCCGCCAGTTTCGCTACCAGGTGCGACTGCCCCCCTACGGCAATACGCACTGCTTCCAAAGTTCGCGAGTCGGCCAATCGAGACGCGTCCTGCTCGGCCAGGATGCGGTCCACATACAGATGTCGTAGGCATGGATCGTCGAGCCATTCCAGTGATCCGGTGACGCTGACATCCGCAACCCCCACCGAAGACAGCGGCCATTGGTTCGCCCAGTCCTTCAAGATCGCGACGAGCGGATCCTGTGGCGAGGCCGCTCGGGCTAACCGCAGCAGATCCGGCAGGAATCGATAAGTGAGATCCACCGAGTAGACCACCGAGGCGGAGATAGTTTCCGCGAAGGATCCCGTCAGTGCGGCTTGCAGTTGTTCAGGTTCGGCTTCGCGATAGGTCAGCAAGCTGGCAGCGCGTCTTACTTGGATTGCTCCCCACAATAGCGCCGCGCGGCTTAGTTCCGGCGGTTTGTGAGCCAACTCCAAGCGGTATTCGCGGTCAAAATCCGACAGCAGCTTGAATGACTCATTGAGCTCTTGGGGGGACTCGGTGAGCAGTCGGCCATCGGACTTGAAGACCGACTCCACGCGAACGCGGCCTTCACCCAGCAGCGAATGTAAGAAACTCGGCAAACTCATAGGGACCTGCAGACTTCTTTCGCCATGGGTGGGATGACGTAAATCGAATGGGCACAACCCCGATGTCCTGCCGCTATTCTTCCAGATAGTCGGTGGCCGCTTCTACTATCTCCGGGTTATCGGAGAGAGTGCCCAACTTGGCGAACTGGTCGACCAAGTCCGGATACTTTGGCGATAGGGCCTCTAATAATCTGCGATAGTCCCACTCGTCGTTCATATCAATCATTTGAGGCACCGCGTCACTGATATTTTCACGTACCCAATCAGGCGACAATAGGTTGAAATATCTCCGCCCTGCCAAGAGCGCCAGTTCAGATGTTGCTGTCGCGTATCTCAAGATTTCTTGAAAAATGGCGTACACCGATTCCTTCTTCAATTCGTGGACATCTTCAAGGTGATCGGCCGCGCCCGGGTGAACATTGTTGATGAACTTGGTGATTGATTCGAAATGTGCGTTGCTCACGGCTGTTAGTCCCGCAGGGTGAATTTGGTGGCGTCATCACTTCCTTACGAAATGGCAGACTTTGTCAGTCCATGGCAGGGTTTTGGGGGTGTCCGATTTCTTGGTTTGTTGATTCTACGCATCTTCAGCGTTTTGCCACGATCACAGGCGGGGGTTCCATGGCGGAGATTTCATCCATTTGGGTGAGTCACATGATCACGACACGATGCCAAACGATTCGTTCAACTTCAGTACTCGCACAACAAAAAACCGGCCACACGTATTGACTGCAAGCACGCAGTCAAAAGGTGTGGCCGGTTGTTACGGTCCACGAAAAAACAGTTTCGGTCGACGCCTAATATCTCATATCTGGTTTGACTCAAGCTAGAGGGCTAATCGAGGATTTCCAAAAGAATGGTGAAAAGTCACTGACAATTTTTGACACTGGAGGACAACTTTTGACAATTTAGGACAGAAACAGGGGGTTTTCGGCAAATTCCCTCATTTTTTCGCCCTGTTTTGTCATGCTCCAAAACCTGAGAGGACGGTCGATTTTGGACTCAGGTAACGCTGGAGAGGCCCGGGGCGTATTCGACTTGGCGCGTACGATGTGGTCTTCCTGCCGGGCTTCAGCCGTCTGAAGCCCGGCAGGAAGACGGGCCGTTCGTTCCATCCTATTCTCACGAAATTATCTCGTCATCATCGACGTGAAGAGACAGGCGACCCAGAACTGCCGCCATTGGCACCAAAATTGGAGTCGATGTGCGAACAGATTCGATCAACTCTCGCCCAAGTTCTTGGCGACCTTGGCTACAATGAAGACGAGCGACCAACGGGAGCGGTGATTCGATTCCGAGCGGTCGCTCGAACCGGGTCAAGGGCTTCGCCCTTGTTAGGCTTTCAGGTAGCCGTTCTTTTCGAGGTAGGCTACGACTTCGTTGGCCAGTTCTTCGATTCCCTTGTTGTTGGAATCGAGGACGAGTTCCGGCTTTTCCGGGGCTTCGTACGGAGCGGAGATGCCGGTGAAGTTGGGCAGGTTTTCAGCTCGGGCCTTCTTGTAGAGGCCCTTGGGATCGCGCTTTTCGCAGGTTTCCAGTGACGCATCGACGTAGATTTCGATGAATTCGCCGGCCGGCAGGAGTTCGCGGACCAATGCACGATCTGCGCGGTAGGGGGAGATAAAGGCGGCCAAAGTGATGTTGCCCGCCGCCGCGAACAGCTTGGCCACCTCGCCAACTCGGCGGACGTTTTCGGTCCGGTCTTCTGGCGTGAAGCCGAGGTTCTTATTCAGGCCCAGGCGGATATTGTCGCCGTCCAGCAGAAAGCTGTGCTTGCCCGCCTGATACAGCTTGAGTTCGACGGCATTTGCGATCGTACTTTTGCCGCATCCAGATAATCCAGTGAACCACAGGACGGCCCCCTTGTGTCCCTTCAATTTGAAGCGATCGTCTTTTGACACTTGATGGGTGTGCCAAGTGACGTTGGTGGCCTTCTGCTCGGTCATGAACCAGAAACTCCTTCGGTCTCGCCAAGAACTTCCGCAAATTCGATCTAACACGCAGGATCAGATGGGTTGAAGTGTAGAAAGCAGGCAGGGTTGTGGAAAGCCAAGAGGATTTCGGAGTGAAACACGGCTGATTTCAGGCCAGCGCAATGGCGATGCCCCTGCCGCGTGAATATACTTCCAGTCTAGTAAGTTTACCGCCCAAGTATGGGCTGAGAGAGATCATGGCAGCGAATCCGTCGATGCAACCCCTGCAAGATGTTCATGTTCGAGAGACCGTTGCACTGGTTTCGCCTCGCTACTTGAAGCAAGAAGAGAACGTCACCGATTCCGCCGTGCGGACGGTTATTGATTCCCGCGAAGCGATCAAGCGGATTATCACCGGCGAAGAATCGCGATTGATCGTCGTGGTCGGCCCCTGCTCAATTCATGATCATGTCGCCGCGTTGGACTACGCCCGCAAGCTGAAGGAACTGTCGGACAAAGTTCGCGACCATTTCCTGCTCGTGATGCGAGTTTATTTCGAGAAGCCGCGGACGACCGTCGGCTGGAAGGGTCTGATCAACGATCCTCATTTGAACGATACGTTCGATATCGGGACCGGCCTCCGGATCGCGCGTCGCGTGCTTTTGGAAGTCGCCGATATGGGGCTGCCGACCGCGACGGAGATGCTCGAACCGATTACGCCACAATACATTGCGGACTTGGTGTCGCTGGCGGCGATTGGGGCCCGGACGACCGAATCGCCGACGCATCGCCAGATGGCGAGTGGCCTGTCGATGCCGGTTGGGTTCAAGAACGGAACTGATGGCAGTTTGCAGGTGGCACTCGACGCGATGCTGGCATCGCGATCGGCTCATAGTTTCCTGGGGATCGATAACGAAGGTCAGACCTGCATCGTCAACACCAAGGGGAATCCTTGGGGCTTCCTGATTCTGCGTGGCGGTCGATCGGGCCCGAATTATGATTCTGCCAGCCTGACCGAAGCAGTGGATTTATTGAGCAAAGCGAAGCTGCCCCCGCGACTGATGGTCGATTGCAGTCATGCGAATTCGAACAAGGATTATCGCCTGCAGAATGTAGCGTGGAGCGACTGTATTGCTCAGCGCGTGGCGGGGAATCGCAACCTGGTCGGCATGATGCTGGAAAGCAATGTGAACCCAGGTAATCAGCCGTTGCCGTCCAACTTATCGGAGCTGCGCTACGGCGTGTCGATCACCGATGGGTGTATCGGCTGGGAAGAGACCGAGCGACTGATTCTGACGGCTCATGAGCAGTTGAGTCAGTAATCGCGGCACAGAACCGGGACGGCAGCCGTGAAAAGTTATGCTGAAGCATAACCTACATTACTTGGCGATGAAGGCGAAGTAGTAGAAGATCAGGCCTGTGACGGAAGTCATCACGATGTCGATCGTCGAAAGCCAGCCGAGTCGCTTGTGCAGATTGCTGTGCGCGCAAGGCTGAGGCGGATTGGGCATTCGTCGCAGCGCTAGCGTGATCGTGGTGATCCACAGAAGTGGCGTGGAGATCGCGAAGATCAGGTGGATTCGCAGGATCGTTCGCACGAAGCTGAGTTGATCGGAGGTAAGCGGGGTGGCTCGCTTGGCGACGACGTTCTGCCAGCCCTTCTGGACGAATTGCAGATCGTATTCGAACAGAGCGACCGCCACCAGCAAGACGATGCCGAGCAATAGTTGCAGGTTACGATGCAACTTGTACTGATGTCGAATCTTGACGGCGTACAAGCTGTAAATCAGGACCGGGACGATCAGCACCAGGGCCACGACCACGAAGTCGAGCATAAATGAGGTGCGGTAGCCGAGAAAACCATCCTTCATGGACTGTTGCTTCTTGTCACAGAGATTTGATCAACGGTTGCAGATGCCAGAGAACTACGGCCCAATAGAGGCGGCGAGGGCCATCCGGTCGCGCACATCCTAGACTCGACAAGGCTTGCCGCACAGCGGAACCCTGATTTTCGTCATCGACGCGAACTGAACGAGGATTCGAACGTGACACAACTTGCATGCATTCGACTGTTCGCCGCGATCTGCATTGGTGTCCTGTCGACGAACGCTTGCGTCTCTTTCGCAGCGGATATCGTGACGGTCGCCGGGACCGGCAAGGACGAGTATGCCGGCGATGGCGGGGTGGGACTCGCTGCAGGATTGGGCCAGCCGTTTGGACTCGAGATTGGTCCTGATGGGGCGTTGTACTTTTGTGAATATTCCAACCATGTGATTCGTCGGATGGACTTGAAGGTCAATACGATATCGACTGTGGCCGGGACGGGTCGGAAAGCGGGCTATGCCGGTGACGGTGGCCCAGCAACTTCGGCGCAGATGAATTTGCCTCATGAACTTCGATTCGATGAGCAGGGGAACTATTTCATTGCGGACATGTCCAATCACGCGATTCGACGAGTCGATGCGAAGACGGGTGTCATCACGACCGTGGCGGGGACGGGAAAAGTTGGTTTCAGCGGCGATGGTGGCCCGGCGACTCGGGCGATGCTGGGGCAACCCCATTCGGTCGTGCTGGATCGCGAGCACGGACTCTTGATTTGCGATATCAAGAATCATCGCATTCGCCGCGTGGATCTGAGTACGGGGATGATTTCGACTTTTGCGGGGACCGGAGAGAAGAAGGCCACACCGGACGGCAGCCCGATCGTGGGGACTGCATTGAATGGTCCCCGGACCTTGGCTGTCGAACCCAATGGCAACCTGATTGTGGTGCTGCGAGAAGGGAATGCCGTCTATCGAGCCAACTTGAAAACGAAATCGCTGCAGCATCTGGCCGGAACCGGCAAGCAGGGTTATGCGGGAGACGGTGGCGATGCCAAAGTCGCTTTGTTCGCGGGGCCGAAGGGTGCCGCAGTCGACAAGCAGGGGAATATTCTGCTAGTCGACACCGAGAATCACTGCATTCGAGTCATTCGCCAAGATGGCCGCGTCGACACATTGATTGGTGACGGCAAAGCGGGGGACGGTCCTGATGGTAACCCCAAGAGATGCCGGTTGAATCGACCGCATGGCGTCTTCATTGATGCTGAAGGCGCGGTTTACATCGGCGACAGTAGCAACAACAAGATTCGCAAACTGTCGGCTGGTTGGTGATTCTGGTCGTCCACGAGCGGAGTTGGCCAACGTCGGCTTGCATCACTTGGGAAGGTGCTTGTCGCAGAAGTCGATCAGCGGCTCACGTAGCCCCAGCACTTGTTGTTGCAGCGTGACGAAGACCTGCTTGGCTGTCGCGAAGTTGTTTTCGCGGCCGGCTTTTTCGAGATCGCGCGCCAGTGTCGCCACCGAAGACGCCCCGAGTGCCAGCAATTCACCTTTGAGGGAGTGGGCGACTCGTTCGAGATCTTTGGTGCGGAGTTCGAACAGTGATGTTTCGATGGAATGCAACGTGTCGGGGAGTGCTTCGAGGAAGACGCTGATCACATCCGCCAGCAGTTCATGGTCGCCATCGATTCCAGACAACGCCTGTTCCCAATCGATTTTCGAGACGACCGGTTGTGGTTCTTGCGAGGAGGCTGCGGCGCGACATTCTGAAGTGCCGCCACAAAAGATTGAGGCGAGTTTGTCGGCGATCTGGCGGGCTCGGATGGGCTTGGAGAGATACTCGTCCATGCCCGATTCCAAGCAACGATCGCGATCACCCGACATCGCATGAGCAGTCATGGCAACGATGGGGATGTGGCCTCCAGAATGTTTTTCCAGCTCTCGGATGGCATTGGTAGCCTCGAACCCGTCCATTTCGGGCATCTGCACATCCATCAGGATGACATCGAACGAATCGGCCGTCCACGCCTTGACGGCTTCGCGACCGTTGGTGGCGATCGTCACTTGATGGCCCTGGCGAGTGAGCACCCCGACTGCCAGTTTCTGATTGGCCAGATTGTCTTCGGCCAGCAGAATCTTGAGCGGACGAACCTGAGCGTTCGTGTGAGCAGGTTCGGTTTCGTGAGTCGCCGCATGTATCACATCGACACCCAGCGTCGTCACGATGGCGTCGAAGACTTCGGACTGTTTGAGCGGCTTCATCAAGCGAGCGGCGATTCGCAACTGATCCCGTCGTTCGCCGTCCCCTTCACGCCCGCCGGATGTGAGCATGATGATGAGCAGTGAATCCAGTCGTGGATCTTCGCGGATCCATCTTGCCAGTTGAAAACCGTCTGCTTCGGGCATGTTCACGTCGGATAGCAGTAACCGGATCGGCTGACCGCAGGCCTGGGCTTCGTTCAGTTGTTGAAGTGCTTCGCGCGCACTGGAAGCGACGACCGGGCGCATGCCCCAGTTCAGCACCATCTCTTTCAAGATTCGTCGATTGGTCGAGTTGTCGTCCACGATCAGCACGGATAGATCGGCAACCAAGTCCGTTTGTTGTCTCACGTATTGCAACGATTCGTCGGCCAAGCCAAATTTCGCGGTGAAGTGGAACGTGCTCCCCTCGCCCAGTTCGCTTTCGACCCAGATGCGGCCTCCCATCAGGTCGACCAGGCGGGAACTGATGGCCAATCCCAGGCCGGTGCCGCCGTAGGTTCGCGTGGTCGAACTGTCGACCTGCTGGAACTCTTCGAAGATGCTTTCCAATTTGTCGGCGGGAATTCCGATCCCGGTATCGGTCACTGAGAAATGCAAGACAGTGCT
The DNA here is from genome assembly GCA_028291515.1 of Schlesneria sp. Taxonomy (GTDB): domain Bacteria; phylum Planctomycetota; class Planctomycetia; order Planctomycetales; family Planctomycetaceae; genus Schlesneria. The sequence continues at coordinate 40,051 of JAQGHU010000048.1, forward strand.
CACGTCATCGCGTGAATCGCAACTGACGGTCAGAACTACTTCGCCTTCTGGAGTGAATTTGATGGCGTTGCCGACCAGATTGACGACGATCTGGCGAAGTCGGGCGTAGTCTCCTTCGAGCATCTGCGGAACATCGCGACCGACTTCGAAGGCCAGTTCCAGCTTGGCTCGGGCGGCCCGGACCGCCAGCGATTTCATGGTGTCGCCGAGCGTTTCGCGCACATCAAAGGGGGCTCGATCCAATTCGAATTTGCCCGCTTCAATCTTTGAGAAGTCCAGCACGTCGTTGATCAAAGTTAAAAGCGATTCGCCGGACTCCTGGACAATCGACAGATATTCGCGTTGATTGGGAGTCAGTTGGGTATCCAGCAGCAGCTCGGTCATGCCAATCACGGCATTCATCGGGGTGCGGATTTCGTGGCTCATGTTGGCCAGGAAATCGCTTTTGGCTTTGCTGGCGGCGTCGGCGGCTTCTTTCGCTCGGCGCAGCGCCTGTTCCGCGCGCTTTCGATCCGAGACATCCCAGAACATCCCCTGGATGCCGATGATATGCCCTTCGGAGTCGCGGACGGGACATTTCAACGTCTGAATGTAGTACGTCTGCCCATCGGGATGCAGAATCTCTTCGACATCCTCGATCGTCTTGCCAGCGTGCAGAATCTCAAAGTCATCGCGACGGTACTTGGCGGCGAAGTCATATGGGAATAGATCGAAGTCCGTCTTGCCGGCGAACTGTTCCAGGGGCATTCCCAGCGTGTCGCAGAACCGCTTGTTGCCAAACACCAGCCGGAAATCGGCATCTTTGCGAAAGACGCTGAGCGGCAGGCTTTCAACCAATGACATGTAGTGCGCTTCCGAAGCGCGCAGGGCCTGCTTGGCCGTGACACCATCGGTCACATCCCAGAACAGAACTTGAACACCGATCACCTCACCCTTGGCGTTGCGAAGCGGCGATTTCATGCGGTCGATGATGTGAGTTTCGCCGGCAATGACGGTCTGCTCGATGTCATGCATGGTCACGCCGGTTTCGATGATTCGGCGGTCATCGTCGAAATACCGCTGTGCGATCTCGGCGGGAAACAAATCGAAGTCTGTCTTGCCGATCACTTCGGCCAGGGTGACTCCGTGCATCTGGCAATAGCCGCGGTTCGCAAAGGTGCGCCGACCTTCGCAGTCTTTGTGAATCACATTCAGTGGCAAGTCGTCGGCCAGCATTTGGTAGGCCGCGCTGGCTTCTTCAAATTTGAGATCGCCGCACGGGATGGAAGTGACTGCTGCCAGACAACAGAGCCCGACCGGCCGGCCCTCGACCGTCATGCGAATCAACTTGGCACTTAGTCGACGCGCCTCACCGTCGTTCGCTCGAATTCGGAAGGTCAGCTCTCGCCAATCGTGTTCTGTGGCCTCTAGAGTCACCTGATCGAAGATGCTGCGGTCTTCTTCATTGACCCAGTCGCGCAGCAGGCGATGTGATTCCGGGATTTCGGCCAGACGGCGGCCAAAGGCTCGTTCGGCCGCGGGATTGAAGCTTTGAAGGTATCCGTCGACATCGGTCGTACAGACAAGATCGGTGGTGGCTGCAAGCAGCTTGACCAGCGATTCATTCCATTGCCCAATCACGTCGAGCGATGGTGCCGTTTTTAATTCACTCATAGCGAGCTTTGGCTGGAGGTGCGCGCTGTCACTTGCTCAAGAACATATTATTCGCGACCAGATCGAAAGAGGCCAGCGATCAACGTTTCTTGATCGGAATCGACAAAGTATTCGCGCCAACTTTGGCGGTTCCGTAGGTTCTGCGACCGTTTTTCGATCTCGATGAGGCGGCGTTCTGGTCAATCTGGAAACGTAATCTGACGATTTCGTCAACTCGTTCCTATGGCGAATGACGTGGTTCATTGATCCTTCAATTGGTGAGGCTGCGGCAGTCGAAAATACCGCTTATTTTCAAGGTATTTTGGTGGCTCCTAAAGGCTCCGTGGGCGTTGTGAGCAGGTGCCATTTCGGGTACCATGAATGACTTGAAGACACGGCTGGCTTCCCTCTCTCGCGTTGCGACAGAAAGCTTTGCAGGAGAATAGGTTACGGCACCGCAAATCGGCGGGCTTAAAACCGTCTCTGGACGACTTTGCGACTAAGGAGTTTTCGTTTGTCTACAGGTGACGGAACCCCACCCAATCAGAATCTTGCGACCGCTCCCAGTTCAGATGGCGATGGACCCGATGGTCACATCGTGCCGATCGCGATTCAAGACGAAATGCGGACAAGTTACGTTACCTACGCGATGAGCGTCATCATCAGCCGCGCGCTGCCTGACGTGCGTGACGGACTGAAGCCATCGCAGCGGCGAATCCTGGTCGCGATGAATGACTTGAACCTGGGGCCAAACTCGGGCCGTATCAAATGCGCCAAGATTTGCGGTGACACGAGCGGTAACTATCACCCGCACGGTGACGGCTCGATCTATCCGACTCTGGTCCGCCTCGCGCAAAACTGGAACGTGCGCGAAGTGTTGATCGATAAGCAGGGGAACTTTGGGTCGCTGGCCGGGATGCCTCCGGCCGCCATGCGATACACCGAAGCGCGACTGTCGTCGGTCGCTTCTGAAATGCTCGACGATCTCAAGCGAGATACCGTCGACTATGTCCTAACGTACGATCAGCGTAACCGCGAGCCGGTCGTGTTGCCGTCGCGATTTCCCAACCTGATCGTCAACGGGTCCAACGGGATCGCGGTCGGGATGGCGACCAGCATTCCTCCGCACAACCTCAGCGAAGTGTGCGATGCGACGATTCGTCTGATCGATGACCCGGACTGTACGCTCGACGATTTGCTGGAATGCATTCCGGGTCCCGATTTCCCGACCGGCGGCGTCATCTGCGGTCGCTGGGGGATTCGCCAGGCCTACATGACGGGGCGTTCGACGCTGACGCTACGAGCTCGCACGCGGTTCATCACCGAAAAGAACACCGACATCATCGAAGTGACCGAGATTCCGCACCTGGAAACTCGTGACCGCATCCGTGAGAAGATCGAGCAGATCGTTAAGGACGAGCGAATCAAGGGAATCTCGCGAGTCACCGACTTGACGGATCGAACTCTCCCTTCGTGGCAGACTCGTTTGCATATCGCGATCAAACGCGATGCTGATAAAGAAGTAGTTCTTAATCAACTCTTCCAGTTCTCGCCTTTGCAGTCGACAGTCAGCGTCATTCTGCTGGCCTTGGTTGGTAACCGTCCGCGGCTGCTGACCTTGAAGCAGATGCTGGCCGAGTTTATTCGCCATCGCGTCACTGTTATTCGCCGTCGTACCGAGTTCCTGCTGGGCGAAGCACGCAAGCGGAAGCACACGATCGAAGGATTGCTGATCGCTCAAATCGATCTCGATCAAGTCATTTCGACGATCCGCAGTTCACCGAGCCGCGCCGAAGCCAAGGACCGACTTCAATTAATCGAAGTTCCTGGTCCGCTGATCGCCCGCGCTGTCGGTGACAGTGCGTTTGTAATGTTCCAAGAAGAATACGGTACTAAGAACAATTACACGTTGTCCGCAAATCAGGCCGAAGCCATCGTTTCGATGCAGCTTGGTTCGCTGGCGAATCTCGAACGCGAAAAGCTGCGAGACGAGCACGGCAAACTGCTGGCCGATATCAAGGGCCATATGCTTCTGTTGTCGGACGAAGCGAATATCCGGCAAGTCGTCCGCGATGATTTGCTGGCAATGAAGGATAAATACGGCAACAAGCGACGGACCGAGATCAGTGAAGTCGAGTTGGGTGACGTTAATCAGGAAGATCTGATCACCGAAGAGACGATGGTCGTGACGCTGTCGCAGCGCGGCTATGTCAAACGGATGCCGATCAACACGTATCAGGCTCAAAATCGTGGCGGTCGCGGGATCACCGGGACCAAGGCCGATGATGAGGATGCTGTCGAACACCTGTTCGTCTCCAGCACACACGACTGGCTGCTGTTCTTTACGGACAAGGGCAAGGTGTTGTGGGAGAAGGTCTATAATCTGCCGATGCAGGGCCGGACCAGTAAAGGCCGTGCTCTGGTCAATCTGCTGTCGTTGCCCGAAGGGGACAAAATCAGTGCGTGCGTGGCCGTGCGCGAGTTCGATGAAACTCGGTTCCTGATCATGGCCACCAAGAATGGCCTGGTGAAGAAGACTCCTTTGTCGGCCTATAAGCGACCGACAAAGGGAGGCATCATTGCGATTAACCTGCGCGACGGTGACGAGCTGATCGAAGCGATGCTCGTTTCCCCCACCGACAACGTGTTGCTGGCAACTTCGAGCGGCATGGCGATTCGTTTCGCTGAATCGGATGCTCGCAGCATGGGTCGAAACACAAGCGGTGTGAAGGGGATCAAGCTCACCAAGGGTGCGACCGTGGTCGGCATGATCCTGGCCGAGCCGTCCATGAGTCTGCTGACGGTGTGCGAAAACGGCTACGGAAAGCGGACCGCGATTGGGACCGGAATCGTCGAAGGCGAAGAGGCTGTCCCTGAAGAGGCCCCACTCCCCGACGATGAAGTCGCCGATGAAACTGCCACGGTCGACGCCACTGCCGATGAGGCCGTAGACGACATCGCCGACGATGAAGCTGACGTGCCGGACGACGCTGTTGCTGGCGAAGAAGCGGCAGGGCCAGTGAAGGGCTATCGCCGACAGCGACGTGGCGGCAAGGGGCTGAAAGATATCAAGGCGACCACTCGAAACGGTCCGGTTGTGAAGGTTCTGGCGGTCAGCGATCAGGACGATGTGTTGATGGTGACAGCCGTCGGCAAGATCCAACGCATCCGCGCGGAAGACATCAACGAGATCGGCCGCAACACACAGGGCGTGCGAGTCATTCGCCTGGATGAAGGTGATAAGCTGGTCAGCGTGGCACGAATCCCAAGTGATTTGTGTGGTCTCGTTGACGCAGTGGCACCTGTTGCGGAGGTCTCGCCAACTGAGCCGCCAGCAGGCGAATCACCAGCAGTCAGCGAATCGCCAATTGTTGAGCCACCGGCAGCGGAGTAAATCTAAGGGTAGTCGCTTCAGCTTCGCCAAATAATTCTACGAGATCTTGGTTGATTGGATTTTGTTCGGGTGCCACGGTCTCACCGTCTGCGGTGTGGCCGTGTCTTCGATCGAAGACACGGCCATGTCGAGGACTCCAAGTCCTTGGCACCCGGCGTCTCTCCGTGAGATCGGCTTCTGGCCCGTCGCTGTCACCAGTCACTGACTCGTTGTGGTTCATCGAGCACCGAGGTCAGGAAATCCGTGATGCGTTGATTTGTGCCACCGGGAGTATTGGTGATATCGGCGATAGGGACACCTTCGCCTGTTGTCGCCAGCGGTACTCCACTAAGCTGGAATCCAATCGAGGCGGGCTTGCCGCCAGTGACGAATCTGGCGTCTGGGAATCGAGATGTGAGATCCACGGATTGCGGCGGTGGTGAATCGAGGCACTCGATGATCAACGGACGAGTCGACAATCGAACTTTGAGTTCTGTGATCGTCTGATTGAGCAGTGGATGACGAAGCGCTGGGGCCACTTCAAACAAAGGATCGATGACGAACCGTCGATACCATGCGGCGCGGTGAGGTATCGTCAGCGACGGCTCATCCATCACCATTTGATCGACAAATAAGAGATCCAAGTCGATCGGTCGATTTCCCCACCGGACGTTTTTTTTTCGTCCCAGGCTGATTTCAACGGCCTGGAGGCGGGTCAGCAACTGTGCCGGCTCCAGCGTCGTGGAAAGAGAAAAGACCGCGTTCGAGAACGTATCGCCCGCATGCTGTCCGACGGGGCTGGTGTGATAGATCCCGCTGCGAAGGCCAAGCTGAAGATCCAGCTGCGGCGCAAGTTCATCCCAGGCGACGTCGAAAACCTCGTGAGAATTTCCGAGGTTTCCGCCGATGCCAATCCAGCAAACACGCATAACACTTCCGTGGACGCGGTATCAAAACCCGTGAGATTGCAACTGATTGTCGATGCCGTTCCAGCTTTTATTCTGGCCACTGCCAAAGGCGGCCACCGCGGCGATCACAACCGTAATAATGAAACCGAGCATGACGCTGTACTCTACGGAGGTCGTTCCCGACTCCTCGCGTAGAAATCTAGTCCACCTGCGCATTGCTTTGACCCTTAAGCTGCTTGTGGGGATGGTTATCAAATCGGCCATCTCGCAAACCTAATTTGGCCATACTGAAACCTACCACAGGAATGGCGTGAGTCAAATTGCAACAGTTGGAATTTTGTCGAACATCGAAAGGCCCTGGTGCCAACCAGGGCTTTCGTGTGGGAATATCAAGCTGTTTGACGGCAATTACCAACCGAGTGACATATTCGTTTCGACCGCTCGCTGGGCTTCGTGCAAGTCAGAGCCGGTGTCCTGCATGTACAGTCGGATCGCGTGGAGCTTGTCGCCGCGGGCTCGGCTGAGGCAGTCGCGGGCTTTGTCGCAGGGTTCGACGGCCCCTTCGATTCCGAGCATCCGCTTGGAGATGACCCAGACATCCCGCGGGCGTTTGGCCACGCGTTTGACTTCCTCTTCCGGATAATTCTCACGAGTGATCGCTTCGGCGGCGGCCTGGCTATCGGCCCAGGCGATCATGATGTGTGCGTTCGTCTCAATTTCGTAGAGTGCCATCTTTTACCTCGGTTTCCACTAGAGAACGGGACTGAACCGGGACCTGTGACAGAAATGATTAGACATCGTTTAGTATACCGTGGCAATTCGCGAGCCGTCCACAATCGATTGATGATCCAATTCTCTCTGGAAGGCGGATTGAACAGCGAATTGACAAACCAAAGTGGAGATGGTTGTCTGTGGTGCTCGGAATCATGACCTCTTCAACCACCGCCACTGCGCCCCCTGGCACCTCGCATCCCGTCCGCATGATGCAGTTGAGGGGTGTTGGCGTTCACAATCTGCGACAGATCGATCTGGATCTTCCGCTCGGGAAACTGATTGTTTTGTCCGGCGTTAGTGGCTCCGGAAAAAGCAGCCTGGCCTTCGATACGATTTTCGCGGAAGGCCAGCGACGCTACATCGAAAGCTTCTCGGCGTCGGCCAGGCAATACCTGGAACGGATCGAGCGACCGAATGCCGATCGAATCGCTCACGTGCCGCCTGCAATTGCGATTCGAACGGATTCGTCGGCTCGCGAATTGTCATCGTTGACGACTGTAGCTTCCTTGTCCGAGATTGATGTGGCCCTCCGGCGGCTATTCGCACGGATCGGCCATGTGATTTGCCCGGCGTGCAGTTGCGAAGTCCGGCCTCAATCGGTCCCGGACGTGATTGCTGCGATCGAGCAACTTCCCCCTGGAGCGAGACTGCAGTTCTGCTTCGCTCCCACCGATGACCAGCAACAATCCCCTGCAGCATGGCTAGCCCGAGGCTTCACGCGTGCCATTATTGATGGGCAATCGCTGTCACTTGAGCAACTCGCTGCGAGCGCGAGGTTGAAAGAGGCATGGATCGTTGCCGATCGCCTAGTCGCGGGCAAAGCGACGCCGGAACGAATCGCCGATGCGGCGGAAATGGCATTCCGTGAAGGGAACGGCCGTTTCGCGATGTTGATTGAACGGGACGCAGACGCGGCATCCGAGGTGCCATCCACTTTGAGTGTCGACGGTCGCAAATGGCAGATCGCTCGATTCAGCCGCCATTGGGAATGCACGAGTTGTCATCGCCAGTTCCTGCCCCCGGAGCAGCGGCTGTTCGAGCCCAATTTCCGTGGCGGTTGCCAATCCGAAGTCCATAAGAATCGTGATCCCAGTCGTGAGGCGGCGAATCAAAATTGTCCGCAGTGCCAGGGGACGTGGCTTTGTGCGGAAGCTTTGGCTGTTCAGATCGGCCAGCGAAATATCGCGGACATGTTGAACTTGACCGTCGATCAGGCGATTCAGGTATTTGCTGAACTCTCTCAGTCGATCTCTCTGGCCGAGCAATCGGTCTCTCAGTTGGCACGCGACGAAATTCAGCGTCGGTTGGAACTCGTTGCAGGGTTGAGTCTCGGCCATTTGAAATTGCAGCGGGGTGCTCGATCGCTATCAGGCGGACAAATTCGACGGCTCATGCTGGCCGCAGCGTGTGGGTCTCGCATTACGGGCACTCTGTGCATCGTCGATGAGCCGTCCGCGGGGCTGCATCCGAGCGAAGTGCCAAATGTCATGCAGACGCTGCGACAACTGGTGCAGCAGCGAAACAGCGTTATTGTCGTGGATCACGATCCGCAGATCATTCGAGCTGCGGATTATGTGGTGGACCTTGGTCCTGGAGCCGGACCACAAGGTGGACGAGTTGTCTTCGAGGGGACGCCAGATCTGTTGTTGCAGGCCGAAGATTCGGCCACCGCCCGAGCATTGCGAATGGATGTCGATCGTCCTGCAAACCCCCGCGCGACTCGAAAACCTGATGGTTGGATCGATCTGAACCAGATCGAGTTCCGCAACTTGAAGGACTTGCGGGTGAAAATCCCGCTGGGTGTGCTCTGCGTGATCTCGGGGCCGGGTGGCGTCGGCAAGACATCACTGCTTTCTGGAGTGCTGGTCCCTGCACTACAGTATCGATTGAATCCGAAGCTGGATGCCGTGGGGCGCGACTGCTGCGAGATCACTGGTGGCGAGTCGATCACAGATCTATCCGTGGTTGATCGCACGCCGCTGACTCGCTCGTCTCGCAGTAATGCGGCGACTTGGATCGACGTGTTTGATGACATCCGCGATGTCTTCGCGATGAGTGCGGAAGCCAAGCAGCGGGGGTTTGGTCCGCAGCAGTTCAGCTTCAACGCGGCGCAAGGGGGGCGATGTCGAGCCTGCCGGGGAACGGGTGTGTTGCGGCATGACATGCAGTTTCTGCCCGATGTCACTTTGACATGTCCGGAGTGCGGCGGGACGCGCTATCGGCGCGAGATTCTGGATGTGAAATACCGCGGTCGGTCCATTGCCGACGTGTTGGCAATGAGTGCCGCGGAGGCAGCGACGTTCTTCCGCAATCATCAGCGCCTTCAAGGTCGCCTGCAGATGTTGAAGCAGATTGGTCTCGACTACCTCGTGCTGGGTCAGCCAACGGACACGCTTTCGGGTGGTGAAGCTCAACGATTGAAGCTGGCCGCGCGGCTGACATCCGGCCGGGGTTCGACGCTGATTGTTTGCGACGAAGCGACCGTCGGACTGCATCCCGCGGATGTCAGTCGACTCGCCAGTTGTTTCGACGAACTGCTGGGCATCGGGCACTCGATCGTCGTCATCGATAATAGTCCCGAGTTACTGAACGTCGCCGACTATGTGATTGAATTGGGCCTGGATCCCAAGAACGGTGAGGCCCGGATTTTGTTCGAAGGGCCTCGGACAGAGTTGGGAAAGAAAAAGTCCGTTAAGTCCAAGCGAAGCTCGTAAAGATCGAATGGCCGGTACTGCCTACGTTGGCACGCCAGTATAGAGACGACCTCCGACTGTAATGGTCGAGGTTGTTGCGTTTGGTATCATGCCACGATGAAAGACTTCTTCCACGGCTGGCGACGAAAGATTGGGTATGTGACGCTTGCATTGGCGTTGGCGTTAGCCGCCATTTGGGTACGTAGCACCAGAATCGACGACGCGATTCGATTTACAATCGCTGACCGCACCAATTTGCTTCGTAGTAGCGAACGCGGTCTTCATTGGTATGCGTGGGATAAAAAGTGGACTGTCGCAACGCCAACCTGGACGAGTCACATATTCCTGGAAATGACTTCTGAATGGGATTTCGTCCAGTGGAGAAAAGATTTTGCCTTAGACGGTTGTCATCCAGATCTGACCACCATTTTTTTTTGTTGAAGCGCCACACGGCGATTGGTTCGTTCCGCACATTGGGCTTGTCCTTCCCTTCACAATTCTCTCTGCCTGCCTGATTCTTTGGACGCCACGGAAGCAGGCGTGAACCGGGTCCATTTTAGTCGGATAGTACTGAATTGCCGGTACAAGCGCCGCCTTACCTATCTTCTGCAGCTTATTCGTCCGCTGCAGCGGCGTTCACAGGTGGCAGGCGGCGGCGCCTTCCTCTATTATCCGCTCATGAATCGCGAGGTGAAAGTCCATCTATTGCCGGTGCTCTTTGAGCCGCAAGACGTTCGGGGCGGGATTGCCGTTATCATCGACGTGCTGCGCGCGTCGACGACGATCGTGCATGCGCTGGCCAATGGAGCCAGATGCGTCATTCCCTGCGGCGAAGTTGAGGACGCGTGCGGACTCGCGGCGAGGCATCCCACCGGAACAGCGCTGCTGGGCGGCGAGCGTGAAGGGGTGCTGATTGACGGATTCCACCTGGATAACAACCCGTTTGCGTATTCGGCCGAAGTGGTCCGCGACAAAACGATCGTGTTCACGACTTCAAACGGGACGCGGGCGCTATTGCGAGCGGCCCAGGCCAGTCGCGTCCTGATCGGCTCATTCGTGAACCTGCAGGCTGTCGTGAATGTCCTGGCTGCTGATTCGCGGCCGGTCCACTTGGTCTGTGCGGGGACCAAAGGCAAAATCACCGTGGAAGACTGCTTGTGTGCGGGGGCCATCGTGGACGGCTTGTTAACCGCGACAGGTTGCTCCGAATCGGAATGGATCGACGATCAATTGCGGCTGGCATTGGACCTGTACCGACGTGAGTCGACAACTGCGGAGACATTTCGGCAGGCGATGCGGTCGGGCTATGGCGGACGCAATTGCGTCCGACTGGGATATGACGAGCAAATTGAACGAGCGGGGACGACCGACCTGTTCGAGATGGTGCCCGAATACAATGTGGGCTCGAACTTGATCACACTTCTTCGATAAGTCATGACTGGCGAAGATCACCAAGAAAGGCATGTTGGAATGGCCGTTGAAAACCGTATGGACAAAATCGTGGCACTCGCCAAGCGCCGCGGATTTATCTTTCAATCATCCGAAATCTACGGTGGGCTGAACGGCTTCTGGGACTACGGACCCCTGGGCGTCGAACTGAAGCGCAACGTCCGACAAGCCTGGTGGTCGGACATGATCACCGAGCACGATGAGATCACCGCTCCGGTAGGTGCCCCCACCAGCTTCGACATGGTCGGCGTCGAAACGTCGATCATCATGCATCCCCAGGTCTGGAAAGTGTCGGGGCACTATGATCTGTTCGCCGACAAACTCGTCGATTGCCGCGAAACGAAGGCCCGCTATCGGTTCGATCACCTGCGAGGCCGCTGGGCCAGCCATGGCGGCAATCGAATCTTCGTCGCCACCGATAAAGATGCTGAAGAAGGGATCGCGTTTGTTGAGCAACGGGCGTTGAAGTTCTTCGGACTGAAGAAGGACAAGCTGGCCACGATCGAGTTCGGAACGGGAACGCACGGCGGTCTGCACTTCAACGGCCCTCCGTTCACCGCGCAATATACTCCTGCCGCTGCGGTTCCCGGATTGAGACCGATTACCGAAACAGATTCGTTCGACAACGTGCTTGCTCCCGAAGCGACCAAGCCTGGATCGCTGACGGATCCTCGCGACTTCAACCTGATGTTTCAGACGTACACCGGTGCGTTGCAGTCCGATGAAAACAAAGCCTTCCTGCGTCCGGAAACGGCTCAGGGAATGTTTGTGAACTTCAAGAACGTTTGCGATTCCAGTCGCGTGAAGGTGCCGTTCGGGGTGGCTCAGATTGGCAAGAGCTTCCGCAATGAAATCACGCCGCGCAACTTCACGTTTCGCTCACGCGAATTCGAGCAGATGGAGATGGAATTCTTCTGTCACCCCGGTCAGTCCCTGGCGTGGTACCAGTACTGGCGTGATCGCCGATACAGCTGGTATATCAAGCACGGGATCTCGAAGGATAACCTGATTCTGCGCGAGCATGCCAAAGAGGAACTGGCTCACTATTCGGTCGGAACGGCAGACCTTGAATATGCGTTCCCGTTCCTGGACGTGGGATCGTATGGCGAACTGGAAGGGGTTGCACATCGCGGTGACTTCGACCTGCGTTCGCATTCGGAAGGAAAGCTGTGCAAGCAGGACGGCAATCTGGTTGTTGAATTAGGCCCCGATGGCAAGCCGAAGTACTTGGGGAGCGGCAAGGATCTGAGTTACTTCGATGATGAATCACGCGAACGGTTCATTCCACACGTGATCGAACCGGCGGCGGGTTGCGATCGCGCGACGCTCGCGTTCTTGTGTGAAGCGTTCCACGAAGACAAGCAACCCGATGAAAAGGGTGTGATGCAGGAGCGACTGGTGCTGAAGCTGCATCCGAAGCTGGCCCCCGTGAAGGTGGCGATCTTCCCATTGATCAAGAAGGATGGGTTGCCAGAGAAGGCCGCTGCGATCTATCGAGCTTTCAAGCAAGCCGGTATCGCCGTGCAGTACGATCAGCAAGGTGCCATTGGACGCCGCTATCGCCGGATGGACGAAATCGGGACCCCGTATTGCATCACGATCGATGGCGAAACCAATACCGCAGACACCGTCACTGTTCGTGATCGTGACACACTGGAACAGATCCGCGTTCCCGTGACAGAGCTCATCGATCACGTGCAGGCGAAGTTGAAGGGTTGACAAAAAGAGCGGTGGAAAGCGGCCCTGTTGCCCAGGCGATTGGGCCGCTTCTAAAATGACGTTGCGCGATTCCGCTCGCGAAATAGTCGATGTTCTTGATTAGGCGAGGTTCCTGCCGAGCCGCGCGTGTGATTGCGCGACCATCGACAAGCGCGGCACGGCGGGAGCCTCGGCGCCTCGCCCTCCCAGAATACTGCCATGTCGTGCAACCGTGGTCGATCCGCAATCACATTGGACGGCTGGCAAACAAAGCGACACCGACCTTGATCGCTAATGATGCCAAGAAACAGCCGCCAGTCGCAGAAGCGGGCTAGGGCATCACAATTGCGAGGTTATTGACCAGCGTTCACATTACTCATCGCTCGCTGGGAGGTATCGCCATGAAGTCCGCCTATTTGCCACTGTTCGCTCTGGTGTTGTGTTCCGTCGCCGTTGCAGCCGATGCCGTCCACGAGGCTCACATGGCCTGTGCGAAGGCCTGTAGTGATTGCCAACGGTCCTGTGATATGTGCTCCACGCATTGCGCCAAGCTGCTGTCAGAGGGAAAGAAAGAGCATTTGATGATACTGCAGACTTGCCAGGACTGCGCGACAACCTGCTCGGCCGCAGCCACCATCGTCGCTCGCAGCGGTCCATTCTCGGACACGATCTGTACGGCCTGCGCCGACGCCTGCAAGAAATGCGGTGATGAGTGTGCCAAGATGAAAGATGACCCGACGATGAAGAAGTGTGCCGACGAATGCCGAGCCTGCGAAAAAGCCTGCCGCGACATGCTGAAGCATGCGAGCAAATAGGCCTTCGAAGTCGACATCGCGCAAGGACCATGTGGGCAGCCCGTCATTGCCTTTTGCGCGACACGAGAAACCTCTCAGCGCAGGGACCTTCTGTTAACGAAACATCCGATTCCCTGGAGAGTTACGCCAGACATAACAGGCTGGCGGCGGCCCCTCTTGCCGGGCTGAAGCCCGGCAGGAAAAGCCCGTTCAGCCAAACACTATTCCTCACCTCCCTGTCGCCAAAAATCGATCCACCTTCTCCCGCGTCGGCATCGCAGGCTGAGCCCCAAACACCGTGCAGGCCAATGTCCCCGCCGCACAACCCAACTTGGTCGCCTCGGCCAGTGTTCGCCCTTCAGCCAGTCCCACGGCCAAGCCCGCAGTGAAGGCGTCCCCTGCCGCAGTGGTGTCGACAACTTCCGTCGGAACCGCTGCGATATGCTCGCTCGTTCCGTCGGAATAAATCAACGCGCCGAGTTCCCCCAGCTTCATCACGACATGCCTGGCACCCCGATCGCACAACACTTTCGCCGCCCGTTCGGCTGATGTCAGGTCGTTGACGACGATTCCAGTCAGCGCTTCGGCCTCAGTCTGATTCGGACTGATGTAGTCCACGCGCTGCAGTTCGTCAGGCAGCGGCCCTGATGGAGCAGGGGCGGGATCGAGGATCGTGGGCACGTTAAATTCACGAGCCGTCCGAATCGCCGCCATCACTGTTTCGACAGGCGTCTCCAACTGCACAACCACGACATCGGCCGACGCAATCACGCTCGCACAATTCGCCACATCGTCCGGAGTCAGTCGGCCATTCGCCCCGGCAATCACCACGATCGCATTCGCACCGCTCGCTTCGACGTTAATCACCGCCACGCCGCTCGGACAGTTCGCAGTCTTCTGCACGAACTGAATTCCCACGCCATACTGCTCGAGCGAACAAAGCAACTCGCCGCCGAACGCATCGTCACCCACTCGACCGATCATTGTCACATGCGCACCAAGCCGAGCCGCCGCGACTGCCTGGTTGGCACCCTTGCCACCGGGGATGGTCTGGAAATCATCCCCATGCAACGTCTCACCCGGACGCGGCAAGCGCGACATCCGAGCAACGAGGTCCATGTTGATCGAACCGACAACAACAATCTGTGGCGCACGCATCGTCATCACCCCGCAGCATTACTTCGGGGGTTGACTGCTGAGTTGCACCAGCGCTTCGACCACGCGGGCTCGTTGAAGCTCTGTCAGTTTCAGATACTTGTGCCTACCATCCGCGGCGGGCTCGAACTTCGTAAACCCATCGTTTTCAACGATGACTCGACCCGGTTCCGACAGATCAAAATAACCGCGATCCGGATGCACTGCATACAGCACACTCGTCAGGTCCCACGTCGGCCGGTTGTGTGGCGGTGGTGAATACAGGCGATACGCTTCCGCGACGGGATGATCAGCGACATAGCCGTAATCCTTCACGATGCTTTCCGACGGATACGGCACCGCAATCCCGATCTCAAAGCCGCTCCAGACCACCGCCGTCGGCCACTCGTCCGCCAGCTTGCGGCAGTTTTCAATGTCCTGCACCACGTTGTATTCGCAGTAATGTTTGTTGTCGCCAATCGATGTGAACGCCCCCGCCATGATCGACAGCACGTGTACCTTCTTGCGGATCAGCTCCATCCCCGACAGGTCCGAAGCCGTATCGGGCTTGGAATCGATCAGTCGAGCAAGATTGGTCGAGAACCCCACCTGAGCAATACTGACCGAGCCATCCGGCTGAGCCGCCAGCGTCTTACGCAGCAACCCGACTGCCTCAGGAGCGTCCTTGTTGCTCAGCAAGTCATGGGGATACCGAAACGCTTCCCCTCGTTTCTCGCCGGCCAGCGGCAGAAACTTACCCGGTTCTGGCGTCTTCCCCGGCCGAACAACTCCGATCGGAGTATCGGGCCGACCATAAAACGTATTGATCGCATCGACAAACGGCCCGGCCAGTTCGCTGTCCTTGGTGATCGTCACCGCGAGCAACTGACACGCGCCGCGCGACTGCATCGCATGAATCATCGCCTGAGCCTGCACGTCGTCGACGTCATTGCCAATGTCGGTATCAAAGATCAACCGCACCGGCTCTGCGGCCGACGCAATGGTCGAGACACCAACAGCCAGCAAAATCAGCAACGGCTTCAACCAACGGCAAGACATCATGGGAAGTCCTTCATGAGGTGGAATTGAGCCGTTAGTTTATCCGCGACGTCGCCGAAGCGTAACCGAGCCGCCACCAATCTTGGTATGACTGACTCGAAGACCGCGTCTTTCTATTCTCGCTTCTGATAGTGGCGAATCAGGAGTTCCCGCCATTCAGCCACCATGGCCAGCCGTTGCGGATTCCGGCTTGCAGGCTGAGCTCTGTACATCATCTCCCGAGTCACCAGCGGCTTGGGACGTCCCGTGCTGGCGATCTCAAGCATTTCCTTCAGCACGGACCAGTCAGCCTGGTCGAAACTGGGGGCAATCACCAAAGCCGCCAGCAGCTCGTTTGTATCCTGTCGCGCGGTCTTTCGTACCAATCTAAGAAAATCGAGTGGTCCATGATTGGACTCGTCACTGCTTTCTGCGAGGACTTTTCCCTGCGTCTGGTAGAACCAGTCCACAATCTTTTGCTGCTCTTTGGCCCCGCCGATTTTCCAGAGAGTTCCGATTAACATGGCCTGATAGCGTTCACCCAGAATACCTTTGAGTGGAAAACGCTGGAGCGCCCCATCAATGATGCGATTGGCTTCATTGGGGTCGGATGGGGCGACCAGTTCCGCAGCCGCGGCGGCCCAGGCGGGACTGGCATTGCGGACGGCGGACTTCTCACACTCGAGCAGTGCCGCAGCATCCTGGGCTCGCAGTACGCTGGGGGCCCGCTGCAAAATGAAGTGTGCCATCCGCGAATGGACATCTTGGGTTTCGGCGTTCCCATCGTCGAACCGAATGTCGGGGTCGTCGGTAACCTGCTTTTGCTGGAGGAATCGAACGACTTGATCGGGGCCGATCTCCTTCAGGGAAGCGATGCAGTCTGCATCGGTCAGCACTCCTTCCAGTGAGGAACAATAAAAAGATCGTAAAAAGATCTGAGTCCAAACACGGTCAACAAGGGGGAGTCCCTTGACCTCTTCAATCACTCGCTCGATATCGTCACGGTATTGCCTCTGCAATGGTGATATGCATCGGGTGGCACGGTCGACCTTTACCCGAAACCAACTGGCACACGTTTTCCTTGCCTGGCGTTCTTGCCAGTACTCCGGGAACTTAGTAGCGCCGTAGAGTTGCAACATTTCCTTGGCGACATCGCCCACGGTCTGCGGACTCTGAAATTCTGCCGGGCTCGCAATCGGGCCGCTGTTAAATGACATGTGAACATCAGTCAAAGTGGGCGTGCGATCGTTGACCAGCGAAGCAATCAGCGGCAGGTCGTGAGGATCCTCGCGAATGAACAACGCTCCCAGTGCCAGAGTGCGAACTTTCGGGTCCTGGTGCCGAATCATCGCTCGCAGCGAGTCTGGAGATGCCAACCACGTCTTCAACTCGCCAAATAGTTTTGCTTGCTCGACGGTGAATTCTTTTGGCCAGCGACGCTCATCGTTCAGCCGATTGCTGATGATGTTGGAAGTTGCAAAATGTTGATAACGTCCTGCCGCGTCTTCCATTTGCCGCTGCAATTCGGCCGGCTCGATTTGTTGTTGTTGCGCGATCGCGCTCTCGCCCTGCGTGAGCACAACTGTTGCAACAATCCCGTAGAGCAACATGACAACTGCGGACTTTGGTATTGTCATTTCGGTGGTCGCTCACAGAGTTTACGACTGAAGAAACCGTGGTTCATCGCAACAATGAATGACGAGACGATTTGAATGTGCGCGGAGTTCCAAAATAACATTGCTGTTGAGGAATGGGTTATCAGATGAGCAGACCCCGATCCGCAGACTCCGCTGCCAAATCTATTGTTTCTGCATATCGATCCGCAGGGCACGCCTGAGACACACAAACCAACTGAACGCCAGGGACGGCAAGCAGCAGGCGAGGATCATGGCAATTCGCGGCCAAGGCATCGGCGGCGTCGACAGCGCAAAACAGCCCATCGCAATGACGAACAGCAAGGTCGCTATCCAACAGCCTATCTGCTGTTTGGCAAGGCGCCACGCCAACCGCAGATTCGCCAGTGTCATGAACTTTGCCTCATACAGGAAATTCCGCAATGTCATCGCAGCGGTTAGTATGCTCCACTCCCTCTCAGTGTGTCCACACCGAGAGGGAGCGATCGATCTGGATCGACGGCCCTGGAGGTGCAAATGCTTGATCACTGCAAGTGGCTATCTGATGCTCGCGAAGGCTCTACAGCATGATGCATTTGGTCCGGCGATTCGGCGTGCGGTTTTTCGCGGTTGTCGTTCTGGTCATCACAATCTATGGGGTGACGAGCTTTTACTCGGCCTACCATCGCGAACAACGGATTGCGAAGCTGATTGAGGACGGGGGCGGAGACGTTGCCTTTGCTCACTTTCAGCCTCGTTGGCTGGCACCGATCCTGCCGCCGGGGTTTCCGTATTTTGCGCGGATCACTCGCGTGCGGCTGCGGATCACCAATGCCACGCTCTCAATCGATCAGGACTACGTCGACGGCTTTATCCAGTCCGATCGCGTGATCGATGGCCTGTCGATGCTGCGGCATCTTCAACAACTGGACCTCAACAATACCGGGATCGAAGGTCACCGCTTGAAATTCATCAGGCACCTGCCGAATCTGGAAACACTGAGTCTGGGATTTACACGAACCGACGACACGCTCCTCGCAGAACTCGGTGGCCTCAGCAACCTGCAATCACTGCGGCTAAATCACACGCAGATCAGCGATGGCGGATTGGCTCATTTGAAGCAGATGAGTCAGTTGAAAGAACTGTATCTGGGCGGGACCGCAATTGGTGACGTAGGTGTGATACACCTGTCGGGTCTGACCAACCTCGAAGAGCTGGATTTGAGAGAAACGCGAATCACGGATGCCGGGTTGGATTACCTGATACCTCTCGTGAACCTCAAGCGACTCTACGTCGCTCGCTCGCAAGTCACGCCCGAAGGCCGAGCCAGGATCAGAAAGGCACTGCCGAATCGGCTAATGACGGAAGACCGGTGATGTCGCAGTACGTTGATACCGCGGACATTCTGCCAGCACCAGAAGTGATGCGAGCAGTATCGCTCGGTCATTTAGCTCGTCAGGCAACTGGCATGTGTCAGTTCTCGACAATCGAGCCAGACGTTGCCGCAGTTGAGACATGAATTCACGATGATGAAGTCCGGCCCGTAGCAGGGATGGACATTCATCTCGGTCCGACAGGTCGGGCAGTTCACGTCTGGTTGCTGTTCGACGGGGACCAGGATCAGGGGCTGTGAGGCGGCTTCGCGGAATTCGGTGCGTCGGTTCCGCACAAACATCGCGAAGACTTCATCGTCCAGCAGCACACCTTCACACTCGGCGCAGTGTTCGACTTTCAGACCGTCCATGGCGGCCAGCGTCAAACGACGCCGACAGCAGGGGCAACAGCCTGAACCAGCTTGATTCAGCGAAATGATCTGATTTGCGGTGACATCGGGGACATCGACAAATCGGTAGGAACGGCAAATATCGCACAGGACAATCGGACTAAACCCGTCCCATTCCAGTTCGATTTCGCAGTTATGGCAGTTCATGAGCTCCGTCCAGGCTGGAAGTAGAATCGGCCTACTTCCAACCTAGCTCAAAAACTGACCACTGCGCCAGTCTCGTGGCAAAAAGTGAACGGGATTTGCCATGGACTATTTTGGATCGGGTTCGGGCTTGAGGGTGTTCACATCGATCGGCTCCACGCCAGTTCCCTGGTAGCCGGGCATTGGCTTGCCTTCGGGGGTCAGCTTGCCGACCGACCACAGCAGACCGTTTGCGACCAGATCCAAGTAGCGGGCATCGGCGACAGTCGCGGTGTTGTGACCCAGAGTCGTGCTGAAGACGCGAGCCTTACCGTATTCGTTGGCCCAGGCCACCACCGCGTCGTCGACATTTTTACCAGTGTCCTGACGACCGCGAGCCAATGCCTTCGCCGATTCGATCGGCTTGATGTTGTTGTAGAGTTCTTCGTTGACCGTGGTCCAGTTTTCCAGGCCTTTGGTCACGGCATGATCACGATCCAGGAACGTGACATCGATTGGCTTTTGTGGTCCATGGCCCGAGGATTGAATGCCGACAAACTGGAACCAGTCGTCCTTGCCAATGCGGTAGCAGTGCATCGCGCAGTGCAGGTTGACCGCGGCCACTCCGCCCTTGTGAGCGTTCAGGATGTTCTCGACGTAGGGCAACTCTTTGACATCGGAAGTACATTCGTCGTGAATGACAACGTCGTAGCCTTTGGCCCAGTCGGGGCTTTCGTACATCTTGAAGCGGGCGGCGGTCGTCGTGTCTGCTGTGTGGACCAGCGTGACTTCCACGTTCGCGCGTTGCTGCAATCCCTTCTTCAGCACTTCCTTCTGCTTCGCGTAGTCGTGACAGCAGCCCCCTGTGACCAGCATCGCCTTGATCGGTTTCGGCTTTGGCGCATCCTGGGCGTAGCACATCGACGAACACGCGGCCAGCACAGCGGCCAACCAGGATCGACGGCAAACAGTCATGGTGAAATCCTTGAAATGCATGAAGAGACAGTTCAGAAGCGATTCGGATTCTAACGAGACAGACATTCTCTCGAAACTCGACGAGAACCCCGGGTTCGCATGTTGACCATTTGGAAAGTAATTCCGCATAATGTGTGAGACGTTCATCGATTATTCATGACAGGGCTCACAATGGCGTGTGTGCGGTCGATTATGATGTGTCTGGTCTGTGGTATCGCGGCGGTGACGCAGGCCCAGCAACACCACCACCATCATCAGAGTGGGTACAACTACGGCACGTCTCAGGGGCAACCGACTTACGGTTCGTCAAGTGGCGGAGGATGGGCCGGCAACGCCTACCCCAGTTCTCCCATCCTCTCTGGGGGCAGGTCTCCGTATCCGCAAGTTGCGATCAGCGGCTACAGAGGTCATCGCCAGCACTATCACGATCGTGGTGTCTATCAAACTCCGGTCTATCAAACTCCGGTTTACCAGACGCCCGTTTACCAGACGCCCGTTTACGTCAGCACGGGCCCTGCCTATTGGGCTCCGCTGGCCCCGGTAGTCGTTGCTCCCGTGATCTCCGTCATGCCCGTTGTTCAGCCGACATTGCCTGATCCGGCCGAAGATCCTTCGAAACGCCCTGTGAAGCCCTCAACCCCCGCGGCACGTCTGCGGAGTATGGAACATCAGGCGAACGGTGACGAGCAGCTTCGAAAGCAGCTTTGGGCGCAAGCTTATATGAGATATCGCAGCGCCATCGAGGCGGCTGGCGATCGGGGAGAGGCGCAGTTTCGACAGGCGTTCACTCATACCGTCATGCAGCACTACGCCCCGGCGATCCGCGAATTTAAGCGAGGGCTGTACTTGGACCGCGACCTTCCGCTGAACGGAATCCGGCTCGCGATGCTGTTTGGCCCGGGCAGTGAAGCCCTGCGCACGTCTGTTTTGCACAAGGTCGCCGATTGGGTGAAAGAGGATCCCAAAGATGCCGATCGACTCTTCCTGCTGGGACTGTTGCTGCACTATGAAGATGACCCACGATCGCGTGACGTCCTGAAGGCGGCGCAGCGCGTTTCGACGGATTCCACCGATCACATCGTGGCATTGCTGGCGGCTCAAGATCAGCAACCGCCCCCCGCAGGAAAGCCGGGGTTGCTGTTGGAATTGCCTCCTTTGCCAGATGCCGGGCTCCAGCAGGCCCTTGCTCCGCAACCGCAACCACAGGATCCTCCGCTCCCTCCGCTCAACCCCGTTGCGGAGCCCGTCCCCGGGGGACTGCCAGTGCTGTCGAATCGGCCGACGCCCCCGTTTATTGTCGTCGCCAGTGACAAACGCGCCAGACCTTAAGCCTCTTTCTTCCCTCCGACAGAGGTTGGCTGTTATCCTGCCGCTCGCCAATTCGGCAACAACCGACTTACCTTGCGATCTCTGCCTGTGCTAAAGGTGGAACGACTCGCGACTTGCGGAATCTCGAATGTCCTCAGCACTGAAGCCCAACCCGAATTCCGGGCGGACCCTCGTCACGATCTGCACCTACAACGAGCGTGAAAACATTGCCAACCTGATTCCGCAGGTATTGGCTGCGTTGCCCGACGCGGACGTGCTGGTCGTCGACGACAATTCACCTGACGGCACGGCGCAGGTGGTCCGTGACTTTGCGCAGCACGATCCGCGAGTCCTGCTGCTGCTGAGAATGAAAAAGGAAGGGCTGGGGGCGGCAACCTTGGCGGGTCTACGCTGGGCCGTCGATCACGGTTATGACTTTGCACTGAATATGGACGCCGATTTCAGCCACCATCCCCGTCACCTTGCCGCGGTTCGGGCGTGCATGGCTGTCGCCGATGTCGGAGTGGGATCTCGCTATGTTCCGGGCGGGGCCATTGTCGGCTGGAGTCCGAAACGTCACTTCATGAGCCAGGGAATCAACATCTATTCCCAAGTGCTCTTGGCCCTGCGGACACAGGACTGCAGCGGGGCGTTTCGTTGCTATCGAACTTCGACATTGAAACAGATCGCTTTCGATCGCTTTCGATCGCGCGGCTATGCCTTTCAGGAAGAAATGCTCTACCGCTGCGTTCGCGTGGGTGGCCGGATTGCGGAAACGCCGATCGTCTTCGAAGACCGAATCGTCGGACAGTCCAAGATCAACGTCAAAGAAATGGTGCGGGCATTACGCGACCTGTTTCTATTGGGACTCGATCGCATTCGCGATGCGCCAGTCCGAGTCGCCAGCAATCGACGATCGCTTGGATCACTCGTGTGAATGAGATTGATCTGGAAACGTCTGGTTGCCCACTTCCTGAATGTACTGCTTGGTCGCTTCGATGACCGTGGAGCGAAGGTCCGCGTACTTTTTCAGAAACCGTGGTTGAAAGCCCGACAGGCCGAGCATGTCGCAACTGACCAGAACCTGACCGTCACAGTCGGGGCCGGCACCGATACCGATCGTTGGAATCGACAGGGCCGCGGTAATTTTGCCGGCGAGTCCGCGCGGGATAAGTTCCAGAACGATGCCAAACGCCCCCGCCTCTTCGGCCGCCTTCGAGTCCGCCATCAAGCCCGCTTCATCGCGTTGGACTCGGGACATCCCGCCCAGCATTCGCACGGATTGCGGCCGCATGCCGACATGCGCCATGACGGGGATATCGGCCTCAGCTAATGCCCGAATTGTGGCCGCTTGGTGGACGCCACCTTCCAGTTTCACCGCCGCTGCCCCTGTTTCCTTAAGGACTCGACCGGCATTTTCGACGGCTTGGGCCGGACTGACCTGATAGGTCATAAACGGAAGATCAACGATGACCAGTGCGTTTTTGACGGCTCGCGCCACCATCTCGCCGTGATAAATCATCTGCTCCAAAGTGACGGGCAGCGTTGTCGAGCGACCCTGCACTACCATTCCCAGTGAATCGCCAACGAGGATCGCATCGATCCCGGCCTCGTCGTAAAGTCCAGCCCATAAATAGTCATAAGCGGTGATGACAGAAAGCTTTCGCTGTTGGCCCTTCGCTGCGGTGAAGCGAGGGACAGTCATGAAATCTCGTTTGGGGGGCGTGGCTGCACTCATGGTGGGTCGCGGGCTAGTCGTTTGAGAATCAAAGATATTGCTGCTCTCGGAATCGACTCAGTTTAGTCATTTGTCCACACAGAATGGAGTGACCAATATCCCGCCGGAGCTGGCCTCGCTTTTGCATTTATTGGCCACTTCAAGGTGGCAACACATTTGCTGCTCTTTTATTGATCATCAAATAAATACATTTGATTCGTTATTGATCAAATGGAAGCGGCCGATATCATGGAGTTTAGGCTGAATCCGTGAACTTACACGGCTAAATCAAAATGCATTCTGCTCCCGAATACATTTTTTTGAATGGGCACGCAAGATGCCATAGTGTGAAATGCTGACTGCACGCGTTGGCCCGCACTTGCAGATCAGTATCCAGGGGCGCTTCAGGCTTTGCTTGAAGCGCCTCTGGAAATTCTTTGAGGTCGCGAAATTGCCTGGCGTGTTGCCGTGAAAGCGACCGCGAATTCTTCGCGATCCGTACCCTGCCCCGAAGCTGTGATCAGCGAGTGGCGCCAGTCAATTCTCGGGTACTAGGACGCAGTGCTGCCAAGGCTCTGGCCTGCGAGACAGTGGTATCAATCGAGAGACACAGTCGAACCGTCCAACGGCCATCCGCCGGAGCCACAAACTGCCAGTGCGGGACCACCGCGCAGCTTTGATGGACCAGCTCAAATCCACTTTCGGACTGACTGACTGTTTGAATGGGCAGCGTCCAGAATGAGGCCGACTGTGACGATTCCAGCGCGACATCGATCCCCAGCCACTCATCGACCAGTCCGAAGCGACTGATGTTTGAAGTGCTCAGTCGCGAATCGAGCGTCCCCAGCGATTGGCCGCTTTCGCCATAGTAATAGCGGTCCGATGCACCAGCCGGCATGGCGGCGAAGTTGAATTCCACGCCGAAATGGATCGGCACGTTGGCCGGCAGGTTTTCCAGCGTGTAGATGACATCCAGCGTCCCCGAATCCGCCAGGTCGAGAGCCACCGTTTTGGTCAGCTTGCAACCGAATGGACCTAATTTTCCTTCGCGCCACAAGCACGCCTCCACTCGATCGGCACTGCGCCGCAATTTCGACTGATAGACCCCTTCGCAGAAGTCCCCCAGTTCGCCGTGCCCCTGAGCGAATGCGTCGTACAGCAGCCCTGGCTGGAAGAAGTGATCGACAAGGCTCTTGCGAGGCCAATTGTCGTACTGCAACTTCTGATCAAGGTCTGGCTGCTTGAAGCAGATGCCGCCGTTGGGATCGACGCCGCCGCCTGTGGAACTGGCTTGGCCAGCGTGCTGACGGATCTTGTCGTGATACGGTTCAGGACGACGATTGAGCGTCGCCAGCAAGTTGACCTGGATCGTGCGGATGTCCAATTCGTAGAGGTGACCGCCGCGACCTGGAGCCAGATAACCGATCATCCGATCTCCCGCCAAACGCAATTCCTTGCGGGCGTCCAGATTGAAGTCATCCGCCTGGATATCGACCCATTGGCCACGTCGACCGGCCGCTTGCTCCAGCAAAGTGTCGGCAGTGATCAGCTTGGCATAGATCGCATTTCGCAGATGCGGCAGGTAGAGGCCCCCGAAGGCTCCGTGCCAGTACGGGCAGTTGCACTGAGCCTGATACAGTTCGACACGAGCAGCCTCGATCAGTCGCATGGATTCCGGATCGTCGGCGGAAGTTGCGGCCTCGTCGACTCGTCGGCTGACCTGCAGCATGCGCGAGTACATCTCGTTTGCTTCCGGGTATTTCACCAGGAAGTTTCTCCAGAAGCCGGCGCGGACGAACTGCTTGAAGCGATGCCAGTCGTGGCGTTGCTCTTGCTCACGAATCAGGTGACGGAAATGGCCCTGCTTGTCGGTCGGCAAAGCCCATTCGGTCATTTCGCGATAGCTGGCATCCGGCAGGTAGACGCGACCACCAGGCGAGACATGATCGACGGTCTCGGCCATCGTCGTCACCTGCAACCAATCGCGATTGTCTCGCAGCGCCGTGAAGAACCGACGCAACCATTGGTCGCGGAAGACGAGATCTTTCGATCCCGGCCAAACGCCGAATTTCTCGCCGTCATCGCCAAAGACCAGCACCGCGTTGGAGAATCGTTCCGCTATTTCACGACAGTAGTTGATCGTTTCCTGTGGATCACGATATGGGATCAGGTACCGCAGCCGTTCTCCGCCCGCAAAGACCTTGAGCAGGCGACCGTCTTCTTCCGTGAGCTGATAGTTATAGAGTTCGTCATCGTTCAGGCCCGCATTCCGGAAGTGCGAATCGTCGAGCAGCGTGTATTCCATCCCCGCTTCGGCGATATCACCGGCAAACGCCTGTTCCCAGACGCGTTCCGGAACCCACATTCCTCGAACCTGGGTCTCAAAGAGTTGTTCCAGGTGCTGCTTGTAGGCCCGAATCTGGCCCAGGCGATCGCGACGCGGAATACAGGCCAGGATCGACTCGTAGTACGGTCCGCCCAATAACTCGACTTGTCCCCGTTGGACAAGCTGTTTCACGCGGGCGACGTATTCCGGATGATTTTCGGTCAGCCAATCGAGCAGGCTGCCGGAGATATGCAGCACCACTGGCAACTCGGGAAATTCTTCCAGCACATCCAAGAATGGCGAGTAGCTGTCGCGGTACGCATTCTCGAAGACCCCATCAAAATTGCCGATGGGTTGATGATTGTGGAGTGTCAGGATCAGTCGGACTCGGGCAGCCATGCCAGGACATCCTTTCCCGAATGGCGGAGCGTCGCGCAATCTGGAGGTAACCGTGGACTCGCGGAGACAGCCGACATGACCGCTCCAGTCCGCAAAATCGTCATTTTGAGCAGCCGCCTGCACCGAATCTGGGCGGCGCGGATCAGCCGGTATCGGTCAGGAAGACTGGGCAACCTGTAACGAGCAACTGCCGTTTCTGCGGCGTCGGCGTGCTTCGGGTATCCGTTTCTCGACTACGTTGTCGTTCGTCGGCGAGTGTTCGGTCTCAGCCGACGTTGGATCTCCGGCATCAAGCCGTACGCGAGTGCCAGCACCTTGAGAGGATGTAAGGTCGGCGTGGGAGTTCGCTGCTCCATCTGCATTCGACAGCTACTGCATTCGGTCAGTCCCAGTTGATGGTCGTCCGCTCGCATCCGTTCGATCAGATCGCGACCGATCTCGAGAGATTCTTGAAAATGTTCTCGCCTCAATCCGAACGTCCCGGCCAAGCCTGAGCAGCCATTTTCGGGCCGTAGGGCGGTGAACGAGGGGATCAAACTACAGAGGTCGGCCAAAGGCGTGGACGGCCCCAGCGACTTGAGATGGCAGGGTGTGTGATAGGTCGCGGTGAGTGGTAGCTCGTTGAATTCGGTTCGAAGTTGGCCGTTACGCCGAAGTCCCATCAAGAACGCCCCGGCTTCCACAACAGCATCGGCGACCACGGCCGCATCGGGATGATTGACCAGCTTGGGGTATTCATACTTCAGGCAAACCGCAGCAGCAGGTTCGGTACAGACGATCGGGCTACCTTCGCGAGCGAAATCGGCAAGAACTCGAATGTTGGTTTCCGCGATCTGACGAGCCGCATCGAAATCGCCCATCGAGATGAGCGCCATTCCCGAGGGCAGTTGTCGAGTCGGTACGTGTACTTTTTGCCCGTTGAATTCCAGGATCCGCACAAAGGCCGTCGCCAGTTCCGGGTCGTGAAAGTTCGCGAAGTGATCGACAAAGTAAACCACTGGCTGGCCGTTACGCACTGATGCTGGCGGGGCGGTCCATTCTCGGCGGGCTGCTCTTAAGAACGGGCGCCGAGCCAAAGGCGGCAAGCGACGGTCCGCGGCGACACCGAACGTCCGTTCCAAGACCCAACGCGAGAATGAATTGCCAAGAATTGGATTCACCAACCACGAGATTCCGCAGAGAAAATTGCCCCACGAGTGAACTCGTGAGAGAAACCACTCCGATGTCCGTGGCCCATTGCTGGCGAGATACTGGGATTTCGTCTCGATCATGAGTCGCGGGATGTCGACGTGATTCGGGCACTCGTCTTCGCATCGTTTGCAGTTAAAGCAAAGATCGGCCAGCTTCCGCATTTCAGCGGACGCCAGATCATGAGTCGGCACGCGACCGTCAAACACTGCGCGAACAGCATTTGCTTTCGCACGTGGTGATCGACTTTCTGACTGTTCCACTCGAAAGAACGGACACATCCGCAGTTCTGGCTCTTGCGTGCGGCATGCTCCGCAGCCATGGCATGACGCCGCTTCGGCGCTCATTTCGACGGCCGTCCAATTGGACTGCAAATCGTAGAGCTGTGGTGCCGGTTTTCCACTAGACACGCTATCGACTTCGACCGCAGAAACAGGACGAAGGTGATTCACGGTCAGATGCGGATCATCCGACAACACCTTGCCGGGGTTCAGCAAATGTTGCGGATCAAACAGGTCTTTGACCTGTTGAAAGACCCGATACAGTTCGCCGTATTGCGATCGCAAAAAAGCCGTTCGCGACAACCCCAAACCGTGCTCGCCGCTGATTGATCCCCCGAGTGACAGTGCCGCGTGATAGAGATCACGAGCCAGGGCTTCCAGTCGCGGGCCGTCATGCAGCGTTGGTCGCGGCAGAAACGGGCGAATATGCAATTGGCCCACCGCCGCATGCGAATAGAGCGACGCTGTTACCTCGTGCCGTTGCAGAATCCTCCGCATCCGGACGACGAATTCTTCCAGCGCTTCGGGAGGGACGGAAATATCTTCGACGAATGGCAACGGACTGCTGGAGGGAGTCCGCACGCCATTGAGCAGGGGGACCACGCGTAGCGGCAGCGACCAGAGGAAGTCCAACTCTTCCAGCGTCCGTGCCACAAACGCTGTCGCACCCGAATCGGTGAGCTCGCCCAGACGCTTTGCCAGACTGGTCAGCTTGCCGGCCACTTCGTTTTCGCTGAAGCCGACATGTTCCACCAGGATCGCAGCTTCTGCATTCGCCGGCAGCAACCGCTCGAACCGCGTGTCCGTCTCGCGAGCCAGCGTCAGTAGCCGCCGATCCAGCAGGTCGCAAGCGCTGGGGCGGTCTACGGCGATGTTGGTGACCGCCTGAACCGCCCCTTCCAGCGATCCAAACGAAATCAGCATCGCCCCCCGATGTGCCGGCAAGGCTGTGACTCGGAGAGTGGCTGATGTGAAGAGAGCCAGCGTTCCTTCCGATCCGACAAGCAGCTTCGCCAGATTCAGGTGCGTCGGCGTCAGCACGCCTCTCAAGAAATAGCCGGCGCGGTTTCGCGGCAGGCTTGCCGGCTGTTTCTCGCCAATCAGTTCGGCGTGGTCGGCCAGCAGGGATGCCAGCTGACTGACAATCTCTCGCTTGGCCGATGATCCGTTGGGCCCGTCGGCGGAGAGATGATTCAATGGCTCCAATTCGGCCGTGAATCTGGCCTTGCCGGCGAGCATTGCATCAATGCTAATCACGTGGTCTCGGGTTGAGCCAATGCGGATCGAGTGTGATCCCGCGGCGTCCAAGGCCAGCATGCTGCCGATTGTCGTCGTCGCCGAATTCGACGGATCCGGCGCGAAGCAGCGACCGGTGTTCGCCAGAGTGCGATTCAGTACGCTGTGGACCACGCCGGGTTGAACCCGCACCGTCTGGTCATTGACGTGCTCAATGGCATTCATGTGCCGTGCGAAATCGACGATGATCCCGCTTCCCAGCGCCTCACCTCCCACGCTGGTTCCCGCTCCGCGCGCGACCAGTGGAAGGTTTTGCTCGGCGGCGTAGGTGACCAGTGTCGCCAGATCATCGCTATCCAGCGGGCAGGCGACGGCCATCGGCGTGATTTGGTGCAGACTCCCATCAGTCGCATAGAGTGACGTGGAAATCTGATCGCAACCGAGTTCGCCCCGGAACACACCAGCCAAGTCTTCGACGAGTCTCGTCTGCCGGGCGTCCATGGGTCATTCTGATGAGATGATGGGTCAACGAAGATCGACGAACGTCACAAGGCGACCGTCCTACCGCGGAGCGACGGATTGTTCTGCTTGTTTGAGCCGAATTGCTTCCTGACGATAACGTTCATTCACCTCAAGGTCGAACGTCCCCACCTGTTCGAGGTTCGGGATGCGACGGAATCTGGCATGACAGCGATAGCAAACCAGGCAATCACGCATGACGACGTACAAGATCATGTCGGCCAGTGCGAACATCATCAAAATGCCCAGCGACAGCTCCGGTTGCATGTAGGCCATCGCCACGGTGCTGAGGACGACGCCCAAGGCCACAATCGCCACGCCCAGTGTTTGCGAGAAGTCTTTCTGTCGCCAGAGATCCTGACAACCGCAGGCCAGGCATCGCGTCGGCAGTTCGCCCTGCAGATCCCCTTCGCCAATCGGACGAGTCCACTGGCAATCGGGACACATGATCGCCTGGCTGGCGGCAGTCACTTCGCTGCGTTCGGGCTGCAGACATTTGGGGCAGTCGTACGTGATTTGCATGGAATAACAGACGCTTCTGGTTCGCGTGTGGAATAAGATCGAATCAAAGAGGAACGTGCAGTTCGTAGTACAGCAATGCCGCGGACATTTCGCCGATAAAGGTCAAGATCACGCCCGCGAACAAGACTCCGGTCGCCGCTTGCGTATTCCGATATCGTAGGATTTGCAGAGCCATCACCGCGATCACCAGTGGCGCAATGATCCCGGCCAGCCATCGCAGCGCAAACCATGTCCAGACTGTCCCGCCTGTTAAGCTCGATCCCGCCAGCAGCCAGCCAGCGGCAGAGACCAACAGTCGCAAGACGACGGCAATCCCGAACAATAGGCTGAGTCGCTTCAAGGGATCAATCGACATCGTGGGAGCGGTCAGATACCAGTGACCCAACAGCATTCCCGTCACCGCTCCGCCAAGCACCGCCGCCGTAGCAACTTGAGAAACCAGCACCAACGCTCCAGACTCAAATCCTCCGCGAGACAGCACCAAGCTGCCGAAACTGGCGATCAAGATCGCAAAGACGCAGACTGTTCCCGCTCGCCGTTTGTCCAGCATCCACAGCACGGACCCAGCATAACCGCAGGCGGCAACCACACCCGCCATGATTCGAGCGGCCAGGATCCATTGATCCGAGGTCTGCTGACCAGTCGACGACGTCAGTTGCCCCAACGTCAACATCGCCAAAACCCCCAGTCCCATCGCGACCATCATCTGGATCCGAAAGAAGCCGGCGGTGACCTGTGAACGCGGCATCAGCGCCCACATCAGGCTCATCCCCAGAATCAACATCAATGCAAATTGAGCAATCATCCCGGAATGATATGCTCGCCGCCGCCTTTTTTGAATGAACGGCGGTCAATGACAGGGAAAGCGATGTCATCGCTGATGGCTCTCGAGGATATTGGGGCCGCGGCTGTTCCGTAGGACGGATTGGAAATCCGTCCTACCGAAATCACCGACCCTCAATGGCTGCTGAACTTCAACCCGACAATGGCGATCAACAGCAGGCAGATAAAGAAGATCCGAGCCGGGCTGACAGGTTCGCCAAGGAACACAATCCCCAGCAGCACTGCGCCGGCGGCGCCAATTCCGACCCAGACGGCGTAGGCGGTCCCAATCGGCAAGGTTCGAGCGGCGATCGACAGCAGGATCATGCTCGCCACGATCCCCAGAATCGTAAATAGACTGGGCCAGAACTTGGTGAAGCCGTCGGTGAATTTCAGCCCGACAGCCCAACCCGCTTCGATTAGCCCAGCAATAATCAGCAGCAACCACGCCATGACGATACCCCTTTTGAATAGGGCGTCGTCTTTGCATAACCGGGTACGGCGCGTCTCGTCCGGGACCAACTGTGGCCAGTGCGAGCATCTTACGCAGGTCATCGCAGGAAGGAAACATGGCGCGACCGCGGCTTGATCCGGAATCGCCGCGAGTCGATACTCTGCGAGTCCCGACCCACTGGCCCATCGAGATTCCGCACATGACCGAAACACCTCCACAGGCCTCCACTTCGCCACTGCGCGTGCTCAGCCTGGAAAGTCGCCGGGCCGAGGAAATGCGTTCGTTGATTGAACGGCACGGCGCGATCGCCACGGTGGCTCCATCGATGCGAGAAGTCCCGCTGGAGGAAAATCACGCTGCCTTGGCGTTTGGCGAGAGCCTGTTTGCCGGGCAGGTCGACATCATGGTGTTCCTGACTGGTGTCGGGGCGGCCGCGTTGATGGATGTCCTGGAAACGCAGTGGCCTCGCCCGGAAATCCTGGCGGCGTTCAATCGCTGTACGATCGTGGTTCGCGGCCCTAAACCGACGGCCGTGCTCAGGGATTGGGGCCTGAAGATCGATCATCGGGCTCCCGAACCGAATACCTGGCGCGAGTTGCTGGCGACGCTGGTGGCCGAAGTTCCGCTCGCCGGAAAGAAAATTGCCGTTCAGGAGTACGGAAAACAGAGTGAAACGCTGGAAGGTGAACTGCAGCGCCTGGGTGCCAGCGTTCAGTCCGTTCCTGTTTATCGCTGGGAATTGCCCGAAAATACTGCGCCGCTACGTCAGGCAATCCAGCAAACGATTCGTGGCGAGTTCGATCTGATTCTGTTCACCAGTGCCCAGCAGTTCCACAACCTGATTGCCGTCGCCGACGAATCCGGCTCTCGCGAAAAATGGCTTCAGGCGACCCAGCGATGCGTCGTCGCTTCCATCGGTCCGACGGCAACCGAGACCCTGGTCGAAGGGGGCTTAACTGTCGGCTTGGAACCTTCTCATCCGAAGATGGGAACCCTGGTTCGCGAAGCCATCGCGGCAGCCTCGGAAATCATGACTCGTAAGTCATAACTAGGGAATTTCACTAGGGACGGACCGTAGAGTTGCACATGTGTTGCAACGTGTTACGATGCGACCGCAATCTGGGGCGTTTTTTTCCAAAATACAACCCGGAGACAACCGAGTTGTTCATGGCTCGGAGACGAACGGTCTTTCGAATGCGGGCTTTGCCGAGCAAACTCCGCCTCGCAAGTTGTTTCTTGATGGTCAGTTGTGTGAAGGTGCCAGGATGTTTCCTTTCCTTGGCGAATTGATTGAACTGATGGTCTTGCTGTTTCAGCGAGCCTATCGGTGTTTGCAGATTTCTGTGGGAGCCATGCCAGTTGAACTGGATGAGCAGACCATCGCGATCCTGCAGCAGGCCAATTCGCGCCATTCCATTTGGCCGGCAATCGCCGCGCACAGATTGGCAAACGGTCCTCCTTGGGACTGGTGCGCCCATTTGTTCGGCAATCCTGTCGGGTCGGTCCAACTGGTGACAGCTTCCATACCGTCGCGTCGCTTCATTCGCGGCTGATCATCTCGATTCAACAATCCGTTTGCTCTCTGCCGACTGGTGGCTCTGTCATCAGGCGGAACGCCATGTCCTGATCAGGGCCTCGTGTTTCGACACGATTCGTCCGTTTGGTGTCTCCGGATCACGGCAATTGGGGGCACTATGGAATATGTCGTCGGTGGAATCCTGGGAATTCTTATCGGTGGAGCAATTGGCTTCATCGTCGAACGCGCAATGAAGGGCGGCGCTTATAAGACTCGCGATGAAATCGTCGAGCAGGCCAAACGCGACGCCGAAAACATCGCGAAGACCGCCGAGTTGACCGCGAAAGAAGAAGGCTTCCGCCGCCGCGAAGCGGTCGAAAAAGAGCTGAACAGTGCTCGAGACGGCCTGCGCAACCAAGAACGGCAACTCGACAAGCGCGAGTCCGGAATCAAAGATCTGCAGGACGACATCCAGAAGAAAGAACGCATGCTGGAAGCCACCCAGCAGAAGCTGGTGGAACGCAATAAGTCGATCGAAGCGAAA
The DNA here is from genome assembly GCA_028291515.1 of Schlesneria sp. GTDB lineage: Bacteria > Planctomycetota > Planctomycetia > Planctomycetales > Planctomycetaceae > Schlesneria. The sequence goes on from JAQGHU010000048.1 coordinate 72,870, forward strand.
GAAAAAGAACTCGATCGCACGATGAAACAAGGGCAAGAGCAGCTCTACAAGATCAGCGGCCTCGATCAGAAGTCCGCCACCGACTTGCTGCTGACGCAACTCGAACGCGAACTGAAGAACGAGACCGGCGCTCTGATTCTGAAGCAGGAATCGGAACTGAAACTGCAGTCCGAAAAGATGGCTCGCGAAATCATCGGGATGTCGATTCAGCGTTATGCGTCGGCTCACACCTCCGAATCGACGGTTTCGACGATCGACATCCCCAGCGACGAAATGAAGGGCCGCATCATCGGTCGCGAAGGCCGAAACATCCGTGCCTTCGAAAAAGCGACCGGCGTTGACGTGATTGTCGACGATACGCCCGGCGTCGTCGTGGTGTCGGCGTTCGATAGCGTTCGTCGTGAAACGGCCAAACAAGCTTTGGTGAAACTGATCCAGGACGGCCGGATCCATCCGACTCGCATCGATGAAATCGTCGCCGAAACGCAGAAGGAAATGGAAGCGTTCATCCTTCGCCAAGGACACGAAGCGGCACAGGAAGCGGGTGTCCCCAACTTGCACGAAAAACTGCTCGCCCTGATGGGGCGTCTGCACTTCCGCACCAGCTACAGCCAGAACGTGCTGCGCCACTCGATCGAAGTTTCGCACCTGACCGGCTTGATGGCCGAGCAATTGGGCCTGAACGGCAACCTCGGTCGCCGCTGCGGCTTCCTGCACGACATCGGTAAAGCCGCCGACCACGAAATGGAAGGGGGTCACCCCGCGGTCGGTGCCGAACTGCTGAAGCGCTACGGTGAAAAGGGCGAAGTCGTCCACGCGGCCTTAGGTCATCACGACGACATTCGTCCCGAGTACATCTACACGGTGCTGGTCGCCGCCGCCGATGCCTGCTCTGCCTCACGCCCCGGAGCTCGTCGCGAAACGCTTGAAAAGTACGTCCGCCGCCTCGAAGAACTCGAATCCCTCGCCTGCGGTTTCCCGGGCGTCGAACAAGCCTTCGCCGTTCAAGCCGGTCGCGAAGTCCGAGTGGTGGTCAATCCGCAAGATGTCAGCGACCGCGAAGCGGCTCGATTGTGCCGAGACCTTGCCACTGCGATCGAACAGTCGCTCACCTATCCTGGTGAAGTGAAAGTGACTGTGCTGCGTGAGACGCGAGTGATCGAGTACGCGAAGTAAGAGCGATTCGCGAACTTCAAGACCGCGATCAAACAGGCGATCCCGGGCAGAGTTTTCTCAGTCCGGGATCGCCTGTTTTAGTCAAAGCTACGTGCAGACAATTGCGTCGAAAGTGGTTGGAATCAGTCATTGGCATCCGGTGCAGATCAACACCGTGATCTCGTCAACCAGCACATTGTGTCGAAGCCTGGGATAAGAGAACCGGCAATCGCAAATCGCCGGTCTGGCTGATGTTGCCTATTTCGAAACCAGTTCCAGTTTGACGGGCGTCATTCCTTTTTTCACTTCGGCCTCAAGTCCCGATTTCGTGATATCGAGATATTTTTCGGGGATGAGACTGGTCGGCTTTTTGAGCATGTCGCTCGGATTCGTTGGGGCGGTTTTCTCTTGATCAAATGATTGCACGCTGACCTTGTACTGACCAGCGACAACACCAGGGGCAGACACCGTTGTCGCCATCGTAAACTTGCCGTCTTTAATTGCACCTGTCGCGGGTTGTCCCGCTGTCGGATTGACAGGAGCAAAGCTGACAATCCCTTGCTTCAGGGGGGCGCCGTCAAGCGTGATTGTCCCATTGCACGAAACTAAGTTTGCAATCGGCTTGATGTCGCCAGAGCCACCGCAACCCAAGATCACGAAGACCATCAGCGAACCAGCCATCTGGCAATAATCTCTGGAAACGAAATACATAATTCAGGGCATTCCAAGCTGGGGTAAGAAAAGACAACGGGCATCTCGAAGCGATATCACGCTATCAGACGCCCGTCGACATTGGAAAATCGAAGTGACGAAGCCAATTAGAAGTCGCCAACCACGTTTCCGTCGGCGCGATTTCCGAGGTAATTGTAAGTCGCGAAATCGATGTTATTGCTGATGAATCGCACAGAGCCGTCACCCATCAAGAAATGAGCTCCCCCGGTGTGGTAACTGCTGGCACCCATGCTCACCTGATAGGGAGTCATCCCCGTTGGGTTGGTGCCGGGGGTTGCACCAGTGGTATTCATGTTCGGCGAATTGATCTTCATGTTGGTCACGAGGACGTGAACATTGACGCTGAACATCCCACCCCAGACACTTAGTTCTCCCCGCCGTTCACCAAGGAGAATTGTATTGGTGGTCCCGTCGATCAGATCCCTAATGCCGAGGGAAACCAACCCATTGCTGAATACCCCTGCAACCGCCGCCGGAGAATCCGTTTGCATTGCTGAGTTGGGCATATCGCAATAAGTTCCGGCACCCGCAGCACAGTCTGGGCTTACGCCAAGCCAAGGTCCGCTACGAGATCCACCGGCACTGGGTGCATAGCACATCGGCGACGCGGTGTACCCATTGCAGGGGTTCCCGGCGTTATCGGGAGCCGAACAGCCATTATCCCAGCCAGCACTACCGACAGCAGTGACACCGCCGCTGTAGGGATTACTTGGACAAGACTGGAAGCCAAAGTGCTTGTTGTTGATCAGCGAGAGATTTGTTGGGTTTCCAGAGACACTGTCCGTGATGTGATTGCTGAAGTTAATGAGATTGTACAATGGTGCTTGATCAATATACGGCAGGACAAATTCATTCCACGTATGCGCGGGGAAATTGCTTGTATTCGTTGGTTGTTGCATGGACGCATACGGGAACTTCGAGACTGTGTCGTGGTAATTGTGCAGTGCCAGCCCCAGTTGCTTAACATTGTTTTTGCACTGTGTGCGCCGCGCCGCTTCGCGAGCCTGCTGAACTGCCGGTAGCAATAAGGCAATCAGAACCGCGATGATCGCAATCACCACGAGAAGCTCAATTAATGTAAACCCACTCCGGACTCGTCGAGTTGTCTTCATAAACAAACCTTAATTAAACCTGAATGAAAATTCAGTGCAAACACATAAGTCATTGTCATTTCAATTGCCAAGCGAGTGAAAATGACTGTTTTCTTACGCGTCGCACGTGAGCCGCAGATTTCTACGTGAAGCACCCTGAAGAAGCAATGAATTCAGGTGCGGCGACAGTAATGATTGATCCTTTAATTTCTATTCACAAAGGTGCGACACAATGTCGTGCTCGGGGTTCTTCAGCTCGCTCTCCGTCTTAACAGGCTGGGCGCACACCACCACCAATACGAATTTCGAAAAAGAAATTCAACAAAATAAAGACAAAATAGGTTTTTACGGTGACTGCGCAGTCACGGAATCCACAGAACTAGCAATGAGGATCATTGCGCCACGTCGCAGAATGAGAACAGCACCACAATCGCGAACATTCGTTTGTTAATTGTTCGCAAGGCATTGTGGACGCATGACGATCGTGATCAGCGTGCGGCTCGGAAGGTTACCGGGGGGATAATGTTGCACGTCAAGACGCGACTCGACTGCTGATCGGCGTCGCAATGCCTAACCATGAATTCGCGGTGCGTGCTCGTCCGCGGTTTGCATTGACGGGGCGGAGAATTCGGCCGCTCTCCGACGTTGAGCCACGCTTCAGCGATCTGTTTTGAGATCGGCCCAAGGGTCACGCGTATCGGCAGGATAGAGAAACGAAGTTGGCCGCTGGATTCGCAATCTTTCGGCCTCATCGCCCGCCAGGTTCGAGCCGCGCAGGTTCGCAAGCACTTCTTGAGAGGCATCGGGAGCGATCCATCGCACGCTGCCATCCGCCATCAGAAAGGGACCACCGAAATTTTCGATCCGGCCGTAAGTTCGCGGAGTATCTTTCAGGCTACGCAACGGTCGCCAATTGTAGGGGCAACCCCAAGGAACGAAGTCGCCCCCAAGCTCTCCCATCACAAAAGTCTCGCTCCGACTTTGGATTTCAGAGGGCTTGATGCCACTGTTCGCGCCCAGCAAGTTGGAATTGGCGGAATAGTACGAGAGTGCGAACTCGTCTTTCTGGGGATTCAAGCCGGTATCATGGACACTCGGACTCATTAACACTCGCAGCCGGATGCTGAAGCAACCGGCGTTGAAAGGTGCATCCCACGGCTGTTTGAAATCAATCTGGCTGTAAAGCGGCGACGACTCCAGGTACGGAAGCAACAAGATCCCCCAGCCGTGCATCCCGCCGCCGTTCTGATCAAAGGTCCCGCCGGGAGGCCAGTGTTGAAACGTGTCGTGATAGTTGTCTAACGCCAGCCCAATCTGCTTGAGATTGTTCCTCGACTGCGTTCGCCGAGCCGCCTCGCGTGCTTGCTGCACCTGCCGGCAAGAGGAGCAATACCGCCAGCACAACCACGCCCGCGATGGCCATTGCCTGGATCCATCGCGAGCGTACTGAGGCATCGATCGCCATTGAGGATCAACTCTATTTGACGAGCATCCGATACGGCATTACGGTCAGGACTCGCTCTTTCGCCAGCAGTTCGTAGACACCCAAGCCTTGCAGTTGCTCGGCGACTTCAGGAGGGAGCTGCTTCAGCCAGGCGGAAGCGGCCGCATTCAGTGAAGTTGTCCCTGGATCGATCGGGCCGAACAGTTGTTCGAATGGGCTGATTGGTTTCGGCAGGTCCAGGCGTTCCAGCTTTTGGTCTGGGTCGAGTCCTGCCGCTTTCTTCGCGTGGGCGATCGCGTCGGTCAGCGTGCCGAGTTCATCGACCAGGCCTAGTTGCAACGCTTGGGCTCCGGTGTAGACTCGGCCGCGGGCCATCTTTTCCAGCTTGTCGTAGTCCATCTTGCGCCCGGCGGCGGCCTTTTTCGTGAATTGGCCGTAGATGTCGTTCAGCATCTTTTGCATCGATTCCCGTTCGGAATCCGTGAACGGCGTCGTCATGCTCAACACGCCGCTATTTTTGCCGCGCTGCACGACGCTGGTCGTGATCCCGATCTTTTCGAAGAACTTTTCGAAGGCCAGTTTGCCGCCAACGACACCGATGGAGCCTGTCAGCGTGCCGGGTTCGGCGAAGATGCGGTCGGCACCCATCGCGATGTAGTAACCGCCGCTGGCGGCCACATCGCCCATGCTGACGATCAGCGGTTTCTTGCCGTCGAGTGTTTCCAGTTCGTGCCACATCAGATCGCTGGCCAGAGCGCTGCCACCAGGGCTGTCGATTCGCAGCACAATCGCTTTCACGGATGCGTCGTCGCGAGCCTGACGGATCGCTTTGATCATTGTTGTCGAGCCCATGGATTCGTCGCCGAAGAAGTCGGCCTTGCTGCTGCCGGACATGATCGGACCGACCGCATTAATAATCGCGATCTTGGGGGAACTCGACTTGCGCTGAGTCGGTTCGACCCCCATCATCAGATTCATCATCTTGGCCATACCGGCGATGCCGCTGAAATCGGTATCAACCTTCTTTTTGCCATATCCCTTCACGATCTTGATTTCAGCGTCTTTGCGATCCCCTTTGATCAGATCGGCAATTGCGTCTTCATAGGATATGCGATCGATCAAACCAAGCTTCTTCGCATCGGCGGCCGTATACAAGCCCGTATCGATGGCGGCTTTGACTTGATCGGCGGTCAGCTTGCGTGACGTTGCGACCATCTCCACGATCTGGCGATAATAATCGTCCAGAATCGCTTCCATTTCTTCGCGGAACGCGGGGCTCATTTCTGACCGGCTATAGGGTTCGGCCGCCGACTTGAACTCGCCGACCCGCAGCATTTGTGGCTGAATCGCCAGCATGTCGAACAGATTCTTGTAGAACGACACTTCTGCTCGCAGGCCCGGCATCATCAGCATGCCTGATTCGGGGAGCACGATTTCGTCGCAGGCAGAGGCGAGCAGGTAATCCTTGGTACTGCCGCTTTCGAGCCACGCATACACTTTGCGACCCTTCTGTCGCATCTTTTGAATGCCCGTTCGCAGTTCGTGCAACTTGGCCCAGCCGATTGAGGGGCCGTCGATATGCAGGATGACCGCTTCCAGATCGTCGTCGCGACTCGCCTTGTCCATTCGCTGCAGGCCAATGGTCAACGTTTCGACGACTTCACTGAACAAGCCGGGGGCAGCCGCTCCTTCGGGATAGCTCCCGTGGATCTCGATATGAGCGACCGTCAATTTCTTCTTCGTGACGGCTTGTTCTGCATCCGCTTGGGGCTCGGGAGTGTTTGCCGCAAACACAGGTGAGACCATCAGTAAGGCCAACAGGGCAGCAGTCACCTTCATTTGCGAATCTCCTGAGTCTAATTGCAATCGCTCTGCCAAGAGATACTTTCACTCTCGGCAGTGCGTTTCATCCGTCTCTTCAGTTCTAGCCAGCGGCTGTTCCGCCGTCCAGTAGCAGATTTCGGCAAGTTCTGGAAATGCGACTGGACTTGCGGCCCCGTCATATTACGCATCTGACCCTTGGCCGGATCATTTACTGCGATAGAATCCGTGCAACTTGATTTGACGCGCACCCGCTGAGCCCCCTGCTGGCACTGGACGGGGTGTGCTTGTTTGCGCTGATTCGACCAGATTCCTTTCCACATCACGCGAGAAGGCGAAGCACGATGGCGACCGTGACGACAGGGGCATCACCAATCGCGGATCTCGCGCCGCGCTTGCTGAATGCTGCTGCGTTCAAAGCTGCGGTGGAGTGCCTTCGGGCTGGCGACGCGGTTACGATTGATGGAGCCTGGGGTTCATCGAGTGCTTTGGTTATCGCCGCATTGACGCGAGTCGCTCCGAATACCGTCGTCGTCATTCTGCCGCGAGAGCGAGAATTGGATGACTTCGCTGCCGATGTGGCGACGTTCGGGATCCAGCCAACTCCGTCGCAACCCGTGGCTGAGCCGGGGCAGCGAATTATTCCCGCGATCTTGCCCGCCTGGCCGTCGTTGCCGCGAGAATTGAGTATTGCGGATCCGATCCTGGGCAGTCGCTTACGCATCGTTCGTGGTTTTGAAGCAAACTCGTCGCCGCCGGTCGTGATCTCGACAATTCAAGCGTTGTTGCAACCAGTGCCGAGCCATTCAGAGCGAGTCGTCGCCTCGCGTTTGGTCAAAGTGGGCGAGGATCTGGATCTGGATGACATGGCCGCTTGGCTTGTGGAGAGGGGGTTCGAACGAGTCACCGCGCTGGAAGTCCCTGGCGAGTTCAGCATTCACGGCGGGATCATCGACATTTTTCCGCCTGATTCGTCTGATCCCGTCCGCGTGGAACTGTTCGGCGACGAAATCGAATCGATCCGACTGTTTGATGTGGAGTCGCAACGAAAAGTCGCCTCGGTGTCCGAGATTGCGATCACGGTACTCTCGCCGTCAGACCTGAAGCACGATGACGACGACCCCGTGGCGGCGGTCTCTCCACTGGTCATCAACGGCGAGCATGTGCTCGATGCGATGCCTGCGAACGCGTGGGTCGTGTTCATCGAGATGGAGGAAATGATTCGAGAGGGTCGGCAATATCTGGACCGCCTCGCCGATCCCAAGGGACTCTTCAGCGTCGAATCGACGATGCAGCGCTGTGCCGCTCGACCTCACATGAATCTGGCACCGCTGGTCGCGGGCAGTTATGGCAAGCAGACCATTCACCTGCAGATGGCCTCGATTGAACGATTTGGCGGCGCGAAAGGAGAATCGCTCAAGGAACTCGAACGCGTCGTTCAACAGGATGAATCGATCTTGATTGCCTGTCACAACGAGGGTGCCAAGCAGCGTCTGACCGAGTTACTCGCGGAAGTCTATGGCGACCCTAGCCTGCTCGGCCCCGAATCGCGACCGCCCGGCTCGGCCAAACCGAAAGATCAGCCTCCCCCACCGCCGTCTGGTCCGCCATTGAAACGGTTTCTGCGAGGCAAGCCAGACCCGGCTGCGAAGAATGCGCCCGTCCCCGCGCAACCGGAACCCGTCGCACCTGCTCCCGTCGCGCCACCAATACCGAAGGACCATCCGTTTCATCAGCGTGTGCGGCTGTGCGTGGGTCACGTCAGCCGGGGCTTCCGCCTTGTCGGAGAGAAGATTGTCGTCCTAAGCGACAATGAACTCTTCGCTCGAACAGAAGTCCAGCGGGCTCCACGCAAGAAACGCATCGAATCTCGAGTGATCGATAGCTTTCTGGACTTGGCAATCGGCGACCTGGTGGTACATCTCTCGCATGGAATCGCTCGGTTTCGTGGGATGGAGGTGCAGAAGAAAGGTGATCTCACTGAAGAACATCTGGTGCTGCAGTTTGCCGATGAATTGAAGATGTACGTCCCGACATCATTGATTCATCTAGTTCAGAAATACATCGGCGGTGCCAAAGCCGCGCCCGAACTGTCGAAGGTGGGCGGGACCAGTTGGGTCAACAAGAAGAAGCGAGTCGCCGAGGCGGTCGGAGACATGGCGGCCGACATGCTGAAGCTGCAGGCCGACCGCGATCTCAAACCGGGGTTGGCGTGTCCTCCCGATAGTCACTGGATGGAGGAATTCGAGGCGGAGTTTCCGTACACCGAAACGGACGATCAGTTAAAAGCGATCGCTGAAGCGAAAGAGGATATGCAGCGCCCGCGCCCGATGGACCGGCTGATTTGCGGCGATGTCGGCTATGGCAAAACGGAAGTGGCGATGCGAGCGGCCTTCAAAGCAGTTGATGCCGGGCGCCAGGCCGCGATCCTGGTCCCGACGACTGTCCTGTGCGAACAGCATTTTCGCAGCTTTTGCGAACGGATGGCCGAATTCCCCGTCTCGATCGCGTCGCTCAATCGGTTTCGGTCGGCGAGTGAAACCCGTGAAGTTCTGCAGGGACTGGCCAATGGAACGATCGACATCGTGATTGGAACTCATCGCCTGGTCAGCAAGGATGTCAAATTCAAAGACCTCGGCCTGCTGGTCATCGACGAAGAGCAACGGTTCGGTGTCGAAACGAAAGAGTTGTTGAAGCATCTGCGATTGGAAGTCGACGTGCTGACGTTGTCGGCGACCCCGATTCCCCGCACGTTGCACATGTCACTCGTTGGCATCCGCGATATTTCCAACCTGGAAACACCCCCGCAGGATCGCATGGCCGTGGAAACGCGGGTCTGTCGCTGGGATGGCGAGTTGATCCGGTCGGCCATCGTGCGCGAGTTGAACAGGACGGGCCAGATTTACTTCGTCCACAACCGCATCTACGACATCCAAACGATCGCCGATAAGATTCATGTGCTCGTACCCGAAGCCAAGATCGACATCATTCACGGTCAGATGGATGAGACGACGATGGAGAACGCGATGCACGGTTTCGTCCAGGGGCGAACCGACATCCTGGTCGCCACGACGATTATCGAGAGCGGTCTGGACATTCCCAACGCGAATACGATCTTCATTCATCAGGCTGGAAACTATGGCCTGGCAGATCTGCATCAACTGCGAGGGCGCGTGGGACGCTACAAGCACCGAGCTTACTGTTACCTGTTGCTGGAAGATGGCAAGACGTTGACGCCACAAGCGTCGAGGCGAATGAAAGCGATCGAGGAATTCAGCGAACTCGGTGCCGGCTTCAAGATCGCCATGCGCGATCTCGAGATTCGTGGTGCGGGCAACATTCTGGGGACCGAACAGAGCGGCCATATCGCGGCGGTCGGCTATGAATTGTATTGCCAGTTGCTCGACAACGCCGTCCGGGCGATGAAGCGACAGCCGATTCGTGAACACCGTCATGTCGAAGTGACGCTGCCTGTCTCGGCGTTCCTCCCCTTGGACTATGTTCCCGAGGGACGCCCCAAGATCGAAATGTATCGTAAGCTGTCGAGTGTCTCGTCGCTGGATGACTTGGCAGAGCTCAAAGCCGAATTCCGCGACCGATTCGGACCGTTGCCCGATCCGGCCGAGAAGCTGTTCCTAGTGCGTGAGTTACAACTGCTCGCGTTACGCTGGCAGATCCATGACATCCACTTGGAGCCCGGTTACGTGATCCTCGGATATCGCAACCCGAAGCTGATGGCCCAGTTGAGTCGACTGACACTGATTCCACTCCGCATCCTGGATACGGAAGAAGCCTGTCTGGTATTGCCTCCCAACCTGAAGGGCAACAAAGCTTTGCTGCGACTCATCAAAGAGACCTTGCAGGCAAGTCCCTCCTGAAACTACAAATCCATTTCTCCTGTTAATTGCGCCGAAGTGTGTTCGCATGGATGCGCAACATGAAATCAGTTTCCAAAGCAATTCTCATGTTCCAAATCTCACGTGAACATCGCGAACTCGTCACTTACGGGCGACGTGTATTGAGATTTGGCTTTGCCGTCCGGTGCTGCCTGCTTCTCGCCAGCCTGCTGGTGCTGACGACGTCAGGTTGCAATGCGCTGAAAGGGATAGGCAAAAAGCACGACCATCCCGTCTTGATTGAAGCGCCTCATCGCGTCGCCGGCCTTAAAAATGACGACGAGGAAGAGACCAAGATCGCGGATGCAGAGACTGATGCACCCGAAAAAGCCAATGTAATTGCCACAGGTGCGATCGCGCCGGTGGGCACAGATCCCTGGGCCGAATGGATCGACGACACGGCGATCTATAACTCGAAGATCGCAGCGACGGTTAACGGCTTTCCGATCTTGAATGGCGATGTGCTCGATCGCTACAGCGGATATCTGATTGATATGCGTAAGAGCATGCGAGAAAAACGAGTGCCGCCATCGGAATACGAGAAGGTGCGCGAGATGTTCGTCCAACGCGATCTGCCAAGCCATATTCAGCGACGACTGCTTGTCGAAACCATGAAATCGAGCCTCAAGCCCGAGCAGATCAAGTTGCTGAACGATCACTTGGACGCCATGTTCGAGAAGGAAGTCGAAAAGCTGAAGCGTGAATTGAAGGTCTCAACTCGTACCGAACTCGAGTTGGAATTGAACAAGAAGGGGACCACGCTTCAGAATGTGAGAGATCAGTTCGCGACCGAGCGAATGGCGATGGAATACGTTTCGATGAAGATGGAAAAACCCGATCACATCGACCGGATGGATCTGCTCGCCTACTACCAGGCCCATCTGGATGACTACGCGGTCGCGGCCAATGTGACGTGGGAACAGATTCAGGTCTCGGTCACGCCTGCGATGTCCAAAGCGAAGGCACGGGAACGGATGCAAGAGGCTCTGGAAGAACTCTCCTCAGGAACGTCATTCGACGCAGTCGCCAAAAAGTACTCCGATGGACCAACGTCTAAAGACGGCGGACTTCGCGAAGAAATGGAAGTCGGCAGTTTGAAGGACACGAAACTCGAGAAAATGCTGTTCGATATGCCAGTCGGCAAGCTCAGCAGCGTCTACGAGGCCCCCGAAGAGTTTCAGTTAGTCCGCGTCAAAAAGCGTGCCGCCGCCGGGCGACAACAATTTGGCGACGTTCAAGATGAGATCCGTCAGAAGATGGAGAATGAGCAGAACAAGAAACGCCCTGAAAAGCTCTTCAAGAAGCTGTTTTCTGAAGCGATCATCGAAACGAAGTACGATCTGCCCAGCATCGCTCCGAAATAAAGCTGAAGGCCGATACGGGTGGCACGTCCCTGAAGCTTTGTGAAGGGTGTGGTCTTGGCATTGCGAAATCACGCCCTTCGAAGACTCAGAGACGTGACACGCAGCCGCCCCTCCCGTCATTCCCACGCAGGCGGGAATCCAGAGAGTTGCGTGAAGCCCTCGACGCAGTGTGCTACGACTCTAAATACTGAGCGTGACACCCAAACTTAGTCCCAAACATCGGTAAACAAATTCGGGATCGGCCGAAAAGCAGGCCTCGCCGCAACTACGACGTGACGACGGGTTCTCCCGGTGGATATACTGCGCGTTCAATCGAACTCCGCATTCACTCCAGCCACCGAAGTTGTTTTAACCCACCATGCAAGTCGTCATCACCGCCGTCGGTCCGGATAATCACGGACTGGCCGACCCGATCATCCATCATGTGACCGGATCCGGGGCAAACATCTACGAAATCCAGATGTATGACCACGATACGCAACGCATTTTTGCCATGCTGCTGCGCTGCGACTGGCCAGGCGATTCCATTCCGCTGGCGATATTGCGATCGCAAATGCACGACATCGGCAAGACGAAGAACCTGTCGATTCGAACATGGTCGCGCGATGAGCAGACCGAGCCGCCGCGACTTGCCATCTGCACGACGTATCGTCCCGAACCTGCACTCGCCGTCTTGCGAGCGATTCGCGACAAACGCCTACGAGCGACACCCGCCGTCATGTTAGGCAACCGCGATGCCTGCCGTGGCGTGGCCGAACAGTTTGAGGTTCCCTGGCACACCGTCGGCGATGCGAAGGGCGAACCTGATAATGACCAGATGGTGGAGATCTTCGACCGCTATCAGGTCGACTACATCCTGCTGGCCCGCTACATGCGAGTCCTCCCGGCCAGCACCTGTTGGCGTTTTGCTGGCCGGATCATCAACTTGCATCATGGACTGCTGCCCCCGTTTCCGGGATTCCGCCCCTACGAAGACGCCTATCAGCACCGCATGCTGACCTACGGCGCAACTGTGCATTTCATCGTGCCGGAACTCGATGCGGGAAATCAGATCATCCACCAAAGCACGTTCACGGTCTTTCCGGGAACTTCGCTGGAAGAGATCAAGCGGCAAGGCGAATCCGATCACGAACCAAGCTGCCTGGTTGAAGGAGTCCGCCGCGTGGTCGATCGCGAAGTAGAGCTCCATTTCCATCGAGTCATCCGCCGCAATCCGCCTGTGCCTGAATAAGAAGTTTCTTTAGCCACGGATGGAACACGGATTTTTGAGAAGAGAAGCAGATGGTCTTTCGCAATGCGATCTGCGAGCGTTCGACCGTGCGATGAGATGAAATTTGAAACGCAAGATACGGCTTGCCGTCGATCAGGGAGATTGGCGCTGATCGAGTTGCCACTCCGCTCTTATCCGTGTTCAATCCGTGGCTAACTCTTCTCTGGATTAATGAGGCTTAGCGACAGCACGACGTGGCTTGCGGCTTCGGGCAAATTTTGGCGATGGGACCGCATCAGGTTCGGTGGCAGCCTCGTTCGTGGGCTGCTCCAATTCATCGCTGTTCTGTGGCGATGCTGCAGCGGGAAACATCGCTCGCCAGGAGAAGGATTCAACCACATCAACAACCAGCGTCATCGTAGCGTGGCTGTTCGGTTCGCGAACTGTTCCGACGAGTAGCAGGGCCAGCCATCGCAGCAGGATGCTGCTGGCAAACATCATCTGGAAGTGGCCCATCGACCAGCCGCCGATCACCCAGGTTTGACCTGCCAACATCGTCATGATTCCGCCGGCTGCGATCGACGTCAGCCCGCCGACGATTCCCGCCAGGGCTTGAGTCGCGGCGATGTACATCGTCCGATTTTCCGTCGGCGAGTGTTTGATCATAAAGCCGTTGTTGGCAATCAGGATGCCCGCGTTTTGGGCCGCATCCAGCATGAAAAAGGGAGCCAGAACCCAGAACGCGATATCGGGGTTATGCGGGGTCAGCAGCAGCGCCAGCATGTTCGCGGACTTGGTCGCGACGCAGACCACGAGCACTGGCCGTGTCCCGTAGACATCGGCCCAACGCCCCAGCGTGCGGGAAAACATCGCGCCGCCGATCCAACTGATCGTCCACAGTAACAAGACGCGGAAGAGGTCCATTTGGCACTCTTCCAGCAGGTACAAACTGATAAACGGGGCTCCCGCCATCGCTGCAAAGTTCCAGTAACACATGAACCGGATGTAGCGGCGGAAATCTTTGTTTCGGAATGGGGCGGCGAACACCTGGCGCAGTCGCGGGCTGGGCATGCGTGTGACAGGTGGCTCGACGATTCGATGAAACAGCGTCAGGTCGATGACCCCACACAGCGTGCCGATGCAGGTCAACACGGCATAGCCGGATTCAATTCCCAGGTCGCTCTTCAGAATCAAGAACGCCGCCGCCGCCAATGATCCTGCAGCCGTGATCTGCATCCAGAATTGCCGGCTGCCCCAGTAATGACTCAGGCCTTCATGAGGCAGATAGTCTCCCATCCAGCTCAGCCACAGCGGCGAGCTGAAATGCAGCAGAGCCTGGTTCAAGGCGGTCGTGACCAATAACGTCGTCACCCAGAACTCGGGCGGCATGTCTTTAATCAGGAATGGACCGAGTGCGGTCGGCAACAGCAGCAGTCGATGAATCATCGCCGACCAGAACCACAGCCGCCGTCGATAGCGAAGATGATTGACGACCACTCCCGAAATGAACTGCATAAACAGCATCAGGGTCGGCAGGGCGCTCAAGATCCCGATGTGCAGTTCATTCGCACCGATAGATCGCGCATAGCGGATCGTGGCGGGCGATGTCGTCAGTTGGGTATAGGCGGCAGCCAGGCAGCTGGCGACAATAATCGCCCGCTTCGCACCGGTTAAAGACCACACAGCATTCTCATTTCGCGGCAAACGCAAACAGGCAGCAGAAGTAACGGCCGCAAATGGGCAACCGCCTCTGACACTGCTGACAATTCAATTCGTGGAGAAGTTCGGGAGGGCGGGGTTTTAGCAAAGCGGCCAGACCTCGAAAAGATCGACCTGAGCGAGGCAGGACTGCGAAGGGATGACGCAAATTCCGTGTCAACAATGACAGCAGTCGAGAATTCTCGCCGCATGTACGACAGGCGAAACCAGAAATTGTCGAGCCACGCGAAGAAGCACCAAAGAATGAATCAAGGCGGGAAATTCCCGCCTCGTTCAGCAATTCATCGTGGCGAGTCCTCATGCGTGGGACTCGCGGCAACCTGAATCAGACACCCATCTTGCGTCGCTTGGCCTTACGGGCCTTCGAGCTAGCAGGGCGGCGCCCGTGGTTTGCCTTGTTGACTTTGCGAGTGGTCTTGGCCATGACTAAATCATCTCCGTGCTCAAACAAATCAAGCCCCAAGTGGGCGAAGGGGAATGAGAATAGCAGGTTAGGTCACTCCAGAAAAGTCACCTCGGTCCGCTTCCCTCCTAACTTCGAAAGATTGTCCGAATCTCCTTGATAGACAGGATTTCCGGAAATCTTCGTTGCCGCCAGCCGTCGTTCAGGCGAGAATCCTAAGGTCATTTGATGCTGCCATTTTAGGCCTCATGATGCGACTTCCAGCTTATTGCCAGTTGCTGATTCAGCTGTTCGTGGTGATCCCATGGGCATGTCTGTCAATTTCACAGGCACTCGCGGCACCCCCACTTTCCGACTTGTCGCAACCCGTTGCAGGCAAGGCCGATCTCGGTAACCCGCTATTGCTGCCTCAGGACCGCCAGCAAGAACAATGGCTCGATTCGGCTCGAAAGTCTTTAGAAGAAGAGGACTTCGGACAAGTCGTGGTCCTGTTGCGCCGGATTATCGCGATGGACGATGACTCGTTCCTCGCGAACCCTGGAAACTCAACGCTGACATCGGCTCGTGAGCAGGCAGGCCAACTTACTGCGAATCTTCCCGCTGAAGTTCGTCAGCGACTCGAGGCCGACTTGCATCGCATCGCTCAAGAATCATGGCAGACGACAAAGCAGACTCCATCACCGGAAGCCTTGAGCGCCTTCCTGAATCGTTATCGCATGACATCGTTGGGATTGGAGGCTCTTCGTCTCTCAGCTGCCAACGATCGCGATGCGGGACGTCACAGGCTGGCTGCAGTGGGCTGGCAGGCTGTCCGGCGGCACCCGCTGGCGACAAAGCCACAGCAAACGAACGCCGTGTTGGCCCTGTTCGATACGCTGTTGTCAGCGGGCGACCTGCAGTCGGCGGAACAGCTTGCGGCCGATTTTAAGTTGAGTTCCGTCAGCACCACGATGATCGCCGGGAAAGAGGTTAACCCAACCGAGTGGATGCAACGTCGCCTACGCGAACGCCAACATGTGCTACCCGCATCGGCATTGACGGTTTCCTCATCGGACCCGCGCCTACCGGCCCCGACTCCCGTCTGGACTCGAAGTCTGGCCACGATTCCCGAGCTTCAGAAAGCGGGCTCACTGATCCAACGCTTCTACCGAGACCAGGGGGTGATCTCATCTCCCGTTCTTCGGCCAGTCATTCTCGGAAACATGATTCTCACGCGGTCGATGCAGGAACTGGTCGCCCGCGACATCAAAACGGGCGAGCAGATCTGGGCGGTCCCGAATCAGGAATATGGGTGGCTCGCCAAACGTTCGGGAGCACCCGAGATCAGTCCTGCTCGCTCGGGGAATGCCGTAGGTTGGTACCGTCGATCGGAGGTCGATTCTGTATTTGCCTCGATCGCTTCGCAGGGAAGCCTCGTCGTTGTCGTGCAAGAACCCGATCGTTCGATGACCGATTTCTCAACTGCAACAAGTGCGCCTCGTCCCGTCAATGCGCCAGCCACCAACACGCGCTGGAATAAACTGTGCGGCTATGACCTTGGCACTCGCCAGTTGATCTGGCAGATGGGCGGGCCTCCCACTGGTCCGGCTGACGTCTTCGGCGGCATCACGTTTCTGGGTGTCCCCTTGTTCGTCGATAACCTGCTGTTCGTCGTCGCCCGCCGCGATGACGAACTTGTCTTGCTGGCGATGGACCAGGCGACCGGTCACCTCCGTTGGTCGGTCAGCTTGGGCGTCCTGGCCCCTCACTTGGCCGACAATACCGCGCGGCGTCGGATTGCCTGCCCGGTGGTCATGGGCGACGGTTTGTTGCTGTGCCCGACCGCGGCAGGAATGTTGGTCGCCGTCAATCCTCTCACTCGTTCGATTGAATGGGCCTATCGCTATCCTCTGTTGCAGCACGATCTGCCACTTCGAGCCGGTGCCGGTGTCCCCACGGCCGTCCTGACAGATGCCTGGTGGAACGAGTGGCGTGAAGTCGGCCTCCAGCAGATCGCCACCAAAGACAAGACGCCGGGCGTCATCCTGTTAACGTCTCCTGACACAGAACGTTTGCATGCGATTCATGCCACATCAGGCATTGAGCTTTGGAACGCACCGCGCGGGGCCGGCCTGCATCTTGCCGGTGTTTTGGAGAACGTCGCGGTCGTCGTCGAGTCGATGGCCGTGCGCGGACACGATCTACAAACCGGTCGATTGCTCTGGCGAGCCGAAACCGGGGAAATCTCCGGACGCGGTGCGATCTCAGGAGAGTATCTGCTTCAGCCTCGGCGGGCCGGGGGCGTGGCCGCCATCAATGTTGCGAACGGAACCCAGATTCCGGGCTTGGCCGCGACCGACAAGATCTACAAGTCCATCGTTCCTTGTGACGACGGATGGATCGCTCAAACTGACGACGAACTGCAGCGGTTGCCACTGCTCGAAATGATTCGTCAAGTTGCCCAGACGAGATGGGAAGCCGAGCCGACTGAGGTGACGTTGCTGGAATTGGCTCGTCTCGATCTTCAGGCCGGAAATCCGGCGTCAGCGCGTCAGCGTCTGAATGGCATCGACGCGATTGATGCCATTCCAATTCGCCGTGATGCGATCCTGACAATGCTCCGGCAGCGGTCGAACGTGAAACAGCAACCGCATGCAGAGAGTCGGATCGACGAAGTGAGTTTAGGAGAAGAGCTGCTCAGTCTGTGTGCCGACGACGGGGAACGACTAATCGCCCTCCGTGCGATGGGAGATGCCGCCCACGCGGCCGGCGACCTTTCCCGAGCGATGTCGTTCTATCTGGATGCGCTGCAGTTGACCGAGTCGATCGGACTGCGATATGTCGGTTATTGGACGGCCGATGCCACATCGGCGCGGTCAGTCCGAGCCGATCGCATCTTGCTGGGAGCGATCCAGCGAATCCTCGACGAATCGCGTTCGAAAGCTCGCACGAGTGACCTCGAACAACTCTTGAACGATCGACTGGAAGCGGCCAAGCGAGACGACGATCCGTTCGCCATGCAGCGACTGCTGGACCGAATGCTGCCTATTGAGTGGACGCGACGCGCCATCCTTTCGAATGAAACGATGGCCCTTTACGCTCGTCCCCCTCAGAAGGTCGATCCGCTGATCTTGTCGATCGCAGGGTCGCGTGATCGAGAGACATCGGCGAAGGGATACGAGTTGTTCGCCAAACTGCAATCGCGGTCCGGCAGCCGCCAGGATGCAGAGACCATCCAGCGTCGTCTGCTCGCACAATATCCGGGCACGCCGCTCTCAAATGGGCGGACAATGGGTGCGACTTTGGCCTCGCAGGAGGACCGCGCTGAAAGTCGAAGTCACGTCCTAAGCCCTGCCCTAGATCTGTGGCCGAATCGCATACCGACTGTCGAACGGGAATCCGAGCGGCATCAGGATGTTTATCTGCTGCCGGTGCGAGTTCAATCGTCCTCCGACAGTCTGCTTCACCAGTTGGATGTCTCGGTCGAGCGTAACGGTCGCTGGGTCCGTTTCGCCCACCCGGGCTATTCCGGGACTTGGGATAAGGTGCTGGCGGGTACTCCAAAAGTGCTGCGTTCGGGGTTCGCCAACTATGATCAAGTCGAGGCCCATGCCATCGGGCACCTGTTGATTCTGCGTGTCGGCACTGAGGTGTTCGGAATCCTGCCCTTCAATGCACGAGGCGAACCGCGGGCCGAACTCACCGACTTGCGTGTGGACATTGCCCCCGATATTTCCGAACTTCCCAACGAGGCGGGCTGGTATCAGGAACCGATCCCCGCGCGAGTCGGCATTCGTCACGAGGGATCGCATTTGATCGACGCATTCGGCCGGGCATTCACCGGATTGAGCGTGGTTCGCTCGGGCTACATCTGCTATCGCACGCAGGCCAAGCTGGTCGCCATCGATACGCAGACCGGGAAGAAGCTTTGGGAGCGACTCGATCTCCCCACGAATTGCCAAGTCTCCGGCGATGAGGATTGCGTCTATGTCTGGCGTGGCGATGACGCGCAAATGCAAATCGTCAGTGCGATCGATGGCCACCTGGTCGAAGAGATCCCATGGAAACTATCCCCCGACGACGTGTTGATGAATCAAGGGGGGCAGGTGTGGAGCATCGACCGCAAGCCGGTCACGACAGTCAGTCTGAAAGAGGCTCGAAACGGAAAAGTGGTCTGGTCTCGCACCTTTGACGCCGATGCGATCCCATTCGCTATGGACCCGACGGTGATCGGCGTCCTGGAACGAAGCGGAGTTGTGCATCTCCTGGCGGCCGACACCGGAGCCCCGTTGGGTGAGCCATTGACGGTGGAATGCCCTGCCAAGGTCGAGCGAATCGTGTGTCTGCACGATGCTCAACGTTGGTACGTGGCGATTTCAGGCCCGGTCCCCAAACTTTCGAATCTTCAGGCAGATCAGTTGTGGGGCGGTTCACGAGTCGTCTTCGTCAACGGCTGGATGTACGGCATCGAACGAAATGCTGCTGCGATCACCTGGAGACGACATCTGGAGTCGGAGTGCCTGCCGCGGCATGCGTCTCAGGTGGCCCCGGCCATCTTACAGATGTGGCGACGACCTGCTTCTGACGCGGGGGGAGAAATGAATGTCGTCGGCCTGCTGCGGGTCATCGACAAGCGGACTGGAAACGAGATCATGACCCATCGAGATACGACGCTTTATGCCTATTCGGTCTTGAATCCGTCCGAGAATTTCGAGACGCTAGAGATCTCTACCGAACGAGAAACCTTCCGATTGAATTATCAGCCTGGCAAACAGGAGCCAATGCAGGAGCGGGCCAAAGACAATCAGTGATGACCTGTGCGACGAAGATCTTCCCGATCGACTCGGGAATTGCGACTTGGGGATCCGACCATGTCAAATTCAGCAGCCGGTGGCGTCAACGAATCCATTGTCAACTGGCACCAGAACGCTCCCTTAAGACGATTCTTGTTCGTCTCGGGCCTGTTGCTTACCTGGATCGCGTGCGATCTGTTGCTGCAGGCACTGACCGATATCAACATTGTGGGCTCCAGCACCTGGATGTCGCTCGAACGCGCGATCGGCATTGATATACGGCAACAGTTGTTTGATGTCTGGCAGATCGATACCTGGCGACTGCATCTCTACACCGCCTATTCGCTCCCCGCACTGGGGCTTGTCGTGCTGATCCTGCTCGACCGACTTGTCAGTCAGGGCGAAAGCGGCTTGCCGAGAATGGTTTCGTGGTGCGGAGGTGCCTTTATCGTCGGCGGCGCTATTCTGGATATTGCTGTCACCGTCGCCCACAGCCCCGATCTTGCGATGGAAGGGAACCCCTACATTCGAGTGCTACTCGATTCCGAACATTCACTCCCCTTTGTCTACGTGCATGCACTCGTCACGCAATCGCTCTACATCACTCTGTTCTGCGGGATCTGGCTCGGTTTCCTGAGGCATCGCGAAACGATCGCTCAAACAATCGCTGCCGCGTCACCGCGAACAGTGCTGGAATTCTTCAAAGCCGCTACCGGCGGAGCCCACCTGACGATGCGCGGCTGGATCTTCCCACTGCATCCGTCGGAAGTCCCGATGATGTACCACTACATCTGGTTGATCGCGATTCCCGTCGTCTTCGGCATCAGCTTGTTCAGGTGGTACGCCGCCCTCGAGTGGCTGGGTGTCGTCGAACCGGAACCAATGACGCGAGCGGGAATCGTTCTGCACGGAGTTTGCAGTGCGCTAGTCGTCTACTTTGTCGCCATGTGGCGGATGACTCGCGAAGTCACGCTGAGCGGCGTCCGCGTGATGGACGGGAAATAGTGACGAAGTGAATGTCGCGCCGTGGGCGATCATGGCTCGAGCAATATCGAATCTGGATGAAGTCCGAGACCAAGAATTGAGTCGAGTGAGAACGAGGAGGAGTCGATGCATCAACCGATCCGAGTCGTCATCTTCAACGCAATTCTCTTTGTCGTACTTGTACTATTAGGAGCAACTCTGCAAACGTGGAGTGGTTGGCACGGCTTTTTTGCGACAGGGATTGCGATGCTTCCCGCGTTCGTGTTTGCGTGGTCTCACCTGCCAGATCGCAGCACTCCAGATCGATTTCCGGCTGATGAAGCCTGTCTCCTCTACGTGTCGATCCTAGGGACTGGATTTGTGATCGTCGACGTCTTGCATCTTCGCCCCAACATCTGGGTATGTTTTGCGGCAAGTTGTTGTCTGATCGCATTCCATAAGATTGGTAAATGGCTCGTGATCCGATCAGACTCCGCCGCAGATAACTCATCAAAGAGCTAGCCATGTCCGTTTCATCCAACGAATGCATTAACGTCACCGGCCGTCATTACTTTCGCGACTGCCGGCTCGGCGTCGGCAAGATGGCGCTTGCATCGCTGTCGACCGAGGGTCTACAGCGATGAGATGATCCGCGTGCTGAAAGTGGCCGGGTCATCCACTTCACTCCGTAGCCGGGATTTCCCCGCTGGCCGGTGCTTGCGGCGCAATCAGAAGTCGATCGATCTTGGGGCCATCCATATCGATAATCTCGATCCGCAAGTTGCTCCAAGTCAGCACGTCGCCAATCGCCGGAGGTCGCTTTAATAGCGCAAGCACCAGGCCCGAGACCGTACCGATGCCTCGAGGAGCCGGTTCCGGCCAACGGCTCACTTCCAATGCCTGTTCGAGTTCGTGCAGGTTGACTGTCCCGTCGACAGAAAAGCTGCCATCTTCGCGCTTGACGATTGATTGCTCGCGATTCTGCTGCAGGGTGCTTCGTTCATGCCGCAGTTCATCATGAATCTCACCAACCAGCATCTCCATCACGTCTTCCAGCGTCACCATCCCCTGCGTGCCGCCGTACTCGTCCAGCACGAACGCCAGCTGCGTTTTGTTCTCTTGGAACAGTTCCAGCAACCGCGTAATGGTGAGCGACTTCGGGATGAAGAGCGGAGCGCGGACCAGGCGGCGCAGATCGATCGGGCGACCCAGATACTGCTGCAGGAAGACATCTTTGATATACACGAACCCGACAATCTGATCGATCGTTCCTTCACAAACGGGAACGCGCGAAAAGCCCGACATCGCAATCGCGCCCACAACCTCTTCAGAGGGGGTGTCGATATCGACGGCATCGATGTCAATGCGCGGTCGCAAGATGTCGACGACCGTGCGGTCACCCAGTCGCAGCGCCTCCATCGCGACCTTGTGCTCGGACTGTTCTAGCACTCCCGTTTCGGAGCCCGTTTCAATGAGGTGTTCGATATCCTCCACCGACACGGTTCGTTGCGGTTCAATTTTCTGTCCCAGCAGTCGCAACATCAATCTCGTCGTGATATGCAGCCCCCAGATGGCCGGTCGCGAGATCCGCTGCAGGAACAGCATTGGATACGCCACAAATCGGGCGATCGGTTCAGCATTCTGAAACGCGATCCGTTTCGGAACTAACTCGCCGACGATCAGAGAAATAAAAGAGATCACACAGACCACCACACCGAACGAGATTCCCTCGCGACGAAGAGCGATCCACTCCGGCGCAGCCTCTAATGCCAGCGCCAGTGAGGCGACTAACTTCGCCCCTGCGAACGCAGATGTGATCACACTGACGAGAGTGATCCCAACTTGAACTGTCGGCAGGAAACGATCCGCGTCCCGAGCGAGTCTCAGAGCAACAGCAGATGCGCCATCGCCCTCTTCGGCCAATAGCTCCAGTCGTCCACGGCGGGCGGTCAAGATCGCGATTTCGGCGGCGGCGAAGAAACCGTTTAGCATCGCCAACAGCACGATGATGCCTAACTCAACCGCCCAACTCGGCACGTTCTGGCTCTCCCGATCAGAATCCGGAAATGTAGATCCAGATTATGCAATACCACCGGGGATTGGTCGAGCCACGCGCTCGGGATCCAAACCCCTCGCGCTCACGTAAAGGCTGCAAAACCCCAAATGGCGGTTCTTTGTCCTGATTGGTGTCGTTTTATGGCCAATTCACTGGCTAAATGACCGTTCGCGATTTTGCTCGTTTTGGATTTCAGGTTGGGTGCCACTGGTGGCCGCCATAGGTATCTACACAACTCATCCTGATCGATGAAGGTGCGGTAGGGCGGTCTTTGCGAGTTGGCGAAGTTCGTTCGGTGAGTGATGTTCCAGAAGTTCGAGCATCGGGATCAGGAGGTGGAGGCC
>JAQGHU010000086.1 GCA_028291515.1 Schlesneria sp.
TGAGGAGAATTCATGTGAACTTGCACCAACTGCCAATACCGACTCTGCAGCCGTGCATCCATGCCCGGAATTTTGATTGCATCCGGACGCTTATACCATCTCCACCGAAGATGTGTAGATACCTATGCTCCAAAACCGTGGCACCCAATACCAGTGCTGAAGACCTATGATCTCCGCTGGTTGGGACGCTGGATTCCCGCCTGCGCGGGAATGACAAATGCGAGTTGTCACTTGCGCAATCACGAAATTTGTGCGAGTAATTTGAGAAGCGGAATTCATCGCTTTGTCGCGTGCGATGACTGCGGCCGTTGATACACTTGGAGGTTGATCGAGTTGACTCGTCGAAACAGATTCACTCCCTGAATGCGGAATGATTTCATGTCATTGCCAGTTGTTGAAGTTGCCGGACGTTCCTGGAATCGTCGTCAGTTTTTGATCGCCGGGGGCACCGCTGTTGCGGCCTGGCCGGTGCTGGCAGGACCGCGATCGGCGTTCGCTCAGAAGTCGGTCACGTTGACGGATTATCCATTCACGCTGGGGGTCGCTTCTGGCGATCCATCACCGGACGGGTTCGTGATCTGGACGCGACTGGCTCCGAAGCCGCTCGAAGGGGGCGGGATGCCGACGGAGAATGTCGTGGTCGATTGGCAGGTGGCGGACGACGAGGGGATGACCAATGTGATCGCCAAAGGGACGGCGGTCGCCTCGCGCGAGTTGGCTCATGCGGTGCATGTCGAAGTCCAGGGTCTGGAACCTGGCCGCTGGTACTGGTATCAGTTTCAAGCGGCAGGCGAAGTTAGTCCGAAGGGTCGAGGTCGCACGACTCCGAAGGCCGACGAGACTCCTGATCGATTGCGATTTGCGTTTGCATCGTGCCAGCACTTTGAAACAGGTCTCTTCACTGCGTATCAGCACATGGTGAAAGAAGACCTGGACCTGATCGCTCACCTGGGCGATTACATCTACGAAGGGGCGGGACGCGAAAAGCAGATCCGGCAGCATGTCGGCCCTAAGCTGCACACGTTGGATGACTATCGAAACCGCTATGCTCAGTATCGGTCTGACGTCTTTCTGCAGGCGGCGCATGCGAAGTGTCCGTGGCTGGTGACGTGGGACGATCACGAATTCGAAAACAACTACGCTGGCTTGATCCCCGAGCGGGAAGTCGATCTGGCGGCTTTTCAAGTCCGGCGGGCGTATGCCTACCAAGCGTGGTATGAGCACATGCCGGTTCGCAGGGCTCAGATGCCGAAGGGGCCGGACCTGCTGCTGTACCGCCAGATTCATTTCGGCAAGCTCGCTAACTTTGCGATCCTGGATTCGCGTCAGTATCGGACCGATCAGCCATGCGGGGATGGAAACAAGCCCCCGTGTGCGGCCGCGCTCGACCCCAATGCGACCTTGCTGGGCGATATCCAGGAACAGTGGCTGTACAAGGCACTCGATGCATCGCCAGCGACTTGGAACGTGCTGACTCAGCAAGTGATGATGGCTCGCGTGGACCTCACCCCCGGGCCTGTGAAGTCGCACAGTATGGATCAGTGGCCGGGATATGAGGCCAACCGACAACGGGTGCTGAAGTATTTCGCCGAGCGGACGCCATCGAATCCGATCGTGCTGACCGGTGACATTCATTCGAACTGGGCGAACAACCTGCAGCTCGACTGTGAGAACGAAAAGTCGCCGGTGGTGGGGACGGAGTTTGTCGGTACGTCGATCAGTTCCGGCGGCGATGGAGCGGAGTCGACGAAGCGAGCGGATGCACTCTATGCCGAGAATCCGTTCGTGAAGTTCTTCAACGCGGAACGAGGCTATGTCTCGTGCGAGGTGACGCCGAAGACATGGACGACTCGTTATCAGACGGTTCCGTTCGTCACCAAGCCAGATGCGCCGCTGGTGACTCGGAAGACGTTTGTTGTTGAGAATGGCCGGCCGGGGGCGGTTGAGGCTTAGCTCGTAGCGCGTGTGTGCTGTTTTGGAACACGCCAGTTGGGAGCTGCACGCACCCTATTGCAGGGCCCTACGTCATCATCGTAGCGGCGTGAAGTCGCTGCTTCCGTCCGGATGAACCGGACGGAGAGCCAGATCATCATGGTGGCGTGCTGGGTAGCTCGTGAGTTGGTGGCTCCGTTGGGGCGAGCCCGGCGAGCCCAACGGAAGCCGAGCCTTGCTACACCGCAGTGGGCAGAAGTCGCTCACCGTTATTTATACGTGATCTTCTCTCTTGATCAGGTCGGGGCCGTCGCCCAGGACTTTTTCGTACTTGCCGGTTGAGGTTTTCTGGTACTTCGTGAAGCCTTGCTTCTCGAGACTTTTGTTGCTGATGTCACCCTTGAGGCGGTCGCCCGGCGGACGTGGGACGCTGGCGGCAGAGATCAAGCGTTCGACTGCCTCGCCTGTTTGGGGGTGCTTGGTGAGCGCGGGCTCGC
The DNA here is from genome assembly GCA_028291515.1 of Schlesneria sp. Lineage (GTDB taxonomy): Bacteria > Planctomycetota > Planctomycetia > Planctomycetales > Planctomycetaceae > Schlesneria. Next base: position 2,430 of record JAQGHU010000086.1, read on the forward strand.
CGATTCGCTGCAGAACTTCGAATGGTTCCCCATGAGATCCGTCCGGGTTGACGACGGCGTACTCGTACAACGGCATTTCAAATTCCTTCACCTGACGATCTGGGTCGTCGGATTGTGACGTTCAAGCTCTGGCATTGTACAAGAATCTGCGGCTGACCAAGAACCATCCGGATTTAATTCTCGGCTGGCCCTTTCCTTCGGATAATTGAACTTGGAATCACCGGCAAGAAAGGTAGAATCGACGGATGTTGATGAATTTGTCGGATGATCCACAGATCGGCCCATCCGGCACGCAAGCTGACCGACTTCGCGATACGATCCTAATCTTAGCGCAACCTGCGATGAGGCTAAGATCCCGCCCGCCGACCCTCCCTCCGATTTTGCGAGTTTCCCTATGGCATGTTCCCCTCACGGGTGGGTTTGGCCTGCATTGGTGCTGTTATTGGCGGCCCGTGGCCTGGCGGCGGAGCCTGATCAGGCGGGAGTTGAGTTTTTCGAGACCAAGATTCGTCCAGTCCTGGTGATGCATTGTCAGGAATGCCACAGTTCGACCTCCAAGTCGCTCAAAGGTGGATTGCAGCTTGATCATCGAGCGGGAATGCTGAGCGGCGGCGATTCGGGACCGGCGATTGTGCCCGAGCAACCCGACAACAGCCTGCTGGTGAAGGCCCTGAAATACGACGGCTTCGAAATGCCCCCGAAGGGGAAGCTGCCCGCAAATGTCGTGGCCGACTTTGAACAGTGGGTCAAGATGGGGGCACCGGATCCTCGCGAAAAGCCGGCCGTCGCCACGACAACCAAGATGGACTTTGCCGAAGCGAGCAAGCTGTGGTCATTCCAACCGCCGAAGCAAACTTCACCCCCAGCAGTTCTACAAACAGACTGGCCGCAACGAGACTTGGATAAGTTTGTCCTGGCTGCTTTGGAGCAGCAGCATCTCAAGCCGAGTGACCCGGCCGATCGTCGGACGCTGATTCGACGTGCGACCTTCGATTTGATCGGCCTGCCGCCGACGCCTGAAGAAATCGAAGCATTCGTCAATGATGCGTCGCCGCAGGCCTTCGCAACGGTCGTGGATCGATTGCTGAAGTCGCCGCACTACGGGGAACGTTGGGGACGGCACTGGCTGGATGTCGCTCGGTATGGAGAGGATCAAGCGCACACGTTTAAGGCTCGCAACTATCCGCAGGGATATCGCTATCGCGACTGGGTCGTCGACGCCTTGAACCAGGATTTGCCTTACGATCGATTCATCTCGGAACAGATCGCGAGTGACTTGCTCGGCAGTCCCAGTGATCCCAAGCGGCTCGCGGCCTTGGGATTGTTCGCACTCGGCCCGGTCTACTACCAGGACAATGGCGAACAGGCGAAGGCTCTGGCTGATGAATGGGACGACCGAGTCGACACGCTGACGCGCGGTGTGCTGGGTCTGACGGTGGCTTGTGCGCGATGCCATGATCATAAGTTCGATCCGATCACGACCGCCGACTACTACGGGTTAGCAGGAATCTTTGCCAGTTCCGACTATCAAGAACGCCCGATCGTGTCGCAGGAAGTGCTCGATCAGAAGAGCGTTGCTGACGCCGCGGCCAAGACGCATCAACTGCAACTGGATCGCTTCCTGGATGACGAGGCTCGCAAGCTGCGGCCAACGCTGGTGGCGGATATTCCGCAGTACATGACCGCGGCTTGGATGGCGATCAATCAACAAAAACAAAAGCCGGATAACAAAAAGGTGCTCGCGAAAATCGCGAAGGATCAGAAGGTCAGTGAAGTCCTGCTGAAGCGCTGGGTCGATCATTTGAGCGCAGCGGCGGAGGTTCAGAAAACGCGACCCCATTTGAATGGCTGGTCAGAGTGGTTCGCGAAACAGGATCTCAAGACCGATCTGTCGAATGATGCTGAGGCCCTGGCGACGATTCAAAAGTTTGCGTCGGAATTGCAGACAATCGTCGAATCGAAGCTGCCGCAACGAGAATCCCTGTTTGCTGAATTTGGAGAGAACGTCGCCTTCGTCAAAGAGGAAGATCGAGCCGTCGTTCCTGCGGGTGTGATTCCATTGGGAAACCTGTTCGATGACCCGGCGACGGTGTCGCTTGGGGCGGCGGTCGTGACTGACAAATTCGGAGCGGCAGCGAGCGACAAGAGCCTGGGAGTTGATCGCGTCGTCCAAGGTTGGGGCAAGCAGACGCGGATCGCCGCGGGACTGGACTTTGAATTCACGCAACTCGGCAGCGACGGCAGTACGCATGGGGGCGTCATCAATGACGGCTGGGATGCGTCGGGTGGGATCCGCACTTTGGGGCAAGGGTTCCCGTCGAATGCGAAGCGGACCGAGCAAGGGATCGGGATGCATGCGAATGCCTTGATCACATTCGATCTCGAACAACTCCGTCAGGCCGGGCTGCTGCCGGCAGATCAGCGATTCATCTTTCGAGCGGATCGAGCGGGACTGAATGACGATACCTTCGGCAACGGCGGTTCGAGCGCCCACTTGGCCGTGATCGTGTCGCGTCCGCATCACAAGACCGATGTTTATGACGGGATCATTGCCGGCTATGTGAATGGTCAACAGGTTCAGATCGCCGAGAACGATCGCGTCTACTACTTCAGCGGCGCGATTCCCGCTCCACTGAAGGCTGACGGAAAGTTTGCGACATTTGCGGTTCCGGTGCCTGCGGATGCGAAGTATCTGACGTTGGTGAGTACCGGAGCCGGCGGACCGGGCGAGAACACGATCAGCAGCGATCACGCGGTTTTTTCGGGAGCTCGCCTGGAACAGGATCCGTTGCCGCAGCCAGTCGAGGTCGCGGGGCAACAATCGTCGGGGCAAGTACGCACTGAAGCGGACCAACAGCAGGCTCGACAAGATGCGATGTTACTGTCCGAGATGCTCTATGATCAGGGACTGTTGGCGTTGCCCGGAAATGAAGTCGACAAGCGTTTACCGGAACCCGCGCTGCAGCAATTATCGCAACTTCGCAGTGAACAGGATCGGCTGAAGAAGGAATCTGACGCGATTCAAGTCGCGACGGCTCATTCCTTGATGGACACCAAAGGCCGCGACCTGAAGATCTATCTGCAGGGCAATCCCACTCGGACCGGAGATGTCGCGCCGCGATCGGTTCCTGCTGTTTTGACGGGTGGTGACAAGAAGCCGTTCGATAGCAAAGGAAGTGGACGGGCTGAACTGGCTGAGGCGATCGCATCGCGTGAAAACCCGTTGACGGCGCGAGTGATCGTGAACCGCGTCTGGCGTGGGCATTTTGGGTTTGGACTGGTGCGAACACCCAGCAACTTCGGTCAGCTTGGTGATCGACCGACTCATCCCGAGTTACTGGATACTCTGGCCGTGCGATTCATGGAATCGGGCTGGTCGCTGAAGACGCTGCATCGCGAGATCATGCTGTCATCGACCTACCAGCAGAACAGTGCGTATCGAGCGGACGCGGCTGAAGTTGATCCCGAGAACAAGCTGTTGTGGAGGATGAATCGACAGCGACTTGAGGTCGAACCCTGGCGCGATGCGATGCTGGCGGTGACGGGGGAACTCGATCGCACTGTCGGCGGTCCACCGATCAATCTCGGGTCGGGCAGTAATCATCGTCGTACCGTGTATGCCTTTATCAGTCGCCATGAACTGAATGAACTGTTGCGGTTGTTTGACTTCCCCGACCCGAACATCACCAGTGATCGGCGGAGTGTGACGACGGTGCCCTTGCAACAACTGTTCGTATTGAACAGCGATTTTATGACTCAGCGAGCGAAAGCGTTGGCCGCGAAATTGAACGCGAATAAAGAGGCGACGGATGAGAGTCGAATTCAGCAGGCGTTCGTGTGGCTGTATGGTCGACCGCCGAGTGATGAGGAGTTGAAGCTGGGGCTTTCGTTTTTAAGTTCCGCGACGCCTGAAAAGCAGATGTCCGCGTGGGAGCAGTATGCTTTGGCACTGTTGGGGACGAACGAGTTTTCTTTTGTCGATTGATCTTAAAGGGAGCCACGGCACACGGAGTGTGCCTGCTACTTTGAATGCAAAACTACATAGGTAGAGCTAGCCATGAATCATCAGATGTCATCTCACCGAGCTTGGAATCCCACTTCGATGCTGTCGCGCCGCGAGATGCTGCGTCGAACTGGGACGGGGTTTGGCATGTTGGGATTAGGTAGCTTGCTGGCCGAGCAATCCGCTCGGGCGGGCTTGGCGACTGTCGATTCGAGCAATCCGCTGGCGCCTCGTGCTCCGCACTTTGAGCCTAAAGCGAAGCGAGTGATTTTTCTGTTTATGAATGGCGGGCCGTCGCACGTCGACACGTTCGACTACAAGCCGGCATTGAAAGAACAGGAAGGGAAATCTGGCCCCGGTGGCAAGTTCATGCCGTCCCCGTTCACGTTCGCCAAGTATGGCCAGAGCGGGATTGAGATGAGCGAGCTGTATCCGCATCTCTCGCAATGTGCCGATGATTTGTGCGTGATTCGGTCCATGCATACGACGACTCCGAATCATGAGCCTGGCCTGTTCATGATGAATAGCGGGTCGCAGCAGCCGATCCGGCCCAGCCTGGGATCGTGGCTGACGTATGGCTTGGGGAGCGAGAACCAGAACCTGCCCGGTTATGTCGTGCTCTGTCCCGGCAAGCCGGTCGTGGGGCCTGCTTTGTGGGGCAACAGCTTTTTGCCTGGGATCTACCAGGGGACGCATATCAATAACTCGAAGATCGATCCGCGGCAGGTGATTGGGCACCTCAACAACAAGCATCTGACGACACCAGAGCAACGCAAGGTGCTGGATGTTCTGCAGGCGATGAATGACAAGCATCTCGCAGCGCGCGGGCAGGATATTGAGTTGGAAGCGCGGATCGCATCACTGGAGATGGCGTTTCGGATGCAGTTCGAAGCGCAGGACGCATTCGATGTCGGTTTAGAATCGGCGGCGACTCGGACTGCGTATGGCGAGGGCGAGTTTGCCAACGGCTGCCTGATCGCTCGTCGACTGGTCGAACGCGGCGTCCGCATGGTGCAGCTGTACTACGGAGCAGGCCAGCCTTGGGACGCTCACGGCGACATCATGGACCACAAGCGGGATGCCGGGAAAAGTGATCAACCGATTGCCGCGTTGCTGCAAGACCTGAAGTCGCGCGGAATGCTCGACGAAACCCTGATTCTGTGGGGCGGTGAGTTCGGGCGGACGCCGACGGCTCAAGGTTCAAAGGGACGCAATCATCACCACACAGGCTTCACCGTCTGGATGGCTGGCGGGGGAGTGAAGGGGGGGCTGACTTATGGAGCCACAGACGAAGTCGGCGTGAACGCGGTGGAGAATCGGATGGATGTCCACGATCTGCACGCGACGATCCTGCATCTGATGGGTTTGGACCACACCAAGCTGACCTATCGATATAGCGGTCGCGACTTCCGATTGACTGATGTGCATGGTTCGGTGGCGACCAGCATTCTGGCATAGTCAAGGGAGTCGATCGAGATGGGTACTCTGCCGCCGAGTTCCTCCAATGTCGAGAACGATCGACGACGAGAATCGGCGGAGTCAGAGTATGCGGCCGTCTCTGCAGCGATACATACGGTTTGCTGGCCAGCGATGGTCGGTTCAGCCTACCTCATCGGTCCGGTGAAGCTACTGTCTGGATCCCGCGATGAGGTTCTGTTCGCAGTGTTTGCTTCTGTCTATTTGTCGTTCATCGTTGGCTGCATGATTGGAACGTTCTCACATTCCGTTGTTCGATTGAAGGGTCGCTTAGCTGCGATACGCATGGCCATCGCGATCGCATTGATCTTCGATTTCACGCTGTGGGGATGGGCTGTAGTGCTGATGTCCCCGAAGAATTGAATTCACAGCCATGAATCAGCAATCCATTCAACGCGGGTTCGAAGAGTCACCAGGCAAGTGTGCACAGGACTCAAACGAGGCCCTGCAATCTGCGATGAATGTTTCTTTTCGTTTGGTGCTTTGGCCTTGTCTGTGCGTATTGGTATTCCTGGCGAAATCTCACGTTCACTTTCCACTGAGGGATGGCTATCAGGCAATGATGATTCTTTTGATCGTTGCCATTAGCGCCACGAGTTTCATGATCGGAGATTGCATCGGATACCTGGCTCACTATTTATTCTGGCGGCGAATCAAAATACCCGTCAGCTATGTCGCGAGTGTGATGACGCTTGTCTTCGATTTTGTCATCATCGGATGGACTGTGGTCATCTTCAGGGCAGTTTGATCGGATGTCGGCTCATAGGATCGTGTCACAAAAAGGGGGCTCACGCCCGAAGAGAAGAGGCCAGGGGGCTTACGCCGCCCCGCTCAGAAGAGTTCGGTGGCAGCAGACGCGTCGGGAAAGTGAAACAGCCGCTGGAATCCACTATCCTCGTCAGTTGCTGCTTCAAAATATCTTTTGTTCTGGTTGATCTGGCTCGATATCCAAATGCCACCTCGCCCCACTAAATCGCTTGCCGACCCAACCGCCCTCGCCAAATTCGGCGGGTTGGAGGTGGTGGCGAAGCTGTTGGTGGAGGGGTACATGATTGGGCAGCACAAGAGTCCCTTCAAAGGATCATCGGTCGAGTTCGTTGAGCATCGGCAGTACTACCCCGGTGACGAGATCAAGCACATCGACTGGCGGGCATATGGCAAGACGGGGCACTACTACATTAAGGAATACGAAGAGGAAACGAACCTGCGGGCGTATTTGATCGTCGATTGCTCGGGGAGCATGGCCTATCGCGGTGAGACGATTTCGAAGTTTGACTATGCGCGGCAACTGGCAGCAGCGTTGGCTTATTTGCTGCTTGCCCAGCGGGATGCCTGTGGACTGATTACGTTCGATACGAAGATCGCGGATCGACACGAACCTTCGACCAATCGGCAGTCGTTTCAACAGATCATCAATCTGCTGGAAGCACGGAAGCCAGGCAAAGAGACGCAGTTGTCGGAGGTCTTTCCACAGGTCTTGCCGTCACTGAAGAAGCGTAGCCTGATCTTTATGATCAGTGATTGCTTTGATCGGATTGAACCCCTGGTCGCGGCCCTCAAGTTATTCCGGGCGGCTCGGCATGAGGTGGTGTTGTTTCAGGTCGTTGCTCCGGAAGAGGAAGACTTTCCCTTTAAGCATCCGACGGAATTTCGTAACCTCGAACGTGCTGGCCACCAGATCCTCGCGGATCCCTATCGGCTGCGCAAGCAGTACCTCGACAAGTACCAGCAGTTCTGTCAGGAACTCGCCAAGCAAAGCGGGAACTGCGGGGTCGATTATTTGAAGTTACGGACCGACGAGCCCTACGAAAAAGCGTTAGGGGCGTTTCTCGATCGGCGAGTCCGCAATACCGGCCGCGGCTAGTGCTGGTAGCACTTTGGTTTCGCGTTGAAACATGGGTTAGACCAAGCGGCATTCTGTTCGCGGGACGCCACAGTGAAGCGGGATGCGTTCTAACGATTCCGTGCCGGATGAAGTTGTCTTTTGAGTTTGGATAGTTGAATGCGCATTGGTTCCGTCGCGGTTTCGCACCCCATCACTTTGGCTCCGATGGAGGAGCACACGAATTATCCGTTTCGATTGATCTGCAAACAACTCGGCGCCAGCCTCGTTTGCGGTGAACGCGTTGATGGCTGCGACGTCGCCAAGCGGGATCGCCGCGCGATCAAGCTGTTACACACCTCGCCGACTGAGCGGCCTTCAGTCGGTCAGATCAGTGGCAATGACCCGCGTATTCTGGCTGAGGCGGCGAAGGTCGTGGCTGAACAGGGGTTCTCAATCGTCGACTTGAACTTCGAATGTCCGATCCGTCGCTTGATCGGACGCGGGGAAGGGGGGGCGTTGATGGCCGATCCCCCCGCGATCGCCAGACTAGTCGAAGCAGTCGTGCGCGCGGTCGATATTCCAGTCACGCTCAAGATCCGATCCGGGCCCGATGCCGAACGAGAGACGGCGGTGGAGATCGCTCAACTGGCAGAACGAGCCGGGGCGGCTGCCGTGGATGTGCATGCGCGCAGTGTGGCGCAGTCGTATGTCGGCGGGCCGGACTGGTCGGTGGTGACTCGCGTGAAGCAGGCGGTGCAGATTCCGGTGATGGGGAGTGGTGGGGTTCGTGAAGCGGTCGATGCCATTCGCTTCTTGAAAGAGACCGGTGCAGACGGAGTGGCCATTGGGCGAGGATGCCTGGGTAATCCGTGGATCTTTCAGCAGGCGCGGTCTCTGGTCACCGGTGGTGCGACGGTGGCTCCGCCAAACCTGGGTGAGAGGGCTCGGGTGCTGTTGCAGTTGGTGGCCAGTGAGTTTGATTTCTACGGCAATCATCTGGCGCTGAAGCGGTTACCGCGCGTGGCGTGCTACTTTGCGAAGGCATTGCCAGACTTTGCTTCGTTTCGCGATGCAGTTCAGAAGGTGAAGAACGAGCAGGATTTTAAGAGACTGGTGCGTGAGCACTTCGTGGGGTAGGCGGTCGGCCAAGCGAGTCTTGTCGAGAAGAGGATTTTTCACGCGAAGCCGCGGAGGCGCGAAGAAGAAAGAGTTACAGAAGTGGACTTGTGGGTTCTGGTTTCCTCTCCGCGACTTCGCGGCTTCGCGTGAGAATCGTCTTGCTTTTCTGCATCCCGTTGAGCAAATGTGCCTACTACATTGGTTTGCGGTGCCATTGCCACGATCCGTCGTCGTTCTGCAACATCGTGACTTCGCCTGTGACCTGGTGACCGTGGAGCATCACGACAACTTTTTCGGGCTGATCGGATAGCAAATCGAAGGTTCCGCCGTCCCAGCGTGTCACGTTGCCGCGGTCACCGCTGATGGGCCCTTCGTAGTCGAGGTAGAGGATCCGATGGTCTGGGAGTGGCTCGGCGGGGATCTGGCTGGCCGCGTCTGGTCGTTGCAACAAACGCCAAGTCCGACACGTCGAACCTTGTTCCAGCAGGAAATCCCAGTGGAGAAACGGGTGGTCGTGCGTCAGGATCGCAAATCGTGGCATGGTGACCGTCAAGACTAGTCAGATCGATCGATGTCCGCCAATGATTGTTCTGAAATCATTTCTACGTTCCGGTTTCCGTCAGTCGATCGACGACGCGTCAGAATGTCGTATCACCGTTTTTAAGGAAAACATGGACTGAAAATCCGGTTTGGTCACCTGATTTAATCAAGCCGCTTGCCCGGTGGTACTGTGTTTGCATATCGTGGGTCAGAACCACACCCTGACCGCATCCTTTGTGCGCCCAATGGAGACCGAGTCTGTGCATTCCCCGACCCCTCGTGAAGTTTTAGCCCTGTGTCGAGAGAAAGAAGTCCGTGCCGTGGACCTGCGGTTCATGGACTTTCCGGGGAACCAGAAACATTTCACGATCCCCGTCACCGCTCTATCTGAAAAGAGTTTTGAGGACGGATTTGGATTTGACGGGTCGTCTATTCGCGGCTGGCAGGCCATTAATGAGAGCGACATGCTGGTCGTTCCCGATCCGGGAACGGCCTTTGTTGATCCGTTTATGTCTCAAACGCTGGTCATGACCTGTAATATTCAGGATCCGATCACGCGCGAAGACTATGCCAAAGATCCGCGCAATGTTGCCCGCAAAGCCGAAAACTACATGAAATCGACGGGCTTGGCGGATACGGCTCAATTTGGTCCGGAAGCAGAATTCTTCGTCTTTGACGATGTTCGGTTCGATCAGAACGAACACGAAGCGTATTACCACCTGGATAGTATCGAAGGACAGTGGAATCGCGGGCGAGTGGAATCGCGCGGTAACAACGGCCAGAAGGTCCGTTACAAGGAAGGTTACTTCCCGCTGCCGCCGGTCGACACTCTGCAGGACCTGCGGACCGAGATCATGTTAACGCTGCAGGATTGCGGCGTGCCGGTGGAAGCCCAGCATCACGAAGTGGCGACTGCAGGTCAGTGTGAAATCGACATGCGTTATGCTCCGCTCGTGAAGACGGCCGACAACCTGCTGCTGTACAAGTACATCGTCAAGAACGTGGCGGCTCGACATGGCAAGTCGGCGACGTTTATGCCGAAGCCGCTGTGGAACGACAACGGTTCAGGGCTGCATCTGCATTTCTCGTTGTGGCACGGCGCGAACAACCTGTTCGCGGGTTCGGGCTATGCAGGGATGTCGGAAACAGCGATGTTCGCGATCGGCGGCATCCTGCATCATGCTCCGTCGCTGATGGCATTTTGCTGTCCGACCACGAACAGCTACAAACGACTGATTCCGGGATTCGAAGCCCCGATCAATCTGACCTACAGCAGCCGAAATCGTTCGGCGGCGATTCGGATCCCGGTGCATACCCCACGGCCTGAGAGCAAGCGGATTGAATTCCGGTGTCCGGATGCTTCGTCGAATGGCTACCTGGCGATGTCAGCGGTGTTGATGGCCGCACTCGATGGAATCCAGCGTCGAATTGATCCGGGTCGGCCGCTCGACAAGGACATTTATGACTTGGCTCCTGACGAACTGACCGACGTTCCGAAGACGCCGGCGTCGCTGGAAGAATCTCTGTCGGCTTTGCGACGCGATCACCAGTACCTGCTGCGCGGCGATGTCTTCACGGAAGACGTGATCGATACGTGGATCTGGTACAAGACTGAAAAAGAAATCGAAGCGCTGCGCCAGCGGCCTCATCCCTATGAATTCGCGATGTATTACGACATCTAAAACGAGCGTGCGCGATTCTGCTTGCAAGAAACATCATTTCGGGTACCACTGGCGACGGCTTTGCGTTGCCAGTGTCTTGCCGATGTGTCAAGGAGTAAACGAAGCGTGGTGACGCTGAATGTTGCACACGCTGGTCACCCGATCAAAGCGATCGCAGCGACGCGAAGCCACTGGTGGCCCAGAGCGGCCACCCATAGGTATCTACACATCTCACCCCAGAGGCAATCGGAATGATCGTCGGTCGGTTCATTGTCATCAGGCCCAAGGGGCCGGAACTTTGCCCAGCCAGGGCCCTTCGGCCCTGGAATTAGGCCCATAA
>JAQGHU010000049.1 GCA_028291515.1 Schlesneria sp.
ATCAGCCATGCCGGACTGCAATCAGGGCGTATTTTGGGGTTGGAACGGGTCGACGTGGGTCCTGCTGGGCCTAAACTGTCCCGGCAACCCGCCTGCAGGCCCCCCGCCTTCCGAGCCGGGTGCGTGCTTGGGCGATATTACGTCGACGCCCTGTCCGACGACGACAACCGCGCTCCCCAGTACGACGTCCACGACGACGCCGAGCGGACCGACGACAGCCGCTCCCTCGACAACCACCACCACGACCCCCGGTGGCCCCACGACGGCGGCTCCCAGTACCACGACGACGACCACCCCCGTCGGTCCCACCACCGCGCTCCCCAGTACGACCTCCACCACATCATCGGGTGGCCCGACCACAGCGGGGCCGGGTGGTTTCAGGGCACTAAGTCGAGCGCGAGTTCAAGCAGCCGCGCTGCGAGATGCGGGAGAGTTCCGGGTAATTCCCAGTACGCTGGATGAAGATTGTCCGTTCGGTGGATTCTATGGCTGGAGCGGATCGAGCTGGGTCTCTCTCGGCTCCAATTGTCCCAGTCCATTTGCTCCGGCAGCTCCGCCTGAGGATCCAGGCGAGTGCGTTGGTGACGGTGCGATGGTTCCCTGTTTGGTACTCGTCATCCTGATCTTCTTGATCACTCCGGAAGACTGTACTGCAGATAGTTGCACTCCCTGCGATTGCCCGGAAGAAATGCCGCCAGATCAAGGTATTGACGAACCCGTCAAATTCTCCAACGGGATCTTGACCGTAAGTTCAATGGACATCGCCTCCAGCGGATTCGGTCAGTCGTGGGGGCATCACCGCAGCTATTGCAACCGCATGACGACGATGACCAATTTTGGCCAGGGCTTCGGTTGGTTCGTCTTTCAATGGCCACAAGTCTACGAAAACTCTCAAGTGATGAATGTCGTGAGGAACGCCAATAACGCCTCCTGGTTCGAGAAGTCCGGCAGCGATCTATTGCCGCTCCTGGGAACTCGCACGACGTTGACCCGCGACACGACCAATCACAAACTCGTGTTCCTGCTGCCTGATGGAACTGTCCAGTTGTTCCACGATTTCGTGCAGACGACCTACCCCCAGGGGGCGTTCGCCTCTCAGGCAGATCCGGGAGGCGCGACGACCGAAGTCCAGTCGTATACCGCCACCGGCCGAATCGCCGAGATTCAACGGACAGGCACGGTCGGCTTGGACACCCTCACCGAATCGTACGCTTATACCTACGATGCGACTACCGACGATCTGACGAGTGTGACGCTCAGTCGACAATGGAACTCCAGTGGCTGGGAAGATGTTCGCCGAGCGGTCTACAGCTACTACAGTTCGGGGGACACCCACGGTACCACCAGCGATTTGAAGCATGTCGAACTTCAAGATCCCGACGTCTCGGGTTGGGTGACCACCCAGAATATGGCCTACCGCTACTACCTCAGCGGAGCCACGCATGGATTCGCCCATGGACTCAAGTATGTTATTGAGCCAGGCACTTGGCAGCGGATGGTGGATGACAGTCTCGATCCGTTGACGGCGTCGGACGCGACGGTGGCCATGTATGCCGACAATTACTTCGAGTACGACGGCGATCAGCGAGTGACGCTGGAGCAGGTTCGCGGCGGGTCGCAGACGTTCGGACTGGACTATGGGACCCCGAATACGGCGATGACCCCGAACGAATGGGCCAATTCGACAGTCGTCACGAATCCCGATGCGACGACGGTGACGGTCTATACCAACTCTCTCGGCCAGCCATTGATTCGCGATTTCTCGGACGGGACCAATCACTGGATTACGGCGTCCAACTACAGCGACAACTATCGCGCGCTCTGGCAGGCCTCGCCGTCGGCAGTGATTTCGTACGACGATACCGCCCCGGATCTCGACATTGCGCTGCGCACGAATGCGGGACTGATCGGAGTCACCGAGTATTACGCCACCACCGGCAGCGGCGCGGCGGCCGGTTACGTGTCGGGCACGTTCCTCGTCGAAGGTTCGGCGGGAACACCCGTTCCGCAGATCGCCTACGAATACGTCTCCCGGACGGCGGGCTCGGACACAATCTATCCTCTGTCAAAAGTGACCAATTACCGGAACGACAACGGGACCGGAGCGATCGAGACTTCGTTCAGCTACACCTGGCATTCCGGGACGACGCAGATCGATCAACGAACGACGACACTGCCGGTCATTTCAACCGGTCAGAACGGCCCGGGTGTCGCCAATACCCGCAAGGACGTGTTTGACGACCGAGGTCGCCTAGTCTGGAGCATGGACGAACGCGGCTTCATCAGTCATGCGATCTATGACCTCGGGACCGGGGCGCTGATCCAGCAGATTCAAGATGTCGATACGTCCTTGTATCCGGATGCTCCGTCCGGGTGGTCAACTCCCTCCGATGGCGGGCTAAACTTGGTCACCGACATCGTCTCCGACGATAAAGGCCGACCGCTCGAATCCCTTGGTCCCGTCCACGACATTGATCTTGCTGGTACATCGACATCGATCCGCACGGCTACTTGGGTGGTCTATGACGATGTCAACCACATCACCTACGCGGGGCAGGGTTATGTCACCACGGGCGGCTTCCCCGTCGCGACGCTCGTCAATCCCGTGTCGATCACGAAGATGGAAGCGGACGGACGGGTAAACGAATCGATTCAGGCGGCTTCCAGCGACACGTCGGGAACGCTGGCGGAGATTATCGACGACGCCGGGGGCGGGGCGGCGGCGTTCCCGCAGTCGAGCTACACGCGTTGGACCACCAATCAGTACACGGATTGTTGCCTCCTCGCTTCGCAGCGGGTTTACCATACGATTCCCTCCACCGGCGATGGTTCGCCCGGTACCAACTATGATGAGACGAACTTTGGTTATGACGTCATGAAACGCCGGAACCGAATCGTCACGCCCGGCGGGACGATCACGGATCTCGTTTACGATTCGCGAGGACTGGTGATCGGCTCTTATGTCGGCACGAACGATGACGGTGCGACTGAGAACGATCCGACGGGTGGCGGTAGCGATCCCGACAACAACATGGTGATCGTAACCGGGAATGAATATGACGACGGTCTGGACGCCGGTGACGGCAATCTGACGGAGATGACACAGTATGTCGACTCGTCGGTGACCCGAGTGACATCGATGACCTACGATTGGCGAAACCGCCGCATCACGACCGACGGCGAGATCGATTACTTCCAAAAGCTGACCTATGACAATCTCAACCAAGTCACCCTACAGCAGCAGTACGATACGACGGCCCTTGGAAACCTCGTCGCCCAGTCCGAGGCCAAGTACGATGACCTGGGTCGTGTCTATCAATCGATTGCCTACGGCGTCGATCCGTCGACAGGAACGGTCGGAAACAGTCTCACCGATAACACCTGGTACGACGAATCCAGCAATGTGATTAAATCGCTGTCGGCCGGTTCGAATCTATTCGGTAAGACGACGTTCGACAGCCTGGGGCGGTCGACCAATCGCTACAGCGGTTATGACCTCGACGAGTCGACGTATGCGGAGGCGTTCACCGTCACCGGCGATGTGATCATGGAGCAGTCAGAAACCGCGTATGACGACGCCAGCAACATGATCCAGACCACAGCGTACCAGCGGTACCACAATGCGCCGGACTCGCAAACGGGGGCACTCCAGGATCCGAGCACGACCCCGAAGGCCCGTGTGACTTATGCGGCAATGTACGCCGACGGCGTCGGTCGGACGGTGGCGACGGCGAATTATGGCACTAATGGCGGGACGGCCTTGTCTCGATCGAGCACAATCCCAACCCCATCGGACGACGTGTTGGTCAGTCGCGTCTCTTACGACTCTGCTGGAAATGTGCTCAACGCCACCGATCCAGCCGGGATTGTGACAAGAACGGAATATGACGATACCGGACGGACTGTGGCGACGATCGAGAATTACCAAGCAGTTAGTTCGTCCTCGTCTTCTTCATCGTCCAGCAGTTCGGGGAGTGGTTGCACGCCTTCCGACGATACGAACCGCACGACGCTGTTTGCTTACACGCCGGATGGGCAACAAGCGACGATGACGGCCGTGAACTCAAGTACGACCAATCAGACCACGACCTGGACCTATGGCACGACGATCGCGAATTCAGACGTGGCGACGAGCGTGCTGCTGAGATCCATCACCTATCCCGATTCGGTCAGCGGCAGCGATGTCGTCTCCTTCACGTCTAATCGGCAGGCAGAACGAACGTCACTTACCGATCAACGGGGTTGCGTCCATCAGTACGAGTACGACAAACTCGGTCGTCCCATCCATGATCGCGTAACGACTGTCGGCTCGGGGGTCGATAATGCCGTCCTGCGACTATCGTCAGCCTATGAAGTCCGAGGGATGCTGGCTAAGCTCACGAACTGGAATAATGCGAGCGTCGGTTCAGGCTCAGCCGTCAACGAAGTCCAGTGGACCTACAACGGCTTCCGGCAGTCGATCAAGACGTACCAGGCGCACAGCGGTCAGGTGAACACCTCGACGACGGCGAACGTGCAGATGGGTTATGCCAATGGCTCTGCGAATACCATCCGACCGACGACGCTGACCTATCCGAATGGGCGCGTTCTCACCTACAGCTATGGAGCTTCCGGCAGCATCACCGATGCTTCCACTCAGGTTGCCAGTCTGATCGACAGTAGCGTCGGCGCGACGCACCTGACCGATTACAGCTATCTCGGTCTTGGCACCGTCGTACAGCAGGACTCGTCCGAGGCGAATCTGCGTTACACGCTGATCAGTCTCACCGGGACCAACGATCCCGATACCGGCGATATCTATGCCGGGATCGATCGGTTCGGCCGCGTGAAAGACTCTCGCTGGCGGAATACGTCGTCGAGTACCGATCTGTCCCGTGTGCAGTACGGCTACAACCGAGACTCCAGCCGGACTTGGCGGGCAAATCCGACAGATCCGAACCAGCACTACGACTGGCTTTACGGCTATGATGGACTGCAGCGTCTGAAAAATGGCGATCGC
Source organism: Schlesneria sp. (assembly GCA_028291515.1). Taxonomy (GTDB): domain Bacteria; phylum Planctomycetota; class Planctomycetia; order Planctomycetales; family Planctomycetaceae; genus Schlesneria. The sequence goes on from JAQGHU010000049.1 coordinate 5,000, forward strand.
GGTACGCTCAACGGGACCAATACCGGGATCACGAATGAGCAGTTCGCGCAGTGCTGGACGCTCGACTCGACCGGGAATTGGAGCGGGTTCCAGCAAGACGACGATGGTGATAACAACTGGGATCTCGTTCAAAGCCGGTCGGCGAATGCCGTCAACGAGATTACCGGTATCGCGAATTCGGTTGGCTCAGCCTGGGTGAACCCCGCCTACGACGCTGCGGGGAACATGACGACGGTGCCACAACCCGCGGATCCGGCGAAGGGATTCACGGCCGTCTACGATGCATGGAACCGGCTGGTTTCGCTGACCGACAGCACGTCTCACGATACCGTTCAGCAGAATGTTTACGACGGGCGGAACTATCGCGTCGTGCGCAAGGATTACACGAGCGGAACATTGTCGGCGACGCTACACTTCTACTACACGGATGGCTGGCGTGATGTGGAGCAGCGATCGGGAACGAGTCCTGATTCGGCGAGTCCTGACCAGCAATATGTGTGGGGTGTTCGGTATATAGACGATGTCGTCTGTCGGAACCGCTCGGTCAGTGGCTCGCTCGACGAACGGTTTTATGCCTGCCAGGACGCGAACTGGAACATCACGGCGATTGTTGACGCCAGTGGAGCTGTTCAAGAGCGATACGAGTATGATCCGTATGGGAATATGACAATCCTCTCGCCCGCATTTTCGGCGCGAGCGTCCTCGTCGTTTTCTTGGGAGATAACATATACAGGTTATGGATTTGATTCCGGAAGTGGGTTGTTCGCCGTCCGCTACCGAATTTACGATTGTGTTCTAGGTAGTTGGCTGCAGCGCGATCCACATCGTTCAGCTTCAACACAATCGCTGTATGAGTATGTTGACAGTGATCCTTTGACTGGCCAAGACGCATATGGTCTGGCCAATTATTGGAACCCCATTTCTTGGGGCGTATCTAGTCCGACCCAGTCTTGGCTTGATTTTTTCAATCCGGTGAGCGAGGAGAATCTTAGTTCTCTTGGTGGGTTTGGGCTCGGATACACTCACGGAAGCGAGATGGTCAGTAACGCATTAACTTTGGGGCAGATTTCCTCGCTTAACGATCGAGTAAATGAAAATGTTGAACGCTATGGAGGTGCGTACGGCTATGCCAATTGTTCGGCGAAAGTTGGAGCGATATCGGCATATAGTGCACTTGGGGCATATGCTTGGGGGGCAGCCGGACTTCCGACGTGGCAGGCGGCCATCGGCCCCGGCAACCCCTATTTAATTCATATGAGCTTCGGCGCTTCCGCGGCCGGAGGTAGTGTTTGGAGGCAGGGAATGGGGGGATTGGGTGGTCAGTGGATTATTGCTAATTCCGAAGTAACGATTGCTGCGGAATCATGGCTTGTAATTCGAGGGGTGCCTATCTTATTCCCCTATTCAGCTCTTTTACCACAGCAGACACACGTACTTTCGTGTGTTACCGGAACCGCTCATTCCTTCTGGAATGGATTGGTCGGTGGACTGTTTGGCCGATGACAACACGGAGTAGCGATGAGTCTTGGAAATGTATACGTGTTCTCTTGCGACGTTCGTCTTTGCGACGATTGGCCGGACGAAATGGCAGTTCGCGGTCTCGACGTTGACGTCGTTGAGCAATACACGGAGACGCACGGAGAATTTAAGCTTAGGAGCGGGTATGTTCGCTCGAGCAATATGGTAGTCAAGATGACTAGTTCACGAGCAAGCTCGGCGGCCGCTGAATTAATTGGTGAGTTCGTTTTGATCTGTTCTTCCGACAGCAACTCACGAATGCTGTTGAAGCAAATAGAGGGAATCCTCAAGAGTAAAGGTGCAATCCTGAATGATTAGCTGCCACACACCTCAGTGTTTGCAAAGGTCAGGGGTTACCTTGGCGAATCACCTTAACGGTTTGCGTAGACAAGTCGATTGGGGAGGTGTCTCCCTGCAATAGAGGCCATGGCCAGTGAAATACGAGGGGCTACTGCTTTGAGGTAAGTTCAAAATCGAGCTCGGTCGGCGCAGCGTGAGGCTCGAAAAAGGGAGACAGGTCTGCTCTGTAGATGTTGTCGTCAGTACATGAAATCCAAGGGATTCGGGCCAAGCATCACCAGTTGGAACGATGCCAGCGTGAGTTCTAGCGATGTCGTGAAACAAAAAAAGGGACAGAGTTGGGACGATGCTAGTGTTAACTCGGGTACCAATCAGCGCGGCTGCGTGCATCAACACGAATACGATCTTCTGGGACAACCAATCCACGATTGGGTGTCTTCCTGATCGTACCGATTCAGACCACTAAATCATCCTCTGACGGATCTTCCGGTTCTGCGAAGGTTTCACCGTCGCGGGCGGGGAAATGTCCCGTTGTCGAGATCGTGCCCACTTCCGCTTCCACGTCGGCGACAGGACGAGCGAAGTTGGTTCGCATTCGCTGCCTGATTCTCGCCGTGGGATCTGTGTCAGCCAGGGCAGGTTTGGGATGTGATTGCAGATTGAACGTACTCGCTGACATGCCGCTACGGACAATCGCCTGACCGACTTCCAGATTCAGAATCTCATCAGCAGTGAACACCCCGAGTTCACTGGAGACCGTTCGAGCATCATCGACTCCCAGCCTGAACACAATCAGTGTTCCGACGTTGCCAAAGATTGCTTGGCGCACCGTGGGTGTGATCTGGCCGACGTACTGGTTCGCGAGTCCCGCGAGCACTAATCCTGTTTTGCGCGCCTCCGCCAAGATTCGCTCAAAGCCTACCGACAGATTCATGAATGCCTGAAATTCGTCAACATACAAATGCCACGGTCGCCGCTGGTCAGTGGGGAGGTGGGTTCGCCGGAAGGCCGCATTGACGATCTTGGTCACCACAAAACTGCCCAAAGTCCCGGCGATTTTCTCGGTCAGTCGTCCCGTCGACAGATTCGCCAGCAGAATCTTGCCGCCATTGAGCACCTCATCGAAATCAATGGCCGAGTGTCGCTGGCAAATGATATTCCTTACCGTGCGGTTCAGCAGAAACACCGACAGCTTGTTGAGCACCGGATCAACGGCGTTCTTCGGCAGGAACACGAACTGCTTATTCCAAAAATCCACGTATCGTGGATCTTTAGTCTTGAGGATGACTTCTTCCCGAAACTTCGGATCAATGAGCATCCGCTCGACATCCGCCAGCGTTGCGCCGGGGATCGCGTCTAAGACGCTGTACAAGGTGAACGTCAAAATCCGTTCCAGCCGTGGCCCCCACGACGAAGGGAAGTACCGCTCTAGTGACATCACCGTCTCGGCGACGATGCGTTCCCGTTCGGTTTCGTCGCGGGCCTCCAGAATGTTCAGCGCTACCGGGAACTGATCGTCCGTCGGGTCGAACAACACAACATCGTCAATCCGCTCCTCGGGAATGCGGCACAGCACGTCATGGATCAGATCGCCGTGCGGATCAAGGACGCCCACGCCTCGGCCAGCGGCGATGTCTTGCAGGATCATGTTCAACAGCAGCGTGGATTTGCCCGTACCAGACGCTCCAGCAACATAGCAATGACGCGGTCGCAGGTTGGCGGAAATCCGCGCCGGTCTGGTGATCCCGCGATGGATGTTATCACCCAGCAGCACGCTGCCATCCAGCGATTGGACATCTCCGGCTGGTCGCGTCCGCGTCTTGACCTGCTTCAGCCGCTCGGACACGATGGATTCACCGGGCAGATGTACTAGGCTCGCGAGTTCGGAGACATTCAACAACATCCCTGGCCGGAACGCGCAACGATACTCAATGGCCTCCGCCAGCCGTTCAGCTTCTTCATCCTCTAGCAGATGATCAAATCCTTGTGGCGGAGTGGCAAATTGTTCGGCCCAACCCTGCAGGTGCTGATAGACACTTTGCGTCCGTGCCGTGAGACGAATCGAAACCGCGAAGAGGGGAGTGGAGAACTTGTCGTCCAGCGTCCGTGCCGTGACATCCTGAAACCAGAACTTGCCGCCGTCGTAGGGATTGACGAACGCCTCTCGCAAGGAGTCCCGCCATGGCTGCGTCACCGGCTGAAACAAAATTTGCAGCAGCGCCCATTCGCGCGGGCCCAGGTGATCCATCGCCGCCAGAGCCACCCCCAACGGATCAGGGTCGAGTTTGGTGAAGATCCGCAGACAATGAGAGTACGGATATCGCAATCCCAGCGTTCCGCCAAACCCCTCGGCACTGCGGATGTCGCTAGCGATTTTCCAGTCTGCGTACTCGCTGTCATCATCGCTCGTCGCCAAGATCGCCGAATTGGGATACTGCGCCAGCAGTTGGTGAGCCACCTGCTGGGCATCGCTCTGTTGAGCCACGAACTGCGTCTTGACATAAGGCTCGGTCCAACCGCAAATCGCCTCCGACAGCCGTTCCGGCTGTTCGGCCGCGATGAACGCCTGAGCTTGATCCGTATCGAACTGCGGCTGGACTCCCAAGCCCAGAATTTCGAACGACACAGGAGCCGACAGGTTGCTCAGCGATCTGAGGAACACATCCGCCTTAGCAATCGTCGACGAGTCCTCGGGGAATTGTGCGACGACGATCTGAGCGAGATTGGCCGTCTCGCCGTGGGTCAGCTTCGGCAACACGAGGCCATACCCGTCAGGGAACAGGGGAGTGGGAGGAAACAAGAGTCGCTTCCACCACTGTCCTTCCCACGGCGCGTCCCAGCGCTGCGACACTGCCTCCCAAACGGTCAGCTTCTGGCGATCGAACGGTTCGCAAGGCGGTTCCAAAGCGCACGGGTCGGCCTGGAGTGGCCAGAGTCCCATCCCGCTCGCCCCGGCGGCGCGCGCCTTGCCGATCAACTGTTCCCACAGATTCTGTGGTCGTCGCATGATGGCACCTTCACAACACGATGGTGCAAGAGCACTGCGGACAGTCCATATGACCCAGTCGAGCGCCGTCCATTGGATTCGTCGCCCACAAGAAGTGCCGCGCGCGGTGATCCGTATAGGAGCCGATCCGCCACTGAGTCACCGCCGGAATCTCTAGGCCACACCCGTGGCAGCGAATGGAACTGACGATCGTCGCTCCGATTATCCGCGAGCAGAATCCACCCATAAACCACCAACCGATCATCGCCGCGAACGCGAGCCCCGCGACGATCTCCAGCTTCGCCGGAACAGCCACCAGCCAGATCGCCGTAAACATCCCCATGACCGACCACCAGATCCGACGCTGCGTTCTCATGGCAAGATTCCTGTACGAGCTTCTGACGAAGGGAGTCTTCCATCGCACGATTGATGGGCTCCTGACCAACAATCCGAACTTGGCCACAGCACGGCCAAAAAATCGGACAAAAATCCCCTGAACCGCCGAAGAATCGCGTGTCCGCGTGTCACGGCTTACTTACTCTTTTCAGATTCACAGTTCACGATGTCTGCGACCAACGCCCGACCCATCCATGCAACGCCTTGCATTGACCTATCAAGCTGCTCACAATAATCCGTATGTCCGAGTCACCCTCTTCCGCTGAGTTGATGCAACAGTGGGCCAATGGAGAATCCACGGCAGCCACACTTCTTCATCAGCGCTACGTTCGGCGACTTGTGGCGTTTGCTGGCTCCTATCTCAGCGTCAGAATTCGCCAGCGTGTCGACGCTGACGATATTGCTCAGTCCGCCTTTCTGTCTTTTTTCCGGAGAGCGAAGTCCGGCGATTTCTCAGTCGAGGACTCCACGGACTTGTGGAAGCTGCTGATGGGAATCGCCCGGAACAAAGTGAAAAGCAGAGTTGAGTACCACCAATCCAAGATGCGCAACGTGGATGCTGAGGTTCCGTTGAATCCGGCAGCGCCGATTGCGGAACTCGCCTTGGTATTCTCGACGGACGAAGCCGTTGCTTTCGCGGACGAACTGGACTGGGTCGTCAAGCAACTGCAGGAACCCGAACCGACCATCCTTCAACTCTTGTTTGAGGAATACTCGCCAGAAGAAATCATCCAAAAGATCGGCACGACGGCCACATCGATTCAGAGAACCCGTATCCGCGTCGCCGACCTGCTAAAACGGCGAAGTTTGGAAAAATTCTGAAAATCCCAAGATTTCCTGCCTGGAGCGGCTCGGAATTCGGATTGATAGGTAGACGGGAAACAATTTACCTCACACCTCATCCATGTTGGCCCATGACAAACAACCATGAGCCCGAAGACGGCCGAAACCCGCTCCACTCGAACCCAAACGCTTGGGCTCAAATGGTCGAGGCCGTGAATCGGCTGGAAGCAGCCTGGAAGCTGACTCGGTCTCCAGATCTGGCGAATTTCATCCCGTCTGAAGGCGATACCTGTTGGGAATACATCGTCGCCGAATTGATCAAGGTCGATCAGGAACTCCATTGGCGCTGTGGCGACAAGCGGTTGATGGAATCGTACCTTGAGGTCTATCCGAACCTCGCCACGAATCCGACGATTCTTCGGGAATTGCTGATCGCCGAATGCAGTACACGGATACTGTTCGGAGAAGTGCCAACGGAAGAGGAATTACATTCGCGGTTTGCGAACGTTGGATTCGATGTTTCTGCGGTTGTCACTAAGGATGATGTTGAATGTGCATCGCTTTTATCCGACGACGATATCTTCAATCACCAAGGACAAGCCAACCCTGAGGATTGCCACCCCACGACCGCGAGCGATGGACTTCCGGTGAAAGAACAGATCGGCAAGTCGACCAGCAATCCTAAGTCCCCTTTGGAAGTGGGACAGTGGTTCGGCCGGTTTCAGATTCGCGAACTGCTGGGGTACGGTTCGATGGGAACCGTCTATCGCGTTTTCGATCCCATGTTGGCTCGTGAAGCGGCTCTGAAGACACCCCATTTTGATAGCGTCCAAACACGTCAGGAGTTTTTTGAAGAAGCGCAGAAGGCTGCGAAAATCCATCACTCCCATCTCTGCACAATTCATGACGCCGGGGAAATTGACGGCCAACCGTATATCGTTCTGGCTTTGATTGACGGGGAATCATTGGCCGCCGCTTGGAGACGCGGCCTTCCATCGCCGGATCAGGCCGCACTGGTTGTCATAAAGATCGCTAGGGCGCTGGATTGCCTGCATCGAGCTGACATCATCCACCGCGATATTAAGCCACAGAACATTCTGCTGGACAGATTCGGTGAGCCGCACCTGATGGATTTTGGGTTGGCATCTCAAACGTCATCCGCACCCGACGGATTTATCGGTACACCGGCCTATATGCCCCCGGAGCAATTGGTCGAGGGAGTGATAGACGCTCGCAGCGATGTGTACAGCTTGGGAGTCGTGCTGTATGAGGGGTTGACGGGGAACCGTCCGTTTACTGGTCTTCCTTTCGAGGTGATGACAAGAATTCTGCGGAATGATCCTGCAAGTCCACAATCTCTGCGAGCGGACATCGATGAAACTCTCGCGGCAATTTGCCTGAAGGCAATGGCCAAAAGCCAGCATGATCGATACCAGACAGCGGGCGAATTCGCTGCGGCTTTGGAACGCCGAGAACGACCTGAGGCAGTCAGTTCCGTTGAGCCGATCCGATTCCTGCAGGGACTGATCAGACGAACGACCTGGGGAATAGGTGTCCTGGTTGTCGTGCTGATGACTACCTGGCTGGTAGCGCCACAGTACGAGAAGCCAAGAGTGGATTTGAAACCTCTGCCGATACAGGCTCACGGTAAAGTTCAATCGGGAGAATCCGTCGCGCTGCTGCCGGGAGCAGATGTGTCCACTGCAATTCCCCTGGATCTCGGGTCGATGGGACGCGCCAGCGCCGCCGGGGAAGTCAAACGTTCCAGCGAAACGCAATGGTTCTGTGTAAAATCCGTCCACACTGGGTTGCTGTTGATTGAGGCCTTAACGCTGACGGACGAGTTTGACGGGAAGATGACGGTCTTTGATGCGAATATGAAGGAAGTGGCTGAAGACGGGAACTCCGGTCCAGCGAACGATTCTCAAGTCGTGTTCTCAGTGATGCAGGACAGCAACTTCTTTGTGAAAATAAGCAGTACGCATCAACGCCTCGGACCGCTCTTACTCGTGGCGTCCCAGCCAGCTTCCGCTCCGCCGCGGGAGCCCTTCATGCCAGACGGCAAGATCATTGAGGACTCCTACGCTGACAGCGCCCAGCAAGCACACCTGTTTACGCTACATGAGGGTCATGCTTCGGTGGTGGGATCAATTTCGCCGGTGAATGATGAAGATTGGCTGACCTTCACGCCATCGGACAGTGGCGTCATACTGATCCGGCCCGAAACTCCAAATAGCAGTCTGGACACGGTGCTTGAACTACTGTGCGAAGACGGTTTGCTGTGCAGCCATCGACAACGGATGGTATCCACAGTAGAAGCAGGAAAACGTTACTTGATCCGAATAGCGGGTGCCTCGGATAGGCGGGGATTCATCGCGACTGGCAACTACGTCTTGAGATTACGATTCCTCGCAACAGACCTTGTCCCACCAAAGCGGGACCCAGTATCCGATTCGTATGAACATTGAAAGGCGAATCGAAACGATCTCCTGATTTTCATTGCTTAATTCCTGTCGCTGCCAGTTCCATCATCGATTTGGCTGAAGTCCACTGTAGTTTCCAGCGGTTTGAGTTCCGATTGACGCGAAAGAGTTATCTACGGATTCATTGCGTGGTTCGGAAGGATCGCATTCGCAATAAATGGCCACTGGTTTCGGCGAAGCACAAAGGTATGAAAATCCCAGTATTTCCCGTCCCAGTAGTGGTGATCTTTCAAGCATGATTCTTCGATTGGTTGACGGAGATGGCGTCCTAGCGATCGCAGCATTTGCACGACAGTAGCATTGAAGCCATAGACCTCCATGAGGACACGATCGATTCGGCAATTGCGAAAAAGGCAGTCAACAAACAGTGCCGTCGCAATGGGACCGACACCCCGGTTAATGGACTTTGTGTCCAACACGATCGTGACCTTCGAATATCCATGTTGCAAACTACGCGAATACTCGAAGACGCAGCCCCCCAAGCCACTACGAGCATGCCGAACGAAAAAGTAAAAGCCGAATTCCTTCCTGACCCACTCTTGAAACCGCTCCGCAAAATCTACCTTTCCCCAAAGTCCTTTGTCACCGCGCCAAAGGGGAACAGTGGTGGGGTCGTTCAATGCACAATACAAATCGTTCAATTCTTCCATTGTCGGATCAAGCGTGAGATGGACCTCTCGATATCGCAGCAAGTCGCAATTTCCATTCGTCATGCGGTACTCCTCATCAGTGGAAACCTGGAATGTTTGCCAAAGAGCGAATCCACCACTCCCCGCAATAGGGGAGTGGTGTCTCGCCATCAGTCATTTCGTGCAGGAATTCGATGGCCTGCAGACATACGTATCCCCATCCTTCGAACAATTGCGGACACCCGGACTTGCTTTTCGATAGCTCATCATTCAGCTCCATTGAGAAAAAACTAGACGGCCTTTCCAAACTGAATGGAAGGGCCAAACATCGGACCATTCACTCGCGTTTCACCTCCTTTCGTCAAAAGTACATTCTTCACCACTCCCACGGACGCATGTGGGGCCAACGTATTGAATACCCATCGTGTCTCGATACTGTTGAAAACTCACTGGAAGTGTCGTCAAGTTCATCACAAGCAGTCGCCTCGCCTCCAATAGTGTGGTATTCACCAATTCCGTTGGCGTGTGCCATCTGGCGTGTCCTCGCGATAATCTTGACCAACAGTCGAATAATGAAACTCATGTGCGAAGCTCCTTCTGATGGCTGTTTGTGTGACTCAAGGTCTCTGAAAGTGAATAGGCATTGGGCCGTGGAGTTTTCACTTTTTTCGAGAGAGAATGCGACGGGGAAGGTCGTTGCGAGAGGATCACGTTAAAGACGTGCGAGCAAGAACCCAAGGGTCGGCACTTTACCCAGCCAGGGCCCTAAGGTCGTGCGGTTTTCGCCATATGATTGGCAGAGTGTTCAGCACTCGCAAAAAAACGATCGCGTCATGATGCGCGGCATCGGCGATGCGATCATCAATCTGCTGCGGATCAACACCATCCATTGGGATGAATTAACGAAATCCAACGTTCTCGTCCAATCAGGTCATGCGCCTGACATGCCGACCAGAGAGCCTCGGTAAAGCCCTCGTTTTTTTTCTCCCACGCTGCTCTCAGTGTGTTAGCAGCTTCTTGCCAGTACGTTTGGACACGCCCTGCGAAGACGGACCTCATACATTGACGTTTTGAGCGGCTGCAACACAACGCAAAACTTGCGATTTCAACGAAAGGGTCATCGCACCGATCAAGCCAATTGGCGAGTTCGATCGGAATCCTCTGAAAAGCGACGCAGGAAGCCCCCAACACCTTGAACCGAAACTGCTGCCAGTCAGGATAGAGCTTGTATCCAACCAGGTAGTAGTTGAACGCGTCACTCGTGCTCTTAGCCTCATCTCCCTGTGCTTCGATCCATTCCGCCGGAACGGACCCAAAACCATTTCCAAGAGCTGACGACCAAAACTTTTGCTCCTGCCAGATTTCACCGTCAAGTAAGGCCGCGCGGCCCAGAGTGTCACTCTCGCGTTCGTGTCTCCGCAGAAACTGGGTGTACCAGCACTTTACATGCAACGTGTTCCACTTCCGCTCGTTTGCTGACATCAACGCACGCGGGAAATCCAAACAAACTTGCAACGCTCGATTAAATCGTTGGCATACTTCTGCCACTGCCCCAGGCGAGCGATTTACGTGAACCGATTCTGATCCTGCTAGCGATCGGGCCGAAGCAAGCCACAGCATTGGGTGGGGTGGTATTCTGGCGTAATTGCACGGATGGTTTTGCCAACCGTGAATCAACTTTTGAACGAGATGCTCTGCGTCGGCAAGCGCATCGAATGTATTGCGTTCGATTTGGTGCTGAATTAGCCCGCGACCGGGCCAAGTTGCTGCGCGCTCCGTTGTCTGTATCTCGCTTCCTAACTCGTCAGACATCTCCTTCCATCGCCTAAGTTCTTTCTTTGTCTTTTCTGGTCCGGCAGCAATTGCGGACTGCAAGATCGCTCCGATCGCCTGCTGCCTTTGACGGATCGCGAACTCAAAGTACTTCCGAGCCTCGATCACGCATTCTGGTAGAAGAGATCGCTCCAGTGGTATTCCCAGCATTGAACCGCGGGCCGTGTATGGAGCCAAAGACTTCGCCGCGGCCCGGTATCGAATCGCCTTGACATACGGAACTTCAAACGCGGAGGCGTTCCGCAATTGAGCCCAAAGGCGGATCGGAATAAAGTAGTCGCCACCAAATTCACCTAATGCCGGAGAGTTGTTAATTCTCACATCCTTAAGCTTCTTAAGTGTTTCTTTGACATTCCTCCCGAGAACACCGAGCTGGTTGAGGACCATTGCTGCGCTTTGCTGCGTAAATCCCGCGTCAAATACAGCCAGCGAACGGAGTTGGCTCAGCACATCGGTATCGAGTTCGTCTATTCTCAGCTCATCATGGCTGGAGTCGATTGGTTCGTCGGACATCAGCACTATCCGAACTCTCTGCAGAGCAGCCCATACACGCGGACTACGGGATTGCGCTCGATGAGAGGCAGTCTGCAGTCTTTCTTGAATACGCTGGACAGCACGAATGACTGCCGAGGGCGCAAGCGGCCGACTTGCAGGATTCTTGCAACTCTCGAAAGATTTGCAGGCTTCTTCAAATCCAATCAGTACGATTATGTCTGGTGCACGGTGACTACGCCGATCGAGTTCGGGCACGAACTTATTCAATAGCTCGACGAATTGGTTCGCAGCGATGGCTGGCGTTGGACTGCAACAAAACTGCTCGAACTCCTCAACGGGTGCTCCAATCGTTCTACAGACAAGCTGCCAAAACTCCTCATCTTCTTCATTCGCCGACATTCTAACAAAGGCCCAAGACAGAGATGGTTGCGGATACTTTAGTTCCAGAAGACCGCCATCAGGCGCAATGTCATACCTACGAAAATCATAATTGATGTACTCAAGTGCTTGACCAACACTTCCTGGCCAAATACCCGTCGGTAACTTGACTATGGCACTAGTAGAACGATTGAGGACTCCTAGGACGCGCCACACTGTCGGCCTGAGCGCAAATGAATCATGCTTTCTTCGCGCGGATTTCCATCCTTGTACCTGATGTCCAACGTCGGGGCATCGGATATACTGAGTTCTGCGCCAGCCCATCGCTTGGGCTGCGTTCGCAACGTCGCTCAGTCTTGCGCAGGAATAAACGACTTGCGCCGTTTGCTGGTAGTCGATTTCATTGTGCCGCCCAGATGTAGGACGTTCCTCATGCATTTTATTAAGCATCGATTCGATTTCGTCGCTATTCTGCGCCGGAGCGATGAAAGCATCATTAAAACGAGCATTAAAGACATATTCTAGCTTGCTGGTGACGCCGTCAATTCTATTGAATTTATAATCCAGAATATCGAAGCCATACTCTTCATCCTCTATTTTGTCGCCGATCTCGCCAGTGATAATTACATTCATGTAGCTACTCCTGCCGAGTAAACGACCAAGCAGTACTTGTGCAAAATATGCGGACGCGCTCGCGCCGGTAACCCGCAAACGGTCACCCTTTTCAGGATCAAGTGTGGGCAAAGCTCTTTTGACTACTTCGCTCGCAAATGTGAAATCGAATGAGCCTCTGAAATCCGCGACAGCCTCGCGAAATCCTCGCGTGCTCCCGTGTTGCGTTCGCCAAAGGTCATGGGCCGCCTGACAGGCTCTTCTCAACCAGTCGTTGAAGGTCGGGGCTTGCCCGAAAGAAAGGTCTATTACCCCGGTGTGTCCTATGACGTTCGGTGGATTAACTCCTTCTCGCAATCGGGGACCGCTCGGTATTGCTGGCAAAATTGCGTCGACGAGCACGGGAACTGCAAATGCACCGTGATCTGTTACTACCAGTGGCCATGTAAAGCATTGGTGAAAGAGTGCATTCTCAAGCTGTTCGCTCCCAGGAACCTCATTGACGATGCTGCAGAGTCGTGCCACCGCTTTCAGTCGCTTCAGCGACGGCGTGTTTGGATCCCGGATCATAGACAATGCTTCGACAAAGCCAGTGCGTTCACACTCTTCCTGGTCCAAAAACGGCCTCCAAGAACGTCTCTTCGAGAGACCGACGGCGACCCAAGGCGGTGCCGAAGATTTGAAAAGCGACTTTCCCAGTCGCGCTACGCGCCTCGCATCACCCGTGCCGTTCAGAATGACCGAGGCGAGAACTGCTGCAATTGATGTGGCTGGATCTCTTGCATTTGTTGTCATGTTGCCGAGGGTGAAAGTCTTATATGCGGTCTGAATGTCATTGCGAAATACCTTGGGCAATCTAAACCTGGCCTTCCAGAGCAGATTGACGGTGGAATGCGGAAGAGTGTGGAAGAACTGCGAGAATCGATAGGATTCCAAAAGTCTGGCGACGTGATTACTAGCCCGAAGAAGTTCCTCCTGATCAAAATGAGGCGGCTTACACACCTCACTAAGCAAGTAGAAAGCAGAAACGCCAATTTCCTCGGCCAGCAGCCAGCGATGCATTCGGTGGAGTGTATCCACGTCATCGTTCATGGTCGCACGAGCCCGTACAAACTGAATCCATCTGCAAAGTCGAGAAGGTCCCTTTCGCCAAGATTCTGAATCTCAAACATCTCTTCCGCGACCTGATTCAATTGGTATGAATCACTATCAATGAAGACGCTTGTTGGGGCTGATGTCTGCAGATGCCTCGGCACCACAACAAAAACACGCCCCTCGCGATCAGTGTGGAGTTCGAATACTCTTCTGTGTTGATCCACGAACTTATATACGCTGGCGCGGGTTATTGCGGTGGCCTCACGATTCGCTAATGACTCAGAGTTTGCACTCTTTGCCTCCACGATGAAATCTGCGCTCTTCTGACGAGAAGGAGCGGGGACCGTAGGGGTGGGGTCTGGCGCTAGCGTTGGAAGATCAAGCGGCAAGAATTCGGCGCTGAAATCGGCTTCTATCGATCGAATCAACTGATCTACCTTCGCCGAACAGACGGGGCATCGATCAAGATGTTCATAGACGAGTCGACGCAGTTCATCTGGAAGGTCACCATCGAAAAGCCGGTGGAGCGTTTCCTCTCTAACGCAAGGTTCT
>JAQGHU010000052.1 GCA_028291515.1 Schlesneria sp.
ATCAGCCATGCCGGACTGCAATCAGGGCGTATTTTGGGGTTGGAACGGGTCGACGTGGGTCCTGCTGGGCCTAAACTGTCCCGGCAACCCGCCTGCAGGCCCCCCGCCTTCCGAGCCGGGTGCGTGCCTGGGCGATATTACGTCGACGCCCTGTCCGACGACGACGACCGCGCTCCCCAGCACGACGTCCACGACGACGCCGAGCGGACCGACGACGGCCGCTCCATCAACAACCACCACCACGACTCCCGGTGGCCCCACGACGGCGGCTCCCAGCACCACGACGACGACCACCCCCGGCGGTCCCACCACCGCACTCCCCAGTACGACCTCCACCACATCATCGGGGGGGCCGACGACTCACGGTCCGGGCGGTTTCAGAGCCCTAAGTCGAGCGCGAGTTCAAGCAGCGGCGCTGCGAGATGCGGGAGAGTTCCGGGTAATCCCCAGTACACTGGATGAGGATTGTCCGTTCGGTGGATTCTATGGCTGGAGCGGCTCAAGCTGGGTCTCTCTCGGCTCCAATTGTCCCAGCCCATTTACTCCGGCAGCTCCGCCTGAGGATCCAGGCGAGTGCGTTGGTGAGGGCGCGAGGGTTCCCTGTTTGGTACTCGTCATTCTCATCTTCTTGATCTCGCCGGAAGATTGTACCGCAGATAGTTGCACTCCCTGCGATTGCCCGGAAGAAATGCCGCCAGATCAAGGTATTGACCAACCCGTCAAATTCTCCAACGGGATCTTGACCGTAAGTTCAATGGACATCGCCTCCAGCGGCTTCGGTCAGTCGTGGGGCCATTACCGCAGCTACTGCAACCGCATGACGACGATGACCAATTTCGGCCAGGGCTTCGGGTGGTTCGTCTTTCAATGGCCACAAGTCTACGAAAACTCTCAAGTGATGAATGTCGTGAGGAACGCCAACAACGCTTACTGGTTCGAGAAGTCGGGCAGCGATCTGTTGCCGCTCCTCGGAACTCGTACGACGCTCACTCGAGACACGACCAATCACAAACTCGTGCTCCTCTTGCCGGACGGCTCCATCCAGTTGTTCCACGATTTCGTGCAGACGACCTACCCCCAGGGGGCGTTCGCCTCTCAGGCAGATCCGGGAGGCGCGACGACCGAAGTGCAGTCGTATACCACCACCGGCCGAATCGCCGAGATTCAACGGTCGGGAATGGTCGGCTCGGACACGCTCACCGAGTCGTACGCCTATACCTACGATGCGACGACGGACGACCTGACCAGCGTCACGCTGAGTCGGCAATGGAACTCCAGCGGTTGGGAAGACGTTCGCCGGGCCGTCTACAGCTACTACAGCTCGGGGGACACCCACGGGACCACCAGCGACCTGCAGCATGTCGAACTGCAGGACCCCGCTGTCTCCGGTTGGGTGACCACCCAGAACATGGCCTACCGCTATTACCTCAGCGGTGCGGCGCAAGGTTTTGAACATGGTCTGAAGTATGTGATTGAATCAGGTACTTGGCAGCGGATGGTGGATGATAGCGTCGATCCGTTAACCGCGTCCGATGCGACCGTGGCCATGTATGCCGACAACTATTTCGAGTACGACGGCGATCAGCGAGTCACGCTGGAGCAAGTGCTTGGTGGATCGCAGACCTACGAACTTGACTACGGCGCGCCAAACACGCCGATGACTTCAAACGAATGGGCGAACTCGACAGTCCTCACCAATCCCGACTCGACGACGGTGACGGTTTATACCAACTCCCTCGGCCAGCCATTGGTTCGCGACTTCTCGGATGGGACCAATCACTGGATCACGGCCTCCAATTACAGCGACAATTATCGAGTGGCTTGGCAAGCCTCGCCGTCGGCGGTGATCTCGTACGACGACACGGCCTCAGACCTCGACATTACGTTAAGGACGAATGCGGGGCTAATCGGTGTCACCGGGTATTATAGCACCACCGGCAGCGGCGCGGCGGCCGGTTACGTGTCGGGCACGTTCCTCGCCGAAGGTTCGGCAGGAACACCCGTTCCGCAGGTGGCCTACGAATATACCTCTCGTACCGCGGGGACAGACACGATCTATCCGCTCTCGAAAGTGACCCGTTTCCGCAATGACGACGGCACCGGCGCGATCGAAACATCCTTCAGCTACACGTGGCAATCGGGGACTACACAGATCGATCAGCGCACAACGACGCTGCCGGTCATTTCCACTGCACAGAATGGCTCGGGAGTCGCCAACACCCGCAAGGAAGTGTTCGATGATCGAGGCCGCCTGGTGTGGAGCATGGACGAGCGAGGCTTCATCAGTCACGCGATCTATGACCTCGGAACCGGGGCTTTAATTCAGCAGATCCAGGATGTCGATACCTCGTTGTATCCGGATGCTCCGTCCGGCTGGTCGACTCCCTCCGGGGGCGGCCTGAACCTGATTACCGACATCGTCTCCGACGACAAAGGCCGACCCCTTGAATCCCTCGGCCCCATCCACGACATCGACCTGGCGGGGACATCCACCGCGATCCGGACCGCCGCTTGGGCCGTCTACGACGATGTCAACCACATTGCCTACGCCGGTCAGGGTTATGTGACCACCGGCGGCTCTCCGGTCTCGACGCTCGTCAATCCCGTGTCGATCACGAAGATGGAGGCGGATGGACGGGTGAACGAGTCGATTCAGGCAGCTTCCAGCGACACCGCAGGAACGTTGGCGGAGATTATCGATGACGCCGGGGGCGGCGCGGTGGCATTCCCGCAATCGAGCTATACTCGCTGGACAACCAACCAGTATACCGACTGTTGTCTCCTGGCCTCGCAGCGGATCTACCATACGATCCCCTCCACCGGAGACGGCGCTTCGGGCACCAATTACGACGAGACCAACTTTGGTTACGATGTCATGAAACGCCGCAACCGGATCGTCACGCCGGGAGGAACGATCACCGACTTCGTGTTCGATTCGCGAGGCCTAGTGATTGGCTCCTATGTCGGGACCAATGACGACGGCGCGACCGAGAGCGATCCAACCGGAGGAGGATCAGATCCCGCCAACAACATGGTGATCGTGACTGGAAATGAATACGACGACGGTCTGGACGCCGGCGACGGCAATCTGACGGAGATGACACAATACGTCGACTCGTCGGTAACCAGAGTGACGTCGATGACTTACGATTGGCGAAATCGCCGCCTCACGACCGATGGCGAGATCGATTACTTCCAAAAGCTGACGTACGACAACCTCAACCAAGTGACGTTGCGGCAGCAGTACGACACCACCGCCTTGGGGAACCTCGTCGCCCAATCCGAGGCAAAGTACGATGACCTGGGACGTGTCTATCAGGCGATTGCCTACGGCGTCGACCCCTCGACCGGCACGGTCGGAAACAGTTTGACCAGCAATACCTGGTACGACCAGTCGAGCAACGTCATTAAGTCGTTGCCATCCGGCTCTAACCTGTTCGTCAAAACGACGTTTGACAGCCTCGGACGACCGACAATTCAGTACCAAGGCTATGACCTCGACGAGTCGACGTATGCGGACGCGTTCACTGTCACCGGCGACGTCATCATGAGTCAGTCGGAGACCAGCTACGACGACGACAGCAATGTCATTCAGACCACGGCTCGCCAGCGGTATCACAACGCGCCCGACACGCAAACCGGGGCACTCCAGGATCCGAGCACGACGCCGAAGGCGCGGGTGACCTACGCAGCGATGTATCCTGACGGGATTGGTCGCGCTGTGGCGACGGCAAACTATGGGACCAATGGCGGGACGGCCTTGTCTCGATCCAGCACGATTCCGATAGCATCCGACGATGTGCTGGTCAGTCTGGTTGCCTACGACACGGCCGGGAACGTCCTCGATGCCACCGATCCGGCGGGAATCGTGACCCGGACGGAATACGATGACGCGGGACGGACCGTGGCGACCATCGAGAACTATCAGGCGATCAGTTCCTCTTCGTCTTCCTCCTCTTCCAGCAGTTCGGGGAGCGGTTGCGCGTCTTCCGACGACACGAACCGCACGACGCTATTTACCTATACACCGGATGGCCAGCAGTCGACGCTGACCGCCGTGAATTCGAGCACGACGAATCAGACCACGACTTGGACGTACGGCACGACGCTCGCCAATTCGGATGTCGCCACCAGCTTGCTGCTGCGATCGATCACCTATCCCGATTCGGTCAGCGGCAGCGATGTCGTGTCGTACTCTTCCAATCGGCAGGCTCAGCGAAAGTCACTCACCGATCAACGAGGCTGCGTCCACCAGTACGAATACGATCTCCTGGGCAGACCGATTCATGATCGCGTCACGACCGTTGGCTCTGGGGTCGATAACGCGGTTCTACGGCTCTCGTCCGCCTATGAAGTCCGGGGGATGCTGGCCACGCTGACCAGTTGGAACAACGCAACCGTCGGTTCCGGTTCGGCCGTCAACGACGTGCAGTGGACGTACAACAACTTCCGGCAGTCGATCAAGACCTACCAGTCCCATAGCGGCCAGGTAAACACCTCGACGACGGCGAACGTGCAGATGGGCTATGCCAATGGCTCGTCGAACACCATCCGGCCGACAACGCTGACCTATCCGAACGGGCGCGTCCTGTCGTACAGCTATGGGACATCAGGGAGCATCACCGATGCGTCGGCACAAGTGGCCAGTCTCATCGACAGCAATGTCGGCGCGACTCATCTGGCTGATTACAGCTACCTGGGGCTGGGGAGTGTGGTTCAACAGGATTCGCCCGAAGCAAATCTCCGCTACACGCTCATCAGCCTGACCGGAACAAACGATCCCGACACCGGAGATATCTATGCCGGCCTCGATCGGTTCGGCCGCGTGAAGGACTGCCGCTGGAGAAACACGTCTTCGAGTACCGATCTCTCCCGCGTGCAATACGGCTACAACCGTGACTCCAGTCGAATCTGGCGGGCGAATCCGACGGATCCGAATCAGCACTACGACTGGCTCTACGGGTATGACGGACTGCAGCGCCTGAAAAATGGCGATCGCGGTACGCTCAACGGGACCACTACCGGAATCACGAATGAGCAGTTCGCCCAGTGCTGGACACTCGACTCAACCGGGAACTGGAAAGGTTTCCGGCAGGACAATGACGGAAATGGAACTTGGGATCTTGTCCAGAGTCGCTCTGCGAGCGCCGTCAACGAGATTACTGGCATCGCGAATTTGGTTGGCTCGGCCTGGGTGAATCCGGCCTATGATCCCGCAGGTAACATGACGACCGTGCCGCAACCGGCGGATGCCACGAAGGGGTTCACGGCCGTCTACGATGCCTGGAACCGGCTGGTCTCGCTGACGGACAGCACCTCCCACAATACCGTTCAGCAGAACGATTACGACGGGCGGAACTATCGCGTTGTGCGGAAGGACTATACGAGCGGGACGTTGTCGGCGACGCGGAACTTATACTACACGGACGCCTGGCGTGATGTCGAAGAGCGATTGGGGACGAGTCCTGATTCCGCGAGTCCCGATCAACAGTATGTGTGGGGACCGCGGTATATCGACGATCTCGTCTGTCGAAATCGCTCGGTCAGCGGTACGCTCGACGAGCGGATGTACGGTTGCCAGGACGCGAACTGGAATGTTGCGGCGATCGTCGACACAAGCGGAGCCGTCCAAGAACGATACGAGTACGATCCGTATGGAAACACGACGTTCCTGTCGCCGACTTTCACGGTCCGATCGGCTTCCTCTTTCGCTTGGGATGTGACGTATGGCGGGTATCGCCAAGATTCAGTGTCAGGCCTGCAGTCGGTTCGGTATCGTTTCTACAACTCAGGTTGTGGCTGCTGGACTGGACGAGATCCACTTGGGTATGCGGGTGGAATGAATCTCGCGCAATACGTTGGTCCTATAAATTCGACGGACCCGTACGGTTTGGAATCAATGTGGCAGGACATCGTCAATGAAGGATATCTATGGACGGGTTTTAAGCAGACTTCAATTAACATAGTCCAGGGGCTTCAGAATTTTACGGTCAACACTGTAAACGGCGTCGGCGATATTTTGTTCGGTGGGCTGCGGCCCTTGGGCCCGCACGAACAAGGGGAAGTCCCTGGGATATTTCCAGGGTCAACCATTACTGCGGTGCGCGCAATCCCCGTCCCGCGAATTCGAAATCCACAATGGGCTCCTGACATTATAGGTGATCAGCAGTTAAACAAGGAATGTGTTGAATTCGTCGAAACCGCGGCGAACGTAGGTATGCTGCTATACGGAGTGCGGGGTGGCCCTCCAGCCGTTCGCCGCGCACCTCCACTCGGCTCCGGAACGAGGTTGGACTTTATATTTCTTGACCCTCCAGAAAACCCGGCAAGCCTCGTTGCTCCTCGTCAATACACCGTCAATCTCGAACCACAGAGGCAAATGGAATACTTCGTGACATTGGTACGTATGACTAACCCAGAAGGGAAAGGCCTCCCGGGTACTGTTTCGAGATTTGAAACGCCGTGCGGGACTAGGCGGTTTTACAGCGATAATGGGTGGCCTCGTCCACAGATAGGCGGTAAGACTGCTGAGGCGCTCCCCTTGACGGGGAAGTTCGGGGGAAAATGTTCCGATCCGATCGCCATTTATGCCGCGGAGGCCGCCGGGTATGAACTGAGAGGCGGAACTCTGATGACGGCAAGAGTGCGGACGAATCCAGGGGAGACAATCGCTCCTTGTGCGGACGGATGCGAGATTATGCGTGAGAGACTGGGCATAAAGTATTGCACTGGAACAAGGCACTGATAGCATGGCATCACATACACTCGATCCCGAAGTCGTTCGACTGCTGATTGCGTCAGGTTGGTCTCCGAGCCGGAGAGTCAACGAAGAGCAATTTCTTAAGTACGCGCCAGGATTCTTTCCGAGTAACCGAGTTCGAGAGATTCTCAGAAGTTTTGGTGGCCTTCGGGTACGCGGCCTGCCTGGCTCGGAGTTACTCGAATTTGAACCTGATATGGCGGAACCGCATGACAAATGGTGCCAGATTCTGGAGCCGATTATCGGGGGCGAATTTTTTCCGATAGCTAGATATGGGCAAGGTGCCTTGGTTTTGGACGAAGGAGACAGAGTTTTTGCGGACACCGGAGGAGCCATTTTTTTATTTGGACGAACCTTTGAACAATGTCTAGAACTGTGCCTCCTGAACCGGGGATCTTCGCTGTGCGTGTGGGGATGGTGAATGCTATTTCTTTTCCGCATGCGGTGGCTGCAATCATCAATAGGTGCATGTCATCGATGAGATCGCCGTGCGGGTCAAGGACGCCCACGCCTTTGCCAGCAGAGATGTCCTGCAAGATCATGTTGAGCAGCAATGTCGACTTACCCGTCCCGGACGCACGAGCAACATAGCAATGACGCGGTCGCAGGTCGGAAATCAGCGCCGGTGTCGTGATCCCGCGATGCACGTTGTCACCCAGCAGCACGCCGCCCTCGAGCGACGAAAAGTGGAATGTTAGCGACATCGTCTGATCGCCGATGAATTCCACGACTGATGGAGTGTGCTGAAGCGGGCTTATTTCAATTTCGTCACAATGCCGTTGCTTAGAATTGCAATGCCGCTCCACCCATGTCCGATCACTTCGACCGTTCCCTCTTTTTGCTCAATCGGGCGTTCGGTACGGGGAGAGAGCACGGTCAGTTCAATACCGATTCTCACCCAACGCACAGCTTCTGTTTTGCTCTTCGGATTTCCTGAAAGATACATGAGCAGACCTCGGACCCAGGATGCAGTCTTGGCTCGTAACGGGATCATACAATCTACAGCAGGTCCGACCAATCACTAGCGGACTGCGTAAGGTGAAACTCGGGATTAAGGGCATTCTCAAGGTGGTCCAGCCACATTCGTCTGGCGCGATCTTTCCGTATCCGCTCCTGAAACGTCATCGGCGTTGCCGCCGCGACATCGTTCGATGCATCCCGATCATTTTCAGGCTGAAGTCCCGCCGCGTTTGTCTCGACCATGTCCACTGACGCTAGCTTGCGGCGGATACGTGTCGTGATGGGTTCGACCGCGACGTCCCGGGGGCTCGGAAAAGGGGATAGGTCCATTATTGACGTATCGTGAGCCATAATTGGACCTGTCCCCTTTTATTGGCCCTTTTATTGGTTGGAAGCCTATGTCGTCGTGGACTACACACAGCCGGACGTGAAATACGCGCTAGTCGATCTCTCGGGCTCCAATGATCCCGACACGGGCGATATTTACAGCGGTTGGGATCGGTTCGGTCGAGTGAAGGATTGTCGCTGGTACGACTACGGAAACTCCACTGACACCGTACGGTTGAAGTACGGCTATGACCGCGTCAGTGACCGGCTCTGGCGAGCGGACCTCGTCGCCCAATCGCTGGGCAAGGACTTCGACGAACTCTATTCGTACGATGGGCTTCATCGTCTGCAGGACATGCAACGCGGCCTATTGAATGGCACGAATACCGCAATCACGAGCGAGAACTTCGCACAATGCTGGAGCCTGGACCCCACGAGCAACTGGCAGGGGTTCCAGGAAGCGGACACCGGCGGCTCCTGGACCACGGTTCAATCCCGCTCGGCCAATCCCGTCAACGAAATTACCGACATCACCAACTCCGTGGGCTCGGCCTGGGTCACTCCCGCTTATGATGCCGCAGGTAACACCACGACCATCCCGCAGCCGGCCGATCCGACAGAGAGCTACACTGCGACTTACGATGCCTGGAACCGGATGGTCCAACTCATCGACACGAATACCACCGACACCGTTCAACAGAACGCATACGACCCGCGCACGTTCCGGACTGTGCGGAAAGACTACGCCAGCGGGGTGCTCGATGAGACCCGGCACTTCTTCTATACCTTCCAATGGCAGTCGATCGAAGAAAGGCTTGGTACCAGCCCCGACTCCGCCGATCCCGAGCGGCAATACGTCTGGGGGCGACGATACGTCGACGATCTCGTTCTTCGAGACCGAGACACAGATGCCGATAGCTCACTCGACGAACGCCTCTACGCGCTCCAGGATGCCAACTGGAACGTCGTTGCGCTCATCGACACTTCGGCAACGGCACAGGAACGCTATCAGTATTCTGCGTTCGGGAGACCCTCATTCTTTAGCGGTAACTTTGTCCAAACTGGAAATTCGACCATCGAAAGCTGTCGGCTCTTCACTGGCCAGCAGTTTGATAGTGTTACAATGTTCTACATTTTCCGTAACCGATTCCTGGACTTGCTTACTGGGCGATTCATTACACGAGATCGTCTGGGCAACGCTGACGGTGCTAATCTCTACGCTGCTTGGTTCGTTCCGTCCAAATTGGACCCTTCTGGACTTGAGGCAGTCTCCGTCGATAAGAAGCCTGGTGGCGGTGGCTACGGATCGATAATTCAGACGTTAGGCAATGTAGCAAGCAAAATTAATGCAGGTAATCCCGAGAGTCTTACGTTACATTGTGGAGGAGTTGCCTCTGTTTCAGTCGCCGTATCGATCCAGTGTCCGCAGTCTGGTGCGGTGGAAGTGACCGCAGGCGCATTTGATGCCGACACAATTGGTCCGAACGTCATTCCACTTATCGGTGGTTTCTTTCCCAGACCTGTCGTCGCGGACGACACCCTAGATTACAACGCTTCTCAAGTCACCTGCAAACCCGATGAAATAATAACATTGTCATTCTCATCGCAAGTCAAATGTTGGTCAAAAGGTCTTGTAGGATCGCAAGGATATAGTAGCGATCCGACCAGTGCTCACGAATTGTACGGCAGTATTCAGGTATGGACCATGATGGGGTCGACTCCCAAAACGATTGCCAAATTTACCACCAGCGATTCGATCGTAAAGTGTTCATGCTGTGAGGCAGACGAACTGAAGCTTTATGGAAAAATTCATTCGTAGGACTCAAGCTGTCAGAGGCAGTGTGATGGTGAAGTACCGGTTGTGGGCATTTGGGTTAGCGATCGCAATGCTGCTCGTGTGTTTCGTGACGTTCGTGTTAATCCGAAGCAGAATCATCATGGAGCGTACATTCGCTACTTCCGACGGAACAGTGATCATTACCGTCTTCAGGGACCAAGAAGAGGTCTTTTTCGATGCGAGGAGTACTGGAAGTTCATTTGGTCGGATTTACGCGAGACTACATCAATATCAACCAAACGCTACGTCAGAAATTATTGAACAGGGATCTTCTGTGATCGTCCGCTATGGGGACATGCAAGCAAAGTTCGAACTGGTACATCCTGATGGTTTTTCTTTGTCGCGTGCGAGTCCCAAAGTCACATACCCGTCTGAGAGCGAGCAGTAGAGTACCGTTAAAAGGAGGATCCAAGAATAAAACGTTCTGGTGTTCTTGCTGTCGGTGAACACCAGAGGACTATCAATCCCGAGGCTCGGAAAAGGGGACAGGTCCATTATTGACGTATCGTGAGCAATAATTGGACCTGTCCCCTTTTATTGGCTCCCCGGAGGTGTCAATCTGGCCGGGGTGATAAGACTTATGGGAATTTTGAGATGAATGGCTATCTGAGATCTTCGGACAATGCGATTCTCTCAAGCCTTGGCCTATTTTATGCGTTATTGAAAGAATGCAAAAAGAATCCGGATAATCCAGACCGAGATACAATCATCAACAACATTCTCGGGAGCACTAACAAAGAAGTAACAAGCACTGGAGACGAGATGTTACTATTCGGAGCTGCAGGACTTGCTCGCAAACTTCTCATAAAGTCTGCGGTGAAAGCACTACCAGCTGTCGCTCCAAAGGTGACTCCGCGTCCCTGCCCCGTAGAAATCCCTCTCCCAAAAGCAGCGTGAAATGAGTACGTGTCGCGGTGCTTGCGTCGTATTCAAGTGAGGATGTGACAATGCGTTACTTTATCCTTAGGTCCGCTGGTGATGGCGACAATGACAGGCTGATGATATCTGGTATTTCACAGCATCTTCCGCGCATCAGGGGATGTATCCAATTAGAGAGAATCGGGCCATTCGTGCCGCCACTGTCTTTGCCGGGGCAGGAGATAGTTGTGAACGAACGTATGTTGTCACTATTACGCGCCAGTCCGTACAGGACTTGGGATACCGTTCAAGTGATTAAAGCCCACGTTTCACGCGTCGACTGGCCGATCGATTCTCAACACGACTCACGTGGGGAGCCGGAAGATCAGATACTCGGCCTTCCTCATGATCAAGCGTGCGCGGATGAGTTAGGGGAATTGAAAGAACTAGTTCCACCCGCGGGAGCTTTGGCTAGTCGTGTGTCGTTTTCGGAGGAATACGATAAGTGCCAATTGCGATGCAGTACGTTCAGTGGTGGAGATTTGTTTTTTACGATGCTTCCAGGGGGCCGAAGGGTACTATGTTCGGAGACTTTTAAGAATTGGCTAGAGTCGCTGGATGGGGTGTCGTGTTGGATACGATTTATTCCAGTGGAGATCACGGTGTCTCCCTGAAGGCAATGGACACCTACGATGCATGCGGGCATCAGGATCACTCGAATGTGGTCACTCTGACTATGAACCGCAGCTCCATCTTCAGGCGGCCGATCTGCTCGTACAATTCGTCAACCGAAACCTCCTCCGTTTCTCCCTTCCGAGGACGTCCCACCGTCCCAAACAATCCCTCGGCTCCGTCCAAAAGATGACGCTTCCACAAATGAATCTGCGTCGAATGAACCGCGAATCGGCTTGACAACTGAGCTACGGTTTCCTGCTCGCGCAACGCTGCGATCGCGACCTTCGCTTTGAAACTCACGCTGTGTGACTTACGCTTTCCCGTCGTTTTCCCCTTCGAAAACTGAACCAACCCATGTCTATCTTATTTCCTGGTCCAGTTTTTGGGGTCCATCGTATGGTTTGGCGCGGTGAGACCGTAAGTTCCTCAATCGCGGACCCGGACTGACAATTTTGGCACCGTGGTAGCCCTACCACAATCTGGATGAAATACCACACATTAGCGAAACAAAGTGAGAGCGGATGAGTCAGGTTGCGATAGGGCCGCAACGCTTGTAAACTCGACGAATCAAGCGATTTTCTGCTGAAACCCATTTTGGCGAATGGTTTATGGCATGCAAGAGGTCATCGGTTCGATCCCGTTATCCTCCACTTGTTTGAAGTAGTTTGCTGAATCGATAGTTACGAATGCCTTTCCAACTGGGGAAGTTCCCTCAACCTCGTAACACGATTCCAAAATTCAGTGTCGATCGTAATGGCCGTGCCTTCACCAAGGTTCACGGCCGTTTCATTTCTTTGGGTCGTGGCGACGATCCTCAATCTCACGCTTGCCACACCGTGCTGACAGGGCGTGGGTGAGTGGTTAACTTGCCGTCGTGACTCCCAAGGCTGCGGTTACCCTCAACGAGCTGTTGCTCAGATCCATTACTGACGAATTGCCGCAGTTCTCTCAATCCGATCGGAATTGTCAGATGACGGCTATCCGAATGGTCCGACAACTTTTTGGTTTTGTATCTGTTGCTGACTTCTGGTCGCTCAAACTTCGCGCACTTCGTGACGCGATGGTCGCTGGTGACTCTAACCAAAAAGACAGGGCAGGGAAACCAAATCCGAGGAAGCCCCGGTCGCGGAATACGGTTAGCTGACAGGTCAAACGGCTACGCGCGATCATGCGTTGGGGCGTCTCATGGGAGATGGTTTCTCCGTTGATTGTTGATCCGTTGGATACCGTCTCGAGCCTCACCGCTGCTGAGACCACGGCGGCAGAGTCGATCCAGCGCGTCAAGATGCCTGACGTGGCGTTTCACGCCGTATGCAGGGTTCTCCGCGAGAAGCATCGTGACATGCTCGATTTGTTAGGTCTGGCTGGCGAGCGGCCTGGCGAGATGCTCAACTTGACAACCGGCATGATCGATCGGGGTGAGCCCATTTGGCGAAGTGAACTCATCCAGCATCAGACCACGCATCGCAGCAAAACTCGCGTGGTGTTCTTCAACGAAGCTGCTCAGTTGATTCTGTGATAATGTCTTCACACCGATCCTGACATCAAGTTACTAAAGATGCGGCGGGACAATTTCCGCCATGTCATTCAACGCGCTTGCGATCGTGCGAAGGTATTCAGCCTCAGTGGCACCAGATGACACACTACTATTCAGCGATTCGTGGTGAGTGCTCTGACGAGTCGTCGGATTGAAGGGGTGCGCCGACGGCTCGCTCCAGATCTGCGCGACTTCGATGGTATTCGGCGAGGGTCCGTTGAAAGCCGATTTGTTGAGTGATGAACTCGCGTCGTGCGGACATGAGGCTCAGGAAGTCGATCGAGCCAGCGACGTAAGCTGATCGCGCCGATGCCAGATTCGCTTCGGCGGCGGGTAGAACTCGTTTGTTGTAAAGCACCGAGGCCTGCTTGCTGGCTTCGACCCGTGCATAAGCGATCTGGACCTCTTCGCGCACCATGTCTTCCTGCTGGGCTCGTTCGGCAAGGAGCTTGGTGACGCGACATTGTGCCTCTCGCACGGCCGCTCCGCGTCGATCTCGATTCAACGGGATATTCATGTTCATACCGACCATCGGCCGCTGCACGGTGTCGGTCCAAAACGAGTCGTAGCGTCCCATGAATTCGAAATCTGGATAGTATTCCTTGCACGCCAGTGCCACTGCCGCTTGCTCGGATTGGATCTTGGCGGAAAGTGCCGCCAATTCCGGTCGCTGTTGCAGGGCCGATTCGCGAAGTGAATCGATGTCCTGTTGGTCTTGGACGATCTCTAATTCACGCGGTGCCGGTGGAATCGGATGGCCAGGTGTTCGATGAATGAGCGTATTGATTCTTGCGACCGCGATTGTCTCCGCCCGATTCAATTCCAATCGCTCTTGTTCCAACTTGGCCAACTCCAGATCCGCCAAGGACAGATCCTGCTCCGAGACTTGATTCGCTTCATACTTCGATTTGGCGGTACTGCGCGAGTCCTGAGTGACTTCCACATTCTTTTGATTGAGGTCCAATTCTCGCTGGACGAGGTAGTAGTCGAAAAAAGCGATTCGAGCAGCGGCTTCCAGACGGAGTTGAACTTCCGAGGCATCCCATGATGCGGCAGTCGCGTCCCATTCGGCGATCTGCCCGCGCAGCGCGCGTTTGCCGTGCCACGGGACGCGCTGAGCAACTCCCAACACATACGACGACTGGGTGGGAGAACCGGACGAGAATGTCGCGGGGGCGAACATCGTCTGCATCATGGGGTCGTCGAATG
>JAQGHU010000007.1 GCA_028291515.1 Schlesneria sp.
CAGCGGTGAAACTCCGCCGAGCTGGCTTCGACAACTTTTTCTCAACTCTCTTAGACATCCAAAGATCCTTTCTGGCTGTTCCAGTTTAAGGAGTTGAACTGTCCGTGAAATCGTCAGCACCTCAGAGCCTTCTCTTCCGCAGTGCGAGTAGGCAGCGACCCCTGTTCAGCGGCCAGAGGTTGTGTCGGACACTTTTCACAATATGACGCCTCAAAATCCGTGTTCATCCGTGTCAATCCGTGGCTCGCCTTCTCTTCAATCTAATTTCCGTCGCTTGGCCCTCAGCCTTCCCCTTTTGCCTTTGAGATCGCCGCCCGAGCCAGAGAAAAGCACACTTCTGATCTCGGATCACCGGTTTCGTCCCACGCGACCAGTTTCTCGAGCGCCTCCAGCAGTTCGGGTGCGGCAGCAATCAGCCGTGCATTGCTGTCGGTGTTGCAATCGATGAACTCATCGTCTCGCAGCTCCACCAGAGTCTTCTTGCCAGCAAGGGAGACACAATCCGGTTCATCGAGCACCACGAACCATGGTCCCGGTGCTGCGTGAGCGGTTTTCATGCTGCGGCTCCCTGGAAGTCATCGCCAAGCGAGGGTGGTCGCTGTTGATGTCATCGCTGCGTTTGCCACCCGTCGGAGGTTGTGTCATACAACGCGCTCGTCCCTCTTTTCTCGCTCCCTGGCTTCAGTTGCCTGGTTTTCCAGATACGCGTTGGCTTCTTCCTCGGTGAGGACGGTGAACGAAAGGAACTTGGACGGATGGATCCAGATCTGGTTCTGATCATCGTTGTATGAAGAGATACAGATCAACCCTGTTGCGGCATCAGCATCGTGAATGCGAAAAATAAGCGATGGCGCAAAGTCTAAGATTCCTCCCCATTGGATCGAGATAATCTTGCCGACGAGTCTCGAGTGGGCTGAGGCCGGAACTGGGGGCCGATTGAGGGATCCCAGCACAGTCGCCCCAAGAAACAGACAACGATCCCTCGCTGAGCCATGATTCACACTCCATTGAACAACACGGATCCACTTACCGAAGTGGTAGAGGGCTGGAAACTCAAGTGAAAGCGGATGGTGACAGAGGTTCATTGCAGTCGCAGACCGGTGCGGCGACGCGTAGCACTGGCCGCTCAAAGCCTCCGCCAGTGCGACCCGCCCACAACCTTCACTTGAAATTGCGCAGAATGAATCGTCGATTAACTGGTTGCAGGTCTCTTGCCGATTCGGTGGCATCTTTCTCGACTGCGATCTCGTCAGCGCTGTCGAGCTTGTTGTGCTCCTTCAGGACAATCCAGCTCACATTCTCACTATGTGGCGGCGTCGTGAGCGATCCTTCGTAGCGGTAGAAGTCGTAATTGGGCAGCGCGACAAATACGCTGGGATCAACACAATGCTTTCCCGTCGCTACGGAATTGAAGAAATGCCGTAACATGACCACTCCAAATTCCTTCGGCTTCGCCACCTTCCGTTTCGATTTTGATGCCACCTTATCGTAGAACACCCCGACGACAATGTACGCAGAAGGGTATGCCTCGGGGAATGTAGGAACTTTATGAACGAGATGAACCTCGAGGTCAGCATCAACTGTGTCTATGGAGTGTTCTGAAGGGCCATGAAAATGGATTTTCACCAGCGGACATTTGATTCCGTCGTAACATATCGTTGCTACAGGTGGAGGCGGGTTTCCAGAAGGATTGCATTTATTCGTCTCAGGAAGATCAACGATGAAATTATGACCTTCGTCGTAAACTCCCGTCAGGGTCACATTGTAGTTGAAACTTAATGCCGGAAGATCGGGAGTGTAGAGCGACTTTCCGAGATCGATGGGAGACTGCTGTGACCACGACATTGTGACAGCAGGTTCAGTCGGTTTCTTCCTGTTCGCCATCTAGAATAGCCCTTTCGAAAAGATGCCGATAACACTTCAATGACACACGTACATACTTTGTTGAGGCGGGATGAGACCCTTCACTTCCAGAACGACCGATCCAACGTCCGATAGTTGATCGCCTCGCTTAAGTGGTCGCTGTTGATGTTGTCGCTGGCCGAAAGGTCGGCAATCGTGCGGCTGATGCGGAGGATTTTGTCGTGGGCTCGGGCGGAGAGGCCCATTTCTTCCATCGCCGACTTCAACAGCGATTCAGCATCGGGTTCCAGCTTGCAATATTTGCGGATCTGCGGCGGCGTCATCCGGCCATTCAGACGCAGCGAGTTTTTGCCGAAACGATGCTGCTGCATTTCGCGTGCGGCGTACACGTCGGTCTTCATCTTCTCACTGCTGGTCCCGATCGATTGATCGGACAACTGGCGGAACGGAACCGGCGGGACTTCGATATGAATATCCAGGCGATCCAGCAGCGGGCCGCTGATTCGGCCGACGTAACGTTCGACCTGCAGCGGATTGCATTTGCACTGCCGCTTCGGATCGCCGCGATAGCCGCAGGGACAAGGGTTCATCGCCGCGACCAGCATGATGTTGGCGGGAAAGGTCAGGCTGCCCATCGCGCGGCTGATCGTCACCGTGCCATCTTCCAGCGGCTGACGCAGCACCTCCAGCGTCCGTCGGTTGAACTCGGGAAGCTCATCAAGGAACAAGACTCCATTATGGGCCAGACTGATTTCACCCGGTGCCGGGATGCTGCCCCCACCGACCAGGCCCGCTTCACTGATCGTATGATGCGGCGAGCGGAATGGCCGCCGTATCATCAGGGGCTGGCTGGGATCAAGACGGCCGACGGCACTCCAGATCCGAGTCGTCTGCAGGCTCTCTTCCGGAGCAAGTTCGGGCAGGATGGTCCCCAGCCGCGATGCGAGCAACGTCTTGCCGGTTCCCGGCGAGCCGATCATCAGCAGGTGGTGGGCTCCCGCGGCGGCGACCGTGACGGCTCGTTTCGCGGACTCCTGGCCTTTGACGTCACTATAATCGACTTGATAGCCACCGAATTCCGCGACGGCGTCGTCCCAACTGAACGGATAGGCGGGGATGTCGAGTTGGCCGCTGAAGAACCCGACCGCTTCGGTCAGGCTGGCCACGGGGATGATGTCGACTCCGTCGACAACGGCGGCTTCGCGGGCGTTGGCGGCGGGAACGATCAGTCCCTTCATTCCCAGTTCTTTGGCCTTCAGGGCCATCGACAGCGTCCCCTTGGCAGGACGAATCGAGCCATCGAGGGCCAGTTCACCGACCGCCGAATACTTGCCGAGCACGTCCGACACCAACTGGCCGCTGGCCACGAGCAACCCCAGCGCGATCGACAGATCGACCGAGGCGGCGTCTTTGGGCAGGTCCGCAGGGGACAGGTTAATAACGATCCGATCGATCGGTCGGACGTAGCCGCTATTAACAAGGGCTCGTTCAATGCGATGCGTGCTTTCTCGCACAGCCGCTTCGGCCAGGCCGACCAGGATCGTTTTCGGCAGGGCGCCCGGCGAAATATCCACCTCAACATCAACGGAAGCCGCGTCGATCCCGAGCAGTGAATACGTCGTTAACTTGGCAAGCACGCCGGTGCGCCTTGGCTAATGTTTTAAGAGGCCCTCAGTAGAAAACTCATTCTGGAACGCACGGGGGTTCATCGCAAGGGCAGAGGGGGGCGAATTGAATGATTGGAGGCGAGCGTCATTTGATGTTGTTCGCACATCCGCTTGGCCCAATCTCTTGGCGAGATTGGCTACGGGGAGAAAAAATCGGTTCGCCGTCGATTAAGGCTGAAATTACGAAGGACCGGCGAAAATTGCCATAACCCCTTTGCGCAAAAGCGGTCTTCGCGTAATATCCGGGCACAGATCAGGATCACTCGACGGAACCGTCGCTGAATCAAAAGATTGCCTTAGGAAGGAACCCACTCATGCCGGTTTTTCAGGACAACTCAGAATCCATTGGTCGTACGCCGCTGGTGAAGATCAATCGCCTGACGGAAGGGCTGAAAGCGACGGTCCTCGCCAAGATCGAGGGTCGCAACCCGGCCTATAGCGTGAAGTGCCGCATCGGGGCCGCGATGATTTGGGATGCCGAATCGACCGGCAAGCTGAAGCCCGGGATGCACGTGGTGGAACCGACCAGCGGGAACACCGGGATTGCTCTGGCCTACGTCTGTGCCGCTCGCGGTTACAAGCTGACGTTGACCATGCCCGAGACGATGTCGATCGAGCGACGGCTGATGCTGAAGGGCTTCGGAGCCGAGTTGATTCTGACTCCCGGTGCCGAGGGGATGAAGGGTGCCATCGCCAAGGCGACCGAGTTGTCAGTTGAACCTGGTTACTTCATGCCGCAACAGTTCGAGAACCCGGCTAACCCGGCAATTCACTTCAAGACCACGGGCCCCGAGATCTTCAATGACACCGAAGGCAAAGTCGACTACTTCGTCTCCGGGGTCGGCACAGGCGGAACGATCACGGGGGTGTCTCGCTACTTAAAGAATGAAAAGAAGCTGCCGGTGAAGTCGATCGCCGTCGAGCCAACGTCCAGCCCCGTGCTGTCGGGCGGGGCGCCAGGCAAGCACAAGATCCAGGGGATCGGGGCCGGCTTCGTACCGATCATCCTTGATCGCAGCGTGATTGATGAGATTGTTCAGGTCACCGACGATGAGTCGTTCGCGATGGCCAAGCGATTGATGAAGGAAGAAGGAATTACGTCAGGGATCAGTTGTGGTGCTGCGATGGCCGCCGCACTCAAGGTGGCCGCTCGACCAGAAGCAGCCGGGAAAACGATTGTGGTGATTCTGCCAGACAGTGGCGAACGATACCTGTCGACGCTGCTGTTCGAGGACCTCCGCAATTAGTGCGGTCGCACTTCCGTGTCGCGTTAAAACATGGGTTAGACACAATGGGTTTTCGCTCGCGGGACGCCTCAGTTAGGTTGGATGCGCTCTAGTCGAAAGATGAACGGACAGGACCGGGTCCCGGACTCGGCGTTGTCTCACGTGCTCTCAATGGATTGAGACCGCGTCGTCGAATGATCTGTCATGAGATGAAAGGATGCCTCACATGACTCGTTACACATTTCTGAGTTTGGCGTTGGTTTGTGCCGTCGGTACATGGTTGTCGACATCGCACGCTGATGAGGAAAAGGCCGCACCCAGCGGTGCGCTGACTGAGCTGATGGCTCGGATCGAGAAGCTCGAAAAGCGACTGGCTGTCTTGGAAGACCGCGAGCAGTACCCGCGTCAGGTGAATGCGGTCACCGACCCTTCCGAGTTGAAGGTGCCGCAACAGCTTCAACAAGGGAACACCGTGACCCCGAAGGCTGGTGTCGAGGGGCAGCGCCCGGCCGCTCGAGTCTGGTTGTTGAAGCAGACGGAACAAAAGCCGGCCACGTCAGCAAAGTAGACGGCCCTCTCCGAGTGTCTCGCCCTATTTCACAGATCCGTGTCAACCGGTCCGCGCCTGACGCAGCGCGGCTCACCTGTCAGAAGAGGCTACTCACTCGATGCAAAGTTGGTCCCGGTCCGCAGACATGCTGTTCGATCCTATTCGCGCGGTGCAGGGTTTGATTCCGAAGGGCGAGTCAGCGGGAACAACAACTGCAACAGCAGAAACAGCCCGAGCGGCGCGAAGATCAGCGTTCGCAAGACGATGAGCGCCGCGTGCGGCAGCGGAATGGTACTGGCAATCGCCAGGTACATCAGTACTAGCAGAAACGTGGCGATCAGTACGCCGCAGCCCATCGCGGTCATCTGCGTCTTGAAGATGGCCCGTTCGGACATCGGTTCGAAATGCAGATCGATCGTGCGGCGGCGTTTGACCGATCGATGAGTCGCGTCCGCAGTTTCGAACACCTTCACCAGTTCGGGCCACTCCATCGGCAACTCAGCTGCGGAACTGGCCAGCCTCAGAAACTCTCGCGCCGCCTCGATCTGATTCCCTTCGCGGCGCGTTCCGTTCGGTTCGGTAACGATCCAGTTTCCAACACCTGTCCGTTCCAATCGGACCGATCCGCGATCGGTCTGGATCGTCAATCGGCAGCCGGCTGTGGTGCCTGCCTGAGCATCCCACGTTGCCTCGGGCAGGTCTCGTCCCGACAGCTTGACGCTTTGCGTTCTGACGATGCCGTCGGCCGCGCCGGTGCGCATGGCCGTCACTTGATCATAGTCGCCGCTGAACCACCGCAGCAGATCGAAATCGAGCAGCATCGCCGCATCGATTTCCGTCTGAGGCAACGTCGAAGATTGATTGCCGCTGACGAATTCACGCTGGAACTGCAACAGATGCACCTGTCCCAGCGATCCCGATCGAAGAGTCTCTCGCAATGACACCAAAGCGGGATCACAACGATGCCACACCGCGGGCATCAGCGCCACACGATTGTCGTCGCGGATCAAGCTAAGTTCGTAGATGAAAGTACTACCTTGGCCGGTACTGGGCATGAACAACAGACGCTGGCCAGCATTGGCGAGCTGTTTGATGGCATCCAGTTCACGTTCATCGCTGCCTCCAACCAGGACGGCATCGAATGTCTGGACGAGATCCTCCCAGCGCGATGTCAATCGGATTCCGCGCCGATCGCGGAGCAACTGTGTCGCAGCCTCGGTCAGTGTCGCCGCTAGAGAGAGCTCGTGAGTCGGATCATTTTCGATCGCATCGAGCCAAGGAACGACGCCAATATCATCGCAAAGCAGGGCAAGTCGCATGAAGTAGTCGAATTCCAGACGTAATCAAGTGAGTAAACAATGTTGTCGGTGATCGATCTAACCGCCGCGCAGCTTTGCCGTGACGGCATCCAGGCGTAGCTTAGCGTCGGCGGCGTGAGTCGTTTTGGGGAACTTGTCCATCAGCAAGCGATAGGTCGCAGCGGCCTCTTTCCACTGTGATTGCTGCTCATCGCACTTGCCCGATTGCAGCAACGCAGCCGACTGCCAATCGGGGTAGGAGTAGTTCGCATAGACTTTCTGATAGGCCAGGAAGGCGTCGGCCCACTTTTCTTGCAGGAACAGACTTTCGCCGATCAGAAACTGGGCTTTGGCCGCCGTCTCGGTTTTTTCCGCAACGGGGTCCGCCAGGACTCGTTCGAATGCTTTGCGAGCTTCATCGAATTTCGGCGGAGCCTGTTGCTTGTAACCACGTCCAAGCACTTCTTCGGCTTGATAGAGGAACGTCGACCTTGTCGGACGCTGACGCAGCTCGCCGACGATTACTTCGAGTTCGTCGTACTTCTTCTGGCGGAACGCAATCTCAGCCATGAGGACCCAAGTGCGATCGAACCAGGCCAGCGATTTCACCTCCGCGTTGTCCTGTTCTTTTCGCAGCGCATCCAATCGACCACGAGCGGCATCCAGATCCGCGTCTGTCGCTTTCGGGTTCGCGAGGATCGACTCGACAATGCTGTACGACGCATACCAGCGGTGCTGACTGTTGGGGAAGTCCTTCGTCAATCGATCCGCAAGCTGGCGCACGTCGTCCCAGCGTTGCTGACCAACGGCCAGCACCAGCAGTTGGTAGAGGGCGACCTCTTTCACTTCGGGATCGCTTTTATCGGACTCAAGCAGCTTCTCGAAGGCCAGCTTGGCCGCTTCCAGATGCTCGGCCACGAGTTCACT
The DNA here is from genome assembly GCA_028291515.1 of Schlesneria sp. Taxonomy (GTDB): domain Bacteria; phylum Planctomycetota; class Planctomycetia; order Planctomycetales; family Planctomycetaceae; genus Schlesneria. The sequence goes on from JAQGHU010000007.1 coordinate 7,532, forward strand.
CTCCGCGAGAGACAATTGAGCATTGTCGGCCAGTTCACTGTCAGGAGTTTCTTCCACAATCCGGCGGAAAATGGCATCAGCCCTTTCGTAGCGACCCGCGTGATAGTTGAGCAGCGCCCATTCATCCAGCAACTGATCCAGTCGCAGTGGCTTGGGGAATCGCTTGACCAATTCTTGGTACTCGGCATCCGCCTCGGTCGTCCGTTTCGCTTTTCGATGCAACCGCGCCGCCTGTAATCCCGCTCGGTAGGAATACAACAGCGGAGGCTGCTGGTCCGCCCCGACAGCCGCGGGTTGATCAGCAGAGGCTTTGCGCAGCAGCTCGTCGAATGCAACAACCGCTTCGTCGACCTGTCCAAGTTCTTTCAATGATTCCGCACGATAGTAAGCACATTCCGCAGCCAAGCGGTGCATGGGGAATTGCTGAACAACCTGCTGATATGTCTTGGCCGCGGCTTCGAACTTCTTCTGCTTGTACTGAGCCCAGGCCAAGCCGCGAATCGCGAATGGCTGTGATTCCGATTCCTTCCAGAGAGGAATGAGCGACTCATATAGGCTGGCGGCGGCGGTCCAGTCTTCACGTGCTTCAGCGGCCTCAGCCAGTTGTTGCAACGTGACCGCTCGCAAAGGATGCTGAGGAAACTCTTTCTTCAATCGTTCGAGAGCCGCGTCGGACTTCGTAAAGTCGTCCCGCCTGGCTGCGGCGACAGCGACGATCGAGATGGCTCGCGCCGCCTGACGGCCTTGGGGAGACAGAGCAAGATATTCCTGTGCCGACTTATCCGACTCTTCGTATTTCTTCTCGGCCAGGAACGCATCCGCTTGAAGGACGAAGGCATCGATCAACTCGGACTTCGGCCCCTCGGTACGGACGGTCTCCACCAATGGAGCGAGCAACTCCAGAGCCTGCGTATGCTCACCTTGTAACTCGCGGGAAAACGCCAGGTAGTATCGGGCCTGACCCTTGGTCACGGGCAGCGTGCTATTCGTCATGACGTTGGTGAATCGCTTCGCGGCCGATTCATAGAACGTCGCCACTTCGGCCGCTGGTTTTTGATCGCGTAATGCAATCGCGGCGCGGGCTAGGTCCAATCGACCGGCCAGCAATTCCGTATGCAAACGCAAGCCACTGGTGGGATACTCGGTGGCAAACCGCGTCAATAGTTGATCGGCGGCAGTGAGATCGCCCGATTCAATCGCCAGTTCGGACAGCGCGTGTAAACTGTCGTCGCCATATTCACCCTTGGGCCACTTGGTAGCCACCGTTTCGAATAGCTGGCGAGCTTCCGCGGTGCGGCCGAGGTTTCTTTCGCAGATGGCTTGTTGAAACAGAATCGTCTCAGCGGCAGGCTGATCACCGGCGACTTTGGCTGCGGCCTTCAACGCATCAACCGCTTTCGCAAAATCACCCTGGCTCTTGTAGCTTAAACCCAACCAATATCCGGCAGTCACGCGTTGCGACTTCTCATTGGCTGCGGTTTCGAATTGCGGAACAGCCTCCGCAAACTGGCCTGCCTGATAGTAGGCGTATCCCGCGTTCAAATGCGCGGCGGGAATGAATCGACTGTTGGGAAACTTCTTGATGACGTCCAGGTAACCTGTGGCGGCCTCGGGAAAGCGTTTGCGATCGAATGCGAACGCGGCGAGATGAAACTGGGCATCGGCGGCGCGGGCACCATCCGGTTTGTTCGCCAGCTCTTTGAATTGCGCGATGGCATCGTCGTCTCGCTTCAGCGCCTCAAGCGCCCTGGCTCGACCGAACTTGGCATCTTCAATCAATGGCCCGCCTGGAAATCGTTCGATCGCCAGTTGAAAGTTGACCAGCGCCGCGGCGGGATCGTTCAATCGCAACTGCGTGTCCGCCAGATAAGGCAGGGCGTGATCTTGAAAGTTGTCCTTGGGATAGTCTTTCAGATACGCATCCAGTTCCGCGCGGGCCGTGGGAAGATCCTCCTGCAGGTAGCTGCATTCGGCAATGCGGTAGCGCGCCTGGGGAATATTGGTGTTCTGGGGATAGTCCTTCACGAAGCCGCGCAGCTCTTCTCGAGCGGCTTTGAAGTCCTCCATGTTGACCAGCGTCAGACCCAGATACAGCCGTGCCAGGGGAACCTTGTCGTGCTTTTCGTAAGTCTTCAAGAATGCACGAAAACGATCCGCCGCCGTGGACCAGCGACTTTGCTTGTATAGGCCGACAGCAAGGTTGTATTCATCCAAGGCAGCATCGGCCCGCACCACGGTTGGTACGACCGACGGCAGCGCAGCGCCACCCACCAGGCAACTCAGGACAAGTCCCCAGCGCAAGCTAAATTTTTGATATGGCAATGACATGAAACCTTCCCGCAGCACCAAAACTCGCCTGCTGTACCGACTGATGGTAGCCGCACGAGTCGCTGCGAGCAAATCGCGATCCGATTCGGGTCAACGAGAGCCTCAACAGAGTCTTGAATATCGAAGGGATCGCGGCCTCAGGCTGAAGGGCTGTGACGATTTCCGTAGGACGGATTTCCAATCCGTTCTACGAAGCAGCCACTCTTCGTAGCCCGGCGAGGATCATTTTGGTTCGGAAGTGACTGCTGAAGCTTGATAGGCCAATTGATTCAACTGCAACCAGCGCACTTTCTGTTGAAACGGCAGCGATGTCCAGCGGTTGGTAATGTAGTGAGCCTGATCCCAGGTCACCCCCGACATCTCGCGGATGACGCGGGCTGCTGCCGGTTGCTGGCCTTCTTTAGTCAGCCGATCGATCTCCGCAACTTGCTCGGCCGACTGACGGCCGATCGCCGCGAATTGCTCGAGTTCCTCACCGAGGAACCCGGGCCCCAGTCGACTCTCCAACTTCTCAACCAGCGACTGCAACAGGTTCATCGAAACCGCCAACGCGGCTTCCAGATTTTGCACACGGATCGACAAGTCCGTGACGGGATGATTGGCAATTGGAACGTACGGTACGAAAGTCATCGGTCTCTCTTTCGTCAGATAGCAATCGCGGTTCAACGGAGGTAGAGCTAGATGACCATCACAACGGAGAGAGGTGATTACCGGATCACGTACATCCAGTGGATAAACTCTGCTTGGGAGGGCGAGGCTTCTGCCGAGCCGCGCTTGTCGATGGACTCACAATGACATGCGCGGCTCGGCAGGAGCCTCGCCCGGCTTTGCCTACCAATTACCACTTAGCCCCTAATTCGTGGGCAGGATCTGCAATTGGTGGGCAAGTCGGAATTGGGTACTGACCAGCAAATTAGGGGTTGGCCGCTTCCGTGGCTTGTAACGCCTATCGCCTCGGGCGCAACCCACGCTCCACCCGTGCGGCTGTATCCTCACTCCAAGGCACAGGAACGAATGAGGACATCGTGTCCGGGAGAGGAACAGTCCCGGCAGGTCCCGGAACCCGCTCCGGAGTCAAATGAAAAAGCGGTCGACTGTCCTCGTCCCATCCTAAGTGCAGGCATTCGACAGGCCCTTCATGTACCTCCACATTCTCAAGCCACCATTTGCCATCCACTGTGTGGCCGTCGATGAGTTCCACGCCCGAGTATTCCCAAAAGAAAAAGATTCCATTCGACAGCATTTTATGAATAGCCATTTTGAATCCTGAGGCAGCAGGAAAACGAAACCTCACGCCCGCTTCCGTGGCTTCCAGAGAATCAGGTAGGCGGAGAGCAGGGTCAGCGGGATGGCGAACCAGTATGGAATGGCGATGCTCCACTCTCTGACGACGCTCAAGTTCTCATCCATCCGGATCTGAATGCGGATATCGTGATTCCACAGCGAAACGCTGCAAGACGTAGCCTCGTCGAATTTGCGCGACCACCGCTGGTAATATTCAGAAAAACTTCTCAACCATGCGGATGTCAGCAAGCATGCCATCACCAGGGTGATGCAGCCTGCTTTTCGTCGCCAGCCGTGGAAGAATATGTGCATGTCTTGCCTACCAGTGATCCCTCGGCCTCTAACTTGTGGGTAGTCTTTGAATTCGTTGGCAAAGCAGCTAACCAATCATAGATCGAATCTCATCACCAAAGTCACGGCTGATTTTTGATGCGCGGTATCCAAAAAAATTCGATGTCTTTCGGATGAGTTCATCAAACGTGATTTCAGAGTTGCGATGGACGACTTCTTGGGCGTAGTCGTGAATTCCGGCGGAATTGTATTCGAGGGTGAGTCCGTTGCCAAAATAAGAATAGATTTCACTTCGGATGATTCTTGCGACATCGACCTGATCGAGAATCTCAGCGCGTTGTGCGGCTTTCTCCATTCTTTCCGCCCACCCTCGGTTGTGATAAGCCGCCCCAACTTCATGGCAGATCTCATGAATTATGAACGCGACTTGTCCGGCATCACTCATTCTGGGGACTGTCCGGCTGTCGAGGTAAATCATCTTTGCAGCCGAATCGCAATACCCCGTATTGCCTCGTGTTTGCGTTCTGGTTCCATAGTCAAGTTTCCAGTGACATGCCTTATCCCAGTTCGGAAAGTAGTTCACGCGAATGTCATTGAACTGATCATCAAGATTCATCGGATCACCGCCGAAAACCCCAAAACTGCCGTAAAATATAAATCATCAGTCAAAGATAATTAAGCGAATGGATTGTGCAATTTGTCTGATGAATAAAGGACTAACGAATGTCTTCAGCGGTTGTTGACCGGATTGACGAGCGCCGACGCATGATGGCGGATGCCTTTAATCGTGGTCAGATGTCTCCGCCCTCGCCCTCCCAGAAAGCAACATACCGTCATTTCGCCCGCAGAATTGCGCTCGGTCGTTTCGCTAGTTACCCATCGTCAGAACGACCCTGAATCGAGCCTTGCCGCTCATCATTCGTTCATAAGCTTCGGCCGCTTTTTCCAGCGGATAGACTTCGTTCATCGATTGCACGCCGCTGCGAGAACTGAACGCGAGCGTATCCTGGGTATCGCTCGCGATCCCCGAGTACCACCCTTTGACCGAACGTCGGCCCATCAGCAGGAACAACGGCGAGATCTCCATCGACATTGTCGCGCCGATGAGGACCAAGGTCCCATTGATGGCCAGTCCTCCTTGAACGGCTGTCATCGCATCACTCGCGGTGACTGTTGCCAGGATCGCCTTGGCTCCCCCCAGCTTCTGAAGTTCGGCAGCGGGATCTTGAGTCGTACTATCGATGTAGATGTCCGCCCCTAATTGATGCGCGAGCGGACCCTTGTCCTGACCGCGGGCGATCGACACCGTGCGAAATCCCATCTTGGACGCGTATTGAACGCCAAGATGTCCGAGGCCACCCAATCCCAGGATCGCGACCAGATCACCTCCTACGGCGCCACTGTGGCGCAGGGCATTGAACGTCGTAATCCCAGCACACATCAGTGGTGCCGCGTCGACAGGAGAAAGCTCATCCGGTACCCGAGCGACCGCCGAGATCGGGGCGATCACGTATTCGGCATAGCCGCCGTCATACGTCACGCCGGTCGCCTGATGAGTCTCGCACGCAAACAGATCCCCCTGTCGACACGAATTGCACTGACCGCAGTACCCACCGTTCCAACCCACACCAACCTTCTGCCCCACGGACCAACCCGTCACGTGCGGTCCGATCGCGTCAATGACGCCCGCAATCTCGTGACCGGGGACGCGAGGATATTGAATGCCTGGCACCCCCCCTTGAACGGTGATCGAATCGCTGTGGCACACTCCGCACGCCTGCACCTTGATTCGTACGGTTTGCGGGCCGGGTGCAGGTATCGGTCGTTCGACAATCTCCAGCGGACCATTCGCCTTGGAAACTTGAGCTACTCGCATCGATCCCATGATCTCTCCTCGAAGTAGAACCATTGAAGCAGTTCAGCAAGCCACAGTTGAATGAGCTGGCCACAATTACGTGCAACCCGATTCTCGCTGTCAATCAACGAGATCGAATGGAAGCGGTTAATCATCGTCAGCCTTCGCCTTCGCTTTGGCTTTCTTACCTGTTTTGGGAGCTGTCATGTCGTTTGGCGTCGGCATCGGGGCTTTCACTTCCTCGCGCCAGGCGATAAGTCGGGCCTGCAGCGCCTTCGCCTTCTCGGGCATTGATGCCGCCAGATTGTTTGTTTCGCCGATGTCCTTCGACAGGTCATAAAGTTCCAGATGACCGTCCTCCAGAAACTCCATCAGCTTCCAGTCGCCACTTTGAATCAGGCTGACAGGCGTCGTTCGCCAGAACCCAGCGCCCGCACCCAGATATCCCGGAAAGTGCTGGAAAATGGCATCTCGAGAAAGCTTACTCTTAGGGTCGCGGAACAAGGGCACCAGGCTCTCGCCGTCCAAGACCTGTGCCGGTCGAGCAGCCGATGCGAGTTCCAACAGCGACGGATACAGATCGACGTGGATTGTCGGGACGTTGCAAGTAGAATCGGCAGGGGTGACACCCGGCCACCGGATAATGAATGGATCGCGCGTCCCTCCTTCGTACAGACTCCCCTTCCCACTGCGTAGCGGCGCGTTGTCGGTGATGTCTCCACCGCCGCGCTTAATTCCTTCTCGCAGATAGCCCCCGACCCCACCGTTGTCGCTGGTGAAGATCAGCACCGTGTTGTCCGTCAGCTTCAGTTCATCCAGCGTCTTCATGACTCGCCCGACACTCTCATCGATGCTGGCAATCATCGCTGCATACGTCGGACTGTTGTGGCCGTCGACGCCAGGTTTGGGCTTGAAATGCTTGATCAATTCAGGCTTGGCGTCATGAGGCGCATGCACGCCAAAGTGAGGCAAGTACAGCAGGAAGGGCTGGTCCTTGTGGCGCTGAATGAAGTCGACCGCTCGATCCGTCAGGAAGTCAGCCAGGTATTCTCCGGCGGGATGGTCGGTCTTCGGATTGGTCTCAAAATCAAAATGAGCCCCCGCCGAGGTGATGGCTTCATCAAAGCCGCGTTGACCTGGATGGTGCAGCCCCTTCTCGCCCAGATGCCATTTACCGAACATGCCGGTGGCATATCCCGCCTGCTTCAGTTGCTTCGCGAAGATCGTGCGGTCCAGCGGCAGTTGAGTGACGTTGTCGACTGGGCGCAGTGGTCGAGACTGCCAATCGAACCGATCGATATTTCCGACCGTATAGATACCCGTTCGAGGACCATACTGGCCGGTCATCAAAGCGGCCCGCGTTGGCGCGCAGTTCTGGCAATGATGATGGTTCAGCAGTCGCAGCCCCTGGCTGGCCAGCCGATCAATGTTCGGAGTCTCGTAGTACTTGCTGCCATAGCAAGCCAGATCGGTATACCCGAGATCATCGGCCATCACGAATACAATATTCGGCCGAGACGCCTTCGCAGCATCCGCGGCATTCAGTTCCATGGCGCACAGACAAAGACACGACAGCGCAAAACCAACAGGTACTCTCATTGCGACCATTCCCATCAAGGGCCCGACAACGTGACGAATCCAAGGATCAATTTGACGATCATATCCGAATAGCGATGGGGGCTGAAACGGACGGGTGCAGTCGTTTCGTGGTGGTCAATTGAGGGCAGAAGCGGAGGTATGCAGGCATCATTGGGTTCTGTTTCCTTACGATTTGGCAGACTTTGTCAGTCCATGGCAGGGTTTTGAGGGGGTTGAAGATTTTCTCTCACGAAGTCGCGGCGAGAGGAAAGTTTGAGGTCGCCTGTATGAGCTTTCGAGACCACGCCGGCGATCAGGACTTGATTGGTGGTGTGACGGTGGGTCGTCATGTGGTCACATTCTCCTTTGCATGTGCTGTCAGTTCCGAAGAGTACGGGCCAGCGTGGCTGTTGAGCTGCGCGAAGGTGCTTTGATTAAATTGTCTTGCGAACCCGTATGGCAAGCGGGGTTGTGTGTGTTTGGGCCAGGGGGCTTACGCCGCCCCGCTCAGGAAGAGGTGAGGGCAGCGCGGTCTTAGTCATCAACAGAGGAACAGGAACCTCTGATCTTCCGCTAAGAGAGCGGCCCAGAGGCGTGCCCGTTGGTTACGGTGCACCTACGACGTTCGTCGTGACCCTGATTGTCCCGTTTGTTGTGACCTGATCAAGATGGTGTTTGGAAAACTTGGGATCTTTGTTCGAGGTTTTCACTGACAAATTTTGACAGCCCAGGACAGTTTTTGACAATGGGGGACAAAACAGCTCTGTTTTTGGCAGTTTTCCTCAAAAAAGTGCATGTTTACTGACAGTTGATTGAGCGACTGCAATCTATTTCGAACGGAGCGGCCATCGCGAACGACCAATTGAAATCAAGATACTTGCACAAGGGCAGGAATTTCTCGCCGCGTTCCAAAACTATTACGGCCGCTACCTCGCCGCGGCGGACTATCAGAAGCAGATCAAGGACGCCGCAGAAAGACGAACGATCGACGCCGCCGGCTTCTACCGAGTAACTATTTGATGAACGAGGTTGTCCTAATTTCTGAACTCGACGGATCGGCGATTTTACCAGCCGGCGCTCTTCGTCGCAGGAATCACTGCAGTTCATTTTGACGCACTCATTCGAAGCCCCGTTTCTCGCAGTCAATCAAGGTGCGGAAGCTGGGTGAGCCTCACATCTTTGGGTGTAAGAGACCAGGCCAGGATTCTCGCTTCGATCCGGGTATCCGCTACCGGGTAATTGGCAGGAAACTGGATGCGGTGTTCCGGCTGGTCCGCGAGCAAACTGAAGTGAATGATCTCTAACAGCGCTGTCACTTCTGGTAGCTGATCAAGCCGGACAAATACTCCGAACAATTGGCAAGAGGTCACCTCGCCAGTAACCGGAGTACCGCGCGGAAAAGTGGCGATCAGCGCGTTCCATTCCACTTGCGTAAACACTCGCATTCGTTATGCGCTCCACTTCATGAGTTTTCATCCGAAATTGACTTACTTGTCCGAAGACGACAGCCAACTCGTTCAACCCCTCAAACTGTCCGTTCTCATTTGAGTCAGGCGACCTCCCTCATAAGAATCGTGCGGCTTATCGCCTCTACTAAAGTAGTGCGGCTCACCAGGAACGTGAAGAAGATTCGATCTGTTGATGCCATCAAACAAAAACAAGACCGCGTTCAGATTGAACGCGGTCTTGATGTTTTGTCAAAGCGTTCGGCACACGGAGTGTGCCGTCTACTTTGGGCTGATCACGTGGCGGCGCCTCGTGAGAAGCGGAAGCCACGGGTGAGCGGGGCTGCTTCTTGAGGTGGGCCGTTTTCTGGGATTGGCGTGGGTGACACGCCGGCTGGCGGTGCGATTTGTGGCACACCACAGTTGCCCGAAGCACAACCGCCTGTGGCACAGTCACCGGTCGCACATCCGCCCGATGGACATACTGTTTGCGGGACCATCTTGCAGACTTCGTAGGATTCGACGCGAGGAACGCACTTGGTCACCATGCGGGTGCATTGGATTTGCTCTTCACGAGGGACGCAGCGAGAAACTCGCTTGGTCACAGTGAAAGGCTCCTGACGACAGACCTGATAAGGAGTGCGGCAGGTTTTCATTTCGGTGACGGTGCGGCAGGTCTGGATCGGAACTCGTCGAGTGCATTGCTCCGGAACCAGCTTGCAGACCTGGTAAGGAATTCGCTGCGTGACTTGTTCACAGACCATTTTGCAGGTGCGAACAGGAACTTTGTCGACGATCTGTTCGGTCACCATGCGGCAAACCTGTACAGGAACCTTGGTGACGATCGTCTCGGGAACCTGGCGGCAGACGGTGACAGGGACGATCTGCTTACAGACGACTCGTTGATACGTCGTGCAGGGAACCTGTTGACAGACGATGTTTGGACACCAGACTGGACGGGCGGTATAGAAACCGCGTGGGACCATCGCCATGCGAGCGTTACCGCATTCATCGCGAACGCAGCTTGGGAAGCAGAAGCTGTTGTGCCAGACTTTCTCTGTTGTCCAACGACCACAGTCGCGGCTCACCGTTTTGTAGGTGGTGACGGGCTGCATCGTCGTGTAGCAACGTTCCTGATTGATCGTTTCGCTGACGTTGCGGATGACCGTACGACGGCATTCCTGCTCGATCGTTTCGGTGACCGGTCGTTGCACGCAACGACGGACTTCGCGAGTGCATTCTTCCCACACTGGCTTCTGGACGGTGTAGTTACATTCGCGATACATCGTTTCGGTGACCGGCCGCATCACCGTGTAGGCCTCTTCGCGTTCGGCCGTTTCGACGACCTGACGAGCGACCTGGTACTGCTGTTCGCGGTATGCCGTTTCCACGACATTGCGATAGCAGGTCTGCTGCACGTCCTCATAGGACGTGTCGTACACAGTGCGGCTGACGGTGTACGGCTGCGGCTCCTGGACATAGTCGTAGACTGTCCGTTGACATTGCTGACGTTCCACGCGGCATGTCGTGTAACATGCTGCGGGCTCGCAAGCCGCTGTCGGACAACAGCGGTAACTAGCGGCGCCGCAATAGCACCCAGCCGTTGCCGACTGTGGCGATAAAGCCGCGACGATCGCTAGTGCGCCTAAGGCGCCCACCAACCATCTGTTCATGAATCCCCCCTCAAGTTGTTATCTAGCTTCCGTACTGCAAGAACCCCGACACATCCCGACGGGAATTGCATACGTCGATTCATCCGTGTGACCGAACGATTCCGCGTTCACGTCAGAACTACATTCCTGGCTTCAATCGCCAGAGTGCCCTGTGAACAGAATCGGTAACGCAATGATAAAGCGCGGCGCAACCGGAGCTTGAGGGAAAAATACAAAAATCAACAAACGGGGCGTGCCAAATGAAAACACGCTTGCAAACACCATACAACCCGCAGAGCAACGTTCCTTGACGGACTCCACCGAACCGGACAAGTCTCACCAGTTTAACTCTGGTGGTTTGTGTCAACACCGGTTTGTGGTGAGTCTATGCGGGGCGCAGGGGATCTGCGCTGGTGGTGAATTCGGGCAACATGTTGATGTTGCCAAATTGCCACGCGGGGTCTCAGGCGGGTTGCGAAGTCTGCGCAGAATTTACTGAAGAGCATTGCCAAGGGAAACGCATGCAAGACGCGCAATGTGATCGGACGCCTGTGAAGGCGTGCGCAGTGGTTAAATTATTGACGGCGTTGGCGGACCGTGAGACCTTGGGCGAATGTGATCGGAAGATGCTCCCACATCGACTACACCCAAACTCTTGACGAGATTGGTGACGCAGAACACGGCCGTCTCTTCGGCATCCCGCTTGCGATCGGCCTCGCCGAAGATGTCAGTCTGCATTGCTGGGGCAGCCGGCGGGATCATGTTCGGTTTGTTCAGACCACCTCAATGAATACCGCTGAATTGCCGAAGTGAAAAACAAGCCGCGATCTCTCTGCATGCCAGACGGGAAGTCATTTGTAGTTTCTACCAGGCGCGAGTCGCGACGGGGTCGGCGCTTTATCCCAACTGATTTGCACGACACGACGTAGGGATCGCCACAAAATCATTGGCGGTCAGTGGCTTGGGTGCGGGCAGGACAATCTGTTAAGATATTAGGGCATCAGCGGTTGCGAATCTGCCGCTGGATCGATAGCGAACGAATCACAGTGAAAGATTTGATCGCGGGGACGGTAGATAGAGACAGGATTGTCTGTCGGATGGCTGGGGTGAGGGCCAAAAATGAACCAAGCGGCACGCCGCCTGCGTTCGGCAACGGACTCTCCGGCCACTGCTCGGCAGGCAAATTCTTTTCGCAGGATGCGTGAAATGACAGGTCGAGGCTCAACGATCATGGAACGATTTCGAAGCTGGGGCACGCTCGCCCTGTTGCTCTGCTGGTCACTCCCGGCGTCCGCTCAACCCGGCGGCTTCGATCCTGCCGGCCTGAAGTTTGGGGCGGCGACCTTCGCCAAGCCCGAATTCACCACCACGCTTAGCCCTGCCTCGGCCAAGCCTGGCGATGAAGTGACGCTGACCCTTCATGTGAGGCTCCCCAAGGGCTATTACATCTACGGCACAAAGGGTGACTTCGGCGGCCGGACGGTGATCACAACCAAAGAGGTGGGTCTTGAGGCGGTCGATGCCGCATTCGTCCCGGATCGCGAAGAAGTTCTCAAACGAGAACCCTTGTTTGACGCAGATCTCTCCAAGTTCGACGACGAAGTGACTTGGAAGAAACGCTATCGCATTGCCAACGGCATCGATCCGAAGAAAGTCAGCGTGACAGGGGAGCTGTCCGGCCAATACTGCAGTGAGGGAAGTGACGAAACACCCGGTAACTGCGTACCGATTATCCCACCCTATGAGTTTACGGTCGCGCTGAAAGATGGACCGGGTATTCCTGAGGTTGCTGGCGCTTCAGTCAAGAATGCTGCTGAGGACGTCGCTGCCGCAGGTCCGCGATTTGAATATGAGCAGCGACCAACGAAGGGAAAAACCAATCCAGCACTTCTTCACTTCAAGTTGAGTCCCTCGGATGCGAAGCCTGGCGACAAAGTGACGCTGACTATCCGCATAGATCTCGACAAAGGCTGGCATACTTTCTCACTGACGCAAGTTGACGGTGGTGGCGGGTCACCGACCGTTATTGAGTTGGGCCCTCTCAACGGCCTGCAACGGGTTGGTCAATTCAAGGCGGATCAGCCGTTTGAGATGGAAAAGCCACTGCCGGACACGGTGCAGGAAGTTCATCATCATCACGTGACATGGTCACATGAGTTCGAAGTCGCACCGGGGACAAAGCCTGGACAGTACGGCGTCACGGGGCAGATCACGTACCAAACTTGCGAGAAGGGCTGCCTTCCTCCTCGTGAAGTCGGGTTCGTACTGGGCATCGTTCCCGAGCCACCGAAAATCGCTGGTGTAGTTGCGGTCGCACCAGCGAATCCATCGGTCGCAAGGCCACAGGACCAAGGCCTATTCAGTTTCATATTAACGGCGATCGGCTTCGGGCTGGTCTCGCTGCTGACTCCTTGCGTCTTCCCCATGGTGCCAATCACGGTCAGCTTCTTCCTGAAGCAAAGCGAATCCAAGCATCACCGACCGCTACTTGTTGCATTGGTCTTCTGCGGATCGATTGTCGCGACATTCACGATCTTGGGAGTTGGCATCGCGGCAATCTTCGGAGCTGCGCAGTTAAATGCACTGGCGAACAATCCGTGGCTTAATATCGCGATTGGGACCGTGTTCGTCGTGTTTGCGTTCAACATGCTGGGTATGTTCGAAATCCGCATTCCCAGCAGTTTGCTGACGTTCACGGCGAATAAAGAACAAGCCGGTGGTTATCTCGGTGCGATGTTCATGGCACTGACGTTCACGCTCACGTCCTTTACGTGCACTTTTGCGTTCGCGGGAACGCTGCTGGTCGCGGCAGCTCAAGGTCAGTTCTATTGGCCGATTATTGGGATGATGGCTTTCGGGTCCGCATTCGCACTCCCCTTCTTCCTGCTGGCAATCGTGCCCAGCCTGCTAAAAAAACTTCCCAAGAGCGGCGGTTGGATGAACGTCGTCAAGGTGGTGATGGGGCTGATCGAAATCGGAGCTGCAATCAAGTTCTACAGCGTCGCGGACCTGGTCTGGAACCCCGAACCGGTCCTGTTCGACTTTGTGTTCGTGATGATCTCCTGGCTGGTACTGTCGCTGACAATTGCCCTGTACCTGCTGGGAGTGTTCCGTCTTGCTCATGATGTGCCACCGACAGGGATCTCGGTTGTTCGCATGGTCCTGGTGATGGTGTTTTTTGGCTTAAGCTGCAACTTGGCCGTTGGGTTAATTACTCATGAACGAGGTGGCGGCTGGATCATGGACCAGATCATCGCCTTCGCGCCGCCGCGCTTTGAAAACGAAGCGGCTGTTGAAAAAGGGGGAGCGCCCCCGACCGATCTGCCCGAACCAGTTCTGGCTCATCACGGCGTCTGGTTTACGCTGGACGTTGACAAGGCAATCAGCCATGCGTCAAAGCAGAATCGCCCCATGTTGTTCGACTTCACAGGCGTGAACTGCATCAACTGCCGCTTGATGGAAATCAAGATGTCGCAGCCGCAGATCCATAGCCGCCTCGATAAGTTCGTCCTGGTTCAGTTGTACGCCGATAAGGTTCCCAAGATTTCGGACCGACTCGAAGTCAAACGCCTCTTGAAACGCAATATCGGGCTTCAGGAGCAATGGTTCGGCGACGTCACGTTGCCTGCGTATGCCGTGGTGACTCCCGACGGCAAAACGATCCTATCGATGTACAAAGGCCTGGAACAAAAAGAAGGTGAATTCGCCGCGTTCCTGGATGAAGGGATGAAAAAGTGGCAGGACATGCACGGGAATGCCCCGGCACTACAGGTGGTTGAGCGTCCTTAAAAAGTCTTCGACGCGACCGCTGAATTGGTTTTGCCTCGGCATTGAAGTTAGGTCGAGCGAGTTCACCAGGTTTCTAGATATAGGCTGGCGGAATTGGGAAGACTTTCAGGCCGGGCAGTTTCCAAGGTAGGTCAAGTTGCTGCTGTCGGGCAAGTGAGTCGGTTATGCTGCGGCGATCTGTCAATAAACGCCCAGCAGACTTGAACTGATCGCCTGAAAGCAGTCTATGTCCGACTCGCCAGCCGCCTTGCCGTCGCCTGAAGTCAAGTTTCGCTGGTTTGCGCTGCGGTGGACGGTCATCGCACTGCTCGCCTATGGGGCGATCGCGTATCTGATCGTGCCATTCGGCTGGCTGGCGGCGGAGGGGCGTCAGCATCCGGCTCTGGCTGGTTTGCCGGAGATCTCGAGGACCAGCGACAACATCCCTGGCGACCCGCTGAATGTCGCGCTCATTGGCTCCGAAGAGAGCGTTAGTAAGGCGATGCTGGCTGCCGGCTGGCATCCTGCGGATCCGCTGACCTTAAGGAGCTGTGTGCGCATTGCAGGGGATACGGTCTTTCATCGACCCTACGATGATGCTCCGGTCAGCAATCTGTACGTCTGGGGACGCAAGCAGGACCTGGCGTTTGAACAGCCCGTTGGCGATGATCCTCGCAAGCGTCATCATGTTCGCTTCTGGCGTTCGACGGAACTCGACAAGAACGGCAATCCGCTGTGGGTTGGCGGAGCGACGTTCGACCATAAGGTGGGACTCAGTCACACCACGGGTCAGATCACGCATCACATCAGTCCCGATGTGGATGCCGAACGCGACAAGATCCTGACCGATCTGCAACATGCCAATAAGGTGGGGAGCGTCGATTGGATCAACGGATTCCACAAGCAGCTGTCCGGACGCAACGGCGGCGGCGACCCCTGGCATACCGACGGACGGCTGCTGATCGTGACGCTGGTTCCGTAGCGTGGATGTTCGCGAAATGCCTGAAGATCGGGTACCGCGGGCTTGGAGTCTGCGACATGGCCGTGTCTTTGACGGAAGACACGGCCACACCGAAGACGGTGAGACCGTGGCACCCAACGACGACATGGCATCACACGTCCTCATCCAGTAGTCGCGCCAGTTGTTCGCGGACTTCGGCTAAGCGTTTGTAGTCGAGCATGTCGAGCGGCATCGTTCGTAAACTGCGAGCGACGCTGTGCGCCACCGGGCGATTGCTGCGCACGTCCAGCCAAGACGTATGAGTCACGCGAATGCCAAATACGATGCCGCCTGTACGAGGGAGTGCGAACAGGCATTGATCTTCGCGCCGTAACCAGGCTTCTTCGAGTCGCACGGGTAATTGGATAGAGGGCAAGTTTCGTTCCGGGTGCTGATTGAGTTCGGGCAAACGGCAGACGCCCCAGTTGGATCGGACCAGGCACTTTCCCGGACGCAACCGTGCGAGCAATCGATCAATCTGCGGGCTGAGGGCCGAATTGAGTTGTGGGACCGGTTGATGAACTTGATCGATGGTTTGCCCCAGCTTGTCCGTCAATCGCCATGCCGAGGGAAAACAGACGCAGCCGCCGGCCACGGTAAACAACGGCTCGTCACGGTGTGGAGCAATTAAGACAAAGTCGGGCTCCCACTGTTTGCTGAGCATCACGAGCCGCTCAAGCAGCCCAATTTCCGGCGAGCGGAGATCCTGCTGCGCGTCACGCAACATCGGCCACGGCACCACGGATTCCAGCAGTTCCTGTGCAATGGCGGTTCCTTCTGGTAGCAAGGCGGCATACCGTTGCGAATCGGCCGCGAACCAAGCTCGACGCTCGGCCAGCACTGCTGCCGCATCAGTCGACCATGCGAAGAACTCTTCGGCGGATCCGGGAACCGTTCCCAATCGAAATCGAAAGTCCTCGTCCGAGAACGATTGAGGGTCGAGGGGAATCGAAGTCATTTCGAATTGCTATCCATCTTGAATTTCGAATCACGGACGATGACGGTCTTCAAGCGATTGCAATATAGCCGAGCAACGATTCCGCACCTATTCGATTCACACTTAGACATCCGCATGCAGTTGGAAATCGACGACTGTTTTCGATTCGCCAAGGGCTGGTTCTGGGGGAGCGTTTGCCAGCCGCACCGGCCAGGCGTCAGGGCGCATCTGGTGCCAATGGAATTCCATGCGTTGCCAGGCCGCCTGCCAGAATCGACGAAACGGATATCCGCCAGCACGCAGAGCGCGATGATGGTCGACCCACACTGCGATCGTCGTTGCAGCGAAAAGAGCTCGCTGCAGGAGCGAAATCAACCAGCGAGCAATGGAGCCCCGAGATGCGCCGATCAGGGCCAGACGCTCATATTGAAACCGCAGATGATGAACCTCATCTTTCAAGATCTGCCGGCAAATGGTTCTCAGTACGGGCGACTCGGTGGCTTCCATGATCGCGCGATAGTAGACGAGGGCCAGGGTTTCGACACCGATGACGACCGTCGTCCAGCATTCCATGTTCGGCAACAGATGTCGCAGCTTGCGAAAGATCGAGTCTCCCCAATTCCGGCGCAAGCGACTCGTTCCGTGCAGATCCAGAAACTGACCGAGTAATTCGCCGTGACGCTGTTCTTCGGCGATGAAGAGTTTCACGGCTTCGACGAATTCCGGGTCCGCAGCGTCGTGTGCATACTCCCATGCGGCCGCCAACATCTGAGTTCCTTCAGATGTCTCGCCCAGTTGCCAAGCCTGCAAAGATGGGATGATGGCATCGGCCTGAGCGGTCGTCAGTTGTGCTCCGGCTTCCCAAGGAATCGGCAGTTGATTCGCGGCGTTCGCCTCGTAATGCGCGATCCACTCGCGCGATGAAGTAATGATACGCATTGGCGATTCCTTGTCAGGAAATTACTGAGGGATCAGTGACTCTCAATGGCGGTCAACCAGTCGTGAACCTGTTGCAACGTGTCGGGGAGTGTGGACGTCCCGGCCGTCAGCCCGACAGTCTCGATTCCGTCGAACCAGGTGGGATCGAGTTCCGTGGGTTGCTCGACATGAAAGACGGCGACGCCTCGCTGGCGGCAGGTGTTGACCAGGCGAAGTGTGTTATGAGATTGCCGACCACCAACCACGACGACGGCCTGAACTTGATCCAGCAATTCGTTTAGCGCTTGCTGGCGGTCCTTAGTCGGTTGGCAGATCGTGTCGATCCACTGGATTGTTGCTATCGGATTGCATGCCGCAATCTGCTGCCGGATGGCAGCGGCATCGGCAGTGGGGAAGGTTGTCTGGCAGACGACACCGATCCTGGTGGCAGGATAAGTGCCGACTTCATCGACCGAACGGACCACCGCGAACGATTCCAGGTCATCAGTGACTCCTTGAACTTCGACATGGTCCGCTCGACCGATCACCACCACGAACGCTCCCGAATCGGACAGTTCTCGCGCGGCGCGATGCAATCGCGTGACCAGCGGGCAGGTGGTGTCGATCAACGTCTTGCCAGCCGTAGTTAACTCCTGCCGCCTGCGGTTGCTGATGCCGTGTGCGGTAATCACGATCTGCGGGGCCGCAGGGATCGAAGTCCGCTCTGTTTCGGCTACTTGTTGAAAACCGCGAGTCTGTAGTTGATGCAGAACGACTTCGTTATGCACCAGTTCTCCGTAGATCGCGACGGACTGGGGCTGTTCGATGCACGACAATGCGACCAGGGCATCTCGAACACCAAAGCACATTCCCGTTGCGGCGCCCGTGATCACCTTCATCGAAACTCTCCGGCGGATGGAGCAGCACTCTTCAATACAGAGTGCTTTGCCATGCAAAGTTAATATCGAAATAAGAAGGACTTAGCCTGGTGCCAATCCAGGAAACGTCATCGAAGGGGCAGGACGAGTTGTTGGTCGCGACGACGCAGCCCCTTCTGTTCTCAGCGCCGCCGCCGCTGCTACAATCCGTTCGAGTTCATCGATATAAGCGAGCAGCCGATCGCGCCCCAGGTCTGTCAGACGGCAGAGGGTTTGAGGGCGCTTCAGTTGAAAGCGCTTCCAGACCTCGACGAGTTGCGATTCCTGCAGGACCTGCAGATGGCGACTGAGGTTCCCATCGGTCAGCGAGCAAAGCTCTTTCAAATCACCGAACAACAGTCCGTTGGGATGCGCCGCGAGAGAGGTCATGATCCCCAACCGAGCCTTTTCGTGGATCGTGCGATCAAGTCCTTCGTAAGCGTAGCGGCCCACATCACCAGCATCGGGCTGAATGGGGGCGGGCGAATCGTTCGTCGCTGAGGTGGTGGCTTTTTTCTTCATACCGCGTGGTCAATCGGAGTCTTTTCGAACTGGAATAAGATCGCAGCCGTCAGTAGTTGGCCAACACCAAACAACAGCGGCATTGTCCTTGGTCCCAAGGCTGCCGGACTGCCCTCCAGGGAAACAGCATACAACCCGCCGGCCAGGTAATAGCAGGCAATTCCAATCATTGCCCGCGGCAACAATCGCAGCGACGCAAATAGTCCCAAACTAAACAAGATTGCCCACAGCCCCGGCAGCATGCCAACGGCGTGGGGGACAGATTTCACAATGACAAACGTCAGGAACGCGCCGGCCACAAGACACGGATAGAACTGTCCCAGAGCCAGATGAGTCGTTTCCTGATGCAGCAAACCTTTCGACATCCGATATCGTTGCCAGATACTTCCCAAGCATACGATTTGACTGGCAGCGGCGACGGAAAGCCAGATCAGCAGATAGCGTTTGAGTTCGACTTGCGGATCGGAAATCCAGGCCGCCTGCAGCAACCCTCCCACGACGGCAAATAATCCCGAAATACAGACCGGCACCGCTCGATAGCCACGGAATTGTTCAGCCCGCGCCATCTGATGCCGGATCGCGGAAATGTCCTGCAGTGCTTCTTGCAAACCGAGGCTGGCCATGTCGATGCTCGTGACCGGGAGAGTGATCCTATGATTCGACAACAGACTTTACGCGGCAAAGTATAGATGTCCATCAAAAACTTGGCAAGTGCAATGATTTTCGAAACAAGGTTGCAGGTGGTCCGGCATCTCACGGGCCAAGTCGTCGCCGACGACGACAGCAGGCGTCAAAGAACAGAAATAGGCCGCAATGTTCATAAGCGAACTTTGCAGCCTGATGCGCGCACGGTGGCCTGATAATCAGGCCCCGAGCGATATCGATCCAAAGCTTCTCAACGAGGAACAATAACGTGCCGGTGATAACCTTGGGTGCCGTAAATCATGAAGCTTTCAATCTTTTTGGCGAGATTGGTTACCTCGCTACTCGGCTCTGACACGGCCCTAATCGGCGGGGTTTTGCTCGGCGTAGTCCCACCCGCGTCGAATGGCATGACGTTCCCGCTTCCATTCTCCATCGTCGGTCCAATCACGTCGCAACTGGGCTTCCGTCTTGTCCGTCCACTGAGAATTCCGGCCGTAGTGACGATAGGCCGCATAACCGTACTTGTAAGCGTGTTCATCGTCTTCACTGTAGCTGCGATCTTCCGGATGCGGAGTCTGAGCGTTCGCAGGCGGAATGGGCTTCGAACCCGACGCTTGCGAGACTGTGTCGCCAATTTGCTGATTCAAATTGGGTTCGCTCCCGCCGAAGTCATGCTTCGTCTGACGCCAATCGCGTCGGAACGCCGCCTTGATACGATTCCAAGCCGTGTCGTCTTCTTCCGTGTACCAGGCAGGTCGGACTTGTTCCATGGTTGCCATTTTGAAATCTCCTTAGTGAGTCAATCGAGATCATGTGTTAGGTCGAACACGCGATGCCCTGCCTTAGCAAGATCGCATTTTCTGTACCGGTGGGAAGGTCACCGCACGGCGACAGCCTCGATCGATTGCCAGTCCGCCAGTGAAATGTTGCGAGCGATCGTGTTGGCGGTCAGGAATCAGCCAGTGTGGTCAATCTGAGAACGATCAGGATGTTCCAGATCGGCCGCAAGTGACTCAAGTGTGCTGCGGCTTACCGATGTGAGCGGGCCTTGCCAGGAATGACAGGATGCTCGCGAATGGTGGTCACATTATTTTGGGCTTACCCTGCATTTGCTCTGAGGTCAGGTGACGACCATGTCGACCGCTGGCTGAACAACTCTCCTGGCCTCCCTCGGTGGGATCGGGTGATCGCTGTATGTCATCGCCAGCAAGAAGAACCTGCCAGTGGAGGGCCAACCCTCAATTGAAAGTAGATCGTCAGGGCAACTTCATTTCGAGTTGCTTTTGGAGAAACTCTCGCACGGCAGCCGTTCGCTTTGCATCAAAGAATTCGGCACCCCCATGTTTGCTTTCGTGAGCGACGATCATCTCGCACGGGCGACCAGCCACTTCGTACCGGCCTTGAAGTTCATGAGACTGATTGATCGGAGCTTGCAAGTCCTGATCACCGTGAATCAAGAACAGTGGTGGGTCGTTATGATCGACATGAAAGACCGGGCTGGCCAGTCGCGCCAATTCCGGTTTTTCATCGGGCTGACCTGCGAGCAACAACTGTAGCGCCGGGACTCGAACCTTCAATCCATGAGGCGTCGATTGGGAGAGAATCGTGGTCAGGTTCGACATCCCGTAGAAGCTGACGATCGCCTGAACATCGGAAGACTGGTCGAGGTTCTTCCCGATCGTCCCCTCCAACTCGCGATGGCCATTCGTGACGCCCACCAGCGCCGCGAGATGTCCCCCTGCTGAGGCTCCTGCAATGGCGATGCGTCTCGCATTGATCCCCAGATCATCTTGCCTGGCACGCAGAAATCGAACTGCGGCTTTGATGTCATGCGCTTGGGCCGGAAACGGAGCCTGCGTCGAAAGTCGATAGTCGACACTCGCTACTGCGTATCCGGCATCAATCAAACCGCCCAGTGGCATGTCCTTTCTGGTACCCGCGCGCCAGGCTCCGCCATGAACCCAAACAATCAGCGGCGGCTTTGCCACGCCAGCGGGCTTGTAAAGGTCCAGTTGCAAATTCAGCCCATCAACAACCGCATAGATGATGTCCGTCTGTTTTTCAGGATCAGCCCCAAGTACTGGCACTGATACCGCGACGAAGAGAGCAGGAATCGAAATCACTTTGCATAACAGCTTGATCATCGCAAATCGATCAACCTCTCTGTCGAGCCACTCGGATATCCGAATCGTGGACTCATGTGCTGCGAGGGCTCTGGGAATCAGCTCTGCGCATCAATGAATTGATGAATGTCTCGTGGGATAAGCCGGGAACGATCCGACCGAAATGGAAAGCCGGAATTCATCCCTGTTTGGAAATTCCCGCAGCCATGCAGAAGAACAATTCGGACGAGGAAATCCCACTGCTGCCTGGCTTCGAGAAACTCTTACTGGAAACTCCTCCCGATCGAAGAACCGGATGGGTCTTCGAGCCGAAATCGTTGCAACTGAAACTCGGACGACGTGTTCGACACCAGCGTCCTGAGGCCGACTGGATCGGCAAGGTGATCAGCCGAATCGGAAAAGCGGCCAAGATCGTTGTCGAAGAAGCGGACGCCAAAACGGGACGACCAGAAAAGTACGCCTCAGCTCACGATCTTCGACGTTCCTGCGGCGAGCAACTCCGTGAGGCCCACCTCTGGTCAGCCGAGTAATGCGACATTCATCTTGGGAAACAACGCAAAAGCACTACGCTCCTGGAAACATCCAGAGCGATGCCGCCATCCTCAAGTCAATACTCAATAGCAACGGATAATCCGGCGGCCTACAATCCATCAAAAATGACCTCTGGTAATTCTATGTCAATGCCTGATTGTGTGACCACTCGTCTTTTTCCGAATTGGGTATCGAAGAGCACTTTGAGATTGTTGTGATAGGATCGTGTCTGCCCACCAGCAAACAACAGTCCTACGGGTGCCATTTCCGCTGAATGAAATAGAATCGATCCCGAATCACCAGGCTGTGACATCACCGTAGTTTCGATCTGATTTAGGAAGAGCCGAGTTCCTGTTGGATAGCCAGCAACACGCACAGAAGTATTAGTGGAAAGAATTGTTCCCGTAGTAACCTCTGTAGTGCGTCCACACTTTGTTACGGGTTTCTGTACCACCGGTGAAACGGGGATAGTGCCAAATCGAGAAAATCCACGATAACCTGGCGTTACGACCTTTTGCCATGGGTTCGAAACTAGCCCGAGTGCGACGTCAAAGTCATCGTTTAACAGAAACCAATAGAGCGTACCGATAATATCAACGGAGCTAAACCCGCCGTCTAAGCGTCCCGGTTGAATTAGAGCGTCACCTGTAACGCCGCTCCCGCCAGCTAGAACATGCCAGCAAGAAATGAAATAACGATTTGCGTCATCACTTCTTAACTTCACGACACTGCCAAATGTCCCCGCATCATTGTAACGGGCGTTGCCTACGCTATTGCCACCATTCACAGGCCGAACGCGGTTTTTGTATGAAAGAAGGTCGACCGAAGATGGGTCTTCATTCGCGACCAAATGAGCAACTGTGCGGATCTCCCCTACCTCTACAATTCGTACTGTAACTGACTGTGCAGTCAACTGGCCATTTTGGTCCGGAATAAACAGTTCATTGGGCACATTCTCAGCAAGACCGGCACTTTGAGCACTCGCATTCGCTTGAACGGCGAGGCTGATCACTCCAGCTTCGATGAGCCAATCCGTAGTTGGCTTGTCACTGCTGTCTAGTTTCGGAACTACGCTCAGTTTTGCCAAATTGTAGTTGTCAAACAGTTTGACCTGATGAAACTTAAGGGTCTTGTTCGCTTCAGCTTCAGTTGCCATCATTTTTCTCTCTGGTGTATGCAATCAGAATTCTCACCCTAGAATCGACTGGCCGACCTTCACAGTTGCGACGACATCGTCGAATGAACCGGTTCCCCCAGGTCGATCGAAGCCGTAGATCACTTCATCTGATGTTTGCAGGAGAATTTTTCCAGTACTTTGAAGCCAACGATTCTGAATTGGACGCGAGTCAAAGCGGTGCCAGCAAGACAGGATATATGTCACAGTCTTTAATCGCGTGTTTACGTCACTATTCCACTCGCCCCAACCGACGCCGGCAGTCCTTTGAGCAACCAATTTGTCACCAGCACCTAGCTCATATATGCAAATCCAATTCATGAATTCCCAAGCACCATTCATCAAGAGCTGGAAGCTTATCTTGACATCCTTCTGTGGAGATACTTCGATAGCGTACGTGTGTGAGTAGTCGATTGATGGCACACCATCGGGTCCGTATGGCATCTGCAACCCTCCTGAAGAGAATTAATGCGGCGAACGATTAAATGCCTGACCCATCAATGGCCACACAAGGACATGATGGGCATCGCCATAAGCAGGCAAGAGTGAATAGAAATGCAACTCGAACAACCAGACGAGACACTTCAGGCTAGTTATTGCCGCAAAAGAAAACAACGGCACCCGCCGCCATTTAATTCAGTCCACCGAAGATTGGGGGGCGGCTGTTGCCAAAGTCGGACCGCTCTGCAACCTATGAGGCGGTAACTCTTCGTCACCCGCAAATCCGCAAGTCTTCTCTCGTCTTTTCGCTGCTCATTCGAAAGCCATTGCCTGAACGTACCTAGGTACATCGGCGAAGGCGATTTGACGTAAGTCCATTACGCCCGGGAGGATTCGAACCTCCGACCGACGGATTGAATATATGGGTCGTCATCATCATACCAACCCGAGTCGTCGGGTGAATCTGACCATTGTTCCCACTTGAGGCTCCCGCCGAGCGAATCCAGCGAATGATAACCGTGCGAACCCCGAATATAGACATCGTCGCACATGTTGGCGCTCCGCAACCACATCCCGCTCGACGCCAACGCCACCACTAGCGTGGCTATCCCCGCCTTTCGTCGCCTGCCGTGGAAGAAAGTGTGCATGGAATCGAGAAACCGAATGTAAAGAACAGATTGATGCCGTCATGGGGCAGTTCGAAACATGCACCTACATCGCATAACCATCCGGTCAAGTTAGACCGCAGTCGCTGGCGGTTTCTATGTCCAAATTGGCGGGTCCGTACCGGACCTGACGATCAACCATTTCAAGAAAGTATTACACCGACTATTTGATGTCGGCGACCTTCTTCAGGGCTTCTTCCCGCGCCTTCGTCAGCACGCTTTCCAACGTGACTTTGGCACCGTCCTGTCGCTTGCTTTCGTCCGCGGCTTCCATGAATGCGTAGATCTCCAGCGTCTCTTGTTCGCTGACCGGGGGTTGGCCACTGCGGAAGAACTTCACGATTTCGAAGACCAGCGGATCGTAGCCGTCGTAGGAACCGATGGCGGCAGTTCCTTTCTCGCCGGTGGCTGTCCCGGAGTACCCCTTCCCTTCGCGGAAGATACCGACACGGTCGCCCGACCAGTCTCCTGTGACTTCGATCAGGCCCGCTTCGGTCTTGCCGCGCGTGACCGATTGGCAGCCGGTTCCCATCACCGTGAATAGAGACTCGACGCCGTGGATCCCGTACCAGAACAAGTCGGGATGCGACGGTTCCAACTCGGCCGGGCTGGAGGCCTCACAGCGCGTCAATTTCCCCAATGAGCCACCGCGCACTTCCAGCGTCGTCTTCCCGAAGCGGAGCGATGATGACGAGAATACGGGTGTCTTGTACTTCTTTGCCGCCTCAAAAATCGCGATGGCATCCGACAGTGATGCGGCAATCGGCTTGTCGATGAAGCAGGGTTTGCCGGCCAGTAGCACTGGCAATACCTGCTCATAGTGAGGCTTGCCGTCATTGGATTCGAGGAAGACGACATCGACTCGCTTCAGCAGTTCTTCGATCGAATCCACGATTTCGACATCCAGCTTTTTGATCTCTTCGATGTACCCCGGCACGCGTGAGACGCTTTTGGGAATATCCGAACTTCCCTTGGGATAAGCGGCAACAATTCGACATCCCGCCGCGGCCGCATTTGGCTTGGCCGCATTCAAGGTCTTGGTGAAGGCGATCGCGTGCGAGGTGTCTAAGCCAATGATTCCGGCCCGTAACGGTGTCGGCTCGGCGGCAGCGGCTGGCGTCGTTGGACCAGTTGCGACGGACAACGCATCGGCAGGGGCTGCATCGAATTGGAATGTGGGGAGTTCGGCCGACGGCAATCCGACCGCCAGAAAAGCAATATTCCAGAGTGTCACCGTCTTGTCCTGCCCACCCGTTGCCACAGTACGACCATCATGTGACAAGGCCAACGCCAGGAGCTTCATTTCGGACGCTTCGACCGTGGCCAGTTCCTCGCCGCTTTGATATTCCCAGACTTTTAGTTCGTTCTTACCAACCGCACGGCCACCACTGATGCTGATTGCGGTCTCTTCATCAGGATGAAAGACCACGGCATTGGTCGGGCGCGAATGGCCTCCGAAGAAGCCCAGCGGTTTGTTGTCGGCCAGGTTGTAGAGGTTAACGTGTTCATCCAGCCCGGTAGACGCGACAAACTTGCCATCGCGTGAGAACGCCACGCCCGTCGCTGCTTTCGTGTGCAGTTCGAACTCGTTTTGAATCGCGCCGGTGGTCGCATCGCAGACGCTCACCTTGCCCTGCTTCGTCGGTCGAGTGTCATCACCGAGTGCCACGGCGAGCAGACTTCCGTCGGGCGACCAGGCGACACCCATCACGGGCAGGCCGCTGCCTTTCACGACCAGGGTTGGCGTTGGCTCGCCGACCTTCCAGACGCGGACCGTTTCGTCTTCACAGGCCGTGGCGACGCGCGATCCCTCAGGAGAGAACGCGACACTGGTCACATAGGCCCGATGGCCCTTTAAGTCATGGATCAGTTCACCGTTCTCCGGATTCCAGAGGCCGGCTCGTTGATAGCTGCCGACCAATAGCGATTTGCCGTCGGGCGAAAATGCCAGAGCCTTCACCTGACCTGACTTTATGTTCAGCTCGTGCCGAATCGCTTTGGATTCCACGTCGATCAGTTGAACGCCGTCTTTCACACCCACTGCCAGCGTCTTGTCGTCCGGACTGAAGGCGACGCTCGTGACCCAGCTATTAAAGGCGGGCAACTTGGCCACCGGCTGCAGCGCCTTCGGCTTCGAGGCATCAGGCTTCGCGACCTTTTTTCCAAAGTTCAGTCCGCGTGGACCTTTGGGTGTGTCCGCCGCGAAAACAGAAGCGACGAACAACAGAACCAGCAACGTCCCAATACGGTTCGGCATTCCAGACTCCGGGTTTGCAGATCGCTGCCAGGCAACGGGTGAGATCAATCATTTTCAGTCGTCGCAATTATGGCACGCCGCCGAAATGATGCCAACGCTGTGATTGTTACCCGATTGCGAACGCCGCCCCAAATGCATCTAATAGTGCGAAGTTCTGGCCATTCGGTCGTCTCCCGTACCGCTCGAAGGAGTTCATGGTGATCCGCTATTCTCGACTTTCGATAGCGATGGCTTGCGCCGCTATCGTCACAATCCACTGGATCTCGCATGAATCGTTCGTTCAGGCACAGCCTCCTAAGTCGAAAGTGAAGTCGAAGCCGATCACGCCGGCCGAACTGAAGAAGCTCGATTCCAAACTGGAAGACGTTCAACGCTCGTTCCTGAAAGACACCGAATCCATCATCAAGGGCTATGAAGAAGGTGGCCAGTTCGAGCGAGCCAAGATTCTGCTGGAAGTGCTGCGAAAGCTCGATCCGAAGAACGAACAGATCAAGAAGAAGCTGGAGCAGTTGGACGGCCAGATTCTGGATTCGTCCGAGTTCGAATTGGATCTGGATCCCAGCAAGCCCTGGCAGCAGGTCGGGACTGTCGTCAAGGACCATCCACTTCGAATCGAGGCCGAAGGGGACTACAAATTCGTGGCTTCACTACCCGTCAACGCGGAAGGCTTCCCGAGTAAGGACCCCGCGAATGACATGGTTGGCAGTGCCCCCCTGGGTGCGGTCGTGGCGATCATTCTGCCTCCCAACGGAAGTTCCTCCGCGGCTCCTGCCGGCGGCAACAACAATCGCGATCAGAAACCGAATGCGTTTCATGTGGGTGCCAAATTCGAGCAGCCAACTCCACGTGACGGGATCCTGCTGATCAAAGTGAATGTCCCCCCCGGCAGCAAGTGTACCGGGAAATTGAAGGTCAAAGTTGGTGGCGTCACTCGTTCCACATGATGAATCGCAGCAGACGACAGCAGACGACACGATGCCTGCGGATATTAAACAGTACGGCCTGGGTCTGATCGGTGCCGGACCATTCAGCCACCATCTCCTTGAGCGGCTCTTGCTTCGCAAGGATTTAATGGCCGTGGCCGCCTGTTTCGGCAGCCAACCCGCCAGACCGAACTCGCCGCTCGATTGCGAAGTCCATTCGCAGCCGCGGGCGGTGATCGAGAACCCGCGCACGCAGATTGTCTATTTCGCAGAGCCTGCGTCACCGGACATCATTGAACTGGCGATTCAATATGGCAAGGTCGTGGTGTTGACCAGCACGATCGGACTGACTTCCGGCGAACTTTCCCGCCTGGCCGGCCTTGCAGCCGTGCGTGGGATACTGGCGGTCGTCGATGAGCCCAGGCGCTGGGGTGATGACTTCCTGAGTGCGAAAGCGGTTTTCGATGCGGGTCAACTTGGAAAACTCCAGCGCGTCAGACTCGCCATTCACGAAACGTCGCTTCCGGGCGAGACCTTTTCAAACGGAGTCTTGTGGGAGTTGGGTGGCCACTGGTTCGATCAACTGCTGGTCTTCACGACCACAGTTCCGGAAGCCGTCCAGCTGCGCCGGTTTTACGGAACGACAGGAACAGCGGATGTCGGGTTCCTGGCGACAATCGATTTCAGAGAGGGAATCTCTGCTGTCGTCGAGGTGCAGACGGCATCGTTGCTCTCGTTACGAACGGGCTGGCTGTTGGAAGGGGCAACGGGTGCTTATCGCGCGGGACGACAGTACTCCAAAACGCCTGATGGCGAGATCATTGATGAACCTGTCACGGTTCCAGTGCTCAGGTCCGATCCATTCCTCGACAATCTCGTGAAGTCGCTGGCGGGAGATCAGACCGGTTCATCACAGTTTGTCACCTTGTCGCATGCCGTGCGGACATCGGTACTGATTGAACTGTTAGAGAACTCTGCGCCCTCAATTTAGCGAGCAGATCGCTCACTCGGTCTTCGAAAGAACTTTTCAAAAATTTCCCGTTTCTTGAGAAATTATTTAATCTGCTCCGAAATCGTGACCTAGGTTGAAGTCATTGGCCGGTTCTTGTTCAGCTTGGTTCCGTACCGGCGAATCGGTAGCCGCGATTCGCCAAAACATGCTTCTGATTATTCGTCATTTTCTTGAGGCGTGGTCACATCACAGCAAAAGTAGGAGAAACAAAAATGACACAATTGATGAGCAGCGTAAAGAATTTCCTGGTTTCGGAAGACGGTCCAACTGCAGTCGAATATGCGATCATGCTGGCCTTGATCGTCATCGTCTGTATCGGTGCCGTTCAGAGCATCGGAACGAAGGCCGCCGCCAAGTTCACCGCCGCTGGTGCCGCACTCCAGTAATTCTGTTGGCTCGCTAAAAAAGTGGGCCACCGAAAACACAAAAAGCCGTTGCCAGTCACTCTGACTGGCAGCGGCTTTTTTTCTTGCTTTGGAGTGCTCCGGCTCGATGGAGCCTTCGTTCAGCAAACGTACAGCCTTAATTCCACGTCCAAAGCTACTCAGTAGACCACCCGTTCACGTCGAACCAATCGACACAGGGTGCGGATCGCAAGACCGCCTACCCGCGACTGAGTCAAAGCGGTGTCCAACCACCGCGCTCCAAAGGGACAGATCATGACTCGGAAGTCATTATCAACAAATGCTTTACCGAGTGCCGTTCTCGTTTGCAGGAATCTGTAGAAAAGTGCCCCCTTGGCAAAATTCTGGCGTCGAGTACGACAATGTGACGTAGATTCAACTTGTCGGGCCGGTTCTTGGTCACACTGATTCTGGACAGGCGAGTCGGCAGCCGCGATTCGCCAAAACATGCGACCGGTTAATTGTCATTGTCTTGAGCCATGGTCACCTCACAGCGAGAGTAGGAGAAACGAAGATGACACAATTGATGAGCAGCGTTAAGAATTTTCTGGTTTCGGAAGACGGTCCAACCGCAGTCGAATACGCGATCATGCTGGCGCTGATTGTCATCGTCTGTATCGGTGCCGTCCAGAGCATCGGAACGAAGGCCGCTGCCAAGTTCACCGCCGCTGGTGCAGCACTCCAGTAGTTCTGTTGTCTTTCTGAATACGCGGGCCACTGAAAACACAAGAAGCCGTTGCCGGTCACATTGACTGGCAACGGCTTTTTTCGTGAGCAGCGAACTAACGAGAAAAGGGAGAAGGGGAATAGGGGGATCGAAGAAAACAAAGCGGCCACTCTTCGCTATGCCCTATTTCCTATTCCCTCCCGCATTTTCGACTCATTGACATGTCGCGACGTTCCGATATATTTCTATCGGAGCGACAGATGAAGGCAGCCACAGCCAAGCCACCACAGTTGATCGACCTGCCGGCCTTAGAACAGGCCGCAGAATGCCTGAAGACACTCGCGCACCCACATCGCCTGCGAATTGTTCAGATGTTGCTGCGCGATCGCTATTCGGTCGGTCAACTCGCCGAAGCCTGCGAAATACCGAGTAATATGGCATCCGAGCACTTGCGATTGATGCAGCGCTGCGGATTCTTGAACAGTGTCCGCGATGGACGGCACATCTACTACGAAATTGCCGAGCCACATTTGGCACGGATCATGGCCTGTATTGAAGATCGATTTGGTCGAAAGTCCTGACGGCATTGCGCAAACATATCGAACTGTTCCGACGTGTCGAGGCAATCCTGTTCCAGACTGTTGTAAAGGATGACGAGAAATGGTCGCCACGATTACTCCTCAGAAGCTCGCCGAACTGAACCGTCAGGGACAAGGGGTCGATCTGATCGACGTCCGAACGCCCGTCGAATTCCGCGAGGTGCATGTGGCGTTTGCTCATAACCTCCCTCTCGATCGTCTTGATCCGGCCGGCGTAGCTCAACTGCGAAAGTCCGCTGCCGATCAACCGCTATATGTGATCTGTCGCTCGGGCGGTCGCGGCAGTCAGGCTTGCGAAAAGCTGCAAGCGGCCGGGCTAACCAACGTCGTCAACGTCGAGGGAGGAACCCTGGCTTGGGATGCCGCCGGGTTACCCGTGACCCGCGGCAAGAAAGCGATGTCGTTGGAACGCCAGGTCCGCATCGCCGCCGGTTCGCTGGTCTTGATAGGTGTGATCCTGAGTCTGACCGTCCATCCCTACCTGATCGGGCTATCCGCCTTCGTCGGAGCGGGCCTGGTCTTCGCCGGGATTACTGATACCTGCGGAATGGGGATGATGCTGGCTCGGATGCCTTGGAACCAGGTGAAAGACTCCTGCGCGATCCCGGCCGGTCAACAATCCGCCGCCTGACCGGGATTATTCACGGGCAGGTATTTTTATCCCACCGCTGCTTCCGTCATTCCACTTTCCTCTCGTCATTCCCGCGTAGGCGGGAATCCAGCGAGTGGTCATGACGGTGTCGAGCGAGAACACTGGAATGTCGTTCAGTTCGCAGCGTGGGTGGTGACTCGGCACCCAATGAACTGGATTCCCGCCTGCGCGGGAATGACGAACAGTAGCACTTAAGTGGTTGTCTCGACGAATCCACGTCTCATCTGGTGAGACGCGGGGCGTGTTGTTAATCTCCGATTCTTGCTGAGGGCTATGGCACTCGGTCTGTCAGACTCGCCCCGCTGGTGGAGTCGGAAAGAAGAGAACAACAATGCCGCCATTCCAATTGACGTCCGATCAAATTGTGTCATTCGACGTGAACGGCTATCTGGTCGTCCCGGAACTGCTCGACCCGACAGAGATCGGACTCTTGCGCGACATCGCCAAGGCGGATTACGCACTGCAGCGGGATGCCGGCAGCCGAGCGGATGGCGAAGGGGGTGCCGTCAAACTGGTGGTCCGGAATGACTTGCCGGACGACACGATCTACGGAGCCCTGGTTCGCAGTCGGCGGATTGTCGATGCCATGCAACAACTGCTGCGTGACGAAGTCTACCACTACCACCACAAGATGATCCTGAAGGAAGCTCGCGTCGGCGGAGCCTGGGCGTGGCATCAGGATTACGGTTACTGGTATGGCAACGGATGCCTGTTTCCCGACATGGGAAGCTGCATGATCGCCGTCGATCGCGCCACGAAGCAGAATGGTTGCCTGCAGGTCGTGAAAGGGTCGCATCTGCTGGGGCGAATCGATCACGGGAAAGTCGGTGATCAGACGGGAGCCGATCCTGAACGAGTCGATGCCTGTTTGCAGCGACTGGAACTGGTCTACTGTGAACTGGACCCGGGCGCGGCGATTTTCTTTCATGGCAACACACTGCATCGCTCGGACCAGAACAAGAGCGAGGATCCTCGCTGGGCGTTTATCTGCTGCTACAACACCAAGCACAACGATCCTTACAAAAATTCGAAGCACCCTCGGTACTCGCCGCTGGCCATCTGGGACGATTCTTGCGTGACCAATATCGGCCGTCAGCAATGGCAGCAGATGAACGGTTAGGTCAATCTTCGCTCAGTGGCAGTGGGATCACAGCTAGCCAATCGGATCACGTTTGGGCCAGCGACTGGTCGAAGTCATCGCCCACCGACCTAAGGTTGGCCAGATCCGCTTGGATCGGCATCGCGCGTGCAGATCTCTGGCTAATTTTCAACGACTTTAGCCGCCCTGATACGCCGCCAGCGGGAAGACGCTCAAATCTTCGTCAGACAAATCCAGCGGGCATGGTCTGTGCAATACTCATTTGATTCCGGGCCTCACCAGGATGCTCTGCAACTCAGAAAGAGAGGCAATCAAATGAAAAAATGGCTCATCACAATCGGGTTGGCGGCAACGACGGCTCTTTCAACATGCATCGCCCAACCTGCATTCGCCGATGACGATTCGAACACCACGGCGTATCAATCACATGACTCCGCATACCTGGGCGTATTAGTGATGCCAGTACACCCAGGATTTGCTTCGCACTTGAAGGGGGCACTGAGCCGCGGACAGGGATTGATGGTGGCGGAAGTGGCTCCGAATTCTCCAGCGGCCAAAGCGGAGATCAAAACTCACGACATCCTCTTGACATATGACGATCAGAAGTTGTTTTCGGCGGAACAGATGGCGAAATTGATTCATGCCGACGATCCCGGCCGACAGGCAACGATTGGACTTGTTCGCGACGGAAAATCGCAAAAAGTTCAGGTGACATTGGCGAAGCTGGATCATCGAGCCCACAACGAGTGGATGCAGTTGATGGAAGAGCAGGCCATGCATCAAGCTCATCCAAAACGCTTCGAACGTCAGGCCGATCGGCAGCAAGCGAGCGGATCGGAATGGCAAAGCTTCGATTCGTTGACCGTGAAGAAGTTGGGCAACGATAAATTCCACGTCGATGTCGAATACCTTGGTAAGGACAATCAGGCTCACAAGCACCAGTTCGAGGGAACTCGTGAGGACATCCGCAAGTTGATTCGCAGCGAAAAGGATCTGAAGCCCGCGGAACGCGCTCATCTCCTACGCAGTCTGAACATGAGTACTGGCGACGATGACTCGGCTGCCGCAGATTCGCCCCGCACGAATGATCAAAAGGAAGGGACGTAAGGGTGTGCCGGTGCCTTCTTCGTGGGATGGGCTTCTAGCCCGTCGGCTTGGCTTTTGCGCGTAGGGCGTGTGCAGTCTTCGGAACACGCCATCTGGTACTCGATTTGACGTTGATGGTGCGTTTCGAAGACTGCACGCACCCTACGCGCCTTGGCTTTGGCCTATGACTTGAGTGTTGCCTTCGCGGCTCGTCGCGTGCTGCGAAGAATGACGGGTTGGAAAGCCGTCCTACGAGAAGAGGGCCGCGATGCTGGGGGGCTTTGATTGACCTTGGCGATTGAATCCCTCAGACTTCCCGGTGGAATTAGTTGGGGCATCGGTTTCGGGAAGGAACTTGGGTGGGGATACGGGTTCGTCAGTGTACTTGGCTTGCGGCGGTTGGAGCGCTGGCTCTTGTCCATGCCGCGTCTGTTCGCGCCGAGCCGCGACTTTCGAAAAATTCCAACGAAGGTCTGCCCCCCATTCGCTTCGTTTCACCTGGGCAGTTCGCGTTCGACCAACTGCTGAAGCCGGTGGCTCTACGATTGAGCGACCTTGCTTCACAGAAGCTGGCGCTGCCCGCGCGAGTTGAAGTCGCGCGATCGTCACTCCCCCTCAAGCGGATCACTCTGCTGGGTGGCGATCGTGTCACGGCCGAAATCCTCCGGTGGCAGACTGCCGAAGTTGAACTTCGGCTGCTGAATGGCCAGAAGCTGATTGTCCCTCGAGACGCCATCGCCGACGTGCAAACACCGCCTGGCGAACGAGAAGTCTGCTACGAATCGTTTGATCAGAGATCTGCGTCGGTGGCGGCAATACCTGAGAACGTCAACCGGCCAATGATCGACGCGGCTTGGATCGAGGCACCGGATTCAACCGACTCACGTAACGGCTTGAACATTGGCAAAGCGCTGCCGCCTCTCGCCTATGAATTTCCGCAGCCGCTGCCCGCCAGTCGCGTCCAGTTGTGGTTTCGCGTCTCCAGCCTTGATGCTCAAGCCTCTGTCAGCGATTCGGCAAAGTCAGGCACTTCGCTCTCGATCAACTTCGATTTCGCCACCGCTCCTGCCGCACAACTGAGTGTGCAAGTGGCAACGAAAGAGGCCTCGGTCTCGAGTACTGGTGTTGCTGATGAATCGATCACCAGGCAATCCGTTGCATTGAGCAACGGTTGGCATTGCCTGACAGCATTGCTCCTTGCCGATCGCTCACTATTTGTCATTGACGAAAGCCTGCTGTGGTCTGCGAATCGCTCACTTGGTCCGCTTGGTGCCGTTCGTTTCTCGGGTCAAGGAGCCGCCTGGATCAATGATCTGCAAGTGAGTCGATTCGACGCGGCCACGAACGAGAGGCTCGCCCGGCCTTCGACGCAAGACGATTGTCTGGCTCTGACTGATGGCGAGGAATGGTTCGGACGAATTTCGCAGGTGACCGCGGCACATGTGGTCCTGGCCGATTCATCCAGTGAACGAATCATCACGTGGCCGCACATGGCCGGCTTTGGCCTTCGTCAAGTGGACAAGCCCGTCACAGGGCCGCTGTTGCCGATCGGCCTGTCGGCCGTGATCGAGTGGCAGCCCCATCTTGATCGACCCCAGCAACTTGCCGATCGGATCACTGCGACGATCGTCCACATCGATCGCCAATTCGTGATTGTCGCCCATCCGTGGCTCGGTCGGTTCGCGATTCCCTGGAGTCAGATCGCACGGATTGAACCCCAGTTTTTTGGACAGTCATTGACGCTGGATGCTCGCCGCCGACATTTGGGTGACGCGATTCGCGACGACTTTCAACGACAGATGCCGGACGGCACCGAATGGGCCTTGAAAGTCCAGATCCCTCCACAAACCAAGCTCGCCGATGCCCAGGTCTGGCTCTCGCTGGAGGTCGTCGATCTAGAACCGGCGGGCCTGCAGACGCCCCCCGCCAGTCCGTTCCTGCGTGAACTTCGTGCCGGACAATTGCTCACAAAAATCAGTATCAACAATCAACCGGCCGGCGACTTGAATCGCTGGATTCAGTATCGCGCGACGCCAGATCGTCCCGAGCGGATTCGATGCCTCTTGCCGAAGGGGCAGCTTCGTGATGGCGAGAACATCATTCGCCTGCATCAAATTCCGCTCAAAACTGCCGGGACGCGATTCGACAACTGCGAACTGTCGAATCTACGCCTCGAACTTGTCGACCCGTTTCGCTGATCGTCGCACAATCCTTTTCCTCTCGTCATTCCCGCGCAGGCGGGAATCCAGTCTTTCGGCACCGAATCATCCCAACGCTCGGGACCGGACGAGATTCATCTTCCCTACATCGACACCTTACTCTTCACTTGCTGGATTCCCGCCTGCGCGGGAATGACGGATGCGGCGAGTTCAACAAATGCTCGGCCGTCAGTAGTCCGTGAATCCGTGCTCGCGCACGGTCATTCAAATCAGGCTGTTTCGTCGTTCTGGGCGACGACGACCAGCCGAAACGATTCGCCACGCGGCATCCAGGGGGACAGACGGGCCTCCAACTCATTGACCTGCTGTCGCAGTTGGTTGATTCGCGACAACCACGTCTCCTGCAACTCACCACACATCCGGCGCAAATTCGATTCGCGATCACTATGCGTCACAATGTGACCTTGAAGCGTACGCAGAGCCTGTTCGGCTCGAACAACAAATGGAGATTCTTCAACGGCTACAAGACTCGAAGACATCGAGGGAAGCTCCCTGAAGGTTATGACATGAAGTTCATCTCACGCGACTCCAGCCATCGACTCGACGGGTTGCGTAGCTTGAATTGATTACGAAGACCCTGTGGTTACGCGGCGCAGCCCGTACCGTCGGAATAATCGGGCGACCCGCTTTCTCTTCACAACCGATCTGCAGCGGCCTTCGTCGCCGCAATTGTCCAATGCCGGTCGCTAGTCGCCTGCACCGAGGTGACTGGAATGCCGACTTGCTTCAGCAGTTCGCGAACTTCGTCCACCGTGAGTGCCGCATGCAATGAGTCGCGAAACATCTGCTGCTGGTGACTGTTTGAAGTCCCCGCATAAGTTTGTACCAGTCCATCGAGTGTCGCCTGGTCGTCGGGCCGCATCAGATCGCGAATAAACAACAACCCGCCTGGTTTCAGAATTCGCCACAGTTCGGCGAGCACCTGCAGCGGCTCGGGAATGTGATGCACGATGCTGTTGGACATTACAACGTCGTATGCCCCGTTCGCATCGGGGAGTTGCTTGCAGTCGGCAAGGACAAGGCGGATCGATTTCGCGAAGCCCGCCGCATTCACATTTTGTTGAGCCACAATCAGCATCTGCTCGGCCAGATCGGTGGCGGTGACGGCAGCATCGATGCCACGGCTCATGAGTTCGAGCGGGATCTGCGCCGTCCCGGTGCCCGCATCGAGTATTTGGATGGGTCTGGCAGCGGACTTTAACCGCAGCTTGGTCAGCAAGTCGTCGACGAACAGTCGGTTCACTCCACTATGATCCATCTGATCATAGTCGACCGCCTCCGAAACGGTGTCCATGACTTCCGGTTCAAGGGTACGAGTCAGCATCGTTCTGCTCCCTGATTGATCAATGGCCGTGTTCACCAGACATCACAACACCGGCGAAAACATTACGCAGAATCGCTCTTGCAAACGTTCCCACGTCGAACGTCCGGCCCAGTTCGTCAGTTCGATGCGCAAGGCCTGCTTCTTGTCTTCATCGAAATGAAATTCAAGTTGCTCCGCAAGACTCAGGTCGTACAACACGACGCCGACTTCAAAGTTCAGAAACAGGCTGCGAGCGTCGAAGTTGGCCGTCCCCACCAACGACCAGCATCCGTCGATGGTCAGCACTTTGGGGTGGAACTGCCCCGCCTGGTATTCGTAGACCTCAACCCCGGCCGCCAGCAACGTGTCATAGTACCCGCGGGCGGCCTGTCGAGTCGCCCAGTACGTTTTTGGTCCCGACAGCATCACCCGCGTACGCACTCCGCGAAGCGCGGCCGCTTCCAAGGCGGCGACCAGTGGTGGCGTGGGGACGAAGTAAGACGTGGACAGCGTACACTGCTGTTCGGCTCGATTGATGGCCGCAAACATCAGCGAATGAAACTCTTCCCCTTCGGCATCGGGCCCGCCAGCAATGACCTGAGCACAATGGCTGCCGAGTTCCATCGGGGTGGGAAAGTCGCTGAGGACCGGATCTTCGCCCGTGGCATAGTGCCAGTCCGTGAGGAACACCTCTTGAAGCTGCAGCACAGTCGGTCCCTGCAGCCGCAGATGAGTGTCACGCCAGAGGCCGAAGAATTTGTCGCGGCCCAGATATTCGTCGCCGACGTTCATGCCCCCCGTAAAACCAATCATTCCATCAACGATCACGATCTTGCGGTGACTGCGCAGGTTGATGGACCACCGTTCGCGCAGAGACTGACCGGGGACAAATGTCGCCACGCGAATGCCCACATCGCGCATCGGTTTCAAGAACTGCCCCGTCAGCCGTCCCGAACCAAGCGTGTCGTACAAGAAGCGAACTTGGACCCCTTGCCGTGCCTTCTCGATCAACAGATCGCGGATCTCGGTTCCCAGCTTGTCAGGTTGCCAGATGTAGTATTCCAGGTGAATCGATGTCTTCGCTTCGGCGATCGCCGCTTTGATTTCGTCGAACGTCTGATGAGCGTCCGTCAGCAATTGGATTCGATTGTCGACCGTCGCCCGCGTCGTCGAGACTCGTTCAGCGACTCGCAATAGATCCTGCTGAGGTCGATTCAACGCCTCGACAGCGACTTGATGGCCCGCCAGTTCGGGCAACATCTGACGAACCGAGATCGAGGCGGCGCGACGGCTGATCACTCGGCGCTGGACTCGATTGATCCCAAAGATCAA
Source organism: Schlesneria sp. (assembly GCA_028291515.1). Taxonomy (GTDB): domain Bacteria; phylum Planctomycetota; class Planctomycetia; order Planctomycetales; family Planctomycetaceae; genus Schlesneria. The sequence continues at coordinate 45,159 of JAQGHU010000007.1, forward strand.
AAACAGAAACGCACCGAAGTAAGGCATTGTTACAATCGCCATCACCCACGCCACCGTCGACACCGGCTGACGTTTCGGAGTCAGCAGCACAATTGGCAACAGGGCCAGCGTGACGAAATAGCCTAGAAATGTGATGACAGCGAAAATGGTCTGCATGCGCGACGTGAATCAAAAGTGGCGGCGTCCGAGGTAAGCCGGCCAGCATAGATCCCTACTGCTTTGATGGAAAGCGACCCCATCTTCTTGACTGGATGCGAATGTTTCAGCGAAACGGTGAGAAATGGCATCGCATGGCGCCTCGGCTATCATTGGATATACGCCGTCATTGCGTGCTCGGCATAGTCAATCAGTTCAGCATTCGAAGTGGTCGGATTCAGAAGCCACTCGCGTAATATGTCCACCGCCGCAGGGACCTTAGGGGGATCCCACGCCCAATGACCCAAGCCATGAATGCTGATGCGATGCTCATTCGTCGATCTGATGCCGTGCTGCATCACCGCAAGCGCCGCAGCGATCATTCCTGGCGATGAATTGGCGGAACAAACAACAAACACATCCCACAGCATGAAGCAGATATCACCGATTTCACCGTCTTGAGAAAGGCTGCCGACATCGACGATTGGTGATCGACAATACCGTTCGAAAAAATTCGAGTACAGATACCGCATGTTGCCGACGGCACGGATGCGCCGTTCGTCGTCACCAGCATTGAGGTACAGATACGCGGCGTCATCACCGTATGTATTGTAGTAGAATCGGTTCAGCACCTGACCGATCTGTTCTTTGCTGTACAGGCGGTGAACATCAGGATCGATCAGCAATTTGTCAATATGATCGAACCAGGTATCGTTAACCGGGTCATCGTCGAACGCATTCGTGTCGCGATCGCCGAAGAGCATCTTGCGCCAACGCACATATTCCACCGGCATCCCGCGCCCTTCGACTTATGCCAGCAGGTCGGCCACGACTTCACCGCCGGGGACAACCTGATAAGGTCGCTGGAACTGATCGTGGATTTCCGTTGTCGGCAGCACGCCCAAGGCGCGGTAGATCGTCGAGACGATGTCGCCAGGAACCAGTGGATGCGACGCCGGGAAGGCCCCCGTTGTGTCGCTGCTGCCGTAGATCAGGCCGCGGTTGAAGCCGCCGCCGGTCAGCATCTGGCTGTAGCAGAAGTTCCAGTGATCGCGACCTGCGTTGTTGCCGTTGATCTTGGGAGTACGACCAAAATCGCCAAAGACGGCCACCAGGGTTCGGTCGAGCATTCCTCGGTCGACGAGATCCGTCACCAGGCTGGAGTAAGCGGCGTCCAGTTGAGGCAGCAGGGTCGACTTCAACATGTTGAAGTTATTGCCGTGCGTATCCCACGTCGCGTTGGCATCGGGAGCCCACGAAATCGTGACGACTCGGGTTCCCGCCTGAATCAGCCGCCGAGCGAGCAGGGCGCTTTGACCGTAGATGTTGCGGCCATAGCTCTCGCGAACTTTGTCGGACTCTTCCGACAGACGGAATGCGCGCTGAGTGATTTCGGATGACAAGATATCGAGTGCCCGCTCCTGCATTCGCGACATCTCGCCTTGAGCAGATCGAGTCCCCACTGAAGCGATTCCCGTCGCTTCAAACAGTTGGCGTCGAGCGGTCAGTCGCTGGTTGTTCACTTCGTTCTGCAGAGTCAGTTCGGGAACGCGGAAGTCCGCGGCGTTGGGATCCTGCAGCACGAACAGCGGGTCGTATGAATGGCCCAGGAAACCGCCGAAGAAACCGGGCTGAGGTGGCCCACCGGCTCCTTCTTTGGTCATGTACGGCAGATGAACCTGAGGCAACGTGCTGGCCGCGGTCGGACGCAGCCGCGCCATGATCCCACCCAGGCAAGGGTGATCCGTCGGTCGAGTCCCACCACCTTGCTCGCCGCGATCGTGTCCGGTGAGTGACGCATAGACTGCCGCCGCATGCGAGTTATTCACGCTATGATTCATCGAGCGAACGACTGTCGACAAGTGCATCTGCTGCGCCATCCGCGGCAGATGTTCGCTCATCTGATAACCAGGCAGCGATGTCGAGATCGACTTGAATTCGCCGCGAATGCCATCGGGAGCATTCGGCTTCATGTCCCACATGTCGAGATGACTGGGCCCGCCATTCAGAAACAGCAGAATACAGTTGTCCGCCATCGGCTTCAGATGGCTCTGCGCAGCCGCATTCTCGTTGGCCAGCAGAGTCGGCAACGATAGGCCCAACCCGGCCATTCCCAGACTACCGAGTTGTAGAACTCGTCGACGGGAAACGGCATGACGACGTAAGGAGGCTTCATTCATATGATCGGACATCGCCATCTCCACAACCGTGGGCACCGCAGTTGTCGGGCTCTGTGATACATGACCCATCAGTCAATTGCAATGCTTGTTGCGGCGACGATGTGACATTGATCATTCGAAACACTCATTCGATCCACCGCCAGAACCACAGCGATTCTGCACTGTTGTTCGAACCACCAATACGGAAATCGCCAACACTCTGAGGAAGATTTGCGATGCCTGCGATCAACTCCAGCATACGATTTCTGCCGAGCGAAAGAATCGCGACATCTTGCTGGAACAAGAAACTCCATGCGTCTGCGTCTTCATCGGTGCTCAGATAAATGAGACGCCACTTGGTTGGAGCAATCCACTTCGCTTTGCCGGAGTTGTTGTTTGGGACAGACAACGTCGACAGAGTTGGTGACGTGATCGGAATAGTCCGGTGACCACCCACGGCTTGGAGTTCGGAAAGAATCGACAATAGCGAAGCAACGCCAAGCGAGTCGGCGCTCAAGTTCCATCCGGGATAGTTGCGTTCGTTTTCAACGTAACGCCAGAGTGAAACCGACCCCACAAACTTTGAATGTGATTGATTGCTGTTCATGAAGATAAGGCTCGAAGCATAAAATGATCGTGCGCAATTCTGCTCGCGAAATAGTGTTCGTGGCTGGGAAGGCGAGGCTCCTGCTGAGCCGCGCATGTTATTGTGAGTCCATCGACAGGCGCGGCTCGGCAGGAGCCTCGCCCTCCCAAAAGCAGCCGTCGGGGCGACGGTGGCGATCACTCGGCGAGGTTTTGCAATTTGACCGCGGCCCCGTTCTGGGCTTTGCTGTCTTCGGCAGCTTGTAGCAACGCGAAGATCTCCAACGTTTCGGCTAGGGTGACGGGGGCAGGGCCGCCTTTGAAGAACTTGGCGATCTCGGTCGCCAGTCCTTCATAGCCGACGTACTTGTCGGTGGTCGGCACGATTCCGTTGACCGGCACGCCGTGACCGTAGATCCCTGCGGTCGAAACTCCTTTGTCGCCAAACACGGTGGCGCTGTACTTGACCGCCCCTTCTTTGATTCCGCGATACGTGCCGATGCGGCCATCCTTCCAGACGGCTGTGATCGATTCGGCGGTCGGCGTGGATTGGCAGGTGACCGAGGCGACGCCCGGCCCCATGATTGTGAAGAGCGTTTCGATGCTGTGCAACGGCCGCGTGAATTTATCGGCGGCCGGCGCGTTCGCGGTCCAGCCGCCATAGACATCGCAGCCGATGACTCGACCGACTTCGGGGTGATTGCGCATCCCACTGAATCCCGTGCTGAAACGATGCTGAGAACTGCTCCAGCAGGGAGTCTTGGTCTCCGCGGCCAGCTTATAGATGGCCACCGCGTCTTCGACAGATGAGGCAACGGGCCGGCTGATGAACAGCCGCTTGCCCGCCTTCAGGACATCGGTCGCCTGTTTCAAATGCAGACGCCCATCCATGCTGAAGATCATCACGCCGTCGCAACACTTGAGCAGTTCATCGACCGAGTTCACCATCTCGATCGGGGGAACTTCATCTTTGGGATCCTGGGGGTGTCGATACATTTCGAGCAACTGCTTTTTCCATTGCTCGACCAACTTGTCGCTCTCGGGATAGTCGTCGCTGCCGATCGGGTAGGCGGCAACGACTTGGACGCCTTCGAAGACCCCTTCCGCCTGAGGGCGATTGAGAAATTCGGTGTAGGCCACTGAACCGAAGTTATCGATTCCCAGGATCCCCAGTCGCACCGGTTCCGCCGCCGGTGCGAGACGGGTCTCGGCAATCACAATGGCAGCCGTCGTCATCAATGCGATCAGGCTACGAATCATGAAATGTTCCTGTCAGAGTCGAGAATCTGCGATGTGCCAATGACGAGGCGGCGCATTGTGTCCCTGCCGAGTCGATCAAACAAGTTCATGGTAGTCGCACGCTGGCCAATCCAGGGGCCGTGACATTCCGCATTCGCTACGGTTACGTCTATACTACCGCTCCTGTCGCGAATTCACCTGGAACGGAGTTGTCATGAACGGTGTCTGGCTGGTGCTATCGATCGTGATGTTGCTGCAGACGGAAGACGTGTCCAAAGTCGTCGTCAATGGCACGGCGATCACGGCGGGTGATGTCGAGTTCATGGCGGCTACCAGACAGATCAAGCCGAATGATCGCGCGGCGCGAGAACCGCAACTGATCGACGAACTGATCGATCGCCAACTGGTCCGCGAGTTTCTGGCCAGACGCAAGATCGTCGTTCCGGCCGATGATTTGGCCTATCAGATTCAATATGCAGAAGACGCCATCAAGAAACATGGTGACGACCCGGCCGTGTTGCTTCCCAAGCTGGGCTACACCCCGGAACGAATGAAAGCCGAATTAGGACTGCCACTGGCGTGGCATACTTACACGCGACAAACGATCACCCTGCCCCAGACAAAAGAGTACTTCGACCAGCATCGCGCGGAATTGGATGGAACCCAACTGCGGGCTCGACAAATCTTCCTCAAGCTTCCCGCCAATCCGACTGAGGCCGAAGTCACAGCGAAGACGAACCGTTTGAAAGAACTGCGTTCCCAAATCACGGCTGGCAAGATCAAGTTCGAAGAGGCGGCGAAGATGTATTCCGAGTCTCCATCGAAGGAACAGGGGGGTGATGTCGGCCTGTTTGGGCCTCGCGGCAAGCTACCAACGCCGGTGACCAAAGCCGCATTTGCTCTGAAAGTGAATGACATCAGTGAGCCAGTCGTCTCGGCATTTGGCACACACTTAATCCAAGTCACCGAGCGCCTCCCCGGTGACCTGAGCCTGGAAGATGTGCGACCTCAAGTCTTTGAACGCTTGTCCGAGCAACTGTGGGCCGAGACAGCCAGCCGTGAACGCAAAGCCGCGAAGATCGAGCGTGCGAAGCCATAAGTGTCAGCCAGGCTTCGCCGCTTTGAACTTCTCATCGACAGGCACCTGAAAGCCATTGGCCAGGCGATTGGTCATGTTGGCGACACCGACGATACTCATCAGTTCACCGAACATCGCGTCGGACATCCCCTTGGTAACAGCGGCCGCTTTGTGAGAGGCGATGCAGTACTCACAACCATTGCTGACGCTGACGGCGACGTAAATCATTTCCCGAACCAGGGGGTCCAGTTCTCCTGGTCCTCCCATCACCTCTTTCAGCGTCGACCAGGTTCGCTGCAAAGTCGGCGGGTGGTTGGCAATGACCTTCCAGAAATTATTGATGTCATCCGTCTTGCGAGTGGCGCGGATGTCATCGTAGACCTCACGCACGAGGCCGGTACTTTGTTCGTATTCGATGAGCTGTGGAATGGGAGGGCTCCTTTGGAGGGGTTCGCGCATCGTCGGGAAACAGCATCTCCGTATGTACGAACTCTCCACAGCCAGTTGCAAGCGAGTGAGCCGCCACCGGCTCTGTTTTGGCGATCGATTCAAGCCGTCAGTTGCATGGATTGCACGTCTGAATCGAAAAACGCCAGAAGTCCCATGTCCGCGAGATCGGTCGATGCGGAATTATCAGAGGCGATTGCTGTTTGGCCAGCGCTCTCCGGGCATATGAAGGCGGCGGTATTGGCACTTGTCGCCAAAGCGTTCGACTTGAAACAAATCGGCTAATCCATTCCAGATTCACGTGCCCCATCAATGCATTTGGATTCCTTTACGATTATCGTCTCGGAGTGTTTACCGAGGGCAGTTGCCAAACCGGCTAGGGAGTTGAATGAGCTCGGATTCGTTCGAAGAAATCATCCAAAGATATAAATCCGATGGCGTGGTCTTCCGATCTCAAAACCGAGTTCGTGAAGCGTACTACGCTGTTGCTTCTGTAGACGATTCCGGATTCGTGGTCGATCGCCTCAGTGCAGACGAGCCCGTGCGGTGTCCTTTCGACTCCCTGGTCGACAAACGGAAGCTTGTGCAGCAGAACGGTGGACATTTACCCCTGACGGAGTTTGATGGAACGACCGCAGTTCGGATGGCCTACCTCCAAGCATCCGAATTCGGTGTGTCGGTCGATCGCAAAGAAATTCTCGATCTCTCCGACGATGACTACGCCCTCGCTCACTTCAAGCAACTGATTACGTCGTTAAACGTCAGCAAAGCGAGTGACGCAGTCAGGCTCTGCAAACCAGTGATCATTTGGTGCGTGCTCAACGGAGTAAAATCCGGTGACCTCGAAAGCAATAGCATATCGTTCGAATGGCTCGTTCCCCATTTCCTGAACAAGACCAAAGAACTTGGAATTGGTGCAGGCCATCAACAGGCTGCAGAAGCATTTTTCCATTTGACGGGCGAGTCTTTTTGGCTTTTGGCTTACCACGATACGAAGCAATATTTTCATGACACGCCGAGTCCCGCCTTGGTCCAGGATCGAGTCAAATACGCCTGCCTGAAGGACACGTTTTGGCGGTTGTTGTCCAAACCGGAAGACGTGGCATCACTGTTGGATCTGGTTGCTTCCCATTGGCTCTCGAAGGCATCTCCAAAAGCGGGTCCCATGAACATTAACGTTCAAGTTCTTGATGCGGCCGTCGAGAAAACTATCCGTCCGTTTCTGATTGATCAGGGCAAGCTAAAAGATCCGAAATTCGAGGGTTATCTTCAGGCAACAGTTCTGCCAAAGGTCAGGCCAGTACTGCAAAAGGAAGTAGTTGACGCCGATCCAGTTCAAAGCCTCAAAGCGGCCTTGGATGCAAACATCAAGTTATTGTCTCCATTTGAAAGGCAATGGGCTCTCGACTTCGCTAAGTCAGTGGACCCAGAGGAGCTTCGCAAACATCTCTTGGATTTATTGTGTGGAATCAGCTCACTTGAAGATCGAATCCGAACCTTCTTCGAGTGGTCCAAAATCCGTGAAAATGAGGGCGGGAAAAAGTCCGGAATACAGCTCACCGTGATCGGTTACCTGCTTGGACTCTCCAATCCGGACAAGTATGCATTCTGCAAGCCCAATGTATTCGCTGCCGCTGCTGCGGCGCTGCTGCCGGCGGCATCACAGCAACTTGGCGGAGTCGAACGACTGGCGTTCGCGAGCAACTTCTATCAGGCTGCGTTGGATCTTTTCAGAGGTCGTTACAAGCTTCCATTCAAAAACTTACTCGATGTTCATTCGGCTTTTTACATTATGAGTAATCCTTATCATAAGCTTCCCGGCTGGGACGAACTGAAGAACGGTGCGACTTCCAAAACTACGCTTTCCCGCGACTTAAACGTCATCTTGTACGGTCCCCCAGGAACAGGCAAGACGTACGACTCGGTTCGCCACGCAGTGGAGATCTGTGACGGTCATGCACCTTCCGATCGTTCGGAAATGATGTCTCGATATCAGCAACTTCGCCATGAGAACAGAATCGGATTTGTCACCTTCCATCAGTCGTACGGTTACGAAGATTTTGTGGAAGGAATTCGGCCAGTGCTAGGTGACAGCACTCTAACGGATTCCGTCGAATCGAAAGCGGAATCGCGAATTGCTGCCACTAGCGTGCGTTATGAGTGCCGCCCTGGAATTCTCAAAAGGATGTGCTCCTTGGCTCGGAGCAAATCGATTAAGCAACTTGAGCACCTTGAGATTGATTTCGAAAAAGCCACAATTTGGAAAATGTCCTTGGGGGATACTCAAAACCCCGATCAGATTGCGATTTACGACGAGTGCATTGAGAACAACTATGTCCTCCTTGGATACGGACGCGGGTTGAATTTTGAGGACTGTGCGAATCGGAAAGAGATCATTGCAAAGCTGCAGGCTTATGATCCAACGATCCTTCCAACGGACTTCGACGTAGTGTCAATCAATGCCTTCCAGCAGGAAATTGCGGTAGGTGATCTCATTGTAATCTCTGATGGGAACCACAAATTCAGAGCCATCGCGCGTGTAAGCGGCCCATATCGCTTTCTCGAAAGACCTTCATATCAGCAAATGCGACCGGTCCAGTGGCTAGCCGTTTTTGATGAGAGCCTCCCTCACGATACGATCCAAGAGAAGAAGTTCTCACAAATGTGCCTTTACCGACTGCGGAAGAAGGATCTGAACCTAAGCGCCCTGAAGGAACGGATCGCCAGCAAGCCCGAAGAGCCACGCAATCACGTGTTGATCATTGATGAAATCAATCGCGGCAATGTCTCGAAGATCCTTGGTGAACTGATCACCCTTTTGGAACCAGACAAGCGTCTCGGTGCCGAAAACGAACTCACCGTCACGCTCCCATACTCCGAGGATAAGAACTTCGGTGTCCCCTCGAATTTGTATCTCGTCGGAACGATGAACACGGCCGATCGCTCAATTGCTTTCCTCGATGTGGCACTAAGGCGCCGATTCAAATTCATTGAAATGATGCCCGATTGCAATCTCATTCGGACTTTAAGTGACACAGATGGTGATGTGGATGGGATTGATGTGCCACGCATTCTGGCAACGATCAATGATCGAATCGAAATCCTGTACGATCGCGACCATCAGATCGGCCACTCGTTCTTCTTGGGTATCAAGTCTCTCGCGCAGCTTCGAGATGTCTTTACTGGAAAGGTGATACCTCTGCTTCAGGAGTACTTCTACGGGGATTGGACGAAAATCTGTTTTGTACTCGGTTGTCCATTTGACGAAGCCGGCAAGTCGATTGGGAAGAACTCGACTCCAATCATTCAGACACGATTGTTGTCAGTCGGCAATTTCGCCGGCGCTGGAGTTGATTTGGTGGACGACAAAGTGCGGTGCGATGTCCATCCACTATTTTTGTTAGGGTCGAATACCGAGGAGTTGGGACCGTTTTTCGATGGCGTGATTGGCTCAATGAAGGCCCAGTAAATGCTTTGGCGTTGCATCCGCGAATACGGTCGACTGAGCCGCGCTGAAATCGGCCCCGAGCGACTACGGGAACTCCAGCGATTCGATGAGAAGTATGCTGGAGTTTCCGGTCAGACGATTTTTGACTGGGGTCACTTGAAGGACATTCGCGCAAAGAACTTTGTCGGGGTGGTTCAGGTCCCAGGATTGGTGATTGAGATTCTGCCGAAGATCGACGAACCAGGCGTCACGGAAGAGTCTGACATTCAGTCGACAGATGTGATCCAAGCCCGCCAGAATCTGATGTTCATGCTCAGCGTCTCTGGTCACTTCTCTTTGTTCGAGCGAGATCTGGCATCGCAAAGCGTGCAGAGCTTTCCAGTCTTGGAGGCGTGGATTTGGGCATTTGTCCGTCGCTTGCTGACAGAACTTCGACGCGGCCAGCAGCACCTCTACGTCGCGCACGACGACAACCTGACCTGTGTTAAGGGAAAGATCCTGCTGCAGAAACATTGCACTGTAAATGCCGCGCATCACCATCGGATGTATGTCGCATACGATGAGTTTGAGTGCGATACTTGGTTGAATCGAATTCTGAAGGCCGCTTGCCTCAAATTATTGTCGCTGACACGGCTGTCCCGCACCGAGCAATTTCTTCGAGAGGCGCTGCTGGAGTTGGCCGACGTCGACCAGCAAGTGATTAGAACTCATCACTTCGATTTGGTCCGGATGGACCGAAACTCCGAGCGATTTCGCGAACTCTTGGATTTCTGCCGACTCCTGTTTTCGGGAATGACTCCCGTAGCCCAAGCGGGCGAAACTCCGAGTTTCAGTCTGCTTTTCCCCATGGAAACGGTGTTTGAAGAATTTATCGGGGCAATTCTGAAGAGACATGCAGATGATTTCGGCTTCTTACGATCCGAGGTACATCTTCAGGCACAGGGCCGAACCAGATGGCTTCTGCGTCCGCACGATGGTCCGCGTCGATTTCAACTCAAGCCCGACGTCTTGATTGAACGGCCTGAGGGTATCCCTGCGATAATTCTCGACACGAAGTGGAAGAGACTCGTGAGCAGCGATGCTGATGCGAAGTACGGTGTGTCGCAGGGCGACATCTACCAGTTGTATGCATATGCACACCGCTTTCAATGTCGGAAGAACGTACTCCTCTTCCCGGAAATGCCTGGAGCCGTATCGCAAGTCTATAGATTGGAAGGCAACGATTCTGGGGCGATGTTGAAAGTGGCGTTCGTAAATCTGAATTACGAGTTGCGAAAAGGCCGTGACCGACTGATTGAAAATCTCAAAACAGCGTTGGCATTTCCTTGATTTGCCTGGAATAGTTCTAATTCGACACCCCAAGATCAATTAGTTCGTTCAACCGCGGCAGGTGATTCGGTTCACGTGGCGGGAGTAAGCCGGTGTTCCGATGCGGTCACTTTGTAGATACACTTCTCGCTTGGACTGCGGCCGGACTGATGTCTGTGTCGGCGGTCGGTGTGGATCATCAGGGAGGATGAAATCGTGGCATCGCAATCGGGTGGTGGTTCAAATTTCTGGAGTTGGCTGCTACTCGCGACCGTGACCATTGGAGGTCTGGTCCTGGCGTTTGTGCTGTTGGTCGAAGCACCGCCGCCTCGCAAGCTGGTGATTGCGACGGGAAGCAAAGAGGGAGCCTACTTCCGTTATGCACAGCAATATGCCGAATTGCTGAAGCAGGAAGGGATCACGCTCGAAGTCCGACCGACGAAGGGTTCGGTCGAGAATCTGAAACTGCTGAATGACGAAGATTCCGACGTTTACATCGCGATGGTCCAAAGTGGCATCGCCGATCCGGCCCATTGCGAGAAACTGCAATCGCTGTGCAGCCTGTATCGCGAACCGCTATGGATCTTTTATCGCGGTGCGGAAACGATCGACCGATTGCCGCAACTCGCGGGGAAGAAAATCGCGATCGGGCCGGAGGGAAGCGGCACGCGAGCGATTGCTCAACAACTGCTGCTAGCGAATGAGTTGGGCGACTCCGAAGCGGAGTTCTTGCCGATCTCGGGTAACGCCGCCGCCGGGGCACTACAGAGCGGAGAGATTGACGCGGCCTTCTTTGTCGCCGGGATGGATGCCGCCTACATTCAGATGCTGGCCAAGGATCCGGAAATCAAACTGGCCGAATTGGCGCAGACTGATGCGTACTTGCGACGATTTCGTTTTCTGTCGGTGGTAAAGATTCACGCGGGCCTATTCGATCTGAAGAATAATATCCCAGCGCGCGACACGACGTTGATGGCTCCCGCGGCAACACTGGTGATGCATGACTCGCTGCATCCAGCACTGATTCCGTTGCTGTTGAAAGTCGCGACGAAGGTGCATCGCGGTGGCGACTTGCTGAGTAACGGTAATGAATTCCCCTCGACATCGTTCCTGGATTTGCCACTTAATGAGGATGCCGAACACTACTTCAAGTTTGGCCCGCCTGTTCTGCAGCGCGTCCTGCCGTTCTGGTTGGCCTCGCTGGTCGATCGCATGAAGCTGATGATCATTCCGTTGCTGGTGTTGCTGATGCCGCTGATCCGATTGGCCCCGCCGCTGGTCCGCTGGAGGACTCGACGCAAGATCTATCTGTGGTACGTGTCACTGCGACAGATCGACCAGAAGGCCCTCGAAGGGATGTCATCGATCGAAGCCCAGAGATCGATGGATAGCTTGAAGACGTTGGAGCATCAGATCGCGCATGTCGGCGTGCCACTGAGCTACATGGAAGAGTACTACAATCTGCGACTGCATCTGCATCTGGTCCGCTCGCGCGTGGAATCGGTTCTGCCATCCGTATAGAGTGAAGTCGCGCTCCAATAGGAACTGGATCATTTCGCGGAACGAAAATGGATTGCCTGACGCATCGCCGCTATTGCCTTAGTTTCTTGTTTGTCATGCTGATGGCCGTCGCGGTGTCAGGTCAGACGCCCAGCGAGCAATTGACGAAGTTGTTCGACGATGAGTGGGAGTACACGCTTCGCGAAGCTCCGACTTTTGCATCGCATCTGGGTGACAAGCGATACAACGATCGCTGGCCTGATGTCAGCTTATCGACGATGCTCCGTCGGCATGCGCATCAGTTAGAGGTGCTGCAGACCCTATCAAAGATTGACGAAACGGCGTTGTCGCCCGCAGACAAGCTGAACTATCGCCTGTTTCGACGACAGGTTGAGGTGGATGCGGCCGAGTTCGCTTTCAACTGGCATCTGATGCCGCTCGATCATCGCAGCGGTATTCAAGACGAGAGCTCGGTCGGTGATTCGTTGGCGTTCACGACGGTCAAGGACTACGAAGACTGGATCGCCCGGCTGCGATCGTTTCCGAATTACATGGATCAGACTATCGCGATCATGCGGGCCGGTATCGCCGCGAAAATGGTTCAGCCCCAGATCGTGATGAGTCGCCTGCCGACTCAGATTCGTAGACAGATCGTCGAAGATCCGACGGCCAGTCTGTACTACAAGCCGTTCAAATCGTTTCCGCCCGAGTTCACGTCGGCCGATCGAGAGCGGTTGCAGCGCGAGGCCCAAGCGGCCATTCGCGAACAACTGGTCCCGTCGTATCGCAAGCTGTTGGGCTTCTTCGAGCGCGAGTACTTTCCAGCATGTCTGCCCGAGATCGGTGCTTCGAGGTTGCCGAAGGGGCAGGAGTTTTACGCGTTTCTCGCTCGCAAGCACACGACGACCGATTTGACTCCGGCCCAGATTCACGAGATCGGGCTATCGGAAGTCAAACGCATTCGAGCGGCGATGGAAGGGATCAAAGAGCGAGTGGGCTTTCAGGGAACACTGGCCGAGTTCTTCGATCATCTGCGGACCGCGCCAGAATTCCGCTATACCGATGCCAACGATTTGCTGACCGCTTATCAGGCGTTCTCCAAGCGAGTCGATCCTCTGCTGCCGAAGCTGTTCCGCAAGCTGCCGCGTATCCCTTATGGAGTCGAAGCGATTCCAGAGCATATGGCTCCGGACACGACCACTGCTTACTATCGGCCTCCAGCGGCAGATGGAACGCGGGCGGGGACGTACTTCGTCAACTTGTACAAGCCGGAGAAACGTCCGAAGTACGAAATCGCCGCGTTGTCATTGCACGAAGCGGTGCCGGGGCATCATCTGCAGATCGCATTGGCGACCGAACTGGAACACGTCCCCGAGTTCCGGAAGCATGGTCACTTCACGGCGTACGTCGAAGGCTGGGCGCTGTATGCCGAAAGCCTGGGCGATGAGATGCATTTGTATGACGACCCGTATTCGAAGATGGGACAACTCACGTACGAGATGTGGCGAGCAGTCCGACTGGTCGTCGATACGGGTATGCACTCGATGGAATGGCCGCGCGAAAAGGGGATTCAATTCTTCAAGGACAACGCGCCCAAGGACGAACTGGACATCACCAACGAGATCGATCGTTACATCGCCTGGCCGGGCCAGGCCCTCGCTTACAAGATCGGCGAACTGAAGATCAAAGAACTGCGGGCTCGGGCAAAAGCGAAGTTAGCTGACAAATTCGACATTCGCGAATTCCACGATGTCATTTTGCAAAACGGTGCGGTTCCGTTGGACATCCTTGAGCGAATCGTCGACGACTGGCTGGCTCAGAAGAAGTAGCGTTGCGCCGTTCTGGGCTTTGGTGAGTAGTGGCTGATATCAACGCAAAGTCGCCAAGACGCAGGGACGCAATGGAAAAGCCTTGAAGTGGAGTTCTGCAGTTGCGTTGTGTCGCTGGTGGCGATGACACGATCAATCAAAGATCAAATGCCCACTGTGTTCCTTGCGCCTTGGAGTTGATGCCATCTCGATCGCACAAGACCTCGAGGCTACACTGCAACCTATCGGCCACGTTTACGGGCTCGCTTGGGCATTTGCGGATGAGACGGTGGTCCGTTTGTCGCAGGGGCCGAGACAGGGATAATGGACTCACCTGCTGGTGGCCCGGCTGACATTAGGGCGACGTGACGCATCGATGCGGCTTCGCGTTCTTTGGCCATCTCTTTCAGTTCGATGTTGAAGATCTGGACCAGAGCGTACAGACATGAGGCGACGATCGGTCCGATGAAGATGCCCCAGAGACCCATGACCTGCAGCGCGCCGATGACACTAATGAACGCGATCAGCGGGTGCAGCTCGGCTTCGCTCTTTAAGACATGCATCTTGACGATGTTGTCGAGCATCCCGACGACAGCGATGCCCCACACGGTCAGGCCAGCCGCCGCAGCCCAGTGACCTTCTAGAGCCAACCAGATGGCACAGGGCCCCCAGACCATCCACGCCCCGGCCAGCGGAATGAGCGACGCGATCGACCCCACGACCAGGAAGACCAGGAAGTGGCCGAAGCCGCAGACTTGCAATGCCAGAGTGGTGGCGACCCCTTGCGCAAACGACGCTGCGAACGTGGCCGTGACGACGGCGCGAACGGTACTCGCAAACCGATCGGCTAGTCTTCGTTGATGGTCGACCGGCAGCGGGATCAGCTCTTCGGCCGCTGCCAGAATCGCCGGGCCGTCCGCCAGGAAGTAGTACAGCGCCGTCAAGAACATTCCTGCCGCAATCGCCAGCGAGACGAACATGCCGACGGTCGATGAAGCAATACTAAACGTGGTCCCGGCCATGCGCGTCGCCAGTGTTCGCATGTTGTCTGAAAGCTCTTTCCCCCATTCACCTAGTTGCGCTTCGGACAGGCCTCCGGGAATCATCGGCGAGACACGCTCCAGGCCGGGGATTACGGCCTTTTGCCAGATCAAATCCAATCCGCTGCGCCAGTCGCGTCCCAATCGCTGATCTGCCAAGTCGTACAGGTTGGTCGCGGTGACAAACGTGACGATGACCAACGGCCCGATGACGATCAACGTCACAATTATTGTCGTCATAGCGGCCGCGATCGATCTTCGGCCACCTGTCATCTTCAGGAAATAATTCTGCAGCGGCTGACAGATCACGGCCATCACTGCGGCCAGAAAGAGCGGAAGCAGGAATGGCGAGATGACTTGATAGAACATGCCGCCCAGCAGCGCAATCAACGCCAGCAAGACAGCAAGTGAGACGATGCGATTCATGGAACGGTCTCAGACGATGGGTAGGCAGCCGACGTGTATCGGCTCGCTAGGATAACGAGAACTTTATCAGGCCGCGCGGATTCTGGACTGAAACAGTTCGAACGGGTGATAACGAATTTCAACGCACGACCATCCGTGATGGATCAAGACTCAGGAGAAAATCTTCCTCTGGGAGTATCCCACAGAAGCCTGGATGCATCTTTCCAAGCGATGACCGTCATGGTCAAGCGGCATCGGCACTGGATTGGGACGCCTGTCGTATTAGGAAGCTGGAGAATGATTCATTTCGTAGACGCGCGGGGCGAGGCCCTCGCGGTTAAACTAGCGTGGGCGGTGGTATCCGCAGCACCCGGTCGATCGATTCCGTTCTGTCATGAGAACCCGTGAAATGGCTTTTCCACGCATTGTCCTGAGTAGTAGAAATAAGAAGAAAATCGAAGAGATTGCCGAGTTGATGGCTCCACATGCCATCGAACTGATCGGCGTGACTTCCTTCGGCGACGTGCCTGATGTGGTGGAAGACAAAGATTCGTTTGCGGGGAATGCCGCGAAGAAAGCGTCGGAAGTCGCGATGCGTCTGGGCGAATGGGCCATCGCCGATGACAGTGGCTTGTGCGTGGATGCCTTGGGAGGTGCGCCCGGGATCTATTCGGCTCGATATGCTGAGGCACCAAATCCAGGAACGCTAGCGGCAGACGAGGCGAACAATCAGAAGTTATTGAAGGAATTGGCCGCGATCCCCACTGAGAAACGAACCGGTCACTATGTCTGTGCGGTCGCTCTGTCGGACCCGAGCGGTCAGACTCGAGTCGCGACCGAGGGGCGTTGCAGCGGGCGCGTCCTGCGCGAATACCAAGGAGCCAATGGGTTTGGTTATGACCCGATGTTTCTGATTCCGGAATTCCACAAGACGTTCGGCGAGTTGGACCCGGCCGTGAAGCGGCATATCAGCCATCGCGCGAAAGCCTTCGAACGGGCGATCCCGCAGATCATCCGCCTGTTCGAAGGATTGTGAGGAAAAGCGGATCGCGCAGCTTGGCGCTTCGCAGTTTTATTGTGCGTCGCGCCGGCTGTCATTCCCGCGCAGGCGGGAATCCAGTTTCTCGGCAGCGATTCACCACTGACGCGGGGAATCGAACGAAATTCAAGGTTTCTGTATCGACACCTTCTTGACGACTCGCTGGATTCCCGCCTGCGCGGGAATGACGATTGGCGACTTTAAACCCGCTCTGGACAGCACATCGCCGCGACTTGGCGGGCTAAGGTGTCTCGAACGAGACTTTCACGATGCTGCCCGCACGTTCCAGGTCGGCGGTTGCCTCTTGCAGTCGGCCGGCCGCCTTGTGCCAGGCGGCTCGCTGACGCAGCGCCTGTTCCAGCCGGTCGTCCAGGCAACGAGCATTCTCATAGTCGTTGGTGGCCGCATCCCAGTCTTTCCGCTGGGCATGCACGTCACCGCGTAGCGAGTAGTGCGCGAAGTCTGAATCGACCGCGATAATCTTGTTCGCTTCCGCCAATGCCAGATCGAGCTTGTTCAACGTCATGTAAATCTGAGTACGTTGTTTCATCGCCTGAACATGCTTGGGCGACTGCTTCAAGCAAGCGGACAATGACTGCAAGGCGCGGTTCCAGTCCTCGCCGCGGGCATAGTGTCGCCCCAGTGTATAGGCGAGTTCGGCGTCGTTCGGCTTGGCGTTGGAGTTTGCGGCCAGTTGATAAAGATCTTTCAGCCACAGCCGGCGCAGATCATCTTTGCGAGCCGCTTCGGTATTGTTCAGCTTCTGCTGGATTCGAGAGCGTAATTGATAGGACATATCGAAGTAAGGGCTGCACTTAATGGCCAGATTGATATCTGCCAGAGCACCCTGGGCGTCACCTTGGCGCATCTTCAGGCCGCATCTGGCGTAGTGGGGCATTAGCGACCGGGGATTCAATTCAATTGCCTGAGTCAAGTGCGTCATGCAGGCTTCCAGATCTTTACGAACCTGGATGTCTCGCACGGACAGGCTGTACACGATGCCAGCCTCTTTGGGCAGCATGCTGATCAGACGTTCCAAGTCTTGAATCTGCTCCTGCTGATCCGGCGAGCTCAACGAACGCGCCAGCAAGAAACGGACATCGCGCGGCGACGATGCTTGCCACTTGTCGAAGAAGTCGGAAGCTGGCTTGGTCCGATTCAGGGTGCGTAGCAAACTGTGCTTTTGCTTCGAAGCCTGATTGAGAATTTCCGGTGATGTCAGAGCATGGTCGGCGGCCGCGAGCGCGCCAGCCAGATCTCGTTCGTTTCGCGAGATGCGGCATTGAATCAGATACTCACGCGGGGTCGCCGTGCCGTCGGCGCAACGCACCGAGATCAATTCTTTCGCACGCTTCAGATCACCGACAAACTCGGCCAAAAACGCTTCGATTGCCTGACCGTCTGCAGGATTCCCGGTCAATCGGCGATACTCAGCCAGATCCTGCTCGACCGTTTTCAATTCTGCTGGGGGTGCGTATTTCTCGAAGAAACGCTCCTGCAGGTACTGGCGTCGCAACTCGATCGGGGGATCGATATTGCTCAACCCGGTGGCGGGATCGCTGACGTAACGGTGACGCAGGGGGAGATCGGTTAAGGCAACTTCATCTCGCAAGTCGAGCCAGTCCAGCATCACCCAGGCTCGTTGTTCGTAGGCCGGTGCGAAGCGGGGATTGGCTTTGATGTGAGCCGAAACGAGTTGCAGAGCTTTTTCGAATTGGCCGGCAGCGACCAAGCCTGACACCTGCTGCTGCGTCTTCTCCCATCCCTGGTCGGCGAAGGCACTTGTCTGGTGAGTCGCAAAGCTAACCGCGGTGAGGCAGCCTGCAGAGGCCGCCAGCCAGGAACGACGTGATAACACAGGGGCTTGCCCCGGCAAAGATTCTGTGCCTGACATGCGGTACCTTTTCTGACGGCGATCAAATAGATCTAGTGCTGATAGCACTTACGTGTCGCGTTGAAGCATGGGTTCGACTAATTGGATTTCTGCTCGCGGGACGCCACAGTTACGTGTGATGCGATCTAAATCGCGGGCGAGGAGTCGTCGCGAAAAACGATGCGAATGATTTGTTTTGATTTGAAGGAGCGGAGGTGTGTAGAAGAAATAGCAATCGACTGCAATGCGACTTCTGATCCGTCGCCGCATCTTGCGATCACCGAGAAACTTCGGTCACGACGTGATTGGTATCGTTTCGGGCTGGGACTGCATCGCGTCGGCCATTTCGCGTTTGCCGGCGAAGTAGAAGATGACTCCGAACGCACCAAGAATTAGTGCTGTCATGCGCGAGGCGAGCGCCGTCAAGACGCCATTGCCTTTGGCTTCTGCTAACTCCTCAGGCGTGCTGTGCGGATTCACCGAGAGTTGATGTTGTTCGTACATGTAGCCGATCGCCCACTCCAGTATACCCACACCCCCGGGCGTAAGCGGAATTGCGGCGACCGCTTCTGGCAAGGGTAAGCCGACCAGGTGATCGACGTATCCAGGGAACGGGCGACCATGATGCAAGGCCGCCGCACCGAGGTAAAACGAAGTCAAGAATCCCAAGTGCCCCAACAGGCTCAAACTGGCGGCCACGACGAGGACAGAACGACGACGTTGGTAGAAGCTGAGCGAATTCATGACATCTTTGACGATGTGTCCCATGCGAGGCCACGTCGTGATCCAGTGCATCAATCTTGAGTGGGTGAACGCGGGAATCAGCATGAGAATGATTCCAACCAGACCTCCTGCAGTCCCCAGCCACAGTAATCCAACAGCCCATTCCATCTGAGAATTGAGCGATACGGCAGTCGGAAGCAGAGATGCCAATGCGCCGGAGAGGAACAGAGCCCACAGCCCCAGAATTCGATCCAGCACTACGGTCGCCGCCGCCGAACCCCGTCGTTCAGGGTTGTCTTTCGCGAGCCAAACCGCTTTCACGAGGTCACCGCCGGCCGCTCCGGGACCAACGATGTTGCAAGCTTCGCAAAACATTCCCAGTCGGAAGGCGTTCATCCATCTCAAAGGAATGCCGATTCCGGTGACCAGCAACCACCAACGCGAATAGGTCACGCACAAGGAAACGAATCGAATCAGCAGGGCCGCCCCAAACAGGGACCAGTTAATCGTTCGCGAATTCAGTTTCCCCAGGCTTTCCCAGTTCTGTCGTACGAGAAGCCCAAGAATGACGACGGCCAGAATCCATTTCAGCCAGGACGCATTTCGTTTTAGCCAAGACATCAGAAACCAGCCGCAGAGAATGAGTGAATGTCACCGCTCCGCTTCGAGCGGCGGAATTCTCGCTGGATACATGGGATGCGGAATTTGGGCAAGAGCAAACTTGGGGCACCGTCAGGGACACGGTGCGGGAATCTTGACCTCAAACGACGGCACGTTCCCCTTGCGTCCCGTCATTCCCGCGCAGGCGGGAATCCAGTGATGTCGTGAGACCGGTCTCGATGCATTCGCTAAGGGATGAGGCTCCACGACGAGACCTGGCGGAGATTCGCGGCGAAAGACTGGATTCCCGCCTGCGCGGGAATGACGGAAGCGCGGGGACCCGGATTAGTCCAGCAGCTTGCTCTTGCGATCGCGCCATTCGCTCCGTGCTTCTTTGACGTGCTTGATCAAGAAGTTGCCCAAGTTTTGCTCGGTCTTTAATCCCTTGCCGAGCAGGTCTGTGCCACGCAACTTCGAATCGTACTGCTCAAGATACATGAATTCGAAGCCTTCTTTTTTTGGGGCCAGGATTTCATGCATCTTCTTCGCTTCCTTCAGATCGGTCGCATTCTTGGCACCAGCAATAATCAAGACAGGTCGCTTCAAGTTTCGAATCATCCCCAGAGTCTTGTTCGCACCAGACCCTTCTGGAGACAGCAGAGCGATCGCTTGAACGTCCTGCCCGCGCGGAGTCCGCTGCGCTGGCGTTGGCGCATCGTCGTACGGGACTTTTTCCCAATCAATTTCTGTGAAGCCGAGCGCCACAATCGCCGTCACGTCAGAAGCGACGATTCCCAGCTTGTTCATGTTCAACTGTTTGTTCTGGTGCTCTTCGTAGATGAACTTCTTCACGGCGTCCAAATCGAGCGCCGCCATCGCGGCCAATTCCGCCTTCTTCGGGGTATCGGGCTTCTTATCGGAGGATTCGCCGCCCCCCGTACTTTGACCGTGACCACGCAGGTCGACTGTGATCACTGCGAAGTCGATTTTCTGCAGTTGCTCGGCAAAGGTCTTCCAGACCAGTCGGTTGCCCCCTTTACCATGCAGCAGGATCACGACGGGCGCTTCTTGTCCGAGCGCCGATTTGAAGTAGGTGATCTTGATGTCCAAGCCATCCTTAGTCACCAAGGGCAGATCCTGACTGGTGGCCTTCGGAGGTGGCTGACCAAACGCGGCGGAACACCAGACGAAAGCAAATGCCAACGCCAGAACCGTTGAGGTTGCTTTGGGCGAAATAACAGGCGGCATGGGATTTCTCCGGTTGTCAGCAAGTTGAAATGTCGTGACCTTGTTGCGTTCCAATAGCTTCGCACATGGATTGACGTTGTGTCGAGCCAGTGTCAGTGTAGAGGTCCAAAAAACACCGGTCAATTCGCCCTGTGTACCGCGTCCGTAAAATACGGTGACTTGTCCGATTTCGTGATTCGCCTGAATCGACCATGAATCGACCCTGTATCTCGCTGCTGACAGACTTTGGTCTGCAAGATTCGTACGTGGGCCAGATGAAAGGGGCAATCGTCGCCGTGAACCCGGACGCGATCGTCGTCGATCTGACTCATGCCATCCCGCCGCAACAAGTGTGGCAGGCAGCCGTTACCTTGTCGGATTCGATCGACGCCTTTCCACCGGGGACGATTCATCTGGCGGTGGTTGATCCCGGTGTTGGCAGCACTCGGCGCGCGATCGCCGCTGAAATCGGCTCGTACCGGTTCGTCTGCCCCGACAATGGGCTGTTATCACTGGTGCTGCAGCGACAACCACTGCGGCGCGCTGTCCACCTGGATCAGTCGCGCTGGTGGCGACCAACTGTCTCGGGGACGTTTCATGGCCGAGACCTCTTCGCCCCTGTCGCCGCCGCGTGGAGTCTGGGTCACGATTTGGCCGAGTTTGGTTCGTTGCTGGAAGGACCGCTGCAAGAATTGTCCGTGCGGAACTATTCCGTAGCGGGGGGTGCCGACGGTGCGTCGATGGAAGTCCACGGCAACGTCCTGACAGTCGATCACTTTGGAAACTTGATTACGAACATCCCGCGCGGTGCCATCCCGCCCGACGCGGCGCAAGTGACGATCCAGATCACCAACATCGAACTTGTCGGGGTGGTGCGATGCTACGCCGACCGTAGCGACGGCGAATGTGTGGCCTTGTTCGGCAGCGGCGATCGACTGGAGATTGCGGTCGTTAACGGCGATGCCGCGCGGCACCACGGCGCAGGTGTCGGCACACCGATCTGCGTTAGATACCAATAAATCCGCAGATTAGCCTGTCGCGCGGGTCGGCGGGTTATGACAATGAGCCGTGACTGATCTCTCTTTTTTCAGCGGAATTGCCAGCCAAAATGTCGTCGCCGCGTGGGCTATTCGTGACCGGGACCGATACGAACGTGGGCAAGACCCATGTTGCCGCGATGATCATTCGTGCCTTGCGTCAGGCAGGACATCGCGTCGGTGCTTATAAACCCGCTTGCTCGGGAGCAATTACCGGTACCGCTGGCCCCCGATGGGATGATATCGAACGGCTGCGGTCTGCCTTGGGAACGAATTACGCTGACGATCTGATCTGCCCACAGCGGTTCCTGGCTCCCTTGGCCCCCCCCATGGCGGCGCGAGCCGAAGGTCGACAGGTTGATTTTGACTTGCTGATCCAAGGGGCGGAACATTGGCAACCGCATGCCGATCACCTCATTGTCGAAGGAGCAGGGGGGCTGCTGGCCCCGGTGGCGGAGGCGAAAACGGTGGCCGATCTGGCCGTCGCCATCGGCTATCCGCTGGTGATCGTCGCTCGTTGCGGGCTGGGGACGATCAATCACACGCTGCTCACTGTCGAAGCAGCTCGGCACCGAGGGCTGTCGGTGGCGGGAATCGTGCTGAATCAGAGTCAGCCTGAGGACGATTTCACGCTGGCCGAATCGAACGCCACGGCGATCGCAGCGCACGGACAGGTCTCTATTTTGGGGATCGTGGCGTGGGGCGCGTCGGACGGTTTGCAACGGCAAGGCCATGCCGTCACAATCCGGTGGTCCGATTTGGCACGGAATTAAGGACTTTCCGAATTCCTGCCGTAATGGTCGGCTTTCGATTAGACAGGGGCTTGTATGGCGACGGAAGTCAGTTGTGGGCAATGCCAGGGTCGGCTGCTCGTGGAAACACTCGGAGTCGTCGTCGCCTGCCCACACTGTGGAACGCACCTGTCGATTCCCGCTCCGGAACCAGCCCCGCCGCCGCCTGTTGCACCTGAGCCCCCCGCGGCTGCTCCGACAGAGAATCATCAATCCGCCAGCGCAGTCGCGGTGACGCCAGAGGCTCCGATTCCCGAACCGATCGCGGTCCAGGAGACGCCGCCACAGCCGGTGATGTTTACGGCTCCGCTGTTGGAACCTGAAACGCCAGCGGTTCCCCCAGCCGACTGGGCTCCGCCTGCAGTGCCGGAATGGAATGCCCCCGTCGAGCCAGCGCCTCCAATGCCGATCGGGGCGACGGAATTGCAACTTTCGGCGACACAGCAGTTTTCGTTGGGTGCAATCGCCGTCGAAGCGGCGAAATCGACGCCGCATCTTGCCGTTCCGGAATTTGCCGCCTCCTCTGCCGCGGCTCCGCAATCGGCACCGATGTCTTTCGGTGCAGCACCGGCACCTGTTCCTGCCCCCGCCCCAATTTCGTTTGATTTTGGAGCGGCTCCCACGACTCCCCCGGTCCAGATGACCGTCGCGGCGGCACCACCTGCTCCAACGCCACCGATGACATTCGGAGCCGCGCCTGCTGCGGCCGCCCCCATGACGTTTGGAGCCGCATCCGCATCACCGGCACCTTCGTTCAATTTCGATATGGGTTCGACTGCGGCTCCAAGGCCAGTCACATCAGGCGCGGCTCCATCGGCAGCCACGACCACGTTTGCAGAGCCTGTGGCGTACGGTTCGCCTGCGGAAGTTCTCACGACCAGCGTGGCGGAAGACGCCCCAGCATTCGCGGACAGCGAACTTGTGGCACGGCAGAAATTCTTGTTCACTGTGCTGGTCGTCGTCGGCAGTTATGCCAGTTGCGTCACGATCGTCATGCTCTACATGTTAATTCGTGGCCAGGCCAGCAACCTCGAAAGCCTACCCGATCTGGCTCCTCCTCGTGGTGATAACGGACAACTGAGCTGGAAATACAACCCCCCCAAGAACAACGTTGCCTCGGGCCATGTCTTGTCATTGGGTCAGTCTCGACGTTTTGGCAGCGTGAATGTCACGCCCCTCAAGGTGACTCGCGGATCGGTGAAGTTCGAACATTTCCTGGGTGAAGCGGGAATGACGCGCGAACCGACACCACCTGTTCTGAAGCTGTGGATCAAGTTTGAAAACGTCTCACGAAACCAGAAGTTTGCTCCGGTCGATCCTTACCTCTTGTTCACGCGTAAATCCGGAGGCATGGGCGATCCGATTCAGGCGAACAGCTTTATCGCCACGTTAGAAAACCAGCGCAGAGGGACACCAGATTCGAACGTCTTTGAGATGTCGAAGGAGAGCGAATTCCGCATGGTCGGACAGAATCTGAGCGTCGACTTGGAGCCGGGCGAAAAGCTCGAGACGTTTATTCCGTCCGATGAGGAAGCGACCAGTTTGAGCGGTGACTTGGTGTGGCGAGTTCAATTCCGCAAAGGGTACAACCCCTCGTCGAAGCGCGGCGTGACGACGCTGATTGATGTGCGCTTCAATAGTCGCGATGTTAAGGACGAACGCGGCGCGTGAGGGATGGAATAGATTGCAAATTAATGAAGAATAGGAATTGCCACCACTTCATCTCAGCGAGCTGCGTCAGCGACCGATCGCAGATCTCGCCAGGAATCTAACACCACGCTCATTGACCGCCTTCCCTTCCAGAGACTTCAAATGTCGTTCGCCCAAGGTCTTGGCGACCTTGGGTACGAGAGCGGCCGGGCAAGCGGAGGTTGTGTCGGACAAGGCCGTCTACTCAGAGGCTGTGATTTTTTGTCTAGCTTCGAGTTGTCAATTGCAATGAGTTGGCGCTAAAAGACGTTGATGGACAAATCACAAAGCCTGCCGAATGGTGCTCGGGTGAAACGGCCTGAGCGGAAACAAA
>JAQGHU010000012.1 GCA_028291515.1 Schlesneria sp.
CCCAACGCGAATGCTCGGAACTGGCCGCCAGGCTGATCCGGGAAACTTGTGCCAAACAGCATGTGCCACCTGATCAGCTCACGATTCATTCCGATCGCGGACCGGCCATGAAGTCCCAGACCGTCGCTCAATTGCTCGCCACTCTGGGAGTCGTCAAATCGCATAGCCGACCCCGGATCTCCAACGACAATCCGTTCTCGGAAAGCCAGTTCAAGACCTTCAAATACCAGCCCGATTTTCCCGACCGCTTCGCGTCCTACAACGAAGCCTTGGCGTATTGCACCGAGTTCTTCCCCTGGTACAACAATCACCACTACCACTCAGGGCTGGCGATGCTCACCCCCGCCTCCGTGCACTACGGAAACGCAGAGGCCATTGTCGCCAACCGGGGGGTCACCCTGCGGGCGGCTTACGCCGCCCACCCCGAGCGATTCGTCCGCGGTGCACCCCGACACAAAGCCGTTCCCAAAGATGTCTGGATCAATCCCCCCGAACCTCACAACAATAGCGACCAACAACCAGACCAGAATCCCTAACTAACTTTGTCTAACTGTCTCAAAATCATTGACACGTACCGCCGGAGTTGTGTCATGCAGCCCATGATACAGCACACTGAGTACTGAGTAATCCCTCACTCCATCCCTCGCCCCTCAGTCCTTCGACCTCAGCCTCCTTTGAAGTACCGTGCGATTCTGACGTATATTACCGATTCGCGATTTTGCATCGCGAAGTGATCGTCAGACCGACGGCTGAGGCCAGGTCGGAACCGTGAAACAATGAGGGATCGCATGCAATTGCATGCGCGGGCAATAACGTTTAATGAGCAATGAGCTGCCAACCCAAAGTCGATTTGTCGTCGGCCTCGACCTGGGCACCACAAATTCCGCGATGGCGTATGTCGATACGGACGAACACCCGCGGCGAATCCATACCTTTCCGGTTTTGCAGGTGGTCGCACCAGGACAAATCGAAGCCCGCGATACGCTGCCGTCGTTTCACTACCAGCCTGCCAGCGGCGAGTTTCCTGCGGGGGCCACTCGGCTGCCGTGGCAAAAGTCGGATGGGGACCATCTGGTCGGTCACTTTGCCCGGGATCACGGGACACAGGTTCCGGGTCGCATGATCGCCTCCGCGAAATCCTGGCTTTGTCACAATGGGGTCGACCGCACGGCCAACCTGCTCCCCTGGCAAGGGGCCGAAGATGTCGAGCGACTGTCGCCGGTCACGGTCAGCGCGCGATACCTGCAGCATTTTCGCGAAGCGTGGGACGCGAAGTTCCCTGAGCATCCACTTGCCGATCAGGACTTTGTGCTGACTCTGCCAGCGTCATTCGACGAAGTCGCGCGAGAACTGACCGTGAAAGCAGCCCGACAAGCGGGCTTGAACCGGATCTATCTGATCGAAGAACCACAGGCGGCGTTCTACGCCTGGATCGACAAGCATGCTCAATCGTGGGATCAACTCGTCACGCCAGGGCAGAAGATCCTCGTTTGCGATGTGGGAGGCGGGACAACCGACTTCACCTTGATTCGCGTCCGCAAAGGACGTGACGGAGTCGTCCAGTTCCACCGCGTCGCCGTGGGTGATCACTTGATTCTTGGTGGTGACAACTTCGATCTCGCGCTGGCACATCACCTGGAGCAACGGATCAAGAACGGCGGACAACTGGAAGCCCGCCAATGGAGCGTCCTGGTACGCAGTTGCCGTCAATTAAAAGAGGCGCTGATGGACGGCCAGGCACCAGAGAAATGGACGCTGACTCTGCCAGGCAGCGGCTCGCGTCTGATCGGCGGCGGGTTGCAAGTCTCAGTCACGCGCGACGAGGTTCACTCCGTTCTTGTCGATGGCTTCTTCCCCGATGTACCGCTGGATGCCAAGCCGCAAGTTTCACAATCGGGGTTTCAGGAATTCGGGCTGCCTTACGCTCCCGACGCGGCGATCACAAAGTACCTGGCGCAGTTCCTGACCGCCCATCGCTACGTGGCACTGGAAGGTGATGAAGCTTCGTCGACCAGCGCCAATGGCCCAGATCCGGCTCGCCCCGATATCGTACTTTTCAACGGTGGCGTGTTTGGGTCGCCCATCCTGCAGCAGCGGATCATTACCGCGTTGGAGCACTGGTTCCGCAAATCCGATCCGAACTGGTCGCCGCTGGTGTTGGAGAACGAACGACTCGACCTGGCGGTCGCGCGCGGTGCCGCTTATTACGGAATGGTTCGACGCGGCGAAGGGGTTCGCATCGCCGCAGGGTTGGCTCGGACGTATTACATCGGGGTCGAAGATGCTCGGCATGGCTCGCGCGCCCTCTGCCTGTTGCCAGCAGGGATCGAACCGGGCCAGGAAGTCGACCTGACGCAGCATCAGTTTCAATTGCTCGTTTCGCAGCCGATTGAATTTCCGTTGTTTGTCTCCAGCACACGACTGACCGACAAACCAGGCGAACTGGTCGAAGTCGATCCCGAGCAAATCAAATCGCTGCCGCCGATCCGCACGGTCTTGAAGTCCAGCAAGTCGAAAGACGCCGCGTCGATCGCGGTCATCTTGAAAGCGAAGTTGACAGAAATCGGGACGCTCGACCTCTGGTGTTCGGAAGTGGATGGCAAGCGATCATGGAAACTATTGTTCGACGTTCGTTCGGCGACGCACACGGATATCGCGGCCCATGATGCCGCGGGCGAAAGCCAAGGGCTGTTCGATGACAGTCTGCGCCAGGTCGCTGATGAAGTGATCCAGCAGACATTCGCCCCAGGCTCAGCAGCAGGCCGCGAAACGCCGGACCCCGCCTCTCTAATGAAGCGATTGGCCGAGTCGCTCGGCGCAAACCGAGAGGAATGGCCGACATCACTGCTGCGCCAGTTGTGGGAAACCTTGATCGAAGTCGAATCTGGTCGACGCCGCAGTGCTCAGCATGAGGCGCGTTGGTTGAACTTGCTGGGATTTGCTCTGCGGCCCGGATACGGGTTGGCGGTGGACGACTGGCGCGTCGCCGAGACCTGGAAACTGTTGCACGGCAAGCAAGTGTTTGGGACACCCGCCGGACGCACGGAATCCCTGATTCTGTGGAGACGCGTCGCGGGCGGCCTGACAGCGGGTCAGCAGCAGGCGCTGGCCACGCCGCTGATCGCGTCAGTCCGACAAGGCTTGCGACAGACTCCCGGCAAGGGTGGCGACTTTGGCGGCAATCAGCATGAAGCGGCCGAGACGCTACGGTTGCTTGGTGCGTGTGAACTGCTGTCTCCCGCGGCAAAGCATGAAATCGGGGAGCTTTGCCTGGAGGTGCTCAATCGCGAACGATTCACGGCGTTGCACTCAGCCGCCTACTGGGCAATGGGCCGTATCGGAGCCCGCAAGCTCGTCTATGGTCCGCTCAACGGAGTCGTCTCGCCCGACGTGGTCGCTCGCTGGCTGATTCGCTTGACCAAAGTGGGCAATGACGAAGCCCTGGCCTCGTTCGCCGTAATGCAACTCGCCCGCAAGACGGGCGACCGATACCGAGACATTGATGACGCGACGCGCAAGAACGTCGAGGCCTGGATGGACCGCGTCTCATCCCCACAGCGATATCGCCAACTAGTCCGCGAAGTCGGTTCGCTGGAGTCGGAAGACCAAGCGTTGATCTTCGGTGAGGCCTTGCCGAAGGGATTGAGGATCCTTTGACACTTCGTGAACCGTTAGTGGATGACAACCATCTTTTCTTCGGTCATTTCGCGAATTGCATAGTAAGGGCCTTCCTTACCGAACCCGCTGTCCTTCAACCCACCGTAAGGCATCAAATCCGCTCGCCACTGGGTTCCCCAGTTGATATGGAGATTACCAGCATCGACTTCGCGAGCGAACCGCATGGCTCGGTCAATATCTTGAGTGAAGATACTGGCAGACAGGCCGTAGTTCGTGCCGTTGGCAAGTGCGATCGCTTCATCGAAGGAGGTGAAGGGGGTCACCGCGACCGCGGGGCCAAACAGTTCTTCGCAACTGACTCGTTGCTTCGGATCGACATCGCACAGGATCGTGGGCGAGTGCATCGTGCCGGTTCGCTGACCACCGGTCACCAGTTTCGCGCCACCGGAGACAGCTTCCTTGATCCACGATTGAACGCGCTCGGCATCAGCTTCGCGAATCATCGGTCCCATCTTCGTGGCAGGATCGAGCGGATCGCCGGTTGTCAGGGCTTCGACCTTCGGCTTCAGGGCATCGATAAAGTCACCGTAAAGAGATCGCGAGGTCAGGATTCGCTGGGCCGAAATACAGACTTGCCCGGCATTCGAATAACCAGCAGAGGCCACCAGCTTGGCCGCTTTTTCAAGGTCGGCATCGTCCATGATGATGATCGGACTGTTGCTGCCCAGTTCCATGGTGACTTTTTTCGCACCCGCCATCTGACAGATAGACTCGCCAACGGAATG
This sequence comes from Schlesneria sp., assembly GCA_028291515.1. Lineage (GTDB taxonomy): Bacteria > Planctomycetota > Planctomycetia > Planctomycetales > Planctomycetaceae > Schlesneria. The sequence continues at coordinate 4,404 of JAQGHU010000012.1, forward strand.
ACTTCCGGTGAAGCTGATCTTTCGCACACGTTTGTCCGTGCAAATCGCTTTTCCAAGCTCTCCACCCGGGCCGGTAACACAGGCGATGGCTTGCGGAGGCAATCCCGCGTCCAACAGAACCTCGACCAGTTTCAATGCGGTCAACGGTGTGTTACCGGCCGGTTTGATCAACACGGCATTCCCGCCCGCCAGCGCCGGTCCCACCTTATGGGTGACGAGGTTCAGAGGAAAGTTAAACGGACAGATGGCTGCAACAATACCGCAGGGGACTCGTAGCGTGAACCCAAACTTCCCCGCTCCACCTGGTGCTGCGTCCAATGGAATCATCTCGCCGACGATCCGTTTGGCTTCCTCGGCCGAGACATCCAGCGTCTCGGCGGCGCGACTGACTTCCATCCGGCTCTCCGCAAGGATCTTCCCTTCTTCCAGAGTGATCGTCCGGGCGATGTCCTCGGTGCGATCCTTCAGCAATCGCGCCGCCGATCGAAGTATCTCACAACGATCGGCAGAGGACATCGCCCGCATCAAGCGAGCCCCTTCGACAAGAGTCGCCAGAGCCGCATCGACATCGGCACTAGAACCACGTGGCACGGTATCAACCACCTCGCCGTTGAACGGATTGATGACATCAATCTTCTGGTCGCGATCCTGCCACCGACCGGCGATGAACATCTGCATGATTGATCCTCACGTTGCTTGCGGTGGAACGAGTCACAGCCCGTACTTGCTGACGCTTTCTGAACATCTTACGCCGTGTCTGGTTCCCCGCAAACAAAGGGCCAGTGAGGTCGATGTGCTCGCATCAGTTTGCCCACGGCGAATTCAGGATCACGCTGCAGAAATTAGTAGGCTTGAAGTTTGGATTCTTCAGCGCCAGCACATCGCTCTTGATGTTGCCGAATGTCGTATCCGGCTTGTGTTGAATCCCGTCGTAGAACGCGTTGATGATCTCGTTCTTAAAATCACTCTCGCGTGGATGTGATGCGACAACCGCATTGCGTTCGCCGTCCGAATACGACGAATACTTGATTCCCACAACGTCCATCTCCACTCCTGCCGACACCAGAGCCACCACGGGATGCATGTGCTGTGGGATCCCCGGTGTGGTGTGCAGAGCGATCGCGTTCCAGACCGTATCGATATCGGCTTCGTTGATCTCGTGCGAACGCAAGAAGTCTCTGGCGGCGTTCGCGCCGTCAACTTCAAATCGATCGTTCTGGCTTCTATAGGCCGGGACCAGGCCGACATCATGAAACATGGCACCAACGTAGAGCATTTCGGAATCGAACTTCAAGCCGCGATGCTTCCCCGCCAAAGCGCCGAAGTAGTAGACGCGACTGGAGTGATTGAACAACAAGGGCGATTCGGTGTCGCGGACAAACTCGGTCACTTCGTGAGCCAGCTTGCTGTCAGGAACGCTGACGCCAGAGACATTATGGGGCGTTGTCGATTTCGTGTTCATGGTCAAGTTCCTTTTGCTGGAGACGGCATTGTGGCCTCGACATTGAGGCCGTCTTATCTAAGATTACAGTCGCTCGCGTTTGTCCTAATACGGCGATCTACGTCACTTAAGGACATTCAACGCGTAATCAGGACACCGGTGAGATGGTTGCAGCAGCTCGCGTGATTTCGATCGTTGCCCCACCGAATGTTCAGCTCCTGGATGTCTGCGGTCCGCTGGATGTTTTCGCGGAAGCCAACTCGCAATTGGGAAGACCGGCGTATCGGTTGCAGGTGCTGGGAACGACGGCTGGACCGATTCGATCATCATCCGGAGTGCGATTAGTTGCCGATCGAATCATCGGCGATCCTGCGATCGAGAAATCGCATACGCTGCTCGTTGCTGGCTCGCCCAAGTTGGCCGAATTGAAACCGGCGCCTCGGGTACTGAACTGGCTGAGCGAGCAGGCACCTCGGGCCAGGTGTTACGGGTCGGTCTGCAGCGGAGCATTCCTATTGGCTGCTGCGGGATTGCTCAATCGACGACGAGTCACCACTCACTGGGCGGTCGCCGATCAACTGGCTGAGACCTATCCCGAGTTGTTGGTCGACAAGGATGCAATCTACATCCACGATGGTCCCGTCCGCACTGCTGCTGGAGTCACCGCGGGAATGGATCTGGCGCTGGCTCTGGTGGAAGAGGATCTTGGCCGGCCAGTGGCACTCAGCGTTGCCAGGCAACTGGTCATGTTCTTCAAACGCCCGGGAGGACAACTGCAATTCAGTCGTGGCGCGACGGCGGTTCCAGCGGGACGTTCCGTGCTTCAGGAATTGCAGCGCTGGGTGGCGAGTTACCCCGCCGAGGATCACTCTGTCACCAAGCTCGCTGAACGAGCGGGACTGAGTCCGCGCCACTTTGGCCGACTCTTCGCGTCCGAGATCGGAGTTACTCCCGCCGTCTGGGTGGAGTCAGCTCGAGTCGAAGCATGCCGCCGTCTGCTGGAAATAGGAGATAGCTCTCCCAAGGAAGTGGCGACGAAGTGCGGCTTCGGCAACACCGACGTCTTGCGTCGGGCATTCTACCGCCATGTGGGGATCTCGCCCGCTGAGTATCGCAAACGTTTCAAACGCGAAAGCTGAATGGCGAGCTCGCTATGCACGACCAGCAGGAGACTTCGAATTGTGGCATCAATGTCAGCTTGGAACCGATAGATTTCCAGCAATACGGTGTTTAATAGAACCTCAGCGCAAGTGGCCTCAAGCATGTCCTCTCTTTCGTGTAAGCAACGCAACCGGCCATTCACGGAGAGAGCTTTGAGGGCGTAAACTGTATCAGTCCACAGCAAATCAAACGGCAATTGCGAGGTGACATCATGCAGAATTACAGGTCCAAGGTGGTCTGGCTGTTGGTAATCACACTGGCAGGTCTGGCTGGTGCGTCTCCTACGCAAGCGTGGTACGGGCACCGCAACAATCGCTCGTACCGTTCGGGGCGAATGAACAATCGCATGGCGGGAGTCCAGAAGGCATCGACGGCGCTGGCTGCGGCGCAGTCGCGGCTCTATGCGGCGCGAGCGAACTCGGCGAGGCAGCTTCGCCAGGCGCGGTATCAGGCCCAAAATTCGTCGGGGCTGCTCTCTGCGAAATCGGCGGACCTGCATGCGAACCGTGACTATCAGGCCGCGCGAGATGCGGTCGTCAACAAGTTGAAGACCACCAATCCCGAATTTCGAGACCTGCTAGCTCAAGCCAACACCAAGCGAGATCGGATCGCCGCACTGGCGAAATCGGGGGACTCGCCCGATGAGATGCAGAGGCTCTCTACCGAGTTGAGAACCGTGTCCCGCAAGGTGACACTGATCGAGGATCAGGCAGTCAATGCCGACCCCGCCGCCCGCGAAATTGCCAGTCAGAAACCAGACGTTCATTCGTCGCTGCAAGCAGCAGAGAAAGCGGTGCAGGCTGCGATCGCGCAGGATCCGGGGGTCCAAGCGGCCCAAAAACAATTGAACCAGGCGTCCCTGCAGGCTCAGCAGGCGTCCGCACGGTACAACAATGCGCTGGGGTCGGCCAATTCAATGGGGATGTACGGTCGAGGAAACTCGCGCGGGCGACGCGGATACGGCGTGATTGTGATGAATGCCGGTTACTCGCACGGATCACACCACCATCACGTCCATCACGCGGTCCTGCATCGACGTTGACGCACTGTTCATCTCATAGTGATTCGCTTGTGGATTGCTGACGAACTAGATCAGTTTCCTTCCCCTCCAATTTGAAGGTCCACACCTATGGCAGACAGCGTCTCGACAGGGCTTCCCCAATGGACAACTCGCGCGGGCCTGATTGCCGCGGTCGCGATCGGCCTGACAGCGATTTGGAACTTGCCGGTGGCATCCGCCCAAAAGGACAAGCCCGCTCAGGTCAATGAAGATCACGGCCGCGAATCGGCGAATCTCAAGCAGGCGTTCGGCGGCATGCAGGTCGATCTGTTCTTCGTGATGGGAGAACTCGAATCTCAGAAGCCGGGACTGGCCGGGGTGAAATTCATTGACGCGGTCGATGTGACGGGGAAGGAGTTGCTTCGTTTCGAACGCGCCGGCGAATCCTGGTTAATCGATCCAGATACTGTTTTCGCCTATCACCTGCATAAGGCGAAGTAACAAGCAGCGCGAGCCACTTGCTGTGCAACTTTACGGTTGCATAATAGCGAGTATGGATCTCGACGAAGACAAAGTGTTCAAGGCGCTCGCCGATGCGGGGCGGCGGTTGCTGCTGGATCGATTGCATGGGGACAATGGTCAAACCCTGGGACAGCTTTGCGAACATCTGGACATGAGTCGGCAAGCGGTCTCCAAGCATCTCGATATTCTGGAAGAGGCGAATCTGGTCGTCGTGATTCGGCGCGGTCGTGAGAAGCTGCACTATCTGAACCCGGTACCGATTCACGAGATCGCCGATCGCTGGATCGGCAAGTTCGATCGCGGACGACTGCGCTTGCTGGCCGATCTGAAGCGACAATTGGAAGATCAGCCTGACGATTGATTCGCGAATGGACTCGGGCTTGATTGAGTTAGCCAGTCACTTGCGGTGGCCAGAGGAAAGCCCGTTGAATTACATGGGATGTCTTGCGTGAAGTGAACTTCACTCCGATGATGTGATTTCCGATGACTGGAAGCGTCGATAGAGCTGCTTAAGGCAATACAACTGATGAAACCCGCATTCACCGACTTCGCTCCCGCGCGACTCGCTTCATTGACCATCGCTGTTTGCCTGAGTTGGACCGCCGCTGGACTTGGAGCAGATTCCTTCGAAGGATTCCTTGAGAAGCACTGTGTTCGCTGTCATGGCCCTTCCAAGGTCGAAGGGGATGTGCGGATCGACAAGTTTTCTCGCGATTTTAAGGCGGGCGCGGATGCACACCACTGGGGAGAGGTCCTCGATCGGATCAATTCTGGGCAGATGCCGCCGAAGGGCGAACCCAAACCGACGCAGGATGAGATCTCGGCGTTCGTCACTAGTCTCGACTCAAAGCTTAAGGAGGGGCGAGCGGCGCGGATGGCGGCCCGAGCACCGGTGTCTCATTACCGGCTGAGCCGGAAAGAGTATCAGAACACGGTCTACGACCTGCTCGGTGTGCGCTATGATCCGGCCAAGCCAGGGGAGTTAAACGAAGACACCTTGTGGCATGGGTTTGAGCGCATTGGTTCGGAGTTGTCGTTGTCGCCATCGCATGTCGATCGCTATTACCGCGCCGCGGAGATCGTGCTCGACCGTGCCTTTCCCGTCACCTCCTCCGGCGAGGCTCGCAAGGTCCGTAAGACGGCTGTGGACCTGCGATACAATGGCGGTAAGGCCCAGCAAGAGGTGCTGGATCGGTTTGGCGTCAAACGCCCCTTGCGTTACCTTCTCTTTCCTGGTCGAGTCGAGACCGCACTCTCGCCCGATTGGTTTGGGAGAACCGGTCCGGAACACAGTGGTCTTTACAAATTCCGCATCCAGGCCAGTGGCATTCGACCTCTCGGCGGCCAACCGGCACACCTCAGCATCGGTAAGGAGACGGGTGAAGAGACCGTCGCCGGTCTCATCGAATTCGACATCACCGCACCCGAGGACAAGCCGGCGGTGCATGAGTTCGAAGTCTTCCTGGAGATGCCCGCGAACCTGCACTTTGCCGTCGTTGCTGCCGACGTTGTTGACCGCAGAGCTGGTGCGGCCTTTCGCTACGCGCTGACCAGCCCGAACTACATGTTCACGCACAGCAGCGAGACGCAGCTATTGAACCCGAACGCTCCGCAGATGTTTGACGACAAAGGGAACGGCCTGTTCTCGACAGTGTTGGTCGATTGGATCGAATGGGAAGGACCGCTGGAAACGGAAGCGGAAAAGTCCCGGCGAGTCGGGCTGGTGCCTCCCGATGACGCAACGCCCGAAGTGGTCGCGGAGCATCTGCAACGCTTCGCCGAACGGGCTTGGCGACGACCAGTCAAGCAGGAGGAACTGGCCGACTATCTGAGCGCTTACCGTTCAGAATGCGAGGCGGGAGAGAAGACGGTCGTTGCCTATCGAGTGGCGATGGTGGGTGTACTGACGTCCCGGCATTTCATTTATATCGTCGAAGGTGACCCTGCAACTCGCGAACGTCTCAATGACTCAGAACTCGCGACGCGACTTTCATATTTTCTGTGGAGTTCGATGCCCGACGACGGTCTGTTCGCTACCGCCCAAGGTGGCAAATTGAATGGAGAAATGCTGCAAAAGGAAGTGGATCGACTTCTGGCAGACAGCAAAGCCAACCGTTTTGTTGATGACTTCGCGCGACAGTGGCTCCAATTGCACCGTTTGGGAATGTTCCCGCCGGACAAGAAGCTGTATCCGGCTTATGACCCCTGGCTGGAAACCAGCATGCGTGCCGAACCGGTGGAGTTTTTCCGTGAGATGTTTGCGAAGAACCTTCCCGTCGATAGCGTGATCGATTCCGACTGGACGATGGCCAACGCTCGACTGTGTGACTTCTATGGTTTGCAGGAGCCGAAGTCGGGCGGCTTCCAACGCGTCTCGCTCAAGCCAGAGGATCATCGTGGTGGCCTGTTGACGATGGGCGCGGTACTGGGACTGACCTCGGACGGCACCCGCCACCGCCCTGTTCACCGCGGCGTGTGGGTCAGTGAAGCGGTCTTCGGCAAGACGCCGCCACCTCCACCGGCGAATGTGGACCCGATTGAACCCAACCCACCCGAAAGCCCGAAGGCCACTATTCGTCAAAAGATCGAAGCCCACCGCAACAATGCGAGCTGTGCCGCCTGTCATGCGAAGATCGACCATTTCGGCATCGCCTGGGACAATTACGACGCCATTGGACAATGGCGCACGCGAGAGAAAGTGGCGAAGGGGACTGGCGAGGATCCGTTGATTGACGCCTCCGGCGTCATGCCCGACGGGCGTCCGTTTCAGGATTCAGTGCAATTCAAACGGCTGTTGCTCGAAGACCGCGAACAGATCGCGCGAGCCTTCATCGAGCATCTGTGCACCTATGCCCTCCGCCGAGTCCTCACGATCGATGATCAGGAAAACATAAAATTGATCGAAGCCGAAGGGAAGAAAAGCCAATACCGCGTCAAGGACATCGTCCGAGCTGTTGCCCTGTCCAACTTGCTGCGCAGCCGCTAATACCTGACAAGGAGAATCGCCATGAGTAATTATCTATCACAGTCTTGGTTAATTGATCGCCGTCACGCACTACGTGCTTTGGGGTCATGCATTGCGCTGCCGTTCCTGGAATGCATGGTGCCGCTTCATGCAACCGAGGAGAAATCAGCGACTCCGCGTCGCAGTGCCTTCATCTACCTGGCGAACGGCGTCCATTCGCTGAATTACCAGATCACCACTCCGGGCAAGGATTATCAGTTTTCGCGGTCGCTCAAGCCGCTCGAAAAGCATCGCGATGTGATCACACCGATCAGCGGCCTGCATCATCCGGGCGCACTCAGCCACCATCACAACTGCATCTCGGTGTGGCTCACCGGCGGCAACCTTGGTCCTTCTGATCGGAACACTATCTCCGTCGACCAGAAGATGGCCGAAGTTACCGCGAAGCACACGCGCTATTCTTCCCTCGAGATCGCCATCACCCAGGATTCTCTGGCCTGGACTGCAGATGGTGTCCGGCTCCCCGCGATGCGTCGTTGCAGCGAGATCTTTGCATCATTGTTCGAGGAACCCAAAGGTGGCATCGGGGTACAGCGAAGGGCTCTACGCCGCAAAGGGAGTGTCCTGGACGCCAACCTCGCCGAAGTGCGCAAGCTCGAGCAGAAGATGGGATCTGTCGACAAAGGCCGCATGGAACAATACCTCACTTCTATCCGCGAGGCAGAGATCCGGACGCGGCGAGCCGACGCTTGGCTCGACACGCCGCTCCCAACGGTTTCGGCCGCCGACCGCCAACGCACGAATCGCGACATCGCTCACACGATGGCGGGCGACTATTTCCGCACCGTCTATGATCTGATCGTGCTCGCCTTCCAGACCGATGTCACTCGCGTGGCCACGTTCAGCCTGGGTGGCGAAGGCGATGCCATCGCCATTCCCGAGATCGGCATCACCGAATCACGTCATCAGCTCAGTCATCACGGCGGGGATTCGGGCTATATGGAGAAGCTCACGAACTATGACACCTTCGCCATCGAGCAATACAGCTACTTCCTCACCAAGCTCGCAGAGACGAAAGATCTGAGCGGCAAGCCTCTTTTGGGCTCGACAATGGCTCTCTTCGGCAGCGGGATGTCTTACGGACACAGCCACGGCAACGCCAACCTGCCGCTCGTGCTTGGGGGAGGATCGGACCTGGGGCTGAAGCACGGCAGTCATCTGGACTTCAATCAGGGGCACTTCAAGGGGTATCAGCTCGACAAACCCGGTGAGCACTACTCGCTCTGCAGCCGACCGGCGAACCCCGACGCCCACATGAGCAATCTGCTCCTTCTAATGGCTCAGCGAATGGGCGTGGAATCCGACAAGTTCGGTGATAGCAAGAAGGCCATTGAATTATGACTCGCTTCCACAATCCAAGCTGGCCGACTGCGTTCTGTTTCGGCATGTCCTTGATCACCAGTGCCGCGTTTGCCGCGGATGAACCGTTCCGGCCCGAAGCGGGGAAGTTTCCTTCTTCGGAAAAGTCCCGTTCGTACCGTGGTGTGCTTGCGTTCGTGGATCATGTGAATCGTCGTGGGAGCCTCCGTGTGGAATCCACAGGCGAGTTCTTCCGCAACCCTCCGCATCCTTTCGCAATGCTCCCGTACGGCATGGTTCGCCAGCATGGCGCACCAGCAGATCTGCGAGACATTCCGCTGGGCACCTTCTTGCACATCCGGGCCTTTCTACCGCCGGACCCCAAAACATCCGCTGTCCCGGCTTCCCAGAGTGGACCTCCCGATCGGCCAGCCGAGAACCACGTTCTGATTCTCGAAGACGAGCCCAGCTTTTGCCTGCGGGAGGGCAAGATCTGGAAGTTGAAGGAAGTGGACCTGCAGAAAAACCAAGGGATGATCGTCGCGAGCCGTGAACCCAAGGAAGGGGGCGACAGCAAGGCGATCGAGGAAAAGCTAACCTTCGACGCCGCCACCCGGATCTGGCGCGGCCGCGAGTGCCTCATGGTCGCCGATTTGGTTTCCGAGGGCGTTTGGCCCGGCGAGGGGAAGAAGTCATTGAGTGGCCAAGCAGTTCAACTCGGGCTCACCTGGCATCCAACCCCCGGCGGCGTGTTTCTGCGGTACCACATCACGGACATCTGGCTGGATGAAACCGCCATGCAGCGCGCCGCTCAAGTTCAGAACGAGACGCACAAGGCCCTGATCCGCAGTCGCTGGATGCCCGCCTGGGTCGATGCTGTCGAATACGGCAAGTTCGGCCGCGCCACCGTCACCGCAACATTATTCGGCGGCATGGATTCGTCCCTTTACGCGGACTTCAAAAAGGGAAGCCATGGAGTGATGAATGCGGCTGAGAACACACTGAAGCATGCGGGGGGAGCCTATGGCCCGGCTCACATGGCCTCACAAGGCCCAATCATCGACGTCACGAAAATGACGGGAGAGCCGCCGCTGGGAAGCAGCGGAATCCAAATTCGCTTCGAGACGGACCTGATCATCGAAGGCATCCGCCCCGGCAGAGTCGTCCGTGTCCGCCCGGGGAATTGGCCCGAACTGACCGTTTCTCGGGAAGAGTATCTGAACGACGGAAACAGTCCTGAAGACCGCTTCCCGACCCCGGCTATTTTTCCCAAATACTGAATGTCACGTTACTGCAGCGTTTGGCAGGACAAAGAAATTGAGGAGATTGGGTTCGCAACTTCGCACATCGTCACCTGAGACTAGCAGTGCCGTATTCCAATGCCGAACTGATTGGTACAACTTCTGTTTCGGTGATGCCGCGAACGCGATCCGGAATCGGCCGTGGGGTATACCACAGCACATGAAGGCCATCTCGTGCCGACTGAGCAAGGAACATTCATGATGCGAACGGCAACTTTTCTTTTGAGCTTGCTTGGCGTGATGACCTCGGCTATCGCCGAGGAACCTGGCCGGTTCACGGACGAGCAACTGAACTTCTTCGAGTCGAAGATACGTCCGGTCCTGGTGGACCACTGCTACGAATGCCATGCCGCTGGGGCAAAGATCGTGCAAGGAGGACTGCGGCTCGATCATCGTGATGGGTTGCTGAAGGGTGGCGACACTGGCACAGCGATCGTGGCGCATAAGGCTGACCAGAGCTTGTTGATCAAGGCGCTGAAGTACGACGGCGTCGAGATGCCTCCCAAGGGAAAATTGCCGGCTTCGGTCATCAAGGATTTTGAAACCTGGATCGCGATGGGAGCGCCTGATCCGCGCGAGGCGGCTCCGGGAGGACCTCGGCCAAAGGTTGATCTGAATGAAGGCCGCAAATTCTGGGCGTTTCAGCCAGTGAGCGATTCCCCGCCACCGATCGTGAAGGACGGCGCTTGGCCGATCGAGTCGCTCGATCACTTTATTCTAGCAAAGCTAGAAGCATCTGATTTGAAGCCCGTTGGCGATGCTGATCGTTACACGTGGTTGCGACGCGTCAGTCTGGATCTCACTGGCTTGCCACCGACTCCGAACGAGATCGATGCGTTCATCAGAGACAATTCACCGCGCGCGTGCGAAGCGGTCGTAGATCGGCTGTTGGCTTCGCGAGCCTTCGGAGAGCGATGGGCGAGGCACTGGCTGGATCTTACCGGCTATGCGGACATGATGGGGACATCCAACAATGTCTTCGCCGAACATGCCTGGCGGTATCGCGACTATCTGATCGAGGCCTATCACAAAGACAAACCATTTGACCGCTTCGTGCGCGAGCAGATTGCGGGAGACCTGCTTCCCGCCACATCTCCGACAGAGCAAGCGGAGAACATCACTGCCACCGGATTTCTGATGGTCGGCGATGTGGAGATTGTCGAACCCGACAAAAAGAAGTTGGAAGCAGACCACATCGATACCCAAGTCAACAAAATCGGCATGACCTTTCTGGGCATGACGCTCGGTTGTGTCCGTTGTCACGATCACAAGTTCGATCCGTTGCAGTTGTCCGATTACTACGGCATTGCCGGGATCATGCGCAGTTCGCCATCCACGCACAAAATTCCATTCGGCGTGTGGAGTCTGCTGAATTCGACGGACCTTCCCGAGACGCCAGTACAACTTGCCGCAAGGCAGAAGCTCGAAACCGACCACGAGACGAAACTCGCCGAGATGAAGGCCGAGCGAGAAAAGCTCGAAGGCGAAAGGAAATCGGTCATCGCCGAGTTGGAAGAGATCGCCAAGCAAGAGAAGAACGAGGCTGACGCCGCTGCCAAGACTGGCGTGGTGCAAACCGCAGACGAGACAGAGTCGCCTCTGATGAAGAAAGAGAGGCTCACAAAGCACCGCGATGCACTGTCGGCCCGGCTTCAGCCTCTGGGACCGGCTATTCAGCATGCGGAGTTTTTTCGCTCCAAAGTCCCGCGAGCCTTCGCCATGCAGGAGGACGACCAGCCAGCGGACATGCCGATTTACATTCGTGGCAATCCCTACGCGCCCGGTGCGATCGTGCCTCGCGGTGTGATTCAAGTCGCATCATGGGATAAGGCGGCGACGATTCCAGCGGGACAAAGTGGTCGTTTGCAACTGGCCGACTGGCTAGCGGATTCTCGAAATCCCTTGACCTCACGCGTGATCGTGAATCGCATCTGGCAGAAGCTGTTCGGCGAGGGACTAGTTCGCAGTGTCGACTACTTCGGCACACGAGGAGAGCGGCCCTCTCATCCGGAGTTGCTCGACCATTTGGCCACGCGATTCTTGCACGATGGCTGGTCGCACAAGAAACTCATCCGCTCGCTGGTCCTCAGCCGCACCTATCGACTGAGCAGTACGAACGACCCTATGGCGCTCACGACGGATCCCGACAACCGACTGTTATGGCGCAGCAATCGTCAGCGACTCGATGCCGAAGCAATTCGCGACGGACTGCTCGCGGTCAGTGGCGAATTGGTTCCAAGCGAAGGCGGTCCGGCGCTGGTGCTGGAGTTTACAGAGAATTGTGGCGACTTGGTCCAGATCGGCGTCAACCCGCCAAACTATAGCCATCGCAGACCGCGGCCCACGCAAGAGTTTCAACGGTCGATCTATCTGCCCGTCATGCGGACTAACACAACAAACCTGGACCGGATTCGCAATCATTTCGATTTCGTGAATCCAGCTCAGATTGCCGGGCAACGCCCTCAAACGGTCGTCCCGACACAATCTCTGTTCGTGATGAACAACGATCTGTTTCGCAAGAGAGCCAAGGTTCTGGCAGATCGCCTGATCGCCGAGGCACCGCAGGCCGATATTCGCATCGAACAACTCTGGTTGCGAGTCTTCAATCGTCCAATCACCACGACGGAGCAGAAGAACGTGACGACATTCCTGAGGGAATTAGACGCGGGCCTTCCTGATATGGATGCCGCAGCCAAAGAGTCACTCAAGTGGCAGGAGCTGTGTCACAGCCTGCTCGCTTCCAACGAATTCATTTTCCGCATTTGAGCGAACAGGATTACAGATGTTGAATAATGCTCTCTTCAGTCGCCGACGTATGCTACAGACCGCCGGTTGCGGATTCGGCAGTCTGGCGCTGACAGATCTGATTCACGCTGCCACCAATCCAGGTGCGGTACATTTTCCCGGTATTGTTCCTAAGGCGAAGCGGGTGATTTTCCTGTTTATGGCCGGGGGGCCGTCGCAGCAAGATCTATTTGACCCGAAGGAGTTCATCCGTGAGAGGCACGGGCAAAAGATCGATTCGCCGCTGCGTCCCGAGGTCATTCAAGTTGGGACCGAGAAGTATCTGGCGCTGGGCGCGGTGGCCCCAGTCCGGCCGCGCGGTGAATCGGGAATGATGATCTCGGATCTCATGCCACAGTTATCGAGCATTGCGGACGACATCTGTCTGTTGCGTGGCATGAACGCGGATAATCCACAGCATGCGAGCGCGACGAATCAGTTTCATACGGGTGTGTTCACGGAAGTCCGGCCGTCGATGGGAGCCTGGATCAGTTATGGACTCGGTACCGAGAATCAGAACCTGCCGAGCTTTATCAGCATCCACGCTCCCGGCTTGAGAACTTATGGCTCCGGTTTTCTGCCCGCAGCTCATCAAGGAACCCCACTCACTGTTCCGCTCAGCGAACAGACGTTGCCGATTGAAAACCTGCTGAACGTCTCTTCCAGCGGTGCGATTCAACGGAGTCGCCTCGACATGACTCGGCGACTGAATCAGCAGTTAATCGAAGATCTACACGGTGACAGTAACATGGAGGGGATGATCCAGAACATGGAACTCGCCTTCCGCATGCAGACCACGACACCGCAATTGGTTGACCTCTCGAAGGAAACGCAAGAGACGTTTGACCTGTACGGCATCGGTAGTGGTAAGGGCAGTGATAGGAATGGTCGCGCATGCCTGTTGGCGCGGAAGCTGAGCGAATCGGGCGTGCGGTTCACGCAAGTGACCATGGATGGTTGGGATCATCATGGCGATATTCGAGGTAACCTGCCGAGGCTCTGTGATCAGACTGATCAACCGGTCGTAGGGCTGATTAAAGATCTGAAGCGACGAGGGTTACTCGACGATACGCTTGTACTCTGGTCCGGCGAATTTGGTCGAACGCCCTGGAGTCAGGACCTTAGCGGCACAGCGCCCATCGATACTCACGGTCGTGAACACCAGCCCGAAAGCTTTTGTGCCTGGATGGCTGGCGGTGGGATCAAGTCCGGCTTCACCCACGGCGAGACCGATCATATGGGCTATCGCGTCGTCGCCGGCAAGGTCCATATTCACGATCTCCACGCGACGATGCTGCATCTGCTGGGCATCGACCATACGAAGCTCACCTCGAATCACCTTGGTCGCGATTTCAGACTCACCGATGTGCATGGCTCTGTAGTGAAAGAGATCTTGGCGTGAACTGTCTCGAATTGGTACGCCACTATTTTCCGGAGCAAGAGGCTATGCGAGAGGCTTAGCCCACTCCTCCAATGGGGCGTGACGATTGCTAATCCAGCGAAAAAGTCGACTCCGGATCTCTTCGGTCCTTGACCACATAAAACACCCGCGTGGCAATTGGTGGCTCGTCACCGCTATTTCGTCGCAGTTGTGGCAACGATAATCACCGATTTCTCTAACGGCTTAAGGACTTGCGCTGGTATTCCCCGTAGCGCGTGTGTTCCGCTAGAATATATGGTCCAGCCCGAGGGTTTGTCGGGACTGCCGCGATGTCTTCGCGGCGTGGACCTCGATAAGTCTGCGTTGTTGCAACAGACAGGGATGTGTGGACTGGCGATTTCGGCACCATGGCGGGTGAGATGACGTTGAATTCAGACTCGCAGGAACCACCTGAGTGGACGGCCACGGATCGATCCGATCCTGATCGTCGCGGGGTGATTCGTTCGCTGACTGAATCTCTGGTGTCGCTCTTCATCGCGGTCCTGCTGTTCCGCACGTTCGTTGCCGAAGGCTATATGATCTCAACGGGTTCGATGGCTCCCTGTCTGTTGGGATTTCATAAGCGAGTCGAATGTCCCAAGTGCCACCAATTGTTTCCCTTTGGAGTGGCCTACGACACGGATGCTCCTGAAGACGCCGAAGAGCTGGTGCAGTCGCGATCGCGCGCTGTCTGTCCCAACTGCGGACAGACAGGGATCGATGTGAGCGACGTCCCGCGGAACCACGGGGACCAGTTGCTGGTCAACAAGCAGGCCTATCTGTATCGATCACCGCAGCGGTGGGAGATTATCGTTTTCCGCAATCCTGCCAAGGCGACCGAAGCGTATGTGAAACGAGTGGTCGGTCTGCCAGGCGAGCAACTGCAACTGGGCGATGGCGACGTGTACATCGATGGTCGGATCGTGCGGAAGAATTATCAGCAGCAGCGAGGGATGCGGATCCTGGTCCACGATCACGATCATCGTCCGCAAGACGATCCGAAATATCAGCCGCATTGGATCCCGATGGCTGAAGAAGCGATGCACGAGCATGAAGCTCGCCAGCCCGCGGGCTGGCAGGTTGACGGCAACGGCTTCCAGTTGCGGCAGGGGCATGAACGTCGTCCCGATCAAGAACCGTTCCGATGGATTCAATATCAGCAGTGGGTCCGATCGGGTGGCCTGCACGACACGTCAGTTCCGCTGGTGGAATGGCCAATCAATGTTAAAGAGTCAACAGTGCCGCCAGTCGGTTTGCGGTATGACCCGCAAACACAGCAGCTCAGCTGCACGGGTGCGATGTCGGCGACGGCGCTCAATGAGATCTTGTTGTTGTCAGAGGACGAAGGCTTTCAAACTGCGATGCGACAGCTTTATTTCGCATCGCATGTCGCCCCCCTGACCGATGACTACGGATACAATCCAGATGATGGCATCACGATTCCCAATCCCATTCGTGATGTGATGTTGTCATGCCGAGTTCACATCGAAAACGGCTCTGGTGAGTTCGCCGTTCAGATGACTGACGGAGTTCGAAACTACACCTGCGTGTTGGACGCCAGCCGGCGTGAAGTTCGTTTATTGATCGGTGAAGATGAAGAACCCGTCGCCACGGGTGAATGGCCCAAATCTTTTGATACCGGAACGCCGACTCTGGAGATGTCGATGATTGATCGACAAATCGTGGTGGCGGTTGATGGGCAACCGCTGCTTGAGTCATGGCCCCTGGAGATTCCCGACGCCAGACCGGCACCACGCTCGGCCGTTCGAATTGGCGGACGAGGTTTGGACGTGCGCGTCGATCAATTGAAGCTGTATCGCGATGTCTACTATACTTCAGCGCGTAGTCGGAACGGGGTGAATCGCCCCTTTGAATTGGGGGCCGATCAGTATTTTGTCATGGGTGACAACAGTCCGGTCTCGTTCGATAGTCGGCGTTGGGATGAGGCCCCTGTGGATCGCAAGCTACTGCTGGGCAAGCCGTTTCTGGTCCACCTTCCCTCGAAGCCAGGTCGCCTGAGAATCGGCAAGCACGAAATGCATCTGCGAATGCCGGATGTCGATCGCATTCGATTCTTGAAGTGAGGCTTCGCAGCGGTCTGGTCGGCTGACACGGTCACAGGTTTGCCCAGGCTAATCTATTGCCTCCCTACGAGGATTGCATCGGGGCTAAGGCGTCATCACACTGAGCGGTGTGAGAGACCGAGAACGAGCCATCCTCTGAGAGACTTTGAAGGACGATGCCCATGACCTACCGAAAGCTTTCCCGTCGTTCGTTCCTGGCTGCGTCGACCGTTTTTGCGGCACCGTATTTTATTCCGATTCGGGCGTTCGGTGCGAACGAACGAATTGTGACTGCTCACATTGGAGTCGGAGGGCAGGGAACCGGCAATCTGAATGCATTTCTGGGCAAGGGAGTCTCTGCGGCTGCCATTTGCGATGTCGACAGCGATCGTCTGGCCAAGGCGGTCAAACTGGTCACCGGCAAGGGACAGACTTGCGAAGGATATGGAGATTATCGAAAGATACTGGAACGTCGCGACATCGATGCCGTAGTGATCTCGACTCCTGATCACTGGCACGCGCTGCCGACAATCGAAGCCTGTCAGGCGGGCAAAGATGTCTATTGTGAAAAGCCCATCTCTCTGACAGTGGTTGAAGGTCGCCGGATGGTCGATGCCGCACGTACGCACAAACGGATTGTCCAGACCGGTTCGCAGCAGCGGTCGGACGATCGGTTCCGGCTGGCTTGTGAACTGGTTCGATCAGGTCGATTGGGCAAGATTTCTGAAGTACATGTCGCGCTCCCTAACTCGAACTTTGCCGGACCACCGGTGCCCGATTCAGAACCTCCGAAGGTGCTGGATTACGATCGATGGCTCGGTCCAGCTCCAATGCGGCCCTACAACGAGAAGCGAGTCCACTACAACTTCCGGTTCTTCTGGGACTACTCGGGTGGACAGATGACCAACTTCGGGGCTCACCACATCGATATCGCGCAGTGGGGCTTGGGGATGGACGAATCCGGCCCGATCTCGGTGGAGGGGACTGCCGAGTTTCATCCGCAGAAGTGGTACGAAGTGACGATGGCCTGTCGGCTGATCAGCACCTACGCCAATGGCGTCAAGCTGATCGTTGGGCAAGGTCAGAAAGACATCAAGGGAGCCGTGACATTCATCGGCGAGAAAGGCTCGATCTCGGTCGATCGTAGCAAGATCACGAGTGACCCCGAAGAGTTGGTGAAGGAACCTCTGGTAGACGGCGATGTTCGACTCTACAAGAGCCCGAACCATCACGCGAACTTTCTGGAATGCATCAAGTCTCGCAAACTGCCGATTTGCGATGTCGAAATCGGTCATCGTTCGGCAACGGTTTGCCACTTGAACAACATGGTGGCTCGATTGGGTCGCAAGATTCAGTGGGATGCCGCGTCGGAAAAGATCATTGGCGACGACGAAGCCGCAGCGATGCTGTCGCGTCCTTATCGCCAGCCGTGGACGCTAGCGTAAGGGGACAAGGCCGCTTCGGACATCCAGTGCGATTACGGTCTCGCTTTGCGATGTCAGTCAAGACTCTTCATACTGCCTTCCGACACATCAATTTCATGGTCTAATCACATCGGCACTGGATTGTCCGGAGCGGCCAATCCAGTGGCACGCCTCTCGTGATTCGCACTTGGGAAATGGATTCGTCGTCCATCAACGATGCCGATTTTGATCGTTTCGTTCTCTACTGGCTGGCAATCTAGACCCGACCAAGTAAGGATTGCGGTCACATTCGTTGGTGTCTTTGAATCATTTCGCGAGACAGATCAGAAAAATGGCGAAGGATGACGGGGTGGAGTTTGTCCCCATCGAAAGCGGGCTGACCAATCGCGTGTCGAACCGGTTGGGGTTACTGCATTCTCGCACACGTCGATTCTTCCGAATTCTGGTGTTGATTCTCATCAGTTGGCTGCCGCTGGTGATCCTGACCGCAATTTCGGGACACCTGATGGGCCGCACATTGAAAATCCCCCTGCTGCATGACCCGGAAGCGAACAGCCGTTTTCTGATCGCGCTGCCGCTGTTGGAAATCGCGGAAGTCTTTCTGGTGATGAGCCTGGATGTGCAGGTGCGTCAACTGTTCAGTTCCGGCATCGTTCGTCAGCAGCAGGCTCGCGTTGAAGCGCTGCTGGACAGTATCCAAAAATGGCATCGTTGGCCGATTTCGGAGTTGGTGATTCTGATCATCGCGATCGGCACCTCGGTGGCTTTGCGGTTGTTCATCTTCAACGCGGGCGGGCCATCCTGGGAAAAGCAATCGGGCGTCGTCACCCCGGCCGGTTGGTGGCACATGCTGGTCAGCCTGCCTCTGCTGTATTTCTTTCTGCTGCGTGCGGTGTGGCTGTTTGTGCTCTGGACGAGTTTCCTGCTGCGGGTCTCGTTGATGGACCTGCAATTGACCGCTTCACATCCAGACCATGCAGGTGGGTTGGGGTTTCTGGGCTGGGGATTAGCCAGTTTTGTTCCGACGATTCTGGCGTTTTCGACCGTGATCTCAGGTGGATTTGCCTATGAGATATATCATCGTGGTGAAACACTGGACAGCTTGAAATATCACGTGATCGTGTACGTCGTCCTGGTCACGATTCTCATGCACCTGCCAGTGATCTCGTTTGCGGGGGCATTGTCTCGTTGTCGATTTCGCGGGTTATTGGATTTCAGCAATCTCGTCTTGCGCCACGATCGGTCCTTTGACGAGAAGTGGATTCAACCTCAATCGAAGAACCAGGAAAAGCTGCTGGGATCAATGGATACGCTATCGCTGGCGGGCATCGCAGATGGCTACGAACATATCCAGCAAATGCGGTTCATTCCGTGGGACTCAAAGGCCGTCATGACGATTGCCATTGCCGCGGCTATTCCGATGCTGCCGCTGGTTGGCACTGAGATCCCGTTTCGCGCCATCGTCATCAAGTTGTGCGAGTTTCTAGTTTGAGCTTGCGCGAGAGCCTCCGTTTTGAAGGAACGTTCGTTAACGTGCTGCCGCGATCTGCCTATATTCATGTTCCTTTCTGTAGACATCGCTGCGGATATTGTGACTTCACGCTGATTGCCGGTCGCGACGATCTGATTGGCGATTACCTGCAGGCGCTCCGTCGTGAGATGGAGACGATCGCGTCCCCTGAACCTCTTGAACTGGCGACATTGTTCTTTGGCGGAGGAACTCCCACGCATCCGCCGAGTGATCAACTGGAGAAATTGCTGCAGATCGTGCGATCGCGATTTGCGCTGACAGTTGATGCCGAGTTCAGTGTCGAGGCGAATCCGCTCGACCTCACCGATGAGAAGATTGACGTACTGGCGGATGCGGGCGTTAATCGAATCAGTCTGGGAGTGCAATCCTTCTCGTCCCAGACCCTGACGCTGCTGGAGCGTGATCACACGTCGGCAGACATCGGTGTCGTGGTGAAGCGTCTGCGACGACGGTTCGACAACGTGTCACTCGATCTGATCTTCGGTGTGCCGGGTCAGTCACTCGACAGCTGGCGCGATTCGTTACGGCAGGCGATCGCATTGGAACCCGAGCACATCTCCACATACGGATTGACCTGGGAATCGGGAACGGCGTTCGGAACGCGACTGGATCGAGGCGAATTGGCGGCCATCGACGAAGAACTGGAACGAGACCAATACGCACTCGCCATGGATGAACTTGCCGCGGCGGGATTTGAACATTACGAAATCTCCAATTTTGCTAGACCTGGATTTTCCTGTCGGCACAATGAGACCTATTGGGCGGGCAACGAATACTGGGCGTTCGGTCCGGGAGCGGCGCGCTATCTAGGGGGGCGGCGAGAGACCAATATTCGGAGCGTGCTGGGCTGGCTGGCTCGCATTGAACGTGGCGAAAGTCCCGTCGCCGAAGCGGAGGAATTGGAACCCGAGCATCGGGCTCGCGAGCTGTTATTCCTGGGGCTACGACGCCGCGCCGGGATCGATCGAAGCGAATTCCAGCGAATTTCGGGCTTCAATCTGGATGATCTGGCGAAGCAGGCGATTTCGGTCAACGTCGGCCGTGGGTGGCTAGAAAATACAACGTCGGGAATCGGGCTGACTCGCGAAGGCCGGTTCGTGGCGGATCGAGTGATCGCTGACTTTCTTTGAATTCTGAATTGCGATCACTACGCGTTTTCATGGAGTGACCCTATCATGCGTCTGGCCGAATAGTGGCTAGGGATGTTTCCGGGTGTTTAAGGATGAATTCATGATTCGGAATGTGGGACGGCGGATGCTTGGTGTGGCCGTTTTGATGACGGCTGTGATGGCGACGGCTGTGCATGCTCAACAGCCGACGGTGGTGCTCTCCATTCGCGGGATCGACCCGCTGCTGGATGATGCTGAGTTCATCGGTGGTGAAATTGGCCAGGAAGGCATGAAGGCAACTGTCGAACAGCTGCTCGGCCAATTTACTGGCGGTAAGGGGTTAGCCGGGATCGATAAGACCAAGCCGTTGGGATTGTATTGGAACTCGACCGCCGGTGGTGCTCCTGAAATGCCAGTCCTGTTCGTTCCTGTTGCCGACGCGGACGACCTGAAGGGGTTGCTGACCGACCTGGCCCCCGACTTCAAGGAAGCCAAGGGTCAATGGACCATGACCTTCAACGGCACGAAGTTGTTCGCCAAGGTCGCCAACGGCTATTGCTTCCTCAGCAATGTTCCGACGGCACTGACGAAGACGGCAGACCCAGCCAAGATTATCAACGCCAAGTATGACATTGCGCTCGATGTCAACGTGGCTGGCATCCCAGCCGAGTTGAAGGACGCATTCCTGACTCAGATGGAAGCCAGCGGCCGCGACTCGATGGAAAACGGCCCAGAACCAAAGAACGAGGCTGAAAAAGTTGGCCGCGAAGTTGGCTTCAATACGATGATTGCTGTCGTCAAGGCACTCGTCAACGACGGCGATAAGATGACGTTTGGAATCGATGTCGACGAAGAAGCTCGCTTGGGTTCGACGGATTTCAGCATTACCGGCAAAGCCAATACCGATCTTGCCAAGTCGTTCGCGGCTTACGGGAAGACTGTCCCCGCCTTCGCCGGCATCGGATCCGATGCGGCCCCGTTCAAATTGCTCATTTCGTATCCGACGACTGGTATTACCGAACAGTTGAACGCCTTGTTCGCCGCGATGCGTGGCAGTGCCGACGAGCAAATCGACAAGGACGAAAAACTGGACAGCGACGCTGACAAGGCGGCCGCGAAAGGGATCGCCAAGCGGATCTTCGATATTGCTCAGAACACCGCCAAGTCCGGTTCGATGCATTCCGGGGTCGTGCTGGAAGATACCGGTGACGGCAAGGTTCGCCTGATCGGCGGGACCAAAGTGGCCCAAGGCGACGAAGCCGCCAAGTTGTTTGACGATGTCATCAAGCTATCCAAGGACAACCCGGAGATCGCCAAGATCAAGGTGGACGCCGCCAAGCACGCGGGTGCTCGCATTCACGAAGTCACGATTGAAGACGACGAAGAAAACGAGAAGTATTTTGGCGATGAGCCAGGACATATCGCGATTGCAAAAGACAGCCTCTGGATGACGTTGGGGGCAGAAAACCTGACCGTGCTCAAGAAGACACTGGACTCGTGGGCCAAGCCGAAGACTCCCGCTGCGGGAACCGCGCCCATTTCGCTACGAGTCAAACCAGCGGCACTGGTCACTCTGCTGCAAGACGATGACGAAGACGCCGTGGAACGAGCCAAGGAAGTCGTCGGCAAGCCTGGCGACAAGCTGAGCGTGGATATCGCCCCGATTCCCAGCGGTGCCAAACTGCGAATCGAGTTCGGCATCGACCTGCTGCAACTGATCGATCAGCCTGGTCAGTAGTCAGTACCGGGGCCTAGGCTCGAAGCGACGTGGAAAACGAAGAATCCCCCGGACGAATCTGTTTCGTCCGGGGATTCTTCATAGAGCGACTGATGCTGTCGATCGCGTCGACAGTTAATCCTATTCGGTCTTGTCGGTCGGAGCTGCGGCGGGGATTTTGTCGCCTTCGGTCAACTGGGCCAACTTCACAACCGCCGCCTTTCGGGCGGTATCGAAGATCTCGGCATCGGCCGGTTTCTTGGATTTGGCGAAGGTGACCAGGGCTTTGGCTTCTCGCTGCAAAGCATTGTAAACATTGATCATGCGATCGATATACTCTTCGTCGTCGTCAGTCAGTTCGTTTTCCTGCAGACGACGCAGCAGCTTTTTGACGGATTCAATCCCATTGATCGTCCCGTTCATCAGATCTTCGACTTGCTTGGGGGTGTAGACGTCTTTCGCGAAGGCGTCGGCGGTGACACCAATCAGACCCAGCGAACTTTGGATGTGGCCAATTCCCAAGCCGCCGACCGCCTGGAGAGTGGCGTTGGCGTCCTCGATTTCCGACTTGTCTTGTGAACGGACTGGGCGATCGCTTAAAGCCATTAAGACGAGGGCACAGGTGACTAAAGAAAAGCCAATCCGTAGAAATCGTGCGGAGAACATCGAATCGTTCCTTCCCTGGAATCCGGACGGTCGACGGACCATCACACAGGGATGATAATCCGTGGCTCAATTTCGACCAAGATCGGTTTTGTGACGGGTGCTGGCCAATGAGTTCCAGCGAGAGGGCAGGTTGATGATCGACGTTCAGAATGTCACCAAAATCCATCGGCGTGGTGCCTTGGAGGTCCATGCCTTGCGCGGAGTGACTTGCCGCATCGAACAGGGGTCATTTACGTTCATCCTGGGCCCATCCGGCAGCGGCAAAAGCACGCTGCTGTACCTGCTGGGAGCCCTTGATGAACCGACCGACGGGGTGATCACGGTTTCAGGCAAGGCGTTGGGGGGGATGACGACTCGCGAACGCGATTCCTTCCGGAGGGAGGAAGTCGGGTTCATCTTCCAAAGCTTCAACTTGCTTTCGAATCTGTCCGCTGTCGACAATGCGCTCGCTCCGTTCCTGCCGCGTGGAGTTGCCCCGGCGCTTCGGAAAGAAGCAATCGATCTGCTGGCGAGGCTGGGGTTGGGCGACCGACTGACTCATCGTCCCAATCAGCTCTCGGGGGGGGAACAACAACGAGTCGCCATCGCCCGTGCCTTGTTGAAGAAGCCAAAGCTAGTCCTGGCGGACGAACCAACCGGTGAACTCGACAGCGAAAACGGGGCGGCGATCATGAAGGATTTAAGAACGCTGTGTCACGAACATCAATCGACGGTTGTTGTCGTGACTCATGAACAAGAGCACGTTCAAGCGGGAGATCAGTTGATTCGCATCCGCGATGGTCGCGTAGCCGCTTAATCTCGAGTTTCGGTCGTGTCCACTTGCTCGAATTCGGAAGAAACCTGGATGGCGTTGACATTCGCGGTCCCTCGACTGGAGTCAGGCACGCCAAGCGAGATGACATCGTCAGGAAGTGATACCGCCTTGGGTGCCGACTTCGATCGCACTGCCCGCCAGACGCTAAAGCCCGCAACGGCGCCAGTTCCGCCCAGGATCCACCAGAACACAGAAGGATCGAGAGAGGCCTTTTTGGGCACAATGGGAGGCGACGCCAGTTGCACACGACCGACGAGCAAGGGGGCTCCGTGAGCGTTGTTTTTCATCACCTTCAAGAAGTAGCCGACGAAATTGACTTCGCCTCTGATATCGGTTCCGATCGGCAGCCCGTCTGGGCACTGGGAGAAGACGACGACATAGGGGAACGATCGCGATTCATCGGTCCCGCCCCAGGCTTCGTAAACATCCTGCAATTCGAGGGGATTCGATGGAGCGTCATACTTCAGAACTCGTTGAACATGCAGACGCATCGAAATTAGCTTGCCACGATATTTGGCGGGCTGTTCGCACAACTGAGTGAACGGGACATCGTGCAGTGCCCGCTGGTCCAGCTCTGCTGTCGACGCTGTCTGGCTCCATTGCAGGAGTTGCCAATACGCAGGCATTTCTCTCGGCTTCAGCGGAGCTCCGTCCGTCACCAGACCGAGAAGTTCTGTTGAGCGAGCGGCTTCCTCATCATCGAGATCATTCGGACCAGCGATCACGATCTCGGGATGCTCCGCTATCGGAGGGGGCTCTGCGGCAGTGGCCGGATCATCTTTCAGATTCAGCAACATCCAAATCACAGCCACCGCGAATAGCATCCGGGCCAGACACGTTGGCCAGACTGACCGATCGTCAGGACGACGGTTAAACAGGCACATCGCGTGGCCTCCTAGAGTTCGATGAAGCTGATTCGTTGAATCGTTTCACCGTCGGCCAACTTTTGATGAGCGCAAACGTCGACGATCTTCATCAGTTCGCCGTAGTGCAGTTGTCCATCGACGGCGATTTGGACTCGGTCATACGGAATGTGTTTCTGGCCAAAGATCGCTTGCAGGTTTCGTTCTAGAGCTTGCAGATTTCCGGACTTCAGAGGGCCTGAAATCGTGGCGGACTTCTCGACACTGACTTCCTTCACATCTCCGGAAGGATCAGCGACCACCTGAAGATGCAGGATTTCCAAGTCTGGTTGCTCATCCACAAGCCTTTGTAGAGGCAGTGCAGGAACACCTCTGTCTACAATGCCCGGCGATGGCAAGTTGAGAGCCAATTGACCTTCGATCGGAGCGGGTCGGAAGGTCAGGATGAAAAATGTTAGCAGTTGGAATGCCATGTCGAGCATCGCGGCCAGGTTCATTTCAACCGAACCTTGATCGCGACAATTTTTATGACGGCGACGCATGCTAGCGGCCCTCTTCGCGCGACATTGCGCCTACTTCCTCGAATTCGGCGAAATCAGGGATGACATCGAGATTGTCTCGCCTCGACGAGGTTGGTTCGCCGAGCGAGGCAACGTCGTCCGGTAGAGATGTCAGTTTTTTCGCAGCTTTTGCTCGAAACTGGCGCCAGACGCCATATCCGGCCAGGACCGCCGCCCCTCCCAGAATCCACATGATGACCGTCGTATCGGGGGGCACTTTTTGTGGTGCGATGCGAGGCGAGGCCAGTTGGACTCGACCAACGAGCAAGGGGGAACCGCGAACGACGTCGAACGCGTCATACTTCATGATTTTCAAGAAGTAGCCGACGAAATTCACTTCGCCTCGGATATCGGTTCCAACCGGCAGACCTTCCGGGCATTGCGCGAAGACGACGACGTAGGGGAATGAACGCGATTCATCAGTCCAGCCCCAGGCTTCGTATACGTCGCGGAGTTCACCTGGATTGGAGGGGGCTTCATACTTGAGAACGCGTCGAACATGCAGGCGCATCGAGATCAGCTTGCCGCGATATTTTTCGGGCTGCTCCCACAACTGCGTGAATGGGATGTCATGCAGAGCCCGCTTATCAAGTTCGGCTGATGACTCCGTCTGGCTCCATTGCATGAATTGCCAATACGCATGCATTTCTCGCGGTTTCAGCGGGGTCTTATCCGTGACCAGATCGAGCCGCTCTTTCGAGCGGGCGACTTCTTCATCGTCGAGATCATTCGGACCAGGCACGGTGACCTCGGGATCTTCTACAATCGCGGCAGGTTCCACCGCGGCGGCAACGGTGGTGTCGTCCTTCAGATCCAGCAGCGAGCGCCACGTGGACGGATCCCTGAATCGCTCGTACAGCATCCAGAGGACGACGACACCGAACAGCATCGACACCAGACGACTTGGCCGGACAGTTTGACCATAGGGACGACTACTGAACCGGCGCATGGTAGACCTCCTAAAGCTCGGTGAAGCTGATTTTCTGCACCGTTTCACCATCGGCACGCTTCTGATGAGAGCAAACGTCGATGATCTTCATGAGTTCGCCGTAATGCAGTTGTCCGTCGACAGCGATTTGAACGCGATCGTAGGGAACATGTTGAGTTCCAAAGATCGTTTGCAGTTTCTGTTCAAGAGCCAGCAAACTTCCTGCGGCGAGCGGCCCTGGAATCGTGGCTGACTTCTCGATGCTGACTTCCTTCACGCCCCCGGTCGGATCGGCGACGACCTGTAGATGCAGGGTCTCTAAATCAAGCTGCATTTCTTTTCCCAGTCCCTGCTGAGCCACATTGGCCGCTTCAACCTTGGTGGTGGGAACGGGGGGAGGCAGGTTGACGGCCAATTGGCCTTCCATCGGTGCCGGGCGGAATGTCAGGATGAAAAATGTCAGCAACTGGAACGCCATGTCGAGCATGGCGGCCAGGTTCATTTCGACCGAACCTTGATCGCGCTTCTTTTTATGTCGGCGACGCATGCTAACGGCCCCTATTCCTTCGTCATTGCGCTCAATGAAAACTTGCGGTATCCATGATTCTGGCAGACGGTGATGACCTGATTGACCAGTTTGAACGGAGCACCGCGGTCGGCTCGAATGATCACGGTGACGGGTAAAGTCCCATCTCCTTCAACCGGAGTTCCCGCAAATTTCAACTGTTCTTTCAACATGCTTGCTTCGCGTGCGACAAGCGGTTCGATCTCGACCGACTGTCCGCCAGCTTTGACGTTACCTTCCGCATCAACGTTCAGCAGCAATGGCTCCAGCTTCCCGCTGTGTTCCAGTGGACGTGCCGATCCCAGGACCGGCAGCTTCAGCGACATGTCCAATGAAGCCCCTTTGAAATTGATCACCAACATGAAAAACGTAATCAGTTGGAAGACCATGTCCAATAGGGGAGTCAAATTGGGCTCAGCCTTATCGGAGTTCATTTCAGACATGACAATCGCCTTCGGCTAAAGATCAAGCGGTTGGTTCGGTGGCTTTCTTGTGAGCCGCGTTGTGAACGCGACGCACGAAATCATCAGCCAGATTGACAGTCTGAACGCTGAGCGATGAAACTCGATTCTTGAACAGTGCGAAGAAGTAAATGGCTGGAACCGACAGGAACACGCCTTCAAACGTCAGGATCAGCGCTTCCGAGATCCCGCTGGCGACTTCACTGGCTTTCAGTTGCGTGTCCGACATCGCGATCACGCTGAAGCTGGCGATCATGCCCTTGAGAGTGCCGAGCAAGCCGATCAGGGGGCCGAGAGTACCGACGACGGCCAGCATGCTGATCCGCTT
This sequence comes from Schlesneria sp., assembly GCA_028291515.1. GTDB lineage: Bacteria > Planctomycetota > Planctomycetia > Planctomycetales > Planctomycetaceae > Schlesneria. Next base: position 31,386 of record JAQGHU010000012.1, read on the forward strand.
TTCCATTTCGACGGTGACTGCTTCACCCAGTCGATCGATTGCTTCACGAGCATCGGACAGTCCCGAGGACAAGGCGGCCATCCCGGTGGCGATCAACTGGCCCAGTTCGGAAGAACTGTCTTTCGCCAGCCGATAGATCGCGTTGTAGTCTCGCTTCACGAGCAGGGCTTCGCATTCCTGAATCAGTTCGGGCGGTGCCACAATCGGCTCACGCAATTCAATAAACAATCGCATGACGGTCGCGATGAAGAAAATCGAGATCACCAGCAAAAAGGCACCGATCCAGCCGGATGTCTCAATAATCCACGCCAACGTCGACTTCGGCGCATGGGCGGCTGGTGCGTGCGGGGCGGCAGCGGCAGCTGGTTCGGCCTGTGCTTTGACCTCGACCGGTCGCGACAGAAGGATCATCCCGACTAAAACGGAGGCCAGGACCAGCCATCTGGGAACGGTAAACCTGTCTTGAAGCGATGCCATCATTGGTTCCTTGAACGAGCGAAGCTGCGATACGAGTGATTGCTGGGAAGGTCGGGGTCAGACGTAACGATCGATCTGTAATGCCTTACGATTCAGTGAGACGGGCGGTGAATTGCGTCGAAGCCGGAAGCTGCGCGCGCTAACACAGGATTCGTGCTATCGCACCTCAATCTTTGATGGAATTGCGCGTAAAGAACTCATGCGCAGTGGGTTATCGAGATCGCAGCGGTGGCACAAAAAGTTCGTCTCACAATCTTAACAGCGGATTCCAGTGGATATCAAGGACATTTAGATCAAGACGATAATCTTGCTCATTTGTAAACACAGATTTGATCAGTTGGGCCAAAATTGACGGTTCAATTCGACAAACTCGGCCGCCCAGTGGTAGTGATCGAGCAATCCGGAGGTGTCGCGTCCCAATAACCGATACGCAGCGTAAATCGCTTCGATAGTCGCCAAACCTCCATCCGGGTCCGAACGCACCTTGGAAGTTCGAGGGTAAGCTGTAGTCAGCGGGGGTAGACTGCGGACGGGAACGGCCGCATGGGCTCGCTGCATCGGTTCGACGTGCCTCCAAGTCCCGTCGAGGACCAGTAATCCGCAGTTCATGTCGTTGCTGCTTAGAACAGGACCGCCCATTCCCAGCCGTACATATCCCGTCAGATCGTGCGACATCCGCGGGAAGTTGCAGAACGCCAGATCCGGTCGGCCACGTAGCGGGCGAACTGTGCATTTGGCTCGACGTTCGCGTGGATGGAACACAACCACCGTTGTAGGTAAGGAGACGAGCAATTCCACGGTTTTACTTTAACGACTATCAAAGATAGGAAAACTGTACGGCGGCGATCACTTCCGATTCGTAACGGCGAAGGCCCCAAATGAGTCAACTCGGAGCCCGATTTGCGATGGGCATTAAGCAGATTGGAAGCGGATCCAGGCAGTGAGGATCATAGATTGGAAAAATGAATTTCGCAAAACCGCCGCAGGCTTTCGTTTCTGGCGGCAGGGAATACAGTGGTTTCACGTGTCCGAGGCAAGGAATCGTGAACTATGGCGTCGTTAATCGTGGTCTGCCCTCAGTGTCTGACTTGGATTGAAATCCAGTCGGACTGCTGTCCAGAGTGCGCGACAGCCGTGAGCGTGGAAGACGTGGATCCGCCGGCTGATCTAATTTCCGATCGAATGGGAGATCGTCTGCGGGATCTGGGGGCGATCAAGCTGCTGCGACGCGGCTGGCCCGAAAACGGGCAACTTATCGCCACGACCGAAGGTTTGCTGTTCGTCCCGCATCTGGTGGTTCGCCCGAACGGAGCGTTGGAGCCCGTCGCCGAAGACGCTCCGCTACGGCCCTCGCGAGTGTCCGGTCTGTTTCAATGGTGGTCGTTGCCCCCGTGGCGACGTTCGGTCGAAGACGAACACAGTCATCCCTCAATCCACCCGCCCGAGAATCTGTCCCTGCCCAGTCTATTATTCGATTCGCCCGGCGCATTCTTTATCGTGCGGACGACAATTCAGCATATTGTAGCGCGGTGGGGACGAGTTCACATCGAGCGGCAGCCGTCACGATCCGTGTCTCTGACTCAAGCCCAGGGGAGCGACAGCCCTCGTGAGATCTTGCGACCGTTGATCGAGTATGACTCATGGCGAAGCATTGTTGCGGGGCTGTAGAAGAAGTTTCGGGAAGCGGGACATCAGTCCGCCGACAGGCTTGAAGGCTTGAGTTCGATTGGCGGCAGGATCGCTTCCCGTCGCCGAAAAGGATCGGTTGCGACGGCCCCGCGCACGCGTTATCGTCGCTCTGCTTTGTGCCTTATAGTGCCACTGACTTCTGCAGAAATTTACCGCTAATCGAGGCCACGATGGCAGGTCGAGATGACGACGCCAATCCATTCGCGGCACCTGAGTCCGATTTGGAACCGGGAATCTTTACGCCCACCTCTGACAAGAGGGTCGAGTATGCGAATTTCGGTCAACGACTCATTGCCGCGATCGTGGACAACGTAATCCTTCAAATCGTCGGTCGAACGATCGGAGCAGGGATTGGTGCCGCTAACGAATCTATGAATTTGGAACCGTTAGTTATCCTGGCCATCTCGATTCCCATCGGAATGGGCATGGCCTGGCTATACGAAGCGCTCCAAGAATCCTCTGAAGCCCAAGCAACACTGGGCAAACGGATGATGGGGATCATCGTCACCGACATGTCTGGGCAGCGGCTATCGTTCGGACAAGCGACCGCTCGGTATTTCGCCAAGATCATCTCCTGGATGACCTGTTTGATCGGTTACATCATTCAACCGTTTACTGAGCAGAGACAAGCATTACACGACATTATCGCGAAGACACTGGTCGTGAAGGCTTGAGCGGCGCTCAGTCATGAAGGGGTGATGATGATTCCGTCGGCGGCAGGAACTTCACCGCTGGATTGCACGGTCCTTGTGTCGACGCCGGAAAATGTCTCATTTGACTTCCGGATCGCCGGTCCGTTTTCTCGCGCGCTGGCACTCTTTGTCGATATTGCGGTGATTGGATTCTGTGTCATCGTCATCGCATTCATTCTCGCGTTGCTGGGCGCAGCTGGCGTCGGGTTGCTGTTGTTCCTGATGTTCGTCGCATTTTGGGGATACGGCGGACTGATGGAGGCGTTCTGGAACGGCCAGACACTGGGGAAAAAAGCGGTCGGGATTCGCGTCGTTTCCGATACGGGGCTGGCGATCAATGCGGGCCAGGCGATGCTGCGAAACATTCTTCGTTCGGCAGATCTGTTCCCGCCGTTCTTTCCCGGGGCGGTGGCGATGTTGTTCGGATCCCGTTTTCAGAGGTTGGGTGATCTCGCTGCGGGCACCATGGTTGTGCTGGACGGTCAACGTTCATCACCGCGGCCACCGGTTGCCGACGGCGTCACGGAACGGATGCGAGAACGAATCCCCGCTCACTTTCGTCCCGATACCGCGCTGATCGATTGCCTGGCAGCTTATGTCGGTCGCCGGTTGGATCTGTCGGCCGCACGTCGACTGGAATTGTCGCAGATCTTAGCGCGTCACTTCATCCGAAGCTGGAGTCTTCCTCCGAAGATTAACACCGATCAACTGCTGTGTGCGATCTATGAGCATGCCACGATGGACGAAGAACATCGTTCAGCAAGGCGAGATCGCGATCTCGAAGAGGATCGTAGCGATGCGGATGTCGTTGAGCATCCGCGAACTCTGGAGGATGCCGGCTATGAAAGTCGCTGAGCATATTGCCGACCGAACTCCGGAATGGAAAAAGCTGGAAGCTGACGTGCGCTGGTGTCGTGGCGGTGGCAAGCGCGATCCAGAACGGATCGCCGAGTTTGCCAGACGTTATCGATCCGTGTGTGGCGATCTCTCATTGGCGGTTGCCATGCGTTGGCCGGCGACGACCACGCGGTTTTTGCATGAATTGGTCGCCGATGCTCATACGCAGCTCTATCGCGCCGAATCTTTCAAGATCAGACGCTGGGGGCGAACCGTGTTGGTCGATGTCCCGCGACGAATTTTGCGCGACCCCTGTACGTGGATCGCTTTCGTCGTCTTTTGGGGTTTGTTCGGTGGGGCCATGCTGGCGGGTCTGCTGCGTGACGATTTTGCGGAAGCAGTCGTGGGACGCGATACGCTCGAAAAAGTCGAAGACATGTATGCGAAGCCGATGGAGACGGGGCTGTTCGAAGATTCCCGTACTGCCATGACCGGCTTCTACCTGTTCAACAACGCAGGAATAGGTCTGCGCTGTTTCGCGAGCGGAATTTTCCTGGGTGTCGGCAGCTTGTTGACGATGGCATTCAACGCGATCTTCCTGGGTGCGATCTTCGGACACATGATCGCGTCTCCCTCCTCTTCGAACTTCCTCACATTTGTGACGGCACACGGCCCGTTCGAACTGACCGCAATCGTGTTATCCGGTGCGGCTGGACTGCGTTTGGGATGGGCCATCATCGACACCAAGGGCTGGAGTCGAATCGAATCGCTACGGCGAACTGCGCCGCGCGCACTAGAGATTGCCGGCGTCGCCACGATCTTGTTTTTGTTTGCTGCCTATATCGAAGGCCAGATCTCGCCATCGGAGCTTCCCTACACCTTCAAAGCTCTGACCGCGGCCATCAGCACGGCTTTGCTGCTGGGCTACGTCGTGGTGTTGGGGATTCGCGCCCGCGGGGAGCCTTCACTATGAGGCTTGAAGACATTCAGCTGGCGATCCGGCCGCGAAACATTCTGGAATGCCTGGATATCGCGTTCCTCTTTTGCGGTCGCAATTGGATCGGTCTGCTGCTGACATCTGCGGCGGGCATTCTGCCAATTTCGGTGGCGAACTACTGGATTCTGCAGCTTCCGTTCTTCAATATCTATCTCGGCTATCTGTTATTGATGCTGGAGATTCCCTGGGCAACGTTGTTGCTGACGCTGTACCTTGGGCAAGTCACCTTTTCGCGCAAGTTTTCGCTACGACGGGCAGGAAAAGACTTCGTACGAACATTCGGCAGCATGATCGCCTATCAGCTGATTGTCCGAGGACTTTGCCTGGCGATCCTGGTCCTGAGCCCTGTCGTTTTTCTGGGGATGTACTATCTGAACGAAATCATTCTGCTTGAACAAACCTCGTTGACGCGGACCTGGAGTCGCCGCACGGCGATGAATGCGCGTGCTCTGGGGCGGATCATCTCGTTTCGAATCATGGATGCGTTGGTGATTTTTTTGGGAACACTCACGTTGGCGAGCTTGCTGCGGACGGTCTCGGAATTGTGGGGTGATCGTTTCCAGTTCGATCCGAATGTGTTGTTTGATGCCAGCAATGCCTTCAAAGTCGATTGGCAGATTCAGGCGGCGTTCTGGATCGTCATCGTATTTCTGACCGTGTTCCGCTTCGTGTCGTATCTGGACTGCCGCATCCGCCGCGAGGGGTGGGATGTCGAATTGAAACTGCGCGCCCTGGCTGACCTGCACCGTCAACGGGAGGCCGCCGAATGAATTGGCACTGTCGTATTGCCATTCTGATCTGCTTCATCGCCATCCCGTTCGGAGATCGATCCCTTTCTTACTCGGCGGATCAGCCGGGTGAGAGCGCTAAGTCGGCACTGCGTAAGAAAGGTTTTCCGTGGTATGACGCGACGAAAGATGGCTACAAATCACTGAAGCCCAACAAACCTGCAGACCTGCCTGAGTATCGTGTCCCGCGCGTCTCCATTCCATTCATCCAGATCCTGCTCTGGATCGTGTTGGGGATTATTGTCGCGCTGATGCTGGCGGCATTGATTCAATGGTTGCGAAATAATGTGACGCCCCCCGTCAAAGAGACCTTTGTCGCGCCCGTGGCCACGGTCAGCGTGGAGCAATTGGAAGCCCTGCCGCCATCGGCACGAGGGGTTCGCGATTTGCTTGGCGAAGCCGATCGGCTGGCGGGGATCGGGGCTTACGGACAGGCCATGACATTTTACCACAGTTGGCAACTGACGCAGCTTGATCGCCATGGGATGATCGAGCTACAGAAAGGGAAGACGAACCGGCAGTACCTGGCCGAGAGCAAGCGTTCCTGCCCTGAACTCGTAGGCTTGTTTCGCGACTCGATTCGGCTGTTTGAGGATGCGTTTTTCGGGCATCTCGAGATTACTCGCGAATCATTCGAAGTAGTCTGGAATCAGCGAACCCGTTTTGAAAGGGTACGACCATCAGAATGATCAATCGTACCATTCGTAACGGGCATTCGATCGTCGCCGTCGGCCTCACCCTATTTCTGTGTGGTTGCTCGGAGACACTGAAGACGAGCTATCTCGATCCCCAGGGGAAGAGCATCAATGGCATTGCCGGTTTTGTAGAACTGGTGAAGAGCACCGGTCGTGAGGTTCAGGTTTGGCAGGCGATTTCACCTCGTTTGAAAGAGGATGTCGACGCCGTTGTGATCTTCCAATCCGAATTTGACCAGATCCCGAATGATCGGATTGCCAATATCCGACAGATGCTGCGCGAAAGCTCGATCCAGACAGTGGTGATCGTCATCCGCGACAGCGATTGTGAGATCGACTATTGGCGTCAGGTGGCGGGCATGGCCGAACTCTCGGACAAGGATAAAACGACGGCCGATGAGTCCATGAAACGAGCTCGCAGAGATTTGAAGCTGGAAGCGTTCAAAGAGTTTGAGCCAGAAAACGGCTTTTATGGTTTAAAGCGAGCAGACCGAACCAATCAGCCCGATGTGATTCCGGTAAACATCGAAACGGAAGACGAACCGATTCAGGTGAGTGCGAAGTGGCCGCTGAATCGACAACTCGATCACAGCGACGATACGGTCATCTTGTGGTCGACCGGCGACGAATCATTGCTGACCGAGGATTTGTACTTCACCGGTCAGCAGGTGCTGGTCCTGGCCTCGGCCGCTCCGCTGCTCAACGGCGGCTTGGTGGATCCTGGAAATCGACAGTTGGCCGAAGAGCTTGTGAAGTACCTCCCCGAAGGGAAGGTCGTCGTCACTCTTTCGTCGCGCTGGTCCGACGGCAGTTTTGCCGAGAGCCCCAGTATCTGGCACTTCTTGAGGGTGCATCCGCACGGCTGGATCTTCGGACAGACGCTGCTGGCACTCGCGCTGTTTTGCTGGTGGAAACTGCCGATTTTTGGACGGTCCAAAGTTGCGGTAAATACGGAGGGAGTTCGATTCGGTCGCCATATCGAAGCACTGGGCGCACTGCTGCAACGAACTCGCGACGCCGCCTTCGCTCGTCAACTCTTGCGCGATTGGCACCGAGCTGAATCGCGTCGCGGTCCCGACAAAGTTGCCAACGCAAACACCAATACAACGTCCACAAGGAAATAGATCTTGGATCAACCTGCTGACATTGAAGCCATCGAGCCCGAGAATTCTGAAAGCGTTCAATCGACGGTCGATACGATCCTTGCCGAGATCGGCAAGATCTACGTCGGCCAGACCGTGTTCGTTCGCCAGACGCTGATCGCCCTGTTTGCAGGTGGCCACGTGCTGATCGAGAGTGTGCCCGGTTTGGGGAAAACTCTGCTGGTGAAACTGCTGGGCCGCATCCTGGGTTGCCATTTTGGACGCATCCAATTTACAGCCGACCTGATGCCGTCAGACATCACGGGGCAACCTGTCTTCGATACCAAGATCCAGGATTTTCGCTTTCGGCACGGACCTGTGTTTACACAGATTCTGCTGGCAGACGAAGTGAACCGATCGCCGGCGAAGACGCACGCGGCCTTGCTGGAAATCATGCAGGAAGGACGAGTCACCGTCGACGGCACGACCTATGACTTGAACCCGCCGTTCCTGGTGATGGCTACGCAGAATCCGGTGGAATCGGAAGGAACCTACAATCTGCCCGAAGCCCAATTGGATCGATTCCTGTTCAAGCTCGTCGTCGACTATCCCTCATCCCAGGAAGAGGATGGCATTCTTCAACTGCACTGCCAGGGCTTCACGGAAAGGACATTCGATCAGCAGGTCGATCGATTGCTTGACACCGAAGCGATTTTGCGAATCCAGGCCAAGTGTCGACAGATCACGGTCGACAAAAAGATTATCTCGTACATCAACAGCATCGTTCGCAAAACGCGAGAATGGCCCGCCTTCTATATGGGAGCCAGTCCTCGTGCGGGAATCGCGATGCTGAATGCCGGACGGGTGCAGGCGGCCTTCGCCGGGCGATCGTATGTGATTCCCGATGACATCAGCGAGATCGTTCTGCCGGCATTGCGTCACCGGGTTATTATCTCTCCCGAAGCCGAAGTCGAAGGTGAAACCGCCGACCACGCCTTGCGATCACTGCTGAAAACCATTGAGGTACCGAGACTGTGATCGCTCCGACGCGGAATCTATGCGCGCTGGCAGGTGGCCCGGCGATACTGACGCTGGTGCTCTACGTCTTTCCGAACGCGTGGCCGGCATTTGTTGCGGTCAATTCGGGTTTGGTCGCGATTGCGCTATTCGATTTGATCAGCGTGCCACGAAAAAGGAGTTTTCGCGCGAATCGCGAGATGACTCATGTCGCGACACGCGGTGAGAAGCATCCGGTGACTCTGTCCATCGACAACCGTTCCCGACGGACATTCAACGGGTTCGTTTGCGATGATCGCCCACCTGGCCTGCAGGACGAAGAATTCGAATTCCCGCTATCGATTCCGTCGCGATCTCGCGGCTCGGTCTCCTATTCCATTGTTCCTCGGCACCGCGGCGTTTTTCAATTCGAGTACGTCTATCTGCTGACAGAAAGCCGCTGGAAGCTGTGGCGTCGCTATCTCAAGCTCAAGTGTCTGGACTCGTTGCGAATTTATCCGGCCCTGAAGCAAATCAGCCGCTACGCCATGTACGCGCGACTCAATCGCATGTCGATGCTAGGTGTTCGCCGGCAGCGACGGATCGGCACTGATAACGATTTCGAACGTCTGCGAGACTATTCGCCCGATGATCAATTCCGCGCCATCGACTGGCGTGCGACAGGTCGGCGATTGAAGTTGACGGTCCGCGATTTTCAGAGCAACCAAAGTCAACGCGTGATCTTCATGATCGACTGCGGACGGATGATGGTCAACGAATCGGGCGGGCAGTCGCTATTGGACGCCGCTTTCGATGCGGCCCTCACGCTGAGTTTTGTCACGCTCTCGCAGAATGATCAGGCCGGATTGTTGTGCTTTGCGGATTCGGTCTTGAGATGGATTCCTCCGGCCAGTGGACGCCGCCAGTTGAATCGCATGGTCCACGCAGTCCATGACGTTCACCCTCGGTTCGCAGAAAGTCGCTTTGACGAGGCGTTTTCCCACCTGCATCGCCACTGCCGTAAGCGGACGTTGGTGGTACTCATCACAAATGTGATCGACGATCAAAACGCGTCTCGGGTGAAAGCTCATGTCTCGAATCTTGTCGGGCGACATCTGCCGCTGACGGTATTGATTCGAGATCATGAAATGTTCGATCCGATCGACGCTTACGGTCCGGTTGACGAAGAAGAACCCAAAGGGGGAGCCGAGCTTTATCGAGCCGCCGCCGCCGCCGACATTCTGCTGTGGCGTCGTCAGGTATTGACCGACCTGCGACATGCAGGCGTACTGACACTCGATTGTTTCCCCGAAAAACTAACGGCTCCGCTGATTAACGAATACATGCGGATCAAGAGCCAGCACCTGCTGTAGAGTGGATAGAGGTTCAGTCAGTGACGACCTCTTGACGAACCTGCCTTGAGACTTCTGCGAACAACGGCTCCAGTGTCGATCGCAACAAATGTCTTGCGCCATGCGCCGAAAGGTGATTGTCGTCGAAATACAAAGACCGCGTTCCGTCAAATATGATCGAATTACCAGCGGTATCGAAGCAGAATGGATTCGGATCCAGAATCCGGACATCAGTGGCTGCCAGCGATTCGATGACACGTTCCGCGTTCTGATGTCGGTCACGATTATTCGTACTCGAAGATCCGACCGGTGTCGGAATTCCGAAGATCTTAGAAAACAGGATCTTCTGCGTTGGGTTGCCTGTCTGTTCCGGGACCTGCTTCATAATCCAGACTCGAACGTCGTCTTGTTGCAGACTTCCGACCGTCCGCTGGATACTGGCCTTCAGCGCCTTGGCTGCAAAATCCGGTGTCCGGATGTCGGTTTCGCGGTCGACCAAGAGCATGTCTTTGTCGCCATTCGATCGCCCGTCAACATAAATCGACCAGCGTGAGATGAGGACAACGTCAGAAATGCCATGGTCGCGGACGTATCTTCGGACGGCCTGATTCCATTGCAGTAATTCTTCGTTATCACGCTGAACACACCACGCTTCGAGCAATGGCGGAAACCCTGGATGTCCCGCAATCACCGCCGTGATTCCATAGTCACGAGCGAGATCGTCACAAAGCCCCACGACAGAACCGAGGTGGCTATCGCCCCAAAAGAGTAGCCGCGGTCGTTGACTAGTATCGCCCTGACCGACAAGGGGCAGACTGCCGTTGTCGGCCATCACTGCCGTCCCCGTCCAGGACGATGGCAGGTCTGTCTTGGCAATCTCAAGCGTCTCTTTGGAAAAGCGATTCGAGAAGCCGCTCGTCATGATCACTGCCACCGACGCCGCAATGATCGCGAAAGTCGAGCAGACCGCAGCGGTGCATGGCACCATTTCGCTCTGTCCGCTGCGAAGTTTGCGCATCGGTGTCTCGACGAATCGCCACGACAAGTAAGCGAGCAGAACGCTCGCGGCCAGGGCTGTCAGTCCTTGTGTCGCCGTCAGCTCCGTGCCGAGCCAGTAGCGCATGAACACGAGGACAGGCCAATGCCACAAATAGAGCGAATAGGAAAGCAAACCGACAAACACCATCGGCTTCGAAGCCAGCAGCTTACCGATCGGTGACAGGTGAATGCCGTTGGAATAGATCAGGAGCGCCGCGCCCAGGCACGGCAACAACGCCGCCGCACCGGGAAAACGAGTGGTCGAAGTAAACAAGCACGCAGCCGCTATCACACCGACCAGTCCGGTCAGGCTTAACAAGTTGGACTGCCATTTTAGAAGTCGTGTCGGTGCTGGCATAAAACAGAGGAGTCCGCCGATGAGCAGTTCCCAGGCACGCGCGGGAAGCAGATAGAACGTCGCATTGGGAAAATGGCGAACTCCCCACTCGGAAGCGGCGAAAGAGATCGCGGCGATTCCCAGGAGGGTCAACACGCGGGCTCGCGTGGAGAAGCGATGGAGCACGATCAGCAGCAGTGGATATCCAAGGTAAAACTGCTCTTCCACCGCTAACGACCAGGTGTGAAGCAAAGGCTTTAGCTCGGCCGAGCCGTCAAAATAGCCGCTGTGTCGCCAGAAGTAGACGTTCGATAGCATCAACTGCTGCGCGATTGCCGACTTGCTGAGATGTGAATAGTCAATCGGCAGCAACAGGACGGCCGCCACCACCAGCGTGACGACTGTCATGACCGTCGAAGCGGGAAGAATACGACGGACTCGGCGCGCCCAGAAAGTCGAGAGCCGAAAGTGACCGGCGTCCAGTTCCTTCAACACCAGGCCGGTGATCAAGAAGCCCGAGATCACGAAGAAGACATCGACCCCGATGTAGCCGCCTTCAAATCCCAGACCGGCGTGAAAAAGGAGAACGAGAGTCACTGCGACTGCTCGGAGTCCGTCGATGTCAGCGCGATACTTAAATTCCCTCATGCTACTTCCATTCAAATCGCGTCGCGCCAGAAGGCAATTGAAGCATCTGATGCGATCGGCACTTTGGGGTTCGTGGCGAGTCGAAGTGGAGTAATGTAGCACCGGTGAGAGTGAAAACTGTTCAAGAGCGGCCGCTTCTCGGAGAATTACGCTTTGCAGCGTATTCTGGCAGGCGTAAACCGACCTGCGACATGGCGGTGTGCTGACACTCAACTGCTTCCCCAAAAAACTGACAGCTCCGCTGATCAATGAATATATGCGGATCAAGAGCCATCACCTGCCGCAGAGGTGGTCGCGTCTTCTACGGACTTGGTAGCGTTCGACATCGTAATCTGGCACGGCCTTCAGGGGTGGTTGCGGTCTCCTGCAGTAGTACTGATGTCAGACTCAGAGCCCGCAGATATTGTAATCCCCGGTCCGTGATGGCAGTCTCGCTGAGATCCATGTGGGTCAGGCTGGGAAACACACTGAGTAGTGCAAGACATTCATTTGAGATCCGCGTCCCTCGCAGGTCCAGTCGCTTCAGGTTCGGCATGCCACCCAAATAGGACAGCCCATGTTCTGTGATCTGGGTTCCGTCTTCTGTGATCTGGGTTCCGTCGAGAAACAGGCTCTCCAACGATGTCAGATCACTCAACGAATACATCGCATTGTCGGTGATTTTCGTCCTCATCAGGCTCAATTTGGTTAACTGCGTGAGCTGTTGCAGTTGATCGAGTCCCGCATCCGAAATGTCGGTATTGTCGAGGTCCAGTCGCATGAGGTGTGGCAGTTGACCGAGATATGCAAGTCCGTTGCTTGTGATTTTTGTGCGACAGAGATTCAGCGCTTCCAGACGTTTGAGGCTGGGAAGTTGGGAAAATCCCACGTCGTCGACAGGCGTCTCAGCCAGAGTCAGCTTGGTCAGCCTCTGAAGTCCTGCGAGGTGTTTGAATCCCGATCCACAGACGCCTGTCTCGTTCAGGCGGAGTTCCTGCAAGTTCGTCAAACCATGCAATTGAATCAGACTGGCATCCGTGATTTTTGTTTGACCGAGATCCAGAATGGTCAGGTGGCGAAGCTTGTGAAGCGAAACCAGATCGGCATCAGCAACATCGGTTCCTTTGAGTACCAGCCACTCCAAGTATGGCAGCGATCCAAATTCGGAGACCACATGCGCATCCCCGGTGACGGCGATCCGCGATAGCCGGTTAAAATACGGATATTTCTGAATCACCCAATCGGAACCCAGCGTGGGCCGCGGTAGGTGAAATGGTATCTGCCTCCGGCCACCAGAATGGCACTGGATACTTCGCTTTCGTGCCGGAACTGTCGATAGACCATCAGTCCCAGCAGCGCACCATACAGCATGGCGGCGACACTTGTGCCGATGACTAGCCGCGCGACATTCGCTCGTGTCACAAGGGCCATCAGATTGTCGGCTTTCAATGTGGACGAGTTGAAATGGAAGCCACCTTGACAGAATTCTGCAAGGTGCCGATTGTGTCCGTATAGATACCTGCCGAAGGCGTCAGACATTCGTATGAAATACGGGAAACTGAAATGAAGCCTCATCACGTCCTGCTCAGCCTGATTTGTGCCGCCATCTGCCGGGCAGCCTACGCTGACGAGGCCGCGATGACCGCCAAGGTTCTGAAGCATACCTCGACCAATGGACAAGTTTGCTGTGCCGTGATTCTTAAGGCGACCAACCTGCCTAAATCGGATCGTCGTGAGCACTTCATTTTGATTGATACCTCGGCCAGCCAGGTGGGCGAGCACCGCCAGCAGGCATTGGCCGTATTAGCATCACTGTTGAAATCACTACCTGACGGGGATCGCGTGCGATTGTTTGCGGTCGACCTGCGGGCCGAACCACTCGACCAGGGCTTGAACGAGGCCCACAGTTCTGCGGTGGCCGACAGTATTGAAACGTTGAAGTTCCGCGTCCCCTTGGGGGCCACCAATATGGAAGGGGTGCTGCGAGCGGCGATGGAAGCCGCCACCGATCAGCCGGCGGATATCGTCTATATCGGCGATGGAATGAGCACCGCCGACTTGATCGAGCTTCCCGAACTGCGGGCGCTGACATCGGAACTGCGAAAGCGACAGATTCCAGTGCATAGCTTTGGAGTCGGCCCGCAGAAGAACATGCATTTGCTCGGCGTGCTGGCTCTGCAGACGGGGGGGGTGGTCGCGGTCGATTCCCAGCGGATGATTGCTGATGACAAAGCTGCGAAATCTGCGAAAACAAAATCGGGCAAGCTGGCCAATGATATTAGTCGAATCAATCGCAGCGCCGAGGAACGAGCGACCGAGCAGGGAAAGTCTCTGGCGACCGCCATCGCTGCGCCAATCTTTTTTCCCAAAGAACTTCGAACGTCCCCGGAAGGGATGGCATTATTGCCAGACGAAGCCCTACCCCTGCGGATGGATCGCGAAACGATCTACCTGCTGCGCGGCGAGTTGCCTGACAATGCTCGGCTGATCTTTACAGGTAGTGACGGCACGACGTTGGAATGCAAACTGCCCGTCGCCACCGAGCAACCCGGAGCCACATTCCTGCCGGTCATGACCGGTCAACTGGAAACGACTCGAGGGCTAACAAACCCGCTCGCAGGAATGATTCTTTTCAACATCGCTCAAAGCGATTTCTCAGACAACATCACCGCGATGGCGCAACGCGGGATCGAGTTGTTGCAATTGGGAGACATCGAGCAGGCGACCAAAGTTTCGGACATGGTGAACGAAGCCGAGCCGAATAATGAAACGGCCAAGATCCTGAAGAAAACGCTGGAGCACCTGAAAGCGAATCCCCCGGCCACGCCCGCCGCAACGAATCCTAAAAAGGGAGTAATCGACGTGAAGCCGATCACTCCCTCGAAGAAACCCAAATAGCTGACCCAACGAGCCACCGTCAGACAGCGGCATTTCGTCGCGAGCTGAACCACAAGCGTTTCGGGATCATCCCGATGCCGATCAGGACCAATTGGCTGGCAACGAACGCACCTAACCGGAGCACCGTCCCGGCAGTGAAGCCGTACGAGTGCAAGCCAGCTCCCAATTCGTTGACGCCCCACCATGACCAACTGACGAAGATGTTGCCTCCGATTGCCAGGACAGCCATGCCTCGGTCCTTCACCATGCCACCCCAGCGGGCGTGCAGCACCAAGGCGTTCCATAGCACGATGATCAAGGCACCGTTTTCCTTCGGATCCCAGCCCCAGAAGCGGCCCCAGGAATCGTCGGCCCACAGGCCGCCCAAAACAGTTCCGACAAAGCTGAAGAAGATCGAGAAGCACAGAGTGCCATAAATCATGCGGCTGATGTCTTTGCCAATGGCGGGTGTCAATGACGGTGTTAATGCACCGCGTAGCACATAGACCACTCCCAGCAAGCCAGCCAGATAGGTCGTCGCATACCCCAGCGTGATCGTAGTCACGTGAGTTGCCAACCAGAACTGCGTGTCGAGAACGGCGGTCAACACGGTGAAGGTGTCGCCACCCAAGGACAGTCCGTCAGCAATCAATAGCGTCGCATAGCCGGCGACCGAAGCGATCAGATTGCCGATTCCCAGGCGGAAGACGATTTCCAGGATGAGTCCCAGGACAACGCAACCCCAGCCGATAAACACGGCACTGGAATACAAGTTCGTGACCGGAGGTCGGCCCGAAATATAGATGCGGGAGACGATGGCAAACGTGTGAACGCACAGCGTCACCACCAACAACCAGAAGGCCATCTTATTGAAGCCGCGGCTCCAACCGAGCCAACCGCAGGCTCCAAGAACGAAGGCGACAAGATACAACACATCGGCCTGGGTGAACGGCTTGAAGTGGTTGAAGAACGTTTCAAATCGAATTGCCTTCAAGTTCACGTCGGGCGGCGGGTTGCTGTTCAAGAGCTTCAAATAGTCATCAACAGCCTTGTTGAATTCAGGGGGCCCGACTTTCTTTTCGCCTTTTGGATCTTCGCTGTTCGAATAGTCGGACAGAATCGTATTCCAGGCCGTGACCACAGGGTTCGCTTCCTTCTTATCTCGAACACTGGTCAAAACGTTTTCCAGCCAGGCACCCGCAAAGGTCTTCCATTTGCCGTCCTTCTCGGCTGGCGGAACTGCGAAGATCGGTTGGCCTTCTTCGGATAACATCTTTTCGAATCGAATCGCGTTCTGGAACGACTGGATGACGTCTTCTGCCGTTTTCCCGCGGATTCGATGTTGCAGGCCGAAGGCAAATTTCAGGGTATCGAAAGTCGTCAGCTTCTCATCCAGCTCCAGAATCTTGCGTTGGAAGATGCTCAGCTGTCGTTTGTCCTTTTTATTGGCTTCGCGCGCTTGAATAACCTGCTTGCGAAATTCGCTTTCTTTCTCCCCGATTTCATTGCGAGAGTACCGCATCCCCTCTCTCTTTTTGACGCCAATGATGTCTTGGACTTCGAGATTTTCGATGCGGAACACGTGATAATCATCGGCCGCCTTCGTTTCGCCAATCACGTCCAACAGCCAGCGAGTGGCCGGGATCTTGATCTGATCTTTGCCCTCACCGACCTCGACCTTTGATCGCCCGGAGATCGTCAGCAGTGCGGAGTAGGCGGCGGTATCGATTGGCTTCACGCGGCCATCCTGAACCACCGGGATCTGTCCGAAGCGGTACAGATCGTAGTCCAGTTCCTTCTTTTTCGGCGGCATCGCGACGACGGCGATATAGGCAATCGCCATCGTGGCCATGACACTTGCTGCAATCGCAGGTCCATAGCCGGGCTTATCGCCGGCCAATGGCGCCTCGGCCTTTGCCGCTGGCTTCATCTTCAATTTTTCCGCCAGCTTCGACGTTGTAACGGATGGAGCGACCAAATCGCTCTTCATCAGGAAGCGAACGAGCATCGTCAGGAAGTGAACGGCCATTCCCAACGCGACCAGGGCACACGCCACGTAAGGCATCATCCAACCGGAGTTGGCCACGACCGACAAAGTTGTATGCTCGCCCGAGGAGGCCGATGCCGGGAAGTAACCGCTCTGATAGAACGTCTCGTCGGCGAAACGAAGCGGATTGTTCATCCAGATCGTTTTCTCTTCGTCAACGTTCCGGGACGGGTCACCGATGTGAACCGTTGACGCATAGCTCTTCGGAGTCGAGGTGCCGAGGTAGTCTTTCTTGCTGACGTCCCCCAAGCGAAATTGATAAGGTTTGTAGTGCCGCTGCGGTCGCAAGGCCAGTTCGTAAGTTTTACCGTCGACATGAATCTGATCGGTCTCGTTGCTCATCGAGAGCAGCATTCCGACCAGGAAAGTCCCCAGCGGCTTGTTGGTGGCGCGATCGGTCAGGGCGACATAGGCCGCCGCCATATCCACTTTGCTATCAGCGTCAGTACCGGTCCCCTGTTTCTTTGGTTCCGCGAACCATTCCACTCCTAAGCCGGTCGTAGCGGGATTGGAGTCCTTCGACGAGGCAGCACGCAAATTCGAGTTGGGGACGACATCTTTGACCTCGATCTTGAACGGTAGATTTTTCAGATCCAGGCTGCAATCCCGGGTGATCATTGATCGTGGAATCGCTGTGACCTGTTCCTCTTTTGGATTCGATTTATCGATGACTGCCAACTCGAATGTTCGAATATCGGAAACGAAGTTCGTCGTTTCGCCTTCTTCGAGTTGCATCTGTGTTTCGACCGCCGTCATCGCGACATGCAGTTCGTAGAACATCATCAGGCCGATGCCCGAATGCAACAGCACAATCCCTGATCGCTTCCCGAAGACGACCCAGCAGCCGAGCAATAGCGAGGCCGAAGCGAAACTCCCTTGGGTTAACTGCCAAAGGATTCGCATGGAAGCGTCGCTGGGGCGATAGGCGGCGCCCCCGAAAATGATCAGGCCGGAAAGAGCCCCAAATTTCAACGAGAACCAAACTAGCAGTCCGATACCAAACCATTGCGAGATCGTGCGTCGGCGACCTGCCGATTTGATGAAAGTAATTGCGGCCAGATAAGCCGCCCCAAGCGAAATGAATAGTGTGAGACTCTGGTAGCCGATCCATAACGTCGAATACGGGATCGACGGCTTGGTCTGAAAGCCTTTCGAATTGCCTGCAGAACTGATGACGAGCCAGGTGATCGCGATACCCGCTGCCAAGGCCCCCAAGCCAGCCAGCAGTCGCGTTCCTTTTGCCTGGGCTTTGAACCGAACGGTGTGCGCGGCAACCAGGTTTGCGGCCAGACAGAGGCCAATCAGTTTCCCACCGGGAAACCAGAACCCGCCAGAGCTTTCGGCCAGGCTTTTCAGTCCCTGCATGGTCGAGATTCCCAGTCGACCAAACATGCTGACTTCTTCCGGATTCGTCGGCATTTCCGGGACGAAGGACGGCGGAAAGAAGATGACGAACGGAACCCAGGCGAACCAGCAGCGGAAGTACTGGCCGACGACTTCCCAGATGTCTTTGTCGACTTGAGCAAACGTTCCCGCCAGCACCAGAAAAATGGAGAGCGCGAACAACACCACCGTCAACCGCAATGAGGCGATCGGATCGAGAAACCGTTTCACACCGTCCCAGAGAGAGAAACCATTCGGGTCGCGCTGTGGCGGAGGGGCGATCTCTTCATCGGTGTAGGAACCCAGATCGATTGCCATCGGTAGCCTCAAACTTTCTCAAGCTCCCAGGCGAGCTTGCATAACTTACTTGACCGCTGCTTCGTGCGAGAGGAGTCAGAACTTCAGCGATTTCGCGAAGGCATCAAATCTCGCCCGTTCCTTCTTCGCCAATTCGGCGTCACCCATCAGCTTAACAAATACGGACTGATCGCCATCAGGAATCATCAGCCCCAGCATTGTCTGGCCATCGTTTTCTAAGGTCACCAGTTCGCCGGTGCGCGAGCCCACCGAGATTTTCTCCAGCGATTTCAGAATCTCGCCATCGGGCATCGGCTTCAATCCCAATTGGCCTCGCCAACGGTTCACGTTGGCCACCTTTGATCCACCCGCTCGCGAGAGAGTAATGGCGACCTTCTGTTTTCCTTCGGTCACTTCGAATGCCGCAAGCGTAAACATCTTAGGTGGAGCTTCCCGCCATACCTTGGGCTTTTCGAATTTGATTTCAGCAGGTTCCTCTTGCGATGATTCGGGAACTGGAGGAGCTTTACTGATCGCTGGCCCGGCCATGGGCGGCATCCCAGCTGGCATCGCGGCTTTGGGGCGAACCTTGCCGACAATATTGATTAGCGTAATCGTCAATTCACCCTGCTTGATCGTTTCGGCGCGTGCCTTCAAATCGTCGGCTTCAATGAAGGGAAGATCGAGCTGGCTGCGCCAGCGGTTGATGTTGGCCAGAATCGCTTCTGTCAGATCACCACCAGCGGGCAAAGTCGTGACAGTCACTTCCAAGGGAGAATCCGGCGGCACGAGAGTGGCAAATCGCATCTCATTGCCTGGCTGCTCTTTCCACTTCGCAGGCAAAGTCCACTTAGGGGTACCGTCTTCTTGAAATTTGATCGACTTGAGCAGTTCTCGAAACTCGGGTTCGCGGTCGGCAACCAATTCGGGCGGGCCCTGCAATTTGAAGAACCAAAGGGCAGGCCCATTGGGCACGATTGCGGCCAGCATGCGAGCGGGGCCCGCTTTCCGCTGAGTCACAAGCGCCAGGTATTCAGGCGTCTGCAGCGACTCGTGCGAAGCGACTGTGTAAGTCGAGATCTCTTCGCGCTTGTCACATCCTGCCAACATGGCGGGCAGTAGGAGCAAGCCGGCTGAAATCAGTCGACGATAAGGCATTAAAACAAATGACGTTGGCACGAGCGCACGTGGCCTTCGTTGAATGATGAGGTTGAAAATCCAGTTGGCGGGCGAAGTCGACGGCGGGAATACCGGCAGTTCCCAGAATTATAACCTCGCGTCGCACAGAAAGTACAACATCTGAATTCGGTGATACGTCAGTTTGCTTCGATTTAGGAGCGCGAACCGGAGCAAGGTCCGCAATTGAAAGATGTTGGCCCTTTAAGCGAAGCGGACTTCAAACAATTGATAGCGTCCAACCCGATGTACGGGCAGTGGTTGCAATTCCTCATCGAAGATTTGGCAGCTTAGCCCAAACTCAGGCATGAGCTTGCGAAACCGCTCCGCTTTGGCTCGTCCGCCGTCGGCAAACCAAGCCGTGCCGCCGGGGGCCAGCATCGTGCGAGTCAATTCCAGCAGCGGCTCGTGATTACGATCCTCGTACAGAAGGTCGCAGCCCCATAACCACGGGAACTGTCTTTCAGGCGGATTTCTCCAATCCAAAACCAGTCCAGAAGCTTGGGAGTAGCCAACGCGATGAGCGTTGAACAGAGCGAGATCGACGGCCTTCGACTCGTAGTCGCTGAACGTCACGTTGAGACCTTTGGCCAAGCCCGCCAACCCGACGAAGCCGATCCCGGCTCCCAATTCCAGCACTTCTGTTCCGGCGGGCCAATTTGACCGCAGCACTGTCGTTGCCATTTTCAAAGCGGCAGGCCACAGATACGCCCAATAGGGCATGTATTCATCGCGCTCAAATGCCGCATGCACCTCTTCATCGTCGAGAAACGCATCCGGCGTCGCAGGCAAAACCAGACGAAAGTGATGACCTTCGATCGTCCATTCTCGCTCAGCCCAACCTCCCGGGACATCAATCAGCCCCGCGGGAATTTCCTTCAGTTGTGGTGAGGGGGCGCGCATTTCGAGAGAATCAAGAGGTGGCATTGAACGACAATCAAGAGGATTTACCCGGTGAACTTATCGCTTCGGCTGGTCAGACTCAGACTCCGTCCCGCCGCGCAGAAACGGTCTGATTTTTTGCATCAAACGAGGGCCAATCCCCTTGACGCGACTCACATCATCGGGATTACGAAATAAGCCATGTGCTTCGCGGTCGGCCACAATCCGGCGACCAATGACCTCACCAATCCCATCCAACTGAGTCCACTCGACCCACGACGCGCTGTTGATATCCAGCGAGTAATAGTACTCGCGAGGTTGCTGGCTGCTCAATTCGACGGGGGCCATTCCCCATCGCGACAACAGCACCCAGTGAATTCCCAGCAAGACCAGCAGCACAACGGACGCAAGCCAAACGATGATTTGATCGCTTCGCCGCACCCATATTACCGTTGTGCTCGCAGGCGTCACCACAGGCACCGATCCATCAGGCGATGTTTGAGCGATCGGAACCGAGACAGAGTTCGAGTTGACCTGCGCGGGCGGGTTCTCCGTTGATTCAATCGGCGAGACCTCGCGACCTGCCGATTCAGTCGCAGTCCCACCGAGGTCTGACATGGAGATTCCAGAAGCGTCTAAGTGCAAACTGCAAAGGATGATAAACGCTTAGATCCTATGCTTGTCTCACTCATTCAGCAACATCACGCGCCCACAGCAAGAGCCAGGAAGTTGCCGCAATCAGAATCGCCTGCCAAGATACCTCGTTCGCTGTCCCATTCGGTTTTCGCTCCGTAACATAGCAGGCTTTCAGGACGTTCCTGCGACGACACACGGATGGCCCGGTTATGAAGTTCATTCATGCTGCTGATGTACACCTCGACAGTCCCATGCGAGGGCTGGAGGAATATGTCGGTGCCCCTGTCGAACGACTGCGGTTGGCAACACGCCGGGCGATGGATCATGTTGTCGAATTGTGCCTGACCGAGCACGTCGAATTCTTGCTGATCGCGGGCGATTTGTTCGATACGGCCTGTCGCGATTTCAACTCGGCCCTCTCGGCCGCGGCGCAGCTGCAGCGATTGAACCGTGTCGGCATTCCGGTTTACCTCATCCTGGGAAACCATGATTCGCGCGACGAGATGGCGCGACAGGTTCCCTGGCCTGAAAATGTCACGCTGTTCGATCACAAGCGGCCTCATACGGTGATGCATCCTCGGCTGCCTGTCGCAATCCACGGGATGAGCTATCCCAAACGCGAAGTTCTGGAGAACCTGGTCCCCGACTACCCCACTCCGTCCGTCGATTGTTTCAACATCGGGGTGCTGCATACGAATGCGGGCGGCAACCCGAATCACGATTCCTATGCTCCGGCATCGATCAATGAACTTGTGACGAAGGGATATGACTACTGGGCGCTCGGGCATGTGCATGACTATCAGATCTTGCACGAGCGGCCTTACATCGCTTACTCGGGAACAACCCAGGGCCGTCACGCCAAGGAACTGGGAGCCAAAGGTTGTTTGCTGGTCACTGTGGAAGATCGCGAAGTGACCGCGGTCGAGTTTCGCGAAACTGATGTGATGCGCTGGTATCGCGAAACGATCATGTTGCAGCCCGATGACGACGAAGCCGCCTTACTGGATCGAGCACGGCAGACATTGAGACAGATCACGCAAGCGGCAGACGGTCGTTTGGCCGCTGTGCGGTTGCAGTTCGAAGGACGCTGCCACGTCCACCAGCAACTCTCCCGAGACGCAACGCGGCAGCAAATCGTCGCCAATCTGCGGGGGTTGGCCGGTGACTTTGGTGACGATGTCTGGATCGAAAAGATCAAGTTTCGAACTCAATCGCCTCTTAATCTGGATGCGATGCGTCTCCGCCAAGACTTGGTTGGTGACCTTCTACGTGATATCACCGCTATTGCTGAAGATCCCGCTCGGTTGGCAGCATTATCCGAAGAACTGCTGAAGCCTCTCATGGCACGTGCGGGTGCCGATCTGGCTCCTCGTGAGGACAATTCCGAAATCGTGATGCTCGACGATCCGCAACGACTGGTGGCCTGGTTGCGCGAAGCGGAAGAGTTACTTCTCAGTCATCTGGCCGAGGAGTCGACGCCGTGAAGCTGAGGCAACTTCATATCAATCAGTTTGGTCACTTCAGCGAATGTGACCTCGCGATTCCCGCCGATGGCCTGCAAGTCATTTACGGACCAAATGAAGCCGGCAAGACCACACTGCTGCAGTTTCTGCGCGGGTGGCTGTTCGATTTTCCAACGCGAACTCCGTACGACTTTAAAGCGGGCACCGAGATCGCGGGCGTAGGAACGTTGATCCTGGGCGATGGTCGCACAGTCGAGCTACGTCGCCGCAAAGGGACGAAGAACAAAGTCAGCGTGAAGATCGATGGCCAGGAGTCGGGACTGGACGAAGTTGGCTTTCAGCGATTGATCGGCAACGCCAATCGCAGCCTGTTTGAGTCCATTTTTGCGTTCGGCCTGGATCAGTTGAGCCAGGGCGAAGAAAGTTTGAAACACGAAAGCCTGCAGTCCGCTTTGTTTGGTGGTGGCCTGGGAAGTGCCGCCAGTCCCGAACGCATCCTGCAGGAATTAGAACGCCAAGCGGGAGAATTGTTCAGCCCGATCGCTCGTAAGCCATCGATCAATCAACTGCTCAGTGAATTGAAGGAACTGCCACCTCAGATCAAAATCAAAAGCCTGCGGTCCGAAGATTATTTAAGCTGCCGCCGCGTCGTTGCCGAGGCTGACGAGCGAGCGGCCGCGCTGCAGCAAAGTGTCGATCAGTTGCGTCGCGAACATGGTCGCCTGGAGAAACTGTGTCGAGCACATCAGAAATGGGCTGAACTACAACAATGCCGCAGCGATCGTGCCCCCCTTTCTGTGCCAAAGTCGCTGCCCGCCGATGCTCGTGCGCGCTACGCCTCGTTGTCAGAGAAAATCCAGACGGCAGAGGACGAAACGGCGAGATTGGCAGGTTCGACGGCCACACTGAATCGTGACCAGCAAGCATTGAAGCTTGATCCTCGCGCCGTGTCGTTCCGGGCCGAAATTCGTGCGTGCCTGGAGATGAAGCAGTCGTTTTTGGAGGCGAAGGCCGATTTGCCAAAACTGAAGGCAGAACACGCGGCTTCTGGACAGCAGATCGATCGCGAGTTAGGCGAGTTGCGACCAGGCTGGAGCCACGAAGATCTGCGGGGGTTTGCGGTCGATGTCGCAACTCGGGCCGAGATCGATCGATTGATTGAAGAGGACCGTCTTCGGCAAACGACGCAAGCAGAACTACGCGCGAAACGAGAACAATTGGGTGCGCAACTGCGACAGGATCGCGCCGACCTGAAGGCACTCGGCGAATCACGCGATGTCTCCGCATTGATCGCGGTGCTGTCCGACGGATCGGCCTACAGCAGCGATGTGAAGGTCCTCGAAAAGCAGGCCATCGGATTCGCCAAGATTGAGCGAATGCTCGCCACGCAACTGAAAAAGCTAAATCCCAGCGTGGCCGACGCGAGCAGTGTTCGAGACTTGCCGGTTCCGCGCATTACCACGATCAAGCAGTTCGAAGCGGACTTTGCCGACCTGCGCGAACAGCTTCGGACAACGGCAGATTCTCTGCAGCAAGATGAGGCCGAACGAAGCGACATCCAGGACAAGCTGGATGAAGTCGCGTCGCGCGGTGTCGTCCCCAGTCTCAGCGATCGCGACGCGGCTCGTCAGCGACGTGATGGGACATGGACGAAAATTCGTCGGCGCCTGATCGATGACCACGAGACGGCTTGGTTCGGGACCGACCCCAAGTCGCAGAGCGATGCGTTCGAGCAAGCAGTTCGAGACGCCGATACGATCGCCGACCGAATCTATGCGAATGCCGATGCCGTAGCTCGGCGCGAAGAACTCGGACGCCAATCGGATCTGCTCACGACGCGTATCGAGCAGCGACGCGAACGAGTCTCGGATTTGAAGCGCCAGGAAGCGGAATTGAGCCAACGCTGGATTGCCGCTTGGGCTTCGTGCGGGTTTGAGCCTCTCGAACCGGAAGCGATGCGACCATGGGTCACCGATTATGAGGCGGTGTGTGAGACAATCTCCAAACGAGATGAACTGCTCGCTGAAACGGAGTTGCTGAAGAAACAAGTCCATGCGTTCGAGTCACGGCTGCGAATGGTGTGCGGTGGCGATTCCGAGATCGCTGTTCTGTTGGTTCGCGCCCAATTGTCCGTGGATGACGCCAAGGAGCACCATAGTCGCAGCAAAGAACTGCATCGCGACATCAGTCGCTTGGAGCCACAACTGGATGAGTGCGATGCCGAACTTAAGGCCGTTTCTGATCGGCAAGAGGCTTGGAACAGTGCGTGGCAATCGGTGCTCAGTCAACTCCGGTTTCCGGCCGACTTCGATACGGAATTGACTCGCACGGTGATCGAACGCCTGCTGGGGACGCGAGTCAAGCTGGATAGCCTGCCGCAGGAAGAGGAGCGACTGGCTGCGATGCAGGCCAGACTCGACGAATTCGCTGCCCGCGTCCAACCGTTATGCGACGCACTTGCTCCCGATTTGCGACGCGATCCGCCGGAACTCGCCATCGAAAAGCTTTCCGATCAATTGGATCGAGCGGCGGAAGCCCAGAAGCAGTTCGATCAACTCTGTCGCGAACGAGACCAGGCGGCCGACCAGCGTCGACTGGTTGAAGACCGCATTGCGAAGTTCGTCACAGAGCGAACAGAGTTATTTGCCGCTGCCCAAGCAGAAACCGAACTCGAGTTTTTCGAGGTTGTGGCTCGTGCCGAAAAGATCTGCCAACTGGATGCGGATCTGGAACAGCGAACACACGAAATTGATCTAATTCGGGCCGGCGAAGATCGAGAAGAATTTGAGCGACTGCTCAGCCAACAGGAACCCGATATCCTTGACGGCCAACGCCGCGACTTGGCCGATCGGTTGCACGCGGCGGAACAGCAGAAGCGTGATGCCGACGGCGCCGCCGCCGTAGCGAAGAGCGAACTCGCGCGGTTGGATGGTTCGGGTGAAGCAGCCATTCTGACCGATCAACTGTCTCGCAAACGATCGCATTTGGCCGCCGAAGTTGATCGGTACGTTCCTTTGGTCTTCGCCAGGCACCTGTTGAGCGAGGCTGTTCGTCGATTTGAACGCGAAAACCAGCCCGAGATGATCGCCACGGTCTCGCGCCTGGTCAATCAGATGACGGCCGGACGATATACCGAATTCGATCGGACCACGGGTAACACGCAGGGGATTCTGGTTCGACGCTACGATGGCGTCGAGAGAACGCCGGATCAACTAAGTTCCGGTACTCGTGAGCAGTTGTATCTGGCAATCCGCTTGGCGTATGTACTCCACTACTGCCGTCAGAACGAACCATTGCCGATTGTGATGGATGACGTCTTGGTCAACTTCGACGATGGCCGCGTCCGACAAACATTGATGACGCTGGCCGAGGTGGCTAAGTCAGTACAGATCCTCTTCTTCACCTGCCATCCACACATGGTGGCCTTGGCCCGCGAGGTTGTTCCAAATTTACAGCCGATCGATCTGCCGACAGCGATGAACAGCAATCCTGCTGCTGCGAGTGCCTGAGATTCTCCGTGTCAGGAATGACCGTTGGAACCAGTGGCCCGATCGAATAGAATCCCATTGATCTGTTCGGCGAGTTTCACCCTAGATGAGATAACCTCGGATGCCCATGCTCCGCTCTTTCGCCTGTCTCTTGTTTCTTGTTGGAGTGACATCTCTTTCCTACGGCCAGCCGGGAACGGAAACGGATGCTGAGCACGCTGCGAAGCGAACCAAAGGACTGGATGTCTTCCGCACTGATGTCCGCAAGACGCTCAAGGACAAATGCATTGCCTGTCACGGCGGCGATTCAACCGAAGGAAAGCTCGATCTTGCCACTCAAGAAGGGCTGCTTAAGGGAGGCGAACGAGGCCCCGCCGCAGTCATCGGGCGCGGTGACAAAAGTCTGCTGACGCGACTGATCAAGCACCAGCAGGAACCGGCTATGCCGAAGGACGATGATCGTCTCTCGGACAGCGAGATCGCAGCGATTGTGAATTGGATCGACTTGGGGGCACCCTATGATGAGCCCCTGGTGGCTCGCAAGAATGACAGCGTCAAATGGACGGATCGAAAGATTAAGCCAGACGCTCGGCAGTTCTGGTCGTATCGCCCGCTGCAGCGAGTGATTCCGCCGGCAGTCGACAATCCCGCCGGATGGTCTCAGTCGCCGGTCGATCAGTTCATCCTTGAGAAGTTAGCGGCCGCGAAGTTGGCTCCCAATCCATCCGTGGGACGAGCCGCTTTGATTCGTCGGATCTACTTCGATCTGATCGGGTTGCCACCGACCGCGGCAGAAGTCACGGCGTTCGAGAACGACCCGCGACCAGATGCCTATGAGCGGCTGGTCGAGGATCTGCTGGTGAACCCGCATTATGGCGAGCGCTGGGGACGATTCTGGCTGGACCTCGCGCGATTCGCGGAGAGTCATGGTTTCGAACACGACTACGACCGGCCATCGGCCTACCACTACCGCGACTTCGTCGTCCAAGCGTTGAACCAGGGAATGCCGTATGACCAGTTCGTGCGCTGGCAGATCGCGGGTGATGAGCTTGCGCCGAACGACCGCCTCGCATTGATGGCGACTGGCTTTCTGGCCGCAGGAGTGCATTCGACTCAGATCACCAAGAACGAAGTCGAAAAGCACCGCTACGATGAAATGGACGACATGCTGAACACAGTCGGCACGTCGATGCTGGGGCTGACAATCGGCTGTGCACGATGTCACGACCACAAGTTCGATGCAATACCCCAAGCCGACTACTACCGACTGCTCTCTTCATTCACGACGACAATTCGCAGCGAAGTCGAACTCGATTTTGATCCCGATGGCTACCAGCGGGCTCGCGCTCAGTTTGATATTGCTCATGCACCGCTGGAACAGACTGTGCGTGACTATGAGATCAGTCAACTGCCGCAGCGTTTTGTTGAATGGCAGGGGAAGCGGGATGCGATCGCCGAGAATCCGACATGGCTGCTACCGGCAGGAATCAAGTTCAAGTCCAATGGCGGCGCGACGTTTGTCGCTCAGCCCGATGCGTCGTGGTTAGCGACCGGAACCAGCCCCGACAACGACCAGTGGACGATCAGTTTCGAAACCAAATTGCGGGACATTCGCTCGATTCGTCTGGAAGCATTGGCTCATCCTTCGTTGACGAAGTCGGGGCCTGGGCGAGCCGGAAACGGCAACTTTGCACTGTCCGATTTTGCCGTCACGATTCGGCCGATTGGTAGTGCCGCGGATTCCACGGCGCAGCCAGTTAAGCTGACGAATGCTCGAGCCACCTTTGAACAGAATGGCCTGCCCGTCGCGGCAGCGATCGATGACAACCTGCAGTCGGCCTGGGCGGTTGACCCGGAATTCGGCAAGGATCACGCCGCGGTGTTTACTGCCACCGAACCCTTCGGTTTCGAGAACGGAACGGTCGTCACGATCAGCCTGAAGTTCAACAACAATGTGCATCATTCCATCGGTCGCCCAAGGTTGTCGTTGACGCACAAAGCCGACGCCCCGGCGACAACAGGAGGCGCTTGGGACGAGACAATCCTCGCCTTATTGTTGAAGCCATTCGATCAACTGACGGCCGAGGAGAAGCAACAGGCGTACGCCTGGTACAAGCCACAAGATGCCGGCTGGAAGCAACTCGATGAACAACGAACGGCTCACTTGGCCTTGGCCCCAAAGCCGGCGCTGCAGAAGGTACTGGTTGCCACAGAAGGCTTGCCTCCAGTGAAGCTGCATACGCAGGCAGAAGCGGAGTTTCTAAAAGAAACTCACTTCCTGCGCCGCGGTGAAACTAACCAGAAGGAAGCGGTGGCGTCACAGGGATTTCTGCAGGTGTTGATGAGCGACGCTGATGTTCCGCAGTTGTTCCAGACGCCAGCACCAACAGGCTGGCGAACCTCGTACCAACGTACCTCCCTGACGAATTGGTTGATCGATCAAGAAGCGGGTTCGGGGAATCTGTTGGCGCGCGTCATCGTCAACCGCCTGTGGCAACATCACCTTGGCCAGGGGATTGTCGCCACACCCTCCGACTTTGGAACACGAGGAGAACTGCCGACTCATCCCGAATTGTTGGACTATCTGGCTCGCGAGTTGATTCAGCAGCGTTGGGATCTGAAATCAATTCATCGCTTGATCGTCACCAGCGCCGTGTATCGCCAATCCTGCGAAGTCGACGAACAACGAGCTTCGATCGATCGTGAAAACAAATGGCTCTGGCATCGACCTCGCCGACGCCTGGAAGCTGAAGCAATCCGCGACGCGGTCCTGGCTGTCAGCAATCAACTGGACGATCGGCTCTACGGCCCTGGCAGGCTCGACGAAGGGCATCGTCGCCGCAGTCTGTACTTCACGGTCAAACGCAGCCAATTGATGCCATCAATGACCGTCTTCGACGCTCCGGACGGAACAACTCCCGTGGCCGATCGACCTCAGACGACGATTGCTCCACAAGCACTATTGCTAATGAACAACCCTCAAACACGCGAAGCCTCGCGACAGTTTGCCGCCAAGCTACAGCCCATCGCCACGAAATCGTTGGACGAAGCCGTTCGAGTTGGCTACTTAACTGCTGTCAGTCGCGAACCAGCAACAGAAGAGTTAGCAGATGCGATTGCTTTCCTACGCCAGCAGTCTGCATCCTATTCTGGAACCGATCCAAACGCAGGTTTGAATCAAGCCTTGGCCGATTTCTGCCAAGTGTTGTTTTGCCTGAATGAATTTATCTACACGGACTGACCAACATGGCCACTGTCATTACCGAGTTGGGAACGAATCTGACACTGCCAGATTCTTTTGGGTCATTGGCCGCCTTTCGAAATTGGGTGCATTCGGATAATCGCCCGGAACGAGGCCGATTCACATTCGTTTCTGGAGGCCTGGAGATCGATATGAGTCCAGAAAGAATCTCCGGTCACAACGACATCAAAACGCGAATGACCACCGCACTGGATACCCTGGTCGAGTCGCACAATCTGGGAGTTGTGTTTGGTAACGGAGTCCTGCTCGTCAACCAAGAAGCAGGCCTCGGATGTGAGCCCGACATGATGTTTTGCTCCATGGAAACGCTAAGCTCGGGTAAAGTGACTTATCGGGCGTGGCAGGGCAGCGAAGAGGGTGATGTCGAACTTCATGGTTCACCCGACATGGTCGCAGAAATCGTCAGCAACTCTTCGGTTCGCAAAGACACGGTTGAATTGCTTCGCGCTTACTTCATCGCGGGAGTCACTGAATACTGGCTGATCGACGGCCGAAATGAAGAAATCGAGTTCCAACTTCTGGTTCTTGGTCCGCAATCCTATGAGGCAGTTAATCCAGATGCCGAGGGCTATCAGTTTTCGCCCGCGTTTGGTTGCGCCTTCCGCTTCGTTCGCGAAGTCCATCCTGTGAGTGGCATTCGTTGCCGATTGTTAACGCGTTGAATACCAGCCAATGTTTTTTGCGATGAGAGTCAGGGCCTGCTGAACTTCGGAAGTTTGGGGCGTAGTTTTTCGAGAAAGCAACACGATGAACTTCTCTGCGTTCGGAACACCTTCACCCGCGTTTAATTCTCGCCGTCAGTTCCTGCAAAAGGCGGGCAATGGATTCGGCGCGCTGGCATTGGCAGGCCTTTTGAATCAAGAAGGACGGCTATCCGCGGCGTCCTCTTCGAGCTTGAATCCGCTCGCGCCGCACGCCGGACATTTCCCGGGGACAGCCAAGTCGGTGATCTGGCTGTTCATGAACGGCGGGCCTTCGCAGGTTGACACTTGGGACTACAAGCCCGAGTTGGAAAAACGCGATGGAAAGGAGCTGACAGGGTTCGATCAGGCCACTGGCTTCTTCGCAGGGCAGGCAGGGCCCATGATGAAGTCCCCGTTCAAGTTTGCGCAGCACGGCGAATCGGGTGCGTGGGTCAGCGAGATCTTCCCGCAGATGGCCAAGCACGTCGACAAGATGGCTTTCGTCTACTCCTGCTGGACTGATTCCAACAATCACTCGCCAGCACTCTTTCGAATCAATACGGGTTCGGCACGGCAAGGATTTCCCTGCGTCGGTGCGTGGGTGACTTATGGGTTGGGAAGCGAGAGCCAGAATCTGCCGTCGTTTGTCGTCATGTACGACACGTTGGGACGCGGTATCCCCAAAGGGCACGCTCAGAACTGGGGTGCTGGTTTCCTGCCAAGCATCTATCAAGGGACGGCTCTGAAACCGCAGGGCGACCCGATCGAAAACTTGAATCGGGCCAAGGAGATGACCGAGCCCCAACAGCGAGCTCAACTGGATCTGCTCGCGAAGCTCAACCGCAATCACTTGGAGCACCATCCGGCGGAGTCTGAACTGGCGGCGCGGATCGAATCGTTCGAACTCGCCTACCGGATGCAGATGGCTGCCCCGGAAGCGTTGGATTTGAACAAGGAGTCCGAAGCGACTCAGAAGCTGTATGGCCTCGACAATCCCAAATGTGCGCACTTCTCCAAGCAGTGCCTGATTGCTCGTCGCATGGTCGAACGCGGCGTTCGCTTCGTTCAGATCTATTCCGGCGGGATGGAGAACGAACGAAGCTGGGATGGGCACGCAAACATTGGTGCCAATCACACTGGATTTGCTGCGGAGACCGATCAACCCATCGCGGCGCTGCTCACTGACTTGGCCGAGCGCGGGATGTTGGATGACACGCTGGTCATCTGGGGCGGCGAATTCGGACGACTGCCGCTTGTCCAGAAGGGAGGAACCGGTCGCGATCACAACCCGCATGCGTTCACGACATGGTTCGCTGGCGGTGGTGTCAAAGGTGGCACACTCTATGGCGAAACCGATGAGATCGGACACAAAGCCCTAATTGATCGTGTCAGCGTCAACGATCTGCATGCCACGATTCTGCACACGCTCGGACTGAACCACGAGAAGCTGACTTATCGCTACAGCGGTCGCGATTTCCGCCTGACTGACGTTTCCGGTCGAGTCGTTAACGAGATCTTGAAGAGCTGAAAGCAGATCAAATAAGTCTCTGCTGCTATCAGCGATATCCACGGCGACTTGCTGTCCGGAGGAGAAATAATCCAATACGCGGATTTACCCGAACATATCTGTTCGAATTGATTGCTCGTCGGCGCGCATGGAGTCAAACTTCCATCGCGTGAGATCACCGGTTGCCGCGGTAATCTTGCCTGCCGGAGTTGGGCCAGTCCGGTTCGAGTTATGCGAGCGTTGGTGCGGATGCACCCGACATGACGACCGCCGAATCGCGATTATGAAGTCCCAAAGCATTAGGATTTGCTAGATGAAGTTGCACTACTGGCCGCAGGCTCCCAATTTTGGTGATCAACTGAATCCGTGGCTGTGGAGCAAATTGCTGCCTGGTTACTTCGACAACTCCGATGACAAACTCTTCGTCGGCATCGGCACATTGTTGAACTCCGAACTGGACAAGCACCAGGACAAGACCAAGATTGTTTTTGGTTCGGGTGTCGGATATGGGAATTCGATTCCCCGTGTCGATGACAAATGGAAGTTTTACTTTGTACGAGGACCCTTGTCCGCCAAAGCTCTGGACATAGATCCTAAGCTGGCTCTCACCGATGCCGCGATTCTGACGAAGCTTGTTCTGACAACGACTCCCGAGAAGAAATACCAATTCGGTTTCTGTCCGCACTGGGAGACCCGCTCGAAAGCTCTCGAGAATCTCTGTACCGAGCTGGGCATTCTCTATGTCGATCCGTTTAGTTCCGTGGATGCGGTACTGGAAAAGATCGGTAGCGTGGAAACACTGATCACCGAGGCGATGCATGGGGCGATTTTCGCCGACTTCCTGAGAGTCCCCTGGGTTCCTGTTTATTCCGGCTCGAATATTCTTCAATTCAAATGGCAGGACTGGTGCCAATCGGTCCAGGTCGAGTACCGGCCACAACACGTTTCTTTGCCCTACGACCGGCCGCTACATCAGCTGGAGTTTGTCCTCAAGATTCACAGCCGGATTAAGAGAAAACTGTCATCAAGAGCACTCAAGAAATTGACAGTGAACGCGAAACCCATGCTCAGCAGCAATCGCGTTTTCGAAGGACTGCTTGAACGCGCTCAAGAAAAGCTAGAGGCGTTTAAGACGGACTTTAAGGCGAGCTGACGCAATTCGAGACTAGGTCGTTTAACGGCGCGGGCATCGCCCTGCGAGAGCAGATAAACGATCGCTACTCATTTTTCCGAATGCTTCACCGCTTCGATTTTCTTTGGCTTCACCAGGGAACGCAGTGTCTTTACTGGTACGCAGGACTTGAAGACCATCTGCGGATCCGGCACGTCTTCATCGACATCGGGTTTTTCATTCGGGTCTTTTTCCCGCTTTTCCGCGACTCGCTCGCCCGCCACACGTCGCGGGCGACCGCGCGTCGCCGGGCCACCCGCGTACAGTGTGAATGTTCGGCTGACCTGTCCGACCACATTGCCGCGTTCGTCAACAACGGGGCCGCCACTCGATCCCTGACCGAAATCGGCCGTCGTATTCATCCAGATAATCCCGTCGGGATCTTTATCGTAGTTCGAGATTAACCCGTGCGAAAAGAAATAAAAGCTGTCGCCCGGATGTCCCATGACCCAGACGCGAGTCCCCGGCGGCGCGTCATCCGCGTAGGGCAACGGTTCGAGGTTGCTGGCATCGATCCGGAACAGGCAGGTGTCCGCCTGCTTATTGATGGCCAGCAGCTCGCGCACGGGATAGACCTTACCGTTCACATCCATCACCACGATCGCATCGGCTTCATCTTCATTGTCGAAGACATGGCCGCTTGATGTCAGTACGCCATCACTGGTGACGGCGAACGCTGTTGCCAGCGAAGTCTGCCACTCGGCATTGCTATCCAGCTTGTACAAGCTGCAGACGATAAAGACGCTCTGGCTGACTCGCCGATAAAGTTCGCGATCCGAAAGTACTTCCTCGCGCGGTTCGGGGAGATGCAATTCCGCGGTTTGGCGATCCAAATTCTTTCGCAGCGCAACATCGCCCTTCGCCTTGCCTGATTTGTAAAGGCGCGATCCGGCAACAGTCATCTTATCGATGACCTCGCCAACGCTGAAAATCGGAAAGGGAGTCTTCTTATCGGTGTCTAAGCCGCAAAGCTCTGCCAGCTTCTGCCCCAGTTTGCGACCACGGAGATCAGTCGCGACCACGCGTCCTGTGCGATCGAGCAGGAACGAAGTTGGATAGGCGGCAATGCCATAGTGCGTTGCCGCGGGATGTTCGGCTCCTGCCTCTTCGTCATGCAGCGTGGTCCAGGGAATCTTCTGTTTCTTCAGAAATTTCTGGAGGGCTTCGCGATCGTCATCCACACTGATGCCGACGATTTCAAATCCGCGATCATGGTAGGTCTGATAGTTACGCTTCAGGTGAGGTAATTCGTCCATGCAGTGGCCGCACCACGTGGCCCAGAAATCGATCAGGACAACTTTCCCCTGCAATGATTTTAGTTCGAAATCTCGATCGTCAATGGTTCGGCCGGCAACCTCAAACGGCTCGCCGACAATACCAAGTCGCCGAGCCGCCCCTTCGAGAAATTCGCCTCGTTGAGCGATTTCAGTATCAGTATTGCGGACAAACAGGTCACCTAACAATTGATAGAAAGAGAGTGCTTCGTCATCGGTCGCAAAGTCTTCAAATGTCGTTGCCAACGATGTAGCGAGCTCTGCATCCGCGGCGGTTCGATCGGATGCCTTCAAGATCTTGACACAGTCAGCTGTCAGTTTCTTTCGTTGATCGAAGTCGTCCATTTCCGATTCGGCCATGTCCGTCATCCGGAATGACAGCATCTCGCGACTGGCAAAATAGCGCGGTTCTGAATTCTCGTTTCGATCCAGAGCCAGGATTCGTTCGCAAGCTTTGCGAATCGCGGTTGGCAACTTTTCTTCGTGCTCGTCCAAATCCGGTCCCAGTTCGGGACGAAATGATTTCAGCCCTTTGACGAACGTGACCAGGACGGTGACTTCGCTGGTCTCAGGGACGGCATAACGGTCAGCGGGAGGCGTCTTCGCGGCTTGTTCACGCGGTTCCTGCGCGACAGCTGTCTCGGCGGCTGGGACCACCACAAGAACCAGGAACACCAACCCACTCGCCAGCACGATTGCGGTCAGGCACAAGATCGATCGTCGCATCTGATTTCTCCGTCATCAATGCGCGGGCCTGTGGGCCTACGCCTCCGACAGCCAATCCCAATCGATGGGCTGTTTGATATTCAATCGCGGCAGATCGCACGCGAGCGCTTCCACATACTTTTGCGCAGCTCCCGTGTTGAACACGACCACTCGTTCGTCAGGCCTAATCCATCCTGATTGCGTGAGCTGTTCGAGAGCGCCGATACAGGCCGCCGTTTCAGGGCAAATGGCGATGCCTTCTGAGGACGCGACCAATCGCATCCATTCGCGAATCCGTGACTCGTCAACCGACAACGCTGTTCCCTGACTCTGTCGCACGGCATCGAGAATCATGAAGTCGCCAACCGCCGCGGGGACTCTGATCCCGCTGGCAATCGTGGCCGCATTTGCAAACGGTTCGGCGAACTTTGATCCCGCGGTGAATGCTGTGGAAATCGGGGCACACCCGGTCGACTGGACGCTGACCATTCGTGGCAGCCTGGGGGTAGACATTCCCTTCCCATTAACCAGCCAACCCAATGTCATCAGTTCCTGAAATGCCTTCCACATCCCGATCAGTCCGGTACCACCGCCGGTGGGATACAGAATCACATCCGGCAGATCCCAGTCGAACTGCTCGGCCAGTTCGAGCCCCATCGTCTTCTTCCCTTCGATACGATAAGGCTCTTTCAACGTCGACAAGTCGAACCAATCGAGTCGCTGCTTTCCTTCGCGAACGATCCGACCGCAATCGGTGATCAAGCCGTTCACGAGAAATGTCTTCGCCCCAGCCAGATGGCATTCATAGATATTGACGACGGGCGTGTCTTCCGGCATGAAGACGTAACATTCCATACCCGCGCGAGCCGCATAGGCCGCCGCTGCACCACCGGCGTTGCCGGCGGTCGGCAAGGCGACGCGACGTACTCCAAAGTGATGAGCCATCGTGATCGCCATCGCCAGACCACGGCTTTTGAAACTGCCCGTAGGCAAATGGGACTCGTCCTTGATCCAGAGCTGTTCCAAACCAAATCGCCGGGCGATGCGCGAGCAGGTCAGCAGCGGCGTCTGGACTTCGCCGAGTGAGATTGGTTCTTGCTCCAGCGGGACTGGCAGCAATTCGCGATATCGCCACATCGTTGGTGGACGATCGCGAAGCATCTCTTTTGTCAGGGCTCGCCCGACGGCCGCCAAGTCGTACCGCACCCACAGCGGGCGGTCTTTGTGGAGAGTCTGAATTCGATCGGCCGGAAGGATCGTTCCGTCGATAGCGCCCTCAAGATGCGAGACAAACGAGGCCATGCATACTCCTCGACCTGCGAGCCGACGGCATCCAAATCGACGTCATCGGGCTGGACCACCTTATCCAAGCGTGGCCATCATCGCAGCCGAGGCAACTTCGGGCAACAGAAGTTCCCGAATGGGTCTTGAATGTCGAAGTTTCAGCAAGTGCCGTCGGTACCAAATACAAATAGGCGACCGGAGCTACTTAAGACGAAGCCGGCGGTTTCCAGAGAGGTCGAGGCCTCTGATGAACACGGATTTTGAGGCCTGTTTCAATGACGCCGGATGGCGAGAGGATTGAGTACGCAGTACAGAGAGGCTGTGATTTTTTGTCTAGCTTCGAGTTGTCAATTGCAATGAGTTGGCGCTAAAAGACGTTGATGGACAAATCACAAAGCCTGCCGAATGGTGCTCGGGTGAAACGGCCTGAGCGGAAACAAA
>JAQGHU010000015.1 GCA_028291515.1 Schlesneria sp.
GAAGATCAGAGGTTCCTGTTCCTCAGTTGATGACGATAAGACGACACGGCCCCCACCTCTTCCTGAGCGGGGGGCGTAAGCCCCCTGGCCCAACAACACACAACCCTGCTTGCCTGCGGGTTTACAAGACAACTTGCTTAGAGCACCTTCGCGCAGCTCACAGCCGCGCTGGCCCGCACAGTTCAGAACTGACAGCACATAGATAAGGAGAATATGCCCCCATGACGTCCTGCCATCACACAACCGCGCGAATCCTGATCGCCAGTCCGACGTCAGGAAGGCTCGCATTTGTCAGTAGCTTTCGCGATTTCCCTTGTTTTCAAGGGGCAAATCTGCCAACACCCCCAAAAACCTGCCATGGACTGACAAATTCTGCCAAATCGTAAGGAAACCGAAAGTTGATGCGACTCATTGTCAGCCTGTTGTGTCCGTGCGAAGGCATGACAGTACGATTGTGCTCGACGTACAATGCGTCCCGTCGTCGATCTTCGTCGGTGAGGAATAGGTCCGGAATGCTGAACACGTTGCAACAGATGCTGGCTGGTGATGATGCGGCGAACACGGCGATTCACGAACAACTGGCACTGCTGGGATTTCGAGATCCCGTTTCCGTCGCGCACAGAATCTGCGTCCTGGCGGGCCGTGACGATCTCACGGACGCGACCGCTCGAACTTTGCTGAAGCTGATCACGTTGCTTTCTGACTCGGCCGACCCCGCGGCGGGGATCAGTGACTTCGAGCGATTTGTGCAGCGCGTGGATGATCGAGCGGACTTGTTTCAGTTTCTGGCGGCGAATCCGCGCGCGATCGAAATGCTGGTGCGTCTGTTTACCAGCAGTCGGTATTTGACCGAGACATTGCTGCGAAATCCCGAAAGTCTGCGGGTCCTGATTCAGCATCGGCAACTGGCCGACTTGAAGAGTCGAGAAGAATTCCTGGTCGCCGCACTCGCCGCCGTGGGCGAGATCACCGAGACCGTGGCGCATCTCAACGCGCTGCGTCGGTTTCAACGCTACGAGATCCTGCGCATCGGTGCCTGCGATCTTTTTGGGCTGATCGATTTACGAGCCGCCACAGTGCAGCTCAGCTTGCTGGCAGACAGTCTGGTCCAGGCCTGCTTGATCCTGTCGGCCAAAGAACTGGGCGTCGATCCAAACCTGTTGACCGTGATCGGGTTTGGAAAGCTGGGTGGGGAAGAGCTGAACTACAGCTCGGATATCGATCTCGTCTTCTTGACGGACGGCAAGCCTACCGCCGTCATGCCGTTGGCGCAAAAGCTGATTAAGGCCCTCCAAGATGCGACGGCGGAGGGGTTTCTCTACCGAGTCGACGTGCGACTGCGTCCGTGGGGACGCTCGGGCGAGCTCGTCACGACGATTCCTGCATACCTGGACTACATCCAGTCGAACGCGGAAATGTGGGAAAAGCAGGCTTTGCTGAAAGCGAGAGTTGTCGCTGGCAAGAAGTCGGTGGGTGTCGACTTTTTGAAGCGAGCCGACCCGCTGATCTATTCGGGAACACCGCGCGACGTGCGTGCGGCGGTGCGTCAGGCGAAAGACCGGATCGAAGCGGAATTGCGTCGCCGCGGACGAGAGTGGGGCGAGGTCAAGCTGGGAACGGGATCGATTCGCGATATCGAATTTGTGGTGCAGTCGCTGCAGTTGGTTCACGGAGTGACGTTGCGGCATGTGCGCTCGCCCAACACTCTGGATGGTCTTGTCCGCTTGACGGATGCGGGAGTCCTGCAGGCGGACGAGTATCGTCGACTGACCGATGGCTATGTTTTCTTGCGCACGATCGAACACGCGCTACAGTTGATGCACAACCGCCAAGAGCATGCGATGCCGGCGGACTTGCGAGGCTTATCGTCACTGGCGCATCGCATGGATTTTTCGAGTGCCGATCAACTGCTGTCTCATTACGAGGGCCATCGCGCGTCGATCCGATCGATCTTCGAGAAGTATCTGTCGGACGAGAGTGCATTGACGGCCCCTGTCGCGCCCTCGCCCATTCCCGCACCGACCAATCGCCTGGTGCTGGGGACCTATGAAAGTGTCTTTTCCAAGGACGAACAGCGGCGGCATCGAGGGATGTTCACGCAGATCGAACCCGAGCAACCGGTCCGCGTCCACGCAGAGCAAACCGACGATGGCCTGTGGCGAGTCACCATTCTCGGACACGACTGCCCCGGTGAACTGTCGATGATGTGCGGGCTGATGTTTGCCTATGGTTTCGACATCGTCACCGGATTTGTCTCGACAGAACGTCGCGTTCCCGGCGATAGCAAATTGCCTTGCGGGTTCGTTGATGTCTTCAGTGTTCGTTCCGAACTGGATGTGGTTCTGCCCGAAGCGTGGCAGCGTTACGAAGACGATTTGTGCGACTTGGTGCGCATGGCTCAATCGGGGATGGCCGATGAAGCTCAAGGGCGGCTGGCGAAGCGCGTCGCAGACGCTTTGGACGGAGCCCCCCTCACCACCAGCCGACCCTCGCCGCTGGATGTGCGGATTGACAACGACGCCCATGAAACAGCGACAGTCCTCTACATTCGGGGCGACGATACGATTGGGTTCCTGTATGAGCTGACGAACGCGCTGACTCTGAGCGATGTCAACATCGAGCAGGTTCAGATCAGCGCGGCCGAAGGGGTGGCCTCCGATGTTCTGCTGGTGACGGACGCACGTCGTGGCGGAAAGATCCTGGATGCGGATCGAGTGCAAGAACTGAAAGCGGCAGTGGTGCTGATCAAGCACTTCACACACTTGTTGCCTGGGGCACCGGATCCGACGGCGGCCCTGTTGCATTTCCGCAGCTTCCTGCGAGACCTGTTTCAGCGGCCCGATTGGTTCGAACAGCTCTCGTCGCTCGATCGTCCCGAAGTACTGGCGGCACTCGCACGACTGCTCGGGGTCAGTGACTTTCTCTGGGAGGACTTTCTGCGGCTCCAGTATGCGAACCTGTTTCCCGTGCTCCGCGACATGGCGGGCTTGGAACACGCGAAGTCGGCCAGTCAACTTGCTGCGGAGCTGAATGAAGTCTTAGCGGGGGCTGACAACGTCGAAGTACGTTGCCGTCGACTGAACGAGTTCAAAGATCGCGAACTGTTCCGCATCGACATGCGGCATATTCTGGGGCGAAGTGGCGGGATCGAATCGTTTGGCCACGAGATGACCGACTTGGCCGAAGTTATCGTCGCCATCAGCCTGGAGCAGTGTCGGGCCGATCTGGCACAGCGAGTCGGGCTGCCGCAATGTGCGAACGGTCGTCCCTGTCGCGTGGCGGTCTGCGCACTGGGGAAATGCGGAGGTCGAGAATTAGGATTCGCATCCGATATCGAACTGATGTTCGTCTATGAAGCGGATGGTGTGACGGACGGTCCCGAGCGAATCGACAATGCCAACTTCTATGGGAAGTTGGTCGAAGGGGTCTGTCACATGATACGCGCTCGCAGTGAAGGGGTGTTTCGCATCGACTTGCGTCTGCGTCCCTATGGCCGCTCGGGCAGCCTGGCGGTGAATATCGACTCCTTCAAACAATACTTTCACCTCGACGGACCCGCGTGGCCCTATGAACGACAGAGCCTCGTCAAGCTGCGCCCGATCGCCGGCGATGCCGATTTTGGCCAGCAATTAGTCGCGTTGCGCGATTCCATTGTCTATACGGCTCAGCCCGTCGACTTCGCTGCGATTCGTGCGATGCGCGAACGTCAGGTACGACACTTGGTCGGTGCTGAAACGTTTAACGCCAAGCTCAGCCCTGGTGGATTGGTCGACTTGGAATATCTGGTGCAGGCCTTACAAATTTGTCACGGGAAAACGCAGCCGCAACTGCGCACGACCAATACACGTGATGCGTTGCAGTTGCTATCGCGATCCGGATTGCTGAAAGAATACGAATATCATCAGTTATCCGATGCCTATGTCTTTCTGCGCAATGTGATTGAGTCATTGCGGATGGTGCGCGGGGATGCTCGCGATCTGGCCATCCCCACCGCGCAGACGCCCGAATTCGAATCACTGGCCCGACGCCTGGGTTATGGCGGGAATTGGCAGCGCCTGCAGTCCGAACTGGCTCGTCACACGCAGTCGGTCCACGACGCAATTCGCTCGATCTTTCCCTAGAAGGCTGAACAAGCTGGTCAACTTGATCCGCAGTCGCTGTTGATTCACAGTGTTGAGCGGTAGAGAGTTACCACGAAGGACACGAAGAGCACGAAGATGGAACTTGACGAGCTTTCCAGTCGAGTGATCGGTTGTGCCATCGAGGTCTATCAAGATCGGACTCCTCATCAACTTCAACAATACGAGGCTCAAAGAGGAATTCAGCGTTTCGTTCTTTGATTCCTTCGTGCACTTCGTGTCCTTTGTGGTGAAAGAATTCTTGGCGACATCGGCAATAACAGCGGATGTTGATCTGGTGCAAGGTGATCTGGAAGATGGGACGTCGGGAATGCCCAGTACGAAAGTCTCGTTTGTGAGAATCCAATGTGAGCGTGGCGTCGCTTGCGTTGGCCCTTGCACGGTCTATAATCCGATGGCGTTTGGGGTCGAAATATTGCGCCGGCTTTGATTCGCAACCGAGTTTCTCGGTGCCAAGTGTGCGGCAATTCCGGCTCGGGCTATAGAGTGAGCCAACCATGCAGTGGTTGAGGAATTTTGGTGAGTGGTGTCGAAACATCTGGGTCGCCGTCTCCACCCTGATGCAGGGAATGTGGGTGACGATGCGGACCATGTTGTGGACGTATCGACGTAAGACATTCACCGAAGTCTATGAATATCCTGAAGTTCCGGTTCCGGTAAAGGCTCGTTATCGCGGTTTCCACCGCTTTGATCTGACGACCTGTATCGGCTGCGAAAAGTGTGCGGTCGCCTGTCCGGTGGACTGCATCTACATCGAAAAAGAGAAGAGCCCCGTCGGCAAGGGGTTCCGAGTCAATGGTTTCACGATCGATTACACGAAGTGCATGTTCTGCGCCTTGTGTGTCGAGCCATGTCCTGTCGATTGCATCTTCATGGGTTCAAATCACGACCTCAGCTGCTTCAGTCGCGATGGATGCATCGTCGACTACGCGAAGCTGCCGCTGGAAGTGGGTTGGGGCCAGGCAACACTCAATCCGACGGCGGTGGCAGAATCGAAGGTGCTTTACGAGCCTGTTTGGGTAAAAGGTGAATCGAGCCCCTTCCAGTTTGCGCCGAAAGACGAATAATTCCTGTTGGGAATTTTGACCCAGATTGGGTCTAGTGATAAGTGCCGTGGGGCAGGTTCGGATGCCTGTCAGGACTGCGGGGGTTGGACGAATGCTAAGCTCGGGGACTGAGCGAAAGGTGGTTTGTTCATGAGCGCCAAACTGGCTCCTCGCACGTTGTTCACGGTTGCCTCGGCCAATAAGGCTTTGCCTTTGGTCCGAGCGATCGTGCAAGACATTGTTGAACTGTATGTCGATGTTCGCGAACGCGAACAGCGGCTGAATGCTCTGCGACCCGCTTCGGCTGGGAAGCAACAGCCAGACGATCCTTACAGCGAAGAAGTCGAACAGATTCGAACTGAGCTGGAAAAGGACGTCGAAAAGCTGGAAGGATTTGTCGAAGAGTTGACCGAGTTGGGCGTGGAATTCAAAGACCCTGTCATGGGGTTGGTCGATTTCCCCGCCAATCTGAATGGGCAGGACGTGTATCTGTGCTGGAAGTTGGGTGAGCCCAGCGTCGGTTTCTGGCACACCCACGATGCCGGTTTCCAGGGGCGCCTGCCGCTGGAAGAAACCACGCCGCCGGCTCAATAGTATTTGTTACTGCGAACGCGAATCGGAACGGACTATGACCGAAGTTGTTGGGCATTTTCTGGTGTTCACCTTGGTGACCATCGGATTTCTGATCGCGCCATTGCTGATCGGTCGTCTTGTTCGTCCTCGCCTGCCCAGCGCGGAAAAAGATGCCGCTTACGAATGCGGTGAACCAACCATCGGCAGCAGCTACATCCAGTTCGACCTGCGATTTTATGTGGTCGCGCTGCTGTTCATCATCTTCGATGTCGAAGTCGTGTTCTTCTTCCCGTGGGCGTCAATCTACGGGACGGCCGTCCAATTGATGGATCCGCTGCTGACTGGCGGCGACCGCATTCTGCTCAGCGAACAACTGATGGGCTTGCCTCCCGGCAGCTTGACCGCCGATCAGGCGGTCACGGCCCAGACGGCGATGAAACTCGCCTGGACGGGTGTCGTGGACGTGCTGGTCTTCTTCGCCGTGTTGCTCGTCGGCTTTGCCTATGTCTGGAAACGTGGGGACTTGGAATGGGTGCGGACCCTGTCTCAGTCGAATCGGATGGCCCCCACGGCCGCAGGGTCAGGAACATCCACCGCGCGGCCACAGCCAACGACCACAGTCGCCAGCTAGCGATGACGACGGGCCTCGAATCTGAAAGAGAAAGAGCGCAATGCGCATTGAAGACGTTCACCAGCGATTGCTTGATCGATTCGGGGCGCAAGCCATCCGCGAACTGAAGACCGGCGTCAAAGATCCCTGGATCGAAGTTGCCGCCGATCGCATCGCCGATGTCGCTCGGTTCATTCACGACGAACCCGATATCAAGCTCGACGGTTTGAATGACCTCTGCGGTTCCGATTGGCTCGACACCGATCCCAAGAAGAAGAACCCCTGCGAACCGCATGTTGAAGTCGTGTACCACCTCTACAGCTACACGCATAAGTACTTCTGCAAGCTGAAGGTCAAGACCCCGCGTTGGACGGACGGTCAGGCTGGCCAGTTGCCGCAGGTTCCGTCGGTTGCAGGCGTCTGGGGCATTGCTGATTGGCACGAACGCGAAGCCTTCGACCTGGTCGGCATTGATTTCACAAACCATCCCAATTTGCGCCGGATCCTCTGCCCAGAAGACTGGGAAGGACAC
The DNA here is from genome assembly GCA_028291515.1 of Schlesneria sp. Taxonomy (GTDB): domain Bacteria; phylum Planctomycetota; class Planctomycetia; order Planctomycetales; family Planctomycetaceae; genus Schlesneria. The sequence continues at coordinate 6,901 of JAQGHU010000015.1, forward strand.
CCGTTGCGTAAAGACTACGAATTTCCACTCGAATACCACGGAGTTCGCGGGAAGTAACGGGCCAACCGCTTTCTGAGCGGGGGGCGTAAGCCCCCTGGCAAGAAGTTGATTCAACCCCAAAACTTCTCAACGCGTCCAATCCAGATCACACGAGACGATTATGAGCCTGACGCTGGAAGATCCCCGCATCATCGAGTTTGACGTTCGCACCGATGAGATGCTCGTCAACATGGGTCCGCAGCATCCCAGCACGCACGGCGTGTTGCGCCTGCTGCTGAAGACCGATGGCGAAATCATCCACGAAGTCACGCCTCACATCGGCTACTTGCATCGCTGCGCCGAAAAGATCGGCGAAAACCTGGCGACGCCGCAGTGGATTCCGTACACGGACCGGATGGACTATCTGGCCGCGATGAACATGAATCTGGGCTTTGCCCTGACGGTCGAAAAGCTGATCGGGATGGAAGTCCCCGAAAAAGCGATGACCCTGCGCGTCATCATCTCCGAACTGAACCGCATCGCCAGTCACCTGGTCGGCATGGGGGCGTATGGTCTCGACCTCGGCACATTCAGCCCGTTCCTGTATGCCTTCCGTGAACGCGAAATCATCCTCGACCTGTTCGAAGAAGTTTGCGGTGCCCGCCTGACCTACAGCTACATCACCGTCGGCGGCGCGACGCACGACCTGCCTGGTGAAATCACGATCCCGCCCGGTCTGGCTCAGTTGACCGGCCGTGATCCCAACATGCGATTGCAGTGGGTGGACGCTGTTCGCATGTTCCTCGACTGGATGACGCCGCGCATCAAGGAATACCACACACTACTGACTCGCAATGCGATCTTCATCAAGCGAACCGCCGACTTGGGGATCTTGACTCGCGAGATGGCCATCAGCTACGGCTGCACTGGCCCGGTCCTGCGAGGAAGTGGCGTCGATCACGATCTGCGACGCGATGGCGAGCCGATCTATACGCGGATGTATGAAGGCTACAACTACAAGATCCCGGTCGCTCCATTCACCGATCCTGAATATGGCAAGCTGCCCAAGGAAGTCGTCTTAGGCGATAACTGGTGCCGGTTCTTCGTCCGGATGATGGAAGTGGTCCAATCGATCAGCCTCGTGCGACAGGCGATGGACAAGTACCCGACCTCGAAGGGTGAGTACCGCGTTCCCTACAAGATGAGTACGAAGCTGCCGTCAGACGAAGTCTATCTCGAAACTGAATGCCCTCGCGGCCAGATGGGTTTCTACGTCGTCGGCGACGGCGATGCGGAACCATTCCGAGCCCGCGCGAAAAGCTCGTGCTTCTGCAACCTGTCAATCACCGGCCCGCTCTGCAAAGGCGTGCTGATCGCCGACATCCCTGCGATCGTCGGATCGCTGGATATCGTGATGGGTGAGATTGACCGGTAAGTGCAGGTTGCATTCAGCGATCTACGACAATAAAACTGCGGCGTTCCAAATCTGAGATTGGGATCGCCGTTGTTCTTTTGATTGTCTCTCGTTCACTCCGTCGGAGTCTTGTAGGTTATGCTTCAGCATAACTCCTCATGCTTAATGGCAACAAAACCGCCGAAGAATGTTATGCTGAAGCATAACCTACAAGGCGTTTCTCGCCGGTTGCCAGTCGCTCACTCCGTCGGAGGAGCGCTATCAGCTGAACTCGTGGCCTCAGATTTCACCGTCGGCTTCGGCTTTGTTTTTTTCGGTTTGGGGCTCGATGGCCCGCCGCCAGCGGTCTCTGGGAACAGTGACGCCGCAGTCTCCTTCAGCTCAGACAGTTTCTGCTCCAGAGTTTCGATCTCTGCAGCAATCTTTCGAGCCAACTCATCGCGCTTGCTGAGGAATGACTCGACTTCCGCCATCAGGGGGTCCAGTTGCTCAACTTCGTCATCCGGCACGGCGGGGGCATCAGGCAAGGTCACTTCGGAACTGACGCTCGGAGTCGGCGTCTGGTCGGCGGCTTTCACTGAAACGGTCTCCTTTTGATGCTTCTTGCCGGCGCGTCGATTGTTGGTCATGTTTTGCACAATTCACGTCTTGGCTTTTGTTGGTTGTCGGACGGGGCGATCAGATACTCGTTTTTCTCATTGAAGTCCATACTTGAAAGCACGTATTGGTGTCCACCCGTGTTGATGGCCCACGTCACGTTGAGGTGATCGCCAACTCGTAGAGATCAACGTGGTATTGTATCCACACTCGAAATGAGACTACGGGTGACATGAAGTGAATGTCCGAATGCTCGTGCATCAGGAGTGACGATTGTGAACGCCGATAAATCCTCACCCCCAATTGATCCTCAGGTTCGCATCGGTCACGTGCATCTCAAAGTGGCTGACCTTGAGCGATCGTTGAAGTTCTACTGCGGAGTGCTCGGGTTTGAGATCACGCAGCGATACGGGACTCAGGCCGCGTTCATTTCAGCGGGGGGTTATCACCATCATATCGGTTTGAATACCTGGGAAAGTCTGGGCGGCTCGCCTCCCGCGGCGGGGACGACTGGCCTGTTTCATACGGCGATTCTCTATCCGACTCGGCCCGCACTCGCCAATGCCTTACGTCGCCTCACCGTTGCCGGCATTAAGCTGGACGGTGCCAGTGATCACGGTGTGAGTGAAGCGTTGTACCTGCGTGACCCCGACGAAAACGGTGTCGAATTATATTGGGACCGCCCGCAGGAATTGTGGCCGCGAACGCCACAAGGCGAACTGGCCATGTTCACCAAGCGGCTTGATTTGAATGACCTTCTGAGTCTTGTAGGTTATGCTTCAGCATAACTCTTCATACGCAAGCTCAAGGCCAGCGGAACCGCCGAAGACGTTATGCTGAAGCATAACCTACGAGGGCGCTCGCCCTTAGACGAGTCCTGAATTTCGTCGCAGTCCCCAGGCGATCGTCCAGAGGGCGAAGGTCCCCGCCAGAACCCACCAGCGGTCCCAGGCTGAGGTGCGGCGGATTCGATCTGGGCGGCTCTTTTCCAGATGAGTCACGAACGCATTCGCGATTTCGTTGGGATCATTGGAGTTCAAGACGGCTCCGCCCGTGCTGGTGGCAATCCGCGCCATCAGGTCTGGTCGCGCCTTCAGATCAAGCTGCTCTTCCATCAGGCGGCGCACGTCGAAGACGGCCGTTGAACCGGATTTCTCAGCAGGCTGACCGACGATGCTTGCCTGGTACCGCCCTTCGGGCAGCGTCCCGAATGCCACTCGAAAGACGCCGGGATCTTCTCCAGCGGCTGCGGGAACAATCAGTCGCTTTCCTTCAATGCCATCACCGGTCAATTCGATGTTGGGGATCTGTGATTGTGCCGCCTCTTTGCGAATCAGTAGCGTAGCCGAAGGAGCTTCTCCGGTGGCGAATGTGACTTGATCGGTTCGCAGAGCCATGTCTTGCCCAGGCAGCAGACCCGCCCGAGACACCAGCCACCGCAACAGACTCTGCCACAGGCTGGCGTACGTGGAATCGTGATCGGAGTAGGCTGGTGGCAGGAACGCCCAGCGCCACATGCCCGATCCTTCGACAACAACCACGCGTCCGCCTCCGTAGGGTTGATAGGTCACGATTGGTGTTTCTTCGCCCGAACTGCCGGAGACCGCCGCCAGCACCGTGGCCAGTGGCTTGGGTTCGTCAGTCGCGGTCATCGCCGACAGCGCCGGCAGATAGGGCAGGGCATCGCCAGAGGCCTGGCCTTGCGGTTCAAACCAGCGTAGATCGCGACCTCGGTCGGTCAGCGTCATCCGAAAACGGGACTCTCGTGATGTTCGCCATTGAACCGGAAGCATCTTTTCCAGACGCTCATTGACCTGGGCCATCGGTTGCCCGCGATAACAGACCAGCGCTCCACTGTCGCTGGCCACCCAAGCCCGCAGGTTGACGAGTGCCTGGTCGGAGAGAAACGATTCAGCATCGCGGCCGAGCACCAGGACTTGGAACGAACCGATCGACTTCGGATCGGCCAACACTTCCGCTCCGTTGGCGACGACGCGCCACGATTCGGTGACGGGGATCTCAGCGATCGACTTCACATCCGCTTTCTTCTCGGGAGTTGCCACATCGGTCTTCTTGGCTTCTGGTCGGATACGTTTCAGTGTTCGTTCGAGATATCGCCCTTCAGTCATGCGCACGATGCTGACCAGTTCGATCGACGGATCCGACGACAAAGTCCGTGCCAGGAACTTCGAATCCCAATATGGCTTTCCTTCGACTAGCAGCACGCGAATCGGCTCATCGACAACTCGCAACAGGAATGTGCCATAGTTGTTGACGGTCGTGACTTCACCTTCGAAGGGTTCGAGTGCGATTTCGTAGCGATAGAGTCCTTTCGTTTCCTGCTCGACTTGGAAACGGACTTCCACTTCGACATCGCCGCGAACAAGTACCTGCTGGCGGCTGACTTCTTTACCATCATGTTTCAACACGGCGGTCACTGATTCCGGTGCGCGACCGCGGCGCCGGATGAGCGCTGTGACCGAAACTGGCTGCCCGACGAACGACAGTTGTTGCGGGGCATGCATGCGGATGGCCAAGTCGTGAATGGTCGCGTCGGTACCGAAGGTCTTCGTGAAGACGGGGGTATTGGCTGCGCGGGCATAGGCGACCGATGCGAGAACGCGGGGTGTTCCCCCACCAGCGTTGTGGTTGCCGTCACTCAATAGCAGCATCATCTGGCCACCGGTATAGCCGGTTTCGATACTGGATGGGATCGCGGTCGCCAGGTCCGTGATCGAACCCGCCGGGGTCTTACTCGCCAATTCATCCATCGTCGTCGGGAGCACGTTATTCGAGAACGATGTCACGCCCAATTCAAATCGATCCGACAGCTTGTCGAGGCAAGTCTTCGTGATGTCGACAGCATGCGCAAATCGCGAGCGACCGTCAGGCATGTCGGTGGCCGCCATACTCGCCGATTCATCGACGACGATGACCAGCCGCGGCTTGCCCTTGGGCGGAGGAATACGTTCCAGCCAGGTCGGGTTCAGCAGGATTGCGAGCAACGCTGCACCGCTGAGTCCCATCAACGTGATGATCGCCGCCCAGCGCGGCAGGGCAATGCCCCACGGCCGATTCCAGCCATACCAAACCAATAGACCAGCCAGCACCAAGGCGAGCGTCAGCCAGAGTGTCGGTGAGATCAATGGTTCGTATGTCAGAGTCATTTCGGCCCGGAGTTAGTCTTACAGTTTCAATTCGCCGCTCATAGCGACATCAACGATAGTCTTTGAGTGCCACGGTGTCGGAGCTTACGTATCTACACATCTCGGGTGCATTCGTTTTGAGATGCTTTTTCCTCTGTCATGAGGCCCAAGGGGCCGGAACTTTGTCCAGCCGGGGCCCTTCGGCCCCGGAACAGGACCTCTAATAACATCACTTGAGGCCTGAAGGGCCGGCCCATTCGTCTCACGCATATTTCTCATTCGAGTTCGTGCCTACAACAGAGTTCGCGGAACTCATCTTGAAATCGGCACCCGCCTGAAATGTCCGGCCCTTCAGGCCTTTGGAAGTCTAATTGTGGGCTTAATTCCAGGGCCGAAGGGCCCTGGCTGGACAAAGTACCGGCCCCTTGGGCCTGACGACAATGAACCGACGGACGATCATTCAGATTCCTTCAGCAGCGAAACAGTTTCAATCCAACAAACTCGGCAAAGATGCAGCCCAGACAGATCACCGCGAGCAGCGACCAGAAATCGTCACGCGGCTCTTCGGTATCCAAAGCAGATCTATATTTCACATCGCGGCCTCCCGACAGGCGATTCGTAATCAGGTCCGATGATAGCGGCATTAGATCAGCCTCTTCAGCCGGGATCGTCGAGGCCATCGCGTAAATCGTATTGTTGCCTCGCCGCACCTCGTAGACGCCCGGTGACCCCGCGGCCCCCGCCTGCCACATGACTCCGACGTTCTCTTCGTGCAGTTCACCCAGAGAATCCGATTCGATGGTGCTGTCAGCGGGAGCTTCAATCTTCAGTCCCGCAGCTGGCACCGCTTCCGGAGGGAGAAAGACGGCGATGGGTTCTCCGCTGGAGATCGTTTCCTGCGAGCGATCGCGGCCAAGGAGATGGCTGATTAGTTCACCCATCAAAGGGACGAACGCAGGCGACGCGGGAAGGTTGGAAGCCCCTAACTCGGTATTGAGCACCGCCAAAGATCCGGCGCCGCACGCCGTCACCACCAGGCATGCCGATTGATCGCTATAGGTCGCACAGACATCGTCGAGCAGTGCCCCTTCGACACGTCGGCTAACCAAACCTCCGCCAAATCGCAACGGCGCTACGATTGCCGTCGCATCTTCACCAAAGACCGAGAATGGCATCTGCCGCAGCTTGATCTCTGTCAGGAACAGATTCTTTCGCACCTGCCCTGCGCTCGGGGGCGAGAATTCGACAGGCAGTTGCAGGCTGCTTCCCGCGGCCTTCGCCATCAGCTTCAAATTCGTGGCGTCGATCGGCTCCGCAGCAACATAGAGCACTCCACGTCCGCGCAGCATCAGGGCGCAAATCAATTCCACGGTGTCATCAGAAAGCTTGCCGGGGTGATCCAGGATCAACAGGTCCGCGGAGGTGATGGCATCGCGGTCCGCTCGAGAAGGATCGAGTCGCACGATGCGTTGTTGATCCTTGGGGTTCGTCGCCAACTTGGGCGAGATCGCCCGTTCGAGGAAGTAGCTGGAACTTGGACGGGCCTCGGCGGATTGCCGCGTCAGCATCAGATATCTCGGTTGCGGATGAACCTGGACGACCAGTGCTCGCCGGTTATCTCCTGCGAGTCCATCTTCGATTCCGACGAGCCGCGCTTCACCCGATAGCCAGCCATCTGTGTTGAGCGTGGCTTCGGTGACGAGCACCGAATTTCCGCCGGCGGTGCAAGTCCCTTGCAACCGGAACTGATGCTCGCCGATTGTCACTTCCGCAGTCACCTGGCGCGGCGTCGGTGAGAAATTGCCGATCTCAACTTCGAGGCGGAACGGACGCCCACGTTCGACTCGACCTTGAGGTGCCGCGCGCATGATCGCCAGATTTGGCGGCGTTTCTGTAGGTGCGACCGATTCCAGCTCGATCACAGTATCGGCTGGCAAGACGGAGAAATCGGCCGCGACCCAGTTCGATCGCTGGAAGTCGCTGATCACGATCAGCTCGCGACGAACCTTATCGCCACCGACTCGCGACAGCATTTCGGCCGCGCTGTTCAGGGCACTTTGAACCTGCAGTCGTTGTGGCAATGGTTTGACACGACTGACTTCATCAACCAGCGCCACGGCATTCGTTGAAGGACGATCAAAGACCGGACGAGCCGTCGCGGCACAAAGGATCAGATTCGCTTGAGTTCCAGGGCGATAGTCGACATGCCGCACGGCCATCGGTCGAGCTCGGTCCAACGTCTCGATCCCATTCGCGACGGCTCCCATGCTGTGGCTGATGTCGAGCAGCACGATCTTCATGGTTTGAGCTTGTCCGTCGATCGCGGCCGGAGCTCGATTACCAGACAACGGGCGAGCGATCACAAACGCGAACAACGCAATCGCGGCAGCGCGCAACAGCAGGATGATCCAGTCGCGTAAGCGATTTCGGGCTCGACGTTGTTTCACCACTTCCTGCACGAACTTCACCGTCGACAGCGGCAATCGAGTCGGTCGTGGTTTCGTGAGCCAATGGATAATGAACGGCATCGTCATTGCCGCCATTCCCGCTGGAATTGCCCACGAATTCAGATACATGGCCGGCTAACCCACTCTTTCCACGAGGAAGCCACTTAATGTTTGCAGGTACGGCACGGCCGTGGAGACTCGTCGATAGTCGCACCCCGAAGCCAATGCCATCGATCGCACGACCGCGCAGTGCGTCGCGAATCGTTCTTCGTAGGCATGGCTGATTTCCGCAGGCGAGCAGTTTGCACTGCCATCGTTCTCCATCCCTTCGAATCGGAATGCCGTCCCCGTTGGTAGCCGCTCTTCCTGAGGGTGGACCAGATGCAACGCGACGACTTCCCAATGTCGACTGCGAAACAATCGAATGGCCGAGAAGGCGTCTTCCAAATCGTCACACAGAAAGTCGCTTAGGATCAGCAGCACACCGCGACGTGATAGCCGCTCAAACAGTTGACGCAGCGAAACGCCCAGCTTGGTGGCTGGCCAGGTCGTCAGTCTTTCGATCAGCGTGTGGACACGGCGCAAGTGATCCGAGGTGCTGCCGGGGCCAATAAAGCGGTGCAGTTTGTCGGCCGCGACGGCCAGTGCGACCTGATCTTGGGCACTACAGATCAGGTGCGACATCGCTGTGGCGAAGTATTGAGCGTATTCGAGCTTCGATCCGCGTCCCTGGACGTTTCGTTCATACCCACCAAACTGCATCGAGCCGCTGGCATCGATCAACATGGCGCAGCCCAGGTTGGTCTCGTCCTGATACATCCGCAGGTAAGGTCGGCCGGTTCGCGCCAGGACTTTCCAATCGAGTCGCCGTAGATCGTCACCGGGAGAGTATTCGCGAAAGTCGACGAACTCGGCGGCACCCCCTAGTTGGCGGGACAAGTGACGGCCGCTGTACGTTCCGTCGATTCGTCGCTTGGTGCTGAATCGCAGATGCTGCAACGATGCCAGCGCTCGCAGGTCGAGGAATCGGCTGTTGGATTGGACCGCCATCGAACGTTTCCAGCAAAGCTTAGGAATGGACCCACTCGCGGGAGACCAGTTGCCATGTCACCTCAAGCCAGTGGCGTCTCTTTCAGCAACTGCAAGATGATGTCGTCACTGGTGACGCCGTCGCCGATGGCGCGATGATTGGTCAGGATGCGGTGCCGCAAGACGGGCAGAGCGATCTTCTTGATGTCATCTGTCGTCGGAGCGGTTCGGCCCATCAACAGGGCATGGGCCTTGGCGGCGAGCACCAGGTTCTGCGAACCACGCGGCCCCGCTCCCCAGGCAACATAGTTCTTCACGTAAGTGTTCGCTCGTACGTCACCCGGACGACTCGATCCGCACAGTCGCACGGCGTACGCGGCGACGTTCTTCGGCACCGGAACAGACAGCACCAGTTCTCGCAGTGCGAGAAACATCACTCGATCAAAGATCGGCTCAGGCAAGGGGGTGGATCCACCGGTCGTCTTCATCACGATTTCTTCTTCGTGATCGGGCGTCGGATACGAGATGCGGATCTCCATCATGAACCGATCCAGTTGCGCTTCCGGCAGTGGATAAGTCCCTTCTTGTTCAATGGGATTCTGAGTCGCCACGACCAGGAACGGTTCTTCCAGATGATAGGTCTGCCCGCCGACAGTCACATGCCGCTCAGCCATCGCCTCCAGAAGAGCGGATTGCGTCTTGGGAGCCGCGCGATTGATTTCGTCGGCCAGGACCAAATTGGCGAAGATCGGGCCGCGACGGAATGTCATCGCGGACGATCCGTTCGAGTTATCGCGATTCAACAGCTCGTAACCGGTGATGTCGGAAGGCATCAAGTCGGGTGTGAACTGGACTCGCGAAAATTTCCAGTCGAAGGACGACGCCAGTGTCTTCACCATCAACGTCTTGGCGAGTCCCGGCACACCCAGCAGCAAGGCATGGGAACCAGTCAACGCGCACGTCAGCAGCGAATCGATAGTGTCGTCCTGCCCGACGACGACTCGATGCAGGCATTCGCGCAGCTTGGCGACACGACCGCGAAACTCGTCGACACGTTCCCGAGCCAGTTCCAGCGTAGCGGACATTCGTCTGTTCCTTGGAGCTTACCCGAGGGGCGAAATGTTCGGACCAAGACAGCTATGACAGTGACAGAGTTTTCGAATTTGGGAGGGCGAGGCTCCTGCCGAGCCGCATATGTTATTGTGAGACCATCGACATGCACGGCTCGGCGGGAGCCTCGCCCTCCCAGGTGGAGTCCCTCATAGTCAAATTGTCATTAATGAGTCTGCGGGCGCGCGGCCTGATCTGTCAATGCAGCCGTGGTCGCAATCTCGATCATCAGCTGGCGAACATTGAACTGCTGTTGCTCGAAGATCGCTCGCAAGGCGCCCGGGGTCTGCAGGCCGTAAGCTCGGATCGGCTGCTTGATCAAGTTGTGGAACAATTGGTCGACGAAGGCCGAATGCGTTTCATCCGTCTTCGCGAGGAAATCCGCCAACTCGCGAATGTCATTAAATGTTTTCCGCTCGCCCGATCGAGTGACGTAGGCCCCCGATGAATCGACTGGCTTGTTCTGATCGTCCCGACGATATCTGCCCACCGCGTCGAAATGTTCGAGCGTGAATCCCAATGGATTAATCATCGAGTGGCATGTTTGGCACGCTTCGGGATTGGTCTGCAAAAGGACTCGCTCGCGCGTCGTTAAGCTGGCGTGAAGGTCCGGAGCCAGCGGAGCCACTGCTTCCGGAGGCGGTCTTAACGTGCGGCCCAGGACACTGCGCGCGAGAAACACGCCGCGGTGAATCGGTGAGCTGCTGGCTGTGTACGCGAACCCCGCCATCAGATAGGGGTGCGTCAGAACTCCCGCCCGCTGATCTGCATCGGTCGTGATCTTCTTAAATCCAGGTTCGCCCGGCGACAGCGCATCGGCTGGCATGTCGACTCGATAGAAGTCGGCCAGGTTCAAGTTCAGATACAGCGAATTCGATTGCATCAACTGTCGATAGTCGGCCGTCGGACTGTTGATGATCTCTTCCAGAAACAGATCGAGCGATGTCCTGAGATCGGATGCGATCGAGGCGTTGAAGTCGGGAAACTGCCGCGAATCTTTGGAGAGATCGGCGAAGTGATCGACCTTCAACCACTGCAGGAAGAACTCACGCAGTTTGGCTGTGGCGCGCGGGTTGTCCATCATCCGCGTCGCTTCCGATCGAACTTGCTCTGGTGTCGCCAGTTGTCCCGCCGCGGCGACTTTGGTCAGTCGCTCGTCAGGTAGTGAATCCCACATCGCCAGGGACAGTCGGCTGGCCACCAGGTAGGAATCGCGGTCCACCGACCCCAACTCGGGAAACAGGAACCGAGGCGACTGCAGAACCAGCAAGATCACACGCTGCAGGGCGATATCGGGCGAGGCTGCTTCGTCAAATTGCTTGTTAATGAACATCGCTTTTTGCTCTTCGTCCAGTGGTCGACGAAAAGCGCGCTCTGCGAATCGGGAGCAGAATTCCCGAAGGCGCTGCGCGTGCTCGTTCGAATCGCGCTGGCTTCCTGTCAGATCCTTGACGTGCTCGTGTACGAACGCCGCGACCTCGACTGCGGCATCGGTGGTGGCTTGTTCCCAATCTTTCGAGATCGAAGTTCCGCGTTCATAGCCCATGCTGCGATCATCGGGCGGAAACGGCGTCTGCAGGATGAACGTTTCGGGCAAGCGCTGCGGCAACAGACATCGTTGAGGGATCGTTTCGTCAGTGCGATGTGGTTGCTTCCACTTCAGCACAATGGAAGCTCGCTTTTCTTTCGCTTCCTTCGACTTGAACATCTCCAATCGAATGGGATACGCGCGACCGCCGAGTAACCGGATCGACTCGCGTCGTTCGGTCACATTCTTGCCGGACTTGACCGCCGCATCAATCAGCGGCTGCCGGTTGTTATTCACCCACAGCTTCGCGCCGTTCTCGGTCAGCAAAACGAATTCGTAGTCGCCGGTATCCGGCGCGATCACCGAGCCCTCCCACTTGATCGAGAACGCCTCTGGCTTGATCTGCTGCGAGTCGGCCGTTCCTTCGCCGAAGTCAAAGCTGACGATGGGATCGATCCGTTCGATGGCCCGCTCTTCGCGTCGTTGTTGCCGAGATTTGAAGTACTCGCCCCGCAGACCGCGTTCATTGGTCCAGGTCTCATTACCGCGAAAGCTGCCAATCAAATCGGCAATCGAATTCTGATACTGACGAACGGTCAGCCGAGCCAGCTCGATTCGTGGCGGCTTGATGCGCGCCTGAGCGATTGGCGAGTAGAACGTGCCGTGAATATATTCCGCCACGCGCCGAGCATCCTCGCCAACGCATTTCCCCGGGTCATCCTCGGGCATCGTTCGATCGATGTACTCGGTCAGTTCCAGGACCGAGCGGTCACCAGTCAACGGTTGCGCATAGTGCTTGTTATTCCCCTCACCAGTCGCACCATGGCAACTTGCGCACAAGGTCTTGTAGATCTGCTCGCCGCTTGGTCCTTCGGCGGCGGCGATGGATGTCAGGCCAATCAGCAGTGCAAAGGAGAGGAGCTGTGTGCGCATGATCTGGTCAGATGCAGGAGGGAATCTGGCAGGAATAAGTAGCGATCGGCAGTCAACTATCCACTTCGCCGCCCCCGCTGTCCACTCCGGCGAATTGTTGTTGGGTGCCACTCAAAGAGGGTAACAATTCTGTAGGTGCCAATATCGTCCGGGATTGTTGTTTTCAGGCCCAAGGGGCTGGCACTTTGCCCAGCCAGGGCCCTTCGGCCCTGGAATTAAGCCCTCAAATAAACGTTCATCAGGCCTGAAGGGCCGGCCCTTTCAAGTCGTGGCCATTGGCATATTTCCCGGCGAGTCCGAATCGGCGATTGCGCATATTTCCAAGAGCGAATACGCTTGGGTTTAATGGGCCGGCCCTTCAGGCCTCAAGAGATGTTGGAGGTGGTCCCGTTCCGGGGCCAAAGGGCCCCGGCTGGGCAAAGTGCCGGCCCCTTGGGCCTGAGGATTGAGGCCAACGCATCGCGGCTACTAAACTTGCGGCGAACAATCCACTCCGAACGTCGATGGCGTTGAGTGGCACCCGCAGCGTGCTGATTCAGGGCGGCTCGGCTTGTCAATTAGGCGGCCCAATCGGGCGGACTCACGCGACCAGCGAAGATAGGCAAGGTCAATGTTTGATCACCGCCTCCTTGATCCGGCTGTTTCTGCCGGTCGACTGGGTCCTTGAAGTTTTTGATGGATGCCGCCTGCCGAGTGTGCCGATTATTCGGACTATGGTGGATCGTCCGCAGCGAGAGACTGCATTCCGGGATCATCGCGGACCGTTTAATAAAGAATGAGGCCTCAGGATGTTGGGCATCGCGAAATACCGCATGCACTGGCTGGGAATCTTGTTGGCGCTCATCGCCGCAGACGCTCACGCTCAGGCCACGGGCTCGAATGCCAAGGTCATTACCTGGCAGCCAGCGACCCCGAATAGTGAAGTCTACGCAGGTATCCTGGGTGAAATCGCCAAGCCGGGCGTTTATCGCCTGGAAGCCACCGGCTTGTCGCTTCAAAACGTCATTCGGCGGGCAGGGGGCCTGACGGAAGAGGCGTCGGGAACGATTCGCATTGTTCGCCAGGATCGAATCGTCGAGAGCTTCTTCTTCAACCCACAAGCCAATATCGCGTTACTGGCTGGCGACTTGCTGGTGATTGAATCCAAGCGAACTCAAGCGGCATTGAGCAAGCTCTACGAAGCAGATCCACAACTTCGCGCAACGTACGCAAAATCTGGTGAGCTCATCGATAAGCCGGCACGCCCTCGTGTGTGGGTCGCATTTGTCAATGTTCTCGATCGTCCGGTCATCGTTCCGGTCAAACTGGAAAATGCTCGAGTCGGTCATCTGGTGCAAATGCTCGATCAGCCCATCGAACTGGCGCAAGCGGTTCGCGTGATCGGTCCCGATCGATTGCTTTCACAAAATGCGGCTCCGCAACCAATCGACGCGTCGCTGGCTGACGGCACTGTGCTGGTCTTCCCGCGAAACTCAATCAATCGAGCGAAGCTGCCGTCATTGCCAATCCCCTACGAATCCGAAATTGCCACCGGGGCGAGCCCCGCGATCATCGGTGGCTCGCCTGAACTTCGCAATGTCGGACAGTTGCCGTTCTTGGGTCAGCAATCTGAGCAACCGGCCCGATTCAGTTCACCCCCGGCGACGATGGAACCGGTGACGCTTCCCGCGGCACCCGTGATTAGCCAACCACTGCCGACCGCGACCGAACGGTTAGAGATCCCGCAAGCCATTCAGGCACCGCTGGTCAGCTCACCTCCCCGAATCGCAACAATCCCCTTTACTGGCGAACGACGAATCGCATCGTCTTCCCGACACCGTCCGTCGGCTCCGGATCGTGAACCTGTGGCCGTTGCTGAACCGAAGCGAACCGCAATTCGTGATTCCTCTGATGAGTCGGACAGTTCGGAAAGTAAGTCCGAAAGCGAACAACAGGCAAAAGAAGCTGACGATCCGTTTCTGGATGAAGAAGCATCGTCCTCGCCTTCTGGAAAAGGTTCGTCTCTGTCGCTGAGCTTAATTGTGGGGGTCTTCACGATCTCAGGATTGTTGATCGGCTTGGCCTTGCTGACTCGTCGATATTTCGAACGCCGACAATCACTCACGCCCGGCATCCTCGATGAAATCGATGCTGTGTTCCATCAGCGTGCCGCGAAGCCAATGACCGCATCGCCAATAATTCCCGCTGTCGAATCTGCACCGATCGCGATTCCGCAAAAGCCTGCGATCGAGAGCGAACGGACCGCCGGCCCCCTGGCGTCGACCTGGTTTAGTCAGCTACTCAAGAATCAACTTCCGATCCGTTCAGAGAAGGCTGAGTTCCCAGCGGACATCGCCCTGCAAGGCCGCTTGGTTCCTCAACCAGTCTTTCGCGTCGATGCCGCCGCCGAACCGTTGTCCGAGGGTCCGCACTTTGCCGCCAGCGACAGCGCACCGAGCTCCGAAGCGATCCGCGCGACATCAGAACAGAAGACCGATCAGGTCGTCGAGAGCGTGGAAGCCGCGCACAGCAGCCACCCGTCGAAGCCTCACTTCCTGAAGCGCCGGCCGGGTGAAAACACCATCGCCGCCGCTGCCGCAGCGAATGCGGCTCGAGCGACTGTCGGCTCGGAATCGATACCACAACCTGATCTCAAGCACAGCACCACACCAGTCGCGGACGCACTGCGCCATCTGCAAGGAGGTCAACAGTGAGCGTTGGACTGGACCTCGGCACGACAGAGTTTCGTTCCATTCGCGATTCGGGCGGAGAACTGATTTCACGCAGCTGCCAGGCGCAGTACCTGGTCGTGAAAGAGACGCCCGGACATCGCCGTCTGCTGGAGAATACTCACGCCCGTCATGCGACCTGCGGTGACGATCTGATCGTCTTCGGTGATGACGCCGCGGAATGCGCCGCAATGCTCGATCTGCCAATGCTGCCGTTGCTGCGGAGCGGTTTGTTGCCGTCGGGTGATCCCGTGGCTCGACAAATCGTCGCACTCACGGTCGAAGCGGTCTTGCCGCAAACGCATCGTCATGGGGAAATCTGCTGTTTAACGATCCCCGGTGGATATGAACTGAACGAAGATCATCAATCACTCGATGTCCGCTTCTTGAAGCAACTGGTCTCGCTGCGCGGGTATTCGCCGCAGTTGATCTCGGCGGGTCATGCAACCGTGCTGGCGGAGTTGTCGGAAGCGTCGTTTTCCGGGTTGGGAATCAGCCTGGGAGCAACGAACTGCGAGTTCGCATTGATTCACTGCGGGCGAGAATTGGGCCGCTGCTCGATTGCCGGGCAGATCGGCGAACTGACCGAAGAGCTATTGCTGCACGATCAACGTTCCGAACTGGACCAGGCCAAGCAGGAGACCTGGATGCGGGATTTCCAGCGTCAGTTGACTGCCATCTTTACAGAAGCGCGCGACACGCTGCTAATCAATGGCTCTCTGAAACTGATGCCACAGCCGACCAACGTCGTTTGTACTGGGGGGATCACGGGGGCAGACGGTTTCGTTCGGCCGCTGCAGCTTGCCTGGAATCGATCAAACTGGCCGATCAAGACCTCGCAAATCCGCATCGCCCCGAACCCCAGATTCACGATCGCTCGCGGCGGCTTGATTCAGGCGATCCTGGGAGACGAGCAGCATCTGATCGAACGCCAAGTCGCGTAACGGCCTGCTGAATAACGGAACGTGATTCTGATCACTGGAATCATGACGTTTGGGTGCCACTCAACGCAGGTAACGATCCTGAGTTATCGTTCTGAAAAGGCCTGAAAGGCCACCACAGACCAGCCCAGGGCAGAGCGGAGAGGCGGAGCCTCGTAGCGCCGCCCTGGGTTGAGTGATTGAGAAGCCCAAAGGCCTGAAGGGCCGCCACAATCGTCAAGAATCGGTCGCACGTCGTGTTCTTCGTGGAT
>JAQGHU010000021.1 GCA_028291515.1 Schlesneria sp.
GAAGATCAGAGGTTCCTGTTCCTCAGTTGATGACGATAAGACGACACGGCCCCCACCTCTTCCTGAGCGGGGGGCGTAAGCCCCCTGGCCCAACAACACACAACCCTGCTTGCCTGCGGGTTTACAACACAACTTGCTTAGAGCACCTTCGCGCAGCTCACAGCCGCGCTGGCCCGCACAGTTCAGAACTGACAGCACATAAGGAGAACGTGGCCACATGACGCCCTGCCATCACACAACCGCGCGAATCCTGATCGCCAGTCCGACGGGCGGAAGGCTCGCATTTGTCAGTACCTTTCGCGATTTCCCTTGTTTTCAAGCGGCAAATCTTCCAACACCCCCAAAACCCTGCCATGGACTGACAAATTCTGCCAAATCGTAAGGAAACTCAACCCAATGATCCCTGCAGACCTGCTCTTTCGCCCTCAATGGACCACCACGAAATGACTGCACCCAAATCCAAGACAACCATCGCGGCGTCCACTACCGACAGACCAGTAAGTACTGGTACGATGTCCGCCCCCTGTCGATCAACCTCTTTGAAATTCGTCTGGAGTCACCCATGAAACGCTCGCTGAGTCTGCTGCTCTGCCTGTCCCTCGCAGCTGGTTGTGCCGCGAATAATTCCACACCGACAGGAGGGACTGGCTCGAGCGGTTCAACAGGTGGTACCACGAAGAAGCTGCGAGTGGCCGTCATTCCCAAGGGGACGACGCACGTCTTCTGGAAGTCGGTGCATGCCGGTGCCGAGAAAGCCGCGAAAGAATTGGGCGATGTCGAAATCCTCTGGAAGGGACCGCACCTGGAAAATGATCGCGACGAGCAGATCAAGGTGGTCCAGGATTTTGTGACGAACAAAGTCGATGCGATCTGCCTGGCACCGCTCGACAAGCAGGCGTTGGTCGGTGTTGTGAACGAGGCAGTCGATGCATCGATTCCCGTCGTGATCTTCGACAGTGCTCTGCAGGACGAATCGAAGATCGTCAGCTACGTCGCGACCGATAATCGCAAAGGTGGCGAACTGGCCGCGAAGCAAATGGCGACCGCCCTGGGTGGCAAAGGGAACGTGATCATCCTGCGTTACAACGCTGGCAGCGAAAGTACTGAGCAGCGTGAAGAAGGGTTCCTGGAAGTCCTCGCCAAGGAATATCCTGAGATCAAGGTGATCTCGTCCAATCAGTATGCGGGGACGACTCAGGAGGAATCGCTGACGAAGGCGACCGAGGTCCTGAACAAGTACAAGGACGAAGTGAATGGGATCTTCGCCGTCTGCGAACCGAACGCGGCCGGTGTGATCGGAGCTTTGAAGGAAACGGAGCTCACAGGCAAGGTGAAGTTCATCGCTTTTGATCCCAGTGAAGACCTGATCCGCTCCATGGAATCAGGCACCTGCCACGGCATCGTGCTGCAGGATCCGATCACAATGGGCTACGAATCGGTCAAAGCGGCGGTCAACAAAATTCGCAGGACGGCAGCAGTGGAGAAGAGAATCGGCACCGGCGAATTCGTCGCCACGCCCGAGAACATGAAGACCGATCAGATGTCGAAGCTGCTGAGCCCCGAGCGATTCGAGAAATGAGATGACAACAACACATCACCGACTAACAGTCGGTGATCTTTCTCCTTAATCTCGCGGCAAATAGAGGCCAATCGTATAATTGATCGGGGGTGTGATGGCAATGGCCGAGGATGAGGAAGAACTCATTCGCAAGCTGGTCTTCACCGGGCACTTGAATGTTCCCGAGCGCAGACAACTGCCAGACGGGAAAGCGAAGTTGAGTCTGATCTGCCAGGTGCTCGAAGAGACTTTGCAATCGATGGAATGGTTCACGGCCTGGTGGCTACCGGACGATTCCATGATCGGCTGCCAGATCACCTACCGCGGTGACGGTCCCACGCGAGTCTGCTGGCACTACTCTGGGATCGAAGGAGAACGCGACGCTGTCAGACAATTTGAATCCTATCGCCAAGCGGCAGAAGCCCTGATCCAAGAAGCACGTCCATTCTGGCACAACAATATCGACGGCATCCCCATCGACTGGTCGGCTTGATCAAGCCAAGTTCCGTTTACCAAGAGTTGACGCATGAAGCACTCAGCAAACATTGTCAGTGGTGGAGGCTGGAGCAAGCAGCAGGTGCTGGTTCGGCCAAAGGCTCGCCTCTTCTTGATCCTGTCATCGATCTGGTTGAGTATTGCGATTGCCGTATTGGGTTTGTTCAGCGTTCAGTGGCCTCAGTTATCCGCCTACTTACATTGGCTTTTCGCCGCACTCCTGGTTCCCGAAATGGTGCTTGTCGCGTTCGCTGTGACTTTTTGGTTGACAGAGGCACCGCGAATCACGACGACATATGCATCTTTGCCCGACCATAATGCTCGTAACATGTACTGAGTCTCGCCGCCTGCTGGATCTGATTCCGGTTGCGTTCCGCCACGAGAGTGAATTCTGATGTTTTTCAGATCTTTGGTGACGATAGTTGCTGTTTGTCTGGTCTCAACGTCCTTCGGCGAGGAGTTGGACTATCACGTCACCGATCCCGATCTGAAAGTCGTCCGGCTCGATTCATCTGCCGACGATTCATTCCTCTCCGTTCGTGTCGACAGCGAAGGCCGCATCTTTGTCGGCGGGCGGAAGACGCTGTATGCCTACGATCTCGATCAGGACGGGAAGTACCTGCCACGTCGACTGCTATACGAATTCCCCGACCATTCGTGGGTGAACGATATCGAAGTGCGCGGTGACGATCTGTATGTGGTCACGGTGAGTGCGGTCTATCGGCTGCCCGATGCACGAGTGAAACGAGAGGGCTTGACGATCGAACGCCTGCTGTGGGGCGTGCCAAACGGGCATGTGCATCAATGCTTTCACGCTTGCGCCTGGGGACCAGAAGGAGACTTGTATGTCTCGATGGGCGACCCGCTGTGGTACTACGGCGACTTCGAACGGCCCGACCATTGGGGTCACTGGACGATGTACTTCAAGCCGACCGCGACCGAACCCGGCAAGCCGGCGAATGCCCGCGACAATCAACATCAGCCACTGAAAACCGTGGAGATCGCCGGCAAGACGTGGGCTGCCATGCCATACAACGGCGTGGGGTCGGTGTTTCGGATTCGTCCCGATGGGACGGACCTGCGATCGTATTCACGTGGACTGCGAAATCCCTGCGGCCTGTGCTTCGACAACAATTGGAACCTGTTCACCAACGACAACGATCACGAGGGATTGCCGTCACTCTACGCTCCTGGTCGACTGCTACATGTGACGGAAGGTTCTTACTTCAGTTGGCCTCGCGGGTGGCTGCAGAGCAAGACGCCTGATCGTGCAGATATCCTGCCGACCGTCAATGAAGAGATGGGCCGTGCTGTTCCCGTCCTGCAGACATATTACGACGAGGAATACCTGTCGAAGTTCCGGAATTCGTTGATGGTGGCTCGCTGGTGTCGGCGGCAAGTGACCTATTTCCCATTGAAGGCACAGGGCCGGTCGTTCACAGCGAAAGAACAGGTGCTGCTGGAGGGTCGCGACCAGGCCCGGCCTGTTGGCGTTTGCGTCGGACGCGGTGGCCGAGTCTTTGTCACGATCTGCTACATGGCTCAGAATGAAGGTTCGCCTGTGTATCGCAGCGATCTGGCAGTGATCACTCGTCGCGATGATCCCCAGACGATGCCTTTCGCGGGCTATGACATCACGAAGGCGAGACCGGAACGGCTGCTGCAGTCACTGGAAGATCGCAACTGGTCCGAGCAAAAGCAGGCGCATCAAGAGATTCAGCGCCGAGTTGACTCCAAAGATAAATGGCTGATGGAAAGCTGGCGCGATCTTGCCAAACCAGATATCGACCCGCTTGCTCGTCCTGAATTACGACGGCGTCTGGCGCCGCACCTTGTCTATCTCTCCAAGGATTTTCAACGCAAAGTTCTGCAGGATGTCGGAGCCGGCCGTTCCTTTGATCTGGAAGGTGATTTGCTGTCATCAGCGGCGCTAAAGCGCTGCCTGATTAATTCCCTGTTCAACCGATCCCGGCCGGCGGACGATTCACAGTATCTCTTCGGCAATGTTCGTGGAAAGATGAATTTACCATCTGAATCCGGCGCGATCCCGGACATCTTCTCTTGGTTCTCGTTGAGGAATTCTGTTGATGAATACGGTTGGGGTCTGTGGGCCACGATGATCAGTTCGAACGATTCCACGGAACGGATCATCGGCGCATTGTTTGGTGCTGAATATGCGCCGCCCACGTTGTACCGATTTAAATGCCAGGCAACGAAACCCGAAATTCGAATGGGCGGCGTCTTGACCGCGGGCTTTCGCCTGACGATGCCACCGCTGACTGCCACCTTCTCTGACGAAGCGCCACTCACGCCGCAAACAAAGGAAGAAGCCAACATCATCCTGTTCGCGGATGAGAAGGAGCCGATCGATCTGCGGAGGTTCGGGCGAGTCGGCAACTACACCGTGGCCGAGCATTGGAAGGTGATGAAGCACACCGATGAACAGGAGATGTTGTTTTCACTGTTGATGGAGCGGTTGGACGATACTGATGACAAAATACGCCTGCAGGCAGCTCATTTTCTGTCGCTGCTGAATGATCCTCGCAGTGAACCCAAGATCGCGATGGTCACGGCCAATGTGCAGGATAAGCGACTGAACCTTGGGAGGTTGGATCACTTGAAACCAGTGATCTGGATGCTTGGTGCTGTTCCCGATAAAGATGGCTTCAACACCGTGCATCCAGTCGAGGCCACCGCGATCGACCTGACTGCCAAATATGAGATTGCCGGAAAATCGTACGAGTGGAAACAGACCAGCATCACCAGTCCCGATCGGCCGCTTTACGATTTCCGGACATTGTTCGGTCCGTCGCCAAATTCGTCGGTCTATTCGTTCTTCCGATTCGATACGCCGACCGCTCAACGGATGCAGTTGCTGGTGGGCAGCGAAGACGGGGTCAAGATCTGGCAGAACGGCAAACTCGTGTTCGAAAACGATGTGGTGCGGCCATTGATCCAATTGGACGACGTGGTCTCGCTGAACCTGCAACCGGGCAGCAACGATATCCTCGTTCGAGTCCGCATGCGCGAGGGACTGGGTGGTCAGTACTTTCACTACAAACATCTGGGTGATGTGAAGCTGACGATCCCCGATAAACCGGACGGACTCTCCTTGGCAGAACGCTTGAAGTCGTCGGGAACAGGTTCGCAGCCAATCGATCCGACATTTCTGGAAGTCGACTGGGCTCAAGCGATCAAGCAGGGGGACGTGACACGCGGTAAGAAGTTGTTCGCGGCGGAATCACTGGGATGCGCCAAGTGCCATGCGGCAACAGCAACTCAGGCAGGTGGCGGCGGACCAAGCCTCGCCGATGCGGGAAAGAGATTCACCGTCCCGTACCTCGTCGAATCGGTGCTGGCCCCCAACAAAGTGATTTCGCCGGTCTTCAAGTCGTCCGTCATCACCACGAACGACGGTAAGGTGATCACCGGGTTGGTCGTCTCGGAGACCAGCGACAAACTCGAAGTCCTGCAACCGGATACGAAACGCATCTCACTCAACAAGAATGATGTCGAAGAACGGAAACTCGGCGACACATCGGCGATGCCCCACGGCATCGTGAAGACGCCTGATGAACTACGCGACGTGCTGGTCTATCTACTCAGCAATCCGACAGAGAACTAGGTCAAGATACCGTTGGCAAATGTCCGTTTGCCCAAAGTAGCAGGCACACTCCGTGTGCCGTCTTCTTTTCATTTATTGCAGCCAATCTCGCCAAGAAATTGGCCGAAGTCGATCTGCAAACAATCTCGATGACCCATCGTCCAAGTTCTTGGCGAGATTGGCTACAGTAAGAAAAGAAAACACGGCACACTGAGTGTGCCTACGACTTTGACGCAACTCCGCCGGCTCACGCCGCTTTGTGCGGCCTCTGCTTGATCGTTGTTTCGACCTTCATGACCGACTTGAAGGCCTGCCAGATGCCGTCGTGCTGGAAGGCGAGGCCGCCGCCGCTGCGTTTGGATTGCGACATGTCTCGATTGATGTCGGCGATCACGACAAAGCCGGGATGGCGCAGGAACAGGCCGGGCGGGCGGTGTTCGGTGCTGGCCCACTTCGCGTGATCCTTCGTGAACGGCCAGTGATAGTCTTTATAGCCGATCGCGGCGAGGTCGATGCTCAGGACATCCAGCGTCACTTCGCGGCTGCCGGGGACGACGTTCTCGAACACGCGGCCTCGTCGCCAGGTTTCGACATCGATGTTGTCGCGCAGGGCCGGTCCGACCAGATGGTTCCAGAAGTCTTTCCCATCAGACTTGCCATGCGTCGGTTCGCTCCACTTCTTGTTCTTTGCGAACATTCGAAAGTCGTTGCGGCCGCGCGAGCGAAATGCGAAATCGATGAAGCCCGGATGCTTGGGATCGGGATGACGATGGTCTCCGGCGGCCAGCTTCACCAGCGGTGATGTGGGATCAGCCGGCAGGTTCTGCGATGCATAGACCTGGGGCTCGTGATGGACCCGCAGGATCTCGGCGAGTTTCAGCACAGTCGCGTAATTCAGCGTGACACACAGGAACGTCTGCCCGTATTCGCGTTCGTTGTCGGGAAGCTCGATCTGGCCGACGGCGGGGAATCGCGGTGTGGAATGCAGCAGATAGAACCCGCTGTTCGTTTTCTCGTTGAAGGCGAGCACTCCCTTGGTGTGCCCTTTGGACGAATTGTTCGACGGCTTCGGATGCTGCTTCGTCGGGGGAATCTCGTCGTTCCATAGGATGTAGCCGGTATGGCGATCTTCGACCTGCAACTGATGCAGCGTGTCTGCCAGAGCGTTGCGACCGACGTGCAACTTCTGCGGAGACAGATGCAGTTCGGAACCCCATTCGGAATCGCAGTACAGGTACTCGTCTCCTGTTGTGTGCTTGCGCGGGCCGACGCCACTGGGCAGTTTGTAGGCGAACCACCAGTCGACTGGTTTACCGTGGCCGTCATTCAGAGCACTGACAAACATGACGGTGACCCCTGATCGGAGTATTGCAAAGTGCGAATTTCAAAATGCAAATGGAAAACTGGAGGAGCAGAGTCGCGAGGGTGTCCGGACTGCTTTTCATCGACGTGGCGGAATCATCTATTCAGGGATTGTCCGCAGCTTGCGACATTGCCAGTTTGGTTTGAGTCGAGATAGACCCAAGGACCGTCTTTATCCCTTAATCTGTTGGACTTTAGCTCGTCTTGACCACTCACTGGATTCCCGTCTGCGCGGGAATGACGGAAACAGCCACCAGCGATCTCGTGGAACAGAAGCAGCACGGGCTTCGGCAGAAATTGCTCTTCGCGCATAGCCCGGAATCTGGGACACGGTCGCTAGGCCCCGCGATCGGGAACTCACGCAGGGCCAAGACTTTGCGATGTTGAGGTTGGCATAAGCTATGTTTGTCTGCAGGATCTCGCAGAATTAGTGGAGTGAAATATGGATCGCTGCGGTCGACGTTCGGCTTTCGTTGCGGCATTGGCTGTGTTCACCTTCGTGATGTCTGCGGAAGCTCAGGATCGGCAACCGGCCGGGATCTTTTCGTCGCCGGGCACCGGAATGAAGCTGACGCTGATTCGTGCTGGTGGCTTCGAGATGGGGTCGCTGACATCCGAAGATGGGCACACCCGCGGCGAGCAGCAGCATACGACGCGAATCACGCAGTCGTTTTATCTCGGCATCGCCGAAGTGACGCAGGCCGAATACGAAGCGATCATGGACCGGAACCCGAGTGCTTTTGCTAAGGGTGGTTCTGCGGAGGCCAAGGTCGGCGCGATCGTAACTCGACAGTTCCCCGTGGAAAGCGTGACGTGGTTTGATGCAATCGAGTTCTGTAATGCGCTCAGCAAGAAAGACAATCTGAAGGCGTACTACACGCTCGACGGGATCGAACGGAATGGCGATTCCATTCATACCGCGGACGTGACCGTCATTGGTGGTTCGGGATACCGACTGCCGACAGAAGCCGAATGGGAATATGCCTGCCGCGGCAGCACGACGACCGCGTATTCCACGGGCGAGCCAATCGCGCTCCTCGGCCAGGGGGCGTGGTACGGCGGCACGGTCGACTCACCCGGCAACAGCCAGGGCGTGACTCATCGCGTCGGACTGAAGACCTCCAATGGCAATGGCCTGTTCGACATGCACGGCAACGTATCGGAGTGGTGTCAGGACTGGTACGACTACTATGCCTATGAACGAGCTCAGACGAAGGATCCCTTTGGCCCAAGCGGCGGCTCGGAAAAGGTGACTCGTGGCGGCAGTTGGAGCACCCCTGCCCTCAATTGCCGCTCGGCCGCTCGCGGCGCGGCATCGGTCTCAAAACCGAGTTCGGAAATCGGCTTCCGCGTGGCTCGTACGATCGTGGTGGTGCCACCGAAGAACAGATCGGTTCCCCCGTATCGCGTTGTGGTTGATTTGAGAGACACAGGCACAATCGATCTCTATCTCAACGAGAGCTACGACACGATTGACGCGGCCAAGCAACGCATGGCGGGCTCGAAGCTGTTTGGCAAGATCAACAACATTCGGATCATCGACGCGAATGGCACGACTGTCGATTAGCGTGAGACATCGTCGAGTCGTTATTGCAATCGCCGCCGACTCGCACCTCGCTAGATTCCCGCCTGCGCGGGAATGACGGAATCAAAGCAGCCGGCACTCGGAGAGTGCCGTCTACATTGAAGAGCAATCTGCGGGCGTGCTACTTGATCAAGTCGCCAAACGTTTGGATCAAGGAACCACCTGGACCTTCGGAATCGTTGCCGCTCCACATCGACGAGACACCCGTCCAAATGATCAGCGTGTTGGCGGCCAGGAAGAGCGAGCAAGCGACCAGGCCCACAGCCATTGCGGCACCCCAAGCTGGTTCTTTCGGACCGGCGGAGGCGTTCTTCGACTTGGCTGCCGGTTCCAGGTAGTCTTCGTCCTCATCCTCGCCACCCAGCGTAGCGACTTCGTCGCCGCTGAATGTTTCGTCCGAGGCGTCGAAGACTTCTTCTTCCGCGTCAAACTCGTCAACTTCGGCTTCTGACCCAGCGTCGAGATCTTCGGAGATTTCCAGGTCTTCGACTTCGGTCCCATCGTCCAGATCGAACGCTTCGCTCAGACTGCCGGCTTTGGGGCGGCCCTTACGAACGACGGTCGCAGACGTATCGTCGAGATCATCATCGTCACCCAGCAACAGTTCGGCGGTCGCATCTCCATCGTCAAGGTTGATCTCATACGACGAATCGTCTTCCGCGCCCATCAGATCCAAGGTTTGCGTGCGATCATTGTCGTCGTCGGCAAGATCCATATCGGCAAGGGTCTTCGCATTGCCGCGGGCGCGTCCCGAGCCTTCCAATGACAATCCGCTTTCAGGCCCACCCAGGCTCAATCCGCTATCGAGTCCAAACGAGATCCCGCTTTCGCCGGACAAGGCCAAGCCACTGTCCGCATGCTCCAAGGCGAGTCCGCTATCGGCGTGGCCCAGGGCGATGCCACTGTCGCCTGCATGCAGCGCAATGCCGCTGTCTGGGGCTCCGGTATTCAGAGCGATCCCGCTGTCTGGTGGCCCCGCGTCTAACGCGATGCCACTGTCTGGCTTGGCTTCGTCATGCACGCCGACTTGAGAATCCTCAAGCAGGATGCCGCTGTCTTCGGCAGGCGTTCGCATCTTGCTCGCCAAGCCCATCAATTGAACATCGCTGTCATCGGCCAGACGGACCGAGCTATCACTATGGTGCGAATCGCTCGCCTCGGCGGCGAGATCATCCCAGACGGTCTCTTCGGAATCGGCCTCTGCCGCGGTCGCTTGATAGTCCGGAGCGATCTGGACATCGCTATCGCTTTTCTCGGCCAACACCGGTGTTTCGCCGGTCGATTTCTTTTCCGGTCCTGTATAGACCGCGACATCACTGGACGTTGATTTCACCGGCGCGTTCAGTTCGGCCTCTATGGCAGCCGCCTGGTAGTCGGGAGCGATCTGGACATCGCTGTCACTTTTCTCGGCTAGCACCGGAGTTTCACCGGTCGATTTCTTTTCTGGTCCCGTATAGACCGCGACGTCGCTGGACGTTGATTCAACCGGCGCGTCCATGTGGGTCGCTTCCGACGGAACGAACCAGTCTGAGACGGGGGCATCTGCTTCCGGATTCGACTTGGTGATCATCGTCGCCTGTTCGGCGAGGGCGGTTTCATCCAGCTCGATATACGACAGATCATCTGGCGAGTTGTCGAAGGTCAGCACCTGGTTGCCGTCGGACAATGACGACGACTCAATTTTTCCGGCGTCGACCAGCGACTGCAGTTCGTCGCGGCGATACTTCCACGTACCGCGATCGGCGAGGGCTCGCACTTCGCCGGAATCCACGAACTGCTGCAGAGCTGCCTGGTCGAGTCCGAATTCAGCCGCAACTTCTTCGGCAGTCAGAAATTTCTTGCTTTCCATATCGGTCACTCTTTGCGTACGGCAACGGTTCGGAAGATCGGGCGAATTACGGCAAGAACTGCCATATATTCTACGCAGTCGATGGAACGATCCCAAACTTAATCTTCGGCAGATGAAAATCCAGACTGGTGTCGGTTGCCGTCCCGGCGTTTACGCGTTGGGAAAGAACCGACAGGTTGGACGAATCTTACGGGTGTAAGGGTTGTAGCCTAAGTCCGGCAGGCACAGCTTGCCATTTATTTTTCCAGCAGCCCACCAATTTGCCGAGGATTCGGGGCGGACATGCCGCCGGCTCGGGATTTCGGGCCAAGGTCTTCTCCAAATCTGCGTGCTTCTGCGAAATCTGCGGATCAGATTCTTGTCCGCAGATGACACAGATTTCACAGATTTGAAGAGGGGATGAAGACCGGACAGTGACGCTTCAAATTGCTGGCCAGTTACAGTCCTCGAAGACACGGCCATGTCGAGGACTCCATAACCGTGGCACCCCGAGACTAGTGCCGTTTGATGTAAGGTCCTATGTGGCAAAGAGAAACGATTCTGTGAATCGGCTGCGATTGGGTGGCCGAGGCAGCGGGCGTTGCAGATTGCGGCTTCGGTTCGGCTTCAGATTCGGATTGCTCTGAATCGCGATTCGCGGCTATAACCCCCTCGCGCAATTGGCTTTTCTGCAACAAACGTATTGGCTGCGACATGGATGTCCTGCCCCGCATCACCCGCCAGCTCGTCGAGCTGTTTCAGGCGATGTCGCCCGTGCAACGAGCGACCTTCGTGGCGGTACCGTTGTTGATCCTGGCGGGGCTGACTTCGATCGTTGTTTTCAATCGGCCGGATGATCACCAGGCTGTCCTGTTTGGCCGGACATTTACGACTGAAGAACTGACCACCGCCGAGAAGGCGTTGAATCAGGCCGGTCTGCTGAACTATCGCCGTGAAGACCGCAAGCTGGTGGTCCCCGGACCGGAACTGGACCGCTACAACGCCGCTCTGGTGGAATTCGACGCGGTTCCTCCTGACCTGGGCTCGCAGATCTTGAAGCAGTTCGAATCACTCGGACCCTTCAGCACGGATCGTCACCGCCAGGAGATGAAGGACGCACTGCTGCTGCAGGAATTGCGGCGGATGATCAAGTCGGTCCCCGATATCGAAGACGCTCGAGTGGCGGTTGCCAGTTCGGGACGAAGAGTCGGTTTTGGTCAGAAGCCGCGCGTCACCGCGAATGTCACTGTGAAGCCGCGAGCCGGTCGCGAGTTGTCAGCTCGGCTGGTTGGTTCGTTGCGGCAAGCGGTGGCCAGCATGGTCCCCGATCTGCAGGCGACAGATGTGACCGTGTTCGATGTCGCTCGCGGACAGACTTTCACCGGCGATCCGAACGAAGAGTCGCTCGATGGGCGGTTAATTCAACGAGTTCGCGATTTTACGCGGCAGTACGAGCAGCAAATTCAGAAGGCTCTCGCGTTCATCCCGCATGCGACGGTTGCCGTACATGTCGATCTGGACAATCTGAAGTCGTCCGTCATCCGTCGAGAGCGCGTACGCATCACCAATGATGACACGACCATTGCCAATCGGCCGGGTAGCGTGCAGCAAGTCGCTCACGACGATGACCAAGATTCGATCCATCATTCGGCGGCCTTCCGCGGACAGACGACTCCGACCGACTACACACGCGAGGTTTCCGAACGTGAACTGCTGGCCGCGATGCCGCGAGCGGTTCAAGTGAGCGTCTCGATCCCCCGCGATTACTACCGCCATGTGGCAACGCGTCGGCAAGGGCAAGGGGAATCGAATAAGCGTCGCCTGGATCTGGATTCCATTGAAGAAGAGATCCTGACGAAGGTCGAACGGACGGTGGGTCGCCTGATTCCCGTCGGCTCGCCCCACGATGCGATTTCGGTGACGACGATCGATCACATGCCACTTGAGACAGCCGAGACAACACTCTCGACCACCGATCAGCTGACCGTCCTAGCCTGGAAGCATGGCGGTTCTTGGGGGTTGGGCCTGTTCGCTGTGATCGCGTTGTGGATGCTGTCGCGTTTGGCTCTTGCTCCTGCTCCAGTCGCGACCAGAACGGAAACAGCGGTTCAGCCAAGTCCGATCACGACGCCTCCGCCGGCGGTTCCAGAAATCACACCATTCGTAGCACCGGTGGAAATCGCAGTCAGGGGACCAATTCAACCGGAACCCGTATTCCACGCACCACCGGTCGCGACAAGTGCGACCGCGACGATGTTGATGCGCGATGAAATTCTGGCGTTAGCTCAATCCGACCCCGCGATGACTGCCGCTGTCTTGAGTCAATGGCTGGCGGAAGCTCGATGAACCACATTGACGGGATGTGCCCATGAATGGCGTTCAAAAAGCAGCGGCTCTGCTACTCAGTTTTGATAAGACGCTCGCGGCCCAGGTGTTGGGACTGCTGCCACGCGATCAGGCTGATCAAGCTCGGAGTGCCCTCGCGGCAGCGTCGACTCCTGCAGGCGACGAATTGAATCTGATGCTGTTGGATTTCAAGGTTCGTTTTCAGTCGCGACCTGTGTTGCCACGCCACTCCGTCGCGGAACTACGAGAGCCGCCGGACCTGATCGGCGATGTCGGGTCGTCACGGCGACCGCTACCGACAGAGCCTGCACCGGCGGTTGTGCCTTTAAAAGAGTCCAGTAGTGGTCCTTTCGCGTTCCTCGAAGGTCGGCATCCGGACGACATTCGTTTGCTGCTGCGTGAAGAACAATCACAAACGATCGCTGTCATTGCCGCTCAATTGCCGCCGGCATTGTCGGCGGCCGTTCTGGCGGGGCTAGCTCCTGATCGACAGGCGGAAGTGCTGCAACGAGTCGCTCATCTCGGTCCTACCGATGCCGAGATCCTGGACGATATTGCCGCCGCCTTGAAGGATCGGCTGACACCACCTCGCGTGCGTGCGGGTGGCGTCCCTCAAGCAGCTGAATTGCTACGTCGGTCCCCGCGACCGGCAACGCGATCCATGCTGAATGCTTTAGATGAACATGACGCTGACCTGGCGGATGAGCTTCGTCAAACATTGTTCTCGTTCGATGACCTGCTGAAGCTGGACGACGAGACGTTGCGAATCATTCTGCAGGAGACTGACGACCGGCAATGGGCGCTGGCACTGAAGGCGAGTGCGGCACCCGTCCGGCAAAAGGTGTTGTCGTGTCTTCCCCCGGTTGTCGCGAAGGCATTCAAAGACGAAATGGACTCGTTAGGTCCCGTGCGACTTAGTGAGATGACGGCGGTGCGGCAGCAAATTGCCGACAGTATTCGTCGATTGGAGGACTCGGGACTTATTGCTTTGCCGGTTGGTTGAATAAGAAGATAAGGACTAAGAGCCGGGGGCTGACGCCGCCCCGCTCAGAAGATGACTCCTTTTTTGCTGTTTCCCTATGACTACGGCTCGTATCCTTAAAGCTCAGGTTGCTCGCGAACTGTCCGTTCGACCGGCGTTTAATTTCGTTGACCTGCGACAAGAAGCGGATCACGTCATCGCTCAGGCTCGCCAGACCGCCGAAGAGATGTTGGCGACGGCTCAACGGCAGGTCCAAGAACTGCAGGACCAGGCGCGTCATTCCGGTCGAGCCGAAGGATTGCAGGACGCTCAGGCTCAAGTCGATCGTCGAGCTACCGAGATCTCGAATCGTCAGCTTGACGGTCAGCTACAAACCGCTTTGCCAGCCCTGAGGGCGGCTGCGGAGTCACTTCAAGCCGAACGAGATCGCTGGCTGATCCGTTGGGAACAGACCGCGGTTCGCGTCGGTGTGGCGATCGCCGAGAAGCTGGTGAAGTCACAGATTGTGACTCGACCTGAATTGGCGTCAGGCATGATTGCTGATGCCCTGCGACTCGCGGCCGGCCAACCGAAGGTGACCGTGTATCTGCATCCGGGCGACCTCGCCGCGTGGGGTGATCAGGGACCGAGGATTGTCGAATCGCTGACCGCCTGTGCCGATTCCAACCTGGTCGCCGATCCCAAGGTGTCGCCCGGCGGTTGTCGCATTGAGACGCTGCATGGTGAGATCGACGCTCGAGTCGAAACGATGCTGGAACGCTTGACCAATGAATTGATCGACGGATAACTTCACTTTGTGGACCTTGATGTGACTGCTTCTCTTAGGACTCGCCCTTCGAACTTGATTGATCAGATCCAACGGTCGCTGCCGGTGGGACTGCGCGGTCGCGTTTCGAAGCTGGTGGGACTGACGGTGGCGGTCGCTGGCTTTCCTGCACCGATGGGTGCCGTCGCGGTCTTAGAAGCCGAACAGGGGAGCCACGTCGAAGCGGAAGTGGTCGGTTTCTCGGGTGACGACACCTTGCTGTTGCCGTATGGCGAACTGCACGGAATTCGACGGGGGACGCCTGTGATCCTCAGCCAATCGGTTCCAGGGGCCCGCGTCGGCGATGGGTTGCTGGGTCGGATCATAAACGGTCGCGGACGCTTCCTGGACGAGCGAACGCCCGCCGTGCTGCCACATCGAGTTCCCTTGCATGCCGAACCGATCTCGCCGATGCAGCGAGTGCGGATTGATCAGCCGCTGGGGACGGGGATCCGAGCGATCGACGGGTTGCTGACGTGCGGCCGAGGTCAGCGGCTGGGGATCTTTGCAGGCAGCGGCGTTGGTAAAAGTACCTTGTTGGGACAGATGGCTCGGGCGGCGGAAGCGGACGTTAACGTTGTCGTGCTGATCGGTGAACGTGGTCGCGAAGTGCGAGAATTCATCGAACGGGATTTGGGTCCTGAGGGACTGGCACGCAGTGTGGTCGTGGTCGCCACTGGTGACGATCCGGCGGTGCTGCGGCTGCGAGCGGCTTACCTGGGGACCGCGATTGCCGAATACTTCCGCGAGTCCGGTCGCGACGTGCTGTTGGTGATGGACAGCGTCACTCGATTCGCGTTGGCTCAACGAGAGATCGGCTTGGCGGCAGGGGAACATCCGGCGACGCGCGGCTATCCGCCGAGCGTGTTTGCGATGCTGCCACGTCTGCTCGAACGGAGCGGACGAACGAAGCGCGGCAGTATTACCGGACTGTATACGGTCCTGGTCGAAGGGGACGACCCGAACGAGCCGATCGCCGACGCCGTCCGTGGAACACTGGATGGGCATGTGGTGCTGGCACGCAAGCTCGCCGAACTGGGACACTTTCCGGCTATTGATGTGCTGGCGAGTGTTTCGCGATTGATGAACGATGTGACGAATGAAGACCATCGCCGCGCCGCGATGTCATTGCGACAGCTTCTGGCCGCGCACCGACAGGCCGAAGACTTGATTTCGATTGGTGCCTACCAGAACGGTGCGAATGCACTTGTCGACGCCGCGTTGCGTTTGCAGGAACCGATTCAACAGTTCCTGCAACAAGATCGAACCGATGCCACTGCACTGACCGAAGCGGTGCAACGATTGAATGATCTGAAACAATGGCGCGAGGCCGGAGCGATGGCCTCGACACAATCACGGCAAAAGTAGACAGCACGCCTCGTGTGCTGAAATCTATTCCTCATTTGTGCAGTCGACATCGGAGAATCAGAGATGGCAGCCTTTCGATTTGACACAGTACTTCGCATTCGCGAGTCGGAACGTGATCTTTGCCGGATGGCCCTGGCGGAGGCTCAACGCAGTGAGGCCGAATTGCTGGCCGCACACCAGCGAACCTCGACCGAACGGACCGATGCGCTGAATGAACTGCGGGCGACACATGAAGGTGAAGCGTGGTCCACCGATCGCGTCGCCTCGCGCCAGCAATATGCCGAGCGGCTGGCGGCGAAGCTGAAGGGGATCGAGTGCGAGTTGGCCGTGGTGGCCGAACTGCTGACTCTTCGACGCAACGCATTGATGGAGGCGGATACCGCGGTGAAGGCCCTCGAAAAGCTCTCCGGCCGTCATGTGGCTGATGAACAGCGAGCCGAACAGGCCGCCGCCGAACGCGAACGCGACGACCATCGACGAGCCGCGTAAAGCCACTTCGTTCACGGCAGATTGCAGGTGAACCTTGTCTTCGTTTCAGAGTCTGGTGTTCATCGGTCCGGGTGCTGACGCAGCGCGGCTCACCTGAAGACATCTTGAATTGGGTGGCACCCCTGGTAGGTCGCGGTCGGCTCTCATTCGCCGAGATTGGATGCAACGAGCATGCGTTCTTCTTCAGGGATCGGAACGTTGCACGCTTCGATTTCTGCGAATTCCAGGTGGTCGCGCCAGCCGCGATACCAGTCGATCGAGGAATGGACCTTGGGTAGCTGCTCGGCATGAGGATGATAGAGTTGGAAGGCCCCATGTCGAAAGATCTGGATCTCTGATGAGTCTGGATCGAGCACCGCCAACTGCACCCATTCATTGCGACAAAGCTGATCGATGCCGGGGTTTCGCTGCATGATCGACAGCATCCGCGCCGGCGTCGATTCGATGACGAACGTCAGCCGCACCGGTTCGTGAATCTCGACCATCTGCCACGGAAGTCCGGGTCGCAGATCGCTGGCGGCTCCATCCATCACACCAACCAGTGCCGTGACATTGTGGGGCAGTTTGGCACCGCATCCGTAGCCGATATTGTCGACATAGGAAAAGTAGTACTCCAGATTGATCCCGGCGCACACGGGAAATACGGCTCCCAGGATACGTGCCAGGATCGTGGAATCTGCGTCGTCCTGTGTGGGATCGTACGATGTCAAGAAGGCCCTTCGATCGAGGAACAGCCCGCGCGTTCGGGAACGTCGTCCGACGAAAGAGATCGCGTTCGAGGCATGGCCGCATTCGGGCCGGGTCTGCGCCAGGTCTTCGGCTCGATCTTCAACGTGCGATCGCGCTTCCTCGAAGCTCATCGTCAGCGGTGCCGACTGGAATCGACGGCAGCGTTCGTGAGCGTTGTGAGCACAGGTCTCGTCAATCGTTTTGCGAACGGCGTCGAATTCTTCCCGATGCGATGCGGGGACGCGATCGATGTCGAACAGCGTGACGGAGTCATTGCACGTGTTATGCATTCCGCCGACAAAAATAGTGTCGGCGGGGATCGGCAGCCCGCGCGTCGTGAGGAGCGCGCGAACCCGAGGTTCATTCGCCATCTGTGCCAATGCACGAGCGTTCGGACCACCCGCTCCGCCACCGCAGGCCCCACAATCGTAGGCCGAGCTGTGAGGGTTGTTCAAGCTTTTGGAACCGTGACCCAACGTGACGACGATGCGCGAAAAGCCCGAGGTCAGACCCATATCTCGCAGCAGTCGCTCGACAATATTCGCCATTTCTTCGATCGAGAAGCCAACTTCACCTTCATTGGGGCCTGCCGCCACTTCGCCGCGTTCCAAGTCCAGTTCGGTCGTTGTCGGCGATTGCACCAGGCTGCTGACTCGATGACGAACTCGAGCCGCCAGTCTCGGAAACATGATTCGCCCGACCAGCGGGATCGAGGCGAGGACACCGAAGCCGGCTGCCAACAAGGCCCCTCCGGTGAAGGATCGGCTGCCGACATGGACCTGATGGGAGGCCGTCCCTAATGCGCGACGCGCCATGGCTCGATGGCGATGAGTCTCTGCCTGGCTTTCAACAACCGCTTCCGTGACCCAATGCTGTGGTCGGATCACGATCGGGCACAGTGGCACGAAGTGCGCGTCTGTCGAACCCCGATAGTACATGGCGACGCAGTAGAATCCGGCGGCCCCGAAGGTCTCGGCTTCGGGAGCCAATTCCTCCAGATGTCGGCGGAACGATTCTTCGCGTTCGTCGAGACAGCAACACAATTGAAATCGCGGAGCGGGATGTCGGCGAGCCGGCATGGGTTGATGGATCGCGAGGGCGTCCAGCGTCTGATTGAGGAAACTGCGTTCGTAGGCGTGATGAAACAGTCGGCGGCGTTCCATCGGCGTGAAGGACTCTGCTTCGTGAACAAGCGATCCCCATTGGTCCGCCGTCAGCCTGTACATTTCATCCGGTGACCAGCCAAAGATCTGCGCGAGCTGAAACATCAAGAAGGCTCGGTGGTCGACGGTCGATGCCGGATGCCGCGCCAGACCCTGGCGAGAGGCGTGTCGCAATCCACTCAAGTCGCCGTGGTAACCAAATCCTCGCGCGGCGACATGCTTCAGAGCCAGCCGTTCCAGGATCAGGCGAATCGCCAGGAATTCGACCAGGCTTCCCTGCGGAATCGGATGCGCGACGCGATCACCGCGGCTTTCGACCTGTTGAATCATTCCCGCCCAGCCGCGCAGGGCGAGCAATGTTTCGGAAATGAAGTGCTCCAATTCGCCGTGATGGACCCCCAGAATATCCAACGACTCCAGGATCGAATCGAGCGGGGCGACGTGCTCCAAACGCTTCAGTTCGGCGGGCAATCCCCGCATCCAGGTGGCGGGTGGTCCGAATGGCTGTTTGTACAACTCGCAGAACGAATGATAGAAGCCCCGCTCGCGTCCAGGCAGGCTCCAGTGACCGAATCCTTGATCGAGGAAAGTCGCGCAGAAGCGAATCAGAACATCGTGAACCAGAGGATCGGAATCTTCGCCTGTGGCTTCCAGAAGCAGATCGCGATGACGGACAGAAGTCGACGGCTGTCGGGCTGCTCGCTTCACCGTGTGGACACCATTGCGACAGATTCGCCACAGCGCATGCAAACTGAACGCTTCCCAGGTTTCCTGGCTCCAGCTTTCGATCGACGATTCGCCGAAGTGCTGAAACAACTCTTTCATCATTAAGTGCAGATGCCGATCCTGTGAGCCGTTCTGATTGTCGTCGGTCGTAGCGTGGGACGTTCCATGCACATCGCGCATCACCCAGCGGCGCGTCTTGGCAATGAACAAATCGGAGACACCGGCCGCTTCGTGTCGAATCTGCGTCAAGGCGTCTGTCACAGCGACGAACCAGCGCAGCTCGGCATCCGGGACTAGCAACATCGGATGCTGCAGCATCGCCATTCGCAACTGATAGCGCGTGACGAACGAGAGCACTTTTTCTTCGCCACGCTCGCCCAGTTCTTGGCGCAAGACATCTTGCAGGTCGGCCGGCAGGATGCGCCCCTTCGCCAGTTCGGCCCGATAGCGTTCTTCCGGTAGATAGGGCTGGCAACCGAAGACTCGTCCGCCGGTCTGCACGGCTTCATCAAATTTCAGATCTTCAAACGCATGCAGTGTGTTGTGATGCACGAAGACGTTAATGGGGCCTTGCGCTGGCAACAGATGGGCAGCATGCTCGATCAGATGCTTCAGTTCTTCCAGTCGTGCTTCGTGGCTGGGTGAGGTCGAGGGGGAAACGGATGTGTGGTCCAAGATATCCTGCTTTCACTGCCGCGAAATCATGGCGCTGGATCGAGAGCATCATGCCGATCCCTTGCGCAGACTAGTGCCTTGTCACAATCTGACACGGATTCGCTTCATCGTCTCTCAAGCAGACCCAATCTCTAGGCGAGATTGAGATCCGGCATCGAGATTTGACAAAACACTGGCACAAACTGCCGATTTACAGTCCCTGGGTACAGACCCGAGTCTGAACGATACATCTGAACGGGCAGATGGGGAAGCCTGCTTCCAATACCAAGCGGCGAAAGAGCTTAGCGTGTCAGGTTTCCGGAGAAATCCTTACTAAAGTGTCAGGTAGGTGGGCTGATTGCGACCGGTGAATGGAACCTGAATTCGCTAGCAGGAAACTTGTTTCCCTATCGACGCCTTTTTTGACTTTGCCTAAACTTCGCCCGCCTGTCTCCAGTTCATATCGAAAATTCGTATCGATCCCGAGTCGAATGGTTCTCCATTGCGAAGACAAATCCCCACGGATTGAGTCTGTTTCAATGGCGCACTCAGTTCCATCCGCTCCCTGGGTTCCGTCACCGAAGGCGAATCAGTCGCCTCGCGGAATGGGGTTGGTCCGTATCGGAAGGGAATCCATGCCGCGTTTGCTGTTCGCTCGAAACGACCTTTTCGCGACCTCGACCTTACTGGGTCGGTTGTGCTGCAGCATTGTCTTGTTGGTCGTGGCCTTATTCAGCGAGCCCGCGACGGCTCAAGATGTTTCTTCGGAACTTAAGGCCGCAATGGAAGAGGAAGAATCGGAAGACGACGACAAAGTTTCCGAACAACCGGATCGCTTCCGCCGCACTTCGGCAAGTAAGAAGGTCGACGATGACTCGCCCAAGTCGCGGTCCAGTCATAGCTACTCGAAAACCCCTAAGTCTGACGATGGGTTTGGTGTCATCGGCCAGGCGGGTCATCTGGCATTCAAGAGCCTCGGTCGCACTCAATCGATCACCCCGATCGAAGCGATGCCTTATATCCTGACAGATGAACATTTCATCTTCAGTGATCTGCGTGGCTTTGTTTCCAATAGTGCTCTGTTCGGCGGCAACGTCGGTGTTGGTTATCGTCGCCTGCGTGAAGACTACAACGCCTGGTATGGGGGTAGCGTCTGGTACGATGCCGATGGAACCACCGGCAAAACTTATCAGCAGATCGGCCTGAGTTTCGAAGCATTGGTCGATCGCTTTGAACTGCGATCAAACGTCTACCTTCCGTTTTCGTCGGCGCAGACCTATGCAAATACGCTTGGCAACGAGCGAATCGTTGGCAATCAACTGCTCTACAGTCGCTTCATCGATCAAGGGAAGGCCCTGCAGGGTGTCGACGTGGAAGCGGGTTACAGTCTGCCGATCAAGGACACGAATTGGCTGCGCGGCTTCCTGGGTTATTATCACTTCGACGGTGGTGCCTCGGGCGGCATCAACGGATTCAAGGCGCGCGTCGAAGGGGTCATCAACAATACGGTGACCGCTCAAGTTCTCTTTACCAACGACAAGCTCTACGGCAGCAACGTCATGGTCGGAGCCCAGATTCAATTCCCCTGGGGTAACAGCCATCCAAGTTCCAAGTGGAAACAGAACACTCCGTCTCCCTTCCGGTTCGTCGAACGTAATTACAACGTGATCGTCGATCGCAACCAGGTCGTCAACAATAACCTGGTTGCCATCAACCCGTTGACGCATACCGCCTATAAGGTGGAGCAGGTCTCGTCGACTGCCGGTCCCGGTGGGAATGGCACCACGACCAATCCGTTCCAGACTGTCGCTGCGGCTCAAGCCGCTGGCGGCGATCTGATCCTGGTCCAGGGGAATTCGGTGCTCACATCGGCGGTCACATTAACCGCCGGGCAGCACTTAATCGGTGACGGCAGCTTCGCACCCGTGGCTCTGGATGGCGGCGGGACGATTCATATGCCAACTCAAATTGCCGGTGGTGCGACCCCGATGTTCAGCGGGATTGCCGGAACGGCTGTTACGATGGCTTCCGGCAGTGAAGTCACGGGGTTCAAATTCTCTAATATCAACGGTGGCGGGATCTCGGGATCGAACGTCAACGGAGCCGTCTTGCGCGACTTGACCTTCCAGAACATCACGGGTGATGCCGTCAAGTTTACGAACTCGGCGGGACAATTCACGCTCGACAACATCGCTGTGAACACGGCCTCCGCAACAGGGATCAGTTTTATTGGGGGGATTCCTGACATCCGGATGTCAGCTAACATCAATGGCACAGGGACAGACGGAATCTTCCTGTCGAACCTGGCGGGCGGATCGGTCAACATCTTCGATACGACGATCACCGCGACAGGTGGGTCCGGCTTGCGTCTGAACAACGTGTCGGCCGATGTGAATGTCGACGCCCTGACAACATCGCAGACGGCCGGTTCGGCTGTGTTGCTGACCGGTGGAACCGCGGACGATACCTATCATTTCACGAACACGACGACGATTAACCAGCCGAGCGGGATTGGTCTGAATGTGAACAACACCAACGCCGCGGTCGTGGTGGATAGCCTGGTCGTCAATTCCACCGCCGGATCGCCAGCAGTCTCGCTGACGAATTCCACGGGGAAGATCACGCTGGGCAATTTGAAGGCGACGACAACAAACGCGATCGGCTTGTACGGTCGCGGCTTGACTTCGCTGGTTGTGAACAACGGCTCGTTGACCACCGTCAACGCTGGTGCGGTCGACGTGCAGAACTCGACAATCGCGGTGAATTTGACTCAGGTCTCGGTGGATAGCGGTGCCTTTGGTATCCGCCTAATCAACAACGTGGGATCATTCAATCTGTCTGGTGCCGGCAACTACGGCACTGGCGGCATCATCAAGAACACCACAACCGGTGTGATCGTGACATCGTCGGGGACCACGACCCTGACAGGACTGGATCTGACTTCGAACGGGACTGGCATCCAATCCACCAGCAATGCGCAAGTCACCTTGAATGGCCTGCGGATCACGGGCTCAACCAATTATGCACTGGATTCTCTGGATGATGCCGTCCTGATGTTGAAAGGCTCGGTCCTGACAAACAATGGTTCACTGGGTGGCGGAACGATCCGCGGCCAAGTCGATACGGTAGCTTCGTACCAGTGGCTATTAGATGGCAACACGATTATCGATCACAACGGAACCCCGATCTTGTTCAAGACGCTGGCTGCAGGCAACGGAGCCTCGTTGGGAACCACGATCAGCAACAACACGATTACCGCCGACCGCGCTGGCGTCACGATGGTCGATATCGAGTGGGTCGGACCACTGTCGGCATCTGTCGCATCGAACACGCTGAACGCTGGGGCCGCCAACATGACCGGGATCGTGGTCCGGGATATGTCCACAACCGATTCGGTGGTCTCTCGAATCAACAACAACTTGCTGACATTTAACAGCAGCAGCAGCAACGGAACAGGGATCCTCGCTTCGGCGAATGCAGGCTCGACATTCCAGGTCGATACGAACGCCGTCGATTTCAAAGCTGTCGGCGGGACTGGTCTGCGGTTCAATCTGGGTGGAGTCGCCAGTACGTGGATCTACTCAAACGTCATTGCCGACGAAGCAGGTGGGGCAACGGGGATGCTGTTTGATACGGTCGCCGCCAGTTCCCGGCTGCAGATCGAAGCGAATACCATCAGCCTGCTGGCAGCCGACCAGACGATTCATCGCGGGATCATCTTCACGACGGTGTCACCGACAGTGCAGTTCACGGGGAACTACAACAACGTGATCACCAACGCCTCGACGGTCTTCTCGATGCCAGTCAACTCGTCGACTGGTCACATCATCATCAACGGTGCTCTGTTCCCATGATGACGGCTGGTTTCGCAATCCTCGACGATGCTGATGGATCGATTGGCTGACTGCTTACGCCAACAGTGATTCAGAGACGACCCCGGCTGTGATAGTCGGGGTCGTCTCGTTTGGTATCATCCCTCCATGAAACAATTCTTCTACGGCTGGCGAAGGAAGGCGGGGGTTGCCACGCTGGTGATGGCACTGTCGATGGCTGCATTGTGGATGCGATCTCTTGGCGGTTTTGATAGCGTCGAAATACGCTGGTGTGGTTTGGAGTACACGCTGCTCTCGGGTGAAGGCGGTATTTCGGGACATCGCTCGTGGGATCCATTTCCAATTGATGCGTTTCCGATCCAACTCTATTCGCATCGAAACGATCCTGTGATTCCTCTATTGGATGTCAGCTACTACCCCGACTTCGAGATTCCACACTGGTCCCTCGTCCTTCCCCTGACCATGCTCTCCGCCTACCTGATTCTTTGGAAGTCTTGGGGGTGGGCGTGATGGCCGAATGATCTGCCCAGGTCGCCTTCTTGCTCCGCGAGAAGTAGCCGGTGAACACAGCACACGGATGTCCCTACTACTCTTGCGTTAGTTCGTTCTGGAATCGGCGACGAGTCCGTCTTGATGGGCCGCGCGATCGCTGCTCGAGCTTCGGCTAAGACCGTTGGAGGTGCGGTCGCCATCTAGATTGACGGCTTCGGAAACCAGGCGGGTTCTCGCCTCGGGGGGCTCGGTGGTGGCTCGCAATGGCAGCACGACGGTGAACAGGCTTCCTTTGCCGAATTCACTTTGCAGGCGGATCTCGCCACCCAGCAGCTTGGCCAGTTCCTTGGTGATCGACAGGCCCAGGCCGGTTCCTTCGTATTCGCGAGTCAACGTTCCTCGCTGGCCCGAAACGGCGGCGCCCTGGCGGAACTTCTCGAAGATGCGTTCCTGATCTTCTAACGGGATACCGATCCCCGTGTCGGAAACGCTCAGCGTGAATTTGTCGTTGCCACTCAATTCGCCGCGCACGCGGACTCGGCCCCCTTCCGGCGTGAACTTGATGGCATTGGAGAGCAGATTACTAAGGATCTGCTGCAACTTCCCATTGTCCTGCTCCAGCACAGGGAATTCCGAGTCGATGTCCCAGACCAGGTTGATGTTCTTCTTTTCTGCCATCGGCAACATCGCACCGACGCTGCGTTCGATCAGGTCGGCCAGCGAGAATTCGGTCGGATGGATCTCCATCTTACCGCTTTCGATCTTGGCCAGGTCCAGCACGTCATTGATCAGGTTCAGCAGCGTCCGGCCCGAAACTTGGATGTGACTGACATAGCGCCGCTGCTTATCGTTCAGGTTCACGGGATTGGCGAGCAGGACATCGCTGAAACCCAGGATCGAATTCAGCGGCGTACGCAGTTCGTGACTCATCGTCGCCAGGAATTCGTTCTTGAGATTATTCATCTCGTACAGCCGCAGGTTGACCTGCGCCAGTTCATCGACCTTTGATTCAAAGCCGCGGTTGAGTTTCTGCAGATCCTCTTGCACTGCGGTCAGATGCCGCAACATGCGGTTGAATGCCTGGCTGAGTTCTTCGAATTCATCGCCGGTTCGAATGTCGGCGCGCTGGTCGAGATCGCCGCGAGTAATGGCGTCGCTCACCTCTTTCAGGTGCAGCACGGGCTTCACGATGACGTAGCGCACGATGGCATAAGCGGCCAGCATCGCCAGGAAGGCGGTGACGATCGCGGTGGAAAGCAGGATCGCATTGTTCCACGCGAGCGAGCGATAAGTCTTGTCGAGCGGATACGAGATCTTGGCGATTCCTAGTCGATCGCCGATCTGCAAGTCAGGATTTTCATTGTGCTGGCGATGACAGGCAATGCACGATTCAGACGCGAGCACTTCTTTGAAGAAGCGGAACTCCTGACGGTTTTGCGGAATGTACTCTTTGACACCGTTGGAGATTTCCTGCAGTGCTTTGTAGTCGTACAGATCTTGAGGTCTTGAGGACGCGTCGCCGGACTTCCCCACCGCCAGCAGTGCCCACTTGATCTCTTTCAGTTCGTCGGGCTTTAAATCCCGCGACATATTTTCGATATGCTTCTCCAGGTGATTGTCGGCCTCGAAGTACGAAGCATGCTTCTCGAGGACCACGCTGGGGACAAGATATCGAGCCAAATCGGCGTTTTGGACGAAGACGAGTTTTTGGGTTTGCCGGGCGTAGAAATAGAAGCTGCAGCAAATCAGCAACAACAGGCCGCCACCAAACAGCAGCCGACATTTACGCTCAAGACTCGTTTCACCGAGTAGGCGTTTGATGGTTCGGTACGACATCCCTGACGACAGACTCCTAAGGCGCTAAACTTCGAAGGCATTCGCCGATTATAGCCAGAGTCCGACGGTTTCGTCGCTACTAGCTGGAAGTCCAAGTCGGTGCAGTGCTTCCGGCGAGGGCTGCCAGTGCCTTCTCGCCTAGCCACCAAAAACAAAAAGCTTCAGCAGGATGTGTGTTTCACCCTGCTGAAGCTCCGGTTGCCGTCGAGATCAATAGTTGTTTGGTTCTTTAAGGCTTCCGTTGACCGTCGACGTTGAATGGTTTCAGCTTGGAAACTTCACGTCGGTTTTCGCTGGTGGGGAACAGGTCCCACATGTTGTCGGTGGCGTTCACGCCAATCTGCAGGTTGCCAATCGTGAGCGGGGTCGCTTTCGAAACGAAGTTCGAGCCGTTGCCGCGATCGAACTTCACGACGACGGGATAGTCTGAGACTAAGGTCCGAGCACCACCGGCTGGAATCGCCAGGTCGTCACCTTGGAAGATGAAGTTAAATTCCTGGCTGTTCAAGGCGTTATCAAGCGTCACTTCAAACTTCAGGCGGAACAACTGCCAGCCGCGATCGGTCGGACGGAAGTGATAGCTGCCTGGAGCGAGCGTGTACGTTGTGGAACCGAAGTTCTGGCCTCGATCGAAGTCGATCGTCCAGGCTTTGTTATTCGGCAGCGGGGCGAGTCGTTGTTTCGTACCTGGTTCAGCGGTGTATTGATTGCCGCTGATCGCATAGTTGATGGTCGCCTTCGTGCTGGCGGGGTTGATGATCAACACACCATCCAGGACTTCTTCACCTTCGAGAACCGGCAGCGGAGTTCCGGTGACGATTGGGAGCCCAAGTGCTTCGGCGGCGTTCCCTTTGACGATCGAGAGCGTGCGATTGCCACCTTCATTGCCGATCAGCATCGTTTGATCATTCAGCACGATTGCAGTTCCGACTGGTAGTGTCGGATCCATGATCATCGTTACGTCGCCCCCGTTGGGCAACTTGGCGACGGGGCCTTTGCCTGGCGTAGCCGTATCAATCAGCTTGCGGGCTTCGACCCATGTCTTGAGTGTTTTCATCGGGGCGGCGAGGTCGGACACCGCAGGGGTGGCGCCCACGATCTTGCTCAGAGCGGCGTCGAATTCGCCAACATTCTGCTTCATCGCGGCCTT
The DNA here is from genome assembly GCA_028291515.1 of Schlesneria sp. Classification (GTDB taxonomy): domain Bacteria; phylum Planctomycetota; class Planctomycetia; order Planctomycetales; family Planctomycetaceae; genus Schlesneria. The sequence continues at coordinate 27,006 of JAQGHU010000021.1, forward strand.
GTTCTTTTCGGCGTCCTGACCCAGTCGCGACAGAATGCTTTTCACGTCCGTCTGACGAGCGGCCAGTTCGGCGCCTGCTGTGTCTTGGGGATTTCCTTTGACCCACGCTTCATAGACGGCGGTTCGATCGCCCGCTCGCAGTGCACCAACCAGGGCTTGCTGGTCTTCCGTCTTCCAGCCACTGGTCTTGGTGAGGATCGTCAGCTCATCTGGTAGAATTGTCTTCAGCTTTTCGGTCAGGTCCTCGACCTGGCTGACGACGTGCTTATCGATATTGGCCAGTGCGCTGCGTTGCGAATCCGCCGATAGCGGCACTGGGATCACGATCTTGTTGTCTTCGGCGACGGGTTGGTTCGCCTCAAAGTTATTGGGCTTCACCTGTGGCAACACGGGCCTGGCCGTATTGACCGGAATCGGTTGCCCCCACGCAACACAAGTAGATAACGCAATTGAAAACGGGACTGTCAATGATGTCACTCGACGAAACATGGTAAGTACCCTCCGCGGCATGAAGAAAGTGAGCCCTGAGACCGCGCCGCCCGGGAGCTCGTTTTGATCGAACGGGGGAAGCACTCATAGGCAAACGGCGTTCCAACTCAACCTGACGATGCGACAGCGCTCGAAGCGCTGATCAAAGAGGGAGAAACTGGCATCAATGGTTAAGTGCTAGCCATCTTGACGAAGAAGTGCTGATCAGTTCCTTCGCCCTACGGTCTTTGATCGGACATCATGGAACGAATCACAGCGTGGGTGGCATGATTGCGATCACGAATCAGTACTTGGCGACTGGCAATGCTGATCGCGACCAATGACAATTCCTCACTCGTTCTGAATTCCTTCTTTCGACGATTCGACCTCTCGCCATGCTTATCGGAATTTTTGCGGACAGCCACGATCACCTTGACCATATTCGACTGGCTGTCAAAGTCTTTAACGAGGCGGGGTGTGAGCTGGTTGTGTTTGCCGGGGATCTGGTGTCCTCGTTCGCGGTTCCTCCGCTGCGTGAACTGAAGTGTCGTGTGATCGCCTGCTTTGGGGACAACGAGGGCAACAAGACCGGCGTCGCGGCGGGGATGAAGATTATTGGCACCCTCGGCGAACCTCCGTTTGGATTCAAGACGCCCGATGGTCGCCGCATCCTGCTGACTCATATGGATCGATCGCTGCGAGGCCTGGACGGTGAATTCGACGCCGCGATCTACGCGCATACGCATAAGCCGAGTATCACTCGCGATGACCAGGGGCGGCTATTCATCAATCCCGGCGAAACCAGTGGGTGGTCGTACGGCAAGCCAACCGTGGCGTTGCTCGACACGACCACGATGGAAGCCCGGATCGTCGCGTTGAAGGATCAACCTCACGCCGATGAGGCAGCAGATGGATCGGGATCGCCGCCATCGTTATGATCGGTCGGCTGTCTGATCGATCACTGTTTTTTGAGTCTCCGCTCCCTCAAGGTTCATTGGCTTCATGGACGAAGCGGCCATCCACGAGTTGCTTTCGGGGCGTCGACGCGATGTCGGGGCCACGTTGTTGCGCGGGGCACTGTCAGTCGGATCATGGGGCTATGCCTCCGTGATGCATCTGCGGAACCTGGCGTACGATCGCCGATGGCTCTCGATCCAGCAGATCGCTGCGCCGGTCATCAGCCTGGGAAACATCACGACCGGCGGAACCGGTAAGACGCCAACCGCCGCGTGGCTGGCCAACTGGCTGGTCGCGGAAGGCTATCGCCCGGGGCTGCTGAGTCGTGGATATCGCTCGCTGGAGCAAGATAAAACTACCACTGCGGAGATACCCGCAGGCAACGACGAGAAAATGGTGCTGGATCGATTGTGTCCCAACGTACCGCACCTGCAGCAGCGCGATCGCGTGGCGTCGGGTCGACGACTGGTGCAGGAGTCTGGCTGCAACGTGCTGATTCTCGATGACGGCTTTCAGCATCGCCGACTGCATCGCGATCTGGATGCCGTGCTGATCGACGCGCTGCAGCCATGGGGATTCGATCATGTGCTCCCGCGCGGCCTGCTGCGTGAAATCAAGTCGGGCCTAAGACGCGCCGATCTGATCGTGATCACTCGGGCGGATCAATGTACTGCTGCCGAGAGACAGGCGATCAAATCTGAGTTGCAGCGAATTCGCGGCACGCCTGATTGTGTGGAGATCGCGTTCGCCCCCACGAGGCTTGTCGGCCTGGATGGCAGCGTCCAACCGGTGACTTGGGCCGCCACACAGCCGGGGCTAGCGTTTTGTGGGATTGGCAATCCGGATGGTTTTCGTCGGACCCTCTCCGCAATCGGTGCGACGGCAGAGCTGAAGGTCTTTCCCGATCATCATCACTATCAGGCCGCGGATCTCGAGGCGCTGGCCGAACGAGCCCGAGCAGTGTCGGCCGAAGTCGTGCTGTCGACGCTGAAAGATCTCGTCAAAATCCGTCCCAATAGCTGGATGGGACCGCCCCTGTATGCGGTCGAAATCGGCGTGCACTTTCTAAGTGGGCAAGAGTTGATGACGGGGCTAGCCAAATTCGTGGTTGATGCGCCTAGATGACACGCGGCCTTACCAGGATCAGATAGGCCGAGAGTAACGTAGTGGGAATGATCGGCCAGGAGTAGGGAATGATGACCCAGCCGTAATGTCCCTCTGTGCGAGCAACCTCGGGGTCACGACCGCCATACTCAAATCCCGCAAATTCACGGGTCGGAAATAAGCCCTCTCTTGCCCAGGGAGAGAGCCAATCGTAGTCAGCATATTGCGAATTCCACAGCGACAAATTCTCTGACGTGCGTTTTGACGCTTCCCAGATCAGTCGCCCATAGAGTGATGTCAGCAGGTGCGATCTGGTGCTAGTGGAAATAGAGACGGTATCTTCCACCAGTTGGCTTCGCGCCGAAAGAGTGCAGAGGCCAATCGCGACCAGCGATAGCGCACAGCCAACTTTTCGTCGCCAGCCGTGGAAAAAGTCACGCATGCTTCGCCTCAGTGTGCTTTGCCGACAGAACGCAGGATATCCACGAAATCCTCTCCTGGCGAACCTGTCGACAAGTTGTCGTTGACCAGCACGCGAGTCACAATGTTGCGTCTTCAAAAAAGGGAGCTTATGCGAAACGTCGTCAGCCGTCGGACTGCACTTCAGACATTCGCCACTGCCATCAGTACAGCGATCACAACGTTGTCGTTGGCCAGTGCGGCCGATGAGGCGAGTGCGACAAAAGAATCCAATCTGCCGGTGACGGGGATGGCGAATCCTGATCTGGTTCCGTTCGACAACCTGATGACCGAATTCCTGCAGCAACATGATGTGCCTGGCGGGGCGATCGCAGTGACTCGAAATTCGCAGTTAATTTACGCTCGTGGGTTTGGATGGGCCGAGAAAGAAACTCAGCGACCCGTGCAACCGGACTCGTTGTTTCGTCTCGCCAGTATCTCCAAACCACTCACTGCTGTCGCCGTGATGCAAATAGTGCAGCAGGGGAAGTTCGGGCTGGACGATCGCGTCTTCGACGTTCTGCCTGCCAAAGACTGGCTGCCCGAAAAGCATGACGAACGATTGCGAGCGATCACGATCAAGCATTTGCTGCAGCACAGCGGAGGTTGGGATCGCGAGAAGTCATTCGATCCGATCGGAAGAGTGCGACGGATTGCCAAGTTCGTCGGTAAGCCGCTGCCCGCCACTCCGGCTGATGTGATCCGCTACACGCTGTCACTCCAATTGGATTTCGATCCCGGCACTCGCTATGCCTACTACAACGTCGACTACCTGATTTTGGGCCGATTGATCGAGCACGCGACTGGGGAGAACTACGAATCGTATGTGAAACAGCACGTGCTCGCTCCGGTCGGGATCACGCGGATGCAATTGGGCCGAGCATGGAAGGGTGATCTGGCGCAAGGTGAAGTCTGCTACTACGACGCGGAAAAACAAGAGCACAAGGCGATCAATGGCTCGAAGCTTGGCGAACTGGTGCCGCAGGTTTACGGGGCCGAGAACATGGAAGCGTACGAAGCGCACGGCGGCTGGATTGGATCGGCCATCGATCTGACACGATTCGCTGCGGCGTTCGACAAGCCAGATGCATCGCCGCTGCTCAGTGCGCAGTCGATACAAACGATGTGGTCTCGCCCTGAAGGGGGGCCGGGATTTGATTCGGAAGGCAAGCCAAAGGATCTATACTACGGCTGCGGCTGGAGCGTTCGACCTGTCGGTAAGGAAGGGCGAGCCAACACGTTTCACTCAGGTTTGATCTCGGGAACCTCAACGCTGCTGGTCCGCCGCCACGACGGCCTGACCTGGGCGGTGCTGTTTAATACTGACCACGATCAGAAAGACAAAACCCTGTCGAGCCTGATCGATCCGTTGCTACACGAGGCGGCCGGTGCCGTGAAGCGATGGCCCGACAAGGCAGTTTCGGTCTAGGCCGCCGTTCCAAGGCCGCTTCGATGCACCCAGGTGAGCCGCGCTGCGTCAGCACGCGGATAACTTAGCTCGCTATTTGCGGACAATATTTGCAGAAGACCGCAGCAGACAACTTCGCCAAGGCACATCGCGACCTGCGTCCCGAAGTTATCCGCGTGCTGAGCGCCGAGGCTCACCTGAGAGAACAGAAATTGCGCTTGAATAGCCAATCAAGAAGTGACAGCATTTCGACCATCGTTCTCTGATCATGTCAAAGTAGCTAACCGCCAGATCTCACTCTTTACAAGAGGATTTGCCATGTGTTGTTTCTCGGGTGAAGTCGAATCGGTCACGCATACCAGGATCTTCGCTCGCGATTTCACCACTCCGTTGCAGTTCCTGGCCTATGAGATGCAATTCTCGGCGATGGAAGACCTGGCGATGATTCTGCCAATCCCAGTCCCCAGACAGACTGCGGAAAACGCAGTTCGCTTTATCAATCTGGACAAGTATCCCGAGTTCTTCACTGACCTCGAGTCCGGATTTCCCAAGCCCCGATCTGCGAATGGCCTGGGTTTATCAAAAAGTGCGGCGCAGGGTAGTGCGTTGAAAGTTGTCGACGTTGGTTCGTTCGAGGCATCGTTCGTGCCCACTATTGGCGACTTCACGCGATTGGACGAACGGTTCCGTCTGCCGGCTGGGACGTGGGACAAGCTGCCGCAATACAAAGCGTTTGGATTCGCCGTCTTTAAGTTGAAGAAAGACAGTCACAAGGTGCATCCCATGGCGTTCGAGTTTCCGCGAGCGAATCCCAAGCAACTCTTCTTTCCAACCGTTCACATTCACGATGGCCAGGTCCACCCCAAGGCCGATTTCGATCACACGCTCTACGCTCAATTTGACCGCGCTCATCCGAGGGGCTTCGGTGTCTGGCAAGAGTCACCTCAGCCCGCCGGGATGTTCATGAAGCTAGACAAGTGCGAAGGACTGGTCGACAAGAACGCTCACGCTTATAAGCAGGTGATCAAAGGGAACCATAAGAACGAAGACATCATCGCGTGAGTCCGGTTCGGATAGCAGACGGCACGCGGACGATACCGTCTACTTTGAACACCGTACAGGCTCACTTCTTTAACACATGCTTGCCCAGGAATTGGTGCATCAGGTTGGCGATTGTGTCCCCTTCGCTCTCTAGGGCGAAGTGACCGGCGTCGAGCAAGTGGAACTCCAATGTCTTCAGATCACGCTTGTAGGGTTCGGCTCCGGCGGGTGGGAAGATCTGGTCGTTCTTGCCCCAGACGATCAGCATTGGCGGCTGATGCTTGCGAAAGTATTCCTGCCAGCTTGGATACAGAGGTGGGTTGCTGCCGTAGCTGAGAAACAGGTCGAGTTGGATTTCGTCATTGCCGGGACGATCAAGCAGGAATTGGTCGTGAGCGGCTCCATCCGGGCTGACGAGGTCGACGTTCTTGACGCCATCCGTGTATTGCCATTTGGTCGCATCGTATGTGAGCAGCGCACGCAGGGCATCTCGTTTCTCTTTGCTCTTCGGCTCCTTCCAATAGGCTTTGATCGACTTCCAGAAATCGTTGTCCAGTCCTTCGTCATAAGCATTGCCGTTCTGAACGACGATCACTGTGATTCGTTCCGGGTGACGTACCGCCAGACGATAGAGCAATTTCGAGTTTAGTTTTCAGTGTATCCGCAGTGTCTGAAATAGTTGAGGCATTCTTGCGGCTGGAATTCTTGGACGAGTTGCCCGATTCGGTCCCAGAGGGATTCGACGGTGCGCTCAGCATGCTTT
>JAQGHU010000057.1 GCA_028291515.1 Schlesneria sp.
TTGAATACATCGAAGTCTTTTACAACCGTGTCCGAAGGCACTCGAAACTCGGGTATCTCTCCCCCGTTCACTTCGAGCAGGCCCTCTAACCCTAACCTCGCGCCCACATTTCGTGGGTAAGTCCAGGCTGATAGCTCGGCGAGTATTGGAGAGGTCATCAGGAGTATCTCCGCAAGACCCCAACCAAGACGCCACGAATTTCAACCTCTTTCACTTTTAGGGGTTTGAATCGTGAATTCTCGGGTTTCAGCAATACGTGATCTTTGCGGCGAAAGAAACGTTTTAACGTTGCTTCACCATCGATAATGGCGGCGACGATTTCGCCATCTCGGCAGGTTTCTTGTCGCCGAATAATCGCGATATCACCATCACCGATCAGAGCCTCGATCATGGATTCGCCCTTCACGCGCAGGCCGAAGTGCCGATCTGGATCGTAGGCTTCACCCAGATCGATTTGCTCATCCGGTTCGGAATGCTCGATGGCTTCAATCGGTTGCCCGGCCGCAATCGAACCGAGAATCGATAACCCCTGCCGCTTGGTTGCCGAAGCGGCCAAACCATATTGATGTCCATGTTTTTCCAGTAGACCTTGCTCACGAAGGCGGGTGAAAATCCGCTGGATACTGGTTGGAGAGCGATGTTTGAAGTGGGTCGCAATTTCGCTGATAGAGGGCATCCGCCGTTGTTGGCGATGCATGTCTTGCAGGAACGTCAAGACCGCCTCGTCCGTAAGTGGATTTGATGTTCGCATGACAGAAGTCACCCAAGGTTCGCCGAATATTGAATATGATCGTATTCAAAAGATGGCGATTTGAGAGACTGCTGTCAATGGCAAGAAGTGATCGCGAAGAGGCAGAGGCGATTTGCGACTGGATATGGTCCCGCCGGTTTAAGGCCAAGCCTGAAATCTCATGCTTCGGCTGGCTCATATTCTTATGAGCGGATGGACCAAAAGAGTCTTCACTGAACTCCAACTTTGTTCATGACAACGAAAACACGAACAAAGTTGGAGTCCAAGCGGAATTGCACCTAGACCCAGCGAGCGGAGGCCATCAAACCCACACCGATTGGGACGGGCATCCCATCGTAAGAAAGAACTCAAAGCTTCAGGCGACGGAAGCGAACGGCATACCCAAGTGTAATCCGCAAGCTTACCGAATGTTGCGCGAGTTGAGATCGATTTGATGGAAGTGACAGGACACTTGGTTCCAGAAGTTTGCCACTTTCTCGTCAAGCCGATGCGACATCAGGGCAATCGCTTGTCTTTCGGTCGCGGTCTAAAAAAGCGAGTCGATTCTTTCACGACACGAGCTCGCGAGGCAATTCGGACCAGCAGCGTAAGAAGATAATTACGCCATCCTGGAACTGTGTACTGCTTTCCACGGGAGAGTGCTTTTAACGCTTGTTTGACCACAAAGTCGACAGTGTGGGAGGCATGCTTTTGCAGCCAACCCGAGGCACCCGCAATATCGAAGAACTGAGTCCGTGTCACCCCCGCACAAACGGCGGTTACCGTAATTCCACGCCCACGAAGCTCACAGTGGAGTGCCTCGCTGAAATGCAGAACGAAAGCCTTACTGGCCGCATAAACACCCATGTATGCGACGGGCTGGAAAGCGGACAGGGACGACATATTCAAAATCGCTCCACGGCCTCTCTCCAACATCCCCGGCAAGACCCGGTAAGTTAATTCGGTGAGTGCCAGCACGTTCAATCGAATCATGTCCAGCATTCGATCCACGTCGACATTATCGACCTCGCCAACAACGCCAAATCCAGCATTGTTCACCAGCAATTCAATCGTGATGCCCTGCTGGGCAATTTCATCAAGAATGAGCTTCGGCGCTGCCGGATCGATCAGATCCGCTGATATAACGTGACAACGCGTTCCATGTTGCAAGTGAAGTTCTGCTGCCAGTTTAGTGAGAATCTCACCTCGCCGGGCCACCAAAACAAGATGCATCCCGCGAGCTGCCAGTTGGCGCGCAAATTCCTCGCCGAGCCCCGACGAGGCTCCAGTTACAAGCGCCCACTGATTTGCCAGTTGTTTCCACACGCGATTGGTTCCGCGTCATGCGTCCTGTAGCGTTGTCGGAAAATGGCCTCCCTACCACTTGTAGAGCCCGAAAAACTCTAATGCAGCCGGTTTTCGCACCTGTCGAATCAGACGGATACGTGTGAAATAGTGATCAGCGGCACCCACCACCTTGCTCACCATTCAACAGGCTGAATACTCGAATGGTACCAAAATCGCGAACCTCTCGATAGCGCACGTCCAACAAACAGAATCGGTTACGTCGTTGCACTTCACGAATTTCTGATGAGCAATGACGAAAGTAGAGGTTTCTGCCGCCTTCGCCAGAGGTACAATCTCCCGAGATTTTGAAATTGTGGACTTCACCCCAACGAAGTCACTCCGGCCAGCGTAAGTGCTGACAGGGTGACGAAATGCTTGACACCATGACCGATGTGGAACTGTCCGAATCGGACGACGTAACAGGTGCCGTCAATGAGGCGCGTCTCGTCGAAGAAGCGCGCAAAGGAAATCGACAAGCGTTTGGCGAACTTGTCATGAGATATGAGCGGCGGCTGATTCGTGTGATTCAGCAGTTCGTGAAAAGTCCGGAACTCGCCGAGGATCTGGCACAGGATACCTTCCTGAAAGTGTATGAGAGGCTGGATCAGTTCGATCCCTCGCGTCGCTTCGGGCCGTGGCTGTTTCGAATAGGTGTGAATCAGACTCTCGACTACATCCGTCGGCGGAAACGCCGGGGTTGGTGGTTGCTGTTCACGGACCGCAATGCCGACAAGTCTCCCGATCCCGAGGTTGCCGATCCGCGGCAGGCGATGGATTTGCAGCAAGAGGTCGAAGCTGTGTTGGATCAGATTCCAGAGAACTATCGCATCGTCCTGATGCTGCGGGACCTGCAGAATTTTTCGACATCGGAAATTGCGACGATGCTGAATCGCAAAGAGGCGACCATTCGATGGCGTCTGGCAGAAGCCCGCAACATGTTTCAAGAGATTTGGGTCAAGCGTCGGGATGCCAAGACAAGTCCGATCTCGAAAACGCCGGCCAAATCCGACGGAATGTCAGCGTAAAACGGATTGTTGGTCGGGCGACTAGGATTGTAGAGATAAGGTGCTGATCATGAACTGTCGACAAGCCAGCCGGCTACTTCCATTGTGGGTTGGTCACGATCTGGCCAACTCGTTAGAAGCTGAAGCTCTTCAGGTTCATTTATCGAAATGCCCTGATTGTTCGATGCAGCGACAGCAGCTTCAATCCAGTCTCGATGCATTGCAGTCAATCTCAACGACATCATCTGCGATCGAAGCATCTACCCCCAGCTTGTGGCCTCGGCTGGCGATGGTGCTGACGGATATTCCGCGCCGGCGTGATCAGTTCAACGGCTGGATTCCCGCGGCGGCGATGGCGATGGCTGCTGCTGTCATGGTGGCTGTGTCGGTTGTTCAAGTTCAACGTGATATGGGAACTTCCAATCAGACCACTGTTAGCCAGGATCCGCCGAATCATGGCCGGCGCAACTTGTTTGAGACCGATCCTCGATTTGTTCCCGGGAATGGTGGCAATCACGATCTGCAGATTCGCGGCTTAGTGGCGAACCCTTCGCCGAATTTCTGATGGATCGCGGGCCGATATCTCTTTCTGCGAGTGCTCTGGTTCTCGCCCACCGTTCACCGCAATCTTATCGTGCGCTGTTGTGAAGGCTCGGACTTTACCAGACCGGATTGCCGTAAAACGAGCCGCCGTAGACCGGCGCACCGTATCCGAATCCACCGTAGTTCAGCACGCCATACCCCAAGCCGCCGACGCCGAAGGGGCCAGCACCAAATGCCCCGGACGTGAATGGGCCGTAGCTTCGGTACATGAACATCTGATTGTTCAGGATGTTTTGATAAACCAGGTTCTGAGTCATCTGTCCTTGAAGAAGGCGCCGGTCGTATTCGCGTTTCAAGTGATCCCGGTACGCTTGGGCCTGCTGCAGATTCAGCTTCGCCTGATCCAGCGCGGCCTGCTGGGTTGGATCTGTAGACGATGTCGTCGGCACCGATGCCTTTTCTGTCTTGGTCGACCGTTCCTGGTACGCGGCAACAAGCGCGCTCAGTTGCTGCGCATTCATAGTCGCCAACAGTCGCTGTGCCTCGGCAGATTTCTTTTCATCGAATGCCGAATCAATAACGAGACGCGCTAGTAACCAAGTTCGCATTTCTTCGGCGTTGGTGGCTGGTACCGTAGAAGTGTCGGCTGCCGGTGCTGGAGGAACGCCAATTTCGCTCTGGCCGAAGACCGTCAGAACTATGAGAAGGGAGTACATTGCGGCTCTCCGATTTTTAGCTTCAAGGAAAATCACTCAACTTCATCATACCGAGCGATATTTCTAGAGCGAGAGAAAAGTGGTTCAGAGCCCATTCGCACGGCGTGGGATTACTTTTCAATGGGAAAATGCACATCCACTTTACCGTGCATGGTGTACAGTCGGAATTTTTCGCCATCGTGGATCAGCAGGCCACTCGATTTGTTTTCGCTGATCGGTTGCAATGGATTTCCACGATACTTGGTCCAGTGGATCAAGTCGTTTGAAGTTGCCAACCCTGTCGCCCACAAGCTGGGTTGAGCGGCATCAGCGGGCTTTTTTGTCCCGTGAATGACGGCATAATACCGGCCGGCATGTTTTACGATTTGGTTCATCGCGATCAAGTCGCGATCGAATTCGTCGGGCCCAGGGCTGAGAACCGGATCGTCCTGGACGTTGGTGAAGACTTTTAGATCTTTCGACTTGGCAAACCAGATTCCTTTGTCGCCACGTTCATAAAATAGATGCCAGATCCCATCTTCCAACCACGCCGTGGGAGTGCCAAACGGACCATCGCTAATCGGCTCTCCGTTCGTCATTCGAACGTCTAGTTGGCCAATGCGCGTCCAGGCAATTCCATCGCGAGATTTCAATAGCTGGGCTCGATCCTGTTCGCCCTCGGCAAACATGTAAAGTGTGCCGTCGCTCGGAATGATGCAGACATCTTCTACCCAGTGTTCGCGATAGATCGGGTTTTGTGGATGTCGCTTCCAGGCCAATCCGTCCGTAGACGTGGCATAGCCAAGCATCTTCTGGCCGGGTCGGGTTCCGTCGTAGCCGGTATACCACATGCGCCAAACATCGCCGTCGCGCATGATCCAGCCACGTTCTCGAATCTTAACGTCCCAATGCCCTTCGCCTTCCGCGGTGAAGACGGGGTTGGCTGCAATTGGTGCAAATCGAGTTAACTCCTTGGGAAATAACTCATCGGCATTCAGCTTCGTGATCAGCGTGAAAATTGCGATCACAGCCAAACTGCGTCGCATCGTATTTCTGGACATGGGTGTTCCTCCGTGGAGGATGACTATAATGATTGCATGACAGATCCGTCGATTGAACCACGCGAGAAGGTCAAAACGTTTCCTGCCGCTCCCGGTGTGTACCTGATGAAGGACGGTCGTGGCCGGGTGATCTATGTGGGAAAAGCAGTGAACCTGCGCAATCGCGCTGGCAGCTATTTTACAAAGCAGGCGGCCGAGGACTTTCGGACGGCGAATCTGGTTCTCGAGATCAAAGATCTCGATTACATCCAGGTCGACAGCGAAGTCGACGCGTTGCTGCTTGAGGCGCGTCTGATCAAAGACATTCAGCCTCCTTTCAATACGGAACTGAAAGACGACAAGACGTTTCCGTATCTGGAAATCTTCGTACGCGAAGAATTTCCCCGCGTCGAATTTACTCGTAAGCCGCGACCACGGGGCACGAAACTGTATGGCCCGTTTACGAATGCGAAGAAGTTACGCGGTGCGATTGCGGTCTTGCAGCAAGTCTTCAAGTTCCGAACCTGCTCATTACATATCAAGCAGGACGACGAACGCTGGCGCTGGTTCCGGCCCTGTTTGCTGGCGAGCATCAACCAGTGTACGGCTCCCTGCAATCTCAGAATCAGTCGCGACGAATATCGGCGGGACATTCGGAAATTAAGGCTGTTTCTTGAAGGAAAAAAAGAGAGGCTATTCCGTGAGTTGCGAGAAGAAATGGCGTCCGCCGCGAAGGAGTTGAAGTTCGAAAAGGCGGCTCGGCTGCGAGATCAGGTCAAAGCACTGGAGAACTTGAACCTGCGGGGCGACCTGAAGCAGCACGCTCAACCGGAGGTGTTTCAAGTTGATCCCCGTCGAGGGCTACTAGGTCTGAAGAAGATTTTCGATCTTCCCGCACTTCCGCGACGGATTGAAGGAATGGACATCGCTCACCTGCAAGGGGGCGAGACGGTCGCCAGTTGTGTGCAATTCATTGATGGGCTGCCATTCAAGCATGGCTATAAGCGTTTCAAGATCCGAACGGTCGAAGGTGTCGACGATTTTGCATCCATGCGCGAAGTGGTCAGCCGCCATTTTCGTCGGATACAGCAGGAAGGGGGATCGTTTCCCGACATCCTGTTGATCGATGGCGGCAAAGGTCAACTGGCGGCAGCCATGGCAGCACTCGACAGTATTGGTGTCGCGGCTCCCTTCGTCTGCTCGCTGGCAAAGCGGGAAGAAGAGATCTTCCTACCCGGACAGTCGGAGCCGAAGCTGCTCAGCAAACATTCGTATGCGCTACGGTTACTCCAATATGTGCGCGACGAATCGCATCGATTTGCTCAAAGTTACCATCATCTCTTGCGAAAAAAATCGACGCTGGATGAGTAGGCTTGTTGATCGGCACTTTGGCGATCAACAAGGTGACTCGTCGTGACAGCAATTGAATCGGAAGATAAACTGATCTGGGTTCCACTTGCTCCACGAGATTTCTTGCGTAATTGAGGCGTCCATGCAGCCTGGTTGTCGACGGCTGATCGCAGGTTTCCTCTTTGCAGCCGCTTCGCTATGTCTGTCTTGGCCGCTACCAACGCAGGCTGACGAACCCTCTCCAGCAGCAGTGGCCGCCTGGATCAAGACACAGATCAAGGATGAGCGGTTAAAAGTCGAGTTCTATGATCCTCTAAAGCCGCCGAAGAGGTTTCCCGGCTGGACCGACTTCGAATTTCGTGTGATCTACGAATACGACTATCGCTTCGCGATGCATACGAAGAAGAAGCAAAAAATTGGGGTCATCGAGATCAGACCCAAATTCACCCGTGTCGATATGCCCGTCACGAACCGAACGTTGCTGCCCAATTCACTCGAGGGCGAAACGTGGTACCAGTCTGCTTTGGCCAAACACGAACTGGAACATATCCGTGTTGGATTGCATCCGCGCCTGGTGCTGCTGACGCGACATCTTGTCGAGAAAATCGAAGTCATCGAAGTGCCTGCCGCGTCACTTTCCGAAGTCACTCGGGAATGGATCGCGAAGCACGTCGACGAGGCCGTTGCCATCCGTAAAGATGCGGTCCAAGCGTTTGTGACTCGCATCAACGCTAAGATCGATTCTGTCACGAGACATGGCGCGACGCCCTATCCGGATTTGGACTTGTTTCTCGACAGCCTGTATCTGAAGGAGAACTTAGATGAGTTCAAATTTCCCTATCTTTCGGAAGTGCTGGACTTGATCGAGAGTCCAGATTACAAGAAGGCGCGAATTGCAATTCCAGAACCTGGTGATAAGTCCGGACCAGTGAAGAGTGGCAAATCGACCGAGAAGTCTTGATCACGACAAGCGCCCTCTCAAGAGTCTGAAAGATTCATGGTAGCCTACGATCCCAGCAAGTGGACAAGTCACCTTTTCGACATCGAAGGATCGCTGGTCAGAGAGATCATGGGTCGCGTTTCGATATGCGTCGCATGGTCGGCGATCGTTGTCGCCCTCTATGACTATGGTCCTCCGTTTTTCGACCGACTGGCAATTGTCGAAACTGCCCACTCGATGATCGGTCCGTCGCTCGGCCTGCTGTTGGTCTTCCGCACGAATTCCTCGTATGACCGATTTTGGGAAGGACGAAAGCAGTGGGGCGGGATCGTCAATGAAACACGAAATCTTGCTCGTCAGGCCGAATCGTGGTTGTCAGCTGACCGCGAACTGGCGAACACAGTCATTCGCTGGACCAGTGCCTTTGCCTTTGCAACGATGAATCGATTGCGAGATCAGAAGAGTATTGGAATCGCTCGGGAAGGCCTGCCAGCTGACCAGGTGTCAGCCGTCGAACAGGCGGGGCATGTTCCGCTCGCCGTCTCCCGAAAGCTGACGGCGTTGTTGCACGATGCCCAGAAGCGAGGGCTGCTCGATGCGGTCCAATTGCGGTCAATCGATTTGAATATCCAGGCTCTGATTGATTACTGCGGAGCATGCGAACGGATTCGATCGACTCCGGCACCGTTCGGATACGTGGTCCACTTGCGACGGGCGCTGATTCTGTACTGCCTGACGCTGCCGCTGGCCCTGATTCGGAACTATGGCTGGGAAACTGTGCCAGTCACCCTGGTGATCTCGTACATCTTGTTCGGCATCGAAGAGATTGGTGTTGAGATCGAAAACCCGTTCGAATTGATGATCAACGACCTGCCGCTGGAGTCGATTTGCGAGACAGTCGACCGGGATCTCCGTGGAATCACCAATGCTACGGAGTTGAGCCGCGCCGGCTGAAAACCTTTTCGTTGTCGCCAGTTCATCTTTGTCCGAGCGACGGCATTCTGAGCAGAATGATGGCATGGCAGGCGGCGCAAATCAGTCCCAGCCCGACCGCGGCAAGCCCCAACAGAGCTTGATGCTCATTGCCTCCGCCCCCAATGGACAGCAGCGCCATGATAAATCCCGTGAAGATCATGGTTCCGATCATCGTTCCCAAGGCGAGCACGAACGCCCCCGATCGCAGATACAACGAATAAATGGCGGTCAAGTGAATCAGGAACAACAAGTTCATCAGCCACCACCAGAAGCCAGGTTCGTCGCCAAGTTCGCGAAGGAATTCGAGACCGCCTGGTAAACAGAAACTGAGGGCGAGCGCGAGGAAACCTGGCAAAGTCGCGATGGCGCAACCAAAGATTTTAGAATAGACCAGATTCAGAGTGGATTCTGGCAGCATCAGCAACGATGACAACGTCTGACCGCGGATTTCATCATGGAACACGCGAGACGCGCACAGGGCGATATCGATTGCCAGCAATGGATGCGCGAAGAATTGAAAGCCGTGAGTCACATCGTCCCAGCGAATCGTGTAGCCCGCGTTCGCGTGCCAGGGTCGATTCGCGGCAAAGCAAAGCGTGTAAAGCCCCCCGTAGAGCAGGCAGCGGATGATCAGCCCGGCCCAACCGCCCGCAGTAAAGAAGAAGTCCTTCCAGACCAACGGTAAGTTCCAGACGCGACCGGCACTGAAGATGCGCAAATGCCTGTTCGTCCGTCGCGCGACCAGCCCTCGAGAACTCGTGTCCGTTGATGGCTCTTTGGCGACAAACCCGAACAGGCAGAGTGCCAGCAGGAAGCAGATCAGGCCGCCGATCGTATTGCTCACGATTTGCGGTGACCAAATAAATTGGTGCCCGGTCGCGGTGGCTTCGTAGAGATCGGTGATAATCGTCGATCGAGCAAGCCAGTCGAGACCGGTCAGCAACAAGTTGTGGAGGGGATTTGCGTTAGTCCATTGCAACTCGGTGAGCAAATACATTCGACCGGCGTAGGCGAAGGCCGGAATGGAAAGATAACCCACCAGCCAGAACGTCGTCAGTCCTGAGGCGTTTCGGTTCGTGCGACAGGCGACTGAGCACAGCAACCCAACATTGGCTAACAGAATCGTGTAGGCCAGGAGCGAGGTGTAGGCGGACGCAATCTGCACTGGCATCAGTCCTCCCATGGTCACCGCTAACAGAGTGAAGGGGTACTGAATTGCCAGCAAGAGTGAAACTTGGAACAACCGGCTTGTTGATTTGCCAAGCAAGATCCCGAGTGAGCCAATTCCGGCCATCGTCATCAGTCCCAACGTGTCTTCCTCTTTCTCCTCTGAAATTACGGTAGAAAAGAAGCTGACACCCAGCAGCGTCACGAAAGAGGCGTTCAAGTACATGACGCAGCGAAAGAAGTAGAGGCCGGGGGCACCAAACGACGTCGTCGTTTCATGAACAATCCAGAGCGTGAAATAGATCACGACCAATAGTAGAAACCAGAGCAGGTGCATTCTCAGGGAACGAGACTCGGTTCGCAGCGATCGAAAGAAGAGAGCGGAGATCCCTCGACCGAATGATAGGACTCGCTGCAACATGGTCGACATCCAACCTTATTTTGAACCGAGTTCCTGCAACCGCGCGGCGATCATCATCTGAAACACGAAGCAGACCAAACTCATCAAAATCCAAACGGTGACTGTGGCAGCGAGCGCTCCCATCGACTCGCGAACCGCGCCGCGGCCAACGACAAGAAACAGTAACTGCCAGACCGGACAGCACAGGCTAATAGGAGCCATAACAAAAATCGCGAGAGGAAGCGCACCCCATTTCACGAACAGGCTTAAGAGCGCGACGAGGTGCAGGAAAATGGTGACCCCTAAAATGATTCCCCACGTAAAGGGATCGATCAGGGTCTCCATGGCTGTTGAAACATCAACGTCTGGAAGCAATAGAGTTCCCAAGCACAGGCAAATAATGGATGGCAGCAGTCCCATGAGGCATCCCAACGCCTTGGTATAGGCAAGGTAGGGAATGCTCCGAGGAAGCATCAAGAGCGACGACAGCGTCTGCAGTCGGACCTCGTCGTGGAAAATTCTGGCAGCGAGAATACACGCTTCGATCCCGATCGCGGCCAACAGAAGAGAAACGTACGCTGTCCCAATATCGCCCCATTGAAGGCCACCGCCTCCCCAATAGTAGTTCACATAGATCGTTGCTACCAGCAGCAGAGCATACGCGAAGACTTTAATGACGGCGAAGCTATAGCCGCCGGCAATGAACTGAAAATCCTTCCAGGCGAGCGGCATGGCCCATGATCGTCCAGGGCTGAAGAGTCGCATGCGGCTAGTTGACTTGAGAACGAGCCCGCGGCTGACTCCACCCGAATTCGCTTTGCTGGTACTCGGAATGAAGACCAGCCAGGCGATGCAGAAGCAGATCAGTCCGCCAACAAAATTTGTCACCACTTGCGTGCTGATAATCGGTTCGTTGAAACCTGTTTCCATGATACGCCAGTGAATCCGCCAGTAAACCGAAGATTCGGCGCTCCACTCAAGCAATCGGAACAGAGGTTGGCCATACCATGTGGATTGCGGGAATCCAACTCGAGTCAGTTCCGCGATCAGTGCGGGGGCGAATAACGGCGTGGTGGCATAAAGTACAAGCAGCAGGGTTGTCAGGCCTGCCGCGCTGCCACCTCGTTCGCAAATTGTGGAAAAGACGAGCGCCACATTTGCCAGTAGTGCCATGAACCCCAACAACGCGACATACGCTGCCAGGATCTGATGCGGTGTCACTCCACCGAGGGTCACTGCCAACAGCATGAACGGAAACTGCACAATGAGCAGCATTGATGCTTGTATCAGTCGGCTGGTTGATTTGCCCAGCAGAATTCCCAGCGGATTCAGTCCCGCCATGATCAGCAGTCCAAGTGTTTCTTCTTCTTTTTCTTCCGTAATCGCGGAGGCGAAGAAGCCAATGCCGGCGCAGGTGATAAAGATTTCGTTGAGCAGGGCAATGGATTTGAAAAATTGTAGCCCCGGCGCGCCGTACATCCCTGCGGTGATCGACGCAAACAGCAACGATAGATAGATAAAGCCTACGAAACAGAGTCGGAACACGTGGTTCCGCAGTTGGCGCGCGTCCTGTCGCAATGATCGAGTCAGAAGAGCAAGTAGTCCGTGGAACATCGGATAACCATGAAGGAAGCGGGGAGACAGATAACTCTCAGGCGACAATGGTCAGCTACCTGACTCCTCGCTCTGTGAGATCCATGAACGCTTCGTTCAGATGACGCTTGTCTTCCGCGAAAGCGGAGATTGGGATGTTCAGCCCGATGATTCCCTGCAGCAGTTGATTCGTATCCAGTCGGGTCTCATCAAACTCGATCCGATATTCAGGCCGTCCTTCAAGTTGCTCGACTTTCAAAACCCCAGCTAAGGCTTGCAGATGTTCGGTCCACCCGTCCGCTTCACCAGAGACCGTCAAACGAAATGCGGGGTGTTCATCGCTCGTAAGCAGCAAACCGTGCATCGAACCGCTGTACTTCACTTTCCCGCGATCAATGATGGTCACGGAATCACAGAGTTCTGCTAACTCGCTGAGAATGTGCGAGCTGATAAAGATCGTCTTGCCCATCGAACGCAGGGCCTTCAGGATTTCCATCAATTCGATTCGTGCTCGTGGATCCAAACCCGATGCAGGCTCATCGAGCAACAGCAGATCAGGGTCGTTGACCAATACTCTCGCCAGGCTGGTTCGTTGCTGCATACCGCGAGACAAGCCGCTGATCAGATCATTCTTGCGGCCATCCATATCAGTCAGTGCCAGCACTTCATCAATCACACGAGTTCGCTGGCTGAACGACAGGCCGTACGCCGCGGCGAAGAAGTCAAGATATTCATAAACGGTCATCTGACGGTAAGTACTGAAATGGTCCGGCATGAACCCGATCTTGCGGCGAACTTGCTTCTGTTCGTCGACCACGTCATGTCCAAAGACTTTGACGACACCGAACTGAGGTCGCAACAATGTGCAGATGATTTTCAGCGAAGTTGTCTTTCCGGCACCGTTCGGGCCAACGAAACCATGCAGCGACTGCGGCATGACCTGAAAGCTGACGTGATCCAGTGCTCGCCGTCCCTTGAAGGAGTGGACAACATCGTCAACTTCAATCACAGGTTGGGCGGTACCAGAAGACTTGGCGTTGCTCATCAGTAATTCCCAATCGAAGCGAAGTAGTGAGGAAAGAGTTGAGAATAGAATGCGATTCAAAGGTCACTGCACAGGTAGCGGCACATCAACACAGTACAAAACCTCTCCGTTGTGTCCGCCGAGGCTGGTGCTTTGAACGGCGAATTCGGCGGGCATCTTCGCATACAGGAAGACCCGCACCAGGTCAGGCGGCAGTCGTACCTGTCGGGCTTCACTCTCCCTGGCGACGTTCAAGCTGCGAGACAGCAGCGGCGTATACATCAGGTTGAAGCGATCTTTCACCGTCTGCCCTTCACGCTGATAGTCGTATCCGTATCCATATTGATTGCGAGACCAGTTCTGCATGTTTTGCACCTTCAGCATCGAGGCTGCGTCGCCAGCATCGCCAGCCAGTTTCAGCTTTCCATTTTGCCAATGCAGGGTGTAGAACCGGTCACCGAACAAGGCGTTGACGAACTGGGTGTCTTCTTGCTTCACTCCGTCAATACTCAACTCCAATTCTGCCAGACGAGCCTCGGTCAATTTGAAGCTATCTACTTTGATCTTGGGGCTTCCGGCAGGCAGTTTGATTCGCGTCGCGAATTCTCGATTGGAAAACGGCGGAATATCGACCCGGAACGAGCCATCCGCACCGTTGTTGATCTCACCGTTGACCTGCTCACTTTCGTTGCAAGTCGAATAGAGTGCTCCGCGACCATTGTGTTTGATCGTGTAGTAGGCACCATTGGTGACAAACACATTCGACCACGCAGCAACGTCCAAGCCTCCGTCTGGCAACGCTTTCGCGATGGCAACCGAATGAACGGCGGTTGCCTCGCCGTAACCTCGTTGTCCAACGATCGAAAACAGGAAACTGAACAGGACCACGGTTCCCAAGAGGCCAGCATAGACAACGCGGAAGTCCGACCAGCGTTTGCCTAGTAGATAACAACCCGGGAAGACCATGGCGATGTAGACCCAGAACATGAAATGGAGCAAGATCCAGTTGTGTTCTGGCTTGGTCATTTCTTTCAGCTGGCCCATGAACGAACTGGCCGAGAATGGATCGGCTCCTTCTCCGTAGGCATTGGGGTTTGCCTGATTCTGCTCCGTGGGATCGACATAGTCGATTGGATCTTCAGGCTTCTCATTGGGTTGCAGGTGGTTCTTGGGAAGGCTGACGAACGCCTGGCGAGCTTCGTCTTCGTTAAATTGGGCTCTCTGCATTCCCACCTTCATCACTCGTCCCGCTCCGTAGCGACGATCGTCGAGGGGAGAATTCAATACGGCCAGTGGGCCGGAGAAATCGGGGAACTTGCCGCTGGAACCGTGCAGCAGCACCACCGTTCCACCCAAGTCGATCCACTCCAGAAAACATTCCTTCTGGGTCGGGATCCACGTGCGAGGCTCTCGGTCAAGTGCCACGACCTGCAGTCCGTCGGTCGCTGATATGAACGAAGGGAAGAGATTCTCGGGCATGCGTCTGAGAACGCCGCCTCGCGGTCCCAGCCCGGAAGAATCATCGAGAATGACACGTTGGTACTTTGCGACTCGCGGCTGAGGAACCTCGACAGTTTCGCCGCGGCCGTATTGCAGCCACCACGTTTCATTTCCGACGGAGTTGCCCCAGGCACCGTTGACGTAGGGGTAGAACTGAACCCACTTCGACGAAAAGGGTGCCAAGCTTACCGGTTCGACAATCCTCGCATCGACTGTCGCAGCCCCGCCAAGCTTCTTCACAAGACGCATTTCGCCGTCGAATGGCTGCGGAGTCGGGTTGCGAACCAGCACTGAGAGAATATTGAACCGGTTCAAGGCGACCTTGCCATTGAACCCCCAACGCATATCCTCAATATCGATGGCGCTGGCAAGGCCGGACATGAGTTGCCACGCAATCACGACGGCGGCAACTGACCTTGTTGACGAGCAAATGATGCCGCGGAATGACTGCCGGCCTTTTCTGACCATTGACGCGTCCTTCTGAATCTCCAATTCTCCCCATTGAGAAGCCGATGTGGTTCGCCAACGGGTAAACAGGGAGATTGGATCACTCATTTTTATTCCCGAGGAGCAGGCGACAGCCGATTGGTGTCGACATCGTCTCCCGCATTTGCGCTGCGAAATTCTGCAATTTCAAATTCGAAGTGTGTTGCTGGTTGGTTGGATTTCGATTTGGCATGACGATCTGCTGTCGGCTCCAACCGTCCGACTAGCCGACCAAAGTTCAGTAAGGCATTCCGTCTGATTCCCCATAGCATGCCGCCTACGAGCAGAAAATGGAACAGAACCGGAAACCACTCCATGGGCAAAACATCACTCGTGATAAATCCGTCTAGCAGCCACGTATTGTGATCGTCTTCAAAGACAACTGACCAGGGATTGATCCAGTCAATCATCGCGAGCAGCAGCAGTTGTGGCATTTCAATGAACCACGGCGCGGATAAAATCCAATCCAGCAACTTCGGTAGACCGCACGTGGCTACCAGAGCGAGGACGACCGCCATGATGGCTCGAAACTGATTTCGCAGGCGAAGGCCGAATTGGAAACCGAGCCAGCCAATCAGCGGCAAGTAAAACAGAATTGCGCAAGATCGTTTGATCATATTCAGCACGAATTGATTCACAAAGAAGCCCGAACCTTGAGCAAGGAATTCGATATTGTCGTCGTCAGCAAATGCCTGAAATGCCAAGACGGTCATGAGAGGGACCGACGCAATTGCGATTAGCCGATATAACCCTGACATCTTTTGCGATGCAATCTCTGCCGACGTGATCGGCGCCGCCAGTAGGACATCCAGCGTTTGCCTGACACGATCGTTCGGTGCGAGGCGAGTCGACACCATCACCACCATTAAGACTGCCAGAAACCACAGTCCCTTCCACAGGCCGGTGACTAGTTCGCCAAAATCCGCAGGATTCGAGATCGCTTGCCAAGCCAGCAGTCCAACCAGCGGGCATTCGAAGACGAGAATCATCCGCCAGATATGTCGTGTTTTGCCGACTAATCGCAACCGCCTTTCACGCCAGGCAACAGGCTTGTTGATCGGCAGATCGATTGGAGAAAAACGAGGGAGAAAGGGGAGCAGGTGATCAAGCGAAGAGAACAACTGATCGAGCCGAATGGACATCGAACGCGTCCATGAGGACGAATTGGATTCCGCTCGCCTCCACAAGCAAACTCGCGCCAGTGCCAATAAAATCCATCCAGACATCAGCATCGGAATCGACGCCGTCACGACGTTCCTCAGCGTTGCGTCTCCGATGACAGACGAAAACTGAATGGTGTTAAGTGCGACGAGTGCTGAATCCAACTCGTCCGTGTCGGCGAATTCGAGCGATGCCAAGGTCATGGCGATTGAGTCGAAAGTTTCGTCTGGCATGCTGCAACTGAGTAAACCTGGGCCCGACAGCGGATACGAATTCAAAACGTGCCGTATCGAGAACGCGAGTTCGTATCGGTCGGATGCGTCGGGATTCGCCATGGCAAGATCGAGAGATCCGAATCGCACAATGGAGACAAGAGCAAAGTGCCACATCCGGGGGACCAGCAAAAAAGTCGCGGCCCCCACCAGGTACGCTCCCAACGTGGCGCCGACCGTAGTTCTAGACCATGCCGAGCAGAGCAGTGAAAAGCATCCAATTTGGAATGCCGTAATCGTCAGGACGTAGACGGCTTTCAAAACATCGGAGAGTTCAACGCCACCAAGTCCATACGCCATCGCTTCCAGGGGCAATGACAAGAGTAAGAATGATCCAATGGCCGCTAACCGACTGCCTAACTTTTCGAGAAGGATCGTCCATCCCCCAAGCTTGGTCAGCTTGAGTAAAGGGAGGGTCATGCGTTCCTTTTCAACGGCGATGGCTCCGCATGTCATGACTGGCAGAAAGAGGTAGAGCCCCCAGAACTGCCAATTCACCAATTGCTCGAAGAGCGATTTTCCTTGCCCCAAGACCTCAAAGGAATCCGGTCGAAATTGGCCGGTCCACTTTGAGTAAAACCAAAGGGCCGCGGCATAGAGCGTTACGGCATACAAAGTCCGCAAGACGAATGTTCGCGGGCGAGCAGCAAGTTGAGTTAACTCACGGGCCAGCAGCGGCAGTCCAAACTTTGCCACGACAGACTGCATAGGCCATCGCTCGTTTTGATGCCAACAGATCGCGAAACTGAACTACGAGGATTATGGCTTTCCGTATTGGGGCCAGACAACTGAGTCGCCAAAAACTGGCCAGGCGAACTTTGCTGAACGCAGACACATTTGTCCTACCTCGCGATCGATCACCCTCTTTTGCTTGCTATGCTACTAGTGGAATCCATTGAAGCTCGGAAATAATCCCGTAAGCTGCTTAGCATGTCCCACCCTCACCAAAATACGGCTGTCTTGTTGATTGCGCACGGAAGCCGCCGCGCGGAAGCAAACGGCGATCTTGTTCAACTGGCGAATCTGGTCTCTGATCGAGGTCACTACCAGATCGTCGAAGTCTCTTATCTGGAGTTGGCCGAGCCTTCGATTCCTCAAGGGGGACGGAACTGCGTTGATCGTGGGGCACGTCTGGTGCTGATGATGCCTTATTTCCTATCGGCCGGGGTGCATGTCGTGAATGACCTGCAGGCCATGCGAAGTGATTTGGCCAATCAGTTTCCGCAGGTCGAATTTGTCCTGTGTCCGCACTTGGGCCTGCATCCGATGATGGCCGATATCGTGCTTGATAGACTCACAGAACGAAAGTAGCCCCGCAATGCGGGGCTACAGGTGAAGCTTGGCTTCGTGTGTCGAACTATTTGGGATCGACGATCGCGCCGTCGGTTGGCTTGTCTGGGTTGATCGCCTTGCCTTCTTCGACCTTCACGGGGGCATCAACCGGCTTGGCATCTTTATGCTCGTGATGAATGCCATCCAAGTGATAGTCGATGTGTCCTGAATAAGGTTTGTCGCCAATTTTGACGCTCAGATTCCCATGGATCATCCCGGCATCCAGGAGCGAATGGATCGCATCTTCGTCAACAAGTTCGAAGCGTGACGATTTGTCTTCGCCTTCACCTTCGAGTGGCACTGCCTTCAGGGTGAGCGCCTTCTTTTCTTCGGGCGTGATCAGGACTTCTTTGGCTGCGACTGGCGATGCGGTCTTTGCGTCTTTGCCTAAGACGAAGACTCGCAAGGTGTGAGCGTCGGCATCGACGACCACTTCCGCGTGATACTCTTCGTCTCCAAGTTCAACGATACTACCGCCGTGCGGACCCTTGGCTCCATGATCGTGTTCGTCATGAACCGCTGGAGCTTTCTTGAGGTCACCGGTCTTCTTGTAGTCTGAACTGCCGCCCGAGCATCCGATGCCGCCGAGAAGTAATCCGCCGGAGATTAGTGCCGCCAGTGTAAATCGCTCCATCACTTCAATTCCTTAGAGAGTCGGGATTTTACTTTACAATAAGTCCGTCGGACCTGATGGCCCGAAACATTCCGTGAAAGTCTCGCGAATCACCGCTGCGGACGCAATGCTCAAGACCGCATCTCCTGGCACGCTCGTTTGACGAATTCCATCTCGTCGAGCCAGTTCGGGAACTCGTATTCACCGCCGAACCGAACTACGAATTGTACCCTAAGTTAGGCGACAGCCAACGTTCTATCTCGGCCAGCGGCATCTCCTTCCGCCGTGCGTAGTCTTCGACTTGGTCGCGGGTGATCTTGTCGACACTGAAATATCTTGCCTCCGGATGCGCAAAGTACAATCCGCTGACGCTGGAGGCGGGATGCATCGCATAGCTTTCAGTCAAACGAATACTTGTTTGTGCCTCTGCATCGAGCAATTCGAAGAGCTTTGGTTTCTCGGTATGGTCGGGGCAGGCGGGATAGCCATAGGCGGGACGAATGCCGCGATATTTCTCGGAAATCAGTTCGTTCATCGATAGGCCTTCGTCACGGCCGTAGCCCCAGTCGAGCCGCGCCTGTCGATGCAGGTACTCCGCAAAGGCCTCAGCCAGACGATCCGACAGTGCCTTCGTCATAATCGAATGATAGTCGTCGTGCAGTTCGTTCTGGAATTTGTCAGCCAGTTCATCGCAGCCGATCCCCGTCGTGACAGCGAACGCCCCGAGGTAATCAGTGCGGCCAGAATCAGCCGGTGCGATGTAATCCGCCAAGGAGCGGAAATCGCTTTGTCCAGGACGTTCCCATTGCTGCCGAAGCATCGGGAATCGGACTGTCGATGAGGCGGCGTCAGGCGTTGATCCAGGAACAGTAACAATGACGTCGTCTCCCTGTGACGATGCTTCCCAGAATCCGTAGACGCCGCGTGCTGTCAGCAATTTTTCATCGACAATCCGCTTCAGCAGTGCTTGTGCATCTTCAAATACCTTCTGGGCCTGCTCTCCGACAACGGGGTCTTCGAAGATCTTGGGGTATTTGCCTCGAAGCTCCCATGTCTGGAAGAACGGGGACCAGTCGATGTAGGGGACCAGTCCCGACAACGGAACGTCATTCAAGACGCGCGTTCCCAGGAACGCTGGCGTGTCAATTCGCACCGTTGCCCAATCAGTCGCGTGCCGTCGCTGCAGCGCTTCGGCGTAGGGGACCAGTTTTCTGGCGGACTGCATTGCTTCGTAGTTCGAGCGATCGCGCTGTTGTATCGAGCGAACTTTCGTCACGTAGTCCGCTTTGCGAGTTGGATCAAGCAGGCTCTCTACAGCTGGGACCGAGAGTGATGCATCGACCACATGAACGACTGGTTGATCGAAGTGTGGCGCGATCTTAACGGCCGTGTGTTTTGCGGACGTTGTCGCTCCACCGATCAACAGCGGTACAGTGAATCCCTGCCGTTGCATTTCTTTGGCAACGTGAGCCATTTCATCGAGCGATGGTGTGATCAGCCCACTCAGGCCGATAATGTCCGCGCCTTGGGCTTTCGCCGCTTCCAGGATCTTATCGCAGCCGACCATGACTCCCAGATCGATCACGTCAAAGTTATTGCAGCGTAGAACAACGCCTACGATATTCTTCCCAATATCGTGGACGTCGCCTTTTACTGTCGCGATGATAATCTTCCCGCGGGACGAACGGCCAACGTTTACTTCTTTGACCTCGGTCGTGGGCGGAGCTT
Source organism: Schlesneria sp. (assembly GCA_028291515.1). GTDB lineage: Bacteria > Planctomycetota > Planctomycetia > Planctomycetales > Planctomycetaceae > Schlesneria. The sequence continues at coordinate 19,901 of JAQGHU010000057.1, forward strand.
CTGCGGCGGCCTTCGCTTTCTCAGCCTCCATGAATGGCTCAAGATAGGCAACCGCCTTCTTCATGACGCGAGCGCTCTTCACGACCTGCGGCAGGAACATCTTCCCTTCGCCGAAGAGCCGACCGACAACAGTCATACCGTCCATTAACGGACCCTGGATCACTTCCAGCGGCTTACCGTACTTCACGCGAGCTTCTTCTGTATCGACATCGATAAAGTCGGTAATCCCTCTCAGCAAGGCATGCTTTAAGCGCTCTTCGATGGAGCCAAGTCGCCATTCTTCGACCCCTGCTGGCCCCGTATCTTCCTTGACCCCCTTGAACTTTTCAGAGAAGGTGATGAGCCGCTCCGTTGCATCGGGGTGTCGGTTGAGTAGGACATCTTCGATATACCCTAGCAGTTCCTTGTCGACATCGTCGTAAACGGCCAGTTGGCCCGCGTTCACGATCCCCATGTCCAAGCCGGCCTTGATGGCGTGATACAGGAACGCGGCATTCATCGCTTCGCGTACGACATCGTTACCGCGGAACGAAAATGACACGTTGCTGACCCCACCCGAAGTTCGCGCATACGGGCATTCCTGCTTGATCCGGCGTAACGCCTCGATGAACTCGACCGCGTAGTTGGCGTGTTCTTCCATCCCTGTGCCAACTGTCAGGATGTTGGCATCAAAGATGATGTCTTCCGGAGGCACGCCCGCCTGCTGTGTCAGTAGGTCGTACGCGCGCTTACAGATTCGGACCTTCTCATCACAGGATGTCGCCTGCCCCACTTCGTCGAAGGCCATCACGACCATTGCCGCTCCATAGCGACGGATCCGACGAGCTTGTTCCAGGAACTTTGCTTCACCTTCCTTCAAGCTGATCGAATTGACGACCCCTTTGCCGTCCAGACATTTTAGCCCGGCTTCAATGACATCGAACTTTGAACTGTCGACCATCACCGGGACTTTATTGACGTCTGGATCGTCTGAGATCAGATTGACGAACTGCGTCATCTCTTTCTGGCTGTCGAGCAGGCCTTCGTCCATGTTGACGTCGACCATGTTCGCACCGCCTTCGACCTGTTGGCCGGCGATCGCAATGGCTTCGTCGTACTTCTCATCCTTAATCAGCCTCGCGAACTTGCGCGATCCGGTGACGTTGGTTCGCTCACCAATCATCATGAAGTTTGAATTGGCTGTCAGTTCGAAACGTTCTTTGCCGCAGTAAGCCGTCACACGAGGAATGTCAGGGATACGACGTGGCGCGACTCCATCCACCGCTTCCGCGATGGACTTGATGAAGTCGGGATTGGTGCCGCAGCATCCACCGACGATGTTGACCCAGCCGTTCAGCGCGAAGTCTCGCAGATTCGCGGAGACCTCGGCTGGATTCGAGTCGAACCCGCCGAATCCGTCGGGCATGCCGGCGTTGGGGTAGCAACTGATATACTTCGGTGCCAGGTTTGCCAGTGCCTCCATATACGGTCGCATCTGCTTCGGGCCGAGCGCACAGTTCAGGCCGATCGTCAGCATGGGTGCGTGCGATACCGAGGTCCAGAATGCTTCCACAGATTGAGCGGTCAGGGTGCGCCCGCCCGTAAAGATCGTGCCGGAAACCATGACGGGCAATCTGACGCCAAACTCGGCAAAGACATCTTCAATGGCGAACAGAGACGCCTTCATGTTCAGCGTGTCGAATGACGTTTCCGGCAGCAGCAGATCGATTCCGCCTTCGATCAACCCGCGGATCTGCTCGGCATAAGATGCGACCATCTCATCGAAATTGACGGGACGAAATCCTGGTTTGTCAGCGTTAAACGACAGCATCTTTTTCGTAGGGCCGATACTCCCTGCGACGAATCGTGGCTTGTTGGGAGTGATCGTCTCAAACTCATCGCAGACGCCTCGAGCCAGCTTCGCGGCTTCGAAATTCATCTCACGAGTCAGATGGGCCAGGCCGAATTCTTCCAATGTGATTGGCTGCGCGCCGAATGAGTTCGTTTCGATGATGTCCGCACCGGCCGCCAGGTACTGACGGTGAATCTCGGCAATCATCTTCGGCTGCGTCAGAACCAGCACATCGCTGGCATTCTTTAGATCGATCGAATGCGACAGAAAGCGATCACCGCGATAGTCAGCCTCGGTCGGCTCGTACCGGTGGATCATCGTCCCCATCGCACCGTCCAGGACCAGGATGCGTTCGGAGAGGAGTTGTTCGAAGTAGCCGTCAGGACGAGTTGGCATAGCAAAGTAGTCAGCGGTTAAGGTAATGAGCGAAGGGAGCTGCCATCAGTATTATGGGAATACTTGAAAGGGCAAGACTGATCGCACTTTGGATGCGATCAGGCACCGTGATTTAGCTTCTGGCTTGTCAGATAGCCAGCAGGATCAGGTCGCTAACCACTGGTGCCCAGACCGAGAGCTTCGATGATTCGAGTACAGGCGTGGCTCTTGTTCAGGCAATACAGATGCAGTCCTGGAACGCCTTCGTCGATCAGCTCGCGGCACTGGGCCGTTGCATACTCGACGCCAATTTCATATTGAGCATTCTTATCCTCCTTGACCGCTTCCAGACGAGCGGCCAGAGATGCTGGAATAACAGCTCCGCACATGGCGGTGATCCGCTGGATCCGGGCAAATTCGGTGATGGGCATGATGCCGGGGATCACGGGAACGCTCAATCGTTCTCTGGCAAGGAGATCACGGAAGCGGAAAAAGTTCGCGTTCTTGAAGAATAGTTGAGTGTAGACCGCGTCCGCCCCCGTCTTGACTTTGCGAACGAGGTTCTGGAAATCAACCTCAAAGCTAGCGGCACTCGGATGCTTTTCTGGATAGCCAGCCACTCCGATGCCCAGCTCTGGGAAATGCTCTCGGATCAGAGCGACCAACTCGTTGGCATACTTCAAGCCACCGTCGACCGGCTTGAACTCGGCTTGTCCGGCCGGCGCATCACCGCGCAGTGCCATGATATTTCGGACACCCGCATTTGACGCAAACTGCAGCCACTCAATGAGTTCTGCTCGCGTGCTGCCAACGCAGGTGAAGTGAGCGGTCGCTGGCAGCCCAGTGCCAGACTGTATCTCCTGACACCATTCCACAGTCCGTTTGCTGGTCGACCCGCCGGCACCATAGGTACAGGAGACGAAAGCAGGCCCAAAGGGAGCCAATTCGCGCAGCGTCTGACGGAGAGATTCATCCCCCTCCGGTGTCTTCGGAGGAAAGATTTCAATCGACAGGCCGAAACGCTTCTCGGCGTAAAAATCTCGAATACGCATCCAACAAGTCCTTGCAACAGCATTGGTTGTGAGGCGAGAGAATAAAGGATCGCTAGCGAATCTGCCACAATGCCAACCCCTGAAGTTCAGTACCCCGGCACGAGACCGCAATGACTACCCGTCATTAACACGGTCTCGGGACCGAAGAACATTGCTGTGATGGCGACATCGCTGGACGCGATCGCTACAATCTTCCAACTTCTTGTGGCGCGGGTTCAGGACGTGTACTCCGCCATTCAATGTCCATTGGAACGAATTGTGAATCGTTCCGCTTAGGTTTCAGGAGGATCATTCAATATGGCAACGGCGACATCGCCCAAGGCACCCGCTCCAGCGAACGACAAAAAACCGGCTTACAAAGTGAAGGACATGGATCTGGCCGAATGGGGCCGTAAAGAGATCGATATCGCCGAAAACGAAATGCCCGGCTTGATGTCGCTGCGGAAGAAGTATGGGGCCACCAAGCCGCTGGCAGGGGCTCGCATTGCCGGCTGTCTGCATATGACGATTCAGACCGCTGTTCTGATCGAAACGTTGACCGCCTTGGGTGCTGAAGTCACCTGGAGCAGCTGCAATATTTTCTCGACGCAAGATCAAGCCGCTGCCGCTATTGCTGCAACAGGAGTCCCTGTCTACGCGTGGAAGGGGATGACCAACGAAGAGTTCGATTGGTGCATCGAGCAGACGCTGTTCTTCCCGGATGGCAAGCCGCTGAACATGATCCTGGACGACGGTGGCGATTTAACTGCCATGGTCCACGACAAGTTCCCCGAACTGCTGCCAGGGATCAAAGGGATCAGCGAAGAAACCACGACTGGTGTGCATCGCCTGGTTCAAATGCATGAACGTGGCGAGTTGAAGATTCCTTCGATCAACGTCAATGATTCGGTGACGAAGAGCAAGTTTGACAACCTGTACGGCTGCCGTGAATCGCTGGCTGACGGCATCAAACGCGCCACCGACGTGATGATCGCCGGTAAAGTCGTCGTTGTGGCTGGCTATGGCGACGTGGGCAAAGGCTGTGCGATCTCGATGCAGCGCTATGGTGCTCGCGTCATCGTCACTGAAATCGATCCGATCTGCGCCTTGCAGGCGGCGATGGAAGGCTTCGAAGTCACCACGATGGAAGATGCTGCCTCCGAAGGCAATATCTTCGTGACGACGACCGGGTGCTGTGACATCATCCGCGGCGAGCACATCGCCAAGATGAAGAACGACGCCATCATCTGCAACATCGGTCACTTCGACATTGAAATCGATGTCGCCTGGATGGAAGCCCAAGTCACCTCTGGCAAAGCCAAGAAGATCAACATCAAGCCCTCGGGCAATGGCGGTCCCGTCGACAAGTACACCTTCGCCGATACCGGTCGCAGCGTCCTGCTGCTGGCTCAAGGTCGCTTGGTGAACCTCGGTTGCGCAACCGGTCACCCCTCGTTCGTGATGTCCAACAGCTTCACCAACCAGACGCTGGCCCAATTGGCCCTCTGGACTGAAACGGACAAGTACGCTTTGGGTGTTCATCGCCTGCCGAAAGAACTCGACGAAGAAGTCGCTCGGCTGCATCTGGACACCATCGGTGTCAAACTGTCGAAGTTGACGAAGAAACAGTCGGACTATTTGGGCTTGCCTGTGAATGGCCCATTCAAGCCAGACCACTACCGCTACTAATTGCGATTGTTCAAGCAACGAATGTGATTTGCGTCCCCGCTTCGAACTGCTTCGGAGCGGGGATTTTTCGTAAAGTTCGGTTAACCTGTTACAAGTTATTACTGATTGTTAATATCTGCAATTCGTCGCACGTCAGTGTCTCTCGGAATTCCATGGGCCTGTATTTCCGGTGGGTGACTATGATTACGGTGTCCTGTCCAGACTGTGGCAAAGCTTATAAGTTGAAACCGACCCTGATTGGCAAAAAGGGTCGCTGCAAGGTCTGTGATTCAAGTTTCACAATTGAAGACCCCTCTGGTAGCAGCGTTGACAACAATGACAACGAATATGCTATGCCGACGCCTCGGCAGTCCCCACCGGCGACACCGGAGAAGTTGAAACCAAGCAAGCCAGCTCTGGCCGATGATGATGAGTTTGCAGGATTGAACTCGGTCGGGTCCAGGGATGATGCAGTCGATGAGCTGCCTGAACTTCCTCCTCGACGTAAGCAAGAAGCAAGCACCAGGAACATTCAGAGCGAGTCTGCTACAGCGCCCCCAAAGAAGAAAAAACAGTCCTCGTCATCCGGTGGCGGATTTGTTCTTGGGGGACCGATATCGGCAATTCTATCTGCTGGTATCGGCGGCAGTATTGGGGCTGTTATCTGGGGCGCGATTGCATACTTCGCCCATGCTGAAGTCGGCTACGTGGCTTGGGGCGTCGGTGGCCTGGTTGGTTTCTGTGTGAGGATGGGTGCTGGAGACATGGACGAAGGGATCGCGGGATTCATTGCCGCCGGAGGGGCAGTCATCTCGATTCTGGCTGGAAAATTGCTGGCAGGTTATTTCATCGTCCAATGGCTGATCAAGGAAGGACAAATTCCTGCGGCGATCGCTGCTGAAGCACAGTGGCCACTTATTCGTATCGCCTTCATGAGCAGTTTTGGGGTTGTGGACATTGTATTCTTCGTGCTGGCGATTGCGACGGCTTTCAAACTGGGCTCAGGGCAGTCAGACAGCGATTGATGCCTGCTGGATTTCCCGCGACGAGAATCGATCAGCTTCTTGGTTGTCGCTTCGTCAAAATGCGGTGCGATCCCAACAGTTCGCCTTCGCATAAGAGTTCCAAGGCAAACACGCCCTCGTGTGGAACGGGCAGTACTGGCAAGGGCAGCGTTAGTTGGACGGTCTCCAGCGGGTTACGGCAGTCGACCTTGAACTCAAACGTAAATAAGACGTTGTTCTGGTTCAGATCAACATAGCGCAACTCAAATGATCGCTGCCCGTTGATCTCGGTCAAGCTGACGTAGGCTGATGGCGAACCAGCACGGAGAAACCGGTTCAAGGGCATCTGCTGTTGAGCGGGTGGCTGCATCCCGGATTGGCCTGATGCTCCTTGACCCCCTCCATTCTCGCCGCTCCCTTCTGCGGATTGTGGTGCTGACTCTGAAGACTGGTTCTCATGCGGAATGAAGAAGATCGTGCCGAAAATACCGCAGATCACGAACTTACCCGTCGCTTGATCCTGATAGATCTGATCGGCAACCAGTAGAGCTTGAAGAACAGGCGCAGCCATGAGGAACTCAGCGTAGGACGAGAGATTCTGATCAATTGTGTAAGGACGATAGCACAAATACTTCCGCAAGACCGCCATTGTGAGCTCAACAATTCACCGCTCGCCGACTACCAATCGCGAACATTTCTCAATTGTTGAGAGCAATCGTCAGTCACTTCGAACGAACGGACTTCTCACGGCCCTTTCGTATCGCCTCATCGGCAGAACGAAAAAGAGACGCGACCGAACATGAGCTGCCACAAACCCGATTGAGTCGGAGTGCAATTTGGCGAGTCGACGAGCTGGCCGTGGCATATCCCCGGGTTGTGTTTGGCGTGTCGGCGAAAGCAATTGTCTCGGTCTGTTGCCCAGAGAAAACTATCTTCGTTTCTTCACAAATCGGCTTCGTTTGTGGACCTGAAGAATTCGCAATCTCTTCACCGGCCCCTCACGACGGCGCGTAGTCTATCACCAAGTTTCCGCGACTTGATCGCAATTGGTCTGGAATTGCGGGTGCATTCAATTTGTTGTTTATTTCCGGAGGAGCGTGTGATGGCCCAAATGTCGACGAGTCTATCTTCGCCGCGTCATTCTCGTCGGTTGGCGTTTACGCTGATCGAATTGCTGGTGGTGATTGCGATCATCGCGGTCTTAATCGCCTTGCTATTGCCGGCCGTACAGCAGGCGCGCGAGGCAGCGCGACGAACACAATGTCGAAACAATCTCAAGCAGATCGGGCTGGCTCTACACAACTACACGTCTTCCCACAGCAAGTTTCCGCCTGGCCGACAGGCGCCCGATATGGTGACCGCAGCAACGGGAGCCCCGATTGCTTCTTACACAAGTTACACCGCGGCGAATTCGACTGCCAATGCATCCAACCGGTCGGTACATGTGATGATTCTGCCTTTTTTGGATCAGGGGAATGTCTACAACTTGATCAATTTCAACGGTCGCTGGGCGCAACAAATGACGACTGGTGGAGGCGTCACTCCGATCAATCCCAACTACCAAGCATTTGTCAATACCGGCGGAATGTTTATTTGCCCCTCTGACGTCAACATTGGCAATCTCACCACCGAGAACAACTACGTTTACAACTTTGGTGGGTCAACACCGTACGAAGGTGCAGAGCGATCGGGAGCGCAAAACAATCTCAGTGCAACCTTTACCTCGGCCAGCCAAGGGGTGTTGTCCTGTGGCGGCAATGGGGCATTCACGATCGGTCGGAGCTTGGATACGGCCTCTTTCACGGATGGCATGTCAAATACTGTGATGTTCGCCGAACGAACTCGAGGCAGCGGGGGAAATGTGGCAACGGCCCTTCCCAAGCCGGAAGACGTGATTACTGACCCAAATCGAAACGCGACAACCATGCCTGACCCCGACGCGATGTATGTCGACTGCGGAAGTGCACCGCCGTTGGTCTCGACATTCAATTTCTCGTCGTTTGGTCGCTGGTTGCCGGGGACCGATTTCTCGAACGGCTGGCCTTGGGCGGCGTACTCGGGATCGATGTACAACCACATGGCCCAGCCGAACTGGAAGGGGTCAGATTGCGGAATTCTCAGTGCCATTTCGGACACACCTGGAGAAGCAGCAATTATCTCGGCTCGCAGTCGCCACATTGGAGGTGTCCTTTGCTTGATGGCGGATGGCAGCGTGCGGTTCGCCAGTGAAAATATCGATCTGCTGGTTTGGCGGGCACTCGGGACTCGGAACGTCGGCGAAGTTGTCGGCGAATTTTAAATGAGCTCCTGCCATGCCTTGGCCTTTTGATGAGGATCGAGTTAATGTTGCGGAACTGGTTTCTGGTACTTCTGATCATTTGTCCCGTTGGCTGCGCGCGGGATCAGAATGCCGCCACAACTCGATCGAGCGAACAAGCGTTTCAGCTTGGTCGTGAAGCTTTCGAACGAAAGAACTATGATGAGGCGACGCGCCATTTGAAGGCGGCGTTACTTCAGCAAGGGTTGAACGCGGACTTGACCGCCGAGGCCCTGATGATGCGTGCCAAATCCAACATTCAACTTGGCCGGCCAACAGAGGCATTGCGCGACCTGGACGAAGTCAGCAAAGGGCCTGCCCCCCGAGAAGATGTGCTCGCGGCCAAAGGCGACGTCGCAATATTGCAAGGAGATCTCGAAGAAGCACGACGCTTGTATTCGAAGGCGCAAAAGTTGAATCCGGCCGTCAAATTACCCGAAAAATTGTGAGACCAGGTTTGTCTGGGATAGCACAGCACATAGGAATTTCAATGCAAGCGAAGATTGCGTTTCTGGCGATTGTCCTCTCCGTTCAAACCTGTTTTGCCTGGTCCGAAGGGGGACATCATCTGATTGCTGTGATGGCATTCGAGACTCTGTCACCCGATCAACAACACGAGCTGTCGACGATTTTGAAGTCGCATCCCCGTTTCGCCGATGACTTCAAACCACCAGAGAAAATCACAGAGTCGGCAGAGATTCAGCGCTGGCTAGTTGGTCGAGCAGGTTACTGGCCCGATGTGGCGAGATCTCAGCCAACATTTACGAGGCCCAGTTGGCACTACCAGCTTGGCGCAACAATGGTGGTCGGAGAACCCGTGAATGTTCCAGCAAGGCCGGGACCACTCCCGGCAGACGCGACGATGGAGACAGGCAGTCTTCACATCGCTCAGGCGATACAATTGTGTCGAGCTATTCTGAAAGACAAGACCAGACCAAGCTCCGAACGTGCATTAGCGCTCTGCTGGCTGATTCACCTGGTGGGCGATTCGCATCAACCTTGTCACGCCGGCAGCCTCTATTACGCAAAGGTCTTCCCGGAAGGGGATCGTGGTGCGAACTCCATTCCGACGAAGCAATCCAAAAACTTGCACGCCCTCTGGGATGGGTTGCTGGGGCCGCTGTTTGATGCGGGCGACGTTCAGCGGAGAGAACGGTCCATTGTCGCTGACCGTGCGATCTGGCATGAGGCGCAGATGGCTGCCAAATCGAGTGATGGGCTTGATCCACTTCACTGGTTGAGCGAGAGCGCAGAACTCGGCCGCAGTCACGTCTATACGAAGGAGATTATGATTCCAATTGAGGCCGTCGCTCGTGGGAAAGTCTCCGCCGTCGAAGAAATCGATCTGTCCGAAGGCTACTTGCAGGCGGCGGGGAAAATCGCCCGAAAGCGTGCCGCGTTTTCTGCGTGTCGACTAGCCGCCATTCTGGCCGAAGACTTGTAACGCGCCCGCGAACGATAGTTCTCAAATGAAAGCCGTCGGCCGAAAGACTTCTTTGATCACTTCAGCCGACGGAATTTCGAGCCACTTGTCGAGGATCGCTGCATAAACAGAACGGAAATCGATATTGAATTTCAGGTCGCCATCCGTGAGGTCGGTCAGACTCGGATAGGTGCCGTGGAGTCCCGCCTTTCCCGTAGGGGTGAGCGCAAACAACATCGAAGCGGCGCCGTGATCCGTTCCCAAGCTTCCGTTCTCGGCGACGCGCCGGCCGAATTCTGAGTAAGTGGCCAACACGACTCGATCAGATAATTTGTGCTCGGCCAGATCTTGCTCGAACGCGCGGATTGCTCCGGACAGTTCGGCCATCAGTGCTGCATGACCGGGTTGCTGTTGTGAGTGGGTATCGAATCCGTCGAGAGAAACAACGAACATCCGAGCTGGCAGATCTGCGGTGAGCATTTGAGCGACCAGCTTCAATCGACTCGCCAGTCCGGTGCTCGGGTAATTGACTGTCGTGCGATAGGTGGCCGAAAGACTCGTCAGTCGTTCGGCACTGGTCAATGCCGTTGTCGTCGCGCGACGCACGAAGTCGAGTTCACCAGAGGCTGGATTGGCAACAAGCTGCTTGATCGTCATCCGAATTCGATCGCGGTTCGCACTTGGCCCCTGACCATCGACTAGCTGGAAGTCCTCCAAGCGATGCAGCGATGGGACGTTGACGCGCGTGCTGACAAACGCCAGTGGTAGTTTGTCTGATCCCAAAGACAGCGCCTCTGCCAGAGCGGGCTGTCGGTCAAATTGCCACTCCAACGCGCGACCCAGCCAGCCATCGCGTGGGTTTTCGTTGAGAGGCTGTGCGGATTGCCAGATGTCCATGGAACGAAAGTGAGATCGGTCTGGATTCGGATAGCCGACCCCCTGAACGACCGCCAACTTCCCCTCATCGTAGAGTTCTCGTAGACCGGTCAAGTTCGGGTGCAGCCCGACTTGATCATTGAGTCGGAGAACCTGCGCCTTGGGAATTCCAATCCCCGGCCGCGCCTTTTCATAGGCAGGATCGCCATGCGGGATCAGCGTATTCAATCCGTCATTGCCGCCCGCCAATTGGATCAGGACCAGTACCCGCTTGTCGCGCGCTGCAATTCCAGCGGTCTCGGCGGCTGTCGCGAGAAATCGAGGTGGCATCGTACTCAACGAGATTAATCCGGCTGACCCGAGGAGTTGCAGGAATTCACGGCGCGTGGAAGAGAGCATGGCGACATCCAGACAGGGTTATTGCAAATCGCGAATTCGTGATTAGTAAAGTTGGTATTCTGGCAACGACAGGATGAGTTGGATTGTGGCCCTCAATTTCTGCAGGGAATTCCCTTCCGCCAATTGATTCAGAGCAATCAGGCTCGCATGCAATTCACCTTCGAACGAGCCGCCCATTAACAGGCGTTCGAGACGCGCGACCACGGAATCGCTCGTTTCACCCGCCCCCTCGGTCACCGAGATCCGCAAGCTGGCGAGTTGTTCTGTGGAAGCGAGTTCCGTAGCAAAGTTTGTGCGGACCAATATGGAGGACGAATTGATCCAAAGCCGCCCCCCTTCCCATCCCTTGACGGAAGGGGGCTCGAAGACATCCTGACCTAAGCTGGCGAGCAACTTTGCAATCGAGGGCCATTTGACGGCGGCGGCCAGCGCGCGTAGCGAACCAACGACCAAGTCCAAGGGAGACTTGATCAGTGACCGACAATTCGCGCCATCATAGAAAACTTGCGATGAAAACAACTCACGAAGTACTGGCAACATGACAAAGTCATGGAGCCGGATTCGCGTTGCGACAGCCTCGATCAATTCCTGTTTTGGTTCTGAGCAAACAAATGTCTTCAGCAATTTCATTGCCAGGAATTTTGGGCACGCTGGCTGAGCGAGACAAAGATCGACGATTGCCGCGCCATCAAAATTGCCAACTTTTCCGAACACGGTCTTTTCTGTCTCGTCATGCTGCGACTGGTTGAACCAAAAAGCCCCCTCTCGCACATGCCAGCCGCTGAAGGCTCGGGCGGCCTCTTGAATATCCTTTTCCGTGTAATTTCCGACGCCCAGAGCAAACAGTTCCATAATCTCGCGAGCGAAGTTTTCGTTGGGGTGTCGCTTTCGATTTGCGTTGCCATCGAGCCAGACCAGCATCGCGGTATCGCGAGACATCCCGTGCAGCAACTGCTGGAAGTGACCAAGAGCATGTTCGCGAATCAGTTCGTTCTGATTCAGCATTTGGATCACAGACCGCACTTTGTCGAATGAAGTGGCGAAGTGGTTATGCCAGAGGAGCGACATCTTCTCGGCCAATGGATTTGCAGAGGCCCACATCCGATACAACCACCAGATCTTCAGATCGGTGATTTCACCGGTGGCCAATGCGGTCTTGCGCAGAGCCAGTTCGGCCTGTTGAAATTCAACCGGCTCGGGTTGAGCATTCAGCAGTCGCTCGATTGTCTCGGCGGGACCGCGTTGAGTCGCCAGTTCCAACTCGGCCGGGGTGTACCCAAATTGCGATCGGCCCAGCAAATGAGTGGCTTCGCGAGCGGTCCAGGCGCGATCGATCGTGAAATCGAATGGAGCCAGCAATCCCGCAGGTGGTTCAAAATTCGGCATGACTGCAGCCTTTACTTTGTCAGCGAGCAATGCAACCGATCGAGGTTGCAAGGCAATCAAAGCGGGTTACTTCCAACCCCCACTCAGTTCCAGCCGCATATGATCTGCATATTGAACCGTGTCGAAATGAATGGCCGTCATTCGTCGCAGCAGCGTGCAGACGGCCTCCAGTTCGCGGCCGGACTGTTCGGCAGTCTTCCCGTTCTGAATGCTTTTGGCATGAATCACAGCAGCATTCGCCTCGAGCAATTGAGCGGCCACAACGGGGGACAGTTCTTGCACGACATTCGGAATGCCGTTAGGAGATGCGGTTGCCGTTTCCGCAAGACGCTTATTCTGCTGAGCATCGATCAACTCGCGGCAAAGCCCCAGGCTGGATGACAAGACAAAGCGATTGCCGATCAGAGTCGATGCAGGTTGGAAATTGTAAGCGGTCGCTAACTGATCCCCTTTGGGACGCTGAAGGTAGCGGGCAAAATTGATTTGCACATTGTGATAGCTTTCGGATGACTGCACCCACAACTGCCGCTTTTGCTTGGCAGCCTCCAAATTCGAGATGGTCAGAATCGTCTGTGCGACAAGGTTCAAGATGTCGGCTCCTTCGCTCGGCTTGGCCAATTCGATGACCAATCCAAACGCGGGCAGTTGGACGCCGGGCTTCCCATCGAGATACGAGTAATCTTGAGGTGCCGACACAATTGCGACTCGCCCCGTCAGTAAAGGCAAGACATCCTCTGCGAAGTCTTTACCTGGCAGGAACGTGGCAAGCCCCGTTTCAAACTTATCGAACTCCGGCAGCAGCTTACCTTCCAGCAATTGTTCGCGAGCTTTGTACCATTTCAAAAAATTGCGTGAGAAAGAAAACACGCCCAATCGTTCCGATACGTCCAGTGTCATTGGTAACAATGGCTGTGCAGGATCCAGAACCAGAGCCCTGTGCGCATCGTCGAGATCGCTCACCTTACCAGCCACTGCAGACTGGATTGAATAACCACTTTCACCGATGTCAACTGTCATTCCCAGGTAGGGGCTTTTGGCAGCGTATTCGAGCAATCCACCGTACAAGAGGGAGACCACGGGGTTGTCCAACTTCTCGGGAACGACTCGTTTGCCCAGTAGTTGACTGACTTTCGTCAGATTGACGCAGAGTTGAATGGCGTGCTGCGTTCCCAGTTGCTGGGCCATCAACTTCCAACTGGCTTCGGAGCCCAGGCCACTGTCATGCGACGTCGTCAGATTCGTCAATGTCTGCGACAGCAATTCAGAACTTTTGCTGGCCACAATCCAGCGATCTGTGACGACGACCTGATTTCCGTCTTTCGACTTGAAGGCTTTCCCACCGCCAGCATGGTCCGAAATGGAGACAGCGTCGCCCGCGAACGCCGCGAGTGGCGTGAGTTTTTCGAGCAGCTTCGACAAGTCCGCGGCATTTTTGACGCGGATGACCAGAATCCCATCCGGTTGATGAATGCCGACCGGCGGGTAGACACCCATAACCAGACGGTCACCGAGGTACGTCTTCGCGATCGACCACAGATTCATCCCCAATTGCGCTTCCAAAATCGCTTTCCCGGCGAGCGCCTTCCGAGCGGGGTCTGTTTTGATCGCCTCCTGATAAAGAGGGCTATTGAGATAGCCCTTCAGCGCCTCCGAGGTTTCAATTCGCTCGATGATCGATGCCAACCCTGAAATTTCCGCTGTGGCGACGGCACCTCCCGGTAAGTGGCGAACCAGAGAGCTGTCACTCTCGGCGTCCGCGGCACGTACTTCGCCTTGCCACATCACCCCCAATATGACGGCCAAGAAGAGCATCGATGACAGACGGTGTGACATGGATTCAACTCCAACAGTGACAAATGGCAATCAATCTGGCAGGAATTACCTCGCCGAACCGATTGAGGTTTCAGTGCGCCTGGCCGTGGATGACCTGGGATCCCCAGCCGGGACAGCCATCGATCTCTCCGATATCGTCGGCCAGATTGGCGTTACGGACCTTGCAGGTTCAAAACTCCTGCTTGACGAGTGACAATTGCGACTGGTAATGGCACACTTAAGGCATCGCCATTGTGATCTGAGCGAACGACTATTGACTGACAACCTGATCCTCAAGGGCTTCTGAATGAAGATTCGACCACTGTTGATTGCGTTCCTGCTGACTGCCGCATCGGCATCTGCTGGAGCACAGGATTTGGAACTGAAAAAGGGAGACCACATCTGCATCATCGGCAATACGCTGGCCGAGCGTATGCAGCATGACGGATCGCTGGAAGCCCGCCTTTATTCTCGATTTGCAGATTACGATCTCGTCTTCCGCAATTTGGGTTATAGCGGCGACGAGATTGACGGATATAAAAACGGCAATCATCGGATGCGATCCATGTCGTTTGGATCACAGGACGAATGGCTGTCGGGAAGCGCTCCTTGCCCTCAACCCAACAAGCTGTCGCCTCGTGATCAGGGCAAAGTTCGCGAGAACCGCTTTGAACTCACCAACACCAAGGCGGACGTGGTCTTCGCGTTATATGGATACAACGAATCGACGGCTGGGGATGCCGGGTTGCCAGCGTTCCGTAAGAACGTCGAAGAATTTGTCCAGCACGCGCTGAGCCAGAAATACAACGGCAAGTCAGCTCCGCGTCTGGTGCTGTTCTCGCCCACCGCTCACGAGTTTCTGAACACTCCAAACTTGCCGAGCAAGGCTGAAGTCGACGCGTCCAACGCGCGGATCAAGGTTTACACCGAGGTGCTGGCGGAAGTCGCCAAGGCAAAGCAAGTCCAGTTCGTCGATCTGTTCACCCCCACTCTCGAAGCATTTGGGAAAGGGGCACCGAACACGATTAATGGCATCCATCTGAACCCAAACGGAGAAAGTCTCGTCGCCTCAATTGCCGAACGTGGATTGTTCCCCAATGGCCCCATGATCAAGCGCGATGCGACGGCGTTGGAACGTGTTCGCAGTGCGGTTCAAGACAAGAATTTTTACTGGTACATGCGTTACCGCGTGACGGACGGCTTTTCGACATACGGCGAACGCGCATTCCTGAAGTTCTCCGAAGGCCCCGGCGGCTACGGGGACGGACTGTCGAACTATTCAGTGGCTCAACGCGAACTGGATGTGCTGGATACGCTGACTGCGAATCGGGACAAGGTTGTTTGGGCCGCCGCACAAGGCAAGACGGCCAAAGCCGAAGACAACAATCTGCCCGAGTTTATCCCGGTAATCACGAACAAGCCGGGACCTCTTGAAGGGGGCAAACACCTGTTCCTGTCGGGCGAAGAGTCGATCAGTAAAATGACCGTTCATAAGAACATGAAGGTCGAACTGTTTGCTGATGAAAAGATGTTCCCGGAACTGGTGAAACCAGTCCAGATGGCGTTCGATACCAAGGGCCGGTTGTGGGTGGCGTGCTGGCGCACGTATCCGCACTGGAAGCCGACGCAGAAGATGGACGACCGGTTGCTGATCCTGGAAGACACCAATGGGGACGGCAAAGCAGATAAGTGCACCACGTTCGCTGGCGACATTCACAACCCGACCGGCTTCGAGTTCTGGAATGGTGGCGTGCTGGTCGCTCAGGGGCCAGACCTGCTGTTTCTGAAGGATACGGATGGGGATGACAAGTACGATGTGAAGGAACGGATCGTTCACGGATTCGACACGGCGGACACGCATCATACGATCAACAGCTTCGTGCTGGATCCGGGTGGATCGATCTATATGCAGGAAGGGACGTTCCATCACTCGCAGATCGAAACACCCTGGGGCCCGCCACGTCGCGTGGCCAATGGGGCGGTCTTCCGCTATGAGCCACGAACCCAGAAGTCAGATGTCTACGTCTCCTTCGGCTTTGCCAATCCCCACGGACATATTTTCGATGGCTGGGGTCGCGATGTCGTGTGGGATGGAACTGGATCGCAACCGTATCATGCTGTTCTGTTCTCTGGCGACATCGACTACCCACACAAGCACGCCAGCCCGCCGCAAGTATACAAGCAGCGGACGCGCCCTTGCTCGGGGACTGAGGTTCTCAGCAGCAGCCATTTCCCGGAAGAGTTCCGTGGGAACATCCTGGTCAATAATGTGATTGGCTTCCAAGGGATTCTGCAGTACAAGCCGCAGGACAAGGACTCCAGCTTGACCGCGGTGGAAGTCGATCCGATCGTGTTCTCATCGGACCCGAATTTCCGACCCGGCGACACGGAAGTTGGACCAGATGGCGCGATCTATTTCACGGATTGGCAGAATCCGATCATCGGCCACATGCAGCACAACCTGCGTGATCCCAGCCGTGATCACGACCACGGCCGAGTCTATCGCGTTCGATACGAAGGCCGAGACCTGCTGAAGCCAGTAGCCATTGCAGGCCAACCGATCGACAAGTTGCTGGACTTGCTTAAGAATCCAGACAACCGAATGCGACATTTGGCGCGGATTGAACTTTCAGGGCGCCCTTCGACCGATGTGATTCCAGCAGCCAAGAAGTGGATCAGTGCGTTGGATACCGGTGATGCCAACTACGACCATCATGTGCTGGAAGGCTTGTGGTTGCATCAGAGCCACAATGTCGTTGATGCTGATCTTTTGAAGAAGGTGCTCAAGTCGCCAGAACCAAAAGCTCGCGCAGCAGCGACGCGCGTTCTGGCAAGCTGGCGTGATCGCGTTTCCGACCCGCTCGAATTGCTTCGCGCGGGGGTCAACGACGAAAGCGGCGCAGTCCGGTTGCAGTCCGTATGGGCTCTCAGTTTCTTCGCAGGGTCGGACGCTGCCAAGGCTGCCGAAGTTGTTGTTGAGTCGCTGATTCATCCTCAGGATGAATACCTGAAGCATCAGCTCAACGAGACGAACAAAACGCTGGATCGACGGGCCAAGAAATAGTGTGACTGGCGTCTTGAGAATGAAGAAAATCGGAGCGGCATTGGCCGCTCCGGTTATTGTATGTCCCGACAAAGTCACGGAATTGCGAAGACCCCGACGTTGGCTCCGCATTGCTGGGTTATGGAGTTATCTGGAATGAGACGTTTCTTGCGAGCAACCTTGCTCGTCGTTGCTTTGATGGGATGTGGCGTTGCGTCGGTTCGTGGCGACGAAACTGAAAGTGCCGTCGGCCCGTTGATGAAGCTCTTTCAAGGTGGCCGTCTACCTGCTGAACGACAGGGGACAGTTGTCGAAATGATCTGCAGTCGCGGCAACGCGAACGATCTGAAGATTGTTTTCGACAAGGTGGTACAACCGGATGGATTTACGCCCGATCTGCGATTGAAAGCCATGCAGTGGATGACAGATGCGGCTGTCACCAGAAAAGTGAAACCAGCTGGCGAACTGGTTGCCTTGGAGAAGCTTGTCGCGGGTGACGCTGCCGCCGCGAACCCCGCTTTGCAGCAGGCGTCGATCAAACTCGCATCGACCTGGAAAGACGCGGCGATACTTCCGGCGCTTCAATCGCTGGCGACTGACTCGAAGACGAAGGCCGAACTGCGAAGAGTTGCGATTGAGGGGCTGGTCGCAATCGGCAGCGCCGAATCGAAATCGACACTGTTGAAACTTGTCGGCAAGGACCTGCCATTATCAATTCGCATGCAGGCCGCTGCTGGCTTATCTGGAATGGAACTGACTGCAGCGGCACAAGCCGGCGCACAGGTCTTGGCCGACGCGACGGCGAAAGACAACCCAGATGAAATGATCGCGGCTTTTCTGGATCGTAAAGGAGGGGCCGACTTCCTGGCTGCGGAGCTTGCCAAGCAAAAGCTGACCGCCGATGTCGCGAAGCGATCACTCCGTTACATCTACTCCGTTGGGCGAAGCGACGCCGCGCTTTCAGATGTTCTGAGCAAAGCGGCGGGAATCGCCGCGGATGCGCCGCCCCCGACTCCCGAAGAGGTCACGAGGATTGCTGCCGATGTGATTTCTAAAGGTGACGCGGTCCGCGGAGAGAAGATCTTTCGCCGAAAGGATCTCAACTGCATGAAATGCCACAGTGTCAGTCGCGCGGGTGGGCAGGTGGGACCCGAGTTGAGTGCCGTCGGTGGTTCATCGCCTGTCGACTATGTACTGAACTCGATTCTCAATCCGAATCTTGCTGTCAAAGAGCAATATGTCACCCGGATCTTTGCACTGGACAACGGCAAAGTTCTGACCGGCGTCGTGATTGATCGAGATGACGTGCGGATCAACATTCGGGACGCGAATGGAGCCGTCGTCAAAATCCCAGTAGCGGATATCGACGAAGAACTCGAAGGCAAATCGCTGATGCCACAGGGACTGACGAAATTTCTCACTCGCGACGAATTGCTGGACCTGGCAAAGTTCATCTCGGAACTCGGAAAGCCCGGGCCTTATGCCGTTCAGCAGTCGAAGACCATCCAGCGCTGGCGAGTTTTGCGTCAGCCGCCACCGCAACTGACCGACGAAGTGCCTCACTTGGAGCATCTCCGGCAGTTTGTTCTGGGAAGCCCGCCGACAGATTGGGATTCGGCTTATGGTCGGGTTTCTGGGATTCTTCCATTGGAAGAGCTTCGAGGGGGCGACAAACCAGTCGTGTTAATTCTACAAGGCGAAATCAACGTCAGTGCCGGTGGTAAGGCGATTGTGTTGGTGACGTCGACAGAGCCTGTGCAAACGTGGTTCGATACCGATGCCTTTGACTCCAAACAGTTCGACGTGGAACTGACGCCAGGTCGGCATCTCATCACGTTACGGGTCGAAGTCTCTGCTCGTGAAGTCCCAGAGTTACAGGTCCAATTGAAGACCCCGGATGATTCGTCTGCCAATTATGAAGTGATCGGCGGCCCATAAGCCTCTTCGCGAATTCACTATGACTTCACATGGATTGTGACGGCACGGCGTCTGCCTGTTGGCTCAGGATTTCGCGAACCTTGCGGGTCAGTTCGCTCGGAGAGAAAGGCTTCAGAATAAAATTGCATTCAGATCTGATCTTTTCCGTTCTGCTCGCAATTCCGTTGAGAAGACCGGACAAGTTCGGGTAACCCGACATCAGGATTACCTTGATCTGTGAATGTGAACTACCGATTTGACTGGCCAATTGACGTCCGCCCAAGTTTGGCATGACAACATCGGCAAGGATCAACTTGATGGAAGGGTCTTGATCGCAAATCCGAAGTGCAGCCTCTCCGCTGTTTGCGTACAGGACTTCGTAGCCGGCCCCCTTCAGAACGGTTCCCACAAAACGGCAGATACCTTCGTCGTCATCGACAACCAGGATTCGATCTGGATCTGCTGGTATTACCAAGGGAGCGTTGTCAGCCAACTTATCAAGATTGACCGGTTCCAAACTCATGACTCTTACCTCACAAGCAGTTTGACCGACATCTTGAGCGACTAGATCCGGCGTAGAGAATCGTGCAGCGCAAATATCGCTTTGAAATTGTTTGATCGACGGGAATTCAATCCGATCATGAGATCACCAATGAACTTTGCGCTCCGGTTGTGCGGCGGGCGCAGGTTGTATCCATCCTGAGATCCACATGGAGGTTATAAATTGGCCAAAAAGCATTAAGCCAAGTACTGTCATTGCGGCGCATCGAGACTTTCTCGCACTTTTTTGGTGAGGGAAAGCGCTGTAAATGGCTTTTGAAGGAAATCAGCGGCGGAGCTTAGGATCCCGTGTCGTACCACAGAATCTTCTGTATAGCCCGACATGAAAAGAATTTTGATATCTGGGCGTTGCTTGTAGAGATGTTCCACGAGTTGCCGTCCCCCCATGACAGGCATCACGACATCAGTGATGATCAGTTTGATCGGGTCGAGTTCATTTTCAAGTTGCTCGATCGCCTGCTTTCCATTGCTGGCTTCCTGTACGACGTATCCACTGGATCGCAAAATCTTAGCGGCCAATGCGCGAACGCTATCTTCGTCCTCGACGAGCAGGACTGTCTCCGTGCCTCGTAGTAATTCCTGCGGAATTGGTTCGGCATTGGGAACGGCTTCTCCTGCTGAGCTATAGGCAGGCAGGTACACTTTAAAAGTTGTTCCGAGCCCAACTTCGCTGTACACATCAATATGGCCATTGCTCTGCTTCACGATGCCATAGACGGTTGGCAGGCCGAGACCAGTTCCCTTGTCCGCCTCTTTTGTCGTAAAGAATGGCTCGAAGATGCGGGCAATTGTCTCCTTGTCCATGCCACAGCCCGTATCGCAAACCGCCAGCATGACGTTTCGTCCGGGACGCGCTTCAGGATGGAAGGAAACGTATTCGGAATCGAAATCGACATCCCGCGTTTCAACAATCAAAGTCCCGCCATTTAGCATCGCGTCGCGCGCGTTCAGGATCAGGTTCAGAACAACTTGCTCTATTTGGCTTCGATCAGCGTAGATCCTCGATAAATCTGAATGGAGGTCCAGCAGCAATTCGATATCTTCACCGATCAGCCGGCGCAGCAGTTTCTGCATATCTCGAATCTGAACATTCAAGTCGACAATGACAGGCTGAAGCATTTGCTTTCGGCTGAAGGCAAGCAGTTGCCCCGTTAATGCCGCCGCTCGCTCGCCAGCGGCTTTGATCTGGTCGACGTATTCTCTAAAACTGTCCTCGATAGACAGAGTGTCCAAGATCAACTCGCTGTACCCGTTGATGATTGTCAGCAAGTTGTTGAAATCATGAGCGATGCCTCCGGCCAATCTGCCAACGGCTTCCATCTTCTGGACTTGGCGAAGCTGTTCTTCCATCTTACGCCGGGAAGTCACGTCGGCTTGTGATCCTACGAAGTGCGTCACTCGTCCCTGTGGATCGAACACGGGAGAAATCGATAGCTCGTTCCAGAATGACGTTCCATCTTTGCGATAGTTCAGAAGTTCTAATTTACAGGGTTGTGCTTCACGTATCGCTCTTCTAAGACGAGAGACGGACTCTGGATCTGTGTCGGGACCCTGAAGGAATCGACAATTCTTACCTAAGGCATCCGCCGCCGAATATCCCGTCAGCTTTTCAAAGCTCGGGCTCACATAGATGATAGGGTTATCCTGTAATGCGGGATCGGTGATAATGATCCCCTGCGTGACGGCCTGAATCGCCCGGTCTCTCAGCAGAATGGTCACTTCCGCTTCACGTCGGCTGGTGATGTCTTGAGCAACAGCCAGTAAGCCGATGAAGTTTCCCTCGGAATCAAGGAGTGGCGTATTGTTCCACTCGCAAATGATCTTTCTGCCCTCTTTAGTCAAGTTGGAATTGACGGAATGGGCAGCCATATCTCCCGAGCGAATCCTTCTCAGGATCTCTCGTTCTTTGGGCCAAGCACCGGGGTAGACGATTTTCTCAAACGGCGGGCCGACACCAACCATCTCTGCCTTGGTGTACCCAAAAATCCGCTCAGCAGCCGAGTTCCAGTCAATGATTCGAAAGTTCGCGTCGGTTATCAGACAACCCAAAGGCATGCGATCCATTTGCAACTGCAACCGCGTCAGCAGATGGTCACGTTCGGCTTCAGCTCGCTTGCGTTCGGTGATGTCGCGCGAGATTCCAATCAAGCCAACAATATTTCCTTGATTGTCGCGGTAGGGTGCCTTCGTCGCCAGAAAGACCCGCTTGATACCGGCCGCTGTCAGTTCTTCCTCTTTGGTTTCCATGATTCCGCTGGCCATCACCTCCCGATCGCGTTGCATGACGACAAGCGAACTCTCTGGTGAAAACAATTGCGTATCATCACGGCCCAGAACTTCCTCGACAGGTCGGCCGACGAAGCGAGCCGCAGCGGGATTGAACAGCAAGTATCGGCCTGATCGGTCTTTGATGAAGACCGCGTCGGGTGTCCATTCGGCGATCGCCTGAAGCAGATCAGTGGTGTGCTGCATTTCGGCTTCGGCTTGCTTACGCTGGGTGATGTCCACCAGCATTCCCAGCACTGCGGGACGCCCGTCCAGTTCGATGCGATTGCTGTGAATTTCCACGTCAATAAGACTGCCGTCTTTTCGCTGTCCTTTGAAGGTGTATTGTGCCCGCGGCAATTCGCCAGTCAGTCTCCACCGCACCTGCTCAATGACCATGGATCGATCCTCGGGAGCGACCGCAAGAGACCATGAGTCAATGTTTCGCAATTCCTCTTGCGTATACCCAAACATTTCGGCGACGCGTGAATTCGTGAAGACGTATCTGTCGTCCTGCAGAATCTGGATACCGGCGAGTGAGTTTTCGACGAGTTGCCGAAACAGCGTCTCGGCAGAATGGCGTGCTGCTTCCGAGCGTTTTGCCGTCTCGCGAAGTTGAATCTGTTCGATCGCATTGTGAACGGCCGAGCCCAGTCGGCCCAGGCGATCTTTCAGCAGATAGTCAGTCGCTCCCTTTTTCATCGCTTCGACCGCGACTTCTTCGCCGATGCTGCCGGAAACGATGATGAAGGGAATCGCGAGTCCGGATCTGCGCGTGATCTCAAGGGCCTTCATGGCATCGAAAGCGGGAAGCGAGTAGTCGGATAGGATGATGTCCAGAGATGGTCGCAATTGCGCTAGAAAGTCTTCTTCCGTATCGACTCGCATCCACGTTGGATCAAATCCGCCGCGACGAAGCTCATAGAGAACCAGCTCGACATCGGTCTGTCGGTCCTCCAGAATCAGCACTTGGAGCGGTGTGGCCAAAATCGCGACCTCCGACATGTCAGGTTTGTTTGCTAGCGAGATGCCGCGATTTTCGAAGACGTTGGATTATTGGGGACGCTGATTCAGCAGTAGCCAATACATTCCGACCTC
The DNA here is from genome assembly GCA_028291515.1 of Schlesneria sp. Lineage (GTDB taxonomy): Bacteria > Planctomycetota > Planctomycetia > Planctomycetales > Planctomycetaceae > Schlesneria. Next base: position 42,907 of record JAQGHU010000057.1, read on the forward strand.
TCGAACAGCTTTAGTGAACTGATCAAAGTCGACGGGCTTTACAATGTAGCTGTTCACTCCCAGTTGGTAGCATTTCTGAATGTCCGGCTCTTCACGCGACGATGTCAGAACGACTACGGGAATCTGACGCGTACGTTCATCAGCTTTGAGACGATGAAGCACCTCTATTCCGTCGACATACGGCAGTTTCAGGTCGAGCAGGATGACTTTGGGATGACAGGGGCATTTGTCATATCGATCGGTGCCAAAGATGAGTTCCAGCGCTTCGGCACCGTCACGAACGACGCGAACATGGTTTGCGAGGTTGTTTGATTTGAATGCATGTAACGCGAGCTTGACGTCGTTGGGGTTGTCTTCCACCAGCAGGATCTCGACAGCAGTGTCGGTCATTGGGATGTTCCTTGTTCCGGCAGAGTAAAGAAGAATGTCGCGCCGCGATTTAAATCGCCTTCCGCCCTGACGCGTCCACCATGACGATGAATGACACGCTGCACAATCGCCAATCCAACACCGGTCCCTTCGTACTCTTCGGAGCGATGGAGCCGCTGGAAGACGCCAAACAGCTTATGGACGTATCGCATGTCGAATCCAACGCCATTGTCCTTGATGAAATACGTTTGCTCACCAGATTCGGGTGAGGGCTCGCACCCGATTTCAATCGCAGCAGCTTCTCTCTTTGACGAGTACTTGATCGCATTGGAGAGTAAGTTCAACCAGACCTGTTTCAGCAATGCAGGATCCGCCCAACAGTCGGGCAGGTCGCCAATTCGGATATCAATGTTTCGACCTTCTAACTGGCTATGCAATTCTTCCAGACCGCTGTTCACAAGATCGACAGGATGGATCGGAAACCGTCGGAGCGGTTGTCGGCTTAGACGCGAAAAAGTCAAAAGATCATCCACCAGTTGGCCCATGATTCTGGTATTTGTGCGAATGTCTTGGAGGTACTCCCTCGCCTCCGTGGGCATATCCGCTGAATACTCCGCGAGAACAATTCGGGAGAAACCGTCGATGGCACGCAGCGGGGCGCGCAGGTCGTGGGACACCGAGTACGAAAATGCCTCGAGTTCCTTATTGGCGGCTTCCAGTTCCGAGGTCCGCTCGCGAACGCGTTGCTCAAGTTCGTCGTTCAGCTTACGAATTCGATGCTCAGATTCCCTACGTTCCGTCACATCGATCCCAATCCCGATCCATTCCAAAACCAGGCCATTCTGGTCGAGGATTGGAAACCCGCGGGAGTGGATCGCTCGCCACTGCTGATCGGCTCGCTTCATCCGAAACTCACACTCGTATGATCGACCGCTTGTCGTTGCGGCATCCCAAGCCGCCTCGGCCTTACCGCGATCATCCGGGTGAACCGCCCGTAGCCAACCTGACCCCTTGAGTTGTTCACCGGCCAACCCGGTAAATTCCTCAAGAGGCGGGGTGACCTGGAGTTGGCTGCCGCGCGCGTTCGACATCCAGACCATCTGCGCCGTGGCTGTCACCAAACTGCGATAACGCTGCTCACTATGACGCAACGCTACTTCTGCCTGCTGCCGCTCGGTCACATCCTGCCAAGTGCCTAGTACTCCAATTACGGTTCCGTGCGAGTCACGCAGCGGTACTTTGATAGTCTCGATCCAGATCGTTCGGCCGTCGTATCGATCAAGTGGTTCGATGATGGCAAATTGTGATTGACCAGACTCCATCACCTGCCGATCGGTCTTTACGAAACTCTCTGCTTGTTGCCGCGAGATTGATGGGAACTCGAAGTCAGACTTCCCAATCAGGTCTTCTGGGCCGCTGAGTCCCAGAGCCTGGCAAATGACATGATTGCAGCCGAGATAAACGGAATTGCGATCTTTCCAGAACACACCCTGTGGAATGTTGTTCAAGATTAACTTCAGAATCGTGTCTAAGTCGCTCATGGTTGTTGCGTGCCGCCGAAGATGAGCATCAGAGATCACTAAAGAAGGGGATGCCGCAGTTAATTCGGGTATCGTCAGTATGACTGCAGAGTATACAAAACTGAAATGCAAAATCGAAAAGGGAGACTGTCTGACTAGGGATACAATATCTGCCTTTGATTTCACGGTGACGAGAACAATGTTCAGGTTGTTTCAGCTAAGGACTTTCAACCGGCGCAAGATCAGGGTCGGCGGCATTGACATGACACAAGAAGGAACAAGACCAGAGCGGGGAAACGAGTGACGTTCTCTGCCCTTGGTGTCCTACGACGCTGTGTGTGAGGCCCGGTTCGTATCGTTTGCCAGCTGTTCCGCGTCGTGATGATTTCAGAACGAAAAACGGTTGAACGGCGCGGCTGCAGGCAGTAGGCTATTACTACTTCGTTCGGCTGTGCGCTCCAGCTCGAGTGATCGCGGTGGGGAGTGATTCGTCACTCCCCACCGCATTCTTTCAGAGGAGCGAAAATGTCTGTTGAGATTCCGGGATCGACTGATTCCGTCGACATGGGAACGGGAAGTCTCCCCGGTCGCAATGTTCTCGACATTGCTGTCATCCGCTCACTCAGCCATCGGTCTGATTCGCGCGGCCTTATTCGTTTTGGTGTTCACCTGCTTATCATGATCGGGACGGGATTCCTGGTCTCGCAAGCGATGGGAAACTGGTGGCTGCTGGTTCCCGCAATGATGCTGCATGGCTTCGTCATTGTCACCATGTTTGCCCCGATGCACGAATGCGTCCATCGCACTGCGTTTGCCAGCCGATTCTGGAATGAGGTCTGCGGCTGGCTGGCGGGTTTGTTCAGCTTTTACAATTTTACCTACTATCGCTACTACCACACCTGGCACCATCGGTACACGCAGGACGAAGAACGCGACCCCGAACTGTCGTCGCCGAAGCCGCGCAACGTCTGGGAGTATGTCTGCGAAATCAGTGCCGTTCCTTTCTGGCTGTTCCGGCCTGCCATGTTTGTTGGCCTGGCCATCGGTCGAATCCAGAAATACCCATTTCTCCCAGCGTCGGCTCGAACAAGCGTGGCAGTGTCGTCCGCAATCCAGTTAACGATCTACGTGGCGGGACTTGTTTCAATCGCGTTCGGATATTCTTACGTCTGGTTCTACTGGTTCTTTCCGGCCATTTTGGCTCAGCCGCTACTGCGAGCCATTTTGATCGCGGAGCATACCGGATGCACCACCGATTCGAACGGACTCACGAATACTCGTACGACGCTCACCAATCCGCTGATTCGACTGCTGATGTGGAATATGCCGTTTCATACCGAGCATCATTTGTATCCTTCAATTCCGTTTCATCAGTTGCCACGGGCTCATCGCGAGCTTCTCGCGCATCTGGTCCATGTTGAGCCCGGCTACGTCGCGGCGAACCAAACGATCGTCCGTTCGATCGGAGCACCGCTGCATCAAACATCCTCAACTTGATGGGTGACCCCGCGAAAGGCTGTGGATGTCGGACTACGAGGTGTTGACATTGCCGAATTTCCGGTTGCAGCGTGGACTGACGCTGCCCGAGGCAAAACTGGCTTACAAGACCTATGGGACGCTCAATGCGGATCGTTCCAATGTCATCTTGTATCCCACTTCGTTTGGTGCTCAGCACTACGATACGGACTGGTTGATCGGCCCCGGAAAGATTCTCGATTCATCGCGTTACTTCGTCGTCATTCCGAACATGTTCGGCAATGGCCTGTCGAGTTCGCCCAGTAACCTGCCAGAACCGTTCGGGGGTCGTCAGCCCCCTGTCTTTACCCATGTCGATAACGTCACCGCGCAGCGGCGGCTGCTCCTCGAAGTCTTCGAGATCGAACGCTTGATGCTAATTTATGGCTGGTCAATGGGGGCTCAGCAGGCCTTCCATTGGGGAACTCTGTTTCCCGAGTCGGTTGAACGGATCGCCGCGATTTGCAGTTCGGCTCGAACGTCACCGCACAACATCGTTTTTCTGGAAGGCTTGCGCGGCACATTGACTTGCGACCCAGCTTGGGCCGGTGATCGCTTCATCGCCCGTCCCGAGCGCGGCTTGCGAGCCTTCGGACGAGTCTACGCTGGTTGGGCATTGTCGCAGGCTTTTTATCGACAACACTTGTATCTGGAGCTTGGTTACTCATCCTTGGAGGATTTCCTGATCCGCGATTGGGAGGGCAGTTTTCTGCGGCGCGATGCCGGCAATTTGTTATCGATGCTTGAGACCTGGAAGCAATCTGATATCAGTGATAACGAACGTTATGGTGGCGATCTGACCGCGGCCTTGGGGGCGATTCGGGCAAAGACGTTGGTGATGCCCGGTGCCATGGACCTGTATTTCACACCGGAGGACAGCCAGGCGGAAGCTCGACTGATCCCCAATTCGCAGTTCCGCCCGATCCCTTCGGTTTGGGGGCATCGCGCCGGCAATCCTGCGAAGAATCCTGTCGACCAACAATTTATTAAAGCCGCTATTGCCGAACTGCTCAGCGCTTGAAGCAGCCGGTTCGACGAGCATTTGATGCGACGAGTCCTTGCGACTCCGACTCGCGCTGCGTTGTCATTCAAGGAACCTGCTGATGTCACTGCAAGAGAAAGCCGGCGAACTCGGAATTCGATACTTTCTGGTTTCGTATTCTGATCTGTTCGGAACGGCGCGAGCCAAGTTAGTTCCCGCATCGGCGATAGACTCCATCTGCGAAGATGGAGCCACATTTGCCGGGTTTGCCACCTGGCTGGATATGACCCCTGCCGACCCCGATGTCTTCGCGATTCCCGATCCCGGTAGCTTGATCCAGCTTCCCTGGAAGCCGGAAATTGGTTGGTTGGCCGCCGACCTCTGGATGAATGGTCGTCCGGTTGCACATGCTCCGCGAAACGTGCTCAAAACATCGTTGTCTAAACTGAGCGATCAAGGACTGGAGCTTCGAACCGGTGTCGAGTGTGAGTTCTTTCTGCTGACGCCCGACGGGCTGTCGCTCGCCGATCCGATGGACCATCAAGCCAAACCCTGTTACGACCAAATGGCCCTTGTCCGGCGATACGATCTGATCGCCGAGATTTGCGACGCTCTGCAACTGTTAGGCTGGGAGCCGTACCAGAATGATCACGAAGATGCGAACGGCCAATTTGAGATCAATTGGAAGTATTCCGAAGCGCTGCAAACTGCCGATCGGCAATCTTTCTTCAAGTACATGGTGAAGTCGCTGGCCGAGAAGCATGGTCTGCGCGCCACGTTCATGCCGAAGCCATTTCAGCAACTGACGGGCAGCGGCTGCCACACTCATCTTTCGATCTGGGACCGTGAGCGTGGTACGAATCAGTTCGCGAACTCCGCAGATCCATTGGGGTTGTCCATGATTGGCTATCAGTTTCTGGGAGGAATACTGCACTCCGCCGAAGCGTTGTGTGCGATCGTCAACCCGACCGTCAATTCGTACCGCCGCATCAACGCCGCGGTCACGACTTCGGGTGCGACATGGTCACCAAATACGATCAGCTATGCCGGAAACAACCGCACTCATTTGATCCGAATTCCTGGCGGCGGTCGATTTGAGTTGCGCCTAGTCGATGGTTCCGCCAACCCGTATTTGCTGGCTGCCGCAATTCTGGAAGCGGGGCTTGACGGGATCGAACATCATCGCGATCCCGGTCAGGCCTCCAAAGCGAATGCCTATCTTGAGCGTGCCACCTCACACGATTCACGACAATTGCCGGACAATCTGCTGGATGCTCTTCGCGCCTTCGAATGTAGTTCGGTGCTACACTCGGGATTGGGCGACGAGTTCTCCAAAGCCTACCTGAAACTCAAACGAGCCGAATGGCGCGACTACGCGGCTCACGTTTCAGCGTGGGAATTGGCGAACACGCTCGATTGCTAGACCCCGGATCATTTGGGTGGTTCAACAATCGGTAGTTTTGCCAGTGGCGGTCGATCCATCATCAGTGTTGGTTCGTCGATATCAGCAGCGGCCACACTGAATCGAATCGTGCGGATCTGTTCGAACGGATCTGGAATCGACAGGCGGAGCAGCGGTATCGAATTCGGCGTTGCCAATGCCACGGCCGCTGTCAACACTTCGAATGCGGCGGTGGACGTCGGGTTGTCTGCTGCCAGAGGAAGAGGCTCGGAAGGCTGGGGAAACCGAGCCAGCGTCGGCAGCTGTGCGGGATTTGAGCTTGGTGAGTAGGCCCTGCTTGCAGTGGGCTGAAGCGGGAAGAATGGCCTCCTCGGATCAGTCTCGCTGCTTAAGACTGGTACATCTAAGGCAGGGCGCTGCCAGTTGGCGGGACGCTTCTCGGTCTCCAGCGCGGTTGGGGTTCCCGGAAACACTCCAAATGGCAATGCCCAAAGGTGCGAACGCGGTCTTTCCGCACCAAGCAGACGGGGCTCTGTCGGCTGCACCACCATGGGAACAGGCGGCAGGCTGACTTGTTGGGGCGGAACCAATCGCTCTGACAGATATTGGGCATGCACCAACGAATTGTTGATGACGACACCGGTTGCGAACACCGTGGCGAGAAGTAAAGGTCGAATCATAGTGGCCTCATCGAGATGTCCGCGAATAACGAGCCGATTCATTAGGGAACTTGGATCACGAGCTGGACATCAGTTCCAATGTCCGGCAGTACTTTCGTATTTGTTTCCAGCTTGATCAGCGGTTCTTCCTTCATTGTCAGATTCGTCTGAAAGACCGTTTCGTCAGTGACAGGGAAGATGGCAATGAGTGTTCCCGTTGTGTCTGCTCCATACACCGTTTCCGCTTTGTTGGGATCGGGTTGTTTGGTGATGGATCCGGTGAAAATCCATTTCAGCGGTGGCATCGTCTTGGCTGTCTTGCGATCAACCAGGGCCTTCTCGATGGGTAGTCGTTTGCTGAGGCCTCCTGCACCGGGAAGGTCGAGGAAGATCTTCACCTCGGGTCCCGCAGCTTCGGCCCCTTCGCCTTTCGCAGGTTTCCCTGGCTTCAGACCGAGGCTTTCCAGAGCCTTATGAATATCGCTGGGCTTGGCGTCAAAGGTCACAATCGTTTCGTGAGCTTTTTGACCTTTCGGAGACGGTAGCGAGGCGATCACTTCGATCGGATAGACTTCCGTCAGGTTCGGCAATTTACGCGGGGCGATCTTGCAGGCGATCGTCACTGTCTTCTTGTCTTTGTCGACTTGGATGCCGTCAACTGGCTTTTCTTCGGCTGCAAATAGACCAACCGTATGAGTGCAGAATGCCAGCAATAGACCAACTCTAGATTTGGAGATCAACATTTTCATACGAACTTTCATTGGGCGCATCGCGAATTCAATCCTTCGAGATGTTTGACTACTTATCTCCGATACAAACAACCGCAGTCGGCAACTTGTTGGCCGTATCGAGATTGCATGTGGCAACATAAAGTCGTCCGCCAGATACGACAGGGCCGCCGTAAACCATTCCAGGTGCCTGTATCGCTGGATCCGTCGCTAAATCCAGCGACCAAAGCTGTTGGCCATTCGATAAGTTCAGGGCCTGGATTCGGCCTTTCAGATCGGCCACATAGGCCAACTCACCGGCAATCGCAGGGCTGGCGAAGTACGGCGTGCCGCGATCCGTTTTCCAACGCTCCTGGCCGGTTGCCACATCCCACGCCCGCACGCATCCATCAGTGGCAGTGAACACCGCCACTCCCTTGCTGACGGCCACAGCAGAGACAACACCGGCGGGAATCTCTTTTCGCCATTTCACGGTGCCGTCGGCCAGTGCCACAGCAACTACTTCACCTTGGGCATGCGATGCTTCTTTGGGCTCGAGACGAACACTACTGCAACCGACGATCGCGACATCGCCTGCGACAGTGGGGCCAGCCCAGGGATTGTGCTTGAGCGGTGTTCTCCACGACTGGCTACCGTCGTGCAATTTCAAACTGATCAACGCGCGATCCCCGGTCTTCTCGGCGTCGAGAAATGCAGAGGCCACTAGCACTTGGTCGCTGGCGACGGCGATTGCAGCATCGACATGCCACTTGCCAGCGCCGACTTGCCAGACCAGCTTCGGCCTTGGCTTCGGCAGCGAATCCTCGTTCGGGGGAATGGCAAAGTCTGGATCGACCTTCTTTTCCTGCTCGTACTTCGCCTGTAATTCTTTCCAGCGGGCATCCAGAATCGTCTGAGCTGCGCTGGAATCAACCTCTTTCCCCTCAAGCTCAAGACGCGACGGATCGACACAAATCACGCCAGCATTGCCCCCACCCATAATGACTCGCCCATTCGCGATCGTCGGTGCCCCTTCCAGATGAACCAGTTGACCGGGAACTGGATACTGCCACAGCGGCAAGCCATTTTCGAGACGCACTCCATGCAGGATGGCCCCATCAGTTTGATGCATCCCATCTCCAAACACGACAAGGTTCCCGGCCACCGCCGGAGCACAGACCGTCGGCAGCTTCAAGTAGGGAACCGATTTCGTCCACGTGATCCGCTTCGTGCTGGCGGGATCAATGGCAAGGGATTGAAAAGATGAGGTGTTGAAGGCGGCGAGAGACGAAACCAGCAGCGCGTCTCCTGTGGGGACAGGGGCTGCGACAAAATGGTCCGTCGACTTGTGGACCCAGATCACCTTCGCCGACTTCGGCCCCGGAGTATTGTCGACGGACCCGGTACGAGCCGCATTGCCGCGATTGGTTGGCCAATCGGCTGCCGTCGCGGTGTGCGCGATCCCGATGACAATGATGCCAGCAACGATGATTAGTGAACGGATGTGGTGCGGATTTTTCATTTCAAGCATCAAAGCGGGTGTCTCGTACTTGCGAAGTTCATCGTGATGGGATCGTTGATCGTCAGCGCGTCGTGACGGCCGTCGCCTTGGGGCGACCTAACAGCACTGTTGATTCCTGGCCTTCGTTGTTCATCAGCAGATCCGCAGCACCATCTTTATTGATGTCTGCGGCAGCAAGCCCACGCGTGTTGAAAATCTGCTGGGACAGGCCGAGTTTGTCTGTCACCTCTTCAAACTGTCCCTGACCTTTATTGCGGAAGCAGCGGTTCGTTCCTTTCAAGCAACCGACAATCAGATCGAGCTTCCCATCAGAGTCAAAGTCGATCGCCGTTGCGGAAACGGCGACACCCATCGGCTGAGCAATCGCTCCAGACTGTGCTGTCACATCGGTCAGCACTCCGTTTCGGTTGGCGAACAGTCGGCTGACTCCATCTTGAGGAACAAACAGTTCGGGCAATCCATCACCATTCAGATCCGCCAGCAACGGCCGGATGGCTCCGGACCGAAACTGAATTGTGCCCGGCTTGGCTTCGACGAATCCCTTAGGTGTGCCATAGGCCAGAACGCCTGTTCCCGCACAATAGACGAAGTCGGAACGACCATCGTGGTTGATGTCCGCCACCAGCAAGTGATCTCCCTTGAGTCGCCCTGCAATCCCTTCCGGGCCTAAATTGGCGGCAGTCGAGACATCTTCGAACCCAGCCCCCGTGTTACGGTATAGACGCAGACCGAGAAACCCATTGGAGAGCATGACATCTGGGCGTTTATCAGCGTCATAGTCGAGCCACGCCGCACCGGTCAGGTTGTAGTAATCTTCCTTTGGCAGCAGGGCTGAGTCGTCCTTGAAGCCCGTTCCCTGGTTGGTCAACAGTTTTGGCCCCGATGATGTTGCCAGCAGCAAGTCGGGCTTCCCATCCGCGTTGTAATCAGCCCATTCCGCGGCTTTGGCCCCGCCGGAATAGGGCAACGGCAATTCGCTTAGCGACGTACCGTCCATCTTCATCAAGGTGACTCGCCCCATGCCGTAGAAGCAGAAATCCGGTTTGCCGTCCCCGTCGGCATCAGCAATCGAAACTCCGCGGGCATCCGGTCCAACCGAACTGACTCCCGCGATGTGAGTGAACCCCGGCATCCCCTCGATCGCTCGGAAATCATCGCCGCCCCAGCCAACAAAATCGCGAGGTGCGTTGTAGTCCTGGACTCGCAGACTGACTTTCATTCGCTGAATCTTTGCATTGCGCAACTGCAATGCGTTCTTGTCGCCGTCGACCATGCAGGGAACAACAACTTCCTGCCCGGCCAGCATTGATTGAACAGCCGCCGCCAACTTGTCAGGTGATCCCGCATAGCTACGGAGCATGTACGGCTCGCCGTGGCTCATGTTCCACCACTCGCCGCCGTTGTAGGCCTGGTACCAGTAGTTGCCGATGCAGGTCTCGCTGGCACCGCCATTGTTAAAGAAGACCGCGGTCTTGCCCGGTTCGGCCCAGTCCATGATCGCTTTCCATTCGCGTTCATGGAAGCCGCCGCGACCGATATTGTGTTTGGCGGTCTCACCCGCCATCACCCCTTTCAGATCTTGCACCTTTCGGAACAGGATCAGGTTACGTTCCTTATCGACCTTCTCGATTCGAAGAACCGAAATCGACGTCGATTCCTGAACAATACGCCCCAGCGTGTAGGCGATTTCCACGTAGGCCAAGGCTGGCTGAGTCAGATAGAGCCAGGCGAACAGAAACCCCAGTCCGACTCGCGAAATGTGACGTGATGTCGGCATCCAGATTCTCCTGACAGGCTGCGACACGGCTGCCGCTTTGAATTCCTAAGCGTCTCTCTTCGACTCGATCAGTTGCGTGCTGCAACAGGGAATCCCGCCAGGCGTTCTTGGGCCGCTTTGGCCCATTCGGTGTCGGGGTAGTCCTTCAGCACCTTCTCGAGCAGGCGGATCGCCTGCTTTGGTTGATCCATCTCCTGGAACACGCGTGAGGCTTCGAGCAACGCCACGGCACACCATTCGGGATAGTCGTATGTGAACGGAACGACCAGTAACGCATTGGCGGCTTCCGGCAGACGCTTTTGTTCCAAACGACAAAGGGCCAGTTGATACTGCGACTTGGCAGCCACTTCCGTCGCCGTTTCATTAATGACTTGCTGATAGGTATTCGCCGCGTTGTCGTACTGCTTCTGATTCTGCCACGCCCATGCGATCCCATAGCGTGCTTCGTATTTCCAAGGGCTTTGACCGAAGCGACCAATCAAGGTTTCATGCGCCTGTCGACTCTGATCCCACTGACCGGCTAAAGCGTAGGCATGGCCCAGACGCAACAAAATGCGATCGCTGAGTCCCGCGATGTTCTGTAACGGACCTTGATCGCGGAATGGCACCCACAACTCAATCGCTTTCGGCCAAGCCTTCAACTGCATCTGGCACTCACCAGCTCGAAGGCGGGCTTCCGGGGCGAGCGGGCTTTTGTCATTGGCGACCACCGCTGCAAACTGGGAGTACGCGCTGGTCGGATCGTTCTTTGCCAGCAAGCAACTTCCCATACGCAGATGCAATCGCTCTTCGACTTCAGCAGTCGGTTCCTGCATCAGCGCATCGTCCAGCAGTGCGATAGCGCGATCAAACTCGTCCCGCCGAGCGTGCATTTCCGCCAACTCCAACCGAGCCAGGACGCTCAGCGGTGAATCCTGTCGAGCGGCGATTAAGGCCGCGTATTGATCCCGGGCGAGTTTTTCGGCTGGTTGCAGGGGAATCGCGGTCAGGGGGAACTCTGGGAGACGCTGATTGACAACCCCCTTCAATACGACCGGCTTCTTCGCCGCTTCTTCGGCCTGTTTCTTTAAGGCTTCGTCGACGAGTTTCTTACGTACAGCATCGACTTCTACATCGGCGATCCATTGGTAACACCAGGCCGCTTCGTACAGCATCTGTTGATGAACGTCTGAGCCCGTTAATTTCTGCTGAACGGCCTGACCCGCTTGAGCAACAAAGTACTGGGCGATCTCCGTCAGTTGCTTGGTGGCATCCTGCACTTGTTGATTGGCCGCGTTAATTTCGTCCGGCTTCGCATCCGACCGCACCAGGATTGCCCGCGCGGCGACGAGTCGCGGTGCATGTTCTTCGCGGCGGCATTGACCAGCCCGCCAGGCCGATTCTGGCGCTTCCGGACTAGTGCCGAATCGTTGCTTCAGGTTTTCGAACTGCGTTCGGGCTTCGGCGAGTTTCGCAACGTCCAGCTTTGCCTGATCTTTACGTGCCACTTCCTTGATGGCCAGGCCGTGATGGTATTGCATCAATGGAGCCCACGCGGCTCGTGCGGGATCGTTCATCAGAGCATGTTCGTAGTTCGCTCGGCCCTCCTGAAGTGCTGCTGCCGCTTCGGCGGGCTTGTTCTGGCTGCGCAGCAGAGTTGCCATTCGCAGGTAAGCCAGCGGAGCGACCGGCGATTGCTTGAAGGGATCGTTCTTGAAACGATTCAGTTCGTTCAAGGCCCCGTTTTGATCGTTCATGTCCACCAGGCAATTCGCTCGTTCGAAAGCGGCGAAGGCCGCCTGCGGTGATGTGCCGAACTGCTGTCCGATTCGCTCGAATGCTTGCCGCGCCGTCGCCAGTCGCTGGTTTCGTTCTTGCGGTTCGGCAATCTGCACTGCTACTCTTTGATGGCAATAGCCCAGCTTCAACAAGGCATCTGGAATCTGCGGCGCGGCCTTCTGCGGTTCATTTCCCTGGGCTGAAACAAATGCATCCAGCGACTTGATCGCAGCCGTCAGAGCTTCGATTTGTCGTCCTGCCGCCAGGGCGTCACTGGTATCGGTCGGCATCGCCCGCAACAGACAATCGGCGTGATAGTACGGGATGACTCCCAGTTCACCGGTGCAATCGGCTGGTGGGATCGCTGCCAGCAGCTTCAGTGCTGTCGCGTAATCGCCAAGTCGATATTGAGCCAGCGCCTGGCGGCCGCGTGCCAATGATGCGTAAGTGAACTCAGGGGCTTTGTCGAGGACTGTCTGGTATCGCTTGACCGCTTCGCCAAACCATTTCGCGATCTCGGGGTTCTTACTTACCGGATTGTTCGGTTCGACTACGGCCGCTCTGACGTAGGCGTTCTCGGCCTGGCGAAACAAGACTTCGGGCAGGAAAATGCTCTTGGGGAACGTTTGTTGGAATTGATTACCCGCCTGATCCGACTGGTCAAATTGTCCGGCAAAGTGCAACGCGGTCACTCGCCGCTGCAGAAACTGCTCATTGCGATCAGGAGCAAGGTTCTCTTTGAAGCCGGTTTCATAGGTCGCCGCGGCTTGGGGATACAGCTTAGCGAGCTGTTGATCGTCGCCAAGTTCCAGCAGGATTTCCGCTCGTCGCAGTTTTGCGTCCGGGTCTTGAGCGATCAACTGATTGGCTCGGTCCGCTGCCTGGGTCAGGCTGCCGATCGCTGCCGTGAGCGCTTGCGTGTAGGGTTGAGCCTGGGCGGGATCGGCCGCACCAAGTTGTGCTCGCCCCAGCCAGAGCAGAGCACGATCGCCAAGCTGCGGATGTGGCACCAAAGGCTGCAGTGTTTGGACAGCTTGAGGGAACAGTCGAGATTCCATCTGACACATGCCGGCTCGCAATTGAGCTTCTGGAACAAGCGGCGACTGGGGATACTGCTGTGCGAAGCTGGCAAATCGAGCGAGTGAATCGGCGGTTTTCTTTTGCTCGAACAGCAGGATCCCCCAATAAAAGCTGGCGCGACTGACGTACTCGGGCGGCGATTTGATCAAGACTTCCAGTCGAGTTTTCTCCTCCGGCTGGTTCTGGAACGCCGCCTGGTTTTGCAGAGCCTGTAGTGATGCCGCCTTTTGCTTGTCGTAACCCTTGATCACTGCATCATACAAGGTGACGGCTTCGTCTCGCTCGTCGGCGACATGATGCACGCGTGCCAGCAAATACTGAGCATGAACGCCGAATACGGGATCCGTAAATGGGACTAGTTGAGCCAGTGAGCGACCAGCCGCGACGTAATCTTTCAGCAGATAGCTGACGTGTCCATGCAAATACAACAGCGTCGGACGATACTTGCTCTTCTGTGTTGATTCGCTCGCCAAGGCGGGATTCAGCAGATCATTAGCTTCCTTAAGCTTTTCCAGACGAAGCAGCAGTTCGATCTGATCGCAAACCGCGCGGTTCGACCATTCGGTATCTGACAGCACTAGTTCGGCTGCGGGAGCCGGTGTGATCTTCGTCCGAGCGAGAAACGCCGCAGACGCCTCGCCAAATCGCTGAGCCCCGGGTGTGAATTGCTGGTTGGCGTTGTTGCGATGCTGGGCCACTTCTTGCGGCTTGGCGATCCCTTGTGCGAGCGATTCATGACCAAGGCCACGATGAGCGAGCCCCAGGTAGTACAGCGCCAGCGGTCGCTCGACGAAATCTGGAACACCCACGACAGGGTTCAGATTTTCGATGGCCGCTTTGTAATCCTTCTGGGGTGCTTCCAGCAGACTCAGGGCGAGTCCATATCTGGCCAGGTTCACGTCCTTCTGATTGCCGAACGACTTCAGGTATTCACGATAACGTTCGGTGGCGGGGCCGAACTGCTTTTCGTTGTAGGCTTTGTTCGCCGCGTTGAGCACTTGAGCCGCGAGCTCTTCTGGTTTGAGCTGAGCTGGCGGCTGAGCCATTGCGAGCGAGGCCTGCACGACGAAACAGCAGGCCAGGATCCAGCGAGACTGCGAACACAGATCACTCAACCGGTCAGTCATGGGCGCCCTCAAGGTCAAAAGTCGTTGACCCCACGATCGGACTGACTGACTTTCAAACTGGCAGCTTCCGACCGAGCGGATACGCATCAGCGGTCGTCAGTGTGTGGGGCGAACTATCGCCAAGTCAAATAAAGATTGGACACGAAAATCTTGCGGCCAGTCGCCGAGACTGACCTGAAACCACACCCGCGCCGCGACGGCGCGGGTGTAGTCGTCAGGTTCAAACACGTTGGCCCGCGTTTGTTTGCTGTTATTCAGGAATTGAAACATCACGGAATTTGGCGTCCGGAATTTCACAGAGACTCACTCGAACGAGAGGCAAAATTCCAGTATTAAGAGTTGGCATCAGTCGCCAATTGGTTACGGCCCTCTCGCAGGAATTTTCACATGCCGCTGTCTCGCCGTATCCTTTGTTGCAGCTTACTGATGAGCGCAGTCGTTGCATTCGGAGCGGGATCTGCTTTCGCGTTCATTCAGAATTTGTTCCCGCTGCAGGAATTCATCGACGACAGTGACTACTTATTTTCTGCCACCATCGAGAAGGTCGACCCGGCTAAACCTTCAGCGGTCATCTTTCTGAAGGATCAACTCAAAGGGGACGCTCCGTTCCAGAGGATTCCCATCAATCTGACGGGAGACAAACAGAAGCATACGCCCCAATTGCTGAAACGAATCGCCGTAGACTTGCCGGTCGTTGTCGGCGTCAAAAAGCAGTCCGAAGGCAAGTTCATGATGTTGGTCTTCACGAATGGGACCTGGTTCCAGGTACTCGGCCAGACGGAAGATGGTCAAACTCGCTGGGCGTTCACTCACTGCGAGATCTATCTCCGCCGGACCTATGCCGGCACCACCGACGACCTGAAAAAAATCATCACGGATGTTCTCGAAAAGAAGGCCAAGGCTCCGGCCCCAAACGCCAAGGAACCGGCCGGCTTCGGACCGGTGATCAAGGCGGTTGAGAATCCGTGACCATCAGGCAATGTGCAATACTCTTTTGATGACGGGAACGAGCACGAGCGTGAGAATCACATAAGCGATCATCCACGGGGGGAGGCCAATCCACTGGCTGCCGAGATCGAACCCCAGCGGATGATACCTTTCCAAATCGACTTCTGTCTGGCTTAATCGCTCGCCCTGTTGCTGTTGTTGCGGTGCGAAGTATGTCCATTGACCGACACGCAACTGGTGAAATGCCGATTCACCCTGATGTCGCAACGTGATTTGAAAGTCACCCGGTTCGGGCAGACGAATCATCCATTCAGCAATACCGGTCGGGGGAGATTGTGAATCGGATCGGACGGCCTGAATCGGGGGCGAGACCAGCCCCAGTTCCGCTATTGGCAGAATATGAGTCAACTTGCCAACAGAAGACGCCGGATAATGGGCTCGGATGACGAGTGGCTCACCGATGCGAGGCGGGATGTAGTCGAACCGTTCACCGGCCCACATCGCCAACACCGCGACTGGAATCAGAACTACTGCCAGCACGCGCAGGTCCGCGACAAGCTGGATTCCCTTGATTTGTCCGGTGGTGCTTCGCACTCGTGCGATAGCCTGCATGTCTCCTTCGGACTTCGCTTCGGCCTTCAATTGCTTCAAGCGGCGCAAATCGGCTGCGCAGCAATGCAGGAAGTGCTGATTTGTCACTCTCTTCCGTAGGAGAGTCATCGTCAAGGCCGTGCCCAACGCGAACAATAGCAGTGAGAGATCGCGTGGTAGCCACAGCAACCACCCCAGCGGGTAGTCGATAACTTCGGTCAGCGAGTTCAGCCACGGGATGATCTTGTTCATTCGCACAATGCCCCGACTTCAGCGGGGCCAGTCGAAACAGTAACCGGAGGCATGATTACGATCGATCCACGATTCGCATCTAGTTCCAACGGGGCTCCATCGGGGATCAGCCGAGTCGCACCTTCAAGCGCGACAGCCGGAATCCCAAAGTCTCGGGCCACAATGGCACCGTGCGATAGCACACCACCACGTTCGACGATCAGACCACGGGCATTGACGAACAGTGGTGTCCAGCCCGGGTCGGTACTCGGACAGACCAGGATGTAG
The DNA here is from genome assembly GCA_028291515.1 of Schlesneria sp. Taxonomy (GTDB): domain Bacteria; phylum Planctomycetota; class Planctomycetia; order Planctomycetales; family Planctomycetaceae; genus Schlesneria. Next base: position 59,383 of record JAQGHU010000057.1, read on the forward strand.
TCGCGGCCTAGATCGGCCACGGTATTGGGATCAAGCACAACTCGCGCCGTCCCTCGCGTTGCACCTGACGCGATCGCACGGCACGGAAAACGTTCGCCGCTACCTGCAGATGACGCCGACAGTCGCCCGAAACCCTCCAGATCACGTGAATCGATGACATCGGCCAGAGACAGTTTCTGCCATGATCGCCAACGAAGCTTGCGCCTCGCGATGCGTGCCATCGCAGAGGATCGATCGTTCTCAAACTGCGCCAATTCGTCCAGATGCAGGAAGAATAGATCGCGCCCCAGATCCCAGCGCTGACCAAGTTCAACGAGCAAATCGCGCAAGGTCTCATACCCGCGCATCAAATGAAATTTTCCTAGTTCACGATAGGGGAGCAATTGCTGAGCTTGCCGCAGATCCAGTTCAATTTGTTCCTGCAATGATGAACCACCCGCGTCGGCTAACCTCTGTGGAAGAGTTATCTCTGTCTGGTGTCGAATCGCGGCTTGATTGACGTGGCGTTCACGTGCGGATTGGCCGGACGACGTTCGAAACCGTTCGATCGCGGTGTCGATATATTGCGAGCCTTCACGCCACCGTGGTTGCGACAATTCCATCTCATTCACTGCGCGATGTCCGTACCGCTGCAGAAACTCTCGTCGTTGGCGATCTCCTAGTTCTGACGCTGCTGGCTGAAGTGCGATGTCCGACAACTGGCAGTTTTGTTCAACGGTCACGTCTCCTTCCAAGCCAGTCGTGAGCTGGCTCGTGAGTTGTTCGCCCTCGTCGGGTCCGAACAATTGAACCAGTCGTTGCCGCAGACGATCATGTGCGATTCCTGCGAAAAAGCCGGGTATCAATGATTCGGCCGCAAACTCTCCGAGCACGAATTCGCGTCGCCGCTGAAGTTCACCAATCAACTCCGATGTCGATCGCCGTGTCAAATCGACTTGCTGACTCTCGCGAAGGAACGTCTCGAGCTTTGGCAGCGCACTCGTTTCAAATCGCTCCGCCGGTGACGTTGCCATCGCTTTCATCTGGCGGGCACCGCGAATCATGCCAAACAGCAGCGACGGGACTCTGAAGAAGAACAGGGAATCAGTCTTGTCGAAGTTGAAGCGAGTTGGCGGACGATCCATCGCTGTTCGATCGCGCAGCACTTCGTCGATGTCATACTCGAACGGGATTCGTCCGAAATGAAACTGGGCGGCGCGGCGTGGATCGACATAAATCCGGCCCGCAATCAGCTCCAGAAATCCCAGACCCGGCATCGGTTCTTGAGGCCGATGCCCCAGCAAGCGGTACAGTTGCCCATATCCACCTTGAGCACTCATAAGCCAGCGAACCAGGTCCCACGTCAGTGGTGTTGGAGTCGGCAGGGTCTCGGACAGATTATGCACCACCCAGACGACAGGATCCCGTCCGGCGAGCTGTTTCAAACGGTCAATTTCTTCGAGACGTCCGCGTTCTGTCTCTTCGACGAATTCGAGCCCGCGGATCTTGCGTGTCTGCAGCAAAGCGACTCGACCGTCAGCGATCCCCCATTCAATGTCAGAGGGGACACCGAAGTGCGACGCAATTCGGTGCCCCAGTGCAGCAATCTCGCGACGTTGGTCCAACGCCAACGCTGGCTCACTTCCGGGGCGCGAGCCCGCGGTCTCACGCTTCGTGTCGAAATTCTTGGCATCAATCAAGTAGATGTCCGGCGTGACAGCTCCCGAGACCACGGCCTCGCCCAAACCCCATGACGCTTCCAGGACCATTTCGCCCGAATCCGGGTTATTGGGATCGACCGTGAATAGGACACCGGATCGTTCGGACGGGAACATCGCCTGAACATTTACCGCCGTGCCGACGATCCCGCGCAGATCGTGATGCTGGCGGTACGCTCGTGCGCGATCGCTGTGCCAGGATGCGAAGACCGCATTGATCGATTGCCGCAATGCATCCCACGGATGGGTTGGAAAGGGGCAACCAGAGTTCTCTTCGTAGATGCCCAGAAACCGCCGCGCTCGGTCCTCGGCAGTGACACCATCTTCTGAGATCAAGCTGATGTTCGAGACCGATGCTGCGAATAAGCGGATATGTTCGGCGTATTCGTTCCAGAACAGATCCGGCGATGCGAAGCAGTGTGCGACCGATGGATTCAATCCGCAATTTAGAATGGTGTCCATCATTCCGGGCATCGAGACAGCGGCGCCAGAGCGAACGGCCACGAACAGTGGACGCGGACCAGATCCGAAGGTGCGCTGCGTCGCCTGCTCCAGCCGACCGATCGACTCGCGGACTTGATCTTCCAACCCTGGGGGCCACATCCCCTGATGTTGATCCACCCAAGCACAGCAGGCGGTTGAAATGGTAAAGCCTGGAGGCACAGGAAACCCCGCGCGACTCATCTCAGCAAGACTCGCCCCTTTGCCGCCGAGGATCTCAATTCCAGCGTCAATTGAGGACTCCCTGATTCCAAAGGGATAGACAAGCTGGTCAGCGGGGGAAAGACTCACGGTGAGGTAACCCCCAGGCAAACGATGCGGCCTCGGTCTGTCGCGTAGAGAACTCGTCCCTTGATTGAGATCACTGGAGTCATTGGTTGCCCCAAGTCCATTGTTGTCGGCAACGAGGCAAGTGGCGTATCAGAGAGCGATTGCCTGCGGAGCAACGTACCATCAATCATGCTGTAAACGCCAATATGCTGCTGATGTGAAATCAATAGCTCCTGCCCATCAGTCTGTGGGCTTCCCAACGGCGGCTCCGGCAGCGCGACTTGCCAAAGTTCGACTCCAGTTAACGAATCGATCGCCGAGAGACGAGGGAGCAGTCTTGTGGCGCTGCTTGATCCTTTTTGGCCGACAAGGGTCTCGTCGGCAATCACGCGAAGGTTGGACAGCGCGAAGATTACATCATCACAGGGTGCCGGTGTGGCAAAGCCTTCCGCATTGTGGCGCTGTCGATTCTGAATCCACCGAGGATCTCCAGTCTTCAGGTCGAAGCAACTGAGGCAGCCGTCTACGTTCCATGCATAAACGGCACGATGATCCAGCGAGAGGCGTTTGGAGTTGTGGTTGTCTTGATCACTATTCGATGGGCTCGGGACCGCATGGCTCCAGAGATCTTGACCGTCCACCGCACTCAGGCACCGGAGATGGAGTTTCGCTGAGTTCACACTCGTTTCAATCACGCAAATGCGCTCACCGCAACCAATCGGAGCGACCGTGATCGCACCTTCGAAGTGTCGTGACCAAACTCGCCGTTGTGCAGATTCCACTGGTATTGGATCGAGTTTGAGCAACTCTGAGCGACCATCTCGAGTCCCGGCGACATACACCGCTCGACCGAGCGGCATCAATGGCGCCGTGGCCATAAATGACGAACTGTCTGCGTCAGGGTACTGCCAGAGAAGTTCTAGACCTTCTGCGACCGGAGTATCGTCAGTACTGCCGCCGCGTTCGCCGTTGGTCCACATGGGTGGCCTGGTCTCGCCCGGATGGCCTATACAGCGCAGTCCATTTTGAGCCGTACCGATATAGACATGGCCATGGGCAAGGGTGGGAGAACTGGAAAACAGGGTTCCGGTTCCCAGCGACGAGTCCCAAACGGGTTTCAGCGATGTGCGGTCGAGGCAATAAAGTCGACCTGATGTCGTCGAACAGTAAATGTGTTGCCAACCAAGAGCCGGCGAGGTGACGATCGGCTCGTTCAGATGGTGTCTCGACAGCAACTGACCAGTCGTCGAAACCCGATAGATGTTGCCGTCTCGCGATCCGAAATAGATTGCCTCGTCAGCGGTGTCACCGCAGGAAATTGAACCGAGAATTGCGTCACTAGTGGTAAACTTCCAGGCCATTTCCTGAGTTGCCAGATCGATGCACCAGACCTCTCCCACGGGTTTTAATCGCTCTCGTGCCGCAGCGAGTTCTGTTTCGCTCGCGCCGTCATCGCGCAGCAACTGCAGCTTCATGGCCAGCAAGTCGGCTGCGGACTGGACGTAATTGCCATTCCCCGTCGCGACAAATAGTTTTCCGTCAGCCAAGGTTGGCGAACCAAAGACGGGATAAGGCGTTGATAACTTCCACAGCGGTTCGCCGGACTCTGCTTTCACGCCGCAAATGGCATTGCCACCTTCACCCAGCCCGAAATAAACTACTCCGTCGCCAACCGCTGGCGACGATTCGCAATCCGGAAACTCCTTCGATTCCAAATGCCAAAGGACCTGTGCCTGGCCTGCGGAATCAGGATCGATGGCCAGACAATAGAAGCCGTCGCTTCCGGCGCCGATAAAGACTCGTTCACCATCAATAGCCGCAGTCGATTCGACATGGCTTCTGGTACGAAACTCCCAACGTCGCTTGCCCGTGCGTGCATCGAGGCAGGTGACACGGGCATCGTCAACTTGATGAAGTCCTTCGCCACAGACCAGGTTGTTCCCGGAAACCACTGGCGATGAAAAGGTCGCTCGATAGTTGTCGGGGGCATACCGCCAGACCTCTTTACCCGTGCCAGCATCCACGCACACGATCGCGCCTCGACCTTGAGGAGAGAAAGGCCCGATGTCGGTTGCCGTCGAGTAGTAGACGCGATTGCCAGACACGGCCACCGACGACAGGACGGTCTTGTCGCGCAGGTTTGACCAGACAAGGCCCTGCGATGTGGCGTCTGCGTCGCCGGGACCTCGCCCCAATCGATGGCTTCCGCCACGATCACAATCCCAGTTCGTTCCTGTGGCCGTTTGAGCAGGGGTGATTCTGGAGGATTGTCCGCCAATCAGCCTGGCTGGGAATCCTGATTGCCATGCGTAAACGATGCCAACGACGGTCGCGAGCAACAGCTTCTGCCTCCAGAGAAACCTCAGCAGTTTGGTAAAGCCCCCCGGCCTGAAGATGGCGAACACCATGCTGCCGGCTCCCAGCAAGATGGCAGGCAGCAGCGCCAGTAACGTCTGCAGAGGCCCGACCAAGACGGGAAAGACTGCAATCGTTGGCAGGCCTGACAGCGTGGACATAGATGAGGCTGATTTCGACCAGGTGAGGACTTCGGCAGAAGTGAATTCTTTGGTGCGGAACTTTTGTCAGCGATACTGACATTTGCCGGCACCTGCAAAGAGTTGGTCGAACAAGCAGAATGGTTACGCCGGTATCACTTGGACGTTAGAGTGCCAACAGCTTCTCAATCTCCTCTTACCACAGGAAGCTTCATGTTTACTGACGAAACGCAAACATTGGTATTGGGACGCAGGGCTTTCCTGCAGCACGGAGCTTTGATTCTCGCGGCAACCGCTGCTAGTACAAGAAGTTTATTCGCCCAGGACTTCAATCCAAAGCTGAGGATCGGTGTCGTCACGGATTTACACTACGCCGATAAGCCCGCAGCAGGAAAGCGGTACTACCGGGAATCGATTGGCAAGCTTGCTGCTGCGGGAGCGGAGTTTCAGAAGAACAACGTCGACCTCGTCGTGGAACTGGGTGATTTCGTCGACGCGGCTGATAGCCCTGCGGTCGAACAGGGTTATCTGAAATCCATCAATCGAGAATTTGTCGAGATCTGCAAGGATCGCCACTATGTCTTGGGAAATCACTGCGTCGACACTTTGACAAAGGAAGAATTTCTCGGGGGGGTTGAGCAGCAGCAATCGTACTATTCATTCGATCGAGCGGGATTCCATTTCGTTGTTCTCGACGCCTGTTTTCGAAAAGACGGCCAACCTTACGGGCGAAAGAACTCCAAGTGGAATGATGCCAACGTTCCACCAGCGGAACTTGAGTGGCTGCAAGCTGATTTAAAGCAGGCTACAGGCAACGTGATTATCTTGGCGCATCAACGACTGGATGTGAGTAACGACTACGGCGTCAAGAACTGCGACGCGGTTCGAGAGATCCTGGAGGCGTCGGGACAAGTCCTGGCCGTCTTCCAAGGTCATAACCACATCAATGATCTAAAGCAGATCGCTGGTATTCACTACTGTACTCTGACCGCTATGGTCGATGGCGAGGGAGCTGAAAACAGCGGATCTTCGATAGTTCAACTGGATGCTGCTGGCAACATCCGCGTCAGTGGTTTTCTGAAGCACAAGACCTATCAATGGGATCGACCGGCGTAGAGCTCTCTGGATGGGGATTCACCGGCAATGGATTCTTCAATCCCAATCCCGACGAACTTCGGAATACTAACCGCGCAGTAAATGACGTGCCGGCGCACGTCATATTGCCGCGGCCGTTGCTGACCGCGTATCGCAGTTGCTTACCAACTCCAATCGTTGCTCGATTTTCACAACTAGCGACGGCGCCGAGCTCCACGTTGGATTTCTTCGAGAGAGACTGCTTTGTCTCCGTCGGTATCAAGTTTCAGAAGACGCTCTTTCCAGGCAGCCGGCAACTCGTCTTCGCTCAGTTTGCCGTTTTTGTCACGGTCAAGACCCTTGAAGAGACCATCCAGATTCGGGATGGACGACAGTGGTCGATCGGCCCCTTCTGCCGTGTAATACTCGATATATCCCAGCATCATCTCGTCATAGGTCTGCGGGCCCCATTTGACGGTTTTGGTGGGATCGGGATTCGCCGGGTTGTTCTTGCTGTTGTCGAAGCAACCCGTTAGTTCCAATGTCGTCCCCTTAGGGAGTTCGAGTGGTTCGGCCAGTCGGTAGGAAAGCTGCCAGTTGAAGTCATAGCGAGGGACATCGAGCAACGTTTCACGGCGACCATCGGGATAGATCGCTTCGTACTTGAACGACTTGCCTCGCAAATGCATGTGCGGAAAGAACGCCAGGACCGTCGTGTCCGCTTGAACGGTCTGGGTGGCCGTCACGGGAAAATTCTCATCGCCAGGCGGGATCGACAGTCTTGGGTTCGCAATGCCCGCCACGTGCAGCAAATGAGTCGGTTCTTTGTCGGTGAAAATAATTCCCAATCGAGTCTGATCCTCGGTGGCGGTTCCATTTGGCGTGTAGTGCAATTGAAACTTCAGGCGTGATCCTGCAGGGATCTTCGTGCCAAAACCTTCGGCGCAGATCATGGCATCGCCGCCGGGGACGTACGCTGCGAAGAAACCGCCCGATTCATCATCGCCAGCCGCGCGATCAGCCTCAGCCTTCGTGCGATTTTCCGGAGGAAGCAAGAACACGAGGACGTGATGGACGACTTGAGGTGCCGTTGGGCGAATTTCCATCGCCCGAATCCACCTGTCTTCCGTGATCCCCGCGTCAACGATCACATTCTGATAGCCCATGACTCCGGTAGCCTTGACCGGCATTGACTTTGGCAACTGAACAAGATGGTCTGGCTGGCCGATTCGCCAGCCTTCTGGAAACTGCCTCGGAAGCGGGGCGTCCTTTTCGTCTCCCGCTGGCTTCCCTTGATTCAACCAAGCCAAGAGATCCGCTTTCTCTTGTTCTGCCAGCGATCGGTCATTGGACCAATGGCTGACTTCCCCTTTCTCGGGACGAGTGGCAAACCAGGGGGGCATCACATTTCGCTCGACCGCCTGTTTGATGGCTGCTCCCTGTCCTGCCACATCTTCGTAAGATTGCAACTCGAAGGGGCCCGCCCCGCCCTCACGATGACATTCCAGGCAACGCGACTGAATGATTCGAGAAACACGATTGTGATAGGTAATCTCGATGGATTTTGGTGATGCTTCAGCCGCCTCCAATGGACAACCTGGCGCTTGTGTCGCCGCAATCAACAACGGACGGCGATCAAGCGTCGCGTTGATCGCCAACTTCAAATACTCGTTGCGAGGTGCATCCAATGAGTAATCAAATCCGTATTGGTCGTCGACTGCCCCTCGATAGACGATGGTTCGCTTGGCGTCCAGAACGAATACGTCCGTCGTATGGGTCGCACCCAATGCACTCGCGATGGTACCGTCGGTATCTCGGACGTAGGGCCCGGCAAACCCTTGGTTTGAGAGGGTGGCTTGGATCGCCGCTAGTTTGTCGCTGGATGTGGGGTTCACGTAGATGAACGAAACGTTGCGATCGGCGTACTGACGTTCGATGGCCGCCAATGACGGAGCATATTTCTTACTGATCGGGCACGTCGTGTTGGTAAACGCGATGACGATTGGCTGGCGATCTGTGAATTCGCTCAGGCTAAACTTGCGATCATTGATGTCAGTCAAACTGAGATTCGGAACCATACGCCCAATGAAGTGATCGCCCGGTACCAGGCGACGCGGGCCTTGTCGGAGAGAGGCGTCTTTGGCGAGCTCTTTCTTGTCCGATTCCAGTGGCTTCGTATTATTACGAGATGCTTGGGATGCTTTGAGAATCGCCTCCCACCCGCGTTTCTGAATGACGGCTTGGGCTTCGGGCAGCGTGACAAATTCGTCACCATCTGTGTTGAGTTGTTCAAACAGTCCCTCTTCCAATTCGGCTTTTGTCAGCCGGTCGTCTCGATTTTTGTCGAGCGCACGAAATTGCTCGACCAGCCGTTCTTTCAATGGATTTGCGCCTACAGTGGCCGCATCTTTGGTTTCCGCGTTCGCTATTATGGCCGTCACGATCAAACCGAAAGCCACCGTCCCGATCGCTAACACGCTAGTCCTTGCAGTCATCAACTCACTCCTATTGCCCGAAGCGGGCGGCGGATCATATCTTGAAATCGATGAGCGCGAACATCCCACTCACTCCGAAATACCTCGCGGCATTCCCGTCGGTGTCCATTTTTTCTTTTTTCGAGCTCCACCGATAGAATGGCTCCTGGTTTCGGATAACTGCGTCAGAATGAGTTCGATGCGAGAATCGGGCTGTCACAGATCGCGTTGACGCAATTCCTTTGTCATTCAATAATTCCGAATCAGCAGTCATCATCTAGGTAGAACTCGATATGTCGAATCCGTTTCCAGGAATGGACCCCTACTTGGAAGGGCCGCTTTGGTCAACATTCCACAACAGCCTCATTGAAGAGATTGCGCGGCAACTGACCCCGAAGCTTCGCCCCAAATATCGGGCTCGATCGGCCGAACGGATCGTTGTTGCCGCACCGGATCCTATCGAAATGGGAAGCTTCCGTCCGCGTCTTCCGGACGTTGGCGTCTTTGGCCGTCCCGACGTTGGATCCGATCCGATCGAAGCTCCGTCGAGTGCCGTCTTGAACGCTCCGTTGATCCTTGAACTCGCGCAAACAGGAGAGACATTTCAAACCTTTGTCGAAATCAGAACTTCTTCCGGCGATCAACTCGTGACCGCCATCGAACTGCTGTCACCAAGCAACAAGCGCGGCGCAGGCGCTGGAGAATTTCAGCAGAAGAGGAGTGAGTTGCTGGCGTCCGCCGCACACTATCTCGAAGTCGATCTCCTACGTATTGGAGAGCGATTTTCGGTGACAACGACGCTACCTTCCGCACCGTACTTTGTATTTCTCAGTCGTGAGGATCGTCGTCCTTACGTCGAAGCCTGGCCAATTGCCCTGGATGCTAAATTGCCGATCGTTCCGATCCCACTGGCAGATGGCGATCCCGACATCCATCTCGATCTCAGTCTCGCCTTTCGCACGGTTTACGATTTGTACGAATACGACCGCGACATCGACTATACGCAGTCGCCTGTGGTTGAGTTAAGCTCCGAGCAGCAAGCGTGGGCAGATGAGAGACTGAAAGCGACCGGGCGGAGATAACAATGCTCATGTTGGCCGGATCATGGAGTCGCCAGCATTCTATCCATCAAAGAGCGAATCTCGATTGATACTGCGTTCCGTCGATTCGACTGGTCTTCTCGTGGCTGCGATTTCAAGGCCGACCGGGAGTGGTTGCTCGTCAGTCGATGATCGAGCGATTCAATTCCGATTCCGCTTCCGGAATCACTGCCAATAGCTATTCCAGACGTGGGTGGATTCCAGGCTTGCTCAGAACGTTTCATTGGTCGGACATTGTTGTATCATGCGTGGCTGCTTGTCCAATCTCCGCAATTGATCGGACTTTACGAGACTCGAATTAGCAGGACTACGATGATTCACGTACTCGCACAGATTGAAACGACACCCGGCCATCGCGACGATTTCCTAGCAGAGTTTGCTCAGGTCGCGGTTCTGGTTCATCAAGAATCGGGTTGCATCGAATACGGGGCGGCCGTGGATACGCCGACCGAAATCCCTGTTCAAAACTTCATCGGCGAAAATGCTATCTTGATCATCGAAAAGTGGGAAAGCGTCGAGCATTTGAAAGCACATCTGGTCGCGCCACATATGATCGACTATCGCGTTCGGATCAAGGAGTTTGTGCAGTCCGTCAGGCTGCAGGTGCTGGAACCGTGTACCTAAGGCTCTTCCGTTCTATTCCGCCGGATTTTGAAAGTCTCGCAGATGAATCGGGAACAGGTTCAAGAGCTAGAGACACTTATCGAGCAGGCGCTGGCGAGTGTTTTCGCCAATCGAAGGCAACGAAGGGACTTTTGCGGAACCAATTGTCGCCGAATGCCAAAACTATACACCTGATGGCGAAGGCCGCGGTGACCGTTCTCGAAGCCACAGAAATTGAAGGCAAATAGAATGCAGCGCATCCTGATCATGGCTGGACTTCTGATGACGGTTGCGACGATCGCTGTAGCGGCCGAACGTCCGCCCAATATTGTGATCGTCTATGCCGATGACTTGGGCTACGCGGATCTGGAGTGTTTTGGGTCACCATCGGCTGACACTCCTCATCTGGATCGCATGGCGGCTCAAGGTCGAAAGTTTACTAGCTTTTATGTCGCCCAAGCAGTTTGTTCGGCTTCTCGAGCGGCGTTGCTAACCGGATGCTATCCGAATCGGATCGGAATTCAGGGAGCACTTGGCCCCGCGGCCGCACACGGGATCAATTCCGACGAAGTGACGATTGCTGAACTGCTCAAGGGACGCGGATACGCGACCGCGATCTACGGCAAATGGCACTTGGGGCATCATCCCCAGTTTTTACCGACGCGACACGGGTTTGACGATTACTTTGGGTTGCCGTACTCCAACGACATGTGGCCGAAGCATCCGACTGCGAAATTCCCGGACTTGCCACTGATCGAGGGCGAAAAGACGATTGAACTGAATCCAGACCAGTCGAAGCTGACCACCTGGTACACCGAGCGGGCCGTCAAGTTCATCGAAGCAAACAAGCAGCGTCCATTCTTTCTGTACGTTCCGCACGCCATGCCACATGTGCCTCTATTCGTTTCAGAGAAACATGCGGGGAAGTCGGAGCGAGGCCTCTATGGTGATGTGATCCGGGAGATCGACTGGTCGGTTGGGCAGATCTTGCAGACGCTGACGAAATTGTCCCTTGATGAGAACACGCTGGTCATCTTCACGTCCGACAATGGTCCCTGGCTTTCGTATGGCACTTATGGAGGATCAGCGCGGCCATTTCGAGAAGGGAAGGGGACTGCATGGGAGGGCGGCGTTCGTGTCCCTTGTGTCATGCGATGGCCCGGCAAGATTCAGGCTAACTCTGAGTGCTCCGAATTGGCTGCTACGATCGATGTCCTTCCCACAATTGCAAAGCTGGTCGGTGCCGAATTACCTGCTCGCAAGATCGACGGTTTGGATATCAGCTCACTGCTGCTGAATGATTCTGCAAAAACGCCCCACGAAGTGTATTGGTACTATTGGGCCGACGGACTGCATGCGGTTCGAAGCGGCAAGTGGAAGGTTCATTTTCCGCACAACTATGTGCATGTCGATCTTCCAGGCGAAAATGGCCTACCCGGTAAACTGTCACAACCGAAAACGGAACTGGTCCTTTACGACTTGGAGAATGACATCGGGGAACTTGAGAACGTCTCGGCTCAGAATCCTGAAGTTGTCGCCAAGCTCACGGCATTCGCAGAGGTGGCACGTGATGATTTGGGCGATTCATTAACGAAGCGTATGGGAAAGAATCTGCGACCAGCGGGACGGCTGCCTCAGGTGGATGGAGCTAAATCGAAGTGAAGAATTCTGTCGTAGTGCTGGCGTCGATCGTGCTCTGGTGTGGTCTCTTCGCTCCAATATCTGTGAACTCTGCTGAGCGTTATTCGGCGATGTTTCAAGATGGAGCACGCGTTGAAGAGGCCGAAGTCCGTGAATGGTTCGAACCGAATTCACCCGCCAAGATCGCAGGGCGAACGTTGTTCGATGCCAATAATCCCGCTCGCTGGATCATTGATCGACAACAGCCGATCGCAGGCGATCCTGCGATGTACGTTGAGTTTCAGGGGGGAGATCGGCTGGCCGGCGAGGTCGTTTCGTACCATGCGGATTCTGGCAATACGTATGAACACGTTCCCGCGCACCTGATGGTGCGCCCCATGGTCGATCTGCAACCGCCGGAAGACCCGCAACTGGGTGATATCCGGATTGGACTCGACTGGCTGCGACGAGTCGTCTGGCAGAAGGCTGCTGCCGAAGAATATCGGCCTGGGACTGTTTGGCTGCGAAATGGCGGCATGCAGACTTTTCGTACCTTGCGCTGGTCCGACGATGCTGTCACGCTGTTGACCGCGGATGGTATTAAGGAACTTTCGTTTGCCGACATCGCCGAGGTTCATCTGCCGAAGCAGGATCCCTGGGTCAGCTATTACGAACAGCTCGCTGCTCTGTCGCCGCAACTGAAATCTCGTTTGATGCAGATGGATACCGTCGACGGCAGTCGCTGGACCACGTCGACAGAACGATTCCAGGCCCGACATCATGGTGATCGCAATCGTCCCGAACAGTGGTATCAATTGCTGCAGCCCGCCTGGAGCCTGGATCCGATCTGGTTACGGTATCGCACGATTCGTGCTTGGCGTTTTTATGCGCCCACGGACGTACCGTTGTCGAACTTCCTGCCTGTGGATGTGAAACGGCAGGCGGTGTTTGGATCGGGATGGACATGGAGAACGAACCAGAATGTCCAGCGTGGTCCGTTGCAGTCGGCAACTGTGGACTACGGCTGGGGGTTTGGTGTTCAGGCGTCGTGCGATCTGACATTTGAATGGCCGGAATCAGCGAGATTGTGGCGGACTCAATTCGGATTGGATCGAGCGGCGGCTTCGGGTGGATTCGTGCGGTTGTCGTTTGCCACTGCTAACGGACAGCCCATTGGGCCACAACCGACTGTGCAGGGTTCACAAGCGGTCGGTGACACGGGGTGGATTCCCCTACCCGTGCTGCCTGCAGAGCAGCGCCGACTGCAATTCAAAACCGATATGGCTCATGCCGATCGTCCTGCTGATGCCGATCCATTCGACGTGCGGGATACCGTCAACTGGTACGAGCCTGAAATCAGACTGGATCCGGCGGCCCTGGCAGTAGAAGTCTCCGGAAGGACACTTTCTCGCTTAAATGGTCTGCATGGTTGGTCTGCTTCACAGAGTGATGTTCGTTCGCTGAAACTGGTCAATACGCTGGATGCCACGAATGCCCGCGATCCACGGTTTCGCCTGACGGCAGGATGCGCTGACAAGCTGTACCTGGTTTCGCGGAAAGTAAAAGTCGGGGCTCAACAGCGTTGGTTGTCGATTGTCGCCAGTCGCTTTCAAGAGGCCGCACCGGCATCGATTCAGGTACGAGTCGACGACAAAGCCATCGGCGAATATGAAGTTCCCGCGCGAGCCAACATGTCTGATCCAGAACCAATTTTGGTTTCCATCAGTGGCTATCAAGGAAAGACGGTTCATCTGGAGTTGGCCGTTTTTTCGAATGACGAAAAGGGGCTTGTCGATTGGCGTGGGATGGCACTGACGAACGAACGCCCCGGATTGCTGCCGATCTTTGAAGACGAGCCCGAATTCGCCTCTCAACTGAACCGCGGCATGGGGCAGGTTGAGATCACCAACGACAAGCCGTTTTCAGGTCAGGTTGGCCTGAAGGTGACTCCCGATGCCGGTGACAACGCTCGGATCGCGGGATTGGATGCTACGATCGCAGATCAAACTCGATTGGGCCAATATCGCTTCGTCCTGTTCGCGTGGAAACAGCCGACGGGAACGCGGGTCCAAGTTCAGTTTGCGAATGACGGCCGATTGGGTGAAGCGATCGCTCAATTGGGTCGACGAGCCGACCAATTGCGTGGTCGACCTGCTCGCGGGAATTCCCGATTTGATGGCCCGCCTGATGATCGTGGTTTGCGTCATGGATACGCGTATGACGCAGGGAGCCAAAAACAATCGGCGGGCTCCGCCTTGCGATTGAATCCAGCGATGCCGAAAGAATGGCAGCTGAATGTGCGCGATATGTACGGCGACTTCGGACAGTTCAATTTGACCGGTCTGTCGCTCGGCTGTTTTGAAGGGGAAGCGGCGTGGTTTGATCACATTTATCTGGCGCGAACTTATCAAGATCTGGAATTCGCCAAGACCTACCTCGTGAATCCGATCCCGGCTCCGCAGAATCAGGATCCAAATATCCTCGACATCACGTATGCCCGAGCTGACTACGGACGCCTCCTTGCGCCGAATGCGCCCCAATTCTCAGCGTTGGATCTGGCGCACGGTCTGCTGCGGCAAAAGGAGATTGCAGGGCAGACCGACGTTTTGCGGACGCATCCGAATGCGCCAGACAAACCTGCCATCTTGCGAACCGGCATGATGTTGCCCAAGGCTAAGCCCGCAATGTTGGACATGCATGTCACGCACTATCCGCAGGCGAGCTGGCAGTTGGTCGTCAAAGTGAACGGCGAGATCGTTCACCAGGAGCTGATTGATGAGAAGCTAACGGTTCCCCAGAAGGGGTGGGCCACTGTGCAGGTTGATCTCAGTAAGTTCGCCGGGCAGAAAGCGCTGATAGAAGTGCTGAACCAATCGAACAATCGCCCAAACGAGTATGCGTATTGGAAGCGTCTGGCAGTAGTTGACAAGTAACGAAATGTGGCAAATTCCGTCCAGTGGGCTGGGCGATGGTTGCCTTATGAGATGGCCAAAAGCAGCCGCTATCGCGAACCACGCAGGCGAGGATCAGCCGCGTCACGTAGCGATTCGCCGATCAGGTTGTACGACGTGATCGTGATGAAGATGGCCAGGCCCGGGAAGTGAATCAGCCAGGGGGCATGGTTCATCACCGATCGACCATCCGACAGCAGGCTTCCCCAAGACGGGATGGGGGCCTGAATTCCGAGTCCGAGAAACGACAGAGCGCTTTCAGTCAGGATTGCTCCGGCGATCCCGAAGGTCGCCGAAACCATCACAGGTGCCATGGCATTGGGAAGGACATGACGAAAGATCAACCGAAGTGGCGAATAGCCCAAAGCTCGACCAGCCAGCACAAACTCCTGATCGACAAGTCGCAAGAACTCGCCTCGCACTAGCCGCGCAATCCCAGTCCAACCCGTCAACCCAATCACAACCATGATGTTCAGCAGGCCGGGACCGACCATGGCGACGATCGTGAGGATCAAGAAGAATGAGGGGAAGCAGATCACGACTTCGATGATTCGCGAGATCAAGAGGTCCGTCAGCCCGCGGAAGTACCCGGCGAGTGCCCCGACGACGATGCCGATGGAGACATAGATCGCGACGGCCACAATCCCCACGGAAAGACTGACTCGGCCGCCCCAGATCATCCGGCAGAGGATGTCGCGACCGTCTGCGTCGGTTCCCATCCAATGCGGCGTGTTCCAGGGCGAGACCGCTTTTGTCAACTCGCTGACTTTTCGCGATGTCTTGGGCTTCCAATTCTCGGGATACCAGGCGGGGGGAGCCGACATCTTTGCGAGGTCATATTCATCGATTCCATACGCAATTGGCGGCCACATCACCGATTGGTAGACGACGCCCGCTTTGGCGGCACCGGCATCAGCGACCAGAACACCGGCTTTATATGCGGTTCGATCGACTCGCACGGGAATCAGCATCCACCAGGCGGTGGCAATACAGGAAGGTGCCAGAATGAAAATCAGCAGTGCTGAACGTGAGTTGCCGTCCTTCTGTGAGATGGCCCAACGATGCCAGAGGGGCAGCGTTAGCAACAATAAGATTGCTGTCATGAAACCGAGATCCGCCCATTGCAGTGACTTGAGGACTGGCCAATGAGGTCGAACAGTCAGATGTGTCTCAGCAGCGTCCAATATTGCGCGCAGCTCCTTCTGCAATGCTCGCAAATCAGTGATGGCTTGAGCTCGATCTGGCTTCGCGACGGCAGCATGGATGTTTGTTCTGAGTTCCTGGACTGGCGTTGATGCTTCTCCGGACAATTCGCCGAGCATCAAATCGAATTGGCGCTGCAGCGTTCGAGTCTGTTCGGCCCACCTGGCGGGAGCAGCATTCGCGGAAGTGACCAATTGAACGACGATCGCCCGAGCGTTCTTCGCTGCCTCGCGGAATTCGAATCGATTTGTACCGACATAGTAGATTGGTCGATCATTGGCGAGCAGCGGCGCGAAGATGCTGACGGTGACCAGGAACAGGACCATGAAAGTCGAGGCGACAGCAAGTCGCCGTTTGCAGAACTGACGTACAATAATCGCCCATTGGCTTTGGCGGGCGGACAGTCCTGTCGATTTCGCGCTATTGATCGCCGTCGCCACGGAGGTCCTTTCCAACGGTTCTCTGTTCGTCCGATGACTGCATTCGCTCGGGCGCATTGAGCGGTGTCGCATCACTCACACTTGCCATGGCAATTGCTCGCAAGTGGCAGCTTACCTTAGCTGATATGACGACTGAAATCGAACTCGGGTGCATGTTTCACCCGTCACGGACGAAGTGCCAGCAATTACTCCATCATGGTTTAAACTTCTGATGGCACTTGTCGCAGGCTTCCATCCCCAAGCGAAAATGATCGGCGGCTGAGCTGTCACGAGTCTTGATCGCGCTGGCGGTTCGAGACATATTCGTCTGCAGTTCAAGACATGTTTCTTGCCAAACCGTTCTGTCCGCAGGCGTCTTGACTAAGTGCAAGTCGCCATGAGCGGCGAGGGCCAGCAGCGCGATCGCTGTTGCGTTTCGGCTTTCCACATCAGGGTCTTTCGGACGACGAAAACCCCGGCGAATCGATTCGCTTCGCACTTTCAGGATCGGCATCAGCGTGCTGGCACTGGCCAGTTTACTCCATTCGATGTCTACCGCGGGCGTGCCGCTCTGTTTGCCTTCCATGGCTTCACGCATGCGAGCCAAACTCTGCATCCCCTCTTCATAGGATGTCGTGCGAACGAGCGCCAATGAGGCGTTTCGAAGGCCTGGCGCAGACTTCTTCAGCGGAGACTCCGTTTCGTGCTCGGCGAGTGTTTGAGCGAAGATCGCAATCTGAATCGCGTTTCTTTTCACTTGCTGATGTTGTTCCGCATATGACTCGGCAGTCAGCGTCGATTCTCGAATTGTTGTTAATAGGGAATCGATCTCAGCGATCAACTCGACCGGCGAAGCGATTTCGGTGTTGATTTTGACTGGGGAAGCGGCATTCGCAGTCCAACCGATCAAAATACTGACCACGACGATACATCCGGACCCTATGATGATTGGCACCGGGTTGCATCGTTTCATGGAAATGATTCCAAAGCCATCGCGAGGCAGTCTGTTACACAGTGAATTGCCAATTCTCAAAGGGCATCTCTCGTGTGTCAAGGAATGTGAACATGCGTCCACTTGGTCAAATGTTTGCCGTTATTCCGGCTGTGACGTCGAGTTTGTTGATGGAACGTTCCAAACTGTTACTGCCACTCGCGGGCGCGACTGTGGTCGATCGGATTCTTTCAACGCTGGAGCACCCTGCTGTGACGAACCGGTACGTCGTCGTGAATCACACGGATATCGCACTCCAAAGTGAAGTAACGCGGCACACGGGAACTCTGGTGGTTTCTGACGGCGATCCAGCAGACATGCGAGCCAGTGTCTCGTTGGCGCTCGACGCCATTCAACGCGAGTTTGCTCCCAGCGACGATGATGGCTGGCTGCTGGCCCCGGCCGAGTATCCAGCGCTGGACGGGAGTTTGATTGAGGAGCTGATGCACTGCTGGCATCAAGCGGAACCAGCGATTCTGGTTCCCCGATTCGGAGCGCGGCGCGGCCACCCGACGCTGTTTCGTTGGAAGTTCGCCAGAGAGGTCGCACGAATCCCTGTTGGACGTGGCTTGAACTGGCTGCTCCGCGAATATGCCAGTGATGTCACCGAGGTGATTGTCGACAACGATTCGGCGATCGCAGTTCTTGAGACGGACGAAGACTATGCCGGCATGCAGGCGAAGTGGGAAGAGTCGCTTGCTCGCTGATGGTTGATTGTCAGGCAGCATCTGAACGATCAGGACGCGGTCGGTGGCGTCGCTCGTGTCGTCGTGATTCTTCCAGCAGCGATTGCTGAGCTACGATGGTCTTTTCAAGTTGGATAATGTGCTCGGCCAGCGAATCGATGCGCCAGGAAACTTCGTCGACCGTTTGCTCCATGCCGCCGGAGACCAGTGTGACCACGCCCAGGAACAAGAGCATCTGGCCAACGGCCGAGACCAGCCAACCCGTGGTCGCATAGTTCGTCGGGCCACCAAAGTAGCCAGACAGGACCATGACCGTTCCCAATGTCAGCAAGGCGACCCCACCATAGGCACACAGTTGCCCGATCGATGTTGTCCAGCTTCCCTGCCGCAAATGGGGATGCTGCACCGCCACGCGCACCATGTCATCGTGAGACGGCAGAGAGGCAATTGGTTCGTCTTGTTGACTGATTGCGATCTTTGGCGAGTGCGTTTCTTTTCGTCGTCGTCGTTTTGGTCGAGGGTCCGCGGCCGAGTCGTCGGAATCACTGTTCGGTCGATCTGAATTCGCGGTGACCGGGATTGGAATTCCATGAGCCGAATCGAAGCGACGCCCATGCTTCGGGCCAGTCCCGTCAGCATCGTAACCTGGCGTTGCGGTATTGCCTGGGATTGGTGCCTCCAGCACATGCTGAGTCGACCACCGGGCCAGCAATTCGCGCGCATTCCGTTCTGTATCTTGCGAACGGGGGCCTGCAGCGCCGCGTTCGATCGCACCGACCGCCATGCCTAACTCAGAATGGCAGCGGGCGCACAACATGCGTCGGTTGTCTGTCGACAACTCAGCGGCGACATCAGCTCGGCACGCTGCGCACCACATGCATGTGTTCCGCGAAGGATGGAAATGAATTGAATTCGTGAGAGAAGATGCAGACGGTCGCAAAGTGGGCCGATTGCGGCGGGACAGTATCTGGATGGTCTCATTCTGGCAAGAGCGAGTTTGTTTTGAGCGGCTTGTTGCTGGGCGCGATATTCCATTCGCTGCAACGGACTTGGGATCGTAATCCCTTGATCGGCAGAATTTGCCGGTTCATTCGACTCTTATTGGGGAGACCTACTGATCAGTGTGACAGTCGAGCCAATGCGAGTGCACCGTGAACGACGACGCTTTCGCCCAGTGCGGCAGGAAGTAACTTGTAGGAGTTGGCGAGAGGTGGAAACGCGTATTGCCGAACCGCGTTGCGGAGCGGCGCGAAGAAAATTTCTTCGCCAACCAGAGAAACTCCACCCCCGACAACCACGACCTCTGGTGCCACCACGGTAATGACTTGAGCAATCGCCCAGCCGAGAGCTCGTGTGGCGACGACATATTCGTCGCGAGCGAGTTGATTCCCCGCCATGGCCGCTTCGCCGATGCTTTTCGTTGTCAGGGATTCAATTTGATGCTGACATCGATTTAGCAGATCGGTGATATCGGGTAACGATTGGCCTTCTTCGATCAGTCGACGCAGAGTCTTTTGTGTCGCGATCGCGATTCCGGGGCCCGCAGCGCGCGACTCGACCGTGTTCGAATATCCGACTGAATCCAAACCAGGCCGCAAATGCCCGATCTCGGCTGCGGCAGGGCGAGTCGTTCCATGAATCTTGCGATCAAGAACCAATCCACCGCCGATACCAGTGCCAACAGTCACGTAAAAGACACTGCTTGCATCACGACCGGCACCGAAGCAGGCTTCGGCAAGGCAGGCGACATCGCAGTCGTTGCCAAGCGTGGTTGGAACGCCAAGTTCCTGCTGTGTCCATTCGACAAGGGGATATTGATCCCATCCAGGCACTTGGTGGCTGGTTTGAACGATGCCTTGAGCTCCCAGCACCGGTCCGCCGAATCCGTAGCCGACTCGCTGCACCTGGTGCTTTGCCACAAGGTCGCGACCGACTGATCGGATCTGCTCGCGAATCCCCGCGCCGCCACGTGCGATCTGAACATCGCGCCGCTCTAGTGCAACGAAGTCTGATCCATCCCCCGCTCCGACTCCCAGTTGAAGCTTGGTGCCACCGATTTCGATACCGAGATACATATGTCGTGGGTCGCCTGAAGTTGCCAGTGATAAGTTGCGGACGGTTCTTTCAACTATCCAGATGACGAAATTCGTTGAAGTTCAGATATTCCCAGTGACGGTAGATCGGAGACATTGTCACTAATTTTGCCTGAGGTCCGATCGCCACGACCCTGCCTTCGTTCAGAACGATCACTTGATCGCTGCGTCGAACTGTCGAGAGCCGGCCTGGCAGAAAAATGACTGTACGATCGCGGCAGATGCGGTCGTAGGCGTCGGACAGCAGCGACTTCGTGTCCTCGTCCAGTGGGACTCGAGGTTCTTCGATGATCAATAACGCAGGGTTGCGGACCATGGCACGAGCAAGCGCCAATCGGAAACGCTGTGACGTGTCCATCAAGTCGGACCGGTCGGGCAACACGCTTTCGTAACCATCGAACATTTTGACGATGAAGTTATGAGCGTGAGTCAATTTTGCTGCGTCAGTCGCCTGTTGCAGGGTGAATTCGGCCCCACCGCGGATATTGTCAAGTACGGTCCCCGGCAGCAGTTGCTCGTCTGCACCGACAAAGACGGCTTCTGCTCGCAATGACTCCAAAGTGGCCCAGGCGATGTCTTCGCCATCGAAAAGGATGCGTCCTTTCTGAGGTTCGATAAATCGAGGCAGCATCGAGACCAGCGCCGCACTCTCCAAGGAATCCAACGACACCAGCGAGTAGATGCGACCGGCCTCAAGCGCCAGATCCATATCATTCAGCAACAGGCGACCGGATGGTGACTTGTATGAGACGGAATCAAAGTGGAGCGTCTTCCCAAGCGGTTGCAGAAATCTCGCACCGACGGCTTGGCTGACAGAGGGGATCTGGTCCAGGTACTTGTGAATTCGTTCAGCGGAAGCATTCGCCGAGTGCAAGAAAGCGGCTCGAGACCGCAGCGCTTTGACTCCGGGCATCGCCAGTAGCCAAGCCGCAACGAACACAATCCCCGCCGCAATCGAGAGTTCCTCTTGTCCGAGAAGAATATGCGTGGCCAAAATGAACAGCAGGAACGCAACAATTGCGGAGCAGGCTGCGATGTCTCGCGAACGAAGATGACGCGCCTGGTCAGCTGCCCGAAACTGTTTAGCGGCAAGTTCGTGAAACTTCACCAGATGCGCCGCGAAGCGATCATGATCGACTTGTTCGATCCCCAAGCCGCGGACCAGTCGGGCTGTTTGAAACCCATTCGCCTGACGAAGCAATTCCGCATCCGCACGATCTGTTGCCAACTGAAATTCCGCTTCAGCGCGACGTTCTTGAGCCTCCAGATAGTACCACGCCACACCCAGGAACAGCAGGAATTGCGCTGACACCATGGGTTGAATCGAAATCGCAAGAATTGCGAGGCAACAGAGCTCCAGCAAGAATCGGGCATCAATCTCGATCCACTTCGCTAAGCTGCGACGAACATTTTCGATTTCGACGCTGAAGATCTCTGAAGCCGTGACGAGTCCGCTTCCATCAAGGTCTTCGGGGCCCAACCGCAGTGCCTGGCGATGGACGTTGCGACGCGAAGCGGCGACGGTCTCTAAGGCGACCTGTTGTGCCTTGGCTCGCAATCGAGATAAGCAGCCTGCTCGTGCGGTCCAAAGCAGCGCTCCCACAGCGAGTAGAGTCATCGCGCCGAGGATGTTGGACTGTAAGACTTGGACATTTCGATAGAGCCAAGCGAGGCTTTCACCCCACCACATGTCGCGAGATCGCCAAACTGCTGGCAGAATGCCCTGTTCTTGAAAGCTGAAGTGAACTGTCGGCGGAGGACCGTCGACGGGAGCGACGTTTGCGGGCTTGCCCTGATCGCCCAACTCCGCCTGCTTTTCCGCGGACTCATCAGTTCTGGGCGGCTGCCCTAAATCCGTCAGCCGGTGAAAGCGAGCGACTTGGTCTTGAGGAAGGTCAATCGCCAAACGGCCTCGATCGGCCAGCATTCCCACAAACAAACCGCCGTCGAACAGTAGTAACGTCAGTAATAACGCCGACAGCGCTGACCACAACCAGACGATCGAGCAGCGTCGGAACAAATCACGCGACGAGAAAATGTGATCGAGCGCACTTGGAACAGTTTTCGCCACGATGTTGCCGATGCGAAAGAGGACAAGCGGCATCCGTGCGCGAATTGTTACAGTGTCCAGTCAGGCATCGACCGTCGCGTCGCACGGGTTCAATTTCGACCCACGCGGCGTTGGGTTTTACCCAGCCGTAACACCCCACCTCAGCTAATGTAACGTGGAGAGCATGGGTTGTGGAGACTGGAGGTCTTTCTACGCCAGGTCGCGATCCTCAAATAAGATGAACGCCAGCAAAATCGTTGCACTGCAGTAACACACGCAATAAATCGCGGCGTTTCCGAGATAGACGGGCGGCACAACCGCCCCGGTCGCAACAGCGGCACTGATGTTGAAAGAGTCCAAGGTTGGCAGGACCGTCGCAATCACACGACCCATAAACAACACAAATTCGATCCGACCGACACCGGCATTCACCAGAATACCCGCCAAATGCCCCACGACGAAGATCGCAAAGCAGGTTGTCAGATTCACCACCATCGGCAGTCGTGTGGAAATGGCGACACTGATGGCAGAGAGCACTGCGATTTCCATGAACAGCAGAACTAAGCCAGGAATCACCTGAATCACTTCAGCCATCACGATTGCTGCCGGCGGAATGTCCTTACTTCCTTCTTTGGCGTCATAGCCGACTCGGAAGTACACGCAGCTCAAAAACACGATGACGATGGGCAGCATGAACCACAGGACTGCCTGCAGAATCCCGATGTATTTCCCAAGGATAAACTGACGGCGGTTGATCGGCTTTGACAGCAGCGTCATTGCCGTCTTGCCTTCGATTTCTTCGGCGATGCTGGTACTGGCGGTCCAGACGGCGATGAGCAGGCCTGAGATCAAAATCGTGGCCAGGCTACAGTCCTTCAACATCTTCACGTCGTCGCCCAGCGAATAGAACGGCAGCACGGTGTTCATGAGCAGTATCAGAATGGCGACAGCCATGCTTAAAAGAAACACAGGCTGACGCACAGCTTCTTTCGTCGTGGCTCGCGCGACAATTCCTGCTTTGGTGGTGTAGGTGAACAGCACCAACCCGACCAACATGCACAACCCGACCAAATTCGTGATCAGCCATTCGGTGGGGGTACCGGCGGCTGCGATAATTTCATCATCAGCGGCCAATACCAACGGAACCCAGAACTGCATCGAAGGCATTCGAAACCTCAAAATAGAAACGGCCCAAGGCCAACGGCGGTGCTCAATTTCGCCCTGCCTACGCTCGCGACCGCGAATCTGTTGGACAGCGGTTGCGCTTTCGGGCAGAGAACTTTAACGCGGTGAGCGACGGAAAAAAACTGAAGGCCCCGATCACCGCGTTGACAGCGTCATCAATTCACCGCGACAGTTTGTTGATTCGCAGCAAACTATTTTGTGGTAAATACTTGTGCTATTTATCTGCTGTCGTCGCTGCGATCGCCTCAACACGCAAGGCGATCGGGCGCGAGGCTTGGTTCCCTTGTGATTGGGCCATCACGTGAATCAGCCGGGACGTAGGTTCGACCCATGGGCGGGCGATTAAATGGATTTGACGCTCCGTCTCCTTAGTTCGGACGAGGACTCCGGAAAGGCCAATATTGTCCACAATCACCCCGTGCGGCAGGTTGTCGATATCGAACTTGATGTCGCCGTCAAACCCATTTCGCTCGACAATAATCTTGGCCGTGATCGTCATTCCCGGCGCGATGATCAGTTCGCCCTCGGCACCGACAAATTGAGGATTGTCTGGCACCAATGTCACGATGAATTGCGGTCCTTTTTCCAGCTTAATTTCACCCAGAGATCCGATTGTTTTTGTGACGAGTTCACCGCCGATCCTGCCGGTTGCCACCACCGTGACTCGTTCCCAGTCTTCTTTCTTCGGCTCGGGCGCATTCGAATTTGCAGAGAGAACGCTGTTCGTTTCGAGGTGCCCAGCAGGAATAACGATCGGAGATGATGCCGTGAAGCCTTCGGGCAAACCGCTGAGATCAAGGCGGACATCTCCGTCGAATCGGTCGATGCGGTTTAGGGTGAATTTTAGTCGTTGCCCGCTACCGGCTGGAATCTTTGGGTTCATCGTATTGATCGTGACCTCAAAGTCGGGCCGGGGTGATCTCACGGTCAAGGTGTAGTGATGTTTGTCGCCGCCGAAACCACGAACATCCGTCACTTTGATCAAGTAGGTTCCATCGGCGGGAGCAACGAATGTCAGACGGGAATCTTTGTCGAGACTTCGATCCGCATCGTCGTCATTCGAGTAGTTCAGTGAAAAGACGGGCAAACCATTTTCAACGATTTTCGATTCTGCGGGATAAGCTTCGACGATGTAGCAGGGTTCATCTTTGGCATGCGCAGTCGCACTCGTGTCGAAGTAATTCCGGCGTTTCCCTTTGATAGTATACAGCTGAAAACCGGAATCTGGCCCCTGCGGTGCGCGATACGTCTGACAGATCTCTCCATTCATGTAGAGATATTGGTTGAGGTCCATTTCCTCCCAATACTCGAGCCGGACATCGGGAGATGACGAATCGATCGGGCGGAAGTTAATCCACGAATCGCGAACGGCCTGCAGAAGTGCGTGTCGCACCGGACGACCATCCGCGTGAAGCACTTCAATCTTAGTGTCCGCCAAAGAGCCGCTGCGCGCTGCATTGGTCTCGACGATCCAATGTTGCCCCGCTTTGGCTTCGATGCGGTAGAGATCCGTGTCGGAGGCATCGTTCAGCGATTGGAATTTGCCAGCCGCTTGACCGGGAACCGACATCGCGGTTGCATTCGACGGCTCATCATTGGGTTCCACTTCGGCAATTGACACGATCGATTGGTTGGCCTGCTCAATGGGCGCGGGGGCGGAGTCGATCAGGCGAGTGAGTGTCGTCTCCGCGTCCGCCAGGCCCGGCTGAATTGGATACGTTGTGACCTCGCCATTCATCCGACCCACAAGCAGCTTTCGATTGTCATGCGTGAAGGCCAACGCTGCGGGCCAATCCAGTTGACGGGGCAACACGGCAACCTGTGTGAACGTCTTTGTTTCCCACAACTTGACCAGTCGGTCCTCCGATGAAGTTGCCAGCAATCGGCCATCTGGAGAAAACGTAACCTTCAGGATCGGGCCCTCGTGAGCAAACCGGGCATACAGGATCGGATTGGTTCCTTCCTGACCTGTGTCGCTCACCTGCCAGATCCGCAGCCGACAGTCGACGCCGCCAGCAACCGCAAGCTGGCTATTGGGACTGAAAGCAACTGTGTACTGATCTTTCGCCGGCTGCGAAAACGTGTCCAATCGTTGTCCGGTGGTGACATCCCACAGCTTCACCGTCCGATCACCGCTCGCTGTCGCCAGCAATTTGCTGTTGGATGAGAACGAGACACCGTAAACAGCATCGTTATGGCCAACGAGCGTGTGCAACGCCTTCGCGGTGGCGATTTCCCAGATTTGGACATCACGATCGTAGCTGGCGGTCGCGATCAATTTCGAGTCCGGAGAAATTCGCGAAGCGTAAGTGGCATCCCGATGACTGCGAAAGACCGGTCCGCGAGTCCAATCTGAAGTTTTCCACAATGTGGTCTCGCCCGAGAGTCCCGTTTCGCCGGCGGCAACGCTCAGCCAGTCACTGTCCAGCGAGAAACTGATATCGTTGATCTGTCCCGTGTGACCGGTTAGCGATTGGATCACGGTGTCGTTCGCAGTATCGACAATTTCGATCACATGAGGCTTGGATCGAGCGATCCAGCGCCCGTTAGGGGCCACCGCAAGTGACGTGATTGGCTCGCGGGCCCTCGCCTGCAATTGGATCTTAGGCGTGGCGAGACCCATCGCGGCCAACCCGCCTGCTGGTGCTTTTGCGCCGGCATCGATCCAGGCCTTGATGATCGCCAGTTCGTCTGGCTTTGGAGCCGTCTGAACCTTCGGCGGCATTTTCGGATCATCGAGTCCGCCGACGAGTCTCCACAGCCGGCTCTTGTCGCTGTCTCCCGCGACAACGGCAGGGCCCGTTTCTCCACCCTTCATCGTGTGTGAGAAATTCTCGAGAACCAGGCCGCCTTCAATCTCGGTAGCGTTATGGCAGCCGTTGCAGTACTTGCGAAAAATGGGCAAGACATGGGTGTTGAAGTCCGGGACTTCGGCGCTGCTCACTGAAGAACCCGTGGCCACGACAACCAATATCAGCAACGCGATCGAGCGGCGATCCATGAATTGCCCTTCATGAAATGGCACTATTCGGTAACGACTTGCGATCCCCAACCCTCGTACTCGCCGCCGTGTTCCTGAGCCAGATCGAACAGCTCGATCGTGATATCCTCGATCGTGTCCCAATCCACCGGGCTGACACGCTGCAAACTCGCTCCGTAGGGCATCTCACATTCCGGGTCATCATCGAAATCTTCGTCGATGACGATGTAGTTACCAGTAGCCGATACGGCGGCCACAAATTCCGATCGATTGGCAGGGGTCGGGAAATTCGCAAAGTGGTCAACGGGGCGCGGCTTCGTCAGTACGTCGCCAGATTCGGTCAAGTGATCGATCACTTGTCGATTGAAGATCTGCTGTTGATCTTCGGCACCGGGATACAGCACATTTTGATACTGTCCCCACTCCTCGTCATCTTCAGCACCTGTTTCGAAGGTGTACTCTTCGAACTGCTCCATGGCTTCCGTAATCGTGTCTTCGAATCCTTCTTCTGTCTTGGAATAGAAATAGAATTCGCGGCGTCCGCAGGTGGTGATTCGTCCCACCAATATCGCATTCGAAGTCAGTTCAACGGCGTCGATGAAAGTGTCTTCGATCTTGGTCAGTACATCCTCTTCTTCTTCGCTCGCGAAACCATTCTCGTCAGGAGTGCGCATCTGCAACGACATCCACAGCAATTTGGGCCGTTCTGAATCGGGAATCGTCTCGGCGATACCTAGGTCAACAAGCACTGCTGCGGGTTCTTCGTCGAATTGCGAGAAGTACATTTCCCATTTGTCTGACATC
Organism: Schlesneria sp.; assembly: GCA_028291515.1. Lineage (GTDB taxonomy): Bacteria > Planctomycetota > Planctomycetia > Planctomycetales > Planctomycetaceae > Schlesneria. The sequence goes on from JAQGHU010000057.1 coordinate 86,579, forward strand.
ACAAAAGCTTTCAAAGGCGCGTAAAAAAGTTTGGCCGATCGAGGGTTTCGTTGCCCGTCCCCATTTATACCGCCATCCACACGCGACAGCGAGCGGCCAGACTGCTCCAAGTGAACGGAGTGATGACGCGCTCTCGAAAAGTTGTTGAAAATTCTTCCCGATGCATCAGGGTTTAGTCGGGGCGAAACGGGATATCATTGCACGCACGCTGCGCGGCGAGGTAGAATCGAGTTGAGTACTCACCGAACCAACGCTGTTCGATGAAAGTCTTTTATCTTGCAATTCGCAGTTCGCCAATTTCTGGCATATTCTTTACGAAGGAATCTCACCTTGCAGTCGCTGCGCTCCGGTGCCCTGTTTTTCTGTTTCGTGGTTGCCGTCTATGGCTGCGGAAAGTCTGACTCGAACAGCAAAACGCTAACGGGATCCGTAACGTTAGGGGGTAAACCGGTGGAGAAAGGCAGCATCAACTTTATCCCCAAGGATGGAAAGACCGTCACAGTAGGGTCCAAAATCGTTAATGGACAGTATAGTGCCTCGATCCCCTTTGGTGATAAGCGAGTGGAGATCCGAGCCCCAAAAGTCACGGGGCAGCGCTCGGCGTACGAAGGCGATCCCAACAGCCCCAAAATCGATATCGTGACGGAATTAATTCCGGGCCGCTATAACAGTCAAAGTGAACTGTCGTTCACGGTCGATGCAAAATCGGATAAGGGTGATTTTGCATTAGAGCTTCCGAAGGAATGAGGCACGACCGAAGGTGTCATTGATGCCTTGTCATCATTTGGCTTCAGAGTCCTGGTGGCAAAGACTGAAACGGTCGTCGAATCCCAACTTAATCACTTTGGACGATGCCGGAAGAGTTCACAGATATCATGCGAACGCTCGTCGCGTATGCACTTGCGACGGAGGACTGTGAAAGCGCCAGCATCATTGCTTGGATTGCCATGTGAGCGGAACTTCGCGCGCGTGCAGCCATACTTTGCTGAATGGTAAAACGTCGCAGTTGAACATCGCGACTGCTCATTCGTGCGCTGCGGAGACTTTCGCTCGAGGTGACACCCGCGAGCCACCTATTGTCATTCTGCCGTTATTTCTTCGGGAAATAATGTGTCCGGAATAACTGAATTCCCGGTCATCTTCATTCTCAAGCGAATTCTGTTGATCGATTTAGAATCCGACGCTGATCGGAATTGCGTCTGATTTTGATGCGATGAGGGCAACGAAACACTGCGCAGGAAGACGGTCTTCGACCGATTTGCGCCGATTGGTCACCAAAGCAGAACCAAGCAATTGCTGCGAGCAGTGACTTGCGAGTCAGTAAGCAGAAGCGCCGGCATCAGTTGGATCAGCACGATTGACATCGTGCATTGGCCACCCTACCTTGCGTATGGCTATAGGTTTCTGGCCACCTCAATTCGGTGTTCGCAGGAAACAATTCGACCCCGATGGCACGCACGCCCCAAGACATTACCGATGCAGAACTGGCTGTCCTGAACCTGCTGTGGACGCGCGGACGCAGTACGGTTCGCGAGTTGACTGACGTTCTGTATCCGAATGGTACCGGGGCTCACTATGCCACGGTGCAGAAGTTGCTTGAACGGCTTGAGATCAAGAAGTTTGTCAAACGCGACCGCAAGCCCTGGCCGCATCAGTTCGAATCTCGAATTGATCGCGAAGAACTGATCGGGCGGCGACTTCAGACAACCGCAGATAAGCTCTGCGGAGGTTCTCTGGTTCCGCTGATGACACACCTCGTGAAAGCTCAACTGACGCCGGAAGATCGTCGATCGTTGCGAGGTTTACTAGACGAGCTCGACACTGGCTTGTCGTTGACTAGTGTCGAGTAGCTTGCGCACGGACCGTTCTTTCTTCATGGACCGGACGTTCTCGCTTTCTCGAAGTTGACTGGTCGATGTCCTCATTCGCCTGGATCACTGCAGCCTTAGAGCAACTCGCCGCCGAGGGCCTGTTGCGCCGTCGGCGGGTCACACGATTGCTGCCAAACGGGCAATGCGAAGTTGACTCGCGCCGAGTGCTCGACTTTGCGTCTAATGACTACCTGAATCTGGCGCGCGATCCCGGAGTTGTTGCGGCGGCGGCGGAAGCCTTGGGCATCAGCGGCATTGGCGCACGGGCCAGCGCTCTGGTTTGCGGCCGTACGCAATGGCACGAGCAGCTAGAGCACCGGATCGCCACTTTCGAGGGTCAGGCCGAGGCGTTGCTGTTCCCCACCGGAATGGCTGCCAATATGGGGACGATCGCCGCACTTTGTGGAGCCGACGATCTGATTCTTTGCGATCGATTCAATCACGCGAGCCTGATCGATGGCTGTCGCCTCTCGCAAGCGAAGGTTCGCGTCTATCGCCACGATGACCTGACGACGTTGGAGCGTGAGTTCGCGAAGGGTGATTCCACCCGTCGTCGCTGGATCGTGACGGATAGCGTCTTCAGTATGGATGGCGACCTGGCGCCGCTGCCAGAACTCTGCGACATTGCCGATCGATTTGACGCGGCTTTAATCGTCGACGAGGCTCATGGAACGGGTGTGTTTGGCGAACATGGACGCGGTGCCTGTGAGGCATTGGGGGTTGAAGACCGCGTACTCGTTCGTATCGGAACGCTGAGCAAGGCGATTGGTGCGCAGGGGGGATTCGTCTCGGGCTCGGCGGATCTGATCAGCCTCTTGTGGAATCGAGCTCGATCGCAGGTGTACTCGACCGCCCTGTCGCCCGTCGTGTGTGCCGCTGCGACGGCGGCCATTGAGACTATCGCTACCGAGCCGGATCGAAGAACGCGACTATTGGCGGCTTCTCAATTCTTCCGCGACCAATTGCAGAACGCGGGGATTTCCACGATTGCGGGTTCAACCGGACCGATTGTCCCGGTCGTGCTGCATGATCCTCAGGCCGCAGTTGCTCTTGCGGCGCGACTGGAGGAACGAGGCTTTCTGGTCGGCGCGATTCGCCCTCCGACGGTCCCGCGCGGCACATCACGACTGCGAATCGTTGTCACCGCCGCTCATCAGAATCAAGACCTCGTTCGCCTGGCGCTGGCAATCCGAGATGAGGCTGCGGTGCTGTCGATTAAGCTCCGCAGCATTTGATGGCCGTACCAATTCAGTCCAGCGACCAGAAGTCGTCTTCGTTCACCGGCTGAATTGTTGGCTTCGCTGACGGCATCTCATTGACGTGCTGACGTCTTGGCCGAGAGACGTGCGATTCGAAATCTTTAAAGATATAGGTTTCGAGCATCTGGTCGACTCGCTTTTCGATGTTGGTGAGCAAGTCACCTTCACTCAGCGAGACAAACGTAAATGCCGTTCCTTTCATATCGACCGACGACAATCGGCCTGTTCGTCCGATCCGATGGACGTAATCATCGCAGTCTTCGGGAATGTCGAAATTGATGATGTGCGAGATGCCACTGACATCGATTCCGCGTCCCATGACATCGGTCGCAATCAACAAGCGGATTTCCCCGTCTCGGAATTGCCGCATCACTCGGTCTCGGGCACTTTGTGCCAGATCCCCGTGAATGAACGCCGTGTTCGGAAGTCGGCCGGCAAATCGTCGAAAGACTTCTTCGGCCCCTCGTTTCGTTCGCGTGAAGACGATCGCTTGCTGGGGCCGTTCCTGGATCAGCAACTGAACGAGCACGCGAAATTTGCGATCGGGATCAACCGGGATGTAGTACTGTTCGACCGACTGAGTGCTGACCGCGCTAATGGACATGTCGATCCGCTCTGGATCTTTCATGTAGCGTCGCGCGAGTCGCTCGACCGGCGGGGGTAACGTTGCCGAGAGCAGCAGCGTTTGTCGTTCAGCCGGACATTGTCGCAAGATCTTTTCAATGTCTGGCCGGAAGCCGATGTCGAGCATTCGGTCCGCTTCGTCGAGTACGACGAGCTTCAGATGGCCCAATTGAAGGTACCGGCGTGTCATTAGGTCGATCACTCGACCAGGGGTGCCGATGACGATCTGAGCCCCTTTTTCAAGCTGCGTGATCTGTGGCTTCAGCGGACGGCCACCGACGCAACAAGCGGTTGAAACATCGTGATTGACGGACAATCGGACTGCTTCGTCAGCGACTTGCTGGCTGAGTTCGCGGGTCGGCGTCAGAACCAGTAGCTGGGTTCGCGGATCATCGAAATCGATCCTCTCAAGAGCTGGCAGCACGAAAGCGGCTGTTTTTCCGGTGCCGGTGCGAGCCTGACCGATGCAGTCGCGTCCCGTAATGGCCACGGGAATAAAAGCGGCTTGGATTGGGCTGGGAGTTTCGTATCCCACGGTGCGAATTGCCCTTAGGGAATCCTCGCTCAGCCCCAGATCTTCGAAACGGGACGGTACCTGCTCCATAACTTCGGTCAACCAAATCGTCCTTGTAAGGCGCCCGTCACTCATCCGACAGGCAATCAATGATTTAAACAGAATTTTCGGCCTTGACTATAGGTCGAGCACTAGACAAGGTCAATCAAGTCGTTCCGAACCGATCATTTGCCGCCGTTTCGCTTGGGGAGAATTGATGCCAAAGCCAGTGCTGCACCAAATGGCCATTCTTGCCAGGAAGAGAGCGACCCCAAGCAGTCTTAGGCGATTTCGAAGTGCTCTAATCACGGTTTTGTGCCTGATTTCTGCCGCGGCAACGGGTGCTGACTCGACGCGAACCAAGCCGACTGCTCACAAGAGTCGGCAGATCCATGGTTGGACAATTCAGGTCGATCAACGATTGCTGGAAGGCGAGGACGCGGAACTCGGCAATCATGCGCTGCAGTTGATCGCCAGCCGATTGGCCGACGTCAAACTGGCATTGGGGGCTGCCAAGGTTGAACGATTGCAGAAAGTGACAATCTGGCTGGATCGGTCTCACGGCGAGTTGCGGGCGGCTCAATATCACCCCAGCGCAGGGTGGCTGAAGTCGAATGGGTACGACGAGCAGTTGGAGAAATGCGTCCACATCCCGAATGCCGCAGACTTTGTCGGCCGCGGGCATCAGCGGGTTCAGCCGTGGTCGGTGATGCATGAACTGGCCCACGCCTATCATGATCAGGTTCTCGACTTCGAGCATCCCGAAATCAAAGCGGCTTGGGAGCGAATCAAAGAGAGCAAACGATTCGAAAGCGTCTTGCACATCAACGGCAACAAGACCCGTCACTATGCGCTGACGAATCAGAAGGAGTTTTTTGCCGAGATGACCGAATCGTACTTGGGCACCAACGACTTTTTTCCTTTCAACCGTGCCGAGCTGAAGCAGGATGAGCCCGAGATTTATGCGCTAATGGCTCGCATTTGGGACGATGCCAAATAATGGTGCCTGGCAGGGTTACTTTGCGGCGGCGGCGGGAAGTGGTGATTTCATCGACCGCAATAGTTCATTGAGATCCAGCTTCACGTACGGACGATCGGCCGCCGGCTGCGAATGACTGGCATTGGCGACGTACAACACGCCGTCTTCCGGCACGAACAGAACATTATGCAGATTTGAGTCCATGGCGACCGGGCGACACATCAGCGACTGCGCCGATTCCGCATCGATACCACCGTGTAGTTTGGTCACTCGATTTCGCAGCTCTTCGAGTCGTGAGCCGGCCGAGAGCACCACGGCATCTTTGATCCCATCGCCCAGGCGAGGATGGGATTCACCCGGCATGATGAACTCGACCGATTCGGGATAGGCTGCGACTCCGACTGCCCGATTCGTCTTGCCGTCGGCGAAAACGTAGTAGTATTCGCACGTTCGAGGGCTTGTCTTCCACAGGTTGATGACCTCATCGAGTGTCGAGCATTCCTCGAGGGCGCGGCGCATTAATGTCGCCATGGGGACTCCGTCCCACTTCCCTTCTCCGCGGCCTCCCATCTCACCGAGTGAGATCGCCTTCGTGTTCATCCCGCTGACGCTGCCGATGAATCCACCGTAGCCCACATTCGCGAAAGCGATCTTCCCTTTCGGTGCGACGATGAAAGTTGTCGCCGCATCTTGCAGGCCGATGGTGGTCATGTAGTCGAGAACGCGTCCGTGATAAAGCTTGCCCCCTTGGGTCGCACTCCCAAAGACGGCGAATCCCGAGCAGTGAAACATTTCGGGAAACACATTGACCGCTTCCGCCAGATCGGCATCCAGTCGAAGGCTCTTGGCCAACGCTCGGGTCTCTTCCTTGTGATCATCGGGAATGTGCGGTGACAGACGTGCGTAAGCTTGTTCCAAGTCATGGCGGAACCAGCGGCCATTGACGACCGTCTGGACAGTGCCGAATGCATTCAGCACCGAATCGACGCAGCGCATCGCCTCATCGCGCAACAAGTCACCATGGGCGGTCCCAATCTGTTCTGGAGTCCCCTCGAGCAAAACGACTCGATGTCCGTCGATCCAACGCAACTCGCCATGTTCGACGCGGCGTCCTGCTTGTGATGGCGAAGTTAAGGTGGGACCGGGAGAGAGAACCTCGGTCGCGCGGCGCACCCCACGAACGAGTTGTCGTTCCAGTTCTGTTCGCTCGATCGAGACGGAATTGAAATCTTTCCAGTCGTCGACTGGCAACAGCGGACCCACAGGGGTTCGACTGATCGAGACCTTAGTTCCCTCGGCAGTCAGTTCGAGCAGTTGAGACTCGCCAAACTTGAACGTGACGTTGTTGCCCGCCATCCAACGTTCTGACTGAGGATCAAATTTGATTTTCAGGAGTTGGGAAAGGACCACTGCTGTGGCTGCGGGATCGCCATTTTTGAGCAGCGGCGCATACACTGAAACTAACGATGCAGGGCTGACCAAACGCGATAGAATTCCTTTTGGGGAGAGCTGATCCTTGGCGTCCGTCTCGCCTTTTCCAATGAACACCACCTTGTGATGCGGCAGCGCAAACGCAGTGGCGTCGCGACGGCGGCGAATGATCACGCTGTACTGGGGGTGGCTGAGATCCAGGTCAAACGACTGGTCGTCGAACCGGACCAACCGCATTTCCACGGGAACCGTCGTTCGATCGATATTCACTTCGACACTGGCGGAGAATGCGAATCGAGATTCTTTTCCACTCACAAGTCGAAGAAGCGGCTGCAGCCCGGACGACAGTTTTTTCGTAGTGTCCTGCGCATTGACCGCGGACGGAACTGCCAATCCGACCATCATCGCCAGCGCAATCGTCCACCGAGCGTACGCCATGATGCAATCTCCAGGGAAGCAAGTGTTCGCCAGCACTACCCACAACGACGCGATGACGTTTCGAAAAAAGAGATTGGTGAACGGAACGGCCATCATAAGCCGATTTGGCGGCCAACGCATCACCACAAAATTGGGGGCGAAGATTGCGAATGATGGTCGATTGATCACGCGATAAGAAGAATCGCGTGTTGAGTGGGCACGATCGGTTGAGAGCAACCAGCAGCGGTGAGTACGTGGCCGCAAAAGTCTGTCGCGACTTCGAGCGAAGAGGGGTCGTCAGCGGAGTGACGATACTTTGCTCACCGCGGTTAGAATCTCAAGACTCTGCAACAATGTGGATACGTCATTAAACAGTGTGACGATACCATCACTCCCCACGTCGAGGCGCGAAAATACTCGACTCGCTGCCTGATTCCATTATTGATGTCGAAGGCCCGCAAACGCAGCAAGCGTTCTAGTTCGACATCCGGGAGCGTATTATCGCGAGTTTCCGATTACGAGCGAGGGCTGCGCGTCTTCAAGTGACGCATCCGCGGAAACGAGGTTCCGTTTCACTCCAATCTTCTTACGCAAGGTCATGCGAGAGATCCCCAGGATGCGGCTCGCACGCAGGTAATTCCCACGGCAATGGGCGACGACCCGACGAACGACTTCGCGTTCGACTGGCTCGATCACAATGCGATAGACGTCCTCATTGCCTTCTGCAAGCAACTGAGCAACTCGCTCAGCAATCGCATGGTCAATCGAAGGTTCTCTTAAAAATGATTGGTTGTTGAACGTTCCTGCAACTGCTTCGGTCATCGAGTCACTCCAATTGAAAGATGCACTGGCCCCTCCTCGCGCTGAAAAGACCATGCCAAAACGAGATCCTTCATTTGCCGTCGGGAAAAATAACAATTTGGAAATTATTTTATCAAAAATGGATGTATGTTGGCCAATTTTTAGTTCGGATAGAGGTTTTTGAATGATCATCGTGGTCGATCTAAGACCGAAATGGCACTTTTTAGACCACGCGTTTAAATCGCAATTTAGCGGATCGACTGACTGTGCCGACTGTTTCGTCTGGCGAACTGGTGGCGGATGAATCGATAGAGGCTGTCGAACTGCTCGACTTCAGATGCATCGTCCATCGGCGACGATAGCAACTGCACAATGGACGACACCGACATCCTGCAGTTGCCGCAAAATCCGGATTGGACCGCGACGCTGCAGGTCTATTACGACCTGCAACAACAACAGCGCGGCCAGTCGTCAGATGCGAGTGCCTGGATCGCTCGACAAACCGAAGTCCCGGGTGTTGCTGCCGACGAGCTATCCGCAATCCACGGTAAGTTGATCGCTTTTGGGATGTTAAAGTTCGATGTCGGCGGGCGCGATGTCGGTATTCAGTACCAAGTGACGCATCAAGGGCGGCGAGTCTTATCGGGAGAAGCCGAGACGGCAGAAGTCGCTGAATCGGCGTGACGCTGCGTCAGTTTTTCTCGAGGGCTGCAATGATCCGCTGAAGGTTGTTTTCGACGACAACGGGTTCATTGGCATAAGTCGCTCGCTGTACTCCTCTTGATCCCAATTTTGATTCGAATAGAGCTGCGTCGCCTGAGTGGTACGCGACCGTCGCATCTGGATCTTTCAGTTGATGTCCGGTGAGGATGCAGACGACTCGATCGCTTGGAGCGATAACTCCTTCGGCGCGTAACAGCTTTGCTCCGGCGACGCTGGCGGCACTGGCGGGTTCGCACCCGAATCCGCCTGCTCCGACCTGGGCTTTCGCATCGAGAATCTCTTGATCGGTGACCTGTCGCACCACGCCATCACAAATGTCCAATGCGCGCAAACACTTCTTCAGGTTCACGGGACGGTTGATCTCGATGGCGCTCGCCAGTGTGGAGGCCTTGCGGTTCGCGGCGTCCATGTCGGCAAAGAAGGTGTCGATGGTGCCGTCCTCAGACATCCCACCATCCCAACGAACTCCTCTTTCTTCATAGAGTTGGTAGAGCGTATTCGCGCCGGCGGCATTGATGACGGCCAATCGTGGAATGCGATCGATCAGGCCCAGTGTTTTGAGTTCCGCGAATGCTTTTCCGAAGGCCGAAGAATTCCCCAGATTTCCGCCCGGGACGACGATCCAATCGGGAACCTGCCAATTCAGGCCTTCGAGAACCCGGTACATGATGGTCTTCTGACCTTCAAGGCGAAATGGATTCACGCTATTGCAGAGATAGATTCCACGCTCGCCCGAGACTTCGCGGACGCGATCGAGGGCGTCGTCGAAATCACCCAGAACCTGCAAGGTCTTGGCGTCGTAGTCCAACGCCTGAGAAAGTTTGCCAAAGGCAATCTTGCCGCTGCCGACGAAGACAACCACCTTGAAGACTTGAGTGGTGCTGGCATAGATCGCCAGTGACGCGCTGGTGTTTCCTGTGGACGCACACGCCGCCATTTTCGCGCCAACCATACGAGCATGGGTCGACGCCGCGGTCATGCCGTTATCTTTGAAGCTGCCAGACGGATTCAGGCCTTCGTATTGCAAGAACAGGCTACCCGGCTTCATCCCCACGAAATTACCGACGGTTGTATTTTGTTGGAGAATCGTCTGGCCTTCACCAATGGTGACGATGTCTTCATCGCGCGCAAACGGCAGCAGACCGCGAAATCGCCACACGCCGCTGAAGTCCAGTGGATTACGGCGATTGGTCCAGCGGGCTTCAAATTCGCGGAGCGACTTCGGAACCTTTAGCTGGTCCCATTCATAGTCAATATCCAGCAAGCTGCCACAATCGGGACACGATGTCAGTACCTCACTCACATCGAATGTGGCGCGGCACAGTGGAGCAATACAGCGTTGAAGGGCGTGCATAGAAGATCAAGATCGCGATAAGAGACAGTGAAGAAATCAGCCTCGTTCTTCCAAGGCTTCAAAGGAACGATCAGCGGGGCCCGAATAGGTGCCACGTGGACGAATCGGATGAGTCGACTGTTGCTGTTCGATGTAGTGCGCGGCCCAACTGACCATTCGACTGATCGCGAAAATCGGAACGAACAAATCAGCATCCAAGTCCAGGTAATGCAGCAATCGAGCAGCGGGCCAATCGAGGCTGGGGAGAATCTGCTGTTCATCCCAGACCGCGGCTTCCACAGCTGAAGAAACTTGCTCGAGGCCAGATCGGCCAAATTCGTCGGCGACCTTGCGGCAGAAGGGTGTCAACAATTCAGCGCGCGGGTCACTCGTGCGGTAGACGCGGTGCCAAAAGCCTGGGATTCGCTCGTATTGTTCCAGCACCGCCCGAACAATGGTGCCGGCTGCTTCGGGGCGACCGACCGCTTCGAGAATATCGATGATTTGACGTCCGGGACCGCCATGCCACACCCCCTTGATGGCGCACATCCCACCGATCACCGCCGAATAGAAATCCGCACGAGTGGAGGCGATTACGCGAACGGCGCACGTTGAAGGGGCAAATTCGTGTTCGGCGGTCAGGATGAGCAGTGCATCGAGCGCCCGATCGGCCATCGCGGTCGGCTCGCGCCCCGTCAGCATCCACAGAAGGTTTCCCGCGTAACTGAGATCATCTCTTGATTCGACGACTTTCTTGCCACGAGTGTGACGGAAGCGGGTCGCCAGGAGAACTGGCAACTGGGCCATTAACCGTTGAATGATTTCCCAGGCCGCTGCCGGGCTGGCGTCGTCGTCAAGATTCTCTGACAACGCGATCAGGCTGACGGCCGTGCGGAGGACATCAATTGCCGACGCATTCAAGGGGATCCGCTCGATCCACGACAATAGGTCTGGTTCGGTGACGGATGCTTCTGTCAGGACAGCCTGCAGATCGGCCAGTTGTTCTTGTGAAGGCAACTCGCCGCGTATGACAAGGAAGGCCACTTCGAGGAAATTCGATTGCTCGACGAGTTCTTCGATCGCGTATCCGCGGTAGCGCAGTCCGTGGTCGATCGCCGCAATTGCCGTCGCAGGGACGGGCAGTCCACGGTCATTGGCCAGTGGAGGCGAAGAATCTGTCATACTAGGAAAAACCGCGGCAAAGGAGGCTGACGAGACTAATTTAGATGGGCATTGTAGCGGGACATTCCATGAGGGGGGATGCTGGAAACGATCACTCCTCTGAAATCCGCAAGACCTCGATCAGCCGCGCGGAAGCGGTTCCGGTCGTTGCAATTGTATCGGCTATGCCAGATTCGGCTTTATTTGAGGCGAATTGCCGTCGATTCCGACGTCGGGGGCAATGAGTGGACAGCGGAATGGTCAGCTTCAACAAATCGAAATAAAGAATTTACGGGACTGGGGTTTAGGATCACTGGCAGTTCGCTGACCACCGCGACAAAATATGGATGTCGACGGATAGTATCGCCTTCACACGAGTGCCTCCTGATTAGGGATGGTAATGCCGCGGCTGTTGCTGGTGGAACACGATGCCGCACGCCGGGATGCCTTACAGTTCATCCTGGCCGAGGCAAGAATTGATGTCATCGCAAGCACTGACCATGCGGAAGTGTTGCAGCGCCTGTCCGCCCAGGACATTGATGTGCTGCTACTCGGCGATGACAATTTGCGACTACTTGATGACTTGCCGCGCCAAGACGATGGCAGTCTGACCGTTGCCGTCCTGACGTTGATCGATCCTGTCAATGCCGCCGGCATTTTAGCGAGCCTTTCGACTGGTGTGCGCGGGATTATCTCGCGAGACCGACCCGCCAGCGAAATCATCGCCAAAATCAAATCGTTGCTGCGGCCCGTGGACCCCAACGTCACAAATCCGCATCAAGTGACGATCTCAGGAGATGGCTCACTACAAGATCGCACTTATCGGCAACAGGATCTGGTGGAGGCGCTGGAGGCCGCCTGTGACGACATTGCCAGACTGCAGCAGCGTTACGAAGATGAGCTTGCGCAACGTCGCAAAGTTGAACTCGCGCTGATGGAGTCGGAAGCGTTCTATCAGTCGCTCGTCGAAACATTGCCCCTGGCAATGTTACGCAAAGACCTGCAGGGACGCTTTACCTTTGCGAATCGACTGCTCTGCGAAGCCTTGCGGCGAACGCCCGACGAGATTGTCGGCCGAACGGACTACGATTTTTTCCCGCGCGAACTGGCAGAAAAGTATCGTAGCGACGACCGACGAGTCGTCGAATCGGAACGCGATCTGGAAGTGACGGAGGAATTTCAGACTCCGACCGGTGAGCGGCGTTATACGCATGTCGTCAAGACGCCGGTCTACGACGCAAAAGGCAACCCCGTCGGAATTCAGGGGATCTTTTCCGATGTCACGGAAAAGAAGCGAGCTGAAATTGAACTCAATCAGACGCGAGCCCGTCTGCAAGCGGTGCTGGACGCAGCCACTCAGGTCTCGATCATTGCCACGGATGTCAACGGTGTCATAGACGTGTTTAATGTCGGGGCCGAGCGAATGCTGGGATACACGGCCGAGGAAATGGTGGGACGACGAACGCCAGAGATCATTCATTCAGCCAGTGAGATTCTGGCACGCGCGCAATCGCTCTCACAGGAACATGGCGGAAACATTTCCGGTCTTCAAGTGTTTACTGAGAATGCCCGACGAGGCCAACCAGATGAAGGTGACTGGACATATATTCGTAAGGACGGCAGCCAACTTTTTGTCAATCTGGTAATCACCGCGCGGCGTGATCGTGATGATCGCGTGATCGGCTATTTGGGAATCGCCACGGATATCACGGCTCGCAAGCGTGCCGAGGCCGACATGTTGAAAGCGAAAGAGGCAGCCGAGGCCGCAAATCGGGCGAAGAGCGACTTCCTGGCCAACATGAGCCACGAAATCCGGACCCCGATGAATGCCATCATCGGCATGACCGAGTTGGTGCTGGATACGCCGCTCAGCCTGCCTCAGCGCGAATATCTTTCCATGGTGCATGAGTCCGGCGAATCTCTGCTAGCTGTCATCAATGACATCCTGGACTTCTCGAAGATCGAAGCGGGAAAGTTAAGCCTCGAACGCGTGCCGTTCAATGTTCGCGAAGTTTTGGGAGACGCGCTGAAAACACTGTCGCTGCGAGCGCATCGGAAACGGTTGGAACTGGTGTGTCACGTCGCCCCCGATGTTCCTTTCGCGGTTGAAGGTGACCCGCATCGTCTCAGGCAGACGGTGATCAATCTGGTCGGCAATGCGATTAAGTTCACGGAAGCGGGCGAAGTCGTACTTGATGTCGCGGTGGAACGATTTGAGGATGGCGGGCCGATGCTTCAGTTCAGTGTCCTGGACACGGGAGTGGGTATCCCCCAGGAGAAAATGGACACGATCTTCGAAGCGTTCGAGCAAGCAGACACATCGACGACACGTCGATATGGCGGGACTGGGCTGGGGTTGGCGATCGTTTCCCGCCTTGTCGATCTGATGGATGGAAATATTTGGGTTGAAAGCGAAGTTGGCCAGGGCAGTAACTTCCACTTCACCGCTCGTTTTGGATCGGCAAGCGCGGAAGCATTGCCCAATGTGGCGGATATCTATCCCCCACTCCTGCGAGGTCTACGCGTCCTTGTCGTCGATGACAACGCGACCAGCCGGCGAATTCTGAGCGAAATGCTGACCAATTGGGGAATGCAGCCGATCGCCGTTCCAACGGTTTCCGAGGGAATTGCGGAATTGGAGCGTTCTTCCGAGCAGGGATCGCCCTACGCGCTCATTCTGACAGACTCGAATATGCCTGGGCAGGATGGGTTTGAGTTGGCGCAGCAGATCCAAAATCGAAAGGGGCTCTGTGGAGCGATGATCATGATGCTGACTTCCGCAGATCGGTCAAATGATCTGTCGCGTTGTCAGGAACTGAATATTTCTGCGTATCTGGTCAAACCAGTGAAGCAGTCAGAACTGCTGGATTCTATCGTGCAGGCCGTCGGAGTGAACACGGCGTTTGCCGGGTCAGCAGTCTCTTCGTCAACACCGGGCCGGACCGCATCGGTCGCGAAATCCATCTTACTGGCCGAGGACAGCCTGATTAATCAGAAGCTGGCAATTGGATTGCTGGAGCGCTGGGGCCATCGGGTGACGGTCGCAAGCAACGGCAATGAAGCCGTCCGGCTGTCGGACAATGAAGAATTTGACCTGATTCTGATGGACGTTCAAATGCCTGAGCTGGATGGCTTGGACGCAACTCGAGAGATCCGCCAGCGAGAAGAAATATCGGGAAGGCATCTGCCCATCATCGCGATGACAGCGCATGCCATGAAGGGTGACCGAGAACTATGCCTGGCGGCTGGAATGGACGGATATCTCATGAAGCCAATACGCGCAGAGCAACTCTTTCGTCAGATTGAAGACGCGACGGATGATCGGCGTTCTGCCGAGCCGGGACAGAAAAAACAAGTCGATCAGGTCAACGGACTGGTGAACTGGACCGTCGCCAATCGAGCCGTAAATGGTGACAGCGAATTGCTGAAACAGGTTGTTGCGGCATTCTTGTCCGAAGGTCCTCAACTGCTGTCGACGCTGGAAAATGCCTACGCCGAGAATGATGGCAAGCGGTTTCAGCGGGCTGCCCACACACTGAAGAGCGCATTGCGAACTTTTGGCGTCGACAATTGTAACGCCGCCGAAGAATTAGAACTGGCCGCTAAAAATGGACTGAACACGATCGAGCCAACGAGGATTGCCGCGGTCGTGGCGCAGGTCCAGCCGGTGTTTCTGGAAATGGAGCACCACTTGCGCACGAACTCTGCGAATGGTACGATTCGATAGGACTACGAGGATTCGTTTCAGAGAGCGGCAATTCAGGCAACAATTAACCAAGGGAATGTCATGCCGACAGTTCTCGTCGTCGATGACTCTGCAACGGATCGAATTCTCGCGGGTGGCCTGCTGGCCGACCGCGGAGACTTCGATATCGAGTATGCCGTCGACGGCAGTGATGCGATCGTCAAGATGGAACTGCACGTTCCTGACATCGTCTTGACCGACATGGATATGCCGGAATTGAACGGATTGGAACTGGTTGCCGTCATCCGCAAGGCATACCCATTGGTTCCCGTCGTTTTGATGACGGCCCGTGGCAGCGAAGAACTTGCCCTCAAGGCGTTGCGCGCGGGTGCGTCCAGCTATGTTCCGAAACGGCAACTAAATACGGAGCTTCTGGACACCGTTAACCAAGTCTATTCGGCAGCTCGCGAAGATCGCGGCCGAATTCGATTGATGCGTCGCATGACTGAGCAACAAGTGCAGTTTACGATCGAAAATGATCACGAATTGATCTCTTCACTGGTTCAGTACCTGAAAGATGGCGCTGCGGGAATGGGAATTTGCGATGAAGGGGAACGCGTTCGAACTGGTGTCGCGTTGCAAGAAGCTCTGACGAACGCCTGTCTGCATGGAAATTTGGAAGTCGACTCGGCTCTGCGTGAAGTGGATCATCGTCAATACTACGAGCTGGCTCGAATTCGAATGACGCAGCCTCCGTACTCACAACGACGGATTCACGTGAGTGCACGCTATAGCCCCGAGGCGGCCGTGTTCTGTATCCGAGACGAAGGGCCAGGATTTAATCGCGAATCGCTGCCGGATCCAACGGATCCCACCAATATTGAACGGCCGTGTGGACGCGGATTGTTGTTGATGCAAACGTTCATGGACGAAGTTAAGTACAACGCGGCAGGGAATGAGGTCACGATGATCAAGCGGCATCGTGGGCTGTCAACTGTTCGCAATCAGGGGCCAGAACGATGAATTCCAGCAAAGTCTTTCGAGTTTCGTTGGCGGATGACGCAATGATCGTCGAGTTGCTTGGCGTTGTCAGTAGCTTGGCAGATGACAGTATCACGCGCGAGTTGGATACGGTGCGCCAGCGCCTGCGAACTAGCGCGTGCAGCGGAATTGTGATCGATTTCGGTCAGGTCGCCTATTTCGGCTCCAGCATGCTGGAAGCGATCCGTGCGCTGTGGAACGATCTCACGCCAAATGAGGGTCGCTTGATTCTCTGCAACGCCTCAGAAGTCGGCCGCGAGATCCTGCAGGTGGCCAAGTTTGATCATATCTGGCCGCTGGTCGACACGCGTGAGCAGGCTCTTCAATTGTTGAAGGCGTGACCTTCGTCGGTCTTGTTTGATGTCACAGTCGAGTTAAAACCGATGACCAGTATCACCCCTGAAATCGACATTCAAATCGCTCGCTATGCCGCCGGTCCGGCAGAACTGCGTGCTGCCATCGGAAGTCTCTCTGGCGACCAGGTTCGCCGGCCAGCCGCTCCTGGGAAATGGAGCGTGCTGGAAGTCGTCTGCCATCTTTCGGACTTCGAACTGGTGTATGCTGACCGGATGAAACGGATTCTCGCGGAAGAACGGCCGACAATGTTCAGCGGTGATCCCGATCAATTCGCTGCTGCGTTGGCGTATGATCAGCGAGACTTGGAAGAGGAACTGCTGGTGATCACCGCAGTCCGTCAGCAGATCGTCCGGTTACTACGAACCCTGGATGCCAGCGCCTTTAAACGCGAAGGCATCCACACGGCAGATGGACCTTTAACGCTGGCGACGCTTCTCCAGCGGATCACCGGCCATATTCCGCATCACGCCGAATTCATCCGCCAGAAACATCAGAACCTTTAATGCGGGTCGCACTTCCGTGTCGCGTTGAAATATGGGTTAGACACAGTGGGTTTTCGCTCGCGGGACGCCACAGTGAGGTGGGATCCGCTCTAGCGGCATGATCTTCTATGTTAGTGCGGCTCCACGATCGGCAGTCCGGCCGCAGTCATTTCAGTGGCGTGGGCTGGGTCAGCTTGTGAAATCGGCGTTGGCGACGCTGCAATTTGCGGCGGCGACATGATGGGTTGACCAGCCAGTTGCGGTGCCGTCATCGGTGACGAAATGATGGTCGGTTGCTGGCCGATTGGCATCGATGCCGTGACATAACCGGATGGCATCCCACCTGCGTCTGCCATGCCGAAGCTCGGCAATGGGTAGGCGGTCACTTGCTCCGTGGCACCATGTCGATGGTGACGATGCCGATGGCGACGCGTCGACGGATCATCAATCGCGATCGCCTCGCTCGATACCATTCCCGCATTCTGGACCATCATTGGTTGCCCGGCAGCCATCGGCATCTGATTCATGCTGGTCAGGCTGACCGGCACACTGTTTTGCATGAGCGCCGAGCGATTCAAATTCGTCGAGCTGGAGCCAGTCACCGTCGCCAGGCGCGAGCGAACTTCGGGCTGACCCCAACGAGCCTGTAGTGATCGCTGATAGTAAGATGCGGCCTGATCTGACTGACCGGTTTCGTGGTAAAGTTGTCCCAACTGGGCGAGAGCGGCAGGATGATTTGGCTTGATCTGCAAAGCTTGCTGCAACGATTGCTCTGCAGCAGCCTTATTGCCCGTTTCCCGCTGGAGCCAGGCTTGTTCGACATAGGTTTCTGGAACGTACGGCTGTGTGTCTCGCCACTCGGTCAGTAGCGTGTCTGCTTCTGCCGTCCGCTGCTGCGAAACCAGGATTTGTGTCAGGGCATGGTAGGTCGGCTGGTGCATCGGTCCGACGGTCAAGTTATGTCGCAAGACCTGCTCGGCGGATTGCGTGTCGCCTTGCTTCTGCATGGCCATCGCCAGGTTGTGGCGATAGTCGGGGTTACGGGGCGAGTCGATCACGGCACGTTCGAATTCGCCTCGCGCCATCGAGTAATTACCTTTTTGGTAGTACCCCATTCCGGAATTGTTCATGACCCAGCCGCTCGTCCGGCAGCAGCCCGAGATCGCCATCAAAAGGCACCACAAACCGATCGCTCGAACGACAGCAGTCGATCGCGGAAAATTCTGTCTGACTTTGCGCATGTTGCCGCAACTCCTGGCTCGCGGAGGAATTCTCAGGTGGCGTGGCGGGACTCGCCGTTCGCAGCCTGTTTGGCTTTTCAATTCGTGATGTGAGGGAAGATTGGAGGCGGAAAGATAGTGGAGCCGTCCGCGACCAGCAATACGGGTTTACTCCGTTCAGGCCTGCGAACCCCTGAAAACTTGATTTTATCCTGCGGTTCGTGACGGAAATCGGCAGATCCATACAGCACGAAATCGAACTACGGCAACCACTGCCGGAACGCCATGCTGCGCAGTTCACCTTGTTCGACTTCTCTTCTCTAGCTACGCTGCCTTCCATCTGAGACGACGCATGCTACCGGCGTGTATCAGGGAGGCTCAGATTCAATTTGAACGCAAGGACTTATCCATGAACAAGAATTTGATCGTCGCCGTAGCAGCGGCAGTTATCGGGTGGGCTCAATTTGGTTGGACTCAGGATCTCACTCTGGGTTCCAAAGCGCCAAAACTCGAAGTGAAGAAGTTCGTCAAAGGTGAGCCAGTTAAGGGTTTCGAGAAGGACAAGACCTACGTAGTCGAGTTCTGGGCGACGTGGTGCGGACCTTGCCGTGCAACAATTCCCCATCTGACAAAACTGCAGAAGCAATACAAGGACATTGCGTTCATCGGCGTAGCAATTCTCGAAGACGATCAGGATGAAGTCATCAAATTCGTCGAAGAGATGGGCGACAACATGGATTATCGCGTCGCGCTCGATCAGGTTCCGGACGAAGGTGATAGTAGCGATGGAGCCATGGTCAAAAACTGGATGGATCCATCGGGACAGCAGGGAATCCCCACGGCATTTATCGTGAATGGCGAAGGCCTGGTGGCATGGCTGGGACACCCCGGAGAAATCGACGCACCGTTGGAGAAGATTGCTAAGGGAACTTGGGATCTCGCCGCCGAGGTCAAGAAAATGAAGGCCGCTGTTGCGGAGCTAAAAAAGATGGAAGCGGCAAAGGCCAAACTCGGGAAGCTCTACGCTGAATTCGAGGAAAGCGGAGACTTCACCGAGCTAGTGAAAGAGTTGGATGCCGTTGCCAAATCGCTTCCGGAGCACGCTTTGCAGTTCTTATTGGTGAAACTCAATGTGCTATCTAGCCCGAAGGGTGACGTCGATCAGGCGCTGACCGTCGGGAATGCGATGATTGAATCCGATGATGTTGGCGAGAACGCGGATACATTGAACAACATCGCATGGATGCTGGTAACGCCCGATCGCGAAAAGAAGGCCGATCCCAAGCTGTTGAAGTTCGCGCTCAAGGTTGCCTTGAAAGCGGACAACTTAGAGAAAAACCAGAATCCCTCCATCGCCGATACTTTGGCGAAAGCCTACTTCGACAACGGGATGTTGGAGAAGGCGGTAACTACTCAGGAGCGTGTTGTCGAACTCATCCCAGGCACTGCATTGGAGAACGACCCCTCCGTGAAAAAGCGATTGCGTCAATACAAACGTGCTCTTGACGCCGCTTCCAGCCCTTCAAAATAGTGACTACCGCGTGGCGGCCGGAAATCGAAGTCGATTTCCGGCTGTCTCATGTGGTAAGCCTACTTTTTGGCCGATGTTCACCCCTTCAGCCTCGGGTGAATATTCATCACGCGATTGACAACGATCTTAATGCCATGGATTCCTCGCACGACCTCGCACAAGTCGATTTCGTCGTCGTTGGACTCCAAAGAGCCATCTAAAAAAATCGAGTCCCGATCGCATTGATGGACGCTCAGTCGCGTGAACTTGAGCGACGGATGGTTTTGCAGCCGATGCAAAACTTCACGTTCAACTTCATGAGGAAGGGACTCCTCATTCGTCGCTGCATCTTTAGATTCAGCGACTGTTGATTGGACAGAATTGGCGGGAAGTTTCATACCATTCCTCCTTGCAAGACAGTGCGCCAGTGGTTTTCACTCAGACCCGCACCTTCCACTCTAGCCACTGGCGGCAAGATCGCGAGTAGATTCCGAAGGATTTCATCAATATTCTACGATTCAGCCTTTGGGCTGCTTTCCAACTTCGCCAAGCGGCCAAGCCCGATCGCGAAATCCGAGCCTCGCAGATGTTCCGACCCACATCGGAGAATTCACGATGACAAGCGCGCGGTTAGCGACACGGGCTGATCGGTTTCTCGGTTGTTTTCTGGGGCAGGCGATCGGCGATGCCGTCGGTAGTCCGGTGGAAGGGATGTCCGCCGAAATGATCTATCATTTCTTCGGCGACAGCGACGCGTTGATGACAGTCCCTGGCGATCGCCAACTCCATTATACAGACGACACTGAGATGCTGATCGGTGTCGCGCAAACTTTGCTCGAGCATGGCACAATCGTGGAAGAAGCCTTGGTGGCTCGGTTTGTCGCCAACTTGAATCCGGCGCGCGGGTATGGACCCGGAGCGATTCGGATACTGCAGGCGATGTCCGAAGGAAGGGACTGGCGACACCTGACAGCCACAATTTTTCCAGGCGGTTCTTATGGAAATGGGGCAGCGATGCGTGTCGCTCCGGTGGGCTTGATTTTCAGCAATGATCTGGACCGAGTTTGGGAAGAAGCGAGGCTGTCCTCGTTGTGCACCCACATTCATCCGTTGGGAATCGAAGGGGCACAGTTGTTGGCAATCGCAATTGCGTGGCAACTGCAGCATCCCGTGTTCGACTCGGCAGCGATGTACACCGAACTGATTCGCCGCACGACCACCGACGAATTTCGCTGGCTGCTTTCGACGGCGGCGTCACTGTCCGTCGACGACTCGGTCAGCATCCTTGGAAACGGGATCGAGGCGCAAAGATCCGTCGTTACATCAATCGCTTGCTTCGCCCTCAGTCCCGATAGCTACGTGGATTCGGTTGGACGTGCGATCGGGCTGGGAGGTGATACGGACACGTTGGCAGCGATGACAGGAGCCCTCAGTGGCGCACACTTGGGGGTCTCCGAATTGCCCGTCCCGCTGGTCAACCAGTTGGAGAACGGCAAGAACGGACGGGATGTCATTGCGATGCTGGCGCAACGTCTGCACGATCGAACGAGCTCTATTGTCGAGTCAGACTGAATGCATCTGGTGGCTCATAAAAAAGCAAGCCGGCTGGCCCTACGGGGGGCCAGCCGGCTGGAGCGACGGCGGTCCGGGTCTACCACCGTCACCTCAATCTCGTGAAGTTGCTCCTGTGGGTCGGATGACCACGGGCGAAAGTACCGCCGGGTCGTTGACTCGGAAGGGCGACAAGATCTCTTCTAATTGCAGGGGCTTTCCTGATTGGACGGCAAGTCGTTTTCTCGCGATGACATGACTGCGCGCCGAGACTTCCAGGAACTGTTGGCGCTGCGCTCCCGTGACGCCATCTAGTTTGTTACCGATGTTCTCGATCCAGCCAGGATGTTTCGCCATGGCTTGCGTCATCAGGTGGATATACAGGGAAATCTGCTTGAAGTTGCGATCAGCGATTGAATGGCTGACTGGCGAGATGACTCGCGCCACGGTTTCAACAGCCTGAGAGGGGAATTCAACGAAGACATCACCGGAATGAGTGGTGACGACTCGACCGTCAGGTTCCTTAGTGAATGATGTCTGCAATCTCATCACTGAACGCGCGGTGATTGGCTTGGGCAGCAACGGACTTTTGAATGCACCATCACAGTGAATCACGGTCTCCGTTGGTGTCTGTCGCAAGATCTCAATGCGACCGACCGAACCGTCGCCAGCATCGGCCTCATAGCAGCCAGCACCAGTACTCCTGAGCTGGAACTTCGATATTTCCATGGCGCGCCATGTTGCCACGGTTACGTCGGGGTTACGCAGGAAATAATTATAGACATCCGGGTCTGCTTCGAAGTTCAGTGTCGGCAACCGGCGAAACATCGCCAGGTTATTCAGGATTCGATTGACCTTCGTTGTGGCATCAGCCGACAGTTCCGCTGCTTGCAATTCACCGATGGCTTGCTTGCGAACAGCGTAAGCGGACGAGCCAGTCTTCGTGGTCAAGACGCCCAGCGATTGAAATGCTGCATCAAGTTCGGCATCCGCAGAAATCGTCCGTGATCCGGCCAGTTCCGCCCCATCACGCGTTGGCAAATCGGCTGCGAAGACATGGCTTCCGAAGGACAGCCCGTAGACTGCTCCAGCGAGAAGCGTGCTTCGCCACCAATGTCGGTGAGAACGAGTCATCCAGGTCTATCCCCCTGTGTCGATCGTCGCATCACTGGACGAACGACAACTGGCCGTAGAGACTGGCACAGTTGTACCGGTGTACCAACAGATCACTTGGCTTGTCGCTCACCTACAACTTCCGATCGCGGTGAGCGACAGTGATCTTGGTTGCAGGTTTCATCGGCACAACCGCTAGGACCGGAATAGACAATCTATCTTGTCTGCGGATGGTTCGCGGACGAATGAAAAGCGGCCCGAAAACTCAACGAGAATCGCCCAAATGCCCCAGCCGTTGTCAGCATTGATTCAGAATGTGGCGGATCGAATTCGGACGACGAATACGCCCGTCGTTTTCGCCGAAAGCTGCACGGCAGGATTGATTTCCGCAAGTTTGGCCAGGATCCCGGGTATCTCTGAATTCCTCTGTGGGTCTGCCGTTGTCTATCAAGTGGCTACTAAAACGGAGTGGTTAGGAATCAGCCCCGAACTCCTTCAGAATGAAGGGGTCGTCAGCGGAAAAGTTGCAGCAGCAATGGCCACAGGGGTGCTCGAGCGAACACCGGCGTCAATGTTGGCGGCCTCAGTGACCGGCCATCTGGGGCCCGGTGCTCCGTCCGATCAGGATGGGCTGATTTACATTGGTATCGCGGTGCGAAAGGGCACTAACGCTGATGTCCAAGTCTTCCGGCACATTTTGCCTGCGGAGATGACCGGCCTGCCGATCGCTGATGTGGATACATTACGCGAATGGCGGCAATGGAAGGCCGTCGAAGAAGTGCTCACTCATCTTCAGCAGGCACTGGAAGTCCTGTAGAAGCAATAGGTTTAGATTTGTCACGCGTTCGTGTTACTCATCCAATGTCGGAGCGGGTGGCGGCGGAGTTTGCTCTGGGAGCGGCGTATCGACTGGCTTGGCCGATGGCGTCCAGTTCTTCGGCTCACCTAATGTATCGCTCGGGAATGAGTAAGGGTTCGCTGGCGGATACAGATTGCATTCGTCGAAACGGTCATAACAACCCAAATAACAGATGTCTCCGCCGAGTCGGCTGTTGATGGGACCACACCAATCGGGTTTGCCTGCGCGGCTGATATCCAGCTTTGGCTTGTACCAATTGTCGAAATAGACGTGTGTATCGTTGACATCATCGATCACGTTGGCATACGGATTGAGCACATTGCAGGCACGGCAACCCGTCAGGCTGCTGGCCAGAATCAATCCCGTAATGGCGATGCGACGAATCATCCTGATTCCAATCTGAAGATGCACGTGGTTTGGTAAACGTGCTTCTCAAGAGCCATCGACCTGTTCAAGGTTCCGACTTGAACGGTTCTCATGATCGCAAGGAACACCCGGTTCGCCAGAAGGTGGCTGCGGGTCGCGCTATCGGTGCTCTTTAACCGAAATTCACTGCGATCACTTACATTGCTGTAAATCGTTATCGACCATGCTGTGAATGAGTTCCGTGAAAGTCGCTGTAGGTTGCCATCCCAGCTCGCGCCTTGCCAGGCTGGCGTCGCCAATGAGCTGGTGGATTTCGGCGGGTCGATAGAAGGCAGGGTCTACCACCACATGGTCTTGCCAATTCAGGCCAGCATGGCCGAATGCCGCTTCGCAAAACTCTTGCACAGAATGAGTTTCGCCCGTCGCGATGACAAAGTCGCGAGGCACTTCTTGCTGCAGCATTTGCCACATCGCCAGCACATAGTCTCCCGCAAATCCCCAGTCGCGCTGCGCGCTGAGATTGCCGAGTGGTAATTTGTCGATCTGTTTCGCCTTGATGCGAGCCACGTGCGAAGTGATCTTCCGCGTCACGAATTCAAAACCGCGTCGGGGAGATTCGTGATTAAACAGGATGCCTGAGCAAACAAACATCTTGTAGGCATCGCGATAATTCGTTGATAAATCGAAGCCAGTGACTTTGGAGATCCCATAAGGACTACGTGGCGAAAACTTAGTCTGCTCCGTCTGCGGTGACTCCGCGGCGTTGCCGAACATCTCACTGGATCCGGCGAAGTACACCTTGCATCCAGGAGCGGCCTGTTTTACCGATTCCAGGACATAATGAGTCCCATCAATGTTCGTGCGAAACGTCGAAAACGCATCATCAAACGAATAGGAAACAAAGCTTTGAGCGGCCAGATGATACAACTCGTCGGGGCGAACTTGATTGATGACATTGTACAGCGACGGGAAGCTTTCGAGGCTCGCAGCATGCAACTGGAGTCGATTCCGAATCGGCAGAATTCGCGACAACCGATGTCGCGCATCTTCAAGGGCGACCCGGCGGACAAGTCCGTGGACTTCGTATCCCTTGTCCAGCAGCAACTCTGCCAAATAGGAACCGTCTTGTCCTGTGATCCCGGTGATGATTGCTCGTTTCATGATGCCTTACCTGGTTGCATGGTCGCTGTGAAGCTGTCTCTAGACTACCCCGACTTCTTGCCATGAGGAAGATCGTGCCGGACACTCCGCTCCTTGAGCCGATTAAAAATTAAAGCCGCTATCGAGTAACGATAGCAGCAGACTTCTACTCATCAGCCAAGCGATATCTGACACCGGATTCTGTCTTGAGGTATCGAGGTCGCGCAGGATCGGCTGCGGTTTCACTGGTCTTCAACTTGTCGCCTGTCATTCAATCCGCTCCGCAAAATCCCAAGATCCGCCGGGTGTGCTCTGCAATCATCAATTCCTCATTTGTCGGGATCACCCAAGTAGAGACCTTGCTCTCATCATGGCTGATTCTGGGTGATCCCGTTTGGTTTGCATCTTCATTGCATCTCACGCCGATCCAGCCAGCATCCCGACAAACGCGCGATCGGATCAGGGCCGCGTTCTCACCGATACCACCCGTGAACACGAGAGCGTCGAGACCACCGAGTGCCGCCACGAGGGATCCAAGTTCACGGCCAAGACGGTAGACGAACAGGTCGATCGCCTCGATCGCATGCGGTTCATTGCTTGCGATCAGTTCTCGCATGTCGCTTGAGAGTCCAGATACCCCCAATAGTCCAGATTCCTGGTTGATCAGTTTTTCCAAAGTGGCGGCGTCCATACCTGGACTGTTCATCAGAAAAAGCAGCACACCGGGATCTAAAGAACCTGCTCGAGTGCCCATGACTAGGCCGTCAGCGGGTGTGAAGCTCATCGTCGTTGCGATGCTTCGGCCTGCCATCAACGCACACATGCTGGCCCCATTGCCGAGATGGGCCACGATAGTTCGTCCGGAGGCAGCGCGAGCGTCAATGCTGGGAAGCACTGACGCAATGTATTCGTACGAAATCCCATGAAATCCGTACCTCCGCACCCCCTGTTCGGTATATCGCCGCGGTAAACCGAACCACTGAGCAATTTCCGGTTGAGTGCGATGGAATGCTGTGTCGAAGCATGCCACTTGGGGTAAGTGAGGCATCTTCTCGAAGATTGCGTTGATTGCTGCAAGGCTATGCGGTTGGTGCAGAGGTGCGAGCGGAACAAGTAATTCGAGTTCACCAATGACCGCCGGATCCAGGCGAAGTGGTGTCGCGAAATGCACTCCACCATGCACGACCCGATGTCCAATCCCGACGATAGGATCACCATGCAATCGCTGATGTACGCGTTCCAGGATCAGGTCGATCGCGTGAGTGTGGTCAGAGTTGATACCATCGATCAGAGTCTGCTCTTCAATGACCTCGCCCGACGCGCCTTTGAGGACAAGTCGTGGTGCTGTCCCGATTCCCTCAACTTGCCCGCGGAACAACAGAGCAACGTCTCCGGCTCGAAAAACTGAAAACTTCAAGCTAGATGAGCCGCTGTTCAGAACCAGCAGAGCTTCCGTCACGGCGTTACCTCCAAACGTGTTCGTTTCCAGGTGTAAGTCCGCGCGTCCATAACAAACCCGTACTGAAGAAATTCGGCGATCGACTTACAAATGATGGATGTCTGACTTCACTCCCACGGCGTACTCATGTAGTTCCACAACTGGATGATCGGTTCTTCGATTCGTTCATGCTCGTACCCGAGCACGCCTATGCTAGCGGGGCGGCAATAAAATGCCCGCCCCGCATAAGGCGGCAAATTGAACCACCGAGCGGCAATCATCCGAATGATGTGTCCACTAGAAAATGCGAGTACGTCACCTGAACTGTCTTTGACCTTAGCGATAAAGCGGTTCGCTCGCGCAGCAACCTCCTCGGGAGATTCACCCTCTGGGCAACCGTCGCGGAATAGCTCCCACTCCGGGCGATCTTTCAGAATATCGCGAGTCAACATTCCTTCGTAGCGACCATAGTCCCACTCGATCAGGTCGGAATCGATTTCGCTGACCGGTCCGAAACCTGCTAGTTCACAGGTTTGCGAAGCGCGCTGCAGGGGGCTGGTGAAAACCCGAATGAAGTTGATCTCACGCAGACGTTCACCCAATGCGCGCGCCTTTACCTCTCCTCGTTCATTGAGTGGAATATCCGTCCGACCAGTATGCTGACGCGATTCCGTCCAAGCGGTGTCACCATGTCGTGCCAAAAAGAGCCTCGGCAATGTCCTTTCCATCGATGATCTCCGGACAGTTGGCACATCGCGTCGTGCTGTTGTTTATAAAAGTGAGAAAGCTTCAGATTGTTTCAAACATTGTCTCCTTCGGTCGATGTACTGCGCACGCTAGCAGCTTCTTTCGCTCCCCACTTCCAGCCACTGATACTTGGCAAATCATCACCGTGCTCGCTGATGTATTCTCTGTGCTCGATCAGTTTCTCATGAATGGCCTGCTTGAAATAGGCGGCGCGGGAACCTAACTGAGGTAAACGGTCAATCACGTCCTCGACAAGGTGGAATCGATCAAGGTCGTTGAGCACCACCATGTCGAAGGGGGTGGTCGTCGTACCTTCTTCTTTGTAACCACGCACGTGCAGATTCTTGTGATTCGTCCGGCGGTACGTGAGGCGGTGAATCAACCAGGGATAACCGTGAAAAGCAAAAATGATCGGCTTGTCTTTTGTGAACAGGGCATCGAAATCGGGGTCAGAAAGCCCATGGGGGTGTTCACTCTTGGGCTGCAGTTTCATCAGGTCCACAATATTGATTACTCGGATCTTCAGTTCCGGCAAATGCTTGTGGAGTAGTTCGACTGCGGCAAGGGTTTCCAGTGTCGGTACGTCACCGCAGCAGGCCATGACCACATCGGGTTCAGACCCCTCGTCGTTCGAAGCCCATTTCCAAATGCCAAGCCCTTCGGTGCAGTGTTTGATCGCCTGTTCCATGGTCAGCCATTGTGGTGCGGGCTGCTTACCCGCGACGACGACGTTGACGTAGTTCCGACTGCGCAAACAATGATCGGTCACCGACAAGAGACAATTTGCGTCCGGCGGCAGGTAGACACGGACTACCTCTGCTTTCTTGTTGACGACGTGATCGATAAACCCAGGATCCTGATGGCTGAGACCGTTATGATCCTGCCGCCAGACATGTGAACTAAGGAAGTAGTTGAGCGACGCGATCGGTCGACGCCACGGAATGTGATTGCACGTTTTCAGCCATTTTGCATGCTGATTAAACATCGAATCGATGATGTGAATGAATGCTTCGTAGCATGAGAAGAAGCCATGGCGACCTGTCAGCAGGTAGGCCTCAAGCCAGCCTTGGCATTGGTGCTCGCTCAGAACTTCCATTACGCGGCCGTCTGGACTGAGCTTGTCGTCCTCCGGATAGATTTCCGCCATGTAGCAACGATCTGTCACGTCCAGCACATCTTGCCAACGATTCGAATTATTCTCGTCCGGACTGAACAGTCTGAAATTCTTGCTGTCCAGGTTTGCCTTCATGATGTCGCGCAGGAACTTTCCCATTTCTCGCGCGGACTCCGCACTTGTCGCTCCAGGACTCGGAACGGCAACCGCATAGTCGCGGAAGTCGGGCATCTTCAGATCCCGCATAAGCAGGCCGCCATTCGTGTGCGGATTGTCGCTCATCCGGCGGTTGCCGGTCGGGGCAAGCTCCGCGAGATCGGGCTTCAGTCGTCCTTTCGAATCGAAAAGTTCTTCGGGTCGATAACTCTTCATCCATTGTTCAAGGATTCGGATGTGCTCTGGCTTGTCCATGTCGCCCATCGGTACCTGGTGACTTCGCCAGTAACCCTCGCACTTTTTGCCATCGATTTCCGGCGGACAGGTCCAGCCCTTTGGTGTGCGGAAAATGATCATCGGCCAAGCCGGACGTTTGATGATAGCGCCTTCAGCTCGTGAATCGGCCCAGATTCGCTTGATTTCCGCCACTGCCTGATCGAGCACGCCGGCCAATTGCTGGTGGACTTCGCCCGGGTCGGACCCTTCGACGAAATAGGGTTTGTATCCCATCCCTTCAAAGAATTTTTGCAACTCAGCCTTCGGAATACGGGCCAGAAAACAAGGGTTCGCAATCTTGTACCCGTTTAGATGCAGAATCGGCAGCACGCATCCGTCGCGAGCGGGATTCAGGAACTTATTGCCATGCCAACCGGTCGCCAGCGGACCTGTTTCTGCTTCACCATCGCCAACGACGCAGGCGACGATCAGGTCGGGATTGTCGAACGCAGCGCCGTAGGCATGACTCAAGGCGTAGCCAAGTTCGCCGCCTTCGTGAATTGAGCCAGGTGTCTCTGGGGCCACATGGCTGGGAATGCCGCCCGGAAAGCTGAACTGTTTGAAGAGCTTCTGCATGCCTTCAGCGTCCTGGCCGATATTTGGGTACACCTCGCTATAGGTGCCTTCAAGATATGCGTGCGCGACCAGGGACGGACCGCCGTGCCCCGGTCCGATGATGTAGATCAGATTCAGATCATCTTTCTTGATCACCCGATTCAGGTGGACACAAAGCATGTTCAATCCTGGGGACGTCCCCCAATGGCCGAGTAATCGCGGCTTGATGTGCTCCCGTTTGAGAGGTTCATGAAGGAGCGGATTGTCGAGAAGATAGATCTGTCCGACTGAAAGGTAATTCGACGCCCGCCAGTAAGCATCCATTCGATTGAGTTCATCGCCGGAGAGTGGGCCGATCCCGGTGGCGCTGAGATCACTGTTGATGTTCTTTCTAGCCTTAGCGGTCGAACCAGACATGTGTCGTTCCTCAAACAGTGGGAAACTATCGATTTTCGAAGATAAGTTCATTGTGGCGGGACGAATGTCGCCACATTTCGAATTGAGCTGGCGCGAACTGCCGGCA
Source organism: Schlesneria sp. (assembly GCA_028291515.1). Taxonomy (GTDB): domain Bacteria; phylum Planctomycetota; class Planctomycetia; order Planctomycetales; family Planctomycetaceae; genus Schlesneria. The sequence continues at coordinate 115,864 of JAQGHU010000057.1, forward strand.
ATACGCCAACTGCCGACTATTGAGATAGACCTGATTTGCTAACGCGAACGGAGAGCAAGAACTTGAAAGGTGATCGCACGACTACGCAGTCTTGATACTGTTTACGGAACTGAGGTGTACCGAAGACAACCTTGAATAGCCAAAGAACGATTTGTCTCCTTGACGAGGTTGAAACTCGCTGATTTTTGATATCGCGCGGAGCGATAGGCTTGGCCTCTTCCAATCTAGTGATGTTTCCACATTCGATGCATGATCATCAATGTTCAATATCGTTTCTATTTCGTCACAGCGATTGATTTCCGGAAGAGTGCCATGCTGTAGATGAAAAAAACAAGTCCAATCCCTCCGACCATCAGAAATTGAAGCCACACTGCTCGAAGGCCGCCCCCGCGATAGATGATGACTTGTGAGAAGCTGACAAAGTGTCGAGACGGAAGGAAGAACGTGAGATACTGCAGCCAATTCGGCATGCTTTCGACCGGAGTCGATCCGCCGGAAAGGAGTTGCAGCGAAACGACGACTAGGATAATCAACAGGGCGAACTGAGCCATCGACCGGGAAATCGTTCCTAGAAATATTCCCAGCGCTGTCGCGAAGAACAGATAGAGCAGAACTCCACTGAACCACAGCACGTGCGACCCGGCGAAAGGGACTTTCAGCGCCATCTGTACCACCAGAAAGAGCGATGCCGCCGTGGCGATGAGAATCACTAGGCCGTTTGCCCAGACCTTGGCGACGGCGATTTCAAAGGCAGTGAGCGGCATCACCAGCAAGTGCTCCAGTGTCCCATGTTCACGTTCCCGGATGACCGCCGCTCCCGTCAGTACGATTGTCAGTAGGGTGATCTGGTTGATAATGGCCACCACACTCTTGTACCACGAAGAATCTGCGTTCGGATTGAACAGTTTACGAACGACGAGCTTGATGGGCGGCCTTGTCTTCGCATCCGTGCGTCTTAGAAAGTTTTCAACACGATCATTGGTGATACTCTTCACATAGTTGGCACCAATGCTGGCCTGCTGCATGGCGGTGGCATCGATATTCAACTGGATATCAGGGTTGCGCCCGGCCCGAAGATCGGACTCGAACCGGGGTGGAATCGTGACGACGAACATGAAGAGCCCATTGTCCATCGAATCTTGGATTTGGCTGGCGGCGATCGTGTGCGGTATCTGAAAACGCGGTGGATAAAACGCGTTAATCAATTCCTTTGACAGCGCGGAATGATCCTCGTCCACGAACGCAATGGAAGCATTGTTGACCTCGCTCGAAGTGCCGGTCGCCTGAACATAGATTGCCAGAGAGAACGCATAGCCAACGAACAGGACCATAACCACGTCGCTCAGAAGGCTACGCAATTCCTTAAGCCCGAGCCACCAGATATTCAGGAGCGACGTCACGGCTACTTCTCCTGTTTTTTCAACCCGAAGATGCTCAACGCCCAAAGGACCGGAATGCAGCAGCCCAGGAAAATGACGTCTTGCACCATCAGACCTGCTCCCAGCCCCTTCGTAAAAGCACCAACACTTGCATGCATGTAGTAGGTTGTGGGCCAAATCATCCCAACGATGCGAGCGTTGCCTTCCAGCGTCGAGACAGGCTGCAGCAAGCCGGAAAATTGGATAGTTGGAACAATCGTGACAATCGCAGTGATGAAGACGGCCGCGACTTGGCTGCTCGTAAAGGTCGAAATCAGCATGCCGATTCCAGTCGTGGCCGTCACATACAGCAGCGTACACAGCGTCAACATCATGAAACTGCCCTTGATCGGGACACCGAACAGAAATACAGCCATGGCCGCCAAAATGAAGAAATTGATCATACTGATCCCGATATAGGGAAGCTGTTTCCCCAGCAGGTATTCCATCCTGCCTGTTGGCGTTACATAAAAATTGATGATGGAGCCCAATTCCTTTTCTCGCACGATGCTGACGGCCATCAGAATTGCCGGTATCAGGATCAGCAGCAGGGCCGGGACGCTCGGCACGATTGAGTAGATGCTTTGAAACGTCGGGTTATACATGTAGCGATCTTGGAACACGGCCGTGTATCTCTTAGGGCCTATTTGCAATCCGTTGGCGGGATCCTTCAACATCCTGTTGTGGACCCCTTCTGCATACTGGCCAACCGTTTCGCCGCGGAATGTGTTGGCACCATCCACCTGCGCCAGAACCTCGGGTCCGGCTCCCTTGCGGAAATTTCTGCCAAAATTCGGCGGGATCTCAAGAACCATCGAGATATCGTCGGCCTGCAGTCGCCTCAGGCCTTCATCGGCGGAACGGACTGGAGCGGTCGTGGTAAAGTATCGCTTCGAACCGGCGAACTCTTCGAGATAGGTCCGGCTTTCGAGGGACTGATCCAGATCAAACGCGGCATAGCGAATGTGTTCGACGTCGGTGGTAATTCCAAAACCGAAGACAAGCATCATCAAGGCCGAACCGACGAAGGCGAAGGCCAGGCGCACAGGATCTCGCATGATCTGTACGGTCTCATTGCGTGTGTAAGCAAGAATCCGACTCAGGCGCAATTGAAGCCCCGATGGTGTCGAATGCGGTGACGGGGAAACCGTGGTTGCCGCCGCAGAAATATTGGAAGGTGATTTCTCCTTCGTTTGGTCTTTTTTCAAGGCTGCTTCGGCAATGGCATCTTCCATGTAGCCGATGAAGGCGTCCTCGAGATTGGTGGCACCGCGCGCTTCAATCAGCTTCTGCGGATCATCACAGGCCAGGACCCTACCTGCGTGCATCAGCGAAATGCGATCACAACGCATTCCCTCGCCCATGAAATGCGTCGTGACAAAGATCGTCACCCCTTGCTTCCGTGAAAGATCGACCAACAGTTCCCAGAAACTGTCCCGCGCTACCGGATCGACCCCGGATGTCGGCTCATCGAGAATCAGAATCTCGGGTTCGTGCAGAACGGCGACGGCCAGTGAAAGCCGTTGACGTAATCCCATTGGCAGATCGGCAGCCAAGGCATCTAGATGAGTACCCAGACCAAATTTGTCGACTAACTCTTGGATGCGAGCTTTCGCTTTTTCAGGCGGTATGTGATAGAGGCGGGCGTCCAGAACGAGGTTTTGTCTTACGGTGAGTTCGCCATAGAGGGAGAAGGCCTGTGTCATGTAGCCGAGTCTCTTGCGGACTTCAATACTTCCCGCTTCGACCGACTGTCCAAATAGAGTCGCAGTCCCTTCCGTTGGAGGCAGTAGCCCCGTCAACATTTTCATGGTCGTCGATTTGCCGCAGCCATTGGATCCAAGAAATCCAAAGATCTCGCCGCGCTCGATCGACAACGTGACCTGGTCAACCGCAGTGAAGCTACCGAAACGGCGGGTGAGCCCTTTAGCATCGATCGCGATTTCCGATTTCCCCGCTGGTCGCGGTGGAATGATCAATTCGGTATGCCCCATCCGCTTCTCTTCCGGCAGCAGGGCAATGAAACATTTCTCCAGATCGCTCGTCCCTGTCCGTTCCATCAGCTCAGCCGGAGTTCCCGTCGCCAGAACGCGGCCAGCATCCATGGCCACAATCCAGTCCCATTTTTGGGCTTCATCCATGTAGGCGGTTGAGATGACCACGCTCATGCTCGGGCGACCGGCACGGATATCGTCGATCAGCGTCCAAAACTGCTGACGTGACAGCGGGTCAACGCCAGTTGTTGGCTCGTCAAGAATCAAGAGATCAGGTTCGTGGACGAGCGCACCGCAAAGTCCTACCTTTTGCTTCATACCGCCCGATAGTTTGCCTGCCGGTCGATCGGCGAACGGCCCCAGACCCGTGGCTTCAAGGAGTTCCCTCACTTTTGTGGGACGCTCTGCCGGAGAGAGTCCAAAGAGCTGGGCCATGAAATAAACGTTGTCGTAGACGCTGAGTTCCAAGTAGAGGTTCTTGCCCAGACCCTGTGGCATATAGGCAATCTGAGGGCAGACAACTCGCCGATGTCGGACGTCGCCGATATCCCCGCCCAGGACATTGACTCGACCCAACTGCATCTTTTTTGACCCGGCAATCAGGGCCATGAGTGTTGACTTGCCAACGCCGTCTGGTCCGACGATGCCAACCATCAAGCCACTAGGAATGTCGAGGGAAATTCCGTCCAATGCTCGAGTCGCGCCATAGTGGTGAGTGACACCTTGAATGGAAACGACCGGCTTGCGAGTGATCGCAACGGCCGATGTCTGAGATGCGAGAGTCGACATGGCATAGGTCCCCGACGCATCACAGTTAAGGAGTTACAGGTTGAGACTTCTCTTCCCCTGTACTGGTCGCCGTAGACGGAGGGTCGACCTCAGGCTCCTTCTTCAAAATCGCGGACACTTCTTCCGGCTTCTTGGGGGGGGCCACAAGATCCTGTAGCCAGTTCGGCCACACGGCATTGGGATCGACTTTGACATAGCTCACGCCGCGGACCCCCGTTTTAATCCGCTCAATGTAAGCCGTTACCAGTTCGTCGGGCACCCGAACCTTGATGCGGAACATCAACTTGTCGCGTTCGCTCCGTGTTTCCACTTGTTTGGGGGTGAACTGAGCTTCAGGCGAAACGAAACTAACGAATCCGGCGGCGGCTTTGCCCGGAATATGGTCCACTGTAACTCTTGCTTCATCGCCAATCTTGAGACCCGATGCCTGATTCGCCGGAAGGAAGATCTCCATGTAGACGTCTTCCAAGTTCACCAGCGTTAGCGCTTTGCCACCGGCAGCCAAAACTTCGCCAGTTTCTGCCAATCGGTAGAGAACTCGTCCTCGAACCGGGGACGTCAGGATCGCGTCGTCAATCATGGTCTGGATCGTTGCCATGTTTCGTTCTGCGACTTCGACCTGTTGTTGAGCAGTTCGCAGACTGGCGTTTGCTTCCTCGAGCGACGCCTTCGTGACCTTGGCCGCCGCAGTCCGACGATCAAGGTCTTCCTGCGTATTGACCTTCTTGTCGAAAAGTTTGCGTGTGCGCTCCAGTTCGGTCTGGGCCAGTTCGGCCTCGCTCTCACGGCGGACGATCGTCGATTTGCTGGCGGCGGTCCGCTCTTCCGCTGCGGCAACCGAGGCCTTGGCTTCAGCGAGTTGAGACTCCAGAGTGGCGGTGTCCATCCGCACCAGCACATCTCCTGGCATCACAAGTTTTCCCTCGTCGACAAGGATCTCTTTAACTCGAAGAGCTTCCTTCGCCGCGATATCGACCAGCTTCGCCTCGATTCGGCCGTTACCGTAGGCAATTCCCTTCGGAACGGCGGATTGTGTTGACTGCCAGACTTGAAAGCCCACGAACCCGGCGACAGCGAGAACTGCCACCACGACGAATCGACCGACGGATTTTTTCGACATCGATCTGCACCCCACCTCAAAATGCGGAAATGACGGCGACCTTTCAAACACTCTATCGTTCTATCAGTTTGAGAAACAGCGACTAGTTTCCCCACAAGTACGAGGGCCAAAATTGCACGTTGAGCTGCACGACCTGCAGAGAAAACCGAGGCGAGAGCGACGATGATTGAAGAAGGAGAAGGTGAGAATCGCCCCCCCAGCTGAAAATGCGAAACGCCCTGTAAAACAGGGCGTTTGCGTACCGTTGATGACGGCTGATCAGCGGAGAGGCAGGGATTCGAACCCTCGGCTGATCATAAAGCCGCTCCGTCTGGTGTGTTGCAGCGCAAAGGCGGCTTGCACCAGAGTGTTACGACTAGAGTTCAATGGGCAGCAATAAGCAGGATTCTCTCCTGTTGTCATCAACATTGTCTCACTGAGACAAATGCTTTCAAGCGGCACCTCCCTTAGGAGGTGTCCTATGTCTTCTCAAGACTCTCATCCAAACGATCTACAACCCCGCGCCCAGCGGAAACGCAAAAGGAGTTCTGCTGAACGCGGCTTGGCCTCGGACAGCGATCTGGCCGACCTAGCTAGCGTGTACCTTGAAACTCAGCATCGCCTTTGGCCGGAACTCGTCAAGAAAGGTATTGTTCCAGCCAAGTCGGAAGGCGTCATCCGCCAAATGGTGGAACAGTACAAGGAGTGTCATCAAGGTCACCAACTCGATGCATCCGCAGTTGCTAACCAGTATCGTGACTTACTCATCAAATTGGCCGCTGCCTACGCCCGATACAGCTGCGATAACAGTTCCCCAACCTCGATTGTCGACCAAGTTGTCAACGCACTGGAGAAAGCGCATGAGCATGGTCGGTTCATCCCTTGGGAATTTATCTTCACTGATTACTCCGTAAGCGGTCTCGATTCGGGCCGTCTTGGCTATCTGAATTGCAAGTCATTGATCAACGATCCGGGGAAGTCAATCGACACAGTTTACATCGACGACTTTTCTCGTGCCTCCCGTGATTCGCTGGAATGGTGGAGGCTCGGCTGGTTTTGCAAACGAGTTGGAATGCGGATGTTCGGGGCTTCCGACGGCTTCGATCTATTTTCTCCCAACTGGGACATTTTCATCACAATTTATGGCCTGCTGAGTCGGCTCTTCATTCGCAACACACAGGAGAAAGTTGCTCGCGGCATGAAAGGGGCCGCACGAAGAAAGACTTGCCTGGGGAGGCCACCGCTGGGCTTGACTCGCAAGGCCGTACGAGGCGCGCAAGGCGAACCCGTTGTACGCGGCAACGGTAAGCCATTGTTTACATGGGAGATCGACCCAATTTCGCGCCAGATCGTTGAATTGCTGTTTCACCTCTTTGTCGACCTACGCCTGTCGGCCTACCAAATCTCTAAGCAATTCAATCAACAGAAAATTGATGGGACGGATACTTGGTCAGAGTCAACCGTGAAGAAGATGCTCTGGAACCCCGCTTACATTGGAGTTTTCATTTGGAATCGAACGCGTCGAGAATACGACTACGAAAAAGAGAAGTTTGTCAAAGTTCGCAATGCTCGAAGCGAATGGATCGTCAACTATGCGCCGGAAAAGGCCATCATCCCGATGGAAAAATGGCGAGCTGCTCGTCGATTGCTTGCTCAGTCGAAACGAAAACCAGGCTCGCCTAAGCCCGTCAGCCGCAATCAAGCACGCTCGACAACACTTTTCAGCGCGACGCTATTCTGTGCCTACTGCGGTCGAGAACTGACCTTGTATCGCTCTGCGGGCAAGTACAAGAACATGTTCTGTCAGAATGGCCGGGGAAGTGTGCATGGATGTGAACTCTGCACATCGAAGAGTACACGAGTTATCGAAGATTGCTTGCTGGGCTTTCTCCGGGTGGCGGTGCTGACAGAGACGGCGATCGACGAACTGGTTGTCCGAGCAAACGAACACCTGAAGACTCTTGCGGCCACGCCGAAGATCGATGCTGCTCCAAATCGATCCAAGATCGCTTCATTGCAAAAGAAGATCGACTTTTTACATCAGCGGATCGAGATCCTCACTGCGTCGGAAACTGAGCTTTGCGAAGGTTATGAACGACGGATCAAGCAACATCAAAAGGAGATGAATGAATTAAGGAAGCAAGTGAAGGCGGCTGACCAGGCAAATATGGCGGTGCCGACAAAGCTATCGAAGAAGAGTCTGCGATCGTACCTGCCGGAGCTTCGAGCCATCTTGGATCAGGAAATCCCTGTCGCAGCAGAAGCTATTCGGAAGTTGACCGGGCCGATCTCGATTCGACAGGAACCGATTCCCGGTAAGACACACGGTGCCCGTTGGATTGCCACGTTTTCCCCGGATTTACTCGCCTTTTTGCGTCACGTCACGCGGGGAAAGGATTATCCAGATTCCATTACTTTGGAGTTCCTATGTCACGGAATCTGGACAATTCCCAAAAATGAGGTTGAGACGATTATTGAGCAGATTCCACGATACGAAGAGCTGGCACAAAAGTTTAGAGAGCTTCGGAACAAAGGCGCGAGCGTCCAAAGCATCGCAGCCGCCCACGGTCTATGTTGGGACCAAGCGAAGATGGTTTTACATTTTGCGGAGACAGGAGAGAGACCGAAGTGGCCCAAAAAGCAGAAGAAGATCGCTACGACGCGACAACAAGTGAACAGGGAGAAATACAAGTCGATCTGCGCCGAGGTCAAACACCGAAGAGCTAAGCAAGAAACCTTCACGAAAATTGCGCAAGAACTAAATGCTTGCGAATCGACCGTTCGGCGGGCTTGGGACCACGTGCATCTGAATCAGGTCAAAGATGCAGTCGCAATCGGAGCTACGCCCGACCGAGGTAAGAGTCCAAAGATTCCAGAAGCGAAAATTTGCGAATTGCATGATCTATTGAAAGGGGACAAACTTTCCGTAAGGGAAATGGTCAGCAGAACAGGACTGAGTCAATCGACGGTTCGTCGTGAGAAGCAACGGATCAAAGATAGATAAGGATTTCCTAAATTGCTACAGTTTCATTCGCTTTGTTTGCGAGATTAGCCGCCCCGAAAGTGGTAGGCACCGTCGGGCAATTTTCTTGGTCCAGGCTCTCCAGTTGTCTCGGGGAACTTGGACCAGGTCATCTATTCGGGCAGCCAAGACTTCTTCACGGACGAGAATGACCTTCATTCCGTTGCATCGATTATGTGTCGACATTGATTGGGGAAAAACTATGGGTATCTACCGTCGAGCATTTCATCGCATTGGTTACGAACTTGACCAGATGCGCGAGTACGTGTTGACCGTCAGTGGTGCTTTACGGACGGTTCATGAGCGGCACGTGAAAGAGATTCGCGAACGAGCCAAGTGGATGGACCCGGACGAAGCCCAAGAGTTGTACAACGACTCGGCAGAAGACGACATCAGTCTGGGTGACCTGTTCCCGGCTCTCAGCGCGAGTTCAACGCTTGTGGCAATCATGTCGTTTTTAGAGCATCAGCTCGTTTACATTTGCAGGGAGGTTGAATCAGCCAGGACTGGAAAGCCTTCGAGTTTCAAACCGAAGAATCCAGTCCTGAAGAACTGCGTCGATCATTTGGGCAAGTACGGCATTACCGTTTCGATGGCCAATCCAGAATGTGCAGCAGTGACCAATCTGCAAGAGACCCGCAATGCCATAGTTCATCAGCTGGGCGAACTTGATTACGACGAGGTGACCCAAAAAAAGGATCGTGGATTCAAGGTGTATTCGTTCCTTAATGGAAGAAGTGATGCGAAAGTAATTGAGCAACACTTGGAAGGGCCTCTCAAGATTGTCCTGACACACCCGTTCTGCCTGGAGGCAATCGAAGGAGTTCGCAATTTCCTGAACCAGATTGTCGCCCTGGTTCCAAAGGGATTGTACAGCACGCTCAATGATGAACGCGACCGATAACCACCATCTTCAGTCGGTGCGAACTGATCTCACGAGAACTAGATCCCGGTCCACAGCTAGGATGGATTAATGTGGCTCGGGGGATGCCTATGAATGCAAGAAGCCCAATTAAGGTTGCTGCGGCGCGGCACAGGATAGTCCCGGAAGATTCGGTATGAGTCTATCGATCGTACGTGATGCGGCTGAGCAGGCCAATAATGTGACCGTTCTGCTTGTTGAACTCATCCAAGATCACATCAAAGTAGGCAGACTTCAGGAAAGCACGATCGCTTAATCCCCAAGCTCGCATGATTCGGCAGTAACTGGCAAGCGCGTCGCGTAAACTCGCTTCATCAGTCACGTCCTTTTCGCGCGCAAAAGCACCGAATTCTTCAAGCCACTTCTGCCAATGCGGATCGAGCACGTCGCGACGATACCGCGTACTTAGATCGAATAGCTCTTCCCATGTTGTAGCTTCCTCGAATGATGGCAAAAAGGCGATTTGCCAGCTAGGAGTAATTCCATCTGGCGGACCAAGAGGCACCGTCCCTATTAGGGAAATTGTAAAGCACTGAGCGCCGTATGGATTGAGAACTTTTCGTCGAATGCCACCACCAGTCATCAGTGGGTCCGCTGTTCCCTTGTAGCGACTATTGCATTTGTGTCCCATCGGTACAAGATTCCAAAGATTCGCCGCCGCAAACGGATATTGGCTCTTTGGCAAATAGTGATCGTCGTCTTCGCGTGGGGCACCTGGCGCGTCGAAGTACTCCAGCCCGCAAAAGGGGCACAGCTTCGCGTCGCTTCGCTTGTAAATTGTTTGGTAGTGAGAATCACGAATTTCCAAGCTTGTTAGCAAGCCAAAGGCACATGTGAACAGATCCTTTGCTGGCTCACGTATAGTTTCCGGGAGAGAGTCAATACGTTTGCATGATCTCCGACCGCACAACACACGCCGAATTTGGTTTTGACTTACGAGAGTCTCCAGTACCCTCTGTCGCTCGGCATCGGAGAGGCCTTTCAATGCATTAGTGTAGGTCTTCAGCTTGTCACGAAGTCCGTGTTTCAGCTTCAGCTTCTCGCGATACTCGTCAGGAATGATCAGAGGCCACTTAGGTAACGTCTTTTTTAAATCTAGTTCCCTATGCACTTGCATCAGAGTTTGAGCAAGACACCAATGTAACCAGTTTCCATTTGTCGCTTCGGGAGGGTAATTGTAAAGCATCGCATCAGTTTCCTGGTGCTTCTGGCAATTGCATCATTCGCTCGATGAGTAGCGCCTTCTGAACGGAATTTCCGAGCCTCTTGATCGCATTTTGCAGTTCCTCTCGGTTCGTTGACGTTTTCAGCATCTCGATTTCGGCCAGCGAGAGTTTGGAAATAGGTGGAACGACTCCGAAGCATTCTTCGACGATAGTGTCGAACGTCGTACCATATGTTTCGATGGATGGGTTCTGAACAACGACTTTCCCATCCGCCTTCGAGAAGATAAAGACTCGTTCCCGCGACATGTCTGAGGGTACAAAAGGCGCGTGTGTCGTGAGTAGGCATTCCTGTTCGGACGCAGGCGTAGGAGCACCACGCTTGCCAGCGTTTGTAGGAAGTCCCATCACTTTAGAAATAAATTTGACACGCCACTGAGGATTGAAGTGCGACTCAGGCTCGTCAAGAAGAAACAGGACGCCCGAAGTTCCCTGCATGAGCATCATGCCAAGAAGTTGGCAGAGTTGGTGCTCGCCATCGGATAGCGACACATAGTCGACGATACTGTCATCGATTCGTGAAATGAATTTCACTTGCTCAAATCGAAATACCTTGTCATCGTCTGCCGGCTCAGGGAGTCGCGCTGCGAAGTGCCGTTCACGTGTCTCTTTGCGCACACGCTGCCGGGTCTTCTTCGGTATGGCGAGATCATTCAACATTGCGAGTTTGTGAAAAGCCCGATAAAGATCCAATGCACTTTTCCAATAGTGCCGAAACGCCTTCCGGGTCTCTTCGTTGATCCAAAAGTCGAAAGTAAATGTCTTGGTCTTCTCTTCAAACAGATAGCATGTCGAGCATTTCTTGAGATTCTCCAGGTACTCGGACAGTTCGTCGGTTAGCTGGACTTCGTTGGTAACGGCACTGTGGTTCAACTGGACGATGCAGCGGCAGGAATGCAGTCGTTCGACTCGCGCCTCATCCAGGAGCGCATCGCGTTGTTCCTCTGTTCCAAATAACATATTTGCAACTAGAACTTCCAGGTTTGTGCCGTAATCGATCAGCATGAGTCGCGTGTCAGCGACTGTATTACTGCGAGTAGCCTCATTGAGCGCCGTCCTTCCGACTTCATCGGCATAGCCGCCTCGACTAACGAGGAAGGGAAGACTTAGCGTCTCATTATCGCCGGAGGTGTAACCAACAATTCGAGTAGGAAGCAGACTTCCAGTCGCTTGATCATTCAGGTCACACTCCGTCCATTCTTCCTCAGTCTTTCTCTTGACACTCAAGACCGGCTTCTTACGTTTCCCGGCATAGTTACGAGAAATCATTACGTGGACTGGAGGGGAAGAAGGCACCGGTCGAATAAGATATTCAATCTCAAACAAGTTGTCAGGATTTGCTTCGAGCCGTTCTTCCATAGGCACGACTGCGTGACAGACAGATTGAAACACTTCTGCGAGGACTTGCATTAGCTGAGACTTGCCCGACCCATTTGGGCCGATGAGGCAGAGCGGGTCAAATCGGTCGAACTGAGAGTCGGACATGCGGAAAACACGATTGAACCCATCTAGCAGGCCGCCGCAGGTGCGAGCCGAGATGATGTGGATACGTATGAGCTTCATTCCCCACGCCTCTGAAACTTCATCGCGCTGGTTGATTCATCAAATACCTGTTCAAGCTCAGGCTGTTTATCAAGCAACGCGAAGATGGCGTCCTTGAGCTCTTCATAATCGCCGGGGATGTCCTGACGTAGGTCATCGAAGGTGAATGGCTTGCCATTTACGGTTTTAATCCACTCCTTTACTGTCTCTCTGACGCTTTGATGCATGGCCAGCCTCGTCTTATTGTTCAGTCCTTTGATTTTCTCTTTGCGTTCTTGTTCTCGACTCACTGAGATTTGTTCGAGCAAGAGGGAAGCAGGCTCGTCATTTGGATTTTGTGGAACCAGTTCCCCTCGAAAAGCCTTGGTAAGGATGGACTGGTCCAGTTGCGCTAGGGCCAATTCAGATGCCTCGTATGCCTTATGAAGCTCATTGAAGGACGGATCCCAATTGTCAATCAGCTCGGTTATCGCCTGTTGTTCAGAGAGCGGAGCAAGTGCGATTGGCGTCCGTCGGACGTCAACCACATTGATGATCGGCATGTCGATTCCGCGAGATTTGCCGAGCAACCAGTTTTGGGTTTGAGGCGCAGTGAGCGTACCGGCGAGATACTGTGTGGTAATTACGCTAGAAGGCCTGAAGCGCACAGTCGCCCGCCCCATATTGCTGCCCGCTAATGCGTCTGGCACGATAGCAACCTTAGTGTGTCGAATGATTCCGAGAAGTACATCGCCGCCTTGGAGGGCTGAGCGGCAGTATTTGTCGGCTATCTGTGCTGAAGTCTTCCAGAGTTGATCGACGAGGATTTCCCCGTCTTGAATGTCGAGTCCGCGAACGTATGGAACACCTTCATTGAGGTTAGGGCCGGGTTGAACAATTCCATACACAATATCGATACCCGGTTCCACGACTTCATCAGCGGCCGCCCAGACCCAATTGTCAGGTAGTTCTGATAAGTGGGACGACTCAGATTCAGTCAGCGGTGCGGGTTCCTTATATTTAGCCTGCCAGTTTTCGGGCGGGACTTTGCCTTTGGAATCGTATTTAACAAGTTCGGCTTGTTCCCATTTCTGGCGGCGTTCCGTACGAATTAGTTGGAGGAGATTAGCAGCAGGTTCAATATCAGGGTTTCGCTTACGCCAGTTGGCGGTGAGATCACCTTGGAAAGCGGCGGCTAACAGGCTCTGGCGGAATTGATCCAGCAGTGGTCCCACTTGCGCGATTGTCTCTCGTGCCTTCCGACTCCGGTCCTGTAACGCCTCAACCTTGCTAACGATTCGGCGCTGCTCGGCCAGCGGCGCTAACGGAAATTCAATCTCACCCAAAGTCGTTGCACCGATTCGCGGTAAATTGATTCCGTTGGAATTCTGAGTTGCGTAATCGATCGTGGATTGGTGCGATAGGAAATAAAGCAGATAGCAGCTATCCAGTTCACACATCTGCGGGAAGACGAGAATGTCTGTGGAACAGACTCCGCCAAAATTAGGTCGGCAGACCTTATTGAGATATGGTCGCAATTTTCCGTAGAGTACATCTCCGGCGCGAAAAACTGCTTTTGTGCTTTTGACGGACGTCGCATCGCCTGTGCCAATGATGCGGTTTGTTGCGCTAGCGATGTGTTCCAGGCCAATGTACTTTGAGTCTCTAAATGCACTGGGTTCAGCTTTTTCAGCTGACGGCACAACAACATCCGCGAGACGCACGATTTCCCATCCGGGCGGAATATCGGCATGGCTCCGATTCATTCTGAATCCCCCAACAATTCCGTGAGGGCATCCATTTCTTCCAATGCGATGGCCAGTCGCTCGCGAATCATCGCTGCGATTGATTCTGGCTCATGTGTTTCTTCACGGTCATTTCCGGCGTCATCCTTGAGCCAGTTGATATCAACGTTGTCCCCTCGTTTCTTGACATCTTCACGACCAAAACAGCGAAAGCGACCGTTCTCGCCCTGATCCGTCCGCTTGCTGGTGCCGTCTGATTTCTTGCCGAACGCTTTTTCAAACTCGTCGAAGTGCTTCTGCGTCAGCGGAGTGCGTTTACCGAATGCTGGCATTCTGGTTCGCAAGTCGTACACCCAAAGCTGTTTTGTGTTGCCGCGATCTTCCTTGCCGCGAGTAAAGAACAGCACGTTGGTCTTCACCCCGTGGGCGTAGAAGATTCCCGTCGGTAGCCGCAGGATAGTATGGAGGTTGCACTTCTCCATCAGGTCGGCCCGAATCTTAGTCCCTATTCCTTCCTCGAAAAGGACGTTGTCTGGAACAATGATGCCTGCTCGACCACCCGGCTTTAAGCACGAGTAAGCGAGCTGAAGAAATGCAAATTGCTTGTTTGAGGTCGGGTACTTGAGATCGGTCCGAAGTGGCCGGTCTGCTCCTTTTTTGCTCCCGAATGGTGGATTCGTTACGACCAAGTCGACTGGTGGTAAAACTATTCCGTCTCTCGCGAGTGCATCACCCAAGATCAATTCGCCAGGAATGTTATGTAGAGAGGCATTCATTAACGCCAGCCGATGTGTATCTCGGACTATTTCGACACCAAAAAACGTTGCCTTGCCATCCGCCACAGCTGAGTTTGCAGAAACGAAAAAACCACCAGTTCCCATTGCAGGATCGACAATCGTTTCACCGGCATGAGGTTGGAGAATGCGAATGATAGAATCGACCAATGGGCGTGGAGTGAAGTATTGACCAGCTCCGGATTTGAGGTCCGACGCGTTTTTCTGCAACAATCCCTCGTAGACATCGCCCAATCCCTCGCGACCAACCGCATGCCACTCAAGACGGCCAATCTCCGTCACAAGTTTTTCCAGGCTTTCGGGACGACACAAAAATGTCGTTGGATTCGTGAAGATTTGTTTGATTCGGCCTTGGCCCTTAGTGCCGAGGTCATCAAGCATGTGAAGATACCGGCCGTATTGGGCCTCAGGGTCACCTGACAGTTCGACGAGATTACTCCAACGACATCCGTCGAGCAGAGTTTTTTCGGTACCGGTTTCTTCTGCCATCTTCAAAAACAACAAGTACGTCAATTCATTGACGTACTGGTGATAAGAAATTCCTTCGTCGCGCAGGATGTCGCACAGTTTCCAGACTTTAGCAACGATATTGTGAACGTCGGACATGAACAGTTGCCATTCTCAAGCTGTGATTGCAAGTCTCTGCAAAGAGAAGCGAGACCTACACCACACGACCTCTCGGTGGCACTTCAGCGATGAGAACTCCGTTCAAGCTGTGCGTTCCGTCACTCGCGACTCGAAACACTACTCTACCACAGTTTAGCAAGTGTAGTCACCCAAGCCGTCGCGTTGTTCACGGCCTTCCGTTGCCCTTCACTTCCCTCCTGCCCGAGGAACCACACCAGTTGCGTCCACATACAGCTTATCACCGCTGATGCTGTTGGCCCAATTGTAACCTTGCAAAGAAATCGAAATCGTTTTCGTCTCTCTAACCTGAAGCTCGACATTTGCAGATCCGTATCCGAAACGCTGGTACTTCGGAATATATTTGGCATTTGGTTCGAGGTCCCTGGTGAATGTCTCCCTGATAGACTTTTCGACTCCCGATTCGCCCTTGGTGAGTTCGCCCCCCACGTCTAGAAGTTTGTAGATTTCGATGTTGACCAGTCCCACTACCCCGTCATTTCTGATGGTGACTTTCATTTCATTCGCAGTCAAAAGATTTTGGACGAACTCCTGCTTCACTACGACCGGAATTGGATGCATTGGCTTCGGCGCGGGTGGCCGGCGCAACCACGTCGCGAACGAAATCAGGAAATATCCGAGGATGAACACCACAGCGAGGAGGCCAGCGCACCACGCCGCGATGGCCCATTTGCTAAGTTGTGATCCCTGAATCGAATTGTTGTCGGCGGAGGCCATGTTGATTGCTCCCGAAATGAAATAAACGGCGGGCCGTCGTGCAGGAAGTAAAGGCACGATGGCATTCCGGTCGCAGACCACTCGCGAAATCCGGATTCTCACGGGTCGAAGGACATGTCAGCGGCAACCGCGACTGAACAGCATCAGCAGGCCCAGGAACACGATAATCTTGATCCAGTGGTCCCACGGTCCTTGATCGCTCGAAGACCCTCGGTATCTGCCGTTGCGGCCGTAGTAGTGTCTGTCGCCCATGAAAACGCTCCTTTGGAGTTGAGCGCGAGGGCAGCGAGGCGCAAAAAAAGGAGCGCCGAACCACGACCGCTCCCGCAACCCCCGCCAAGGGGCCAAACAGAACAGCACATGGCCGACGCCCCCTTGCGGGGGCGCGGTCCAAGCACTGCTTCTGTCTGCAAAGAGCCTTGCGGCTCAGTTTGGCGGTATTTGCGGAAAGCAGTTCTTGACGCTCGCGCGTCGTTCAAATTGTCGAATCAACGATGCACCACATCGGTCACCGACCGGCACGTTGCATCGACTTTCATATTACTCGATCACTCGCACAGGAGAAAAGCCATGACCTGACAGCGTCTTCTCAAACAGAAATTGCATGTGCAAAGGGACCCGATTGTCGAGTCCCTTTTTTATTTCCTCAGACTAGGAATCCAATGCCAAAACCTTCGGTGAAATTTAACCTAAAGTCGCTCAAAACACTGGTCGTGATCCGACATGCCGGCCGTAGGCGGTCGCCCCCCCGACTGCGGTGTGGCAAACGTGACATCTGTGGTCCCACCCACATTCTCAAGCAGAAACAAAATAGATGAGCCAACTCAACAACCGCGAGCCGCCGGACCGGCATTTCCTGGAAGTTCTTGGAATGTTGATTGCGCGCTACCACCTGGACAAATCGCACTCGCCGACAGGTTCGTCTGTCGCCCAGCACTCCATGCCCCCAGCGGGTTCTACAACTCGACGCGCCAAGAAAACGCGATCGGAAACACCGCGAAATCGTCCATTGCCTAAACAAAGGGAGAATATCTGAATGTCCGAATCGAAACGGAGTGTTATCAACGAACTCCGACAACTTAACTTGTCGTTACGCGCTCAACTCGAACAGGCCGAGGCTCGGGTACCGGTAATCAATGCTTTGGTCGCGCAGCTTGCAGAAATCGAACTGGTCACTGAGGTCGCCATCTTGGGGCTCGTCATCTATCAAGGACACTACAGCGCCCTCACCGGGCCACATGATTCGGGGCCGGTGCTTCAATCCGCCCTGCTGATTCCGGGAGGAATTGGTGTGATCTACTGGGACAGTGAAGAGTATGCGGCGTTGCGCAAGAATCCACATCGAAACGAATGGGATTTGTTCCTACGGTTCAGTCATTTCGATGACTGCCCGTCGGCTGTCAAAGCATTGCTGTTGCCACAAGTTCAGTCGTTGATGGAACAACTTCTCTCGCGATTTCGATTCTTCTGGAAGGACGGGGAGTGACGCTTCTCCTTAATTCAGCAGTCTGAATGAATCCCTCGTGTTGCATTGACCGAAAACAAACCCAATAATCTGCCCTGGAATGGGCAAAAGGAGCAGTCATGGACATCAAATCCCTTAGCGAGCGAACTGGAATTCCCGTTCGACAAATCAGGTACGTGTTGGATCACGAGTTGGCCCCTCATCGGACATGGTTTATTGATGAGTCTGCCGTGGGGCGTGCTCGAACGTTTGACGAAATTACCGGCATTATCATCGCCTGCGCTGTGTACCTGCTGGATGCTGGTTACAAGCGCGATTCTATCCGGGACTTGATAACCACGGTCAGTAGGCCAATGCCGAAAAGCCTCAAGAATCCGCTTCGACTACCGATCATCGCGGGCGCTGTGATGGGCACGCGCAGCGCAAAGGTTCAGTTCGCAGATGGACGATTTGTTCGTTGGATTATCGACGAAAAAGTTAGCGACTGGTACGTGTCACACGCCGCTACTCAACCAGGCTTTGTACCGAAGGTGACGATCGAGATTGATATTGGCAAAATTCGCGATCTAGTGTTGCAAGGGACTCCCTGTTGACAATCTGCCCTGACCTGGGCAGAATCAATCTGCCCACAGTGGGGCAGATTGAACAGGAGAGATCGCATGACTATACCGAAGAACTTGCTGACAGCAAAAGTGATCGCTCAGGGGTTAGGTGTCAGTCTCTCAACAGTTTACCGTCTCAAGCAGAATGGGAATCTGCCCCATGTCCAGCCTGGCGGGAAGCGTCATTTCGTTCGCTTCCCGCATTCCGTTCTGGATTCTTTCAACGAGTCCAATCACAACTCACAAGTCGAATCGACGACTCAAGACATCCCTGGTCCGACGCCTAATTGGCTCGCAGGCGATTCATCTCGGTAATCGACGCCGACAATCTTGAATGCTGCGTTGGCATTCGAGATGTATGCCCTTCCTTTCAGGACGAAGGAAGGTTCCCTGGGGGAATCACCAAGGATGACCCGTGATCCCACAGACAACCCGGTAGAGGAGTATTCTCATGAAACGCAAGAACTATGGCAAAGAGAAGACGAAGTCAGACGATTCGTTGCAAGCATTTTACTTGGAACGTGTCTAAGCGAGGGAACATCTACTACGCCGATGGCCGTCACGGGACTACTAACTCGGGCAGGCATAGCCTGCACGCGAGAACGGAAGAGGCGGCGCTTAAAAACCTTCACAAGCTCGACGAAGTCAAAGCTCGGGAAGTTGGCCTGATTCCACAGCACCCAACTATTCAGCCGCCGGAAGAATCGAAGTCGGTCATCTCAATCGCTGAGGGCTGGGAGAAGTACACCGAATTCTGTCGACTCCCAATAAACTTGGGCGGTGTATCTCCAGATACACAAAAACGCTACCGCGCCGTGAAAGACAAGCATCTTGCCTACTGCAAGGAGCGGAACATCACGAACTGGTCGCTGTTCAGTTCTGAAGAGGCTGAAAAATACGGCCAGTGGCTTCATGGAAAGGGTAAAGCAACGCGGACTATACGCTTTGAAATCACCCTCTTGATTTCAGTGGTCAAATGGTTGATCGCGCGAAAGCTCCTCGATTCGAGATTTCGCATTCATGTCGCTCAATCGAAACCCTGCGGGACGGACACTTATTGTTACACTCGTCCGCAAATCGTCCGGATCTTGGACCACTGCCAGCAGTCCCCACTAGGGCAGTGGATTAGGCCGATCCTGATTGCTCTGGCAACGACTGGGCTGCGAATCGGTGAACTAATTGCGTTGCGTTGGAGCGATATTGATTTTCAGTCCATGACAATCCGAATCGCAGACGAACGACACAGTCACCTCAAAGCCGTCAAAGGTAGAGTGCGGACTACAAAGGGAGGGCGGAGTCGAACTGTGCCACTGAATCCTGCTCTGAAGGATCTGCTTACGTCATTGGAACGCCATCCGGACGGAACGGTGTTCCATGGCATGAACGGAGTCAAGCTCCGTGATAAACGGGTTTTGGATGTTTTCAAAACACATATCCGCGAACCGCTAAAAGAGGAGTTCCCAGTTCCAGTTGGTGAAATTGGATTTCAGAACGGCACGATACACAGCTTTCGGCATTACTTCGTGAGTGAAGCGTTCCGGCAAGGGGCAAAGGATGCCGAGATCATGGACTGGGTAGGCCACCGAAGTAGCGAAATGGTCGCTCACTATCGGCATCTACGAGCTGACGAAAGTCAGCGACGTATGCAATCAATCGACTTCATTGGGGACGACGACGTGTCGTCCCAAGCCTAACTAGAATCGGAGGTGCCGCGAGAAAGCGGTTGGTGGCTTGGCAGGGAAACCTGTCATTGCATCTGATGTCCTCAGCGATTTGTCTCAGTTTCTGACACAGTGACTGAGACAAACAAAAACCGCCATCTGCAATACCCTGTTTTTGAAGGGTTTGCAGATGGCGGGAAGTTGTAATGCGGAGAGGCAGGGATTCGAACCCTGGATCCACTTGCATGGATGCCGGTTTTCAAGACCGGTGCAATCGGCCACTCTGCCACCTCTCCGGGTCGATGCGGGCGGCATCTTACTCGGCAGAAACGCGGCTTGCCAGTTGCCGCGGGGTTTTCTCTGTCGAGTTATTTATGCTCTTTGATTTATGGCAAACCTGCGGCTTTACCTTGGGTGCGGCGCCAGTCGGCTGCTCCTTGGAGCAGACCGTCGCGGATCAGGATCGAATGGGCATCGCCCTGGCGCCTGTATCCATCACCAAGCTTTCGTACGTCGTTCCCGAAGTCGTGCTTCATCGCACGCAGTTCTATGATTTGCTGAGCGAACTCGGGGTCGCCCAGATGCTCGAACTGCAGGCGATCGGGGAACCATTGATGATGCCAGCGTGGAGCATCGACGGCATCCCGCAATGACATTTCGAAATCCAGTACGTTCACGATGACACACAGGACCGTGCTCGGAATCGTGCGTCCTCCGGGACTGCCTGTGACCAGCAACAGTTTGCCATTGCGGGCGACCAGCGTGGGACATTGCGAACTGAGCATCCGTTTGCCGGGTGCCATCACATTTGGCTCCGTACCAACTCGACCGGCGCGAGTGGTCACGCCGGGTTGCCAGTTAAAGTCCGTCATTTCATTATTCAGCAAAAAGCCAGCACCGCGAACGACCACTCGCGAGCCATAGCTGTTCTGCAGGGTGTAGGTGTTTGATACTGCCATGCCGTTGCCGTCTGCGATCGAAAAATGGGTTGTGCTCGGTGGTTCATCGGACAGTTTAATGTCCTTCGCCAGATCCTCGCTGCGTGTGGCCTGATCGAGTCTCAGATCTTGAGAAACTCGCTTGGCATAGTCCTTTGTCACCAAAGCTGGCGGAATCTGGGTGAATGCCGGATCCCCCTGATAGCGAACGCGATCACATCCCGCGCGGCGCATGGCTTCGGCGATCAGATGAGCCGCTTGTGAGGACTTTGAGCCCAGTTTCGCGAGGTCGTATTGTTCGAGGATATTCAGGCATTCGATCAATTGAGTGCCGCCAGCACTCGGAGGGGGCGGCGCATAGATGTCGTAGCCGCGATAACTAGTGTGGACTGGCTGTCGAATATTTGCTCGATAGCCCGCCAGATCATCGGAAGTGATCGCTTCTCCGTTTGCTTTCATCTCGTCGACAATCCTTTGAGCAATCGCGCCGCTGTAAAACGCGTCGGGACCGTCCGCAGCGATGACCGAAAGCGTTTCCGCTAAATCTGGCTGAACGAGCCGATCACCTTTCGCCCAGACCGTCCCATCCGGTTTTCCATACACACGACGGAACTCGGGATAGTCACTCGTTTGCAAGAGCAACTTATTAAGTCCCGCCGCCAATGTTGCATCAACCGGGAAACCCTCTTTTGCCAGTCGAGCCGCAGGGGCGACCAATTCTGCCCAAGGTCGAGTGCCATATTTATGGTGTGCGAGGGCCAGCCCTCGGATCGTGCCGGGCACGCCGACAGTGTGATGTCCTTCCTGTCGGTGTTCGTCGAAAAACGAATCTCGCGTGATGGCGGCGGGACATGTTTCGCGGTATTCGATGCAGACGGGAACCGGGATCGCATCGCCGCCTTTCCCCGGACCAGGCCAGACCATCATGAAGCCGCCGCCGCCGATATTCCCTGCCTCGGGAAACGTCACCGCAAGACACAATGCAACAGTGATCGCAGCATCGACTGCGTTCCCGCCTGCTTGGAGCACCTGCAATCCTGCATCGCTGGCTTCTGGATTGACGCAGACGACCATTCCTCGTCTTGCTTCGACTAACGAGGCGGTCTCGGCTGAATGTGCGACAGTGCGGGAGAAGCACGTAAAAGACGCAGCAATGAGAAGCAGCAGCGAAGAGCGACCGAGGCGGCTGCTGAATACTGGATTCCAACTCATGGAGATCTCCTCGCGAACCCGCGGAGCTTTTCCGAGGAACGCATGCACATTGTGCTAGACACGAACTTTGATCCACTGTCCAGATCGATATCGCCAAGCCGCTAGTATCGCTCTCAGGATATTATCGGCACCCATTCCGATCCAGGCACCGACCAGACCGCCGTTCAGGACAACGCCACAAAGATAGCCGACGGAAACTCGCACCAGCAGATTGCCGACCAACGAGCAAAACATCGGAAACCGAGTGTCTCCAGCACCTCGCAAGGCATAGAGATAGACGATCAACACGGCATTCGGAATCTGATAGAGCGCCATCAAACGAAAGGCCGGGACCCCGATTTGTGCGACATCGGGACTTGACTGCAGGCGAGCATAAATCGTCGGGGCGAACGTGAAGAAGAGGACCATCATTAGTGCGGCATAGCCGACACACTGCAGCAACGCTTCGTGGGCGGCACGTCGTGCCCGGGCAACCTGTCCAGCCCCCAGCGATTGCCCAACCAGCGTCGCGGCAGCAATTCCGAAGGCTTCAACAGGGAGGTAAGAGAGTGATTCCACACGAACGCCCACCACATGGGCGGCAAAGGTCGCCCCGTCGAAGCCCAGCGGAGAGAGGTTCGCGATCACCATCAGGAATAGGAAATGGCCGGAGAATGTCGCGACTCCGCCCAGGGCTGCGGGGCCGCCAATGCGCAGAATGCGTGCCGTGGTTTCGCGATGGAATTGAAACTCGCTCAGCCGCACCTGAATGCGAGAGACTCCCGAGAACAACATGACAGTCATCACCGCGGCCCCGCAGATGTGAGCAGTCACGGTCCCGGTGACAATCCCCGTGACACCCATCGCCGGAAGAGGTCCCCAACCAAAAACGCAGGAGGTCGAGACGATGATGTTCACGATATTCGTCACGGTGAGCACCAATAGCGGCGAACGCATGTCACCGGACCCGCGCAGTGCGGCGGCACCGATCAAGGTCCAACCCGCAAAAAACTGACCGCAGGCATCAAGCCGAAGAAACTCGACGGCAATATCACGCTGTGCTCCATCCATTCGCAGCAGCACAGGGAACAGACTTGCCAGTCCCTGCAGGATCAGGAAGATACCCATGGCGAACACCACTGTCAGCGTCAACGAACGGGCCGCGATTCGTCTGGCATCATCAAACTGGCCGGCTCCCCATGAACGAGCAACAATGGCGACAGTTCCTGTTCCGACCAGACTGAAGATTAGCGACGCCAACCATGAGACGTAGGCACCCAGGCCGATTGCCGATGTTTCGGTTTCTCCCAGCAATCCTGCGAGATAGACATCGTAGAAGCCGACGCAAAATGCCAGCAACTGTTCCCCGAGCACGGGCAACGCCAGTCGAAACAGGTCGCGCCGCAATCGATCCGGTTCAGCGGAAACTTCAACACTGGCGGGAATTGCATTCATCCAGGCAACGAATTTCACAGAAGGTCATCGGCAATGGAAATCGGCAGGATATCGTTCGGCTTCACTACACACCAAGTAATGCCAACGCCTGATCGAATGCCCGCACCGTTTGGTCAATGTCCTCTGATGTGTGCGCAGCGGATGTCATACCGCTCCAGCCAAACCAGTCGACGCCATTGATCAGCAGTGCCGCGCGAAATGCGTGTTTCAATGCGGCGGGTTGTTCGGCATCTAGCTTTCGATAATCGCCTTCGCATGGAATGAACTCGTCTGAGGTCGGGCGTGGTCCATCGAAATTCGGCAGAATGTGAATCATCGAGAATTCGCCGTAGGCCACCCAGAGAGCGTTGCGCTGTGCGAACAACTGATTGAGACGGCCGCGGAGATCGCGAGCCAGCTCGTTGGCACGCTGACACGGCTTCCCATCGGCAATGGCGTCGAGGGCGGCGCAGCCGGCAGCGGCAGACAGCGGGTTGCCATTGTATGTTCCAGGATGCTTCATCTTCTTGCCATAGCGATTGCCAAAGGCGATTGCCTCCAGCAAATCGGCGCGACCCACAAGGGCACCGCCCGGTAGGCCTCCTGCCAGGATCTTCGCCAGAGTCGTCATGTCGGGTGTCACACCATAGTGGGCTTGCGATCCCCCAGGGTGAACACGAAAGCCGGAGATCACTTCGTCAAAGATCAGGATGACACCGTACTTGGTGCAGAGTTCGCGCAGACCTTTCAAAAACGCTCCTTGAACAGGAACCAACCCCCAGTGTCCACCGGTCCCTTCAATGATGCAGCAGGCGGGCTGTGATTCGCGAAATGCCTTCTCGACGAGGTCGAGATTGTTAGGTTCAATCACCACCAAATCGTCCTGTACTCCCGCAGTCACCCCCGGCATGGACCAGTCGGCCGTGTTGTAGGGGCCATATGCGGCGAGCACCAGCGAATCGTGCCAGCCGTGGAAGTGGCCGACGAATTTCACGACCTTCTCGCGCCCTGAGACAATGCGGGCCACTCGAACGGCCATCAGCGTGGCTTCAGTGCCGCTGTTCGTGAAACGAACCCGTTCTGCGGAGGGGATCATTTTCTGAACTCGGTGACCCCACTCGATCTCCAGTTCATGGCAGGCTGAATAATGAGTTCCCAATGCCATTTGCTGCTGCACGGCACGAACGACCGAGGGGAATCCATGGCCGAGCAATAGAGCTCCATGCCCCACCCAATAGTCGATGATCGAGTGACCTTCGACCGAAGTCTTTCGCGAACCTGATGCTTCCGCAGCATAGATTGGAAACGGTTCCAAATACCGGCTGTCATGTGTCACACCGTTGGGAAACACTTGAGAAGCCCGCTCATAGTGCTGCGCTGACTTGTGGAACCGTTGGCGGAATGCCATTTCGATCTCGGATTGATTGGACTTCAACATGCCTGGAAACCTCGACAAGATTCACTGACCAACGCTGCAGGTGGATAGATTTGTAGTTTCGTAGGTTATGCTTCAGCATAACTCAACGGTAAATCGAAGAGTTATGCTGAAGCATAACCTACTTTCAGCAAGCATCTCGACTCGTCACTCACCGTGCCGTAGCGGCTTCCCAGGACGAGCGGCCGTCGGCTTGCCATCGCTCAACACGAATTGCCCATTGACGATGACGTGCGCGATCCCCTCTGAATACTGGAATGGTTCCGTATACGTTGAGCGATCGATGATCGTGGCCGGATTGAAGATGACGAGATCAGCGTACTGCCCTGGCTCGATCAAGCCGCGATCGTGCAGGCCGATCTTCGCCGCGTTGAGCGACGTCATCTTGCGGATCGCATCTTCCAATCGAAGTGTTTTCAGTTCGCGGACGTAAACGCCCAGGACTCTTGGAAATGTGCCGAAGCTGCGCGGGTGCGGGTTGCCTCGACGAAGCAGGCCGTCCACCGCCAACGCATAACCGTCGGACCCGATTGAGCACCACGGCTGAGCGAGAGCGACTGTCATGTCCTCTTCAGTGTGATGCGCATAGACCGTACTAACAGTTCCATTTTCGTCGCTCAGATAATCGAGAAACACGTCCAACGGATCCGGGGTCGGTGATTTCCCTTTGCTTCGCTCGGCCAGGACTCGATCCACAGTCAATCCTTTGAACGTGGTCTCCTTACTGATCAGCATGCGACTCCAATCGCCGCCAACTGCTGTGTAATGGTTGTACCAGCCCGGCAGGCCCCGCTGGATGTCCCGCTTGATTTTCTCGCGTGCCTCAGGATCTTTCAGCCGTTCGCGCAGCTTCGTCGTGCCCCCTTCATGAGCCCACGGGGGAACGATACTCGCCAGGTCATTGTTGCCGCGAGTGTAGGGATAGACGTTGGCCTGCACGTTCACACCGCGGGTGCGAGCCGCTTCGATCAGGGCAACGATCTCATTCATTCGTCCCCAATACCGCTGGTCGGCAATCTTGAGGTGGATGATGTCGACGGGAACTTTGGCTCGCTCACCTATTTCGATGGCTTCTTTCACCGCTTCGAAGACGTTTGCTCCTTCGTGACGAATATGCGATGAGTAGATCCCACCGGCTTTCGCCACCTCTTGGCACAGATCGATCATGTCTTCGGTCGTGGCGAGCGACCCCGGCGGCATGGCCAGCATGCTAGACAAGCCCATCGCGCCGTCAGTCATCGCCTGCCGCACCAAATCTCGCATCTGCTGCCGTTGCTGATCAGTGGGGCGTTCGAACGAATCGCCCATCACGCAGCGCCAGACGTTCCCTTGTCCCACATACGAGGCGACATTGACCGCAATCCCTTCTCGTTCCAGCGTGTCGAAATATTCTTGGAATGTGCTCCATTGCAGGGTGCGGTCCCCAACGGTGAGTTTCTTCGCCGAAAGGCGGCCAAGGTAAGGGGCGGCGGAATCACTCTCCCCGAAGACCTCGGTGGTGACGCCTTGTCGCATTTTGCTAGGAGCACCGCCATCCTCCAACAACAGTGTGTCGGAATGCGAATGGATGTCGATGAAGCCCGGAGCGACAACCAGGCCGGCGGCATCAATCTGCCTGGTTGCCGTGCTTGCCGGGATGCGTCCGACCACGACAATCCGATCTGCGCGGATTGCAACGTCGCCGATGAACCAGGGGTTGCCCGTTCCATCGACGACGCGCCCATTTCGGATGACCAGATCAAATGCTGGTTCAGCGGCGCACGCGGCAGATGCCACGAACAGAGACAGGCACAATGCCCAATATTGGAACATCGGTTGCCGGCAGCTGAAGATTCGATTCATACGTTGGCCTTGTCAGAACGAGGCTGGTCGAGACGTTCGTCGCGACCAGCGTATCGCCACTGAGGCCAGGGATAAATCAACTCCAGTAATTCTCTCCGTGCCAGTTCATTGGTGGCTTGGTTTCCACTTCAACATCACCATTAACCTGTAACTGACAGGCCAACCGCAGCGTCTTTTCATTCCCAAGCCGAGCGAAGAAGGTCAGCAGCGGACTGGTGATCATCGATACCTTCTCGAAGACGCCTTGCGTCGAGCAGTTTTCTACACCCTTCTTAATGTTGACTCGGCAAGTCGTGCACAAACCCAATCCCATGCAATTCACATAGTTGTGCGGGAACGGATAAAGCTGCACGCCGGCTTTCAGAGCTTCCTTGCGGAGATTGGCTCCAGCGGGGACTTCGACGGTCTTCTTCTCTTTGACAAATGTAATGGTCGGCATTTCGACGCGGTTCCTGAGTCTGAATCAAACGGGCCAGCGGCTATGTCCAGATCATAAAGTCGGCAGGCGGTTGCTCGCAAGTCGGCAATGCTTGTGGAATCCGCTGGCTTCGGATTCAATGCCGGTCGCCTCACGAACTTGTAAACTCCGGGTGTCACCCATCGAATCGAAGGATCGCGACATGGAAATCCGTCCCCTCACCGCGCCACTCGTCGAAATTGCCGCCGATTGGCTAATTGTCCCTGTCGTCGAGCCCGTCCAAATCGATGGTTCGCTGGCCGGGTTGGATAAAGCGTTGTCCGGAGCCCTGAGTCGCTTAAAAGATCTGGGGGATCTCACGGGGAAGTTCGCTTCGACACTTCCGCTACGTGGTATCTCAGGCCTTGGGGCCTCGCGATTGCTGCTAATTGGCGTCGGCAAACCCGAAGAACTGACCGTTGGTCGACTTGATCGAGCCCTCACCACCGCCGCTCGAGCGATTTCTGACAAGAAGGACGTCCGCGTAGCCGTGGCTGTTCCGGACGCCGCGATTGGGGCTGTCTCGCCAAGCCAATTTGCTACCTCGGCGACGGCAGCCGGTCTGGTTGGTTCATTGGGGCAGGATTTGTTTCGAACTGAAAAAGCTCGATTTCCATTTGCATCGGTCACCATTGCCAGTCCGGCGAAGGTCGATGGGCTTGAATCGGCAGTGGATCGAGGGCAAATCCTCGGCGAAGCGATCAATCTGACTCGCGATTTGGTCAATCGCCCGCCGCAGGAGATCACGCCGATCGGGTTCGCGAAACGCGCCGAAGCAGTCGCCAAACAATTCGGACTGTCTTGCGAGATCTTTGACGAGAAGCGTTTGGAACAGGAACACATGAAGTCGTTGTTGGCGGTTGCCCAGGGAAGCACCGAACCAGCACGCATGGTGATCGTCGAACATAAAGGGGGAGCCGCGAATGGACCTCGCCTGGCACTGGTCGGAAAGGGAGTCACGTTCGACAGCGGCGGACTGTCGCTGAAGCCGACTGACGGCATGTTGACGATGAAGTGCGACATGGCGGGCGCGGCCACTGTCCTGGGAGCGATGACCGCGATCGCTCGGCTGAAGTTGCCTGTGAATGTTGTTGGCTACATGGGGCTGGTCGAAAACATGCCTGGCGGCTCGGCGTTCAAACTTGGGGACATCCTGACCGCCCGAAATGGTGTGACGATCGAGGTGCTGAATACCGACGCCGAAGGCCGTTTGGTTCTCGCCGACGTCCTGAGTTATGCCGTTGACGCAGGCGTTGATCGGATCATCGATCTCGCCACGCTGACAGGGGCCTGCGTGGTGGCTCTTGGTGAAGATGTGGTCGGGGCATTTGCCAACGACCAACCGTGGTGCGATGCCGTTCTCAAGGCGGCCAAGACCTGCGGCGAAGATGCGTGGCAACTGCCGATGTGGGATCTCTATGATGAACTGATCAAAGGCGATGTTGGCGACATCAAGAATACTGGCGGTCGGTGGGGCGGCGCCATTACCGCCGCGAAATTCCTCCAACGCTTCGTCGGTGGCAAGCCTTGGGTCCATCTCGATATCGCCGGGCCGGCGTTTGCGTCCTCGAATAAACCACATCGGGAAGGAGGCGGGACCGGCTACTTCGTCAGAACGCTCGTCGAAGTCGCAAGTCAATTCGGCAAGCCTTAGGGATTGCAGTCGTTGGTGAAGGAGCGACCCAAATGCACTGCTACTCAATTGTACTTCGGTTGTTGCTGCTGACGGTTGCGTTGTGCGGCTGCGCGTCAAATGCAACACATCACGACGCGGCGCTCGCAGCTTCTTCGGAGGTCACCGGCTTGGCCGCCCTCTTGCCGGGGACTTGGGAACTAAAGAATCGAATCGTGGGTGATAAAGAGATGCCTGTTCAGACGGGTGTTTTTCTAATCGTCACAAAAGATAGCATGATGCAGGTACACGTCTTGAAAGGCCCAACCTGGCAGTCAGGGTCGTCGATGGTTCAAAACGTGTTTTTTCGCCTTGATCAATCATCCGATCCAGTGGCCATCGATACGACCGGGATGGCCGATTGGACTAAGTTGAGAAAGGGAATCTGTCGGCTTGAAAACGATGTTCTCACTCTCTGCGACGCCCGGGCAGACGACCCCAGGCCCACGGAGTTCGCCACGGGCGACGTTCCTGGCCAGGGTAACGTGTTGAACGTCTATAAACGCGTATCGGATCGCCGTTGATATTGCCGAGTACCAAGACTTGAGTATGACTCGCGTTCGCTCTATTGACCGTTCAAGCTGGGTTGCCCGCCCCATCCGAGCTTGTCGTGCAGCGTCGCGTAATAGCTGTGATCGGCAAACCGGACAAGCTGGAAGTCGACTGGTGCCTTGCGAACTTCCACTCGATCTCCGTTCTGCAGCGGCAGCTTGATCTGACCATCGATCACCAGGGTCACCCCTTCGGGAACTTCGGGAAACGAGAGACAATAGACGGAGTCCGCAGAGTCGACGACAGGTCTGTTCGTTAACGTGTGCGGGCAGATCGGCGTGATCACAAATGCCTGCAGGTCTTGTCGCAGGATCGGTCCCCCCGCCGCCAAACTATGAGCGGTCGAGCCGACCGGAGTGCTGATGATCAAGCCGTCGCAGCGATAGGTCGTGACATCTTTCCCATCAATCGCCAAATGAACTCGCAGCATTCGTAGGGCAGAACCGGCCAGGATGGTGACTTCATTCAGCCCCAGATGATTTTCCTGTGTTCCATTGGCACGGATCAGTCGGCAGTTGTACATCAAATGCGGGACAACGCTGAACTGCCGAGCTCTGATCTCGGGGAAACGCGACTGAAACTCATCAGGTGATAGGTCGGCCAGGAAACCGAGCGTGCCGAGGTTAATTCCGACAATGGGGAGTTGACGTGAACCGAGCTTCCGGCAGGTTCGCAGGATGGTTCCATCACCTCCCAGAACCATGACCAGATCAACTTGTCGACGTCCGATCTTCATTTGATCCGGCGTGCCAAAAACGGAGACGCGCACTCCGGGTTGGCAGGCCAAGTGATCCACGATCGCGTCGCGCACCGCAATCACTCGCGGTGAATCGTCACGGATCGTCACCGCCAGCCGCAATCCAGGTTCCGCCATCGCCCGCCTTCATTTCCCGGAGAAATCATGTCTCGATGGGAAAGTATATGTCGCCTTGGCAACCGCGAGCAAAGCTAAGTTGTCGGAAAGTTATCGATCGCGAGTAACTTCCATCGACAGTGACTCCTGCTGATACTGACGGAAGGTGATCCGTCGCAGGGTCGCGTCGTTCAGTTGTTTGTCCCAGCCAGAAATCAACTGGCGGTCGGTCGATTGAAACATCCAGGTCCATTCGTGCTTCGCTTGAAGATGCAGCGGTGCATCCAGGCTGGCTTCAAGTTCGACGGATACGGGTAGTAACTGTCGCTGTAACAGTTCATCGTTCAATTGCAGTCGAGGTTTTGGCAATAGTGCTCGAGGATGCAACACCGAATTTAATTCCGCGGTAGCATCGGCGAAGCGGAGATAAGATTCGACGACACCTTTGGATGGAGGAGCTTGTCCTTCCGCCTTGTAGCGACCGCTTCGATCGACCAATGCTAAGGTCGATTTGGCAGGATCGAATGAGACCTCAAATTCAGGTTTGAGCTGGAATTTCAGCCATCCCAGTGACCGCAGTTGCCCGCCTTGCTTTTGTGCATTTTGCAGTCGCTTCCAGCCCTCTTCTTCGACAAGGGCGAGAAATTGTCGGATTTCGTCCTGTGACACTTCGGTTACCGTGCGGCGACGTTCGTTTAACAGAGTGAATTTGTGATGCGAAGGTTCGAAGACTGTGACTTCCTTTGCCGAGTCAACGTAGTCGTAGACCTTTCCGGCATGAAACAGTGTCAGACTGCGAGCGATGACCGGAGCCCGTTCGGCGGATTCGCCAGCAGGGGCCGCCAGGTTCCGAACCGTCGTGTAGATACGCATTTCCTGCGCATCGGCTGCCGTCACCGAAGCGATTAGCAGAGGGGCCAACCAACCGAAAAATCGTCGGCGATCCATTGTGACCTGCCAGAAATAGGGATCGGGAGAGGAGACCGGACCATAGAAGGGGGCCGAATCGCCAACAAGGTGAATACATCGATCAAACGCCCTTGAGGGATCCAATTCGCGCGAACTCGTTGCGGGTCCGGCAAAACCTGCTGGCGACATTCGGAAAAATGGCCTTGATCAATTGAGTCGCGATTTGGGTCCATAAAAGCGAAAACCCCCGAGGATCCAAGTGGATTCTCGGGGTTAAGAAGTTTTTCAAGAGATCGGCCAGTCATCATTGAACTGGCGATGGAGGAATCGCGACGTTGCTGAGTGCCAAGCTGCCAATCGGTGCCGTGGTCTCGTTGACAACCACACTGCTGACTGCAGGAACCGTCGTCACGACTTGGGTCGTGGGGACATAGCAGGAACTGACAACGGGGTACGGTTGAACGATGGGATAGCTGTAGCAGGTGTAGTATCGGGGATAGTACCCGCAGGTGTATCCCCAGTTGCCGCAACCGTATCCCCAATTACTGTATCCGCATGGATAGTAGCCGGAACCATAGTTGCTGTAGCAACCGCCGTAATTCCCATAGCAGCTACCGTAGTTGCCCCAGCAGCCGTTTCCGTATCCGTAACCCCAAGGTGAGCAGTTCTGCTTGAAGTTCTTTTGATTTTGCTGCCCGTTCATCCAGTTGTGCTGCCCATTCATTCCCTTGTTTAGAATGTTGTTCGACGATATCCCCAAGCCATGGCCATTTTTGTTGACGTTCGAGGTCAGCACGTTTGACACCTTGTTGTGATTGACGTTGTTGGCCAGGTGAATGTTCGAGTTCTGCACATTCGTCTTATTCGAATTCGACAAGATGTTGCCATGATTCGTCTGCACCTTGAAGGTGTTCGACTGCATGTTGGAAACAGTGTGCTGGGGTTGGAAATTGCCACCCTGTCGCATCCCCGAGTTGCCGCCGGACGATTGCATATGAAAACTGCCACCACCTCCACCGCCGGAACCACCGTGACCAGCATCAGCCTGTGATCCAAATGCCACCAGAACCGCCATCGCTGCCGTTGCCAGAATGCTTTGTTTCTTTAACATGATCTCGTCTCTCTTTCGTTTTGAAGTTGTTAACTGTCCCGTCCTGCCATACGGAGCGAATACGGCTTCGAAGTGTTACAAGGATTCTTGCCAGTTTTCTTGGGTTGCGATCGTTGCTCCATAACATGAATGCAGAAAAGCAGTTGTGGAGTTGCTTGTTCGGCAGTTGGTTTTCTGCTCGCTGAATTTCCGCGTTTGTGATTTATGAGCGATTTCGATTTTGATGCGATCGTTGTGGGGCAAGGGCTGGCGGGAACCGCTTTGGCTTGGAACCTCACGTGGCGACATCAGCGAGTATTGGTGATCGATCGAGATGAAGCAGTCACATCGTCGCGCGTGGCTGCGGGGCTGATGACGCCGATCACCGGAAAGAAATTGGTTCCCAGTTGGCGATGGGATCGCTTTTGGAACTCTGCCGCGAAGTTCTACCGCCGCGTCGAACAGCAGACTTCCGGTTCGTTCTTCTATCCTCAACACATTGTCCGGCTGCTAGCTTCTCCTCAAGAGCAGCAATACTTCGCCAGGCGAGTTGAGTCTGAGTTTGGTGGACTGGTCCAGCTGCCCGAACCCCTCGTCTCCTCCGCAGCATTTGATGACTCTCTCGGCGGGTTCGAGATGGTCGAAGGAGGGCGGTTGGCTGTTCAAGCCTACCTTGCGGCATCGCGCGAGTATTTCCAACGCGAAGACGCCGTGATGAATGGCGAATTCGATCCGAACAGCGATGTCGAACTGACGGCGAACGGTGTCCGAATTCCCCGTCTGGACGTTTCTGCGCGACGCCTGATTTTCTGCCAGGGAATCGATGCCACTAGCAATCGCTGGTTTCAAAATATTGACTTCAAGCCCGCCAAGGGCGAGATCCTGACGGTCCGCATTGAGGGTTTGGCGGAAGAGCGGATTGTCAGTCACGGCGTCTGGCTGATGCCGCTGGGTGACGGTTTATTCCGCGCCGGAGCCACTTATGAGTGGAAGGAACTGAATTCGATTCCGACCAACGCTGCTCGTGTCGAGATCTGCCAGCGTTTACGTGACTTCCTTCGATTGCCATTTGAAGTCGTTGGGCAGGACGCAGCAGTCCGCCCCATCCTACGGCACTATTACCCCGTGGTGACTGTGCATCGTGATCATCCTCAGCTCGGGTTCTTCAATGGACTTGGTTCTAAGGGAGCATTGCAGGCCCCTTGGCTGGCAGATCATTTCGCTGGATTCTTGTTGGGGGAGCATACGCTCGACCAGGCTGTTTCGGGGCACCTCTACGACAGAAATACCTCTCCGCCAGCGGCCATAGATCAACAAGCAGGCAGTCAATCGATTTCAACAACGCCGCCGATCTCGTTGACCGAAGTCGCCCACTCGCTGATTGTGGCGGTACTAAAACCCGGTGATATCGCTATCGATGCCACCGTGGGAAACGGACATGACACACAGTTTCTGGCAACGTGCGTCGGGCCCTCGGGTCACGTCTACGGCTTTGATATCCAAGACGTCGCGATCGAAGCGACAAGACAGCGGCTGGCAAGCGTTGGAATTGAAAACGTGAAACTCTTGCACCGCAGTCATGCGGAAATGGTGGATGCACTCGCGGAATTCAACGTCGAAAACGTCACTGCTGTCACGCTGAATCTGGGCTATTTGCCGTCTGGTGATAAAGAGGTGATTACCCAAGCTGACTCGACCAGCGCGGCGATCCGAGGTGGTTTATCGCTACTCACCCGCGCTGGAATCATGACGATTCTTGCCTATACAGGGCATGCTGGAGGCAACGAAGAAGCCTGTGCAGTCGAAGTTCTCCTCAAGGAGCTCCCTGTCACTGAATTCGAAGTTGAAGAGCGATTTGCCGCCAAAGGCCGCAGGTCTGCTCCGCGACTCTTCGTCATCCGCAAGACCACTTGGTCTTGTCCCGTCATTCGCAGCTAAGACAGATCGCCAGCGTCAGAGTGCCTTCTCAGGGTCGAAGCCTTTGACGAGTTCGTCTTCCCACTCTTCGAGCAGCGGCCAATCGACGGCACACGTACCGAAATCGGCCATGTGCTGATATTCGGTCAGGCGATCGATTGTCTTCTGCAGCTTCGCCCGGTTATTGCGGAAGATCGGGCCGTGGCTAGGGAGCAACCATTCGACATCGGCATCACGGATTCGCTCCAGCGAACTGACGAAGGCCGGCAGATCAGACCCGTGGTGAGCATCAATGTTTCCGACGCAGCCATCGCGATAAATGTTGTCGCCAGAGAAAAGCAGTTTTCCAAGTCGAAATGAGAGCTGACTGGGGGTGTGGCCGGGAGTGTTCCAGACATCCAGCTTCAGCGAGCCGATGCTTAAGACATCGCCTTCATTGATGGTTTGTTCGATCTTGATGGGTGGCAGATTGATCGAGATCTTCTGGGCGCTAATCTCTGCATAGGTCACGATCCTGTCGTTCTCGGCCAGCAGGCGTTTACATTCAGGATGCCCGATCGTGATGGCCTGAGGAAGAAGTTCCTTGGCGCGTTTTAACCCCTGAATGTGATCGACATCGGCATGCGTCGCGACCAGATACTTACAACCTGCCAAGGGGAAATCCATCTGACGAATGATATCGATGATTTCCTCAGCAGTATCCTCGAATCCGATATCGATCAGCATCCATTCATTTGCGTCATGGACGAGATACACCGAGCAGCCAAGTCGCTGACGTGCCTGATAGTTCATTTCGATAACGTGGGGAAACACTTCGCGGCGGGCCAGCATGCTGAAGGCTTTCGTGACGGCTTTGGGTTGAAGAGACGGTCGCTATGGCTAAGAAATTATTTCGCCGTCCAAGGTGTAATGCCATTTTAAGGCAGCCAGCAGGCTGGAACAACCGAGTCGTCTCGCGCTTGCATCCACTTGCGCACGGGCTTACTGTTCCTCGGCGTTGTGTCCAAATCTGTCAGCGATCGAGAATATTGATGCCGAAGCGAAAATCCGCGTCTGAACAACCAGAGTCCACTGCGTCGTTTGAAGAATCGCTTGGCGAACTCCAAATGATCGTCTCCGAATTGGAGGATGGGGACATCGGCTTGGAAACGTCACTCGCCAGGTTCGAACGTGGGATTCGATTACTGCGAACCTGCTATTCAATACTCGAGGCCGCTGAAGCCAAAGTTGAGATTCTGACAAAGTTTCAGGACGGGGAAGCCGTCGTAGAGGCATTTGAATCGTCTGCAACCTATGACCTGAGTCGCGACACGTCGAGTTCCGATACTTCGACGGAAGAGTCTACGCTATTCTAAGTTAGGGACACGGCGTCGCAGGCGACGGAACGCCTGCCTCAATCAGCACTGCGCGAGAAATGGTCACCTAGCGCCAGTACTTCCCACCATGGTCGAAAAAGCCGCAGATTTTAATTGAAATCTGTCGCCGAAGCATGGAAAATCCCGTGCTCCTTCACGTCTTTTACAGATTGCGCTCTTTGAGGAAATCATCGCATGAGTTTGGGCCGCTCTTTGACAGGAATCAATTTACTGTCATCACAAGCTGTTGGAAGATGGATTACTGCAGTTGGGATCGCCTCGGTTATTGGTTTAATCAATAGCCCCTGCGAGACCAAGGGGCCGCAGAAGGCAGATCATCAGACGCTGCATACGTGCAGTCAAGAATCTTGTCTACCCGGTGGATGCCGCGCTCTGCCGGGCCTGGATGTGCAAGGGAAGCACGCCTGCGCGTCACTAGCAGTTGATTTCAATCGATTTAATGCCATTGCCGGCGCTGCGAAAATGGCTCCGCGGGTGGCCTTGGCACCGGTCGGTGCAGGCACATTTGCATTACATAGCCGTCCGACAGCAACGAAAGTGATCTATCTTGATTTTGATGGACACGTCACCCAAAACACACCGTGGAATTCCACGAACGCCGTCATCACAACAACGGCGTACGACACAGATGGCAATCCAGCAACGTTCTCCAGTTCGGAACAAGCAAACATCGTGGAGATCTGGCAACGGATTTCCGAATGCTACTCGCCGTTTGACGTGGATGTCACCACCGAGCCTCCAGCAATCGCTGATCTGGTCAACGGCGGCGGCGGTGACACCAAATGGGGTATTCGCGTGCTGTTTGGCGATTCGAATCCATCTCCTGCCCCTGGCTCAGGTGGAGTGGCCTACGTCACGGGCTTTGGTTGGAACTATCAGGGAGGCGCCGTCGACGTCCCTTGTTTCGTTTTGACGGCAGGTGTCGGGACGAATCCAAAAACAAATGCGGACGCAGCAGTCCATGAAGTCGGTCACACCGTTGGGCTCAGCCACGATGGATTGTATCCTGCCAGCGATTCGCGACACGTCGAATACTATTTAGGACAAGGAACGGGGAAAGTGGGCTGGGCTCCGCACATGGGGGCCGGCTACTACGTTCCGATTGTCCAGTGGAGTAAGGGAGAATATGCGAATCCCAGCAATACGCAAGACGACCTGTCGATCATCACCACGCAGAACGGATTTGGATATCGGCCTGATGATTTTTCGAGCAATCAATCGGGTTCCAAAGCCGTTCCAGGCACGGCGGGCGCCACGTCATTTGCCGTCAACGTCAGCGGTGTCATCGAGTCTCGTACGGACGAAGACTGGTTTAAAATCACGGCTGGCTCGGGATTGATCAAGCTGGATGCTGTGGGTGGGCCGGTGAATACGATGCTCGATATCCAACTGAGCCTGTACGATTCCAAGGGAGTATTGGTCGTCGCCGCCAATCCGGCGGATGATGTGATTGCCTCAATTAACAAGTCCGTTTCAGGCGGGACGTTCTACGCAAAGATCGAAGGAGTTGCATTGGGTGATGTGCTGACAACCGGATACACCGATTACGGTAGCTTGGGCCAATATACGATTACGGGTTCGTTCAGCACCGTTGGCATCAAGGGTGCCCCCGTTCTGACGACGACGGGTGATCTGTTCTACGGAATCAAGTCTGTACCGCAGCCGATCAATCCCAACATCAAAGTCGCTGATCCCGATAATACCACGTTGGCGAGTGCGACAATCACGATTCAAACTCCTGTGCCCAATCAAGATGTCTTGAGTTTGACTGCCAACGCGTCAACGATGGGCAATATCGCCAGCAGCTACGATGCCACCAGCGGGACCCTGTCACTGACATCGGCTGGGGCCACCGCGACTGTGGCGCAATTCCAGGCGGCCCTCAGGGCCGTCTCCTACTCCAACACCAGCGCAACTCCTGCCGTGACGCCCCGGAAGATCAACTTTCTGGTCAATGACAGTCTGATCAACAGCAACACATTAACGAGCAATGTGACGATCGGGTATTACTACATCACCGCGGCCTACAATGCGGGAACAAAGACGCTCACGATCGCTGACAATGCCAGCATCGTCGGTGACAATGCCGTGGCAGTCACCTTACGAGGAAACGTGATCTCTGTGGAAGGTGCGGGGGCCACGCGGATCGGCACGTCAGCCAGTAGCCAACAGGCTGTGACGTTCCCGTATACGACTGATGTGAAAGTCATCGTTAACTTCACCACAGGAAACGACTCCGTATCTCTGGTCAGCCTGAAGTCTTCCGCGGTGACGTTGAATCTCGGTGATGGTAACGATCTCGCGAATCTGACTTACTGCACCTTGGGGACTCTCACTGTCGATGGCGGCGCTGGAACCGATGTGTTGCAGTTGATTGGCACCACGACGACGACGAAGGTTTTGATCAGCGTCCCGTAATATTTCGTGTGGAATCCGCAGACTCACCAAGACCCCGGTTTTCATCAGCCGGGGTCTTGGTCTTCGAGTATCAGGGATGTTATGCAACATCGTTTGTCTCGATCATTGACGACGCTGGCGACCTTCGGTTTTGCCGTTGTCATGCAACTCAATACCAATGTCGCGCTAGTTCATGCGCAGGGGCCTCAGCAGATCGCCGAGCGGCCGTGGGCCGCATTCTGGGTCTCCAGCATTGCCCGCATGCTGACCGATTGTGACGTGATCTACGAATCAATTGATCGTCCCGAATTGGCCGAGTCGATTGAGGAGCGGCAACAAAAAAGCTATCGCGAGTTCGGCGGGATCGATCGCACTCGACCGCTGGGAATGATGTGGACTTGGGACGATATCAAAGACCCACCCGCCATCATTTTTGTGCCGGTCCAAGACATCAATGAATTGATGGCGACAGCGTCATTCGGTGTCGTTGACTATCACCTGGTCAAAGAGAATCAATACGAAATAGAACGGCCTGGTGCGCCATATCATGTTCTGGTGCGATCGGGCAATGCTCTCTTCGGTGAGGAGATACCTGCCTTACATGCGTTGCGCGAAGCTCCGGAACGGCTGACGAAAGAGCTGCGCGAAAAATATGATATGGTCTTGATGATCGATCAGCGGCAGGTTCCGCGAGATGCGAAACAGGCTTGGATTGATTCGATTCGCAAGCAGTTTGAGCCTTGGCTACAAGCGCAAGACGACGAGTCCAAAGAGTCCGCAACGTTGCGGGGAGCACTCGGCAAATCAGTCCTCGATTCGATCGGTGTACTGATTCATGATGTTCAGACAATCACCCTGGCTGGCCGAATTAATCGGCGAACGCGGCAATTGCAGTTTGATCTAATGCTGCAAGCGGAACCTGGTAGCAAGATGGCTGGCGAACTGAACCGGATGGTCATCCAGCGCAGTCAGTTCTCGGCCCTCGTCAATCGAGACGCCTCGGCGGGGCTCGCGATCAATTGGCCGGTGATGTTATTAGGTAAGGACCTTGTCGCCGCCGTCGGACCGGAGTCAGCGGGCGGGCGAATCGATCTCGGGGTGCAACTCGTCGGCAGTAGCTGGTCCGACATGACCTTGATCGCAGGGATCCGGGGCGCCGAAGCTTCAGCGTTAAATGCGGTTATTCCCCACCTTCTTACCCGCATGGAAAAGTCGCCCGATGTTACCGCGGTGCACCGCAACACCGCGCAATATCGCGCGGTAGATCT
Organism: Schlesneria sp.; assembly: GCA_028291515.1. Classification (GTDB taxonomy): domain Bacteria; phylum Planctomycetota; class Planctomycetia; order Planctomycetales; family Planctomycetaceae; genus Schlesneria. The sequence goes on from JAQGHU010000057.1 coordinate 154,812, forward strand.
TCACCAGATCGCGCCATCGCGAATTCCGGATCTTTTACAGTCAATCACCCCTCCGGGTGTCGAAATTCTGGTGGGACAAGGAAAGCAAGTTGTGTGGTTGGCAGCAGGCCTCCCCGCGACGTTACAGGACCGGCTCAAGGCGGCCGTCGATTCGGTCGAGGACGCGCCGAAAGATGAACGATCCAAAGCAGTGATGCAGGGGCGATTATCAATTGGTAAGTGGCCTGCCGTCGTGCCGGTCATCGATCCACAGGATACACAATCAGAGCTAAGTGACGCGAAGGACGGTTTCAGCATGTCTGTGCAACCGATTCGCAACGGGCTGAAAGTCGAATTCGTTGCCGAAGAGGGGCTGTTGCGAGTGATTGGGAGGCATTGGGCGAAGCAAGTCGACCGAGATGCCGCATTTCGATAGCTCCGTATTTGGCAAACGCCAAATCGGTTGCATACTCTCGAAGTGGCAAACCATGTGCGAGGGGAATGTTATGTCTGAGAATCGCAGCACTCGATCTCACGTTAGTTCACTTTCCGCTTTGCGATGCGTTTTCGCCACGATCGTCGCGATCACATTGACTACGCTCGGCAGCCCCTGCCAAACCGAGCACCACGTCGGGCTAACCTCGAATCACTGCAGTTCGCCAGCCGCCTGCCGAATGTTGGCCGGATCCGCATCACTTGGCAAACACGCCTGTGCTTCGGCTCCCGTCGACTTCAACCGTGCGACTGCCTCCAAGCACTTGGCCGCGCCCCGAATTGCGGCCCCCGTACCAGCCAACGTGTTCCAACTCCACAGTCGCCCAGGTGCGACTAAGGTGATCTATCTCGATTTCGATGGGCAGGTGACCAAGAACACACCTTGGAATCAGTCTGCTGCTACGATCACCACGACGGCTTACAGTATTGATTCCAACACTGGTGCGTTTTCCCCAGCGGAACTGACAAATATCTACGAAATCTGGCAACGTGTTGCCGAGTGTTATTCCCCTTTTGAAGTCGACGTGACGACGGAAGCTCCCGCTGTTGCCGATCTCATCAACACGGCGGGTAGTGATACAAAGTGGGGCGTCCGCGTATTGTTCGGTGTTTCGACACCCTCGCCCGCGCCGAATTCCGGCGGGGTCGCCTATGTTGGCGGTTTTGGATGGAATTACGGAAAAGGGGCCGATGTTCCCTGTTTCGTCCTTCAAGATGGCGTCGGAACGGTGGCTAAATACAACGCCGACGCCGCGGTGCATGAAGCAGGCCATACCTTGGGTCTCAGCCATGACGGCCTATACCCCGCCAATAGCTCACAGCATGTCGAATACTACGAAGGACAGGGTACGGGAAAAGTCGCCTGGGCACCTCATCTGGGAGCCGGTTACTACGTTCCACTTGTCCAATGGAGCAAGGGTGAATACGCGAATGCCAGTAACACGGAAGATGATCTGAATATCATCGCGACGCAGAACGGCTTCGGCGTACGGGTGGATGATTTTGCGAGTGCCCAGTCCGCTGCAGTGCAGATTCCAGGTACTACGGGCAGCGGATCCTATCAGATCAGCGTGTCAGGCGTGATCGAAACTCGCACGGATACAGATTGGTTCAAGATCACCGCCGGAACGGGAACACTTGCTGTTAACGCGGTCGGTGGACCGGCGAATTCCATGCTTGATATCCAACTGAGTCTGTACGATTCCAACGGCACGCTCGTCACCTCGGCAAATCCACCCGACGATGTTATTGCTTCGATCAGTCAGACGGTGACCAGCGGCGTCTACTATCTTAAAATTGAGGGAGTGGCCTTGGGGAGTCCGCTGACAACGGGCTATACGGACTACAGCAGTTTGGGTCAGTACACTCTCAGCGGCTCTTACAGCACAGTGACAACGCCGACCAATACCAACGCCCCGATTCTCAGTGGAACCGGAGACCTGTTCTACCCCGTCAAATCTGCGGCGCTGCCGATCAACCCCAACATCAAGATTACTGATGCAGACAGCACAACAATGGCGAACGCATCAGTCAAGATTCAAACTCCCGTACCAAGCCAGGACGTGCTAAGTCTGACCACAAATTCGCAGACAATGGGCAACATCGTCAGCAGTTTTGACAGTTCAACGGGAACGCTGGCGCTCACCTCTGCTGGCGCGACGGCGACGTTGGCGCAGTTCCAGACCGCATTCAGGGCGGTGGCCTATTCCAACTCCAGCGCGGCTCCGACGACCACACCGCGAAAGGTGAATTTCATCGTCAGCGATGGCACGAAAGCTAGCAACGTGCTGGTCAGCACTGTGAGTATCGGCAACTACCACGTCGCGGCGACCTACAATGCCAGTACGAAAACACTGACGCTAACCGATGATGCCAACGACAATGCCATTGCCATCACATTGCGAGGCAGCCAGTTGACCATCCAAGGTGCGGGTGCAACCTTGATCGGAACCGGCACAAGTGCTGTGCAATCGGTCTCTTTCACAGTCGGAAGTGACGTGAAAGTTGTGGGGACTTTCACAGGCGGCAATGATCAGATCTCGATATCCGGTTTGCGTTCTTCCAGCATGGCCTTCAGTCTGGGAGCCGGAAACGACGGACTCAGTCTGACGCTTTGCAACATCACGAAATTGACGGTGGATGGCGGTGTCGGAACGGACACCGTGACCACGTCTGGGACGGTGATCACTACCAAATCCTATACCGCTGTTCCTTAGAACGCATCCCACCTGACTGTGGCGTCCCGCGAACGGAAGCCTACTGTGTCTAACCCATGTTTCAACGCGACACGGAAGTGCGACCCGCACTAGCAGCTACCAAGCCTGTTGTGCTGTTCCACTTGTATCCGTGGACCACGGTGTCCACGCGAGCATGAGTTGAACGACCGTGATATCGGTCTTTTTGGGCGTGACAACGATTTCGTCAAGTTTGACACTGTCGGCGCTTGCCCCATCAATCAGGGCATTGGCTTCGTTTTGAAACTGCCCGTTCAAATCATCAATCCGTTGTTGAACGGCGTCGGCAGTTTCTTCGGCCTGAGCGACATCCTGTCTCTCACCAGCAACGCGACTGGCGCTTCGGATTGTTGTCGCTGCTTTGCTGATATTGGTGGCCGACGCCAACTTCCTGCCGAAGACCGCCCCCAGGATCGATGTTCCGATATTCACGGCTGCGGAAAACGTTTGCTGGCTGGCTTGCGATTTTTGCTTATCAACACGTTGGTAAGCCTTACGCAATTGCTCCTGCAGGCCCGCCAGCTTCGGTGCGTATTTCGCCCGTAGCTTTTCAACTTGCAGGTCGCGACCTTCGCGAACGGAATGAGTGATGCGCGCTCGGAAATCACCTTCGGATTCGCCGGCCTTAGAAACCTCTTTCAGTTCGACACATTTCCAGAGTTGAAGCTTTTGCGTTCGAAACAGATGATCCCGAAGAGCACTTTGAAGCTCCGCATAAGTTTTCGCGCGGCTCAAATCGGCGGGCAACGTCGCAAATCCGCCTTGATCATCTCCATCGGCCTGTTGTTCGAGTTCATCATCCTGCGAGACCAGGGCATCGTCCCAGATCGTCGGCAATACTTCGCCGACGGCCGACAAAAACACGTTGATATCGCGCGTCTCGTCAATGCCTGCGGTGGTCTGTAGAAATCGAACCCGCGCGGTACCCAACAGCCCCGGACGATACAGCAACTTCGCTTCCCCAAGCAGCGGTCGTGTGACAATGAATGTTTCATGAATCCCGGGAGGAAGGACTGGGTGCGCCCCAGCCGCGGAATCTTTAATCGACGTGGACAAAGTGGCGGACGGCGCGGGCAGGGCCTTCTTCTTTTCCTGCATCAACTGTGCAATCTGATCGCGATTGATCGGCCCCCTTAAGAAGGAGAGTGCCCAGCGAGTTTGAAAGACGACCGGTCCGTCTTCGTGGACGTTGTTCATCAGGAAAACACGGTTGCTCAAGCCAGACAGGATCTTCTCCATCTTCGCTCGATCAAAATTCGCTCCAGCCGCCGCCGATGCCCCTTCCAAGCCATCGAGCACCCGCGCTTTATCTCGTTCAGTCTGCAACCGCCCCAGGAACCAGGTCCCCGCATTGGAGAGCCCCTTGTAGTCGATATCGACCGGATTCTGAGTCGCGAGCACGACACCCAATCCAAACGCGCGTGCCTGCTTCATCAGCGTGAGCATCGGCGTTTTGGAGGGAGGGTTGGCCGTGGGGGGGAAGTAGCCGAATACTTCGTCCATGTACAGCAAGGCGCGCAGGCTGGATGTCCCTGACTGATTGCGCATCCAGGCGACCATCTCGTTCAGCAAGATCGTGACAAAGAACATCCGCTCGCTGTCGGACAGATGTGCGATCGAAATGATCGACAACTGCGGCTTGCCCTCGGGTGTATAAAGTAACCGCTGGATATCCAGCGATTCCCCTTCCATCCACGCCTGAAAGCTGGGCGATGCGATCAGATTGTTCAACGTCATCGCGAAGGCGAAGCGATCTTTCGACGGGAAGAAACTTTCCAGGTCCATGAATCCGACCTTGTCGAATCCCGGCTTCTGGATGAGGCGGATCAATTGACCCAAGTCGACTTCTTTGCCGTCGCGCCAGCTTCGATCCAGGATCGTTGCCAGCAGGATATGTTCGCGACTTTGTAACGAATCCGATTCGACTCCCAGCAGCGCCAGCAAACCAGATGCGGATGCGGAAACTCGTTCTCGCATCGCTTCGGAATCATTTAAGGTCGCTTCTGAAGGCGGCGCGAACGATCGCAACACGGTCAGTGGCAACCCTGCATTGCTGGCAGGAGTATAAATTGAAATATCGACGGCGTCACGATAGCGCGCAATACGTTCTGGCGGTTGCCCCCAGGCTGCCAATCCGTCTTTCCAGACCTTTGCCATTTTTGCCGAATAGTCATCGGCGGTCATTCCCGCCCGCGCGGCATCAGACGGATCAATCCACGGCTTAAAGTCGCTTGGCCGTAATTCGGGGAAGGCGAGCAAGAGATTCCCCAAGTCTCCCTTGGGATCAATGCAGATCGAGGGAATGCCATCGATTGCGGCTTCTTCAAGCAGTGCGAGACACAGCCCCGTCTTGCCGCTACCCGTCATTCCTACGCAGACGGCGTGCGTCGTCAAATCTTTCGCGTCATACAAAAGTAGGTCGTCCACCACCGGGCGTTTGGCTTCGAGATCGTAAGGCTTGCCGAGATAGAAGGCACCCAGCTTCTCGTAGTCTTGCATTGGTGATATCCGGAGGATGAGCGAGTCGGTTGGGCACTGAAGTGGCCCCGAAATGTAGTCGTGACACGAGCGCCAAGATTATCGCATGCCATGCGGCAATTGCTACTCGAGTTTGGCAGGCGACGGAGTCGATTCGATCACGCCGCGAGCCAGCCGGACGATTTTGGGATCGAGCCCGTCGAGAAACCGACGTGCCTTGATCGCGCTCTCTGGAAACGCCTCTGGCGATGTGGCCTTGCCATCTTTCTCGCAAACCAAGGCGAAGACCACGATCTGCTGTTTGCCAAAGTTTGAATCGAATGGCTCTTTACCATAGGCCGCAAGCAATCGATCAAGCGACTGCCAATCCTTCCAGCGAGCCAGATGCTTTACGACGTTGGCGGCCAACTTCGGGTGGTCGATGAATCTGCGCATGGCGTCGCAGACGACCGTGGTGGGGATGCGATCCGGACAATAATCGCGGAGGAACACCAACGCATTTTCGACGAGCATCAAATCGTCTTCTGCACGACGATCGGCCAGCTTTTCGTCCATCAGCTTCTGCAGGCCACGTTCACCTCGGATCAGAATATATCCCGCCATCATGCCGTCGACCCCGAAACGAGGTTGATCGGGCTCGGGAAGTTTCATGATCAATTGTTCGAGAAATTCCGCATCACTGTCGTCACCACACAAACCTAGCATCATTCCGTAAAGTCCAAGTCGCACACGAATCTGTGGATCGTCTGAGGCGAGCCACGCACGCAACTTATTGCGAGGCAACTTGGGTGCCAGCGCCGCCACGTCCTTGAAAGTTGCGCGGCTAAACTCAGCATAGGCGTCCGCGCAGATCTCAGCGTCGGGGAACTCGAGAAACTTCAAGAAGAACGAGAGGCGATCTGCGGTCTCGGGCGGCGGCACCTTGCGAATGTAGCTGTAGAGATATTCACCACCCAGGGAAATGGGATCGTCCCAGACAAGTTCGCCGTCCTTCTCGAATCCCAGCATCAAGAACAATTCACCTGGTTTGCCATCACGTGCATAGTTGATGGTGACAGGTGTTTTCTCCTTGAACCTCGGATCCGCGCGGTACGACTTCACCACCGCAAAGGTCGTCGTGGCGTTCTGAAGATTTTTGTCAGACGCAATCGAAACCCATTTTACTTCGACTGCGACCTGGCATGTGGCCAACCGCTCGCTATACGGCGGCTTGCTGGGAGCGCAGAAAGGGCAACCTGGAACCGCAGACGCCGAACTTGCTGCGGCGGAAATTGCCAGAAGGGCAACGATCCCTCCGATCAATCGACCTCTCCGTGGTTTCATGATTATCCCAATCTTAACGCGCGACTTTTCTCCGGATCTTCACTTTCCTTGTTCTCGGCTCATGATCGGCAAAGCCGCCAGCAATTACCTTTTTTGTACGAGATCCGAGGTGGATTCGCTGAATTAACTTCGCCAGTTTTCGCACATCCGCACGAACGTCTACGCTAAGTTGCTTCAATGCTCACTTCAACAAGAAGAACCGCTTGGCTTCGTGGACCGTCTTGGGATCGCGTTTTTCCAGTTCTTCGAGACATGCCTGCGCCTTAACGACATGTTCTGGAACGGGCACCTGTGCTACCGCAGCGGCCGATCCCGTCTCGCCAGTACTTTCCTCTTTCTTGATTCCCGTGTCTTTTGCCGCAGCCAGCGTGAATCGCACGATCGCCCGCTTAATCGAGGGAATGTTGTAGGCGTCGGCGTCATACAGTTCCATCAACTGATTTTGGACGGTCCAATCTTTCATTCGTGCCAGGTCAGCAATCACCAGGTCGGCTAACTCGGGTCGGTCCAACAAGATTCGCATCGATTGACGCAGCCGATCATGCTCAATCCGATTGTCGCCGTACTGCCACATAAACCGCAGGGCCTGCATCGCAGCATACGTCTCGCTGAACGGAGCTTTCTTGTCCCTGAGTTTCTTCTCTTCCAGGATGGTCAGTCCTTTGTCTCCAGTCAGCAGTAGATAACCGCCCATCACCCCGTCAATCCCCAGACGAAACTCTTCCTTCGGCTCGACGATCTTCTCTTCCATCATCTTGGCATCATCGTCATTGCCGCACAGTCCAAGCATCATTCCATACAGTCCGATTCTTCCTGGTGACACTGCTCCATCAGCCAGGTTCTTATCTCCAGATGGCTTCTCCGAACGGACGGCAGGCTTGCCTTCCACCCAATGTCGCAACTTCTCACGAGGCATCTCTTTGGAGAGTTGAACGACATCAGCGTAAGAGGCATTGGCGAATTCACCAAACGCATCGTCGGCAATCATATGATCTGAATTCTCGAGGTACTTCAAAAAGTACGACAATCGTTTGACGGCGGGTTCTTCGGGCTTGGGCGAGTTCTTCATGTATTCGTAGCCGGCCTGAGTCACCTCCAGTGGGCTGCCCCATTCAATATTGCCGGCCCCGACTGTTCCCAGCAGCAGGAACAAATCACCCATCTTGCCTGAACGGTATCGGATCAGGTTGACCTTGGTTCCCTTCTGAAGTTTGCCGGCAGCAGGTTGTCGAACAACTTCAATCACTTCAAAGTCCGTCGAACCTGCATCTGTTGCTTTCGCCGGGGCTCCGCCGACCCACTTCACCAGTACGGCAGAATCGGCACCGCTCAACTGCTCCGTCAGCGTCAACGAGGGAGCCGAACAGAAAGGACACGCCTTGGCGGTTACATCCATGGAAACGGCCAGCATCAAAGTGGCAGCACAAACAAACGTCCATGCGAACTGAGACAGCTTCATCGGCGAATCCCCCTGCGTGCAAGACCAGTCGCGTCGCCCGCGTGTTACGGGGACTGCTCAATCATACCACGTGACTGCTTTGAAGGGGAATCCGTAAGCAACTTGGATGTCCACCTTTGATACAGTTCGCACCACGATCGTCGTGATCGGAACTTCCTTTCCAGGCCGAAACTTGAGGCAATATTCGCTTTCCCGCATGGTCGTCCCTAGTTTGCGCAAAATCGCCAGATCGGAGATCCGTGAACGAGACTGTTACCGCTCAAGTCCACCTCACCTCGCCACCGATGTTGTGGTCAGACGAAAAGATGTGGGCCTGCCAGACGAGTGGACTCGTGTGGCCTGAGACAAGGTGACGGCTGCGGCAAGGAATGGTGGATGTCGCACGGGAACCATGACCCGTTTCGGATGGGATTTCTGACGGCTGTCGAAGACGCGGAACGCGGATTTGTGGGGGGCCTGCTGATAACCAACCGGTTTGGCCGTCCACTCGAATTCCAATGTACCGCGCCCGTCAAGCCGAATCGGGCTCAACAAATCCTGTACGGACCGACGCTGCGACCTTTCGTCCTGGGCGAACTGCTCGGTCGTACGTTGATCGACAAGATCGGGGTCAAACCGCACCTGGTCCTGATTGAGACCGACGAGATCCTGGACTTGCGTCAGCATGTCTCCATCCCGGTCGCGTACTTCGTCAATAAGGTCACCGACGAGTCGACCCAATTGTCACTGGGAAAACTCGGGATCGCGTTCCATCCCGACTACCTCGCCGATCGCGAAGAGATGGTCCGTCATGCCAAGGCGATCCCCGGGGATGCCGACATGCGCGAGCCGTTCGAGCGAATCCGCGAGGCACTCGCCGAAACGATCCGACTTGGCACGGCTCGAACCGCTTGATTGGAAGGACGGATCCAATGAAAGACGGTTCGCTGCGAATGCTCGATGACATGATCGCTCGCCGCACATCAGACCGTCCGAGCGACGGCGCAATTCCAGCACCCCATCTGAAGCTGGAGCCATCGAGCGGCTCGCTTGATGAGTTACTGTCGGAAGTCCCGTGCGAACAGGTTTCTCTCGGGGTTTCCGCCGGAATTTATTCGTCGGGAATGAACGTCGCGCTCCAACGATGGCCGCAGATCGACACCGAGTCGATCGTCGCACCAAAATCGCCCGCGCTGATGCCCCCCTGGAAACCGCATCGCCAGAAAGTGACTACGTTCGGAATCACGTTTCCTGAAGGTGTAGCACTATTGGCACCGCCTGCCGCTCCCGAAAAGGGAAAAGGACCAGCGACTGACGAAACTGAAGAAGAACTGACTTCGATCGAGCCGCCACGACCGGCGTCGTTGATGGACGAAGCCACGCTCGCGGAAGCAAAGAAAAAGCTGACGCGGCTCAAGCCGCCTGATGATGCGCTGTCGATCGAAGATCGGCTGTTCTATCTCCTGCAACCCCCTCTGCAATCGTGGCTGGGTGGGCAGGAAATGATCATGCCATTCGAGCCGTTCCCGTATCAGTACGAGGGAATCGGTTGGCTCTTCTCAAAGTCAGCAGCTCTACTTGCCGACGAAATGGGTCTCGGCAAGACCATGCAAACGATCACTGCGATCCGTTTGTTGATTCGTAGTGGCCAAGTCCGACGAGTCCTGTTGGTCTGTCCCAAGCCGCTGCTTCCCAACTGGCAACGCGAATTCCGCACCTGGGCCGAAGAGCTTCCCTTCGTGGTTGTCGAGGGTGACAGTGAACGTCGTCGGCTGACCTGGACCATGCCTGGTGTTCCCGTGTTGATCGTGAACTACGAATCGCTGGTTCGAGATTTCGCGGCATTTGGCGAAGGCGAATTCCCTAAGTTCGACCTTGTCGTGCTCGACGAAGCGCAACGTATCAAGAATCGTACTTCGCGAACTGCGGAAACCGCTCGAGCGTTGCCACGTCGACGCAGTTGGGCGCTAACGGGAACACCGATCGAAAATCGCCCCGAGGAACTCGGCGCTCTCTATGAGTTCCTGGAGATTGTCCCCCCGAACGCGACCCCTGATCTGCGCCAGCTTCAGTTTCTGGCCAAGCAATTCATTCTGCGACGCACGAAGAATCTAGTAATGAAAGATATGCCGCCGCGGCTGGACCGCGACGAATATCTTGAACTGCTGCCCGCCCAGAAATACGCGTACGAAAAGGCGGAAAAAGAAGGCATCATCCATCTGAACGACTTGGGCGATTCAATCACAGTTCAGCACGTTTTCGAGCTTGTACTGCGGTTAAAGCAGATCACGAACTTCGACCCACTGACCGGTGAAAGTGCCAAGCTTGATCGGCTGGAAGCAGACATGGAAGAAATCGCGGCCAGCGGTGGCAAGGCGATTCTGTTCAGTCAGTGGACGAAGGTTCTCGACTGGCTGGCCAAACCGATGGAAAAGTACGGCGCGCTGCTCTATCACGGCGGCATTCCGACCAAGCATCGCGAACCCATCCTGACGAAATTCAAAGAGGACCCGAATTCGCACATCATCCTGATGAGCTACGGAACCGGGGCGGTCGGGCTGAACCTGCAGTTTGCCGGTTACGTCTTCCTGTTCGACCGCTGGTGGAATCCGGCGATCGAAGATCAGGCGATTAACCGCGCCCATCGCATTGGGTGCAAGAGTCAAGTGATTGTGACGCGATTCATTTCCAAAGACACCATCGAGGAACGCATCGACAAAGTGTTGACGGAAAAACGCGAACTGTTCGCTCGAATTCTGGGTGACGGAGACGACTGCAACCAGTCACTCAGCATGAACGCTTCAGAGATCTTCGGACTGTTCGATCTGAAAGCCCGTCACGGCAAGGGAACAAAAAACATCGGCCGCAACAAGAGCGCCTGATCGATACGATCTCACATTCATTCTTCCCCTTTGCGTCTCCGCGCCTTTGCGTTGATAACCCTCAAATTCAGCAAAGTAGACCACGGACGTTTCAGGCGAACTCTGTCTTGTCTGCAAGCGGATTTCACGCAAAGGCGCGGAGACGCAAAGAAACACTTGGAGGAAATCTGGGTTCCTCACGCTCATGTGTCGCCGTTTGCCCAGCCAATGTCACTGAAGCCGTTCCCGCAATCGATGCAGCTCCTGCAACGCTGCGATTGGCGTCATCTCGTCAACTTTCATCTGACGCAGTTCGTCGATGATCGGATGTTCTTCCTCGAAGAGCGAAAGCTGCAACTCGCGTTTCTTCTGCGTCCGTCGTGCCGGGACTTTTGTCTTGCCAGACTCGTCCACATGATCTGACTCCAATGTCTGCAGAATCACCTTGGCTCGATCCAGGACCGGGCGCGGAACTCCTGCCAATTGTGCGACGTGGATTCCGTAGCTCTTGTGTGCCGACCCGGGAATGATCTTGTGTAGAAAGATCACGTCATCGGCTTCTTCTCGAACGGCCACGTTCCAGTTCACACATTGCTTCAGCGATTGAGTCAGTTGCGTCAACTCGTGATAGTGCGTCGCGAAAAGCGTGCGACAACTGATCACATCATGCAGATATTCCGTGATCGACCAGGCCAGTGAGATTCCGTCATAAGTACTGGTTCCGCGGCCGATTTCATCCAGAATCACCAAGCTCTGCTTCGTGGCGGCGTTCAGGATGCGAGCGGTCTCGGTCATCTCGACCATGAACGTACTTTGCCCCTTACCAAGTTCGTCGCTGGCCCCAACACGAGCGAAAATACGATCTGCGATCCCGATGCGAGCCGACTTGGCGGGAACAAACGATCCGATCTGAGCCATTACCGTCAGCAGCGCTGCCTGGCGAATATACGTGCTTTTACCGGCCATGTTGGGGCCGGTGATCAGTTGGATCAGTCCCGGCGATGCCATCGGCTCTGTGGACGCCTGACCGTCTTCCTGTGCGGCAGGGATCCCGATGCTGACATCATTCGGGACAAATTCACCCGATGGCTTCAGGCGATCCAGGACCGGATGGCGGCCTTCGCTGATGTCGAGGATCGGATCACTCGTGATCTCGGGGCGGCAATAGCGAGCACTCACAGCCAGCGTCGCTAATGCCGCGAGGACATCGATTTCCGCGAGGACTTCGGCATTGTCGCGTAGTCGCGGCGACTGCAGGGCGACTCGTTCACGCAGGCCGGTGAACAACTCCTGCTCCAGTTGCACCGCTTGACCTTCGGCTCGCAGGACTTTGTCCTCATACTCTTTCAGCGCCGGTGTGATGAAACGTTCATAGTTCTTCAGCGTCTGTTTACGAATGTATTCCGGCGGCACTTTGTCGGCCTGTGCGGCCGTGCATTCCAGGTAATAGCCGAAAACCTTGTTGAACCCGACCTTCAAGTTGGGAATGCCTGTTCGTTCGATTTCGGAAGCCTGATACCGAACGATCCAGTCTTTACCGCCGCGAGCCAGATCGCGCCATTCATCGAGTTGTGCGTGATAGCCATCACGGATCAAACCCCCGTCCGTTGTCAGCATCGGTGGTTCATCGACGAGTGCCGTCTCGATGTCGGATCGAATCTCGGGACATAGATCAAGCTTCGCTTCCAGTTCGATCAGTCGAGCCGCAGCACGCCCCGACAGCTTTGCTTTCAGCTTGGGCAGCAGGGCCAGCGTGCGGGCCAGACAAGCCAGATCTCGAGGCGAGCACCGACCGGTGGCGACTCGAGCCGTCAGTCGCTGCATGTCGTAGGCGTTCTGCAGTTGCTCACGCAGATCGCGACAGAACATGGAATCGGTCGTCAATTCCTCAACGGAATCCAGACGCAAATTGATTCGAGCGGGATCAGTCAGCGGATTCGACAGCCACTCTCCCAACAGGCGTGCTCCCATCGGCGTCACAGTCTCGTCGATGACTGCCAGCAGACTCCCCGCGCGTTCGCCATTACGTAGCGTCTGCGTCAGTTCCAAGCTGCGACGAGTTGCCTCGTCGATCAACAGACTTGTCCCGCGGCGATAAGGCTCAAGCCGCGTAATGTGCCCCAGGCTGCTGCGCTGCGTCTCACGCAGATAGTCGAGCAGTGCTCCCGCGGCGGTGACTCCGGGCGTGTGTTCATCAATGTCAAAGCCAGACAACGTTCGCGTCTGGAACTGCTCCAGAAGCAGTCGCAGGCACTGATCCGCGGCGAATGACCATGGTGGTCGTTCACTTAGAAACAGACCGCTCATCCGCGATAAGGCCTGGATGACTGGACTTTCGGTGGTCTTGTCAGGAATCAAGCATTCTGCAGGATGGATCCGGGCGATCTCGTCGAGGACCGCATCGTTGTGTAGATCGCTCACAAAGAACCGCCCGGTCGAGACTTCGACCCAGGCCAAGCCACAGGAATCTTTCGCCGGGAAGACGCACGCCAGGAAATTGCTTTCGCGCGGGTCCAGCAACGAGTCTTCAGTCAGTGTTCCCGGAGTAACCACGCGAGTCACATCGCGTTTGACTGGCCCCTTGGCCAGCTTGGGGTCTTCCATCTGCTCGCAAATTGCCGCACGAAAGCCGGCTCGCACCAGTTTCTGCAGGTATCCGTCCAATTGATGGTACGGAAAGCCGGCCATCGGAATCGGATTCGGCGATCCTTTGTCGCGGCTGGTCAGCGTTAAACCGACCGCTTTCGAAGCCGAAACCGCATCCTCGTAGAATAGCTCGTAGAAGTCCCCCATCCGAAACAGAAGAATGGCATTCGGGTGCTGAGCTTTCACCTCAAGGTACCGCTGCATCGCGGGCGTCGGGGTCCGTTCCGTAGTCGTCATTGTGCGGAGAACTTCTGGCTATCTGCAGGAGAGTGATCAGGAAGCGGTACAGTACCGATTAAAGGCGACGGCGTCGAATGTCCCATCGGATGGTATCATCCTGAGGATTCCGATTTGTCTTTGAGTCTCTGCTGCTCCAAGAATCGCGATTAGGGGTGGATCGTGCGGGCGTTCTTCAAAGGCTGGCGACGGAAGGTGGGTTGCGTCACGTTGATGGTGTCGCTGGCTCTTGTCGGAGCGTGGATTCGTAGCTCACGGGTCTTCGACCATATTTCGTTCGCAATCGGGAATCGGCAGCATGAAATTAGATCGATTGGGAACCACGTATGGTGGTGTTCATGGGAACCCGTGCGACTGAAACCCGATTGGTCGTCATCGTCGCTGCTAAGCAAAGAGCGAGTCACCGATTTGTCTGCGAGGGTTGATGGCGAATATCGTATGATGCGCGGCTTGGTGCGACTTCGGTTTGCATCTTGGAACGCAGACTACTGGTCCGTTGCCGTCCCCATGACGCTGCTCTCGGCTTACCTGATCCTCTGGAAACCGCGAAAGAAGCCGAACGCCCAATCAGACTAACCCATTATCGTCCGCATCTCCGTGCTTTGGCTGCGGCGTCGCGGTCTTGCCGACTTGAATCTGGTCGTCGACGATCCGAACGGGAAAACTTTCCGTTCGCACTTTGGATTTTGGGTTATCCATCCACAGTCCGTTGGTGATGCAGAAGTTCCAGGCGTGCCAGGGACACACAACATTGTCCCCGTCGACGTATCCAGACGCCAGCGATGCTCCCATGTGAGGGCAACAATCGTTAATCGCGTGATAGACACCGTCTCGCAGAAAGACCGCGATCATCCGCCCATTGACGGGAAACGCTCGCCCTTCGCCTTCAGGAATCGTGCCGACTTTGGACACCGTGCAAAACTCATCATCCGCTTTCGTCTCGTCCACAAATCTCTCCGCGAATTGCCAGCCTTCACGGCCGACAGCAGCAACCTCAAATTCGTCTCGCTCCAGCTGAATCTTAGCAATTGAACCCGTAGCCTCGTAGTGTGCGCCGCTTTGGTTGGTGCCATTGAAACCGTGAATCGGGTGTAGACCGTTGAAACTAGATTTGATTGCCTTTCTTGATTCGTGCGAATTCGTCGCATTCGTGGTCAATATCTTCTCTACGTTCTTCGTGCCTCTGCCTTTCAATTTCATTCCGTGGTTCGTCGCGAGAAAATCTGCGACGAATTTCCCCAAATCTCCGAAATTGGGTTTGATCGAGTCACCCGTTTTTGGCACAAGAGGATCACAATCCAAGTGCCGATTAGCCTCTGCGTAGCCACGGTCGCCAAGACCTTGGGCGAATGTCATTGGACGTTATT
>JAQGHU010000059.1 GCA_028291515.1 Schlesneria sp.
CATTCGACGACCCCATGATGCAGACGATGTTCGCCCCCGCGACATTCTCGTCCGGTTCTCCCACCCAGTCGTCGTATGTGTTGGGAGTTGCTCAGCGCGTCCCGTGGCACGGCAAACGCGCGCTGCGTGGTCAGATCGCCGAATGGGACGCGACTGCCGCATCATGGGATGCCTCGGAAGTTCAACTCCGTCTGGAAGCCGCTGCTCGAATCGCATTTTTCGACTATTACCTCGTTCAACGGGAATTGGACCTGAATCAAAAGAATGTCGAGGTGACTCAGGATTCGCGTAGCACCGCCAAGTCGAAGTATGAAGCGAATCAAGTCTCGGAGCAGGATTTGTCCTTGGCGGATCTGGAGTTGGCGAAGTTGGAACAAGAGCGATTGGAATTGAATCGGGCGGAGACAATCGCGATCGCGAGAATCAATACACTCATTCATCGAACACCTGGCCATCCGATTCCACCGGCACCACGTGAATTAGAGATCGTCGAAGACCAACAGGACATCGATTCACTTCGCGAAATGGCCCTGCAAGCGCGACCGGAATTGGCGGCACTCTCCGCCAAGATCCAATCTGAGCAGGCAGCGGTGGCGCTGGCGTGCAAGGAGTACTATCCTGATTTCGAATTCATGGGTCGTTACGACTCGTTCTGGACCGATACCGTGCAGCGTCCGATGGTCGGTATGAACATGAATATCCCCTTGAATCGAGATCGACGCGGAGCGGCCGTGAGAGAGGCGCAATGTAAAGTCACCAAGCTCCTCGCCGAACGAGCTCAGCAAGAAGACATGGTGCGCGAAGAAGTCCAGATCGCTTACACACGGGTCGAGGCCAGCAAGCAGGCCTCGGTGCTGTACAACAAACGAGTTCTACCAGCCGCCGAAGCGAATCTGGCATCAGCGCGCTCGGCGTACGTCGCCGGTTCGATCGACTTCCTGAGCCTCATGTCCGCACGACGTGAGTTCATCACTCAACAAATCGGCTTTCAACGGACCCTCGCCGAATACCATCGGAGCCGCGCAGATCTAGAACGAGCCGTCGGCGCGCCGCTGTAGCCATCAGCGACACCGGAACATTCAATTCGAACCGACGAATAATTTGCCAAGAACCAAGGCAATACCAATTGCCTGACGCCTTTGGCATTTGCAGCGTACGCCTGCGTCAATCCAGCATAAGTAACAATGGGGCTCGGATCCAAATGTCGCTCCCCTGCCCTCGGCGAGATAACAGCTTCGGGCAGATCCATGGAGCCCATCGCCCCTAACACTGCGACATCGCCTCCAAAACGGTTCTTGAAATATCGCGGACGCGGTATTATCCATTGCGGTGCCAACTCAATCTGGTCAGCGCCCCTAAGAAAATATTCCCGCGTGACCGCCGCGCTCATGGGCAACTCGAATCTAAGTCAAATGCAATGGTGAACGCAGTCCATCACTCGAATGGACTCTAAGATCAACGATTGTATGAGCTAAAGCGAGTTGGACGTGATTCTTGGGTACAGTGATTTTGCATCACGCGTTCCCGCTCACGGGGTGGAATCGCTGAAAACCACGCTCGGCTCTGCAAAATCTTCGTCTTCCGTAGGTCCGTTGTTCGGGACTTTTCTGGACGTTGCAGGGGAACGTCTTGGTTTCCGTCGGATATTGGTTGCCGTCTGATTCCACCAATCTACATCGATCAGCCAAATTGAATCTTGGTTATCACCATCGATCGTTCCGCGCCAGGCTGAAAGCATTTCCAGATCCGCCCGAACATCATCGATCCGAATCGCAGGTATACGTTTTCGTCGTAGAGTCTCGTTAACGACCTCATGCATGACCCGCATCGGTTCGTTATGCGTTACATCGACGGACGGGCGAATTATTGCCACAGGCGTTTTCGAGCGGACCGTCTCGTTCACAGGGGCGATCGCACTTGCGATGTCTCCTTCTGCACGCATTCTTTCGACCAACTCAACGAAAGCCCTTGCTGGTGTGACTGAGTCGAACGACAGCAGTTTCTCACCAGCCAAGACCGTCTCCCCGTCGCCGCCACAGCTCTCCAGCCACCCTGCCATGTCTCGCAACACGGAGATGATCTCGCACTCATTCGATCGGAATTCAATCAGCTTCTTACGGCGGCAGACATCCTCTAGGTACGATGGAATGATCCATCCTGCAACGGATGAAAGCTCACCAAGTGGCAGAGGCATCTCGTGCGATCGGATGCGGACAAAACCTTCGTGAAGAGCCACTGCGATTGCGGCATAGGGTGAGAGAGGTAGCATGGCATGGCGAAGTTGTGGGCTATCGATCCAAGCGGTAGTTACTTCCAGCCGCGAATTGAAGCCAAACTCCACTAGGCTCGGAAAATCGTGCGCACCGCACTGAGCAGCAATAAATCGTAGGACAGAGTTTTCCCCACGTTCATGAGTATGCACGAATCCACACCCGAGTGCTCGCGCCGCTCTTCCGCCGATCTCATGTGCAAATGGTCCGTCTAGAACGACGCCTATCGGATTTCGCGTGCAGGTTCCAGCGAGAAGATTGTTTGACACGCAAGCTGCCAGTGCCCAGATAAGTTGTATCTCGGTAGTTGATCGAGATAACATTGCAATTGCTCGTCGGTAGCTGGCCGGAGCCGACAACTCCGTCCCTGGAACGGCCTGATCCCTACGCAATATTGGCATTGGGGTTGGATCCACGCGTCCTCCGCTTAGAATCGCGAACTGTGGAAATTGGAATCGCATTTGTGATGGGTTCCAGCCGATTCGGCCAGCGTGTGGAATGATTTCCGGCTTGCTGAACTGTAGCGCCAACGACATTGATAGCCTGGCCCATTTGAGCCGCGCAAACTCGAAGTGCTCTTGAAATCTGGTCTGCAATTCATCCGAGACGATGTCGAATAAAGTTGATCGATCGACATCACGCTTAGTCGCGACGAACCTGATTATGTCTTTCTCCCAGTGAACGCGAAGGCCGTACGCGACATCACCTGATTCCGACTTGTAGATCGTTTCGACTCGAATTGGCAGATTGCAGATCAAATGCTCGACGCCCGGCTTACGTGCGATCCAACCCTCACTCGTTTCTTCGACGGTGAACGATCCGCATGGAATCGCCTTAGTGCCGATCCGATGCGGAGCCAAATTTGCAAATCGCTCGCCTGCGATACCTCCTAATCCTTGTTGTAGTGATTCAGATTCTCGGGGGCTGAGTTGCAGGCTATGCAGTAGAACATCAGCCTCTGCCTGGGGGATGGAGGGCAACAAGCTGCGCAACGCGGTGACCCATGGGAGCGGCCGTTTCTGAAATTGCCAAAGGAATGAGACTGGGTCGCGGCGTTTGAGATTGTCCTGGACCTCCGACTCGGGAATTTGATACATCGAGACAAATCCATTGTGTGCTTTGGCCAAGGGCAGCGTTGTCGCCAACGACCCACAGAAAATCAGCTTGCAATTATCCAAGTCTGGAGGAAGATGAAGTGGGCGAAATTCTCTTGTCGACACTGCCTTTGAACCGCTGCCAAGCTATGAGCAGCCGATCTTTCCAGAGGCTCGCCTTCGCTAATACCGTTCAGAGTTCGTCTAATTCGTAGCCGTTTTGCCGTGCTTCGCTGCTGCGAGGCGCGGCTCTTTTGCTTTCTGGTTCAGGAGATTTCATTGAGTCAGACACAATCGAATCAGCCCGATCACCCCTTTGGCGTCTGCTACGACTCTGGGCAAAGGCAGTTGCCGACCGACTCAGAGCGAACAAGGGATCGTCTTCGTAAATATAAGTCATTAAATGCTCAATGCTGCTTTGGGGGCTGCCATCCGGCAGCCCCCAAAAGCCGTTGTTTTAGATATCAGGCGCGTTGATCGCAAGGACATGTCGTCGGCAAATGAACGTAAGACCGGAACCGTCTCGCTGGTCCAGCAGTCGCCGTACATTGGAGATCGCCGGTAGCGACGCCCCGGTAGGAAGTTGGCATCGCATGCCAGAAAGTCACAAAAATGAGCGGCCCCCATTGTCGTAGCGAAAGCTTTCGCTACAATCGCGAGTGGCGAAAGCTTTCGCTGGATCTCGCTTGAGTGGTTGTCTTGAAGGTAAAGTCATGCGTGAACTGGGTTCTTCTCAGCCAACGGCTGTCGAATTGGAGATTCTGCGGATTCTCTGGGAGCTTGGGCCGAGCCCCGTGCGCACGGTGCATGCGCGGCTGACTGAGGTCAAAGGGACGAACTATTCGACCACCGTGAAGATGCTCTCGGTGATGCTGATTAAGGGGCTGGTGAAACGCGACGAGGATGCAACACCTCAAATCTACCGTGCTGCGCTGACCCGCGAGCGCGCCGCCAAGAAGTTTCTTAGTGAACTGATTGAAAAAGTCTACGACGGATCCGCCATGAGTCTGGTACTCCAGGCTCTCTCAAGTGGCAAAGCGTCGCAGGAAGAGATTGAGGAAGCCCGTAAATTGCTCGACGAGATGGAGGACAAGTCATGAACGGTCTTCTGGAATTCGAGTCGCCGTTTTCGGACTCTTTTGTCCAACGGCTTGGTTGGCTCCTAATCCATTCGCTATGGCAATTCGGGATCGTTGCACTGCTGGCGGGAGTGGCTGTCCGCGTGATGCGGCCGCATTCCGCGGCGATGCGATATGGTGTGCTGTTGATCGCGATGGCAGTGTCTGTTGTGGCTCCGCTGGCCACATGGATGCTTCAACAAGTCGACGCCTCCTCACCTTTGGTGAACGATGTGACGTCAGTTCCCGAACGAAGTTCGAATGCTGTGTTTGAATCGGCGACTGACGCAGCTCAACTCGCAGATGTGACTCTATTGGCGAGCGATGCAGAAACCGAGGTTTCCACTCCAGATTTCACGAGATCGAACGCTGTTTCCGCAACGCTCCCAGCAATATCGCCACTTGCCTCAGACAACATACAAGCGACACCGAACTGGTCGGAACTCGCAGAGTCAGTCATGCGCCCCTGGATGGCTTGGATTGTGGCCGCATGGGGCTCGGGAGTTGCGTTGTGCTCCGCGCGGCCGCTGCTGGGGTGGCACACGCTGCAACGTCTGCGACGAGTGGGCATTTCGCCGGTGTCCGACGAAGTGCTGGCCTCGATGCGTCGGGTATCAGAGCGGCTTGGTGTACGTCGCGTTGTTCGCGTATTCCAATCGACGGTGGCACAAGTACCGGTCGTCGTCGGTTATATGCGGCCGGTGATCCTTCTACCGCTGAGCCTGATCACGAGTATCCCCGCCACGCAGTTGGAAGCGATTCTGGCTCACGAACTGGCTCATGTGGGGCGGCATGACTTTGTCGTGAATCTCTTACAGACGCTGGTCGAAACGCTCTTCTTCTATCATCCTGCTGTCTGGTGGTTGTCGCGGCAAATCCGGGTCGAGCGTGAGCACTGCTGCGACGATCTGGTAGTGAAGCTGTTCGGCAACCGCGTTGAGTATGGCCGCGCGCTCGTAGCTGTCGAAGAGTTGCGTGGCCGGAAAACAGCGCTCGCACTTGGAGCGAGTGATGGCTCGCTCCTGTCACGCGTGCGCCGCATCGCCAGCGTCAGGCTGGACCACACCGTAACAGGTCCGAGCACCAGATGGCCAATCGCTCTCGCGGGCCTTGTCACGCTGGGTCTGGTGGTGACAATCGCATTTGCTGTGCCCTTCACATCGCTAGCGGAGGGTGAGACGCCGCTCGCCCAAGATAGTAGCGACACCGCTTCCGAGCGTCGGCCTTCCGAACCCACACTCGACGCGATCGACCGCCTCCCGAACTCGAACAATGGCAAGGGCAACGGTGGCAACAAACAAGACCTGCAATCGGGCGAACAGCAGGGCCAGGAGACTTTCGCTGGTTCAGATTCACCGCGCGACAAGCCAGCCGCAAATCCTGATGATTCAATGCCCAACGAGGCCGCGGTTCCACCTGTAGCTGAGAGGCCAGTTGCGAAAGAGTTGGAGCCGTTTCAGGGAACGTGGCCGATGAGTCTTTGCGATTCTGAAGACAAGACGCTGTATGCCCCGCAGGAAGTGATCCGGCACTGGCGATGGACCATCAAGGGGGACGAAATCCTCTGGCAGCGCGAGCGTCAGGTGTGGAAGCTGACCTTCAAAGTGGATCCCACCAAATCGCCGAAGGAGATCGACCTCACCTATCTCGACGGTCCGTTTAAGGGTGTCACGTGTCTGGGCATGTACGAATGGGGCGGAGTGGATGGCAAGTGTCTGAATATCTCGATTCAGGATCCGGGAGCAACGGTCGCGCGGCCGACGAGCATTTCGATGACGGGTGGCGGCCAGACCTCGCTCATCTTTCTAAATCCGATCGACCACGAATATGAAGTCAGCCAGTTCCAGGGAACCTGGTCGGTCAAAGTTCAGTCCGATACGT
Organism: Schlesneria sp.; assembly: GCA_028291515.1. GTDB lineage: Bacteria > Planctomycetota > Planctomycetia > Planctomycetales > Planctomycetaceae > Schlesneria. Next base: position 6,364 of record JAQGHU010000059.1, read on the forward strand.
GGCCGCGACCGTTCGGGAAGGAGAATGAACGTCGGTGGATGGTGAAGGGGAATGAGATTACCTGGACCAGCCTCGAGGGCGACGAAGTGAAGGCCTCGTTCACGATTGATTCCGCGAAGTCGCCCCAACAGATCGACCTCACTTTCCTCAGCGGACCCGACAAAGGCAAAAAGTGTCTGGGAATCTATGACCAGGTCAAATTGGGAAAGAAACCACTTCAGCTTTGTCTGACTGATCCCGGATCGGAAGCCGCCAGGCCAACGGAATTCCAGTACGAAGCAAAATCAGGGCGGGTGTTGATTGGACTCGACCCAGTCGAGCAGCCTGTTCCGCAATCGGCGACTCGCCAAGAATCGAGTGTCGAGCCTGTTGCGGCACCGACCGCGCAGTCGATTGCGAGGGAGAAGGAACTCTTTCAGCGGGCGTGGAAGTTCAACACGTGCTGGTCCGAGACGTGGCGTGCCGAGACTGACGAGGTCAGAAAATGGCGATGGACTGTCAAAGGGGGCCAAATTGCCTGGGCCGGTCCGGGAAGCGAGGAATGGAAACTCTCGTTCACGATTGATCCATCGAAATCCCCAAAAGAAATCGACCTCACGTTTCTCGACGGCCCACACCAACGGGAGAGGTGTGCGGGGATCTATACGACCGAAGGAGAAGGCCAGGAAATGTGGCTCTGTCTGCAAGATCCCGGCGCGAAGACTGCGCGGCCCATCGAATTCCCCGGTAGCCTCGCGGATATCAAAAACAGTGGCCGGTCTCTGTTCATCCTGGAACCGGTCGAGCCGAATTCCATCGAGACAGAACTCGCCTCGCTCCAGGGATCCTGGTTGCTTTCAAACCTTCAGACTCAGGGTTGGCCGAAGCCGATCGGGAAAGGCCCCGATCCAACGGGGCAAGGAAGCAAGTGGGAATGGCTGATTGAAGGTACCGAGATTATCTGGACCAGTCCCGAGAACGAAGAGATCAGGCTGTCGTTCACAATTGATCCCGCAAAGTCACCGAAGTGCTTCGACGTCACATTCCTCAGCGGTCCCGACAAGGGCAAGAAATGCCTTGGCTTGTACGAACGAAGCGGAATGCTCGGGAAGTCACTGTGGCTTTGCCTGACCGATCCCGATTCGAAGGCGGATCGGCCCGCGGACCTCTCGTTTTCTAGCTATCAAGGCCGATCCTTGATGATACTCCAACCGATCAAGCCCCCCGTTTCGCAAACATCCATCGACGTGAAACCGAGTGTCGATCCTGTTCCAGTCTCGGCCAAATCACCCATTTCGAAGGAGCTGGATTCGATTCAGGGATACTGGGCCGTCGATTCGCTTAAGTCTGAGTTCGCGCCGTTGAAAGTCTCGGACGTCGATGCGCGGAGATGGCGCTGGACGATCAAGGGGGACGAGATCATCTGGGGACGAGAGGGTCAGGAATGGAGACTGTCTGCGAAGCTCGATCCGTCCACGACGCCGAAGCAGATCGATTTCACGTTTCTCGACGGGCCGAACAAAGGCGAGACCTGTCTGGGCATTTATGAACGGAGCGGAGACGAAGGAAAGAAGTTGAGAATCCGGATCCAGGATCCCGGTGCGAAGGTGGGACGGCCGATCGATTTTGAGATGAAACAGGGAAGTCAGACTTCACTGCTTGCACTCCGTTCCATTCCCCCGATTGACCCCGTCAAGGAACTGGCGTCGTTTCAAGGAACGTGGTCTTGGGACTATTCTCAGCTCTGGACCTGGCCCCAACCGATCGGAGTGGGGACCGACAGCGACGGTCGCAAGAGTGAAAAGCGGTGGGTGATCGAGGGGAATCGAATCACCTGGGTCGGTCGGGATGGCCAGCGAGTTTACGTGAACTTCACGATTGATCCGTTCAAGGCACCCAAGCAGATCGAATTCACATTTCTCAACGGGCCGCACGGAGGGCACAAGTCCATTGGGATTTATGAATCAAAAGGCGATGACGATTATCGCGATCTTTGCATGACCGATCCCGGCACGGACGCGCCTCGCCCGACGGATATCTCCGCCGGAACCTTTAAGCAGCAGTCGATCATCGCCATTCATCGGGTCGCGCCGCCTGCAAAGCCATTCGCTGCGGACGAACTCAAACGACTCCAGGGCGTCTGGAAAATGACGCTCTGCGATTCGACACTGCGGACGTTTGGGGCCACTCAAAAAGAAATCGAGAACTGGCAGTGGACGATCAAAGGTGACGAAATCCTCTGGAGACGCGGAAGCGATGAGTGGAGACTGAAGCTCGAAATTGCCCCGCCAAAGAGCCCGCGTGAGATGGACCTCACGTACCTCGCCGCGCCGTTCGAGTTGGACCTGACTTACCTCACCGGGCCATTCAAGGGTGCGAAGTGCCGAGGCATCTTTGGTTGGGGCGGCGTGGACAGGCAGGATCTCATGATCGCCATTCAAGACCCCGGTTCGGACGCCCCGCGTCCGACGAAGTTCTACATGAACAGTGCCGTGAAGACCGGGCTGATGATCCTCAGTCCTAGCAAGCCGAGCGACATCGAGCGGGAGAACGCCGCGCTACAGGGAACGTGGACGCTCAGGAACTTTGACACTGGCAATTTTGACAGAAACAAAGATCCGAGTTCATGGCCGCTTCCCAGTGGCAAGGGACCCGATAAATCCGGCGAGGGGAGCGAACTCCGGTGGAGGATCACAGGGAATGAGATTTCCTGGACCAGCCGCTCCGGGCAGGAAATCAAGGCCTCCTTCACGATTGATTCCCGGCAGCGTCCGAAGCAGATTGACCTCACGTTTTTGAGCGGTCCCGACAAGGGCAAGACGTGCCCCGGCATCTATCAGCGCGGCGATCTGGATGAGAACATCCTCTGGATTTGCCTGGCGGACCCGGATTCAACGAAGGTCCGACCGAAGGAGTTCTCTTATGGCTGGAACGAAGGCCGCTCCCTGCTTTCACTCTACCCGTTCAAGGGGGCTGCCCCGAAAGTGTCGGCGATTTCAGCACCCAGCGACGCACCTTCTCCAGCAACACCTGAAAAATCCATCTCTAAGGAATTGGCGCCGTTCGACGGAACTTGGGCGGTCGATTCGCTCGACTCTGAGGCCGCGACGATCAAGATCAGCTATCCACAGCAGTCATGGCGATGGTCCATCAAGGGGAGTGAAGTCGTTTGGGGACGCGAGGGTCAGCAATTCAAACTCGCCGCGAAGCTCGACCCGTCCACTTCTCCCAAGCAAATTGACTTCACGTTTCTCGACGGCCCAAACAAAGGTGAGACTTGCCCGGGCATCTATGAATGGAGCGGAGACAATGGAAGGAACTTGAGAATCCGAATGCAGGATCCCAGTGCCAAGGTGGGACGGCCGACGAATTTTGAGATGAAAAAGGGAAGTCAGACTTCGCTGATCGTGCTTCGTCCGATCCCGCCGGTCGATCCTGTGAAGGAACTGGCGTCGTTTCAAGGAACGTGGTGTTTCGACACTCTTCAGTTCCGAATCTGGCCCGAGCCGATTGGGGTCGGGATCGACGGTGACGGACGCACAAGCGAGCAGCGGATGGTGGTGAAGGGAAATCAAATCACTTGGACCGATCGGCAAGGCAAAGAAATTGCGGTCTCCTTCACAATTGATCCGTTTCAAACTCCCAAGCAGATCGACTTCACGTTCCTCATTGGTCCGCACAGGGGAGCAAAGTCTCTCGGAATTTACGAACCACAAATGGGCAACGACAATTTCCTTTGGCTTTGCATGACCAATCCCGGAACGAATGCCCCACGTCCGATTGATGTCTCCTTCTCAGGCCAGAAGCAGCAGTCGATGATCGGCATGTATCAGGTCGCGCCGCCTGAAAAACCATCGGCCGCGAAAGCACTGGAACGATTCCAAGGCCTCTGGAACGTGACTCTCTGCGATTCGGCGCTTAGAACGTATGGTGCCACTCAGCAGGAAGCTGAAAAGTGGAAATGGACAATCAAGGGTGATGAAGTTCTCTGGAGTCGGCAGGGCGAAGTCTGGAAGTTGAAGCTCGCCGTCGATCCTTCGAAGCGGCCCAGAGAGATAGACCTCACGTATCTCACCGGCCCGTTCCAGGGTGAAAAGTGCCTGGGAATGTACGAGTTTGGCGGCATCGATGAACAAAGTCTCCTGATCGCCATTCAAGATCCAGGGGCAAAGGTTCCGCGACCGCAAGCCATTGAGATGAGCGGTAGCAGTCAGACGGGGTTCATCTTCCTTCGCCCAAACCAGCCAAGCGACTCTGACCGGCAGATCGGTCAGTTCCAGGGCACCTGGACACTGAGGAACTATGACACAGGCAGGAACAATGACAAAAGTTCGTGGCCGATCCCCAAGGGAAAGGGCCCTGACAAGTCCGGCAACGGGAGCGAACTCCGGTGGGTCGTGAAGGGAAATGAAATCACCTGGACTAACAAGTCAGGTGAGGAAATCAAAGCTTCGTTGACGACCAATCCAGAAAAGCGTCCGAAGCAGATTGATCTCACTTTTCTGACCGGCCCCGACCGGGGCGAGACGTGCCCCGGTATCTACCAGCACGGCGACTTAGATGAGAACATCCTGTGGCTCTGCCTGCCGGATCCGGGAACGAAGACCGCCCGACCAACGGAATTCTCATACCAATGGGGGGCAGGCCGCTCGTTGCTCTCGCTCTACCTGTTCGACACGTCAACGGCCCAAACATCCGCTGTTTCAAAGCCTACGTCAGGTGTCGAACCTGCTGACTTAACTCCCGAGAAGCGCCAAGCCGTCATCGAGACGGTTGCGGAAACGTTTCTGCGTTTTGGCGATGCCCGCTCCATCGGTACGAATGCGGATACGGAGTATGTGCGGCTAACTGACAAGGGTGAGGAGCCAGCCAAACGGACTGATCTGAAGGAAGGAGTCCACGTGCGTTATGAATTCGTATCAGCCACGAAGGGGGCCGCCAAAGTTGTCATTCTTCCCGCCAAACAGAACGCTGATTGAAGGGCGGGCACCGCAGCAAGCGCCGAAGGCGCGAAGAGAAGCAAGACGCCACCTGCCAACACGACATCGCAACCAACCGGCGAGCCCGTCCCGGTCGAAATGCCGGTGCCGTAAGAACTGGTACCGTTCCAGGGAATCTGGCCGATGAACCTATGCGATTCCGAAGACAAGACGCTATACACTCCGCAGAACGAGGAGATTAAAGGGAACGAAATCGCCTGGTCCTGATTCCGGCCAAACGTGGATTTCGATGGAACGGAGTGCAGGCAAGTCGCTCCATCGCAGCTTTAACTGACGGGATGCTCCGTGAATTCCTCCCTGATCAAATGAAACCGGATCACTTGGTTCTCTGCGCGTGTAGCAGCGTCTCGACGGCGCGATACCGCGACATCACACCTGGCTGGGGATACAGGCCTCCTGCCAGAATCAGCGCGGCGAGCAGCAGTACGGCAAATCGTTCTCTGGTCTGGATTTGTAGCGAAACACCCGATGCGTACCGATTTCCCGTAAACAGGATGAAATAAGTTTTCATAAATGCGACACCGTTGAGTGCGCCGGCGACCACGACAGCGATGCCAATATAGGGATAGGCGTCTACGGTGCCGTGAATCAGCAGTTCGGTTCCGACAAACCCGACGGTCCCAGGAAATCCGATGCTGGCCAGTCCCGTTAGCATGAAACATATTGCTAATTCAGGTGTGTGATCGTACAGGCCGCGAAAGCGTACCAGCGATAATCGCCCGCAGCGGGCTTCCAGCGCACGCAGAGTCAGTCCAAATCCACCGAGTGCCATTCCCACCGACAGCCAGACACTCAGTGCTCCCGTCAGCGCAGTCGGTGTCGAAATTTCCAGCCCCACCAATACCAGTGCGGAGTGGCTGAGAAACAGATAGCAAAAGAACCGTCGTACGTCATGTTGCACCAAGGCCATTCCAGCGGCGTAGACTGCCATAAATAGTGATGCCAGCCCCACACTGTACAACGCACTTTCGGATGCGATCGGCAGAACCAGCCGCACTGCGGCATAGGCGCCCGTGAGCGGCACGACAAACAACAGTGCCGTACCGAAGGTCGCATGCTCGAACAGATCAGTGACCCAGCAGTGGAATGGCGCGATACCACTGCGGACGAGGATTGCCCCAAACAATGGAACGATCGCCCAGAGAGTGTGATTCCCGTCGAGCCCTTCGAATTCGGCAACCGTCCAACCCACCACCAATAGGAGAACAAACAGCGCCATATGACCGACATAGACTCGCGTACGTTTACCCCGCTGACGGAGTTCGAGGTAGGGCGGGATCGCCTCCAGAGCCATCAGGCCGATGATCCCGCAGGGTTCCTTGCAGCTGAACAGGGATAGTAAAATGGCCTCGGAGAACAGCGTTCGGGCAAACGAAGTTCGGGACACCTTGGTCTGGAGAGTTGCGACCGCAGTCAGGAAGTACAACAGTGCGGCCAACGGCAGCAGAGGGACGCTGAATCTGTCAATCATCAGGAGTTCACGTCCGGTCAGTCGCGACAGGAGATGAGCTGGATCATCGGCTTCATCCGCATTTAGGTATTCGAAGTCCAGCCAGGTGCCCACCGTACAGATCAACGCCGCACCAGAAACCAGCAGCGCCCATTTGCGCGCCAGATGCGGATTCCGCAGCCGACCGACACAACATCCACCAACCAGGCAAATCAGGATCGCCAATTCTAGCCACGGAAGATGCAAATCGGCCATCAGAATTCCTTCAGCGACTCGCGTACTCCCACTGCCATTCCTTGCCAACGCAAACGACCAGCCAATCCCGAGATCACATGGACAGTGACCGCTACTCCTCGATCAGCGCGAACGGCAAGTGATCACGCGAACCGCAATACCAGTCAGCCGATGATGTCGCTTTGGGGAGTTCAACAGTACTGGCCTGATAAACATGAAACTCGCCGTTTTGATAGACTTGTATTTGATCCGAATCAGGGTCGAGGACCGCCAGTTGGGCCCAACCGTTTCCCAGAATTCTGCCGATCACGGGATTGCGTTGCATGATCTTGTGCATTCCTTCTGGAGTCGTCTCGATGATAAACAGGCATCGTACCGGTTCGTGGATTTCCGTACTCTGAATGGGTAAGCCACAACGAAGGTCGCTGGACGCTCCATCCATGACTCCCAACAGTGAAGTGACATTGTGAGGCAATTTGGTGCCGCACCCCCATCCCAGCGAGTCGATTGCCGACAAGTAATACTGCATGCTGATCCCGGAGCAGACTGGAATTACTGCGCTGAGGATTCGCTCCAGAATGGTGTATTCGAAATCGTCGTGTTTGGGATCATAGGATTGAAGGAAGGACCGCCGATCCAGATAGAGACTCAACGACCGAGAACGCCGTCCAACGATGCACATCGCATTCGAGGCATTGCCGAACTCGGGGCGAGTCTGCGCCAGATCCTCTGAGCGATCTTTGACATGTTGATGCGCCTGTTCGGGCGTGATGTTCAGTGACGCCGAGTAGAACCGACGACATCGTTCATGGGCATTGTGCTGGCAGGCCATCTCCATCGCGCGTCTCGCAGCGGCGAAATCATCAGCATGCGATTTGGGTAACTGGTCCAAATCGTAGAAGCTCACAGTATCATCGCAGGTATTGTGCAAGCCCCCGATGAAGAACGTGTCGTCTGGCACGGACAATCCGCGATTCGCCAGCAACCCTCGAACCTCCGAACTGTTGAGCATTGCGGCCAGCGCCCTTCCATTCGGCCCGCCCGGGTTTCCGGTACATGCTCCACAGTCATAGGTCGACTTGTGCGGGTTGTTCTGGCAGGTGGATCCGTGGCCGATAAAGAAAACCAGGCGCGAGAACTTCGAGGTCAACCCGATGTCACGCAGCAAGACCTCGCTGATCCCAGCCATTTCCTCGGTCGTGAATCCGGTTTCTCCAAAATTGGGTCCCGCTGTCGGTAGCTTCCGTTCGAGCCGCAACCGAGTCGCCATTGATGGAGCCACGAAGCCGCTCAGAGTTCGTCGGAGTTTTGCGGTGAATTGAGGAAACAGAACGCGCATGACGAGCGGAATTGAAGCGAGCGTGCCGAGTCCAGCAGACAGGACAGCGCCGGACGCAAAGCTGCGGCTGTCGAGATGAACCTGATGAGCGGCGAGACCGAGCACACGACGCGAACGCGTTCGAAACTCGTGGACTTGCACTTGCTCCGAGGTCTCCTCGACGACCCAGTGCTTAGGACGAATGACAACCGGGCTTTGCGAGGAAAAGTGAGCTTCTGCAACTCCTCGAAAATACATGGGAACACCAAAAAAGCCTGCGGTGCCGAAGGTTTCGATGTCCGGCGATTGCTCTTCGAGATGTCTGCGAAACGATTCTTCGCGCGTGTCGAGACAAAACACGAACTGCAGCCGTGGCACTGCAGCGACTTTCGCGGAGCATCGATTCTTAATCGAAATCGCATCCAGCGTTCTGATCAACAGTCGGTGTTCATACGCGAGTTGGAATATTCGCCGGCGCTCCGGCGAAGGAAAATCCTCGATTTCCGCAATCAGAGTTTCCCAGCCGTGCTTGGTGAGTTGACTGAGAGCCGGCGGAGTCCAACCCATGACTTGGGCAAGTTGGAAGACGTAAAAGACGCGCCGCTCGACTGATGAGAATGATCGCGCGTTCGCGCGTTCCAAGAGGACCGACCGCGATCCGGCCAACGACGCTTCCATGGGCACTGCTGATTTCTGACACAGATATCTGAGCGCACATCGTTCCAACAGCAATCGCACGGCAACAAATTCGATCAAACTTCCCGGTGCAGCAGGTCTCGCCACCCGATCCGGGCGAACCTCCATCTGCCAGATCATGCCAGCCCACCCTCTTAGAGCTAATACTGTGGCGTTGACAACATCCGCCCATTGATCCTCCGGGACGCCCAGATCCTCCAGCGATTCCAGTATCAATTGAGAGGGTGTCGTGTTTTCCGTTACAAGTCTGGAGAGCTCTTTAGCCAACAGATGCATCCACGGTTCTGGTCGCCTGCCTGCGGACTGATACAGGGTACGGAATGCGTTCCAAAAGCCGCGTTCACGATCCGGCAACGCCCAATCGGAGACTCCCTGATCTGTGAACGCGGCACAAAATCGAATCAGGACAGGATGAACGAGCAAATCGCTGTCCTGCCCCGTGGCCGACAACAGGAGATCACGATAACGGCGGAACGGTGATGTCGTCGGAAGCGGCAATTCGACCTGCTTCACGCCTTCGCGGCAAACGAGCCAAAGCAAGTGCAGCGAGAACGTTTCCCAGATCCTCTGATCCCAACCGGCGGGTGGCCCATTGCCAAATCGCGCAAGCAGATCCGTGACGAGTTGAAAGTCCGGTCGCCTGGCCATCGGTTCATCGCCTGAATGACCATCCGTATGGCCGACAAATTCTTGCATGACCCAATGTCGCGTCGCTTCCAGAAACCCCTCGCGAATTGTTGCCGGTACTTCTTTGCTGAAGCGAGTGAGTGCGTCAGTTTCTGCAATGAACCAACGCAATTCTTCCGCAGGAGCAGAATGGAGCGAATATTGCAACATGGCCAGACGCACTTCAAATCGCGTCCCAGAAGGAGCAATCGGTGTCGGCGCGGAATTCGCCAGTGCTGCGCTCAGAACAGTGCGGACATCGTCCAATGCGATCCGGCCAGCCGCGAGCTTCTCGCGATACACGTCTTTGGGCCAGTAGGGCCGACATCCGAACAGTTCCGCCCCCTTCGCCAGACCAACTTCAAACGGGAGATCCTCAAAGGCCTGCAGGGGATTGAGGAACGCAAATCCAGTCAGGGGCCCTTGGGCAGGTAACAGCGTTCCGGCGCGGGCGACGAGGGACTCTACTCTTTGCAGTGTTTCGCTCATTTCCGAAGAGCGGCTCATTGAGGAGATATCTGTGTTCGACGGAGCAGTTGCCGTCATTTCTATAGCCTCAAAAAACACAATCGTGCCTTAGTTCTCCTCGCGCGTAACACCAGCAAGATCTTTGAGCGTGTCGGCACGGGAAGAGAGTTTGGCTGGAAACAGACAGCCTCGGTCAATAAGACTCCTCGGCCAAACCCGCACATTCGTCGCTGGCGACCGTAGCCAGCTGTGCGATTCAACCCGCACAGTACGGTCCGCCGTACGCCGCATCCTGAGACGGAATTACGGTGGCTTGCCTGGCTTCCACTTCCATGCGCCGAGCGTAAGACAAAGAGATCCAAGCAACGCGTGCCAGATAACAGAGGATACCGATCGCCAGCACGCTCGCTGCAAGTTGGTCCAAGACCAAACCTGGTGCACTGAAAAGATTACTTACCGGATTGATTGTCGGCTCTGAAAACATACGATCCTTTTCAATCGAAATACCAGGCAGGTGCTGTCACGGTTCGGCGAACCTTGCTTCGTAGCTTGCGTGCCAAACAAGACCCGCGGCGATTATTTGCCAATATCGACCAACAAGACGCACAGGTTGAACGATCTGCCAGCTAATCCCTCGTCCAGATCGCCCCTCATCGGGCAAAGCCAATCGCCAGCAGCTTGCCTGCTGCGAATGACGAACTCCTCAGAGTCAGCCTGGTCATCCCTGGTGAATTGGCCTAGATGATTTCGGCTGAGTCAATTCTCAGATGTTTGCTTTTACTCAATCATTCCTGGAGATTATCTAAAGTAATATGCGAATGTTCGAATATATGAGCACTACTGTCACGTGTCAACCGCATAAGATTTCGTCATCCTCTCTCCAGCGCACGCTGTGGAATCCATTGGATTGCTCAAAGAGCGGCGGAAAGTGCATGTGGTCAGGATGACGCAACCCTTCAAGTGGGGTGGTGTATTTTTCAGAAGAGAATCCGACAATGCCGACTCCGACGCGCAATGTTTATAGGCTCTTTTCGATATTTGCCGTACAACTTGTCGCATTCGGCCTGTTTGAGTGGTTCTCGCAACGTCGAGAGCAGAGCTGGCAGCAGCGTGGAGTGAAGACTTCGAAGCCGAGGAACAGCGAATCGCCAGGCACACGGAAGGCGATGGAACAGAAAACACAGGTAGCCAGCTTCCCGCCAGATTGCCTTACTTGTCCTTAACAATCACCGAGAGATAATCCAAGTATTCGACAATTCGAATATGCTTGGTCCATCTCAACACTGACGGTAAACGATCACGCGGAGCTTCCGATGCAAGATAACCTTCGTCGCTTCAAGGCGGAAATCTTCCAGGCACTGGCGCACCCGACGCGCATCGCCATCGTTGAGCTGTTGCGTGATGACGGGGAAACCGCGGTGACCGCAGTTTATGAGCGATTGGAACTGGAGCAGGCCAATGTTTCGCAACATCTGGCTGTCCTGCGTTCCAAGCACATTGTTGTCGCCAGAAAAGACGGCAATCAGGTCTTCTACTCGCTGCGTGATCGAGCCCTGGGAAAAGTGCTCGACCTGATGCGCCAATTCTTCCATGCACATCTGGAGGAATCCCTGGCCCTGCTCGAAGACATGCGAACGAAAGAGCCGCGAACGAAGAAAACCCCCGCGGGAGGAAGAAAGCCATGAGATTGACCATGACCGATTTCTCGTCGTTTCGTCCTCGCCCCGCGGGCAATTGGAGACACGTGCTCTCGTGCCTCGTCTGCATTTCGGTGCTTTCGATCGTGGTCATGGATCTGTTCGCAGCACCCAACGAGCCAGCGGCAGCAAAGAAACCGCCAGGGCGAGCGTTGAAGATCGTGTCGATCGAGGGCGGCAAACCAAAGCTGACGGTCACAGATGGTGATAACCAGCAAGTCCTGAAACTTGCTGCCAATGCCAAAGTGCTGCTCAATGGCGCCCCTGCCACCGTCGACGACATTCTCCTGGGTGATTCGGTGGCCGTTGAAGTCGACGATCAAGGTCGCATTACCAGCGTCGACGCCACGCGACTTGAGACTGGAATTGTGTTGAATGTTGACCAGGGACATGTCGACATCACGACCGATTACACCGACAAGCAGCAATTTCAGTTGACCGACGACGCGCAAGTCTTCCTCAACGGCAATCTGGTGAAAGTTGTAGACTTGCGACGGGGTGACCACGCGCAGATTTCCCCTAATCCGGATGGTCAGGCCCGGAAGATCGATGTGACGCGGCACAGCCTGGTGGCCGAGTTCTGGGATAACTTCCGGCACAATCTGTTCAAGCCGCTGCTCTTGTTCTTTTACATGGGATTCGCGGTTCCCCTGCTGAAGATCGACTTCGAGTTCCCGCGTGTGATGTACCAGGGGCTCACCATCTATCTGCTGATCTCGATCGGCTGGCACGGCGGAGAAGAACTCGCCGAGCTTTCGGGTGGGATGCTGCGCGAAGCTCTGATGTTTATGATCGTTGGTTTCATCACCAATTTCCTGATCGGAATTCTAGCCTACGGAATACTACGCAAGTTCATCGCGAAAATGCGCAGAATCGATGCCGCGACCGTCGCCGCGTACTACGGTTCCGACTCGGCGGGAACATTCGTCACCTGTCTCGGCGTCTTGGCAACCTCCGGCATCAAGTACGCTCCGTACATGCCAGTCATGCTGGCGATCATGGAAATTCCCGGCTGCCTCGTGGGGCTTTGGCTTGCGTCACGCCTACGTCGAACCGGAATGGACGGCTCAGGAAACATGCCAGACGAGCCCGGTTTCAACCGCGCGACAGGATCTCTCCTGGCGGCCGAAGTTGATATTGCGGACGGTCATGAACCCAAGACCGCGCAGCAGAAGGCGATCGATCGAGAGGCTCGCATGGCGCTCGAAAACAAAGAGGAACCGGACGAAAACAGTGTGAGCCACAAGCCGGCTGGAGCTTTTAACGTCGAACTGCTTCGCGAGGTATTCCTGAACCCCGGTCTGTTCTTGTTATTCGGGGGCATCCTGATCGGCTTCGCCAGCCGCCTGCAGGGACACAAAGTGACAGATGCCGATGACAGCCTGTTTGTCACGTTGTTTCAAGGGCTGCTGTGCTTGTTCCTGCTGGAGATGGGAATGGCGGCGTCCAGGCGTCTGATGGATCTCAAGACGGCAGGTTGGCGTTTTATTCTGTTCGGGCTGCTCGCTCCGAATATTTTCGCGACGGCAGGAATCTGCATCGCACACGCCTTCGCCATGGTCACGGGTTCTCCACTTCAACTCGGAACCTATGCCCTCTTCGCCGTCCTGTGCGCTGCCGCTTCGTACATCGCCGTTCCGGCGATTCAGCGGCTGGCGATTCCCGAAGCCAGCCCGACGCTGCCGTTGGCCGCCTCGCTCGGGTTGACGTTTTCCTACAATGTGACGATCGGAATTCCGATCTATATCATCATCGCGCAGATCGTCATTATGGCATTCCCGGTCGGATGAGAGGCTGAAGGCCGGACGCCTGGGATGGTCGGCTCACACTATTCATGTTGCTTGTCATGCATATCGACCAGGATACGGTCCTTTCCATCAGCGAGCCGAAGCTCGACACACCGTGTTTGAATGCATCGAGGCCTTCAGCAACCCCGTCTGAAAGCGCTCGACATTGGGACACCTGTCTCCCGTAATATTCGAGCAAGCCACCTAACATCGCCCCTCGCGCCCACTTTTCTTGGACAAGTCATAAGTAATGGCTTTCATTACTCACAAGGCAGTGATCCTCCGCTACGGAAGAGTTCGACGCCAGCGCACCAACTAAGTCCCCATATTTACGGACTACTACACTAAAGAGAGGACATGCTGAAAGAGACTTTGAGCGAACCGGGGCCGAGAGCGGTGATCCTACGACAATCCGCTCTTTAGCATCTTTGTGACAACCTTTGCTGACTCAACCCCCGTCAGCTTCATGTCAAGTCCCTGGAACTTGTACGTCAGCAACTCGTGATCGAGACCGAGCAGATGGAGAATCGTGGCATGCAGGTCGCGCACATGAACGCGATCAGTAATGACATTGAAGCCTAGTGGATCCGTTTCCCCAATTGTTGTACCTGGCTTCATCCCACCGCCCGCGAACCACATGGTAAATGAGTTGGGATGATGGTCCCGACCATCATCACCTCCTTGGACCATCGGCGTACGACCGAATTCACCACCCCAGATCACCAGCGTTTCGTCTAGCAAGCCACGTTGCTTCAGATCTTTGACCAGCGCTGCGGCTGCTTGATCGGTATGCCGGCAATTCTCCTTGAGATCGGCAGTGAGGTTGCTGTGCTGATCCCAAGATTCGTGAAAGAGTTCAACAAACCGCACCCCGCGCTCTACTAGGCGCCGCGCAAGCAGGCAGTTGTTGGCGAAGGAAGACTTCCCAGGCTCGGCCCCATACATTTCCAACGTTTCCTTTGTCTCCTGGGAGACGTCCATTAGGTCTGGAGCGCTGGCTTGCATTTTGAACGCTGTTTCATAGGCCCGCGTGCGCGTGGCAATTTCTGGGTCTCCAACCTCCGCGAGATGATGTCTGTTGAGTGTGGCAATGGTGTCGATGGAGGCCTTTTGCAATTGCCGGTCGACACCAGCAGGACTATCGAGAAATAGCACTGGCTCGCTGCCGCCCCGGAACTGGATTCCCTGATAAACCGTCGGAAGGAATCCACTTCCCCAATTGCTGTTACCGCCGCTGGGCCCTTTCTTTCCACTGCTGAAGACGACAAACGCGGGTAAGTCCTGAGATTCGCTTCCCAGCCCGTACGTGATCCAAGATCCCATGCTGGGCCGGCCGAAAAGTTGATTGCCGGTGCTCATCAGCAACTGTGCCGGTGCGTGATTAAAGGCGTCCGTCACCATCGATTTGACAATCGTTAGATCGTCCGCGACTGAGGCCAGGTGTGGCAACAATTCCGAGAGTTCCGTACCCGATTCGCCGTGCCGGGCGAATTGAAACTTCGGCCCCAGCAATTTGGAATGGGGATCGATGAACGCCGCTCGATAGCCGTTGAGCAATTCAGGAGGCGGCAATGTCCCGCTGAACTTTGCTAAATCCGGTTTGTAGTCGAACAGTTCGAATTGGCTGGGGGCTCCACCCATGTACAAATAAATGACGCTTTTGGCCGTAGCCGGGAAATGGCTCGAACGCGATGCAAAAGGATCAGACGGCAACGCATCTGCGTAAGCGGGCCGCGAACCCGGCAACAGCGAAATGGCGATCGTCCCCAGTCCGACACCACATTGCTGCAGAAACCAACGTCTCGGGATCATCATGGGGTCGAAGATCACGGGAAGTTTCTCCTTGATCGCGGCTATCTGTTAGTTTCAGCGTTGAATTATTCACGAGTGATTGCCTCATCTAGATTCAGCAAAACCCGGCAGACCACGGTCCATGCCGCAAGCTCTTGGAGGCTATCAGCGTCAGGCATATCATCTTCAGATCGAGACGTTTTCGAGGCGATCAACTGCGGGGACAATTCCCCACGGGCCATCCGCTCCCGTTGTTGCTTCAAAAAGGAGACGAGGATCGAAAGCTCATCATTGTCCGGGAACCGAGACGTACAACGGCGGAAGGCCATGGTCAACCTCTTGTCGTCCGAATGACTAGCATCTCGCATGATCGACTCCGCCAGACCACGGGCACAATCTAGAAATAACGGCTCATTGAGCGCGGTTAATGCCTGCAAAGGGGTGTTCGACTTCACCCGACGCACACATGACACTTCGCCCGTCGGGGCATCAAACATTTGCAGAACAGGATGGGGAACTGAACGGAATCGGAATGTGTAAAGGCCACGACGATATCGGCTGGCGTCGGTCGCCAGCGGCCATTCCTTTGGACCATAGCTTGCCGGTGGCCGGAATAAGAATTCTGGACAAGGGGGAAAGACCGGAGCCCCGCCAACTTCCAGATTGATCAATCCCGAGGCAGTTAGGGAGATGTCGCGGATCCCTTCCGCTTCCATTCGAAACCGGGAACTGCGTGCGAGCAGGCGATTATCGGGATCTCGGGACAGATGCTCTGGAGAGACGTGTGATGATTGGCGGTATGTCGCCGAAGTCACGATCAGCGTGTGGAGGTGCTTCAGGCTCCAGCCCTGCTCCATCAACTCGACGGCGAGCCAGTCGAGCAGTTCCGGATGCGAAGGGGGTTCACCTTGCAACCCAAAATCTTCACTGGTGGCGACCAGGCCGGTACCGAAATAGGTCTGCCAGACCCGATTCACGATAGACCGCGCCACCGTAGGCGATTTGTCATCTACCAGCCAGCGGGCCAGATTGAGCCGAGTTGGATTCTCGATCGACAGGGGATGCAGCATGGACGGGACTTGCTTGGCAACGGGTAGTGTCGGCTGTAGAAAGTTCCCTCTTGAGAGCACAAAAGATTTCCGCGGCTCGTCACGAGATTTCAGCACGAGTTGCGTCGTTGGAACTGGTAGCTGTCGCCACAACGACTCAATTTTTTGGTTGAAGCAAGCGAACTCTGGAACAGTCGTGCGCCAGAAGCTGAATACATGGCGTTGCTCGGTGACCGTCCTCTCGGAGGTTCGCTTCTGCAAAATCCTGCGGATGTCGTTGGGGATGAGATCCGCGGCAGCCGTATCGGTATTTGCCACACTGAAGCGGTAACACCCCAAGCAGTTCGTTTGATTGTCGTCGGAATTCCAACCCCCATGCAGCTGTACAAGTTTCAACCGCAACTTCGTTCCGCCCTGAAAGGTCAAGGGGTTCTTCAGTACAAGCACGGCCTCTCGAGCAACGTTGCTGCGGTTCGGTCCCAGACGGATGCTCCAAGCAGTGTCCCGATTGCCGTCAATCGCAAACGAAATGGGTCCGGTCATCCGCCGGCGGTTCGACCGGTCATCGAATTGCGGTGCGAGTAGCTCTTCAGGCGGATTGACGTCGGCTGTTGCCGACAAGATTTTCATGGAGGCTAAACCGGCGGAATCATTCGCAGGGCCGGCCTCGATTTCAAATTCGGTCAAGGCACACGTGCCGTCCAAGGCTCTTCCCGGCCCTCCCAATGGCAAATCAGCGTGAGTCAGGAGTTCAAGTCGCACCGCCGTAACAGTCTCGACAGGCGTGGTCACGACAAATTCTGAGGTAGTCTTGGTCGGCGCATAACCCTGCGCCAGAATCTCGCCATTTGCCAGCACATAATGTTTCTGGCCGCCACTGACCTCCTGCTTGGGGGTGACAGTCCACCAAGTTGTTTTCGGAACTGCAATCGTAGTCTCCCAAGCGGCCAACTGCTGCGCCCAATCTGGGGCGAGTTGTTGAATTTCACCTTCGAGTGCGCCCATTTCAGTAAACAGCCGAGCACGTTCCGTTTGCTGCGACACTGAATAAACTGGGGCGCTGGCTTCGCTGACATCATTTAGGAAGGCGAATAGCTGGTAATACTCCTTTTGGGAAATGGGATCGAATTTGTGATCGTGACACTGGCAACATTGGATTGTCAGGCCCAAGATGCTTTTGCCAATGGCATCGATCCTGTCGAACATCGCTTCCATGCGAAATTGTTCGGGATCGACCCCTCCCTCTTCATTCAGCATGGAATTGCGTAGAAAACCTGTTGCCACCAATTGATCTTGCGTGGCATCAGGAAGCAAATCGCCGGCCAGCTGTTCGATGATGAACTGGCTATAGGGAAGGTCCTGATTGAGCGACCTCACTACCCAATCACGATAGGCCCAGACGAAGCGCGGTTTATCTTTTTCATAGCCATCCGAGTCCGCGTAGCGAGCGGCGTCGAGCCATAAGCGCCCCCAGCGTTCGCCGTAGTGAGAGGACTTCAGCAGCCGTTGTACGGTTCGGTCATAAGCATCTGAGCTCGGATCAGCGACAAACTCATCCAGTTCCTCCAGCGTCGGTGGTAACCCTGTCAAATCCAGAGTCAGTCGTCGCAACAGCGTTACTTTTGACGCGACGGGCGAAGGCCGCAGACCTTTTTCTTCGAGATTCGACAGGGTGTACCGGTCAATTTCGTTTTGCGGCCATGACGCGAACTTTACTTCGGGCAAGGGTGTGCGAACCGGAGGGGAAAATGCCCAGTGCCGCTCATAGTCGCCCCCCTGTGCGATCCAATCTTTCAGCAGCCTCTTTTCTTTATCGCTCAGCACCTTGTGCGAGTGAGAAGGAGGCATTTGAACATCCTGGTGAGTCGATTCGATACGGCGCACAAGCTCACTCATCGTTGGCCGACCCCGGACGATCGCGGGCTCGCCGCTCTCTCCGCCAATGTATGCCGATTCCGACAGATCGAGCCGCAAGCCTCCTGCCCGGTTTTTTGCATCGGCTCCATGACAAGCCAGGCATTTGTCCGCCAGAAGCGGACGAATCTGCCGCGAAAAACTCACTTGGGGAGATTGTGTCTCAGCATGCAAGTCATTCGTACCTGCAGCGAACAACAACAGCACAACAAGCTGGGTTACATCGTGTTTTGTAATCTTGACCAAAATGAAAACCCATCTAGAAACTGAGACGGGGAGATACTGTATTTCCCCTGCAAGTAGCGTGGCCCGCATGAACCGCAGATCCGACATGCTCCACCACAATAGGACTCTTCAGCGAGACTGGCCGTTGACTTCTCGCTTTCATTTGGTCACGGCACCTCACGTACACAGGGCATACTTACTAACCTCCACTTACGTATCGCCGCACTCAACCGCATGAACATCATTACACGATACACTCCGCAGCATCGGCAAACGCAGATTTAAATGCCGCATGCAGTGAACTCACACTCTCACCTTCCGATCACGCTTATTCGCCGAACGGCCGGCAATTCTAACTCGTGGTGCTGGGAGTGTCCTCACAGATCTGCGCATTTCACTGTCGCAAATGCGCAAGTCATTCGCAGTGTTTATCGTCTCGCCCATAGCATGCAAATTCCCGAGAACCTCGTTCTGGAAAATGGTTGAAAGAGATCTCGGCCCGCTTGCGGTCGTCATCATGGCGTGCAACTTCCTGCCTGCTGACCTTATCACAGGCGAACATGGACAGCTGCCAACTATAACGAGGGAACATAGTCGGTGGTCTTGTCATCGAATTACTGCGAGGACCCGTCCTCATGCAGCCCCGTGCAGTCCAAAAACGCTACTCGCCCTGCGTCGCGATCAACAAATCCCACGGGAGCATATGCCTGACGGCTCCGGAGCCCCGCAAATGACTCACCGACCCCGAGTATCACAGGGTCGACCAGAATCGCGGGGCTGCGAAAGGTGAGATTCAGGGGTAGAGAATGCCGTCTCTTCGTACTCTTCGTGGGAAACACCGAAGTTCGCACGGAGATGCGCAAATTCAACAACGGAATGCGCATCTCTGCATTGTTTGCAGTTTGAGCGCTGCTACCCTCACGTCAACTCGATACAGGCTGTTTCGCGCGCCCCCCAACAGCCCGAATACACTTTATCTGCCGTTTTGCTTCACGGATCGTATTCCTTTGGGGTGCTACGCAAATCAGTAACTCGGATCGGCCGCAAGCCAAAAATGATCCAAGCCTGGCAATGCGAATACCGGGACCAGAACGCAGGCGAAGAATCCAGCTGCGATGATTTGCTCCGATCAGCGCTGCAGGCAAATTCGACATTCGGATTTGAAGTATTTCACCGCATGTTTGAAAAACCTCTGGCCATTCGTTTTGAAAGGATGATCATTCATGGTGAAAGCACCAGCATCACGTCACGGATTCACATTGATCGAACTTCTGGTGGTGATCGCCATCATCGCCGTGTTAATTGCCCTCCTGCTCCCAGCTGTGCAGCAGGCACGTGAGGCCGCGCGGCGCACACAGTGCAAGAATCAGCTGAAGCAATTCGGGCTGGCGTTGCATAACTATCATGAAGCGTTTAATTCGTTTCCAATCGGTGCCCGCAATGCTGGTTCCGGAGGAGGTGAAGCTGGTCCTTCCTTCTGGATCGGCATGATGCCTTATCTCGATCAGGCGCCGCTGTATAGTGGGTATGACCCCAATGTTGGTCTGAACACCTCGGCCACCTATTTCAACGGGAAGTTCGTACCGATTCTGAATTGCCCTTCATCGTCGGTTCCCAAAAAGGGCGTAAGTCAAGATAGGCCCGGAAGTCCAACGGTAACATACTCTCATTATATAGGAATTGCGGGGGCCGTTAGTGATCCGACAAATGGATTCACGGAGACACGTGTTAAAACGGGAACGTGTTGTGAGGGATCCAATAATATTATCGCAGGCGGCGGAGTTCTGGTTCCTGCCGTGGTGATTAATATCGCGATGGTGACGGATGGCTTGACGAACTGCATGGTGATCGGTGAACAATCGCAATTCCTTTTCCAGACTGATGGCACGAAAGTGAACGTCAGTCGGTGGGGATGGATTGATGGAGGGAATGACAGTTTTGGAAATGTTCCGGTGGAATCATCCTCGTTTAATGTCTATCCCGGTCGCATTCCGTCTCTGAACACGATTCGGTACGCACCGAATTACGGTGCCTATGACGCCGCAAATGGAATTGGGTGGAATTTCGGCTCCAATAATCCTTTGAACTCTGCTCATACCGGCGGGGTCCAGGTGCTGATGGGGGATGGCAGTGTCCGCTTCCTCTCCGAAAACCTCAACCTCGCCACGCTCAAGCGGTTAGCCACCCGGGATGACGGCGGAGTGATGGGTGAATTTTAGTCATCGAGTGCGTGTCCACGGCAGCATACTTTCTGTTCCATGGGCGGCCTTGCGGCGTGCCTCTCCCAAAGCCTCTGAAAAGTTGTCATTGAGGTTCTGACGTTTCATATTTACCTCGTTGCGAATAGGTCATGACATGTTCCGAAGAAATCGACTCTCTCGCGGATTTACACTGATTGAACTGCTCGTGGTGATTGCGATCATCGGGGTACTCGTGGCGTTGTTGTTGCCGGCGGTCCAGCAGGCTCGGGAGTCAGCTCGGCGAACACAATGCAAGAATCAGATGAAGCAGTTCGGTCTGGCGCTGCATAATTATCATGAAGTGTTCACCTCCCTTCCGATCGGAGCTCGCTTTGGTATTGGCAATGGATCGATGTCGACCGGGCCAAGTTTCTGGGTTGGATTGCTTCCTTATCTCGATCAGGCGAACTTGTACAACGGAATCGAGTCCGCTTTGGCCATCGATGGGCGCACATGGACCGGCTACAATCCGGGATTAGGCGCATTTTTGAACGGCAAGCGAGTGCCTATCTTGAGTTGTCCCTCATCAACTGTGCCAAATTATGGTGACGTTGGTGGCGGTTGTCAGACGACAATGGCGCAGTATCTGGGGATTTCGGGGGCTTATTCCGACCCCAACACCAACGACATCGCTAACGGGTTTAGGGAAACGAGACAGCCGATTTGCTGCTGGGATGGCAGTATCCAAACTGGCCATACTTCTGCTGGGGGGACGCTCATTAGCTCCACGGCGATCTCGCTGCCGGAGATTTCGGATGGCGCTTCGAATGTGATTGTTATTGGGGAGGCCTCTCAGTTTGCCTACAGAAATGGCACTCCCGTTGGCTTGACCACGTGGGACGGTTTTCATGAGGGATTAACCGAGCCGTATGGGCCAATAGTCGACAGCGGCAACCCCTGGCCCAGGACATTTAACTTGACAACCATTGCCTACGCTCCAAATCGAAACGACGCGACGTTGGCGGGCGTTCATGAAAACTTCGGCCCGAACAATCCACTGAGTTCGGCACATACCGGCGGTGTTAATGTGGCGCTTGGCGATGGTAGCGTCCGGTTTATTTCGAATAGTGTTGACTTGATTACACTGAAGCGCTTGGCCACCCGCGACGATCGCGGTGTCGTGGGTGAGTTCTAAAGCAAGCGTTGTTCTTTTCGGACACTGGCCTTCGCGGCAAACATGTCGAGCTTGCTGTCCGTGGTGCGCTTTGGGCAGGCTACCCTGCGCAATACTTTGGAGAAAAAATGAGGCGGTCCAGTTTCATAGTTTTGTGGCTTGCATTGGTCCTTGTGGGGTGCGGCTCCCGGGGGAAATTCATTGTCCCGACGTCGACGGTGACAGGGAAAGTGAAATGGGCTGGAACTCCCCTGAAAGAGCCCGTGGCGTTGATCGGTGTTGATCCGACGACGAGTCGTGCATGCCAAGGGAAGGTTGAGGCGGATGGTAGCTGCCAGCTGCTGTGCGGAGGCTCGCCAATGGTCCCTTTGGGAACGTATGAGCTAGCCTTGATCCCGTGGACAGAACCCGGGACTCCAGAGCAACGCATGGCAGTGAACGGTCCGCCCTCGAGACCCGCGCCCCTGTCTATCTCCGAAAAATACCTGGACCCTCGTCAATCCGGATGGAAGGTCGATGTCACCAGTTCGGGTGGAACTTTCGATATCACCGTGCCGGGAAATTGACCTCGTTCCGACTGAATGGAAGTAGATCCTCTTCGTTGAGCCCCAGTGGACGTCGCTAAAGATCTCAAGTGGGAAAGCAGAAATGATGCGATATTTCGTCGTCGTGACCTTGTTAAGCGGGCTCATGCTGCAGCAGGCATATAGCCAACCCTCATCGAAAAAGGGGAAGAAGGCCGTTCACGAGGCAATCGACGATCCCGAATGGCTGCGGACTCGCCTGGAGAAGATTCGCAAGTTCTACGACTTGCCGGACCTGGGGGCCGTGGTCGTGATGAAGGGTGAAGTTGTCGCCGCTTCCGTGGTGGGAGTCCGCAAATACGGGACGAAGATTGCTGCCACTCAGGACGACCGCTTTCATCTTGGATCCATTACAAAGGTGATGACGGCGGCGCTGATCGGGATGATGGTCGATGACGGCGTCCTCACCTGGAACACGACCATGGAGGAGATGTTCCCCGAGTTGGTGTCGGTCATGCAGCCCGGATATCGCAAAGTCACCGTTTTGCAATTGCTGTCCCATACCGGTGGATTTCCTTATGGCCCCAACAAGTCGATCGATCAAATCACGGCCGAAGGCCGTGATGTCGTCGAACGCCGATACGGATATGTCAAAGCGGCTATCGCCGATCCTTTAGCTTATGAACCAGGAACGAGCGAAGCTTATTCCGGCGGCGGGGTTGTCGTGATGTCGTTTGTCGAGCGAAAAGTTGGACGATCCTACGAAGACCTGATGTTCGAACGTTTGTATCGACCCCTGGGACTGTCCACCGCAGGCATCGGTGATCATATGGCTTCCGCCGGGAAGGTGGACGCTCCCTGGGGGCATCGCCAGACCAATGGACAAACGATTCCCCGGGAGCCGGAGTACACTTCGCCGGCGAATGGCCGCCAACCGGTGGGAGGTGCCTATCTCTCCATGCCGGATTTGGGACGGTATCTGGCCTTTCATCTGCAGGGAGAGCGCGGGCAGAACGAGCTGCTAAAGCCGGAGACGTTCAAGCGCTTG
This sequence comes from Schlesneria sp., assembly GCA_028291515.1. Classification (GTDB taxonomy): domain Bacteria; phylum Planctomycetota; class Planctomycetia; order Planctomycetales; family Planctomycetaceae; genus Schlesneria. Next base: position 29,564 of record JAQGHU010000059.1, read on the forward strand.
CATACGTCGGCCCCGGGAACCGGATTCGCTCCTGGCTGGATTTCGGTAAAACCCGGCTGGGCGGAGGGACGGGTCCTCATTCACAACGGCAGCATTGGGATCCATGTAGCGAGTGCCCACGTTGCGCTTGATGAGGACTATGCAATTGCCTGCGGGACAAATGCCGCTGGCGAACCTCGGGCGGACAAGGCCCTGGAAGAAGTTCGCCAATTCCTGGTCGTTCAGATTCACAATAGAAACTGGAATAAAACAACGGCTAAACCCCTGAAGAAGGGAAGCCCCCTTCCTCCACGGCCTGATATTTGGCTGGATGACGTGAAGCCGATCGAAGCGACAGTCGGTTATGGCAAGTTCGAAGTGGGAAGTCGAGATGGAGGGGATCCTCTGACACTGGACGGTGACCGATTCACACACGGACTGGGAGTTCACGCTCCGTCGCGTGTTTCTTATGAGATTAAGCCGAATTACAAGCGCTTTGTAGGCCGAGTTGGCCCGGAAGAGCGGGGGAGCTGGAGAGCCAGTGTCGTCGCCGAGATTTATATTGACGACAAGCTCATCGAGAAATCACCACTGCTAAAGGCCGGCGATTCTACTTGGAATTTCAACATCTCAATTCCTCGTAAAGCCACTGGAAATGCCGCTAGCATTTTGCATCTGGTGATCACTGATGGCGAGGACGGAATCAACTCGGATTCAGCGGACTGGGTGGATGTGGGATTCGTGACGAAGTGAATAGGAATTAAGAGTCCTCAGCTATCACTAGACGTGTACATTGTATGGGACCGATGAGGGCAATATTCCTGATGTAAGCTGGAACCGAGATACTGCGGCCGGATTGTAACTTGGTGTGGTGGTGTGAGTAACCGCTGCCTGAAGTGTTCATCGATTCTTCAGCCGTAGGCGCGTCGTTGGTCCGCGCCAATCTTGTTTTTGATTCCTTCGAGAGGCGCGGGTGCAGGGACCAGTTGAGGAGTCCCTAGCGATGAGCCTGGAGAATCTTGGCCATCGGTTGTAGGACGCGAATTCCTGACGCGTGAGCTTATCGACACCAGCCTTCCAGGAAACATTCAGGGCATTCACCTCGTCGCGACAGGGCATGCGCGTGAGGAGGCCGCTGTCACAATCAGGCCAGTCGATCTTACACCTGGACTACGCAACGCAATCAGGTCTGGTCTGTGTTCCTCATTGCCGTGCGAGGCTGGAGCACGAAGACCTATTACGAGTATCGGTGAGATTTTCGTATCACCAAGTTCCGGATGCTCAAATGTTTGTTCAAAATGCGCACGTTCAGGAGACGTCGCTGCTGTCCGCAACTCGGACTCAAGCCGCCTGACCGATCTTTGAAATCCCCAAGTCGCACGGGGATCCATTCATCGGTTGCTCTGAAACGCCAGAATTGCTTCAACCAGCTCTTCCGGTCCGTCGAGAAACACATCGCAGACGGGCAGTCCAAGTCGCGAGCGTATTGACGCGGCCTCATTGCGAGCGGCGCCTGCCGAGACGTGCTTGCTATTGATCGCTACGCCGATGACCACCGAAGGGAACCGCTGCGACGCCATCATTTCGAATAGTGCACACAACCGTTCGAGACTTGGGATTTCAATGTTGTCCAGACCTTTGACGTGCGTGCGTCCGGCCTCCACGCACATGATCATCGCGTGGGGCGCGCATCCATGTAACAGACCAAGAGTGACGCCGGAATATGCGGGATGAGTCAATCCGCCCTGGCCTTCGATTAACAGAATATCGTGATGCTGATGCCTCCAGACCAGGTCTTCCACGGCTCCATTCACAAAATCCGAGACAACACAATCCACAGGGATTCCGTCGCCGGCGATCATGATCCCCGTCTGGCCAGTCGCCAGGAATTTCGCGTCGATCCGTCGTTTCTTCAGGGCATTTTCAACTTCCAACGCGACAGTCATCTTGCCCACGCTGCAATCGTGTCCGACCGTATGGATTCGCAGACACTCCGGACGAAAGCGCGCGGCCTTAGCCACAAGCTTGAGATCATTCTTGCGAACATCAATCAGGCGGCTGCCTGATTGCAGCGCCTGTTGCCGAAGCGCAGGATCGTCAAACAGGAACTCATGAAGTCCCGAAACGACGTCGATTCCCTTTGCGACAGCATTCCGAATGATGTTCTGCAGAGATGTCGTCAGGCGTCCTCCGAGAGGGGCGATTCCAATGAACACGGAATCTGGTTGGCCGGCTTGTTCGAGTGACGCGACAACCGGAATCGAACCGCCGACTCCGTAAACATCCTGCGCATGTCGTCCCGACTGATCCGCGGCGACGACGGCGACGACGTCATGCTCCCGATATCGCAGCAATCCGATCGCTGTCTTGGCGACAAAGTGGCTGGCGTCGTCACCCACTGCAATCGCAATTCGCCGGTATTGCAGCAGCGGCGAAGCAGACGGACTAGCTTCAGAAGAATGCGAATTAGGCGGAATGGTTGTCGTATCGCTCAAGACGTCTGAAGGCAGGTTCAAATTCTCAACCAACACAGGAACATTCATCAATGCCCTCCATTCTCTGAAGATTTCCGATTCTGCTGCGGTTTATCCAGAACTAGTTTACAGGCTAGAACAAATCCTGTCGTTTTAGATCTGCGCAACCTTCTCTCGAAAATGCGCAGCGGGCAGAGTCATTGATCTCGGCGACGGTTGGCCTTACGAAAGTCCATCGGTGTCATTCCCAGCATCTTGCGAAAGACGACACCCATCTGAGAGGAACTTGAAAAACCTGATGCGATTGCAATCTGTTCATTGGACTGATCCGTGGCTACCAGCAAGTATTTGACGCGCTCCAATCGAACCTTGCGGATCTCGTCGGCGGGGGATCGATTCAGGTACCGGAGAAAGCGCTGCTCCAAGCCTCGACGAGATATGGGAACATGCCGAAGGATGTCCGTGACCTGAATTCCGTGATGCGCATTTTCACGAATGAAGCGCAGAGCCTGCGAGAAAAATTCATCTTTGACGGCCAGAATGTCGGTGGATTGGCGTACGAGCACGCGCATTGGCGGAACCAGGAGATGCGGATGTTCAGGCGACTTTCCCTGGAAAATGCTTTGCAGCATGTTCACGCTTTGTGCTCCGATTTGCTCACACGCGAGCAGAATGCTGGAGAGAGGCGGGTCTGCAATGTCACACAGAACGTCATCGGAATCCCCCGCCAGAACCGCCACATCTTCAGGGATGTGAATCCCTGCGGCCTGACAGATCTGCGTTAACTGCAACGCGGGGTGCGGGTCGCCGGCAAAGATCGCGACCGGACGGGCGAGTTGTTTCAGCCAGTGGGTCGCCCGGATTCGTACGGCATCAGGGTTGCGCTGAGTTCCGGAATGCTGGAACACGTCGCATTCGTATCCGGCAGCGACGACGACATCGCGAAAGATCTCTCCGCGGCTTTCCGGATATCTCTGATTGCACGGACCGTAGTAGGCGTAATTCTGAAATCCCCGCTCCAGAAAATGGTGAAAGGCCATTTCGGCACGCTTACGGTCGTCGGTGATCACGCGATAGCGACTATCACGCGTGTTGTCGCAATACGAAGTGTGAATCGTAGGAAGGTCCAGGGAACGGACGTGCTGTGCCGTCTTTTCATCGCGGACCTCTGTAATGATTCCATCTCCGTGCCAGTTTTGCGGAATGCGGTGTCGCCATTGATCGTCCTGAGGAGCAATGAGCAAATCCCAGGGAAGGAGATGCCGCACGGCTGCTGAAACGGCGAGGATCACCCGCCGACCCCAGCTGTCTCCGGGATCGATCAGGACAGCGACATTGCGTCGTGACTCGGTGGACGGAAAGGAACGAGAAGATTCCATGTCGCCATCGCTCGATTAGTCAGCATCAGGCGACATTTCTTGCCAACGGCGCCATCTGCGGGAAAAGGTACGGTTGTGTTTTGCTCGATTCTCCATCAGAACCAGCATCTTTCAATCGACTTTCTTGGCCTGCGCAATTTCAACAGGGAAATGCGCGTCTAAGAATTGCCCGGAAGGTCGTCGCTGATATTGTTGAGGTGGGTCGAGGGTGCTCCTCAATTTCGTTCCCGCAACGGCAAGCCTTCTTCGATTGTCGAACATGCGCCAGATTCAAACCACACTTCAGGTACTCGCGGCGGACTCAATCATTAGACGGGGCCTGCAGCAGGCGGCAGGACAGCCGTCACCGATGGCGGAGAGGAATCAATTCGGATCCCGCCGACTGCGGCGACGCAGGTTTTGTCACTCGTTGAATTCCACGGCTATGCTTGCAGACTGACGACGAACCTTCGGATCACGCGATGATTTGAAACGACTGGACGTGGACAACGTGACATCGACATTCGAACCCATGCCTGACGACTCATGGACGGGAGTCCTGGAGAGCCCTCCAGGCGCCGAGGTCCAGATCGACGGGAAGCCGTATCTCTATTTTGCGGGGACCGCATACTTCGCACTGCAGGGACATCCCGCCGTCATTCAAGCTGGATGCGATGCTTTTCGTCGCTATGGCGTGCACTCCGCGACTTCGCGAGGAGGGTATGGAACAAGCCCTTCGCTGCTGGAAGTTGAGCAACTGGCGGCGGACTATTTCCAGGCCGACGCAGCCTTTTATTTTCTCTCTGGCTACTGGGGAAACAACATTATCGTGGGCGGCCTCGCCGGTCACTACGACGTGATCTTTTATGATGAACATTCACACTACAGCATCATGGAATCGATCCAGTTGGCCCGGTGTCCTGCATATCCATTCGTGCATCGAAATCCGGACGACCTGGCATTGAAGTTTCGTGAACATCTGAAAGGTGGTCAACGACCGCTGGTTCTAACAGATGGCATCTTCGCTTCGAGCGGGCGGATTGCGCCGGTCGACCGTTACTTGGAACTGTTGCAGGGGATTCCCAATTCCCTGCTGGTCCTGGATGATGCACATGCTGTCGGCGTGCTTGGTGATGGTCGGGGAACGTACGCCGAGTTCGGTATCTCGTCTACCCAAATCAACCGACACCCTACCGAACCCGCTGCCGACACAGCGCGGCTTTACTGTTGTGGAACGCTCAGCAAGGCGATTGGCGGAAGTGGTGGCATCGTTGCCGGTTCCGCCGCCTGGATCTCGCATTTGAAATCCACATCCCGCTACTTCAATGCAGCCAGTTCTCCGTCTGCCCCCATCGCCGCGGCAACTGCGGCCGCGCTTGGGCTGGTCATGACCGACCCGTCGATTCGACAAAGGCAACAGAATAATGCCCGGCACTTGCGCACGGGATTAAGAAAGCTCGGTCTTGAGATCGAGGATACTTCGGTGCCATTTACCGGCCTCATCATCAAAGATGCCAGTCACATGCAGATGCTGCAGAGAGAACTGCGCAAGCGGGGCATCATTATCGCTTATGCAAAGGTCTACAGTGGAGTTGCCTCGGCGGGGCAACTGCGGATTGCCGTCTCCTCTGCGCATACGGAATCGATGATTGATCGATTGCTGCGCGAATTCGCCTCACTTCTCGGCTAAGTTGGTTCTGCCTTGCAGCTAGGACAGGTGGTCATCCATGAGATTTGACGTATCGATGAAAACCCTGCTGATTGTGATCGGATTGTTGCCTGTGTCGCAGCTTGCGGCGGAGGATGGACCACAGGGCAACGCGACGCGGCCCGCAGAGGTGGTTCGTCTCGAAAGAGCGGTCCAACAGGAACTGGATCAAGGTTATGTGAATGGTGTGTCCATTGCGCTGATTGACGACAGCCGGATCGTCTATGCACACGGGTTTGGATACTCCAACCGTGATCACAAGACCCCTGCCACCGCAAAATCCATTTATCGGGCCGGATCCATCTCGAAGCTGGTGACAGCCGTGGCCGCGATGAAACTGAGAGAGCAAACCCCCATCGACCTGGATGCTCCCATTCAAACTTATCTTCCCGATTTCAGGATCGTCAATCCCTACCCGGATGCTCCTGCGATCACCCTTCGCAGGCTGTTGTGCCACCGCTCCGGAATGATCCGCGAGTCTCCCGTTGGAGGGTACTTTGACGATCAGGAACCGACGCTCGACGCAGTCGTCGCCAGCCTTTCAGACTGCGTCTTGCCGAGTGCCCCGGAAGCAAAAACACGGTATTCCAATGTCGGTCCGACGATCGCAGGCAAGACCATAGAAACCCTGTCCAGACAGACGTTTGAAGATTTCGTCCAGAAACAGGTGTTCGACGTCGCTGGCATGTCGAGTTCGTCTTGGAAATTGCAAGAGCGGCAGCGAGATCAGATGTCGGCGGGATACCTATCCGTCGCATTACCGAATGGTGGATTTCAACAGATTCTGGCTCCACGATTCGAATTGGGAACCGTTCCGGCAGGCAACCTTTATACGACGGTCGAAGACCTCGGACGGTTCATCATGTTCCTGGTCAATGAGGGTCGGGTGGGCGACCGCATTCTGGTCCAGCCAGAGACGCTGGCAGAGATGTACAAGCCACAGGGTTCCAATGCCGCCAGGACGTTTGGCCTCGGCTTTTCGCTCGGCAAACACCAGGAGCACGAGACGGTACAGCACATGGGAGCGGTGTACGGGTTCACATCGAGCCTGATCGCCATCCCGTCGCAGAAAGTCGGAGCCGTTGTTCTGGCCAATGAAGATCTGGCAATTGGCTCGGTACAACGAATGATGGCTGCGGCGATAGAGGCGGCGCTCGCTTGCCGTCAGTTGCCAGCCGAGGCCGTAGCTGTGCCATCAGAGAATCTAACTCTGGCGACATCTGCTCCTCCGGCGCTTTCCCCTCGAACTGACCTGAGGCAGTTCGTCGGAAAGTATGAATCAACGAACTGTTGGGCGGAATTCACCGAGAAAAATGGGCAATTGCAGGCGGTCATCTCGGGGCAGCCCGTGCCGTTGGAATCACGAGGCGACCTGGTTTTCGTGGCGAACAGCCGCTTCTTTTTCAATTCGTCCATCGCGTTCGAAAGAAACGATGTCGGCGAGGTGATCGGTTGCACGGCGATGCGCCAGAAATTCTCGAAACTTCCTGACTCGCAACCGCAGTCAGAACCCGCGAACTGGACGAAGTTCGTAGGCACTTATGGACCAGCGTTCATTCCATTGATCATTTCCATTCGGAATGGGCATCTCTATGCCATGACTGAAAATGAAATGGACTATCGGCTGGCGCCGATCAACCGGACCGTTTTTCGATTCCCTGCCGGAATGTACGACGACGAACACCTGATCTTTCAGCAAGGGGAAGATGGGCGTGTTCACTCCGTCATCATGGCCAATTTTGTTCTCAAACGTTCCGTTCCCTCACAGGCTGAATAGGCATTATGGTCCTACCGAGCACTGCCATCGAGACAAGCCTGATCAGCCCGGAGAATGTCTGGACGCTGTGGACGCTGATCGTCATCGGCGTCGCGGTCAGCATTTATCTGGAACAGCGGTATCGTTGGGCGGCGCGACTCAGTGGCCCAGTCCTGACGCTGTTAATCGCCATGATCCTTTCCAACCTGGGAATCATGCCAAAATCCAGCCCTGTCTATGATTCCATTACAGATTACCTGGTCCCGGTCGCAGTTACGTTACTGCTGCTTCGTGCCAGCCTGATCGACATCATCAAGACTTCGCGAACCGCATTCGTGGCCGTGCAGATCGCGATTGCTGGATCGATTCTGGGTGCATTTGTTGCCGGTGCACTGATGTCTCAGTTCGGCCGCACTTTCACTGACGCCTCTACGGACGCTGCTGCGGTCAAATACCAGAAGGAACTTCCACAACTCACCGGAACGATGACGGCCAGCTATATCGGCGGCAGCGTCAATTTTGTTGCGATGAAAGAGATTTACAACATCGATGACGCACTGACCAGTTCCCTGATTGTGGCAGATAACTTTGTGATGGCAGCAGCATTCGTGCTGATCTTCTCGTTCGCATCGATGCCATGGATGCGGAAACGCTATCCTCACCCACACTCCCTGGTGGAGACGACGGACGAATCACGAGAAATTGTCCCGGAACATCGGCAACCTCATTCCCTGTCGCTCCTGAATATTGCCACGGGACTGGCGATATCCGTTCCCCTCGCAGCAGCATCGACATTCATCGCGCAAGTCGTCGCGGGACAATTGGAACGGTCGGAATCATCAGGACAGATCGCGAACTCAATGCTGGTCCCCATTGTGACGTCGCTGATCGGCAGCAAATATATCTGGCTGACATTCTTGACGATCACGGCGGCCACACTGTTCAAGCGGCATCTGGGACGAATTCATGGGACCGAGGAAATTGGCGGATACCTGCTGTACCTGTTCCTGTTCACGATCGGATTACCCTCGGACTTCGTTTCGGTCGTAACACATGTGCCGTCGATGTTTGTCCTGTGCACCATCATCGCGGTCTTTAACCTGGGATTCACGCTTCTAGTCGGTCGTCTGCTTCGCCTGAACCTCGAAGAACTGCTGCTGGCGTCAAACGCAACGTTGGGGGGACCTGCGAGTGCCGCTGCCATGGCGGTGTCCCTTGGTTGGAAACAACTAGTGACACCGGGACTACTGATCGGTCTCTGGGGATATGTGGTGGGGACGGCCATCGGAGTGTGTGTCACCGAAATTCTGAAGCAGTGTCTGACGACGGCCACCTAAACGTTTCGGGCCAAAGCCAACCCATGTTCTCTGGTGCCGCTGTGATTCAAGCTGCATCGACACGACGTACGCGGTTCCGCCGTGATGTTCACGGTTCGTAATGAATTGGGATGCCTGGTAGCCCTCGAGTGCGTGCCTCTTCACTTTCCGTCAGTTGTTGAGGCCCGAAAGAGCGACGGATGTTTTGAGAATTACTCTTCAACAGGATCTTGGACCGAACAAATGAAGATGACGCTGCGGGAATATCGTTTAAGACTGCGACAGCCGTTTACGACGTCCCACGGGACAGAAGAAGTGCAATCGACGTTGATCGTAGAACTGGAACAGGACGGTCTGCGTGGTTACGGAGAAGCCCCTGACAACACCTATTTTGGAGTCAGCACTGACGATGTCCGCAATCGCCTCGAACATTGTCGCGCTTTGATTGAGAGCACTCCCTGGGATCGCCCGGAGGACCTGTGGCAGGCAATTCACCGCCACCTGGAAGGTTGTTCCTTTGGTCTATGTGCAGTCGACGAGGCCGCACATGATCTGTGGGGAAAACGCCTCGGTAAACCGGTGCATGAACTGTGGGGGCTTGATCCCTCCAAAGCACCGGAAAGTGACTATACGATTGGGATCGACCCCATCCCGAAGATGGTCGAGAAACTTCAGGAGTTTCCTGGCTGGCCGATCTACAAGATCAAGCTGGGAACAAGAGACGATGTTGGCATCATTCGTGAATTGCGGAAGCATACGGATGCAATTTTCCGCGTCGACGCCAATACGGCCTGGACTGCTGACGAAACAATTCACAACTCCCGACTTATGAAATCGCTCGGGGTGGAGTTCATCGAGCAGCCACTCAAGGCAGGCAGTTGGGATGAGATGCGTCGAGTGTACCAGGAATCCGCCCTGCCGATTGTCGCGGATGAAAGCTGTGTCACAGAAGGCGATGTCGAGAAATGTGTCGGTTATTTTCATGGAGTTAATATCAAGTTGTGCAAGTGCGGTGGCCTGACCCCTGGCCTGCGGATGGCAAAGAACGCGAAGCGGCTGGGATTGCGATTGATGATTGGTTGTATGCCGGAGACCACGGTCGGTATTTCCGCGATCGCTCAATTGCTGCCGCTGCTGGATTACGCAGATATCGACGGTGCGGTTCTGTTGGAGACTGACATCGCAGACGGGGTGAAAGTCGAGCGAGGGCAAGTCCGCTACCCCACCGTCAATGGCACTGGCGTCACTTTGCTGACGTGAGCGTGTCTTGTTCCTCGAAGTCTCTTCTATTCATTCGCAGGAAGGTATGTTCTGTGCAGATCGGCGTTCCCAAGAAAATCAAAAGGATGACCACCGAGTGGCAATGCTCCTGCGGGAGTTGAAGAGCTCACGCGGGCCGGACATCGTATTCTGATTGAAAAGGGCTTGGTGTGGGGAGCGGAATCCCGGACGAGCCCGCTGAATCAGCCTCGCAGGCGTGCTACGCCAGCGCAACACTTCATCAGCGTCGTTCGTTCTTCATCCGTCAAAGTGATGGCTTTCGCAACTCGCATGGCGTTGATCCTCCCTAATGGAAGGCTTCGACGCCAGCATGCTAGATAAGTTCCCGTATTTACGGACCACTACTCTAGCGAGACATTTGGATATCGAATTTGTTTTGACTTGGTTGCACCGTCAACTGCAGGCCGCTGGTGTCGTAGGATCGATATTTCTCCGGTACGAATTCGTCGTCAGACTGGGGGAACTTTCCTTCCGCTTTGAGTTTCATAATCTGGTCGTTATTCATCTCGGTGCGAGGAGCACTCACTGCCACTTTGAACTCGCCCGTGCTCAGTTGCGAGTTCGGGGTGGTGGTGCAAGAAACATGGAGTGCCGGAAAGCGAATGCGACCAATGTAGTTCAAAGCTAGCCAAGCAGTTTCAAAAGGAAGGCGACTGGTGTAAGGAATACAACCGCCCCGACTCACAATGCTTCATCTGTCACCCCGAGAAAGAAGCTATCTTTGCGGCGAAGTACGAAGCTAGATACGGAAAGAAGCCGCCTAAGCCAGAAATCAATTGATATTGGTGATTGATGTACGACTATATCCACAGTTGGCCGTTCGCAAGCAATCAGAGAAAGACGTGTGGAAAGTGGAGCGAAAGAGGCAATTGTCCTGGACAAGGCCAATTGTCATCGAGCGCGAGAAACAAGATCATATTGCCGTGCGGCTGCGGTTCGTTTACCTGCTACGAAACTGAGAGCGGCAGAGACATCTGGAGCTTGGAAGGCCTCGCATGGTCGTCAAAGAGGTATGGCTTGCCGACGAAGCCCCGTTAAGACCGAAGAGTCGAAAGTGTTGTCAGTTGTCGCATGGGGTGCAGCGGATTTGCCGCGCTCAGAGAAGAATCGTTTTCTGATCGGTCTTAGAGCTGTGCTGATACGCCCCAAAAAGCGCACTGATATTCACGTTTTTGAAAATTGCATGAACCTTCACAAGTGCTTTTGTATATGTGTCTTGCGATGTAATTGCGTGACGTCCTCCGTTGATTCCCCCCGCCTCCACTTTTTTCCTGACGGCCAATAATGAAGCGGTGAGAAAGTAGAAGGTAGTAAGCTAGGCAAGTAGTGACGTGAGTAAATCGGCCGCCTGAGAACCCAAGCGTCGCTCGTGGTCATTCAGGGAACAAAAAGAGGTATTTGTTCACGTTCAACCCTTGGCCAACTTGCCGAGCTGGAACAGTTAACGCCAGTTCAAATCTGGAACTTTGGCATCTTGTTCAAGTTCTTTTTTCATCTGTGCGATCGGAAATGCCACTGGAACAGGAGCAACCCCTTTGGGAATATATTGAGTGTTGATCCCAAAGACAGTTCCCGGCTTCCCTTCCCGAAGCACTAGTGGTCCACCCGAGTTTCCCCAGCTAATTCTGGCGCTATGTTTCGCATGGACAATTCCGCCAGTCTCCTCTTGAATCTGCTCGACTTCTCCACTCGTCGTCGACACCTCAAATGAACCTGATTTGATCGCATTGCGATGATCGTCAGTTCCGAAGAGCAGGTCGTCTATGGAAGATCCTAGCTGTCTGGCCATCTCGAATGCCTTCTCCGAATCTGCCACAGCTTCTTGGGAGGTCCCGGGAAATCCAAATGCAAACACTGGAGAAGTCTGAGGACATTCATTGTCTGCACTTAAGGCAAACCACGGGGACGGAGGTAATCCTTCAATTGTCAATACGGCCATGTCAAAGCGGCTGCTGACGTAGTGAACGTCTGCCGGAAATCCTTTGCCTGCAAAGTACACCACACAATGCGGAGTAATCTTTGCGATGCGCGACATCCGCTTTTCCATCGCAGCGATCTGTTTTTTGGTCACTGAATCAGTGAGATCGGCGCTGGACAATAGCGCGCGAACCAGCCTTTCGATTCGTCCCTTACCTGTTGCGTTTAACCATTCTTTATGCTCTTTCACGACGTGTCGGTTGGTAATGGCATGTCCCTGTCGATTGACTAGGAAACAACTGCCGTTCCCCATCCATTTTTCATGGCGCGCACCATCATGCATATCAATACTTAAATAGAGGCCCACCATTCCCACACTGTCATTGATCACGGAGACGACGCTCTTGTCTTTGACTTCCACAGATCTGATTTCACCGGACTCGGCGACGGCATTGACCGCATTCGTCTTCTTAACATCGCCGCTGTTATCTTTGACTTCCACAGGTTTGGTTTCATCTGGTTTTACTTCATCTGGTTTCAATTCTGCAGGTTTGACTTCTACGGGTTTGACGTCAGCTGGTACCGGGACCGAATCCACAACATTCGGCGTTTTTGCATCGCCGACGGTTGCCGCGACAGAAACATCGTTTCGGGCAATTTGTTGTGGTTTGCGACCCTCGTTCTGCCACCAAAGCACCGTCCCGATTCCCAAGGCAGCGACGAGTAGAAGTGAGAGGGTGGCCCAGAAAGGGAGTGCCTTTGATTTTCTGCCCGGAGTTGAGGAAATCGATTCGGCAAAGACAATCTCGGCGGGAAGCCAGTCTGAAAGACCCTCGCGCCAGACCAGAGTCGAACCGGGGAGGTGTCCTCCAGAAAACGACATCAACAATTCATCGCGTGCGAGGGGGCCCAGTCTTTGATCGCCGGACGCATAATACCATTGCTCGTCGAATGAGAACGGTTGGGACTTGGGGCCGCTCGGGACCGGTTGAACTGTAGCGAAGACATCGTGCAGTTCGGATGCCGAAGCCCACGTCAGCTTGTCGGTCGAGATCTGGTACATTCGGCTGAACTGGCCGCGTGATACGAGTCGACGCAATTGCTCGATCGAATAGGGACCGCGGGTCTTGCCACGCAACAGGACGTAATATCGATTTTGATCCATGACAGCCCTGAATGCCTGGGAAGCAGTAGACAAGCGAGTGAACGAGCGGTTTTGAAGTTGCGCCTAGTCGATTGATGTTTTGACAAACAACAGACGGCCAGCTCTGAAGTATTTTGACAACGAATCCTGTTTCGGCTCGATCTGCCCCTTCGAGTTGATGTCGCCCACAATTTCAAAACGATGCCGGTTTGCGGTTTCAGTGGCATTTTCCAAGGGAACACTGGCCAGGATTTGGCACGGCTTGCCGGGGTTCAACGGGATTTGGATCTGCGGCGCCTCCTCGTCCAGTTTCCACATGAATCCGATCGCTTCATAGCGGTCTTGAAGTTTCTTCGCCAGATCCGTGAACGGCGCCTGCGACTTGGTGAAAACGTTGGCGGAATTCACCTTGGAATCGCGTTCCAGCCCCGAGACGGTGTCCCGATATTTTTCGAGATTCTTATCCTCGGGGTCTGCCCAGTCGGCATTGGCGTACTTGATTCTGGCAGCTTGCAGTGGCTCCGCGAAGTCCTGGAATAGTTTCTGTGAATTCCAATCGGAATTGCCTTTCACCGCCATGTCGTTGATCCGGGTCAGAATCTCCAGTTTTAGAATTGGGTCAACATCTGAGGCACTCGGGTTGCGTTCTTCAAGTGTCGTTTCAACAAGGCGCCGACAGATATCGCCCCAGTTGTCATACGCGATTTCTTTCAGAATGGCTCTGAGTTTCTCTGCCAACTGTTTCTGCGGGGCGTCTTCTGGCTTTGAATTTTTCAGCCGGGAAAAAGAGAGTCTGACTTGGCTGCTCTCGTTGCGCCGGCACCATCGAAAGAAGCTGCCAGATTTCAATTCCGCTGACTCGTTCAGGTAATACGGTCGTAGCGTCGTGGTCGTGTAGACGACGAACAGACCGTTCATTTCTTCGGTGGCCAAGTACTTGCGAAACGTTTCCACGGCGTTTTGACGTTCTTCCAACGTTTTCAACAGAGCGGAATACGTCTTCAGTACGTCCTGCAACGGACACATCTGGTTTCGCTCGATCAGACCCGCGATCTCCTTCTTGCGCAATGCGAGCTTTTGCGGATCAACTGGGAACATCAATGCCGGATCTGAAGGAAGCCCCTGTTGCACGGCGTAGACGGCCTTCCAAGCCGGCGCTTCCTGCGAAGACTTCTGCAATTCTTCGACTAGCGTGTCCGACTTGATCAGGGTCTCTGCTCCTTTGGCCAACGAGGTGATGTAGCCGTCAACTCCCGGCGCTGGTGAATTGTGAGGGACCCTGGAATGCTTACTTAGTTCCGCAAACAACTGCTTGCGACGAATCGCCTTGGAGTTCTTTCGATCGATGTCGTCCAGCCGCGATCGATGAAACTTAACCGAGTCTGCAAGGTTCTTGGGTAGACCAGGGGAGTCGGCCAATACGTTCAAGGCTCCTTGAATGCGGTCGCGCATCGCCGTGAATTCCGCTAACTCCATCTCCATGAACATCGTTTCCAGCGTATTGATTTCTGATTCTTGAACTGCCATCCGACTTGTCAGGCTTTCTTCAAGCTTGTTCTTCCTTTTCTGACGTTCGGCAGACAGCATTCGCCAACCCTGGTCGAATCGCTGTTTCAAATCATCGCTGATGGGTGGCTTGTTGACGTGGTCTTCTGTCTCGCGAATCGATCGCTCGAAGCCCTTCTCATCGATGTCGGAAACCGCCTCGGCTTGCGACATCAAGGCCTCATACCGCCGTTCGCGATCCGCCAAAGCTTTCTGAGCGGTGACGATGCTGGCCTTGGCATCGAGCCATTCGGGCATGTGCTGCCAGCGGGCATCAAACTGTTTAGCCAGTTCAGTGGCCTGTTCGATCTCCCCTCGTTCGGTCATCTCGTGGAGACGCTTGGTGATCTGATGCCGTTGCGAGACTTCGTTGGACCATTGGATGATCATGACGACGATCGCAACGATCGCGATGACCCCCGTGCTGGCGGTCGCTCCGATCAAGATTCGTCGACGCCCTCGCTGTACCTGCAATCCGTGCAACCTGTCCCTCAGGTGTGTACCGAGCGGATCTGGTAGCCCGCGTCCCATACGCTCCGTTTGTTCCACGAGGCGCGCCAACGTTAGCTGTTCGGTACGGGGACTATCGAGTGCCAGTTCGACGGTGTGAATGTGGTTCTGCCAGACGGTCTCGCCGGATTCCAGCCCCCGTTCCAGCTCACACCAGGCCAGAGCCGCGAGGTTGCTGGTGATCAGCGGGTCGTCAGACGGTAGTTCTGCAGCGGGCAGGGTCTTCTGCCACTGCTCATATGGGACGCGTCCCTTCTGGTAGTCCATGGCCGAATGCGCCCGGTGTAGTTCACGCTCGATCTCCTGCAGTTCTTGTCGCGCAGCGCTACGAACGGCCTCACGCCGCATCGTGCGAATTGTAGACACGATCCTTTGAGGAGGCGGAACTAGTGGTCGATCTATCGTCCAATGTCAGGTAGACGGATGGGAACGGGGTAGAGAGATGTCAGCTTGATTCTTGCGTCGGCAGTTGTGAAACGCCAGCGCGTTTGTTGGCCACTGGAGTTGCGTTG